>JBNPED010000027.1:0-124065 GCA_051117435.1 Oceanicaulis sp. | reverse complement strand
GCGAAGATCGACAGATAACGCCTTGGACATGTCCGCCGGCCTCCTCTCCCGGCAGACAGTCTGAATCAGAGTTCGGTCTCCATGGGAATCCCCAATCCGATTCAATCAGTCAGGATGACGCTCTAGACGAATGTCGCCGCCGCTTCGGCGATGACCTGCTCTTCGTCGGTGGGGATCACCCAGACCCGGACGGCGGAGCCCGCCGTGCTGATCAGCGCAGCCTCGTTCTTCGCCGCGGCGTTCGCCTCGGGGTCGAGCCGGACGCCGAGCCAGCCGAGGCCCTCGCACACCGCCGCGCGCACGCCAGGCGAGTGTTCGCCGATGCCGGCGGAGAAGACCAGCGCGTCGAGCCCTTGCAGGCTGGCGCACAGGGCTGCGATCTCGCGGCGGCAGCGGTGAACGAAATAGTCGAAGGCCTGGCGGGCGTCCTCGCTTTCGCCGGCCTCCACCTCGCGCATGTCGCCGCTCGTCCCCGACAACCCCTTCAGCCCGCTCTCCTTGTACAGAAGATCGGTCAGAGCCTCTGCGTCGTATCGCTGCTCGGCGATCAGATAGAGAAGGACGCCGGGATCGATCTGGCCGCACCGCGTGGCCATGGGCAGGCCGTCCAGGGCGGAGAACCCCATGGAGGTGTCGCAGCTTGTCCCGTCCTTCACCGCGCATAGAGAGGCGCCCGAGCCCAGATGTGCGATGACGGCGCGCACGGGCGCGCCGCCCTCGAGCTCGGCGAGGCGGGCGGTGAGGAACTCGTAAGACAGGCCGTGAAACCCGTAGCGCCGGACCCCCTGGTCGTAATAGCGCCGGGGCAGGGCGAAGGCGTCGGCCGTGAACGGATGGCTGCGGTGAAACGCGGTGTCGAAACAGGCGATCTGGGCCGCGCCCGGAAAGGCGCGGCGCGCCGTGCGCACGGCTTCGAGATTATGGGGCTGGTGAAGCGGCGCCAGCGGGACCAGGCGCTCCAGCGCCGCCTCCACCTCCGACGTGATCGCGGCCGGGCGTTCGAACTCGGCGCCGCCATGGACGATGCGATGGCCGACCGCATGGACCGTCTCGCCCGCCGCCTCGCCGGCGATCTCCAGCGCCGCCTCCAGCGCGCCTTCATGGGAGCCGCCGCGCCTCAGCGTGCGCGTCTCGTCCGGTTCGCCCTTGCGCTTGACCGTGATGCGCGCCGCGTCCCGGCCCACCCCGTCCACATGGCCGGAGAGGCGACGCGCCCGGCCGTCGCGGGAGAACACGGCGAATTTCAGGGAGCTGGAGCCGGCGTTCAGGGTGAGGATCGCCATCACCCGTCCCGTTTCAGCCCCGGCGCGGGCTCGCCGGTTTTCAGCCAGCAGGCATGCAGCGCCGCCACCGCGCAGGAGACCAGGCGTGAGAAGGCGTCGTCGGCGCGGCTGGTGAGGATCACTGGCGCCTTGGCGCCCAGGACGATGCCGGCGCTCTGCGCGCGCGCCAGATAGGTGAGCTCCTTGGCGAGCATGTTGCCGGCTTCAAGATCGGGCGCCACCAGTATATCGGCGCGCCCCGCCACTTCGCCGGTAAGCTTCTTCACCTTGGCCGCCTCGCGGTCGACCGCATTGTCCATGGCCAGCGGCCCGTCCACCAGGCCGCGCCTGATCTGACCGCGATCGGCCATTTTCGACAGCGCCGCGGCGTCCAGCGTCGAGGGCAGGGCCGGGTTGACCGTCTCCACCGCCGACAGGACGCCGGCGCGCGGGGTGTCGATCCCCAATGCGCAGGCGAGATCGATGGCGTTCTGCACGATGTCGGCCTTGGCCATGAGATCGGGCGTGATGTTCACCGCCGCGTCGGTGACGAACAGCAGGTCCTCCCGGCCCGGAACGTCCAGCACGAAGCAATGGGAGATACGCCGGTCCCCGCGCAGCCCGTGGCGCCGGTCGAGCACGGCGCGCAGGAACGTATCCGTATGCAGATGGCCCTTCATCACGCTGCCAGCCGAGCCCTCCGCCACCAGGCGGCAGGCCTTGGCCGCGGCGTCGGCCGCATCGCTCGCCTCGATGATTTCGATGCCGGACAGGTCGGCCTCAAGCGCCTTCGCCGCCCGCTCGATCTCTTTGCGCACGCCCACCAGGATGGGCGTTACGAGCCCGTAGGCCGCCGCCTCCAGCGCGCCGCCGAGGGCCTCCTCGCCGTGGGGTGCGGCCACCGCGGTGCGCGCCGGGTCGATCCCGTCACAGGCCTTCAACAGCCGATCGAAATGGGGATGGCGGCGCACCATGAGACCGGGCAGATCATAGGCGTCGAAATCGCGCGGCTGGTCGGGTGGCAGGACGGTGAGTTCGGCGCTCATCGCCACGCCCGACGGCCCCGTCACTTCGCCTTTCAAGGTGAGCGCGCCATCGGTCTTGGCGGTCACCTCGATGCGGGCCGAGGCGGTCTCGCCAAGCCTGAGCGGCGCGCCGGCCTCGCCCTTGAACGCGGTGGCGCGCGAGCCGGGACCGGGCAGGCTGTTGCCCACGAGCGCCGAGAGCAGACCGGCGAGCCAGGCGGTGGGGGCGAAGGCTTCGGCCACCCCGTCGCCGTCCCCGTCCAGCTCGGGCAGGTGCAGCGGATTGAGATCGCCGCTGGCGTGGGAATAGAACACGAGATCGTTGGCGGTGACGGCGCGGGTGAGCTCGGCGCTGTCGCCGATCTCGATCGCGTCATAGCCCCGCGCGCGCTGAATCTGCGTACCGGTCATCCCCACCTCAACGCATGGCGCGCCTAGAACGGGCGCCCGCCATTGGCCTCCAGCAGCATGCGGCGCAGCTTGCGCATGCCGCCCACCCATTTGTCGCGTTCAGCGCCTTTCATAGCGGCGTATTGCGACGTGTTTTCGTGGGTGGTCACGAGAAACCGCTTCGCCTCCATGGCGGAGAGCAGCGCCTCGGCGACCGTGCTCGCCTCGATATAGCCGGAGAGGCCCTGCGCGCCGCGTTCGATGCCTTCCACAAGCGGGGTCCTGACCCCTTCCGGACACAGGCAGTGCACCTGCAGGCCGTCATCGCCATGGGCGATGGCGAGATTCTCCGCAAACGAGACGGCGGCCGCCTTGGTCGCCGAGTAGGGCGCATCGCCGATCTGAGCGAGCAGACCGGCGGCCGAGGCGGTGATCACGAAGATCCCGCCGCGCGCGGCCATGGCTTTCGCCAGATGCCGGGCGGCGTAGACGCTGGCCATGACATTGACCCGCCAGCACGCCTCCCAGGAGGCGTTGGGCGCGTCGCCCGCGCCCCAGCCGGGCCCGTCGCTGACCCCGATCCCGGCGTTGGAGACATAGACGTCCACCGGCCCCAGCGTGCGCTCGACCTTGTTGAGGAAGCGGGTGAGCGCGTACTCGTCGGTGACGTCGACCCGCTCGCCGAACCCGCCGCAAGCCGCGCCGGCCTGCGCGGCGCCCTCGCCGTTCATGTCGGCGATCGCCAGCTTCGCCCCGCGCGCATGCAGCGCCTCGGCGACCGCCTTGCCGATGCCGCTGGCGCCGCCGGTCACCACCGCCGTCTTGCCGGAAAAATCCATGTCCGCCTCCCGCATTGTCTCGAGGCGAGCCTAGCGGGCGGGCGCCGGCGTGCAAGCCGGCGTTCAGCGCTCGCCCAGGGCGGCCTGCAGCGTGGCGGCGACGATGGTCAGCGCGGCGCGGTACTGATCCAGCGTCTCCGGCTTGCGGATGGAGGAGACCACGTTGGGAAATTGCGAGCAGGCCCGCTGAAGCCTGGCCGCGTCGCCGGAGAACACGATGACGGGAATGCGCGCCAGCTGCTCGTCGGCGAGCAGCTGATCGAGCAGCCAGAGCCCGTCCTCTCCGGACAGATGCAGATCGAGCACGACGCAGTCAGGCGGCTGGTCACCGGCCGTCACCGCCTCATGGGCGCCCCGCCCCTCCACGGCCCGTACGATGTCCGTGGCGCCCGCCTCCTCCCGCAGCATTTTCTCGAACAGGAAAGCCTCCTGATCATCGTCCTCCACCAGGAGGATGCGCGTCTGGGCGGTCGTTTCGGTCATGCGGCGATCACCCCTGAATCGGTTCGACGAGAGTTTGACGCTAGACCAGCGCGCCAGGGAAGGCCAGCTACAACCGGACCACGTCGTCACCCAGCTCGATGGGGGCGCCGGCGATTTTCTCCGAGCGCGCGGCGATGTCGGCCAGGCGGCGCATTAGCGCGCCCGACCCCTCTTCGGCCAGCATGGCGTAATCGAACCGCGAGGCGCTTTCACGGCCCGGCTGGATCGGCGCCATCGCCCAGTTGGCGAAGCTGCGGGTCTCGATATCTCCGGCCCATGCGACTACGAGTCTGCGGTGGCGCGCGTCGGCGTAGATCCGCTCCATCAAGGCCGCCAGCGGCGCGCGCGGCCCTTCCACATACTGAAGGAACGCATCGCCGGAGCCGACCAGCACGCCGGTCAGGCCGTCGCGCCGATTGTTCGGCTGGCTGACCGCGGACAGCTCGCTCAGACGCTCGCGCATGACCACGGACCCGTCCACGCCGGCCGCCTCGCTGAAATAGAGACAGGCATGCATGACGCCGCTCCTTCTTCCTCGCTCCACCTGAGAGCTAGGCGGCTTCCCCCGTCGAGGCAAACCATACACGCCGCCCGCATAGGATATTCGCATCAGACGCACTTTCAGGCCTGCGCGCCGAAGACTGGCGAGAACGGCGCGGCCTTGGTAAGACCATCCCGGCGTCCCCGTAGCTCAGCAGGATAGAGCACGGGATTCCTAATCCCGGGGCCACTGGTTCGAATCCAGTCGGGGACACCATCTTCATTTAGAGGCTCGCTGCGCTCGCGTTCGGCCCATAAAGGGCCGGCGGGCGGTCGCCCTTGCGGGCGCGGACGCGCCCGGTTCTTGAAGGCTCGCTGCGCTCGCGTTCGGCCCATAAAGGGCCGGCGGGCGGTCGCCCTTGCGGGCGCGGACGCGCCCGGTTCTTGAAGGCTCGCTGCGCTCGCGTCGGCCCATAAAGGGCCGGCGGGCGCAAGCGCGAAGGCGGGGTCAGGCGTTCCGGCTGCGTTCGCGGCCTTCATGACTCTCGTAAAAATCCACCAGCGCGCGGCCGGCATAGCCGATCAGCATGGCGCTCGCGCCGATGATGAACAGCCAAACCCCCAGCGTCTTGAGCGGCTCGAAGGCGGGCAAGAACAGGATCGAACCGGTCAGAAAGCTGACATGGCCGATCAGCCCCACCGAGAGGTGGATCCACTCATAATCGCGCACCAGCACTTCCAGCGGTCTCGCCATGACGGGCTCGTCCTCCGGTTCAGGTAACAGCGGCCGAACGCGGTGCGCGCCAGACCTGTTCCAATGGCGCGGATTCGGCGACCCGCCGGACATGAAAAGGGCGGCGCGCCGGAAACGACGCGCCGCCCGCAAGGCGGTTCAGGCGATGGAGCGGCCTTAGAAGGCGGCGCGTACCATCAGCTGGAAGACCGGACCGGCGTCCTCGGTCTCCAGCTCGTACTCGTCGAAGTCGCGGGCGAGCTGGTCGGCCTGGCTGTCGAACTTGTTGAAGAACTCGTCCTTGGACGCGTTCAGCAGGTTCTGGCCCACCAGGCGCACGGTGACGCGCTCGGCGAAGCTCTTCTCGATGAAGAACTCCAGGTCCGCGCCGTAGGACGTGCCGACCTCCTCGGCGACCACGCGGCCGAAAGCGTCGCCCTGCTCGCGATAGGTGACGCCGAAGGCGCCGTCCAGCGACGGGACCGACTGGATGAAGCCGACATTGAAGACATAGTCGGACTGGTCGTTGAAGCGCCGGGTCCCGGCGAAGTCGGTGACTTCGGAGTCCAGCCACGAATAGTTGGCGAACACGCCGGTGTTCTCCATGCCGAACGCGGCGAGCGAGGTGGAGAGGTCGAACTCGATCCCGTACACGTCGCCGTCGCCGACATTGCGCGGCTGATAGACGAAGGTGCCGGGGCCTTCAGAGCCTTCCTGACCGGTGGTGGCCAGCTCGATCAGGTCCTCCACCTGGCGGTAGAACACGTTGACGCCGAACACGCCGGTCATGCCGAGACGGCGCTCATAGCCCAGATCGAATCCCCAAGCGCTTTCCGGGTTGAGGTTCGGATTGCCCAGGAAGTCGTCGTCCTCGATTTCGCCTTCCAGCAGCGCCGGGTTGAGATCGTTGAAGCCGGGACGGCGGACCGTGCGCGCGACCGAGGCGTAGACGCGGTCGTTGTCGGTCAGCTCGTAGCGCAGATGGGCGCTCGGCAGCAGGAAGGAGTAGTCGTTCTCGGTGGTCTGCGGCGTCACCGCGTCGGTGATGTCGGCGTAGGTGTTCTCATAGCGCAGGCCGGCCTCCCAGGAGAGCGGGCCGTTCTCGCCGTTGAACACGACATAGACGTCCAGGCGCTGCTCCTCGATGGTCGACACCGAGCCTTCGAAGGGGTCCACGTCCGGGGTGGAGGTGCGCAGGTCGAACGGCCTATCGGAGAACTGGTCCCAGGCGCCGGTGAACGCCTCGTCCTGATCGCCGGCGAGAATTTCGGTGTTGCGCTCCTTGGTTTGAGCATACAGACCGAATTCGAAATCCAGGCCGTCGCGCAGCTCGTAGGTCTGGCCGATTTCGAAGGTCAGCTCATCGTCCTGGATGTCGGTGAGTTCTCGCTCCTGAGCGACCTCTTCGTCATCGAAATCGATCTCGTCTTCGTTGTTGATCCGGTCTTCTTCGAAGCGCGAATAGCCCAGGCGCAGCTCCAGCTCGCCGCCGAAGGCCGGGGTCTCGAAATCGGTGTCGATCGTGTAGTTGATCTGCTCGATTTCCTGGAGCTGCTGGTTGTCCGTCAACAGGTTCCCGCCGGCGTTCACCGGGCCGGTGACCGCGGTGGGATCGTCATACTCGAAGGAGCGCTCGGCCTCTTCGCGGTCGGTGTAGGTGACGTAGCCGCCCAGCTCCCACACCGCGCCGCTGGCCAGGTCCAGCGTGTAGCGGGCGTTGAACGAATAATCGACGCCGTCGCGCACGTCGGTCTGGTCTTCGCGGTTGTCGAACTCGTTGGTGGCGAAGTTCGGATCGTTCTCCGGACTGTCGCCATAGCGCAGCGAGAACTTTTCCTTCGGGTTGTAGCGGCCCTGCAGGTTGGCGCCGAGCAGGATCCGGCCCGCGCCCAGTTCCCCGCCGTACACCGCGCCGAAGGACGGCTTAACTTCGCCGTCGTCGAAGCGCAGGGCGCCGGCGCGCACATAGCCGCCGTCCAGGTCATAGCCGTCGCGCAGCACGATGTTCAAGGCGCCGGCCACCGCGTCGCCTGTGCGGCGCGCGGAGGAGGAGCGCACGATCTCGACGCGCTCGATCAGTTCCGCCGGGATGCGGTCCATGAAAAAGGAGCGGTCGCTCTCGCCGCCCGGCACGCGCTCGCCGTCGATCAGGATCTGGGTGTAGGACGGGGCGAGGCCGCGGAAGCGCGGGCCGTCGCTCTCGATCACGTCCGACAGGAAGGTCACCGACGGCACGCGGCGCAGCGCGTCGCCGGCGGTCAGCGGCTCGAAGCGCTGGAAGTACTCGCTGTCATACTCGAGAACCGGCTCGGTTTCGTCGGAGCGGTTACGGAAGCGGATCGCCTGACCCAGCACCACGATCGTGTCGGCGGTGGCGATATCTTCTTCGGAGGGACGCGCGTCGTCGCCGAGGTCTTCGCCTTGGGCGGGCTCCTGAGCGAGGGCGGGCGCGGCGGCCAGCATCGCGAACCCGGCGGCGCCGGCGAGCAGCAGATCTTTGTATGACATGAGAGGACCCCCTTCTGGTCTGTCAGCTGGGCGATCCGGTACGCAGGAACCGTAACGGAGCGGTGGCGGATCGATGACGGATCGATGAAAGCCATGCGCCGTGATCGGGGCCACGAGACGGATCACACGGCGGTGTCACCCTTGGGCAACATTGTGGGGCGATGTGCGGATCCGGCGGGCTGGATCGAGCGGGCGAACCAAACAAGGAAAGCCCAGCAGAGAGGCACCTAGGTCACTGATTATAAATGATAACAAAATTGGCGACGAATTCGACCCCGGCAAGCGATCATATCAATATTACTGTTGTAATCGGCATGTTGTTCCGTCGCATCACCGGGTTGAACGGCGCGGAGCACGCGCCGGTTTCATGGGTTTGTCATGGGTTTGTAAGCGAGGCGTAGCATGCAGGCTCGATAACCCTGCGTCAGATCGGGGATTCCCGGCTAAAACCTGCGCGAAATCCAGGGGGATTACTCAATGAAACGCACCGCACTCATGCTCGGCGCCGCTTCGGCGCTGGCGCTCGCCGCCGCCACCGCCGCGAACGCTGCGGAGATCACCGGCCGCATCACCGAAGCCACCGGCGATATCGGCCTGCAGGGCGCGATCGTGCGCATCGTGGAGACCGGCCAGACGACCACCACCGACCGTCAGGGCGAGTTCCGCTTCGCCAACGTGCCGGCCGGCGACTACACGCTGGAAGTCAGCTATCTCGGCGCCGACGAGCAGACCCGTCAGGTCGTGGTCGCCTCCGAGTTCGACACGGTGACCACGAACTTCACCCTCGGCATGGACGTGATGGTGTCCGACAACATCCTGGTCGTCGGCCAGCGCGGCCAGCTGACCAGCGCCATCAACCGCCAGCGCGCCGCCGACAATCTGATCACCGTCCTGTCTTCGGACGCCATCGGCGCGATCCCCGACGAAAACGTCGCCGAAGCCGCGCGCCGCGCGCCGGGCGTCAACGTCATCAACGACCAGGGCGAAGGCCGCTACGTCTCGATCCGCGGCCTGGATCCGAACTTTGTCACGTCCAGCTTCAACGGCGTGCGCCTGCCCTCTCCGGAAGCCGGCGACCGTCAGGTGCCGCTGGACGTGGTGGACGCCGACGTGCTCTCGGCCATCGAGATCACCAAGACGCTCACCCCGGACATGCCCGGCGACACGATCGGCGGCAATATCGAGATCGAGACGCTGTCCGGCCTCGACCAGACCTCGCGCCTGCTGCGCGCGCGCGCCGCGGGCATCTACACCGATCTCGTCGAAGAGACCGGCTATCGCGGCTCGCTGACCTTCGCCGACCAGTTCAACGACGGCAAGCTGGGCCTCGCCATCTCGCTGGCCCACCAGAACCGCCCCTTCGGCTCGGAGAATTTCGAAACCGACGCGGAATGGGAGACCGGCGCGGCCACCTTCCCCAACGAGGTGGAGCTACGCGACTATCTGGTGGAGCGTGAGCGCACCACGCTGGCGGTCAATCTCGATTTCGCGCCGGACGCGGAGACCGAGCTCTTCATCCGCTCGATCTATTCTGACTTCTCCGACCAGGAGTTCCGCACCGTCGCGCTGATCCCGTTCGGCGACGGCGTCGTCGATCCCGCGAGCACCTCGACCCTGGCCGTGCTCAACGCCGAGCCGGGCGACGAGATCGAGATCGAGCGCGAGCTGAAGGACCGTCTCGAAACCCAGACCATCTACTCCATCGCCGCAGGCGGCGAGCGCACGGCCGGGCTGTGGATCTTCGACGCCCAGGGCTCCTACTCGAAAGCCTCCGAGGTGGAGGACAACGCGCTTTACAGCGTCTTCGTGCAGGAGTTCGATTCCGGCTCCTTCACCATCGACACCAGCAATCCCGAGCTGCCGTCCATCGGCTTCGCCAACGGCGCGGGCGCGGGCTGGAACGACGCCTCGGGCTATGAATTCGACGGCTTCGAGCTGGTCGACGGCGAAACGAGCGACGAGGAATGGGCCTTCGAAGCCAACGCCGAGCGGGACTTCGGGGCGTTCGGCGGCTCCGGCTTCATCAAGTTCGGCGGCCAGGTGCGCCTGCGCGAGAAGGGCTATGAAGCCGACGTCACCTTCTTCGAGGACTTCGCCGGCGGCGACCTCTTCCTCGACCAGTTCCGGGGCGAGGTGGACTATCCCTTCGCCGATTTCGGCCCGGCGGTGGACGCCGGCGCGATCCGGGACTTCTTCAACCAGAACCGCAACCAGTTCGAGATCGCGGAAATCGACACCGCGGTCGATTCCAATGTCGAGAACTACGAGGCCAATGAAGATATCTACGCCGCCTATGTGATGCACACGGTCGAAGTGAACGACCTGCAGATCGTCTACGGCGTGCGGGTCGAGGACACCGAATATGACGCGGTGGGCAACCAGGTCGACGTGATCGAGGAAGGCGAAATGGTTGACGGCGTCACCTTCGCCGAAGACACGGTGGTGGTCTCCCAGACCAACGCGGCCAACAGCTACACCGACTGGCTGCCCAGCGTGAACCTGCGCTACACGCTCTCCGACCAGCTTATCGCGCGCGCGTCCTACTACGCCTCGATCGTGCGCCCGAACCCGGAGCAGGCCGCGCCCTTCGTGCAGATCGAACGCTCGGGCGGCGACGTGGAAGGCGAGGCGGGCAATCCCGATCTCGATCGCGCCCAGGCCGACAATTTCGACGCGTCGCTGGAATACTATCCCAATCGCGACTCCGTGCTGTCGGCCAACGTGTTCTACAAGCGCATCGAGAACTTCATCGCCGGGACCGCATTCGACGACGTGACGCTGAACGGGGTGGATCTCGACGAGCTTGAGACCTTCATCAATCTGGACGAGGCCGATCTGATGGGCTTCGAGCTGAACTATCAGCAAGCCCTCACCCAGCTTCCGGGGCTGCTCTCCGGGCTGATCGTCGGCGCCAACTACACCTATGTGAACTCCGAGGTCACCCTGCCGGACGGGCGCGAGATTCCGGTGCCGGGCCAGTCGGAAAACGTCGCCAACCTGATCCTCGGCTATGAGAACGGTCCGCTGGATCTGCGCATCGCTGCGTCCTATCGCGACCGCTTCCTGGACGGCATCAACGAGGGCGGCGACGGGATCGACCGGTACGCCAACGAGCATCTGGGCGTGGATTTCTCGGCGAAGTATGACTTCACCGAAAACTTCCAGGGCTTTCTCGAGTTCAAGAACATCACCGACGAGCCCTTCGTCGCGGTGGTCGAGACCGGAGGACGCAGCCTGAACTCGCAGTATGAAGAGTACGGCTGGACGGCGATCTTCGGCGCCTCGGCCCGCTTCTAGACGTCACGCTGCGTCTTGAAGAGAGACCCCCGGGTCCGGTCGGCCCGGGGGTTTTTCATTGCCGTCAGCTGCAGATGGCGTCCCAGGTGGTCCAGTAGGTGGCGCCGCCGCCGCCCTGGTCGGCGACGATGCCGACCATGGACGCGCAATTGGAGTTGCAGCCCACATCCGAGGGCGAGCCCTTGGCCTGCAGCTCGGTCGGCCCCCAGCCGTTTCCACTGGCCACGACCTTGACGTCGAACACCCCCGACAGGCCCGGCGTCTGCAGCTGCTGATCGCCGTTCTTGCTCATCTTCCCGGTCCAGTCGCCGTCCTTCTGGGTGAGCGTGATCTCCCAGTCGGTGAGCACCTGGGCGGTGTTGTTGGACGGTGAAATATAAGCCCAGAACTGGGCCCCCTTGTCCGCGCCGACTTCCAGCGTGCGGGATTTCGCCATGATCATCCTCCCGTGTGTTGCGCCTGCAGATTGCAGGCCGGCAGAGAGTGTCTAAAGATTGTTATTTGGGCAAGCACAACTTAAGAACATTGTTTCCAAGGCCGTTCTCAACCCCATGCGAAGCCTCCGGCGCCGCGCCGGCGGTGAAATCGGGGCGGGACCGGCGCGCCTCGGGTTTTCATATTCGCTCGGAACTGCAGCGCCTCGTCGGGAAACTCTGGCGCGGACGGCGGGAGGACCGTTATAGAATTACAAGCATGACGGTCCTGCTCCGCCTCCTCGCCGCTGCGCTGATCACGCTGCAGGTGTTCGCCGCCGGCGCCATGGCCGATCATGGCCGCGCCGGGCCGGGTCCTGACGCGGCGCACCTCCTGTGCTCGCAGCAGCAGCCGGACGCGCAGGCGCGGGCTCTGTTCAAAGAGCTCGCCGCGCTCACCGGTCTTGGCGGCGGTTCGCCCGAAACCACCCACAAGGACTGCCCGATCTGCGCCCTGGCGCACGCCGCCTCGCTTCCCGAGGCGGCCGTCGCCCGGCCCGTTCGGTTCGCCGCAGCGCCCGCCGACCGCCGCGCCTGCTTCGATCGGGCCGGCTCCCGGCTTCCGGCCAGACCGCCTGTGGGCCTGCGCGCGCCGCCCGCCCCCGTCTGACTCCGAATCCGACGCGCCCGCAGCGGGCGCTTCTTCGGCGCACCCTGCGCCGGTCAGACGCATGGATATCCTATGACCTCCGCACTTTTGCTGAGCGCCGCCGCGCTCGCCTTGTCCGCCGGCGCGCAAGACGCCGAAACCGCTCAACCTCAAACCCGCTCCGGCTGGGTGGACGTGATCACCGTCACAGGCCGCGCATCGGACGAAAGCCCCGGCGAAATCGCCGTGCTCGACGCGCCGGCCGCCGCGCCGGACGCCGCCGGCCTTGTGGCGCGCCTGCCTGGCGCGGCGCTGATCGATAACGGCGCGCTGTCCGGCCAGGTGCAGTATCGCGGCCTGTTCGGCCCGCGCATCGCCGTCGCCGTCGACGGCCAGCGCTTCGCCTCGGGCGGACCAAACCTCATGGACCCGCCGCTGCACTACGCCCCGGCCCCGCTCCTGGACCGGATCGAACTGACGCGCGGCCCCGCCCCGGTGAGCGCCGGCCCGGCGATCTCGGCGCGCGCGAACGCGGTGTTCAAATCCATCCCCTACGCCGCAGGCGACGCGCCCGTGGTCTCCGGCGACCTTACCGTCATCGCGCGCAGCGTGGATGAAAGCCTCGCGGCCGGCGGCGTCGCCGGCATCGCCACGGCGCGCCAGCGCCTTCAGATTCTCGGTTCGGTGGAGACCGGCGGCGATCTCGACACCCCCAAGGGAACGCTCATAGGGACCGAGCATGAGCGCACGGTCTACGGGATCGGCTACGCCGTCAGACCCTCCGAACGGCTGGAGCTGACGCTCGACTGGCGCCGTCAGGAGACCGGGCTGACCGGCAATCCGCCCTTCCCCATGGACATCCGCTTCTTCGACACCGACACCACGCGCGCCGGGATCGACTACGAGCGCGGGGAATGGCGGTTCGAAGCCGGAATCGGCCATGCCCGCGTCGATCACGCCATGAACAATTTCACCCTGCGTCCGGCGCCGATGATGATGGGCCTGCGCGAAACCTTCGCCGGCGCGGAGACCTGGTCGGCGAACGCCGGCGCGGCGCGGGATCTCGCCGGCGGCGAAATCCGGTTCGGGATCGACACCGAGCAGTCGGAGCACGACGTGACGATCACCAACCCGGCCAACCCGGCCTTCTTCGTCACGCCGACGCCCGACATCGAGATCGCGCGCACCGGCGCCTTCGCCGAATGGGAAGGCCCGGCGAACGATCTGGAGCTCTATCTCGGCGCACGCCTGGACGCGCATGAAGCCGAAGCCGGCGAACCGCGCCTCGGCCCGGCCCTGCCCATGGGCCCGCGCATGCTGGCGAACGCCTACACCGCCGCCGATCGCAGCTGGAACGCGGTGACCGTCGATCTCCTGGCGCGCGCGCGCATGCCGATGAGTGACGCCTTCGCCTGGCGCGGATCGATCGCGCGTAAATCGCGCGCGCCGAATTATCTTGAGCGCTTCGCCTGGCTGCCCACCCCGGCCAGCGGCGGGCTTGCGGACGGCAACACCTATGTCGGCGATCTCGATCTGAACGTGGAGACCGCCTCGAGCCTGGAGGCCGGCTTCGACTTTGCGGCCGAGCGCGCCTATCTGCGCCCGACCCTGCATGTGAGCTGGATCGAGGACTACATCCAGGGCACGCCCGCCGAGCCGGTCACCCCCGGCCTGGTGGACACGCCGCTTGAAATGGTCTCGGCCATGAACGGCGATCCCACCCCGCTGCGCTTCTCCAACGTGGACGCGCGCCTTTACGGGCTCGACGCCGATTTCGGCGCCGCGATCGCCGCAAACTGGCGCGTGGACGGCGTGTTCAGCCTGACCCGCGGCGAGCGCACCGATGTGGACGACGATCTCTACCGGATCGCGCCGGCGCGCCTGCGCACCGGGCTGACCTATGAGGCCGCGGCCTGGTCGGCGACGCTGGAGACGGTGGCGGTGGCCGAACAGACCCGGGTTTCCGCGGAGAACTCGGAACAGGAGACGCCCGGCTATGTCGTGGTGAATCTGTTCGGGGACCTGGCGGTAAGCGACGCCGTGCTGATCTCCGCCGGGGTGGAGAACCTGTTTGATCAGCCCTGGCGTGATCATCTGGGCGGATATAACCGCAATTCCGGTCTGGGCGTGCCGGTGGGCGAACGCCTGCCCGGCCCGGGCGCCGGCGCCTGGGTGCGCCTCAACGCACGCTTTTGATCGGCGGCGAAAGGAGACCCGCAATGAAAACCCTGATCAAGGTCGCCGCCGCGCTCGTGTTGAGCGTGGCGGGCCTCGCCGCCAGCCTCGCCCACGACTACACCGTGGGCGATCTGGTCATCAAACATCCCTGGGCGCGGCCCACGGTCACCGACCGCACGCCGGGGGCGGCCTATTTCGTTGTGCACAACACCGGTGAGGAGGCCGACCGGCTGGTCGCTGTCCATCCTGATCCGGCGTTCGCGGGCCGCGCCGAACTGCACACGCACCTTTTCGACGACGGCGTGGCGCGCATGCGCCGTGTGGACGGCGGGATCCTGATCCCCGCCGGCGAAACGGTGGCGTTGGAGCCGGGCGGGCTACATGTCATGCTCTACGAGCTGACCGGTCCGCTGGAGGTCGGCGTGCTGCGCAAGCTGACGCTGGAGTTCGAACATTCCGGCTCGGTGGATGTCTGGGTTCTGGTGCAGAGCCCGGACATGGACGCCGCCCACGCGCACTGACCGCGTGCGCCCCGCCCGCTCCGGCGGGTGCGGCGGCTCAGCGGCCGGCCATGGCGTAAACGGCGGCCAGGGCGGCCTCGGTCAACGCGGCGTCGTCCAGCTCGGCGAGCGCATGGGCCGCCGAGCCGGCGGTGAAACCAAGCAGCACCGGCGCGCCCGTCGCCTTGTGAAGATTGAACCATCCGGCGAACCGGCCCGGCTCGCGCGCGATATGGCCGAACGCGTCCAGGTGCTCCGGCCAGAAGGCGCGCTCGAACTTCAGATACACCTTGTCCAACAGCCCCATGCCGAGCCGCGCGATCGCCTGCGCCTTCGCAGCCGGCAGGCCCGGCTCGAACGCGATGCGCCCGGCTTTCAGGACGCCGAGCGGGACGGTGACCAGCACCTGGTCGGCCTCGACGACCGCCCCGTCGGCCAGCTGCAGCGCCGCGCCGGCGCGGGTCAGATCGACCGCCTCGACCACGGCCTGGAGGCGCACCGCGTAAGCGCCGTCCAGCGCGGGCAAAATCTGGTCGTAGCCGTCTGGGAAGATCGCCTCCTCGCCGGGAAAGGCGTCGGTGAAGCCCTCAAGCGAGGGATCGAGATCGGCCATGTCGGCCGCGAAAGCCAATTCCATCTCCAGCGTGTCGCGGAAACCGGGCGGCAGCTGGAACCAGCGCCGCCTCCGCCCGCCCGCCTCGTAGAAGCGCATGCGCTCCCATCGTGTGACCACGCGCCGGGCGCCGACCCGGTCGGCGAGTTCGGTCACGGGATTGCCGTCCAGGCCGTGAATCCAGCTTGCGCCGAGATCGAGCGCCACGCCGAGCGACCGGTCGGTGTGGATCCGCCCGCCGATGCGTGCGCGCGCTTCATACACCGTCACCTCAAGGCCGGCCTCGGCCAGCACCTGCGCCGCGGCGAGGCCGGCGGCGCCCGCGCCGACGATGGCGATCCGTCGGCCCGGCGCGCGGGCCATGGCCGCCGCGGCGCGGCGCCCCGACATCACCGCGCCGTGCACGGTGGAGGGCTTGTCCGGCTCGCAGGCTTCGCCGGCGAAGAAGAGCCGCTCACCCACCGGCTCGGCCAGCGCCAGCCGGTCCTCCCTGCTCGCGCCGCGCGCCAGGAAGGAATAGGAGCCGAGCGCGAACGGATCGCGCCCCCAGCGCGTCACAAGAGCGCCGGTGAGCGGCGCCGGCTCGCCGACCTCCGCCCGCGCGCACCCCGAAAACGGCCACAGGGCGCCCAGCGCGGCGCATGCGGCCCGCCTTGTCGGTTTGGCGAAACGATCGGACATGACGGCTCCGGGGCGAACACCCCGCGATTAGAGCCGCCCCGCGCGGGTGGAGGCAAGCTTCGCGCGCCCGCCTGGGGTCCTTAGCCTCGCGGTCAGCGTCCGCAGAGCCGCAGGACGCCCTGGCTGTAGAGGATTTCGGCCGGGCAGATTTCAAGAAGATCGGCGCCCACCAACATGGAGGGGCCCGCCCCGCCGTCCGCGCCCACAAGGCCGAACACCGCCAGTTCGGCGATGCGCACCGGCGCGCCGTCGAAGCAGGCCGCGCCCACGCACAGCCCGTCCAGGCGCGCCTCGACCCGGTCGACGCCGACGCCGTCTATGCCCGCGCTGCGCCCGCCGGTGTCGACGACGCCCGCCCCGCCCGGCTCCAGCCCGGCCAGCCCCGCCGCGGCCCAGTTCAGCGTGCCCGACCGCGCGCCGGTGTCGAGCACGGCGGCCACCGGCGCGCCGTTGATCCGCGCGGTGAACTGGACGAAACCGGCCTGACCGCGGGAATGGAAGGGCACGCCGCCCCCGTCCGCGCCGCGCGGACCCACCACCATTTCGCGCCGCGCCAGATCCAGACGGAGGTCGCGCCGCGACAGAATATCGGCGCCCAGCACGCCAGCGACCTGGCGGCCGGCGACCGGGGCGAAATCGGCGATGTCGGCCACCAGCGCGCGCACGCCGGTTTCCCGTGCGCCGGCGAAGTTCAGGGCCGGCAGGCGCACATAGTCGAGCACGATCATGCCCGTGGCGCCGCGCACCTGGCGGCGCTCGGTCTCTTCGGGGTCCGGCGCCAGCGCGTCGCGCAACCGGCTTGAAATCACCGTCGCGCCCGCCGCGGTGTCGATGATGAACAGGCGCTCGCCCACGCCTTCGATATGAACCGGGGCGAGGATGCGTTTCTGGTGGTAGAGGATCTCGACGCTCGCGCCGGGCCAGGCCTCGATCCGGGTCGGGTCGCCTGGCCAGGGATCGATGCGCGGACCAGCCTCCGCCTCGGCGAGGACGGCGCCCGCGAGAAACGCGGCGAGCGGCGCAAGCATGACGACCCCTTTTTTGTCAGCCCCGACCGCGGCCGACGCAAGAACGGCCGCTAGTTCCTCACCTCGCGGCCGTTCGTCTTAAGGGTCAATGAAAGGTTCCCGATGCGCTTGTGGACAACTCCCCTGCGCTCCGCTTGTACAGCTCAAGTCTTGCGAAAATGCATCACGCCCCAAGCGAGCTGGCCGGCGTCGGCGCCGTTCACCCAGTGTTGCAGCCCGTTGAGCATGCGTTCGGCGTAGCCGGGGCTGATCTGGTCCCTCAGCGCCTCACGGCGCTGTTCCAGCTCCTCGCGCACCCGCGCGTAGTGTGTGCGCAGCTGGCCGGTGAGCCGCTCGATCGCGACGACGTCCAGGCCTCGCGCGCGAAGCTCGGCCTCGTAGAAGGCGAAGCTCGCCAGATTGGGCAGATGGATGCGCTCATAGATCGGGCGAAGCAGGGCCGGATCGTCGGCGTCATCGGCCTGCATGGGATCGGTGAAGATGAACTCGCCGCCGGGCTTGAGCACGCGCACGGCTTCGTCGAGCACGCGCGTGCGGTCGCCGGAATGCAGGATGGCGTCCTGGCTCCACAGAATATCAAATTGCTCGTCTGGAAACGGAATGTCCTCGAACGCGCCATGCACCACCTCGACCTGTTCGGCCAATTCCTGTTCGGCGGTGAGCTCGCGATTGCGCGCGTTCTCCTTTTCCGAGAGGTTCAGGCAGGTGACGTGCGCGCCGTGCTCGCGGGCGAGATGCCGCGCCGCGCCGCCATACCCTGCGCCGAGATCGAGCACGCGCGCGCCGGGTTTCAGCGTCTTCAGCCGGGCGGCCATGTGCCGGACCGTGCGCGCGCTCGCCGCGGCGATCGCCTCGTCTTCGGTTTCATAGAGGCCGACATGAATATCCTCGCCGCCCCATACCGCAGCGTAAAAGGCGTCCGCGTCGGCGCTGTCGTAATACGCCTCGGCCGTCCGGGCGGCCTCCTTGTACTCAGCCGTCATAGGCCTTCTCCGCCACATGGATGTAAAAGTCCGGCTCGGCCTCGTCATAGCGCTCCTGAAAGTCGCCATAGGTCTTCACCTGCGTGAAGCCCACCTGGCGCATGAGGTCGATGACGTAGTTTTTGCGCAGCGGGTACATGTTCAGATGATATTTCGAGCCGTCGGGAAACTCGTATTTGAACCGGGCCAGATGCTCGTCGACATATTCCGGCTCGGCGCTGACCTGATCCCCGCAATAGTAGAATTTGTGCTTTGAGCTGAAACCCTTATCCAGGATCGCATCGTAATTGCGCTGATCCATGATGAGGATGCCGTCATGTTTGAGCGCGGCGTAAAACTCCGCCAGCGTGCGCCGGCGGTCGCGCTCGTCATGGAGGTGGGTGAAGCTGTTTCCAAGGCAGACGATGGCGTCGTACTTGCCGGGCAGATCGCGGTTGAGCCAGCGCCAGTCGGCGTGGACCGTATTCAGGATCAGCCCGCGCGCGCGCCCGTTCTCGAAGGCTTTCGCCAGCATCTCCGCCGAGCCGTCGCAGCTGGTGACCTGAAAACCGGCGTTGAGAAGCTGGACCGAATGAAAGCCGGTGCCGCAGGCCGCGTCGAGCACGGTCTCCTTGCCGCGCTCCTTCAAAAGATCGATGAAGAACTGGCCTTCGCTTTTCGCCCGCGCCTCCCAGTCGATGAGATCGTCCCACTTGTCCACGAAGCCGCGGACATATTCCTCGACATAATGGTCGGTGTCGCGCACCGCAGTGGGGTCGTCGCCGTAATCCTGGGTGTCGGTGTCGCGCAGCGGCGACTCCTTGATGGTGGTGCTCATAAGGGCCCGGGGCCTCCCTGCCTTGCTTGCACGCACGCGCGCGGGTCAAATCGGGCCGGCGGGGCCGGACCGAGAAGAAGGGGCGCGCGTTCGAGATGGCGGGAGCTTACGGGGAGCTTGAAAGAAATGAAAGACCCGAACCGAACTATGACATTCGCGCTAAAGTATCTACGGCGCTCAACCGATTGATACTTTCAAGGCGCGATCGACAGGAATAAATAATTATTTATGGAACCAAATCTGTTGTTCCGATTCTTGGTCCATTTCCGGCGGCGCGCCCGACTCGTGGCAGGCTTGGCGCCTTTCGTCTTGATCGCCTGTACGCCGGAGCCCGAACCGCAAGCCCGGCCGGCGCAGGCCGAGCGTGTCTGGTCCGGCGCCAGTTTCCAGATCGAGACTGCGGAGGGCGAGATGCAGAGCCTCGTCCTGGCCGGCGTGACCGCACCGGACGCCGATCGCTTTCCCGCTGCGGCGCAGGCGGCCCGCGACGCGCTGACGGCCCGGCTGGAGACGTCGGGCGCATCAGTGAGCGTGCGCCCCGCCTCCGATCCGCCTCGCGACCGCTATGACCGTCTGATTGCGGCGGCGCGCACCCAGCAGGGCGATCTCGCCGAGGCCCTGGTGCGGGAAGGACGGCTCATGGTCTGGCCGCGCCAGGGCGAGACGCTCGATTTCACCCCGCTCTACGCCGCCGAGGTCGAGGCGCGCGACCGCGGCGCGGGCGCCTGGGGCGAGCAGGCGTTCAGGGTGTTCGAGCCGGACCCGAACACGCTCGCCCAGCGCCTCGACGGGCCGGTGGTGGTGGAGGGGATCGTGGTGGACACCGGCGAGGCGCGCGACGGCCGAGTCTTCGTCAATTTCGGCCTGGATTGGCGCACCGACTTCACCGCCACGGCCGACCGCGCCTCACGCGCCGTGTTCGACGCGGCCGGTCTGGATCTTATGAGCCTGGAGGGCGCACGGGTGCGCGTGCGCGGCTGGCTCTACGAGACCAACGGACCTTCCATCAGTCTCACCCATCCCGCCCAGCTTGAGCTGGTGGACGCGCCCGAACCGGTCAGGCTCAGGGACTAGATCCTAGATCTGCGGGATCAGCCCGGCTTCCTCCGGATCGCCGACCGCTTCGGTGAGCGCTTTCTTCAGCTTGCCCAGCGCCTGATGCTCGATCTGGCGCACGCGCTCCTTGGAGATGCCGAGCTGCTCGCCGAGCTTCTCCAGCGTCACCGAATCCTCGCGCAGACGGCGTTCGCGGATGATGAGCTGCTCGCGATCGGTCAGGGCCGTCATGGCCTCGCTGAGCCACTCATTGCGCCTGGAAGTGTCGCGCTCGCCCATGACCAGGGCTTCCGGGTCCGGGTTCTCGTCGGCGAGCAGATCCTGCCACTCCCCGTCGCCGTCTTCGGTGAACGGCGCGTTGAGCGAGCGGTCCACGGCGGCCAGGCGCGAGGCCATCTGCTCCACATCGTCCTCGCCCACCTTCAGCGCCTGGGCCACATAGGCGCGGTTTTCCGGACTCAGCGCGCCGGAGCCCACATCCTTGATCAGCGCGCGAAGGCGGCGAAGATTGAAGAAGAGCGATTTCTGCGCCGCCGTCGTGCCGGTGCGCACGATGGACCAGTTGCGCAGCACATAGTCCTGGATCGCCGAGCGGATCCACCAGCTGGCGTAGGTGGAGAAACGCACGCCGCGCTCCGGTTCGAACCGGGCGGCCGCCTGCATCAAGCCGATATTGCCCTCGCTGACCAGATCGGGAAACGGCAGACCGTAATGGCGGAACTTCGCCGCGACGGCGACCACCAGGCGCATATAGGCGGTGGTCAGCTCGTGCAGCGCCTTCTCATCGCCCTGCTCCTTCCAGGCCGTGGCGAGCGCGAGTTCGTGCTCTCGCTCGAGCAGCGGCGCCTCCATCGCCTTCTTCATGAAGCGGCGATCGGGGTCGGCGGTGCGGGCGGGCGCGGTGCGGGTGGTCATGGGCGCCTCTCGTGGGTCTCGTGTTTGCGTCGCCCCTGTCTACGGACCCGGATTGAATACGGTTCACTTTCCCGCCGCATTTCGTTCACCCCTGATGCAGCTCGCGCGCATCGGGGTCCTTGATCGAGCCCATGAAAAGGCCCCGCCCGGTCGCGCCGGGCGGGGCTGAAACGCCATGACTGCGAAAGCGGCTTAAGCGGCTTTCTTCGTCAGCGTGGTGGTGAGCATCTCCAGCGCCTTGTCGCGGTCGACCTTCTCCACCGCGGCGACTTCCCGGACCATGCGGTCGAGCGCGGATTCGTAGAGCTGACGCTCGGAATAGGACGGCTCGGGCTGATCCTCCTGGCGGTGCAGGTCGCGCACGACCTCCGCGATGGAGATCAGATCGCCGGAATTGATCTTGGCTTCGTATTCCTGGGCGCGGCGCGACCACATGGTGCGCTTGACCTTGGGCTTGCCCTTGAGGGTCTTCAGCGCGTCCTTCAACACCGCATCGTTCGCCAACGGACGCATGCCCTGCGAGGCCGCCTTGGCGGTCGGCACGCGCAGGGTCATCTTGTCCTGCTCGAAGGAGACCACGTAGACCTCGATGTCGAAGCCGGCGACGGTCTCTTTCTCCACGCCCGTCACCCGGCCCACGCCGTGGGCGGGATAGACGATGTGGTCGCCTTTTTTGAACGTCTTGTTGTCGTTGGCGGTTTTCTTGGTCATGGATGCTCTCTTGTTATCGACCGCGGGCTGAAGCGCCCGGGCGAGCCTGTCCGATGCGTGCCGCATCGCTGAAGATGCGAACGCTGTCTCGGACCGGACACGCAAACCCCCGCGCCGCGCCCGTCCGGGGCGGCCGATCGGAGGGTTTGTCGGTGGGTCAGATCAAGGCGTTCCTGCGTCCTGAGCGAAACGGTCAACGCGCAACCGAAGTCATTAAGCTATCACAAAGTTTGTAAAAAAGCAATTTGCTGCGCACGCGAAGACCGTCCGGGTTCTGAGCGCGCTTAAGAAAAGCTTAACGTCTTGTGAATGCTGGAATTCCCGTCAGCAAGGCCGAACCGGAGGCGGGCCCGCCGGGGCGCGCTTGATATCAGGGCGTTCGAAAATTCCGGCGCCAGGCGCGGCGGGACCGCGCGCACCCTTTGGCTAGCCCGGCTGCGGAGAGAAATATTTCTCCAGCTTGCCGGTCTCGGTCTCGTACTTCTCCGCGTCGGCGGGCGGGTCCTTCTTGACCGTAATGTTGGGCCATTTCGCCGCATATTCGGAGTTCAGGGCCAGCCATTTGCCGTCCTTGTCGTCCTCGGTGTCCGGCTTGATGGCCTCCACGGGGCATTCCGGCTCGCACACGCCGCAATCGATGCACTCGTCGGGGTGAATGACGAGCATGTTCTCGCCCTCGTAGAAGCAGTCCACGGGGCAGACTTCCACGCAGTCGGTGAACTTACATTTGATGCAGGCGTCGGTGACGATATAGGTCATCGAACGGGCGACCTCTGGGCAGGACTTGAGAAGTCAGGCGGATTTGGCCGCTGACGCCGGGTTTGTCAATGCGGCCTGACGCCCTCAGTGCACGCTGACGCCCGCGCCGCGCACGATCCGGCCGGTCAGCGCATCCTCGATCTCGCTCTTCAGCGCGCGCCAGGCGTCGGCGCTTTCGCGCTCGCCCTTGCCGTCAAGCTCCACCACCGCCTGATCGGCGTATCCCAGCGCCCGGGCGCCGTGGCGGTCCACCAGGGTGAAGGCGATGGTGCGGATATCGGCGGGCGTGATGCGCGAGGCGCGGGCGGCGGGCATGGGTTGGGCTCCTGAAGCTGCCGACGCTCAGCGCAAACTCCAAGCCACACCGAACACAATACAAATCAGATGGTTAGCCGAAGCCGCGCGGGACCGGACCTGCCCTCAGGCGGATTTTGCCGGGCGTTTCGCGCCGGGTGCGTAGCCGCCGCCGCTGAGAAACGCGGCCTCCTCCGGCGTGCTTTCCCGCCCCAGCACGGCGTTGCGATGGGGGAAGCGGGCGAACCGGACGATCAGATCCATATGGGCGCGGGCGTGGCGCGCCGTGTCCTCACCGGTCAGCCGCTCCTCGCACAGGGCGACGCACAAGGCCTGATCCTCAACGTCTTCGCTGTGCATGAAGGGCATGTAGACGAAGGCCCGCCGGTCTTCGGCCAGCGCCCAGTCGAATCCGGCGGAGACCATGGCCTCGGCCGCTTCTAGGCCCAGCCGGTCCAGGCTGAACGCCGCGTTCGAGCCACGCCAGACATTGCGCGGCGCCTGATCGAGCAGGATCACCAGCGCGAGCGCGCTTTCCGGCTCGACGAGCCAGGGATGGTCGGCGATCGTCCTGGCCTGGCGCAACGCATGGCAGGCCGGCGCGAAGCGGCGGCGCATGTCCGCGTCGAAGGCCGGATCGACGCTGAACCAGCGCTTGGGCCCGGCCTCCTCGAACCAGAAGCCGAGCACGCTTTCGGGATCGAGCGGACGGCTCAAATGCGCTTCTCGTTGGAGAGGATCTGCGCGCGCAGCTCCGGCGTCAGTTCCACATAGGCGCCGGCGTCGTGATCATCGAGATAAAGCGGCTCGTCCACTTTAGCCGGGTCCCAGCCCTCTTTGACCAGATCGGTCTTCTTCAGCTTGAACGTGCCGGTGGTGTGCTCGCTCGGCGCCTCTGTATGGATGCGCACGAACACCGGGCGGGCGTAATGGGGCAGCTCGCGATGGACATGGGCACGCAGGGCCTGCAGGTCGAACTTCTCGTCCACGATCAGCGCGGCCATGCCGGCCTTGCCGGAATAATCGCCGACCTCGACACCGTAGACATTGGCCTGCACCACGCCGTCGAACACGCCCAGCGC
Source organism: Oceanicaulis sp. (assembly GCA_051117435.1). GTDB lineage: Bacteria > Pseudomonadota > Alphaproteobacteria > Caulobacterales > Maricaulaceae > Oceanicaulis. The sequence continues at coordinate 100,369 of JBNPED010000027.1, read as the reverse complement.
CTCGGCGACCTCGTTGGTGGAGACGTTCTCCGACTTCCAGCGGAAAGTGTCGCCGATCCGGTCGACGAAGTAGAAATACCCTTGCGCGTCGCGCTTCATCAGGTCGCCGGTGCGGAAATAGACGTCGCCGTCTTCAAACACGCCCGTGAGGATCTTCTTCTTGGTGGCTTCCTGGTCCTGATAACCGTCGAAGCGGTAGCGCGCGTCGTCCGGGCGGATCTCGCCGATCGCTTCGCCCACCTCGCCGGGCTTGCACTCGATGCAGCGCCCGTTCGCGTCGCGGATCACTTCTTCCTTTTCGGTGTCGAACTGGACGAGCTTGATGTTGAAGCGCTTGGCCAGGTGCGGCGGCACGCGCCCGATGGCGCCGGGCTTGGAGTCGAGATTGATCAGCCCGACATTGCCTTCGGTGGCGCCGTAGAACTCGATGATGCGCGGGATGCCGGAGCGCTCGGCGAAGCGCGGCCAGACGTCCGGGCGCAGGCCGTTGCCGATGGCGACGCGGATTTTGTGCTTCTTCTCGTTGGCATCGGGGTCGGCCGCCACCAGGAAGCGGCACAGCTCGCCCACATACATGAACATGGTGGCGCCGGTCTCAACGCTGTCCGCCCAGAAGCGCGAGGCGGAAAAGCGCCGGCGCACGATCAACGTGCCGCCGAAGGAGAGCGCCGCGCCCACCCCGCACAGGCCGCCGGTGGCGTGATAGAGCGGCAGCACCATCATCATCTTGTCGGACTTGTTCGCCCGCGCCGCCACGCCGAACACCTGCAGGTAATAGAGCGCCCGGGTATGGGCGACGATCGCCGCCTTGGGCAGCCCCGTGGTGCCGGACGTGTACATCTTCATGCACGCGTCCTTGGCGAGCAGATGCGCCCGGCGCGAGCGTTTCGGGCGCTTGGGCGAAGCCTCCAGCAGCGCGGTGTCGAAATCGCGCGCCCCGCCGATATTGGTTTGCGCCCCGTCGGTGACCCAGGCCTGCACCTCGGATTTGATCTGATCGAGCGCGGTCTCGTACTGGCCGGCGAGCTCGCCCTCCACGATGGCGTGCTCGGCCTCGGCGATATTGACCGTGTGAGCCAGCGACTGGCCGGAGATCTGATTGTTCACCAGCGCGGCGAGCACGCCCACTTTCGACAGCCCGTACCAGATCGCCACGTATTCCCAGCGATTGGCCATGTAGAGGACGACCGTGTCGCCGGGCTCGAGCCCCTGGTCCACCGCCCAGTTGGCGATTCGGTTGGCGTATTCGTCGAACGCCTTATAGCTGATCTTCTCGTTTTCTTCGGTAAGGAAGGCGGTGCGGTTCTTGTGCGCGTCGACGCTGCGCTCCAGCAGATCGGGAGTGAGATCGGGCGAATCAGGCTTGATCTGTTTCAACTTGCCCAGAAGGCGGGCGAGTTCGGTGGTGTAGAACCATTCCCGCTTGATCGACTGAATCAGACCCATGACGTTCTCCCTCGCATACGCCCGTCCCGGCGTTTCGCGCGAGACTACGGTCCGCGGCGCCCCGGTCAAGGAAACCCGGCGCTCCCTTATGCGTTTCGCATGCATATCGATATTTATGCAGTCGATTCACCGTCTATGGTCCGCTTGAGCATAATTTATGATGACATTTTTTGTTGCCCCCACAAGCAAGTTGTTGATGTTTCCGCCCTTGAGCAGAAGGGGCGTATGAAACATGGAATGGGGTGAAGAGCTTAAAGCCTTTCGCCAGCGCAGCGGCCTGAAGCAGGAATCCGCCGCGCATCTCCTCGGCGTCAGCCAGGCCTATATCTCCCGCCTTGAGAACGGGGCGGCGACGCCCTCGGCGGATCTGGAGGAGCGGCTGAGCCGGCTGCTCACCGAGCCCGCGCACCGGCCGCTCTATGATCATGTGCGCGCGCTGGTGACCTATTCGCCTTACTACGTGTCGCTGATCAGCGCGCGCGACGGAAAGCTCGTCGTCGAGGCCGCCAGCCGGGCGCTGGTCGATCAGCCGCCCTTCCGCGGGCTGGAGGTCGGCGACGTGATGAATATCGATCTCGGCGACGAGGCCAACGGCATCGTCAACGATCTGATGGACACCGGGGCGTTCACCGGCGAGATCGCCTTCGCAGAAGTGGTCTGGACCTGGCCGGGGAACGGCGCGGAACAACCCAGCCACTGGAAGACCGTCCAGGTGCCCCTGCGCAAGGACGGCGGCGACTGGGTGCTGCACGCCAGTAATATCGAGATCGCCGAGGCGGAGAAGAACCGGCTGATCAAGGACTGGGGCGGCAAGAGAATGCGCTCGGTGACGTTCGAGGAAGCCCCGGCGCCGCCGCTGCTCTAGACGCCGCCTCTTCTGCGAGTCCCGAACCCCGGCGCCGGCGCGCCGGGGTTTGTCGTATCAGCACGCCTCGTCGGAGCTTCCCGTGTCGCCGCCGTCGGCAAGATGCAGCTCATGCCACATGGCGTTCAGGATGGCGAAGGCGCACGCCAGGCCGACGCCGAGGATCCAGGTGAAATACCACATCGCGTCCGCTCCTCAGTAATAGTCGCCCTTGGCGATCTCTTCGCTGGTCACCCGGCCGAACATCACCTTGAACGCCCAGGCGGTGTACAGAAGGATGATCGGCAGCAGGATCACCGTGGCGATCAGCATGATGAACAGGGTCTGGTGGCTCGACGAACTGTTCCAGACGGTGAGGCTCGAGGCGGGATCGATGCTCGACGGCAGGATGAACGGGAACATCGACACGCCCACCGTCGAGATGATCCCGATCACCGACAGCTTCGAGCCGGTGAAGGTGATCCATTCACTGTTCAGTCTCAGCCCGGCGAGCGCCAGGCCCGCGCCGGCGAAGCCGAGCACGGGCGCGGCGAGCGTCCAGGGATGGGCTGCGTAGTTGAACAACCAGCCGCCGGCCTGCGCACTGGTCTGCGTCAGCAGCGGATTGGACGGTCCCGCCGGATCGACGGCGGCTGCGCTGTAGCCCAGACCGCCGAAGGCGACCCACAAGCCGCCGATCGCAAACAAGCCCATGGAGGCGAGGGCGAAGGCCGGCGCCAGGGCGCGCGCCCGGTCGCGGACCACGCCGTATTCCAGCTTCATCGACAGCCAGGCCGCGCCATGCAGCATCAGCATGGAGACCGACAGAAGCCCGCACAGCAAGGCGAACGGGTTCAGGAGGCCGAAGAAACTGCCTTCCCAGAAAATTCGCAGATCCTCGTCGATGCGGAACGGCGCGCCCACCAGCAGATTGCCCACCGCCACGCCGAAGATCAGCGCCGGTACGAAGCCGCCGGTGAACAGCGCCCAGTCCCAGAACGACCGCCAGCGCCTGTCCTCGCGCTTGGAGCGGTATTTGAAGCCCACGGGCCGCAAGATCAGGGCGGCGAGCACCACGAACATGGCGAGATAGAAGGCGGAGAAGGCGGTCGCGTAGACCATGGGCCAGGCCGCGAAGATCGCCCCGCCGCCCAGGATCAGCCAGACCTGATTGCCTTCCCAGGTGGGGCCCACCGTGTTGATCACCAGCCGGCGCTCGGTGTCGGTCTTCGCCACGATCGGGAGCAGCGCGCCGACGCCGAGATCGAAGCCGTCGGTGATTGCAAAGCCGATCAGCAGGACGCCCAGAAGCGCCCACCAGATCACCCGCAGCATTTCGTAGGAGAGAGGGATGTCCATCACCGGCGTCCTTATTCGGCGGGCATGAGGCCGGGCGCGCCCGCGCCGCCGCGGCTGGGTTCGGGGGCGGACCGGTCGCCCGGATAAGGCCCCTTGCGGATCAGGTGGACCATCAACATCACCTCGATCACGGCGAGCACGCCGTAGAGCACGGTGAAGCCTGCCATGGTCAGAATGATCTGCCCGGCGGCGAGGCTGGAGACCCCCAGAAAGGTCGGCAGCACGCCCTCGATGATCCAGGGCTGACGCCCGTACTCGGCGAGCAGCCAGCCGAGCTCGGCCGCGATCCACGGCAGCGGCAGCGAGAACAGAGCGAGCTTGAGGAACCAGCGCGTCTCGTGCTTGCGCATCGTGGAGAGCACGAAGGCCGTGGCGAACAGGAAGATGAAGTAGAAGCCCAGCCCCGCCATGAAGCGGAAGCTCCAGAACATCACGGTCACGTCGGGCACCGTGTCGAAGGCGGCCTGGCGGATCTGGTCGGGCGACGCCTCGCGCGGGTCCTCCACATAGCGCTTGAGCAGCAAGGCGTAGCCGAGATCGAACTTCGTCTCTTCGAAATCGGCGCGCGCCTGCAGATCGTCCGGATCGGCGCGCAGGCGCCGCAGCGCGTCATAGGCGCCGATCCCGTTTTCGACGCGGACCTCGGCCTCAGCCACCAGCGGCAGGATGCCCTTCACTTCGGTGTCCAGAGAGCGCGTGGCGATGAGGCCGAGCACCCAGGGCACGTCCACGGCGAACTCGGTCTCGTGGGTCTCCTGATTGGGAAAGCCGACCAGCGTCAGCGGCGCGGGCGGCTCATGGGTCTCCCACATGGCCTCGAGCGCGGCGAGCTTCATTTTCTGATTGTCGGTGAGCGCATAGCCGCTCTCATCGCCGAGCACCACGACAGACAGCGCGCCGGCGAGACCGAACGCGCTCGCCACAGTCATGGAGCGCTTGGCGAAGCCGGTGAAGCGCCGGTTCAAGAGAAAGAATGCCGAGATCGCCAGCACGAACAGCGCGCCGGTGACATAGCCCGCCGAGACGGTGTGCACGAACTTCGCCTGGGCCACCGGATTGAAGATCACCGCCATGAAGTCGACGATCTCCATGCGCATGGTTTCGGGGTTGAACTGCGCCCCCACCGGGTTCTGCATCCAGCCGTTGGCGACCAGGATCCACAGCGCCGACAGGTTCGTGCCCAGCGCCATGAGCCAGGTGGCCGCCAAATGCCCGAGCCTGCTCATCCGGTCCCAGCCGAAGAAGAACAGGCCCACCAGCGTGGCTTCCAGGAAGAAGGCCATCAGGCCCTCGATCGCCAGCGGTGCGCCGAACACGTCGCCCACATAGTGCGAGTAGTACGACCAGTTCATGCCGAACTGGAACTCCATGGTGATCCCGGTGGAGACGCCGAGCACGAAGTTTACGCCGAACAGCGCGCCCCAGAACTTCGTCATGTCCTTCCAGACCTGCCGGCCGGTCATGACATAGACGCTCTCCATGATCGCCAGCATGAAGGCGAGGCCGAGCGTCAAAGGCACGAACAGGAAATGGTACATGGCGGTCAGCGCGAACTGCCACCGTGAGAGGTCGACGACGTCCATGTCGATCATTGATGCGCCCTCGCCGCGCCCCGGCCGCCGGGGTCATGCCTGAAGAATATCCGCATGCAAGCTACGGATTTGGATCGTTATGCGCTTCATTCGCCCGGAAGGGCGCCCCGCAAGCTGTCGCATGGGGCGTCTCGCCGCAGACAAGCGGGCCCTAAACCGTGTATGCGGGGCTTATGACGACGCCCGCCGCCGCCCCTTCCGACGCCAGACCCTCAAGGCCAGCCCCGCGCGAGAAGCCCCCAAGCCTGCTGAAAGACTGGGGGAAGGCCGGCGCGCGCGCCGAACGCGCCGCCGCCGCCCTTGGGGTTCTTCAGGCGGTGTTGTTCATCGGGTTCGCCTGGGGGGCGGCCGGCGCGGTGAGCGCTTTGGTCGCAGGCGCGCCGCCCTGGCCGTCCCTGGCGCTGGCGCTCATGTGCGCCGGGCTGCGGGCCGCGGCCCAGGCCGGCGAGGCGCGCATGGGTTTTGAAGCGAGCGCGACCGTGCGCGCCCATGTGCGCCGGAGCGCCGCACAGCGCCTGAGCGCGCGTGGTCCGGCCTTCGCCGAGCGCACCGAGTCCGGCGAGACCGCCTCGGCCCTGATCGATGCGGTGGAGAAGCTGGACGGGTATTACGGCCGCTACCGTCCGCTCATGCCGGTGGTGGCGCTGGCGCCGCTGGCCATGCTCATCGCGGCCTATTCCCAGTCCTGGGTGGTGGGCACGATTTTTCTGGTCACCGCGCCGGCGCTCATCGTCTTCATGGCGCTGGTGGGCGCGGGCGCGGCGGCGGCGAGCAAGGACCAGCTCTCCACGCTGCGCCGGCTCGCCGGCCGGTTCAACGACCGGCTCCAGGCGCTGGAGACTCTCAACGCCTTCAACGCCGCGGGTCGCGAACGCGACGGGCTCGCCGCGGCGAGCGAGGATTTCCGCAAGCGCACCATGAAGGTGCTCTCCCTGGCCTTCCTGTCCTCGGCGGTGCTGGAGTTCTTCGCCGCGGTCGCGGTGGCCGGCACGGCGGTCTATATCGGCTTCTCGCTATTGGGCGAATTGCCGTTCGATCCGGGCGAAACCATTGATTTGAGGACAGGTTTGTTCCTGCTGATCCTGGCGCCGGAATACTATATGCCGCTGCGCCGGCTGTCGGCGGCCTATCATGACAAGGCCGACGCCGAAGCCGGCGCCGAAGCCCTCGCCCCCGTGTTCGACGGCGAGGCCGGCGAGACCAGGCGCGCACGGCCGCTGAAACAGGCGCCCCGGGTGCGGTTCATCGGCGCCGGGTCGATCTACGCCGACGGCCGCCGCGGGCTGGAAAGCCTTGATTTCACCGCTGAAGCCGGCGAGATGACGGCGCTCTGGGGCGCGTCGGGCGCCGGCAAATCCACGGCGCTGAAGCTGCTTCTGGGCTACGCCCCGCTCAGCGAAGGCCGCATCGAGATCGACGGCGAGCCCTTGAGCGCGCCGCTGATCGGCCAGGCCGCCTGGATCGCCCAGCGCGGCCGCGTCTTCCACGGCAGTCTGCGCGACAACATCACCTTGTTCGACAAGTCGATTTCAGACGCCGCCGTGCAGTCCGCGGCGCAGGCGGCCGGGGTCATGGACTTCGCGGCGAGCCTTCCAGACGGCCTCGACACCCGGCTGGGCGAGCGCGGGTACGGGCTTTCGGGCGGTCAGGCCCAGCGGGTGGCGCTGGCCCGGGCGCTGGCGGTGGACATGAAGCTGCTTCTGCTCGACGAACCCACGGCCCATCTCGACGGGGAGGCCGAGGCCCGGTTTCTGGAGGCGCTCAAAGCCGCCGCGAAAGGGCGCACCGTGATCATCGCCACCCACAGCCCGGCGGTGCGCAAGGTCTGCGACAGCGTCATGGACATGGCCCCCCGCGAGAGCGTAACCGCATGAACGACCTGCGCTTTTTTCTATCTCTGGCGAAGCCGGACCGGTGGTGGATGCGGCTCGGCGCGGCCCTGGCGGCGGTGACGCTGCTGGCCGGGATCGGGCTGTTGTCGCTCTCGGGCTGGTTCATCACCGCCAGCGCGGTCGCCGGCCTGGCGGGCGCAGGACGCGCGTTCAACTATCTGTTCGCCTCCGGCGGGGTGCGCGCCTTCGCCATGACCCGCACGGCCGGGCGCTATGCGGAGCGCATGGTGACCCACCAGGCGACCTTCAAGGTCCTGGCGCGATTGAGGCTTTGGGTGTTCGACCGGGCCGCGCCCCTGGCGCCGGGACGGCTCTCGGCGATGCGCGGCGGGGATGTTCTGGCGCGGGTCACCCAGGATGTGGACGCGCTAGACAACCTTTACTTGCGCCTCGTGACGCCGATCTTCGCGGCGGCGTGCGCGGCGCTCTTCGCCGGCGTTCTGCTCGCCGTTTTCGCGCCTGAAGCCCTCTTCCCGGTGCTGATCTCGTTCATCCTGGCGAGCGTTGTTCTCCCCCTTCTCGCGGCGAAGAGCGGCGCCGCCGACGGCGAAACCGCCGTGCGTCAGGCCGCCGAAGCGCGCGCCGAAGCCGGCGATCTCGCGGCGGGTCTGGCCGAGCTGAAGGCCTATGGAGGCGATGCGCGCGTGATCGAGCGGCTGGACGTGGCGAGCCGGTCCTGGATCGGCGCCCAGCGCCGGCTGGCGCGCCTGACCCTGGTGAATGCGACGGTCCTGTCCCTCGCCGGGCCGGCGACCTTCGTGCTGGGATTCGCCTCCGCGGTCCTCGCCGGATCGCCGCCCGCCCTCGCCGCGCTCGCCGGCTTCGTCGCCTTCGCCCTGTTCGAGGCCGCCGCGCCCCTGGTGACCGCCGCCGAGCAGTACGGCCGCACCGTCACCGCCGCCGGGCGCCTGCGCGAGCTCGCCGATCTCGTCCCGGCGGTCACCGAGCCGGCCGCGCCCGCGGCGCCGACGCCGGGAAGCGCGGTGGCGGCGGAGGATGTCAGTTTCACCTATCCCGGCGCCGACCGGCCCGCGCTCACGGATCTGTCGCTGACGCTGCCCGAAGGCGGCCGGCTGGCGCTCGTCGGCGCCTCAGGCTCGGGCAAGTCGAGCTTCATCAAGCTCTTGATGCGCTTTTACGAGGCCGACGCCGGGACGATCACGCTCGGCGGCGTCCCGATCAGCGCCTTGAGCACCCGCGATGTGCGCGACCGATTCGCCTTGGTGGATCAGCGCGCGGAGCTTTTATCGACCACGGTGCGCGCCAATCTGCGCCTCGCCGATCCGGATGCGGACGAAGACACGCTGTGGGCGGCGCTGGAGCGGGCGCGGGCGGCCGATTTCGTTCGCGCCATGCCGGACGGCCTCGCCACCTGGATCGGCGAGCAGGGCGGGCTGGTCTCCGGCGGGCAGGCGCGGCGGATCGCCCTCGCGCGCGCCTTCCTGAAGGACGCCCCCGTTCTTCTGCTGGACGAACCCACCGAAGGTCTCGACGAGGACACCGAGGCGGAGTTCCTCGACGCGCTCGACGCCTGGCTGGAGGAGGATCCGCGCCGCTCGGTGCTGATCGTCACCCACCGCGCGCGGCTGCTGGAGCGCGCCCGCGACGCCGTGGTTCTGGAAGAAGGCCGCGTGGCCGAAGCCGGCCCGGTCTCAGACCTCGCCGGCGCCGGCGGCGCGTTCGACCGGCTGTTTCCCGCGTTCGCGCGTCCCTAATCCCAGAAGCGCCACCAGGGTGCTTCCTCCTCAGGCTGGTGGACGCCCAGCCAGTCGCGCACCTGGGCGATGACGGGGTCGAGCTCCGCCCAGATCGGCAGATGACGCTGGATGAAATCGTCGCCGGCCGGCCAGGCGACCGACAGGATGAACGCGCCGCCGAGCACCGTCACGAGGATGGTGAGGATCGGCTTGAAGATGTCTGCGATGAAGCTCATGCGCCCCTCCTTCGGCGAGATCGCCTTTGGAGAATAGCGCAATTCGCGCTGAACGGCGCGTGAACCCGAGTCTAGAGCCGTTTCGGCCGATTTTGATCGACCGAAACGACTCTAGCCAATTGAAATTTCGCCTTTTCGAAACGCGAAACCGGTGTCCACTTTCGCTGAAAAGGCTCTAATCCGAGCCGTCGTCCTCGTCTTCGCCGTCGGGATCGAAGATCAGGAGGTCGGCGGGCTGGCAGTTCAGCTCCCGGCACAGCGCCTCCAGCGTGGAGAACCGCACCGCCTTGGCCTTGCCGGTCTTCAGGATTGACAGGTTCGCCATGGTGATGCCGACGCGGTCGCACAGCTCGGTGAGCGACATGCGCCGTTCCAGCAGCATCCGGTCCAGGGTGACGCGAATGGGCATGAGCGCGCCTCCCTAGATCGTGAATTTCTGTTCGTCACGAAGGCGCGCGCCCTCGCGGAAAACTTCGGCGAGGACGAACAAGGCCAGCACCGCGAACCAGGCGCCGAGATTGAGCGAGAACTCCGGAACCAGGCGCCCGCCGCCCTCCACCGGCCGGCCGGACAGGGTGAACACCAGCGAGATCACGCCGTGGCTGGCGTAATGCAGGATCTGATACACACCGATGCCGATGGCGATGGCGCGCAGATGATTGGCGTTCTCCGGCACGAAGGGATCGCCGCCGATGAGCGTTCTGAAGATCCGGCGCAGCCGGTCGATGATAAATATGAGCGCGGCGATCGCCACCACCGCCATGGGCAGGGCGAGCACGAAATCCATCGCCAGAAACTGGGCGACGCCCTCCGGCGGATCGCCGAAGCCGGTGACGCGGTAAAGACCGATGAAGACGATGAGGACGATTATCAGGCTCGCAAGGCCCAAAAGCGCCCAGAACAGATAGAACGCCGCATCCAGGAGGAACTTCAGAAGCGAGGCCAGCGATCCCGGTCCGAGCGTTCTCATGCGCCCCCCATCAGAGTTGTCATGCGCGAAGGCCTGCAAGGCCGGCCGCCTGGGCGCCGCTTCGGGGGGAGGAGCGGGGGCGCCTTGGGCGGCCGGCCTGTTCGGCCTTCATCAGGCTCACGCGACCAGCGGGCCGATCGCGGCGGCCATCGCGGCGATCACGCCGGCGACCAGAGCCAGATTGATCACCATCGCGAAAGCGGCGTGACCGTTGGAATTGTTCGACCTGACCATCTCATACTCTCCTAAGCTTCTTTGTCGACCAACCATTTCGGCGCGTCGGGTCTTTGTTCGCCCTGGCGTCGCCGGAAGCGGCGTGGGGTGTTCCCGTCCGCTTCGAGACTGTATGTAGACCACCTCGTATCGGGACGCAACAAAAATATATCGAAAAACAATATGAATTTTTCGAAAGGCGATATGTGCCTTCAGCAAGGACGGTATGCATGAATGTGTTCGCAAGCGCCCGGACCTGGGCCATAGCAAGCCACAACACCGGCAAAATCAGGGAGATAGCCGATCTGATCGCGCCCTACGGGCTCACCGCCGAAGGCGCCGATTCGCTGGGTCTGCCCGAGCCTGAAGAGACCGAGGACAGCTTCATCGGCAATGCGCTTTTGAAGGCGCGGGCCGGCGCGGCGGCCTCGAACCTAGTCGCGCTGGCCGACGACAGCGGTCTTGAGGTGAAGGCGCTGGGCGGCGCGCCGGGGATTTATTCGGCCCGCTGGGCCGGCGAGCCGCGCGATTTCTACGCCGCCATGGACAAGGTTCGCACCGAACTTGACGCCAAAGGGGCGAGCGACTTTTCCGCCCGCTTCGTCTGCGCCCTGGCGCTGGCCCACCCCGATGGCGAAACCCGCGTCTATGAAGGCGAGGTGCGCGGCGCGCTGACCTTCCCGCCGCGCGGCGAGAACGGGTTCGGCTATGATCCGATCTTCATCCCGGACGGCCATGACGTGACGTTCGGAGAAATGGATCCGGCGAGAAAGCACGCCATGAGCCATCGCGCCCACGCCTTCAAACTCCTGACCGCGGACGTGTTCGGCGCGTGAGCGGACACCCGCAGGACCGGCTGGGCCTTTACGTGCACTGGCCCTATTGCGTGCGAATCTGCCCGTATTGCGATTTCAACGTCTACAAGGCGGCGAACGCGGACGGGGACGCTCTGTTCGCGGCGATGTTGGCCGATCTGGAGCATTGGCGCGAGCTTGCAGGACCGCGCCGGCTCGCCAGCCTCCATTTCGGCGGCGGCACGCCCTCGCTCATGAGCCCGGCCCAGGTGAGCGGGCTGATCGGGACCGCGCAGCGCCTGTTCGGGTTCGAGCCCGGCGCGGAGATCGGGCTGGAGGCCAATCCGAAAGAGGCCGCCGCCTTCGACGGGCTCGCGAAGGCCGGGGTGAAGCGCCTGTCCCTCGGGGTTCAGGCCTTCGACGACGCCGCGCTGAAACGGCTCGGCCGCGACCATGGCGCGGACGAGGCGCGCCGGGCGATCGAGGCCGGACAGCGCGCGTTCGAGCGGGTCTCCATCGATCTGATCTATGCGCGCGAGGGCCAGAGCGCGGAAGCCTGGCGCGGCGAGCTGGAGGAGGCCTTCGCTTTCGGGCTCGGCCATCTCTCGCTCTATCAGCTCACCATCGAGCCGGGCACCGCCTTCGAGCGCCAGGCGCGGCGCGGCGCGCTCTCCCCGCCGGGCGAGGATCTGAGCGCGGATCTGTTCGAACTGACGCAGGCGCTGACCGAGGCGGCGGGTCTGCCGGCCTATGAAATCTCAAACCATGCGCGCACGCGCGCCGACCAGTCGGTGCATAACCGGCTGTATTGGGAGGGGGCGGACTGGATCGGAATCGGTCCCGGCGCCCATTCGCGCCTGGGCCGCGCCGATGCGGGCGGGCGCACCGGCTATTCCGCAGCGCTGAAGCCGGTGGCCTATGTCGCCGGGGTCGCCGCCGGGACCGCGCACGCCGCCGAGCCGCTGTCGGCGCGCGAGGAGGCGGTGGAGCGCATCCTGATGGGATTGCGCCTGGTGGAGGACGGGCTCGACGCCGCGCGCGTCGAGGCGATCACCGGGCTTAAGCCGGACGCCGGCGAAGCTGCGCGCCTGATCGCCCAGGGCCTGCTGGAGCGTTCGGGCGACCGGCTGCGCCTTACGCGCGCCGGGCGGGCCTTCGGCGACGGGATCGCCCAGGCGCTGGCGCCGGATTGAGCAGCACGGCCGGCGGGATTGAGGCTGGCGGGACCGATCAACCAACCCCGGTGCGGATCAAATGCGATCGCCCCGGACAAGACGGGGAAACGAACGAGAGCGGGAAAACAGACCTGACCGCCCCGTCAGGAGACCTCGCGTTCAGACCTCCCCGTCAATCCATGCTGGAAGACACCGCAAGGCGATCGGAGCCTGTCAAGGACGACCGGGCTTCGCCCGGTCGCCGCAACGCGGCGGCGCAAAGCGCCGTCCTTGACAGGCTCCGACGCTTGCGAAAATCGCTCAGCAAGGATCGACGGGGCGGTGGGGCCGGCCGCGCCATTTTATGCGCGAACACGGCGCGGATGACCGGGGCGGTCCTCCGCTTGAGCCGGTCGATGCGCGCTAGGACCGCTCGTCCGGCTCCACATCCACCGGCGCGCCGACCGCGCCGTCGGGTAGGAAGGGGTCGAGATCGAAGCTCTGCGGCGCCGGGTCGAGCACGATGAACCCGTCGCGGCGCACGGTGTAGACCGCCAGCCCGCGTTCGATCGTACCGTTCTCGCGGAAGCGGAACAGCCCGTCCACGCCCACGAACCCGTCCGGATCGGTGAGGCGCGCCTCTGAGAAGTCATTCTCGGTGGCGAACAGGGCGGCGAGCGAAGCGGCGTCATAGCCGAGACCTGCAAGCCGCGAGGGCGCTTCGTCGTACACGCTTTCATAGACCCGCTCGAACCGGGCCCGCGCGCTGGGGTCGGGACCGGCGAACCAGCCGTTGGCCAGCGCCGGCTCGCGCGTCACCGTGGGATCGCGCCACACCGAGGTGCCGATGAACTTCACCAGGAGCGGGTCGATGTCCTCATAGACCAGAACCGGGGCGAGGATGCGCAGCTGGTCGCCGCCTTCGGGCAGCAGCACCGCCTGGAAGGGCGAAGCGTCCGAGGGCCGCCAGTCGCGCCCGCTCATCACCGCGGCGCGCGCCGGACTGAGCGTCTCCACACCCACCGACGCCAGGCGCGCGGCCGCCTCGGTCATGGCGCTGACGCCGCCGTCATAGAAGGCGGTGGCCACAAGGCCGCGCTGGAAGATGCGGCGCTCGGTGCGCGGCGGCGTTCCGTCCGGCGCGTCGGGCGGCGGGGCGCGCTCGATCGTCAGCGTGACCGGCTCCGGGTTTTCGCCCAGGAGATCCTCGATCGTGCGCCGATAGGCCTCGTTGGCGACCTGGCCGTAGGCGGTGTTCGGCCCGATGAAGGCGAAGCGGTCGGTCCCAAGCTCGGCCACGTATTCGGTGATGCGGCGCACCTCCTCCTCGGGCGGGAAGCTGAGGAGATAGACCCCGTCTCCGGCCACGGTGGCGTCGGTGGAGAAGGCGATCACCGGAACGCCCGCCTCGCGCGCCGCCTCGCCTGCGGCGGCCGCCGACGCGCTGAACAGCGGGCCGAGGATCAGATCGGCGCCGTCGGAGATCGCAGAGCGGGCCGCCTCGCGCGCGCCGCGATCGGTGCCCCCGGTGTCTCTGGGTAACAGCACCAGCGCGTCGCCGGCGCGCTCGAACAGGGCGAGCTCGGCCGCGCGCAGGATGCGCGAGGCCTCGCGCCGGGCCGCATCGGAATTCGCCGAGAAGGGCAGAAGCAGCGCCACCCGGGTGATCGGCTCGCCGCGCATATGGGCCGGGGTGTAGGCCCGCTCGGCCAGATCCACCGGCAGCGTGGCCGGTTCGGGCGGCGCGCCCACCACGGGGCTTTCAGGAATGGTCTGCACCGACGCGGTCGGTCCCGGCGCGGTCTCGCAGGCGGCCAGGGCGAACACGCAAAGGCCGGCGAGCGCGGCGGCGAGCCGGCTTGGCGCGAGCGCGCGCTTGAGCGATGCTGATCCGGTCATGGTCGTCCCCTCGACAGTCCTCGGCCGCCCGGCCCCGTACGCCCGCCGAAGCTACCCGCGCCGCGCGGCCCGGGCAACCGCGCACGGCCGCGCGGGCGTGAGGGTTTCATGACATCGCGCTCCACCCGCAGCCGCAAGCGCGCCGAGGCGCGCGGACGCTTCGCCGAGCGCCTGGCCGAGCTGCGCCTGATCGCGACCGGGTGGAAGGTGGTGGACCGGCGCGTGCGCACCGGGGCGGGCGAGATCGATCTGGTGGCGGTGCGCGGCGCGATATTGAGCTTCATCGAGGTGAAGGCGCGCGCCGATCTGGAGGCGGCGCTGAACGCGGTCTCGCCGCGCCAGCGCGAACGCCTTTTGCGCGCCGGCGCGCTGTGGCGCGGACGCCATCCCCGCTTCGCCCATCTTCAGCCGCGTTTCGATCTGATGGTGGTGACGCCCCGGCGCTGGCCGATGCGCATCGAGAACGCCTTCCAGGCCGAAACGCGAGGCGCATTGGATCTGATCTGACCGATCCGACGCCGCCGGGGCCGGCCTTAGCGCCGCGTTTACCCTTTTTCAGCGCCGCGCAAGCGATGCTGCCGCCCCCCGTCCCGCGCCCCTGGAGCGATCCATGACCCCGCCCGCCACGCCCCGCCCGCTTCGCTTTGCATGTCTCACGGCCGCTCTGGCGGTGTCGCTCAGCGCTTGCGCCGCGGTGGAGCCCGGCCGCTCGATGGGCCGCCAGCTGGACGATTTCAACGCCTCGCTCCAGGTCAAGTCGGCCATGCTGCGCAGCGAGGGCTACCGGCTCGACCAGGTGGATGTGGAGATCACCGAAGGGGTGATGCTGCTCACCGGCTCGGCGCCGCGCGCAAGCGACCGGACCTACGCGGAATGCCTCGCCTGGTCCTCGCCGAGCGTGCGCTCGGTGGTCAACGAGATCGAGGTTGGCGAATGGCGCACCGCGCGCGAGCTCGCCAGCGACCAGCTGATAACCCAGCGCGTGCGCGCCCGGCTGGTGCAGGATTCCGAGATCCGCTCGACCAACTTCAATATCGAGACCCGCGAGGCGGTGGTCTATCTGCTGGGCTATGCGCGCAGCCGCGCCGAGGCCGACCGCGCCGCCGACCTCGCCGCGCGCGCCTCCGGTGTGGAGAAGGTGGTCGATCTGGTGCGGGTTTCCGGCGACGCGCCGGAGCTGCCCGCCCGCGGCGCCCTGCGCGCCGAAGCCTGCGACGCGGCCGGCGGCGGGCCGGTCCAGCCCGCCCGCGAACCGGCCCTGGAGCCGTTTTCGGAGCCCGCTCGCGAGCCTCTCCCGTCGCCCGAAACGCTCGACGCGCCGCCGCTCGCCGGGCCCGCTGCGCAGCCGGAGGACACGCCGCGCCCCTTCGAGCCGCGCGTCGATCGGACCCGCCCGTCCGAGCCGCGCCGAACCTCCCCTGACGCACCGCCTTTCTGAAAAGTTTTCGCCTGTGAGTTGACGGGCCAACTGTCATCTGTTCTCATGACGTTCCGGTTTTGATCGGCCGCGTTCCCGGCGGTGTGGATAACACGCCGCGTGCGGGTGATGCGATTGGACATGTTTATTGAACGGAGTTCGCATGGGCTATCGCACCGCCTCCGCCGCGTTCGAAGGCGCCGAAGCGCGTCCGGTGGACGTGCAAGTCCAGCTCGCCGGCGGCCAGGTGGCGTTCATGGTGGTGGGCCTCGCCGACAAGGCGGTGGCCGAAAGCCGCGAGCGCGTGCGCGCGGCGTTCGCGGCCATCGGCCTGTCGCTGCCCAGCAAGCGCGTCATCGTCAATCTCGCCCCCGCCGACCGGCCCAAAGAGGGCAGTCATTACGATCTGCCCATCGCCTTGGGGCTGCTCGCAGCCCTCGATGTTCTGCCGGCGCGCGAGATCGCCGATTATCTCGCCATGGGCGAATTGGGACTGGACGGCTCCATCGCGCCGGCGCCCGGCGCGCTTCCCGCCGCCATGCTCGCGCAGAGCCAGGGCCTGAGCTTCATCTGCCCCGAGGCGAGCGGGCCGGAGGCGGCCTGGGCGGGCGGCGATCTGCCGATCCTGGCGCCCGCCTCGCTCATCCAGCTGATCAATCATTTCAAGGGCTCGCAATCGCTCTCCCGGCCCGCGCCCGGCGATCTCATTGAAGGCGCGCCGGTGAAGGATCTGAAGGATGTGCGCGGTCAGGAGACCGCCAAGCGCGCCCTGGAGGTGGCCGCCGCCGGGGGCCACAACATGCTCATGGTCGGCCCGCCCGGCGCGGGCAAGTCGATGCTGGCCGAGCGCGCGCCGGGGCTTCTGCCGCCCTTGGACGCCCGCGAGCTTCTGGAACTCTCCATGATCCAGTCGGTGGCCGGGCTGGTGGAGCGCGGGCGGCTGTCGCGCACCCGGCCCTTCCGCGCGCCGCACCATTCCGCCTCCATGGCCGCCATGGTGGGCGGCGGCTCGCGCATCAAGCCGGGCGAAGCCTCGCTCGCCCATCACGGCGTGCTGTTCCTGGACGAGTTGCCGGAGTTTCATCCCCAGGTGCTCGACAGCCTGCGCCAGCCCATCGAAACCGGGGAGATTGCGGTGGCGCGCGCCAATCAGCGCATCACCTTCCCCGCCCGCTTCCAGCTCATCGCCGCGATGAATCCCTGCCGCTGCGGCTGGGCGGGGGAGAACGGCGAGGCCTGCGCGCGCGGTCCCAAATGCGCCCAGAGCTATCAGGCGCGAGTCTCCGGTCCGATGATGGACCGCATCGATCTGCAGATCGACGTGCCGCCGGTCACCCCGGCCGACCTCGCCCTGCCCCCGGCCCCGGAAGGCACCGCCGAGGCCGCGGCCCGCGTCGCCGCCGCGCGCGCCGTCCAGGCCGAGCGCGGCGGGCTCAACGCCCGGCTCGGCGGGGAGCGGCTGGACGCGGTCTGCGCCCCGGACGAGCCGGGCCGGGCCCTGCTCGCCAAGGCCAGCGAAGCCATGGGGCTCACCGCGCGCGCCTATCACCGCATTCTCCGCGTGGCGCGCACCATCGCCGATCTCGACGGCGCGGACGGGATCAGGCGCATCCATATCGCCGAGGCCTTGAGCGCGCGCCGCGCCCGGGCGCCGGGCCAGACCATCTCGCGCCCGGCCGCCTTCACCCGCTCGGGCTGACGCCGGGCCCGGCCCGCCGTCCTTGACGCGGGCCAGGGCGGGAGGAGGGGTCCCAGGATCGCGCCGCCGGCTCTCACCAGGAGACGTGGGCCGTACACGCGCGAGCGCATGCGCCTGCGGCGTCCAGTCTTCCTTAACGCAGGCCGGGCTAGGTCTGGGCGATGATGGCCGACGATCCCGATTCCCAGTCCAGCCCGGAGGCGCGCGCCTCCGACCCGCCGGCGCCGGGCGCCGAGGCGGTTCTGGACGCCATGGACGAGCTTGTTCTGGTGCGCGACGGAGCGGGCCGGGTGGCGTCGGTGAACCGGGCCTTCCTGACCGCCTTCGGCGGCGAGCGCGCCGACTGGTTGGGGCGCTGGTTCGCCGTGGCGCCGGCCTTCGGCGAGGACGGAGCGGCCAAACGCTATGACGCGGCCATGCGCACACACGCCGGACCAGCTTGGATCGAGTGGTCGGAAACCCCGTTGGCGGGCGGCGGCGCGGTCGCCATCGGCCGCGACGTCAGCCGCGAGCGCACCGCGCGGGCCGAGGAAAGCGAGGCCGCGCGCGGCAAGTCCATCTTCTTCGCCTCCGTCACCCACGAGCTGCGCACCCCGCTCTCCGGCGCGCTGGGCGCCGCCGCGCTTCTGGAAGAGACGGGCCTGCGCCCGGATCAGCGCGCCTATCTCGACGCGGTGCGCTCCAGCGCCGCCCATGCGCTCAGTCTCATCGACGACATCCTCGACATCACAAGGCTGGAGGCCGGCCGGCTGGAGCTGCGCGCCGAAGCGGTCGATCCGCGCGCCCTGGTCGAAGACGTGGCGGAAATCCTCGCCCCGCGCGCCGCGGAAAAGGGTCTGAGCCTCGCCCACGCGATCGCGGCCGAGATTCCCGGGAAAGTCCACGCCGACCCGGCGCGCCTGCGCCAGGTCTTGTTCAATCTGGCCGGCAACGCGGTGAAGTTCACCTCGTCGGGCGGCGTCCTGATCGCCGCCGATCTCGCCGGAGACCGGCTGCGCCTGAGCGTGCGCGACACCGGGCCGGGCATTTGCGAAGCCGATCAGGCGCGGCTGTTCGAGTATTTCGAACGCGGCTCGGCCGAGCGCACCAACGCGCCCGGCGCCGGCATCGGCCTCGCCATGGTGCGCCGTCTGGCTGAAGCCATGGGCGGCAATGTGGGCGTGCGCTCCGAACCGGGCCGCGGCGCCCTGTTCTGGTTCGAAGCCCCCTTGCCCGCCATCGCCCCGGCGCCGAGCGAACAGCCCTTGTCCGGCCGGGTCACGCTGGCGGCCGGTCCCGACATGATCGTGCGCGAAGCCCTGCGCCGGCAATGCGCCGCGCTCGGCGCGCAAAGCCTCGACGCCGGCGATCCGGCCCAGGCGCTGCGCCTGGCCGCCGACGCCGCCGGCCCGGTCACCGTGCTTCTGGACGAAGCCTGGTCCGATCTCGCCGCGCAGATCAAGGCGAAGAACCCCGCGGCGCGGGTGCTGGCCGTCGCCCAGCCGCGCACCAAGGATCAATTCGCCCCCGGCCAGCGCCCGCCCGGGTTCGACGGCTGGCTGGTGGCGCCGGTGCGTCTGGCCTCGCTGGCGCTTTATGCGGCCGGGGCCGGAATCGCCGCACCGCCGCCCGCCCCGAGGGCGCAGGCCGACGCGCCGCGCGGCCGCCCGCTCAGCGGTCTGCACGTGCTGCTGGCCGAAGACGATCCGGTCAATTCCATGATCGCCAAGACCGTCCTCGCCCGGCTCGGCGCCGAGACGGTGCATGTGGGCGACGGACGCGCGGCCGCCGAGGCGGCCGCGGTGAGCGTGTTCGACGCCGCCCTGCTCGACCTGCGCATGCCCGTGCTCGACGGGCGCGGCGCGGCGCGCGCCATTCGCTCGCTGTCGGGCGGGCGCGCGGCCCTGCCGATCATCGCCCTCACCGCCAACGCCACAGAGGAAGACCGGGCCGAGTGCCTGGCGGCCGGCATGGACGATTTCCTCACCAAGCCGCTGGACCCGGACGCGCTGGTGACCACCCTGCTGCGCTTGTGCGGGGATCGAAACCGGGCCAGTTTCGGTTAGCCTGACTGCGCATAAAGGACATCCTCACCATGACTGAAGCGCGCGCGGACACCGGCGCCGGCGGCGACAAGCGCACCTGGCGGGATACGGTCACCGTTTATTTCACGCCGGTGATGCTCTCCATGCTGGTCCTGGGCTTCGCATCGGGATTGCCGCTCTACATGGTGTTCCAGAAGCTGAGCTTCTGGCTGCGCGACGCCGGGATCGAGCGATCCACCATCGGCTTCTTCTATTGGGTGACCATAGCCTACTCCCTGAAATGGCTGTGGGCGCCGGTGGTGGACCGTGTGCAGGTCCCGGTTCTCAACGGGCTATTAGGGCGGCGGCGCTCCTGGATCGTCACCGCCATCGCCGGCACCGTGGCCGCACTCGCCATCGTGGGCACCACCAACCCCAGCGGCGCCGATTATGTGCGCGGTGAAAACGGCGAACGGCTGGTCGAGATCGGGCAGGCCGAGTACGACGTTCTGATCTCGGTGCGCGAGGCCGCCCTCACTCCGGAGGCCCCCGAGGACGAGGTTGCGGCCGAACGCGCGGTCACCGCCGCGGCGATCCCGGCCGAAGCCGGCGAGGTGCGGAGCTCGCCCACCGGCGAAGCGCGCGTCCGCCTACCGGTTGAGGTCTATGAAGACCTCGTCCATCTGGTGGACGAGGCCGAGGACTCTGCACGGCTGGGCGACGCGCGGCCGGCCCTGGCCCTGCTTCCCGTGATCATCGCCGCGCTGCTGCTCGCCTATTCGGGCGCGACGCTGGACGTGGCGATCGACGCCTGGCGCATCGAGAGCGCGCCCAACGACATGCAGGCCAACATGGCCGCGGCCTACTCGCTTGGATATCGCGGCGCCTATCTGATGAGCGGCCTGGGACTCGCGGTCGCAGAGTTCGCAAACTGGCATGTGAGTTTTTTCGTGATGTCCGGCGCCATGGCGGTGACGGCGGGCCTTGTGTTCTTCATGAAGGAGCCCGCGGCCGGCGCGCGCAAGGCGGCCCTGACCGGCAATTTCGGCGTCAAAGTCGCCAAGGCGGTGATCGAACCGTTCAAGCAGATGGGTGCGCGGCTCGGCTTCTGGCTGATCGCGGTGATCGCGCTGGTGTCGCTTTACCGCATGTCGGACTTCACCATGGGCGTGATGGCGAGCCCGCTCTACTCCGATCTGGGGTTCAACAAGGCGGTCGTCGGCGGCGTGCAGACCGGACCGGGGCTCGCCGCGACCATATTCGGCCTGTTCATCGGTGGAATCGCGGCCTTCCGCTTCGGTCTCATCCGCGCGCTCATGGCGGGGTTGGTGATCACCTTCGTGACCAACGCCGCCTTCGCCTGGCTGGCCGCGACTGGAGATTCGGACTCGGTCTGGAAGCTCACCCTGGCGATCGTCGGCGATAATCTGGCCGGCGGCTATGTGACGACGGTGTTCATCGCCTATCTCTCCAGCCTGGTGGATCCCGATAACGCCGCGACGCAGTACGCCGTGCTCGCCTCGCTCTACGCCCTGTTTGCGAAATTCCTGTCAGGCTTCTCCGGCGTGATCGCCGACGCGCTCGGCTACACCGCCTTCTTCCTTCTCACCGCGGCCTGGACGATCCCGGCCGCCGTCCTGCTGACCATCATCGTCATCTTCGGCCCGAAGGCGGCGAAGGGTCAGTTCGACTTCGGCGAGCGCAGGCTGGCGGAAGAGACCGCCGTCGGCGCCGAGGACACCCGCCAGTCTCAGGACCCGCCGGAAAAGGGCTAATCCTTGCCTCCATCCTCGCCATTGGCGCCCGAAAGATCGTGCGCGGCGAGCGCGGCCAGCGTCAGGATGTCGGCGACTCCGGCGCCCAGGCGCGCGATCTGCACCGGCTTTTCAACGCCCAGCAGCATCGGACCGAGCACCGTCGCCCCGCCGGCCGCGCCCAACAGCTTGGTGGCGATCGAGGCCGAATGGATCGCCGGCATGACCAGCACGTTCGCCGGGCCTGACAAGCGCGAGAAGGGGTAGAGCCGGCGATGGTCGGGATCGAGCGCCACATCGGCGTTCATCTCGCCTTCGAACTCGAAATCGGTCTCGCGCCGCTCCAGCTCGGCGACGGCGGCCTGGATGGCGTCGGCCCGGTCGCCGGACGGGTTGCCGAAGGTGGAATAGGAGAGGAACGCCACGCGCGGCTCCACCCCGAAGCGGCGCGCCGCGGCGGCCGTCTCGCAGGCCATGTCGGCGAGCGCGTCGGGGGTCGGAAACTCGGTGACGTTGGTGTCGGCGATGAACAGGGTGCGCCCGCGCGACAGGACGAGGCTCATCCCCATCACCCGCTCATTGGGCTTGGGATCAAGCGCCAGCTGCACGTCGCCCAGCGCCTGGGCGTAATTGCGCGTAGTGCCGGTGACCATGCCGTGCGCGTCGCCCAGCGCCACCATGCAGGCGGCGAAGACGTTGCGGTCATTGTTCACCAGGCGCTGCACGTCGCGGCGCAGATAGCCCTTGCGCTGCAGGCGTCCGTAAAGGAAGTCGCCATAGTCCGCATTGCGGTCCGACAGCCGCGCGTTGACGATGCGGATCGCGCCTTCGGGCACGCCCAGAAGGCGCATATTGGCCTTCGCCGTCTCCTCGCGTCCGATCAGGATCGCCTCGCCCAGGCCCTGATTCTGGAAGGCGTGGGCGGCGCGGATCACGGCCGGCTCCTCGCCTTCGGCGAACACGATGGTCTTTCGCGGGCCTGAACGCACCTCGTCCTGGATCGCCTGCAGGATCGCCGCGGTGGGATCGAGCCGGCGCGCCAGCGCGGCCTTGTAGCTCGCCATGTCGGCGATGGGCTTGCGCGCCACGCCGCTCTCCATGGCCGCTTCGGCCACATAGGGCGGAACATGGCTGATCAGGCGCGGATCGAACGGGGCCGGGATGATGTAGGTGCGGCCGAAGGTGGGCCGCGCGCCGTGATAGGCGGCGGCGACCTCGTCGGGCACGTCCTCGCGGGCCAGCTCGGCCAGGGCGCGGGCGGCGGCGATCTTCATCTCGTCATTGATCGTCCGGGCCCGGACGTCCAGCGCGCCGCGGAAGATGTAGGGAAAGCCCAGCACGTTGTTGACCTGGTTGGGATAGTCCGACCGGCCGGTGGCCATGATCGCGTCGGAGCGCGCTTCGGCCACTTGCTCCGGGGTGATCTCCGGGTCCGGATTGGCCATGGCGAAGATGATCGGATCGGCCGCCATGGACTTGACCATGGCCTTGGTCACCGCGCCCTTCACCGACAGGCCGATGAAGCAGTCCGCCCCGTCCAGCGCCTCGGCCAGCGTGCGCGCCGCGGTGTCGGCGGCGTGGGCCGACTTCCACTGGTTCATGCCCTCCTGCCGGCCCTTGTAGATGACGCCCTTGGAGTCGCACAGGATCGCGTTGTCATGGGCGACGCCCATGGCCTTGAGGAGCTCCAGCACCGCGATGCCGGCCGCGCCCGCGCCGTTCACCACCACGGTGAGATCCTCGATCTTCTTTCCCGTAAGCTCGCAGGCGTTGATGATCCCGGCCGCGGAGATGATCGCCGTGCCGTGCTGGTCGTCATGGAAGACCGGCACGTCGAGGGCCTCGCGCAGACGCTCCTCGATGATGAAGCAGTCCGGGCCCTTGATGTCTTCCAGATTGATCCCGCCGAAACTGGCGCCGAAGCGGCGCACGCATTCAAAGAAGGCGTCGGGATCTTTTTCGTCGACCTCGATGTCGATGGCGTCCACGTCGGCGAAGCGCTTGAACAGCACCGCCTTGCCTTCCATGACCGGTTTCGAGGCCATGGCGCCGAGATCGCCGAGGCCCAGAATGGCCGTCCCGTTGGAGATCACCGCGACCATGTTGCCCTTGGACGTGTAGTCGTAGGCGAGGTCGGCGTCCTCGGCGATCGCCTTGACCGGCGCGGCCACCCCCGGAGAGTAGGCGAGCGAGAGATCGCGCTGGGTCGCCATGGGCTTGGTGGCCCGCATGGCGAGCTTTCCAGGCGTCGGATAGCGGTGGAAGTTCAGCGCTTCTTCATCGTCCACGCGGGGGCGGTCAGTCATG
The DNA here is from genome assembly GCA_051117435.1 of Oceanicaulis sp. Classification (GTDB taxonomy): domain Bacteria; phylum Pseudomonadota; class Alphaproteobacteria; order Caulobacterales; family Maricaulaceae; genus Oceanicaulis. Next base: position 77,093 of record JBNPED010000027.1, on the reverse strand, counting down.
CGGGCGTCGTCCTGTGAGCAAATCAATCGGCGGGAGGCGTCAGCCTAACGCCCCCCACGCCTTTGACAAAGCGGCGGTTACGCCGTGACCGGCCAGGAGAAGGCCATGTCCCAGCGCACCAGCATCACCGCAAGGGCGCCGAGCGACAGCGCGAACAGGAGATGGTGCAGCTTGCGCCAGATCGACCAGCCCGATCCGGCGAACACCGGCGCCGTGGCGAGCACCACGAGGCCGGCGACCACGACCGTCACCGAGCTCATCAGCGCGATCGTGACAAGCTCCGGCTGCGGGTAGCCCGCCACCATTTCAAGACCTAGATCCATGAGCCCGGCCGCCGCCGCGACGAAGCTTCCAAGAAAGCCGAAGATCAGCGCCGCAGCGGCGAGGTCGAAACCCGACAGGAGGCGCCCGCGCCACGTCACAGACTGACCGCGCCCCATGCGCCGCCACAGGCCGAGCCAGGTGGTGAGCGAAAATAGGGCGGCCGCCGCGATCGCGAGCCCGGGCTGGATCGGGTCGCTCGACGCGTCGAGGGTCTCGTAGGAATTTGTGCCGCTCTCGTCGGCCATGCGCACGATCTCGCCGTCGGAACCGCGCTGGAACACCACTCGGCCTCCGAGCCGGTTTTCGAAGACGTCCGGGGCGACCGGCCAATAACGCTCGGTCGGGCCGGCGCCGCCGACCGCGATGGCCCCGTCCAGAGCGGTCACGGTGATCAGATTCATGCCGGTGAGCAGCTTTTCGAACCCGTCGAACTCGCGCCGGTTCGGCACGTAGCGCCCGGCGTAATCGGCCAGCGCCTCGTCCTCCAGCGCCAGCCGGCCGGACGGCGGCGCGTTCACCGGGCTGCGCTCCAGCGCGTGGTCGATCACCAGGTCGGGCAGCAGGCGAAAGGCGCCCGCCCTGGACCCGCTCTGCGAGACGAAGACGCCGAGCCCCAGCGGCTGGGCGATCTGCATGTTCGACAGAAAGGAGTTCACCGCCCCGCCATGGCCCCACAGGGTCTGGTCGCCGTAAGGCCGGCTCATGAATCCGTGAGCCATGTCCGCGCCGGCCTCGCGGCCGGGAAACAGGCGCTCCTGCATGCGCGCATGGGTCTCCGGCTGGAGCAGGCGCACCCCGTCCAGCGCGCCGCCATTGATGTGGAAGCGCATCCAGCGCGCCATGTCGTCGGCGGTGGAGGCGATCGCGCCGGCCGAGGCGAAGGCGCCGATGTCCAGACGGAACGCCTCCTTCAGGAAGCCTTGCGCTGGATCGTAGCTGCGCGCGAGGTCCGGCTGATCGGCGCGCCGCTCGCCCTCGCGATAGGTCGTGTCCTCCATGCCGAGCGGCTGAAGGATCTCGGCGTAGAGAAACTCCGAATAGGGCGCGCCGGTGACCTGCTCGATCACCCGCGCCGCCAGCGCCGTGCCCCAGTTGGAGTAGGCGACCGCCCCGCCGCGCTCGTGCACAAGAGACGGTTCGGAGGCGGCCAACGCCGCGTCGATGTCCAGCTCCGCGATGCCGGGCAGGAACAGCGCCAGCGTGTCGTCGAACCCGGTGCGGTGGCTCATCAGATGGGCCAGGGTCAGCGGAATCTCGTTTTCCGGCGGGGTGTAGCCGGTGAGGTAGGTGCTCACAGGTTCGTGGATGTCGAGCCGGCCGGCCTCCTGCAGCATCATCACCGCGGTCCAGACGAAGGTCTTCGAGATCGAGCCGATCTCGAACCGCGTATCCGAGCCGCTCGCCGGGGCTCCCGCCTCGATATCCGCGAGACCGTAGCCCTTAGACAAAAGAACGCCGTCGGCGTCGGCGACGGAAACGACGAGCCCTGGAACCGGCTCCTCGGCCATCCAGACCGCGACGAGCCCGTCCACATAGGCCTCCAGCGCGGCGCGCTCGGCCTGCCCGGCGGATATGGCGGGGGTCTGCTCCAGAATGCTTGCAGGAGCTTGCTCCACGGCGTCCGCAGGCGGCGGCGCGGCGTCCTGACCCTGCGCGGCCAAGAGCGCGGCGGCGGCGAAAACCAGTGCGAGCATGACAAATCCCCCCGTTTGCAGGCGCGGGAAGACTACCGGGCGTGCGGCGGAAGCGCGTCGGTGATTCGGCGCCGCCGTCGATGATTAGTCGTGCGGCGCTGCGCTCAGGTCACGCCGAAGCGGGGCCGGCCTTAAATCCTGTCCGCCGGTCTTGCCCGCCGCCGCCCGCCGCGTACGCTCTCGCCCATGACTCGCCCCGCCGATCCGAACGCCCTGATGGAGCGCGCCTTCCCCACCGCGGAGGGCGCCACGCCCATGATGGCGCAGTTTCTGGAGCTGCGCGCCGAGGCGCCGCTGGACGCGCTCCTGTTCTACCGCATGGGCGATTTCTACGAGCTGTTCTTCGACGACGCGGTGCGCGCGGCCGAGGCGCTGGACATCGCGCTGACCAAGCGCGGCGAGCACCAGGGCGCACCGGTCTCCATGTGCGGCGTGCCGGTCCACAATGCGCAGGTCTATCTCTCCCGCCTCATCAAGGCCGGATTCAAGGTCGCCGTGGGCGAGCAGATGGAGGACCCGGCCGAAGCGAAAAAGCGCGGCGCCAAGTCCGTGGTGCGCCGGGCCATCACGCGCATCGTCACGCCGGGCACGCTCACCGAAGACGACCTGCTTGAAGCGCGCAGCGCCAACCGCATCGCCGCGCTGGCCCGCCTGGCCACGGGGGAAACCGCCCTCGCCTGGGCGGACGTCTCCGACGGCACGTTCCAGTCCACCCCGGCGAGCCCCGACGCGCTGGAGGCCGAACTCGCCGCGCTGGGGCCGAGCGAGCTCTTGTGCCTGGACGACGACGCCAAGGCGGCCGAGGGCCTTGCGCCCATGGCGGTCGTCACGCCGCGCGCGCGCGCCAAGTTCGACGCGAATTCCGGCGAGCGGCGGTTGAAGGCCCGGTTCGCGGTGCAGAGCCTCGACGCGTTCGGGGACTTCTCCAAAGCCGAGATCGCGGCGCTGGGCTGTCTTCTGGATTATCTGGAGCTGTCCCAGGCTGGCGCCCCAGCCCGGCTCACCCCGCCGAAGAGCCAGCCCGTGGGCGCGGCCATGGCCATCGACCCGGCCGCGCGCGCCAGCCTTGAGATCGAGCGCACCTTGCAGGGAAGCCGAAAGGGCTCGCTGATCGACGCGGCGGACCGCACCCTCACCGCGCCCGGCGCCCGCCTGCTCGCAGAACGGCTTGCGCGACCGAGCATGGATCTTTCCGAGATCAACGGGCGCCTGGATGCGGCGCAGTATTTCCTCGACGACCGGGCGGTCCGCGCCGGCGTGCGCGAACGGCTGAAGGCCGCGGGAGATCCGGCGCGCTGCCTCACCCGGCTCTTGCTGGGCCGGGGCGGGCCGCGCGATCTCTCCCAGCTCGTCCGGGCGCTGAAGGAAGGCGAGCGCCTGGTGGCCGGTTTCTCCAGGGAGCGGCTCAACCCCCCGCCGCCGGCGGTGGACGCCTGCCTCGATGCGCTGTCGCTGTCTTCCAAGCCGGAGCTCGCCGCTTTGGTGGAGGACGCCGGGCGCGCGCTCGCCGACGAGCCGCCGCTTCTGGCGCGCGACGGCGGCTTCATCGCCCCGGGCTGGGCCGCGCCGCTGGACGAGCTTCGAAAGCTGCGCGACGAAAGCCGGCGCGTGGTGGCGGGCCTGCAGAAGACGTATGCGGACCAATCCGGCGTCGCCGCGCTGAAGGTGAAGCACAACAATGTGCTCGGCTATTTCATCGAGGTCAGCGCCAGGAACGCCGACGCGCTGATGAATGTGGAGCCGTTCATCCACCGCCAGACCATGGCCAACGCCGTGCGCTTCTCCACCCCGGAGCTGGGCGAGCTGGAGGCTAAGATCGCCCAGGCCGGCGAGCGTGCGCTGGCCATGGAGCTGGAGATCTTCGAGGATTTCCGTACACGGATCGAAGCCCTCGCCGATCCGGTGCGCGGCGCGGCGCGCGCGCTCGCCCATCTCGACGTGGCCGCCGCCACCGCAGAATGGGCCGCCGAGCACGGCGCCTGCCGACCAGTGGTGGACGACACGCTGTGTTTCGAGATCGAGCAGGCCCGCCATCCGGTTGTGGAGCAGGCGCTCAAGCGCTCCGGCGAGGGCCGGTTCACGCCGAACTCCTGCACGCTGGACGGGGCGGGCGAGACCGGCGACCGGCTGATGCTGGTCACCGGCCCCAACATGGCGGGTAAATCCACCTTCCTTCGCCAGAACGCGCTGATTGCGGTGATGGCGCAGGCCGGGCTCTACTGCCCGGCGAAGTCGGTGCGGATCGGCCTTGTGGACCGATTGTTCTCCCGCGTCGGCGCGGCGGACGATCTGGCGCGCGGCCGCTCCACCTTCATGGCGGAGATGATCGAGACCGCCGCAATCTTGAACCAGGCCGGGCCTCGCGCGCTGGTGATCCTTGATGAGATCGGGCGCGGCACGGCGACCTTCGACGGGCTCTCGATCGCCTGGGCCGCGGTGGAGCATCTCCATGCGGTCAACAAGAGCCGGGCCCTGTTCGCCACCCATTATCACGAACTCACGAGGCTGGTGGACGAGCTGGAGGCGGCGGGAAACCTGTCGCTCAAGGCCAAGGAATGGAAAGGCGATCTGGTCTTCCTGCACGAGGTGCAGAAGGGCCCCGCCGACCGCTCCTACGGGGTGGAGGTGGCCAAACGCGCCGGCCTGCCCGCCGCGGCCGTGGCGCGCGCCACCGAAATCCTGGAGCGCCTCGAAGCCGACGGCGCCCCGGCCGCCGCGCTCGCCGATCTGCCGCTCTTCTCCGCCCGCCCGCCCGAGCCGGTGGCCAAGCCCAGCACAGTCGAGGCCAAGCTCAAAACCATCGACGCCGACAATCTGACCCCGCGCGAGGCGCTGGAGTTGATCTATGCGTTGAAGGGGATGGTGTAGGCGGCCTGCGCCGGACAGGCTTCCGGACCCGCAGGGTCTGCAAGCGCGACCGCGCGCCCGCCGCGAGCATGGCTCGCCCATGCGCAGCGAGGACCGACCGAGCGGAGCGAGGGAGGACGAGGAAGATGGTACGGGCGGTCGGACTCGAACCGACAAGGTCGTGAAACCGGGGGATTTTGAGTCCCCTGCGTCTACCAATTCCGCCACGCCCGCGTGACGAATTCTCTATGACGCAAAGCGCGCCCGGACGGAAGGGGGTGAGCCCCGGTCCGCGCAGCGGATCAATCGATCCGGGGGATCGATTGAAGGCGGCGAACGGGCCGGCAGGCCCCGGAGGAGCCCCGGTCCGCGCAGCGGATGAATCGGTCCGGGGGACCGATTCAAGGCGACGAGCCGGCCGGCGGGCCGCTACCCGCCTACGATCGCACCGCCTGTGGCGTGAAGGACCTGGCCGGTCATGAAGGAGCTGTCCTCGCACGCCAGGAACAGATGGCTCGGCGCGATCTCGTTGGGCTGGCCGGGCCGGCCCATCTGCGAGGAGGCGCCGAAACCCTCCACCTTGTCTTCGGGAAAGCTCGCCGGAATGAGCGGCGTCCATACCGGACCGGGCGCCACGCCGTTCACCCGGATCTTCCGGTCGGCGAGCTGCTTGGCCAGGGCGCGCGTCAAACCCACCGTGGCCGCGCGCGAGGCGGAATAGTCCACCAGCGCCGGCGAGCCGCGATAGGCGACCACGGAGACGGTGTTCACGATCGCCGAACCCTCGCCCATGTGCGGCAGGCATTCGCGGATCATCAGGAAATAACCGCGCACATTGGTCTTGAAGGTGCGGTCGAACTGCTCGGCGCTGATGTCCTCGAAATCGGTCTCGAAATGCTGTTCGCCGGCGTTGTTCACGACGATGTCGATCCCGCCGAGCCGGTCGACGGCGGCGCTGACGAAGGAGCGCACCGTCTCCTCTTCGCCCACATCGCCCTTGTGGGCGTAGACGGTCGCGCCTTCGGCCTCGCAAAGCCGGACGGTCTCCTCGGCGTCCTTGTCCTCGTCGAGATAGAGGAAGGCGATGTCCGCGCCTTCGCGCGCGTACAGCACCGCGACGGCCCGGCCGATCCCGGAATCCGCGCCGGTGATCAGCGCACGCTTGCCCTTCAGCCGGTCCGATCCGCGATAGCGCGGCGCATAGTCCGGCTTTGGATCCATAGCGTGCTCATCGCCCGGCTGCTTGGACTGTTCCTGGCCGGGCGGGCCGCCTTCAAGGGCTTCACGGGACATGGGCGATCTCCTTTTCCTGCGTCCGGCGAACCCCGGCCCCGCGATTGCGGTTCCCGCGGTGGCGCAGGCGCGGCGGACGCGGCATAAGGCGCGCGACCCGCAGCTTCAGGAGCGCCGCCCATGGCCGACATCCGTCCCGTTTTCGTGCTGCACGGCGGCGCCGGCGTGCTCGCCGAACGCAGCTACGCCCCCGACATCGCACACATGACGAAGGTCGCCGAGGCCGCACGCGACGCGCTGCAAAGCGGCGCCGGCGCGCTCGACGCCGTGTGCGAGGCGGTGCGCGCGCTGGAGGAGAGCGGGCTCTATGTCGCCGGCAAGGGCGCGAGCCCGAACCGGGCCGGGCGCTATGAGCTGGACGCCGCGATCATGGACGGCTCCACGCGCAACGCCGGGGCGGTGAGCGCGCTCGAAGGCTATGTCAGCCCGGTCATGGCGGCGCGATGCGTGATGGAGAAGACTCCCCATGTGCTGCTGGCGGGATCGGGCGCGGCTCATTTCGCCCATGAACAGGGGCTTGAGAAGGTGCTCGACGCGCCGAGCTATTACACCCCGGCCGCCGCGCCGGACGATCGGGCGATCCCCACCGGCACGGTGGGCGCGGTGGCGCTGGATTGCGACGGCCGGCTCGCCGCGGCGACCTCCACCGGCGGCACCCTGAACAAGGTCTGGGGCCGGGTCGGCGACACGCCGATCATCGGCTCGGGCACCTGGGCGGACGGGCGGGCCGCCGTGAGCTGCACCGGTCAGGGCGAGTTCTTCATGCGCGCCAACGCCGCCGCCGACGTCTCCGCGCGCATGCGCTATGCGAACCAGACCCTGAACGATGCAGTGGAGGGCGCGCTGGACGACGTGGCCGCGCTCGGCGGTGAAGGCGGCATGATCGCCGTGGACGCCTCTGGCCGGGTCTGCGCGAAGTTCAATTCGCCGGGCATGAAACGCGCGCTGGTTCACGCCGACGGGCGGATCGAGGTGAAGGTGGACTAGTCTCCGCCTCCCCCGTCACAGCCGGCGTCGGAAGTGTCGAAGGCGTCAGGCTGATCCTTGGCCGACCGGCCGCCGCCGGACGCGGATGCGAAGAGGATCACCGCCCCGTCCTCGCCGGCCCCGGAGGCCTTTCGCTTGCCGCGGCCGTACCGCGACCAGCTGATCCCGCCGCCCAGGACGATCAGGACGAAGAGCACGATCACGTACCAGAACTCGTTCCAGAGCTCGGCCATGGCTACTCCTCCTCAGCCACAGGCGCAGGCGCGATCCAGGCGAGCACGGCCGTGGGCAGCACGAAGGCGTAGAGGATCGCGCCCCAGATGATCGCGTTCCAATGATCGAAGGTGGACGGCGCCCAGAAGCGGTAGCCCTCCTCCCCGTCCATGGCGATACCGAAATAGATCAGCCCCAGCAGCGTAAGACCGGCGAAGATCTGGTAGGCCATGGCGTTGGCGCGCCGACGCAGATCCAGCTCGAACTCGTCGAGATGCTTGGCCTGTTCCCCGACAATGCGTTGCAGCGAGGAGGGCGCGATCACGGCGAAGCAGGCGAGCGCGGCGAGGATCAACCCGAGACCGGCGATCTCGCCCATGAGCAGCCCGGGCGCGGGCGTGTCGTCGGGGAAGACGAGCATGGTGATCGCACCCGCCGGGTAGGCGGTGAGCGCGGCGAGCGTCAGAACCCGCATCATCGCACGCGGAACGTTCCAGGGCTTCGATCCGGCCTTGCGGTAATAGAACGACATCGCCTCAGCCTCCTTTGCCGGCGAACAGGGACGGGAAGGGCTCCAGCGAGAATATCTGCTCGACGGGAACCTCGAAGTGCGCCGACAGGCGCAAGGCCAGCTCCAGCGACGGGTTGTAGTCGCCGCGCTCGAGATAGCCGATGGTCTGGTGGTTCACCCCGATGGCCTCGGCCAGCGCCTTGCGCGACAGGCCGCGCTCGGCGCGAAGGAGCGGGATGCGGTTGTGGATCTTCACGCTCACGCGCCCGCCTCCGTGTCGTCGTCCTCAAGCGGGGTGAGCGTCCAGGCGAGATAGGCCTGGGGCAGAACCGCGAGCAGGATCAAAATCGCCAGAACGCACAACAGCGCGTCCATGAGCGTGAGCGTGGCGAGCAGGCCTTGAAGCCGGACCTCGACGCCTGCGAATAGCGCGGCGGCGGGGATCACTGTGCAAAAAATAACCAGCAGGGCGGAGATGAGAACGAGATAGGCGAAGCCGAACGCCTCCTGGCGGATCGACCGCGCCATCTCGTCCGATTTCGGCAGGACGAACGGCCACCAGTATCCGAACAGGCCGAGGATAAAATCGCCGCGCAGCTTCAGCACGATCATGGCGCCCGCCCAACCGAACGCCAGGGCCGCCGCGAAGACGTCCACATAGAACCCAGCCGCCGACGCGTCGTCCACCAGCGCGGCCGCGGGTAACAGCGCGAGCGCGAACACGATCATCACCGTGTTCAAGACCCGGCTGAGCGCGAGATCGCGGCGCGTGGGCGAACGGGGCGGGGATACGGCCATCGCAATCTCCTTTCGATGCGACGGTTCTAGCGAAGGATGTTCTTCAGGTCAATCGAATTATTGTACATGTACAACAATTCATAATGAGGCTATCGCGCCGGACAGCGCAGCCCGGTTGCCAAACCGGCGATTTCCGCACTAGGCTCAAGCTCATCAACTGCGCCTGACGGCGCGGAAAGGACCGCGATGCCCGGCCGGGCCGCAAGTCTCGTCCTCCTGGTGGAGGATTGCCCCAATGACGGATATCTGCTGCGCAAGTCGCTGGAGCGGTTTCGCACCACGCTCACCATCCATCAGGTGCGCAGCCTCGCAGACGCGCGCGCGGCGCTGTCGAGCGGACAGGGCGGCGAACCGGCGCTGCGGCCCGCCTGCATCATCGTGGACCTGGATCTGCCCGACGGCGACGGGCGCACCCTGATCGACTGGCTCTATGAGCGCGATCCGGCGCAGTCCGTGCCGGTGATCGTGCTCAGCGGCGCACCCGGCCGGGTGGAATCGGCGCTGTCGCGCCGGCGCGCCTCGGTGGTGCTGGAAAAGCCCAAGACCCTGGACGGGTATCGGCGGCTGTCCGACGTGCTGGGCCGGCTCCTGCTGACCGCGGCCGGCGCCCCGCCGGCCGACGAGAATCACGGCGCGGACGCGCGCTAATCGGTGAGGTCGAGATCGTCCTCGTCGCGCCGGCGGCGGGCGGAATCCACCGCCGTGCCCATGGCGAGACCGGCGCCCACCCGGGTCTCCTCGGGCCGGTGATCGCGCTTCCAGCGCGTCATCATCGCCTTGTAGATCACCGCGGGCACGATGAACGCCATGGCCAGCAGAATCGCGATCAGCACGTAGCCGCCGGTGCTCTCCGGGCGCAGATTGACGATGAGCAGGAGCGCCGAGGCGAGAAACGCCAGGGCGAGGATGAAGGCGAGCAAACGGGCGAAAAATCGGGGCATATCAGGCAATATAACGCATAAACCGACCCGCCGCGTTCCTTTTCGCGCCCAGAGGCCCTAGCCGGCCTGTTTCTCGTCCGCCCCGTAGGTGAGCGCCAGGAACACGTCTTCTAGATCGGCCTCCTCGGTCCGCAAGTCCGCGATCCGCGCGCCGGAGGCGTGGAAAGTCTCGATCATGCCGGCCACGGAGGCTTCGCCATAGCGATAGGTGATCGCCAGGGATCCGTCCGCGCGGATGACCGCCTGCTGGTTTTCGAAGCCGGCGGGCACGGCGGCGAGCGGCTCGGCCGGCTCGATGACCAGAGTCTTCTTGTCGAGGCGTTTGAGGAGCGTGTCCTTGGCCTCGCACGCCACCACCTCGCCATGGTTGACGATGGCGATCTGGTCGCACAGCTCCTGGGCCTCTTCGAGATAGTGCGTGGTCAAAACGATGGTGACGCCCTGCTTGTTGAGTTTGACCACGTACTCCCAGAGCTGGCGGCGAAGCTCGATGTCGACACCGGCGGTGGGTTCGTCCAGCACCAGGACCGGCGGATTGTGCACCAGGGCCTTGGCCACCAGGAGGCGCCGCTTCATGCCGCCGGAAAGCTGGCGCACATAGGCGTCCTTCTTGTCGGTGAGCCCCACCGCCTCGAGGATCTCGGCCGTGCGCCGCTCGGCTTTCGGCACGCCGTAGAAGCCGGCCATCAGCTCCAGCGTCTCATGGGGCGTGAAGAACACGTCCATATTGAGCTCCTGGGGCACCACGCCGATCCCGGCGCGCGCCTCGCGCGGGGATTTGTCGATGTCGCAGCCCCAGATCTCAGCCGTTCCGCCCGACTTCGTCACCAGCCCGGCGAAGATGTTGATGAAGGTCGACTTGCCCGCCCCGTTCGGCCCCAGAAGCCCGAAGATCGACCCAGTGGGCACGGCGAGATCGACGCCCTTCAGCGCGTGCTTGGCCGGGCTCGTCTTGCGCGCAGGATAGGTCTTTTCAAGACCGCGGGCCTGAAGGGCGTACTCGGGAGTGCGGGATCGGCTCATGGCGATGGACGGCCTTGCGAAACGAGGATCGGCGGCGCGCGATTGACCTCGCCGCGCGGCGCGCCTAGAGACGGGCCGGACCCTATAGGCGCCGCGCAGGCGCGTCCACGCCCCTTGCGCGCCCCATCCGGAGCCCCGCCATGAGCCGCACCGACCCGCAGAACGAAACCCGCGCCGCGATCGCAGGCGAGACCGGGTTCGCGCCGCCCGAAGTGATCGTGGTGACGCAGAAACGCGTCATGTGCGACGGCGGCGGCGGCGCGCTCGGCCACCCGCGCGTGTATTACGACATGGGCGAGGAGACCTTCGTGGAGTGCGGCTATTGCGACCGTCGCTTCGTCCTGAAGGGCTCCAAGGACGATCCGGACGCGTAAGCTCGATCTCCCCGGCTGATCGGGGGAGGACAAAGAGCCCGGGCACGCTATTCTCTCCGCGTACGCCGCGTCAGACGGCGCAGGGGAGGCGAGCATGGCGATACCCATATCGCTCGAAGACTGGCGCGCGGGCGGAGCGACGTTCGGCTATCGCGGCCATGAGATCTTCCACCGCACGGGCGGGGACTGGGCCGACGAGGGCAAGCCGGTCCTCGTCCTGATCCACGGCTTCCCGACGGCCAGCTGGGACTGGGCGCACCAATGGGAGGCGCTGTGTTCGCGTTTCCGCGTCGCGGCGCTGGACATGATCGGGTTCGGATTTTCGGAAAAGCCCGTCGGGTACGACTATTCGATCCTGGACCAGGCCGATCTGCACGAGACCTATCTCGACCGGCTGGGCGTGGACGCCTATCACATCCTCGCCCATGACTATGGCGACACCGTCGCCCAGGAGCTGCTGGCCCGGCATATGGATCGCGGCGCGCCGGCCGGGCGCGGCGTCCTGTCGGTCTGCTTCCTCAATGGCGGCCTGTTTCCCGAGCAGCACCGGCCGACCTTCACCCAGCATCTGTTGAACTCCCCGCTCGGCGGTGTCGTGTCGAACGCCATGACCCGCAAGCGCTTCGCCAAGGGCTTCTGCGAGGTGTTCGGGCCGGACACCAAGCCGGGCGAGGCCGAACTCGACGCCTTCTGGGCCATGCTCAACACCCAGGGCTCGATCAAGCGGATCGGCCACAAGCTGATCGGCTATATCGCCGAGCGGCGCGCCCATCGCGAGCGCTGGGTGGGCGCGCTTCAAAAAAGTCCGGTTCCGATGCGCGTGATCGACGGCGCGCTCGACCCCGTCTCCGGCCGCCATATGGTGGAGCATTATCAAAAGCTTGTGCCGAACCCGGACACAGTCCTCCTGGAGAATATCGGTCATTACCCGCAGCTGGAGGCGCCGGGGGAAGTGCTTGACGCCTTCCTCGATTTCCAGAACCGTATTGTGACGACCTGACGACAGAGCAGGCGGCGAGGGCGCTGCAGCGCCGCGAACGGGAGGTGGGTCATGGCCGAGCGTTGGGACACGCTCATCAGGGGCGGGCTGGTGTTCGACGGAACCGGCGCGCCGGGCGGCGTGCAGGACGTCGCCATCGCCAAGGGCCGCATCGCCGCGCGTGGAACCGGGCTGGAGGCGTCGCGCGCCGACACGGTCCTGGACGCGGACGGCCTCTGGGTCATGCCGGGCCTGTTGGACATCCACACCCATCTCGATCTGGAGGTGGAGTTCGACCCGGCCTTGAAGGAGGCGGTGCGCCACGGCACCACCACCGTCCTGATGTCCAACTGCTCGCTGGGCCTGGCCTTCGGCGCCCAGCGCCGGAACGGCGAAGACCCGCTGGTGGACTGTTTCGCGCGCGTGGAGAACATGCCCAAGCCCGTCCTGAAGGCGCTGGCCGACAAGGCGACCTGGTCGACCTCGGCGGGCTATTACGCCCATCTGGACGAGCTGCCGCTCGGCTGCAACGTCATCCCGATGATCCCGCACTCCATGCTGCGCTGCGAAGTGATGGGGCTGAACGGCTCGGTCTCGCGCAAGGCGTCCGAAGACGATCTGGGGCGCATGGAGCAGCTTCTCGAGCAGGCCATGGAGGAGGGCTATCCCGGCTTCTCCACCGACGCCCTGCCCTTCCACTTCCTCTCCGAGAATCCGAACCGCAAGGTGAAGATCCCCAGCCAGTTCGGCGGCTATGGCGAGCTGAAACGCCTCACCAACGTGCTGCGCAGGCATGACCGGCTCTGGCAGGCGACGCCGCCGAAGAACTCGCCGCTGGCGGTGATCCGTAATTTCCTGCTCACCTCCGGTCGGCTCTACGGGAAGCCGCTGAAGATCACCGCGGTGGCCGCGCTGGACGTCGCCGCGAACCGGTCTATCCGCCGGCTCGCCCTGACGCTCACGAAGGTGTTCAATTCAAAGCTTCTGGACGGCCGCTTCCGGCTGCAGGCGCTCGCCGCGCCCTTCAAGGTATATTGGGACGGACCGATCAACCCGCTCGCCGAGGAGCTGCCGGCCCTGCGTGAACTAAACGAGATCGATCTCGACGACCGCACCGGCCGCCTCGCCCTCCTCGATGATCCGGCCTTCCGCCGGCGTTTCGCCCGTATGTGGATGACCGGCAAGACCGGCTTCGGCCTGAACCGGCTTAAACGTCTGATGAAGGCGGAAGGTCTCGCCTTCGACCGCGATTTCAACGAAATGGTCTTCCATTCCGGCGGGCCGGACATCTGGACCGGCGAGACCTTTCAGCAGGTCTTCGACCGTCTCGCCGCCTGGCGGGCCGATCCCGCGCTTGCGCGTTCCGACGATGAACGCCGCGCCTTCGAGACCCTCAGCGAGGAGGCGATCGACGAGCCCGGCTTCATGCTCGCCCTGTTCCGGCAATACGATCTCGAACTGCGCTGGTGGACCATTTCGGCCAATCGCGATCCCGAAATCGTGCGCGCGCTTCTGCACCACCCCCAGATCCTGCCGGGCTTCAACGACAGCGGCGCGCACATCACCAATATGGCGTTCTATGACGGCAATCTGCGCGCCCTGAAGATCGCCCAGGCCGAAGGGCTCGCGCGGGTGGCCAGCCAGATCAAGCGCCTGACCTCCGAGCCCGCCGACTTCATCGGCGTGGACGCCGGTCGGCTGGACATCGGCGCGCGCGCCGACATCGCCGTGATCGATCCTGTGAAACTGGCCGCCTATGACGGAGAGGCCGACGCCCGCTTCATCTGGCGCGAGGAATACCAGCACGAGCAGATGGTGAACCGCTCCGAAGGCGTGGTGGCCGCGGTGTTCGTGGGCGGCGAGAAGGTCTTTACGCCCCAGGGCTTCACCGAGGCGGCCGGGCGCAAGACCCTGGGCCGCGCCCTGCGCCACCGGGACTGGACCCCCGCGTCGCGCGCCAACGCGATCGCGGCGGAATAGGCCTCGCGTCTGAAACCTAGACAAACGAAAGCGCCGCACCGGTGACCCGGTGCGGCGCCTGAACTCGTCGCTGAAGCGTCGGCGCGTCTAGCGGCGACCGCGTCCGCCGGCCTTTTTCGGCAGCAGACCTTCGCGCTGGGCGCGCTTGCGGGCCAGCTTGCGGGCCCGGCGGATCGCCTCGGCCTTCTGACGCGCGCGCTTTTCGGAGGGCTTTTCGTAGTGGTTCCGGCGCTTCATCTCGCGGAAGGTGCCCTCCCGCTGCATCTTTTTCTTCAACGCCTTGAGCGCTTGCTCGACGTTGTTATCGCGCACGACGATCTGAACGATGGTCCTCTCTCCCTCGGTTCTTCGGGTTCAGGCTTGGCCTGACAATATAACACACGCGAAGGACCGATGGGATGCCCCGTCGGTTTTTCGCGCCGGGTCGCTTCAACAGAGGCGGGCGATCTACCAGAGCCGGAAGACGCTGGCAAGCCGGGAAAGCGGTCCGTTCACCCCTTCCGTCGCGGCGCGCCTCGCCTATGTTAACGCACGACGCGCCCGCGCGCGCCTTGACCTGAGGGAGGATCGTCATGTTTCGCACCGCCGCCGCCGGCCTGACCCTTTCAGCCGGACTGACCCTTTCAATCGCCAGCCCCGCGCTGTCCCAGGACGTGATCGAGAGCGAGCAGGCGCGCTTCACCGTCGAAACCATCGCGCAGGACCTCGCCTATCCCTGGTCCCTCGCCTTCCTGCCCGGCGGGGAGATGCTGGTTTCCGAGCGCGACGGCGCCTTGCGGGTGCTCGACGCGGACGGCCTGCGGGACGCGCCGGTGACCGGGCTTCCCGAGGATCTGGTGGTCGAGCGCCAGGGCGGCCTGATGGACGTGGCCGCCGCGCCCGACTTCGCCGAAAGCCGGCTGGTGTATTTCACCTATTCGGAAGGGACCGCCGAGGCCAACCGCACCGTGCTCGCGCGCGGCCGGATCAATGAGGACCTCACCGCGCTCAGCGATGTGGAGGATCTGTTCAAGGTCGATTTCGAGAAGCAGCGCGGCTTCCATTTCGGCGGGCGCATCCTGTTCAATGAGGACGACACGATCTTCCTCACCCTGGGCGATGGCGGGCGCTATCAGGACGAGGCGCAGAATCCGGGAAATCATCTGGGCACGCTGGTGCGCGTCAATCTCGACGGCTCCATCCCCGCGGACAATCCGGTGATCGAGGGCGCCGCGCCGGGCGTCTATTCCTACGGTCATCGCAACATACAGGGCATCGGACGCAACCCGGCCACCGGCTCGGTCCTCACTCATGAGCACGGCGCGCGCGGCGGCGACGAGCTGAACGTGATCGCGCCGGGCGCCAATTACGGCTGGCCGGTCATCACCTACGGGATCAATTACAACGGCACGATCATCTCCGAGGACCGCACCGCGGAGGGGATGGAGCAGCCGATCTGGTACTGGAACCCGTCCATCGCGCCGGCCGGGCTCGCCTTCTATGACGGCGAGGCTTTCGAAAACTGGCGCGGCGATCTGTTCGTCGCGGCCCTGGCCGGCATGACCCTGCAGCGCCTTGAAATGGACGGCGACCGGGTGATCTCGGTGGAGGACCTGCTCACCGACCGTGAGGAACGCTATCGCGACGTGCGCGTGGGTCCGGACGGGGCCGTATACGTGCTCGTCGACGATCTGGAAGGCGACGTTCTGCGCCTGACGCCGGCCGAATAGGCTCAGCCCTTCGCCACGGCGCCGAAGATCATGTCCAGGCGGGTGCGCATCAGCGCGCTCGCCTGGAACAGGTCGAGCCCGTCGCTGACGCAGCGGCGCAGCACCGAGATATAGGCGTCCTGCAGGAAGGCGAGCAGCTCCTCGCGGTCCGCCTCGATGCGCCCCTCCGACGCGGCGCGGTCCAAAGCCTCGCGCACCGGGCGCCAGGCGCGGTCCAGATTGTCGTAGAAGGCGTGGAAGTCCTCGCCCTGCCCCAGCCAGCAATGGCCGAGCATGGCCGCCATCAGGTCGAGCTGGGCGCAATGGCGCGCCAGATGCTGCTCCAGAAGCGCCGCGACCATGTCGCGCGCCCCGCCCGACAGGCTCGCTGCGAGAGTCTCGCAATCCGCGCCCAGGCGTTCGAAATCGTCGCGCATGACCGCGTTGAGCAGGCCGATCTTGGTGGCTTCCGCGTTCAGCACCGTGCCCGGCGAAACGCCGGCCGCCTCGGCGATGGCGGCGATGGTGGCGCCGTCATACCCGCGTGCTTCAAACACAGTGCGGGCCGCGTCCAGCACGGAGCGGCGGGTGGCGGCCTTGCGCTTGGCGCGCTTGGTCAGGGGCATGTCCATGGGCGTCACCGGCGCGGGGCCGCGTCTCCTATTGAAAATCCCAGGCTGGCGGTGCGGGATTGGTTCAAGCTATCCTTTGCGTGCGACTCATCCAAGCCTGAGCGGCTGCGCGCAGGCGTCGCAGGGCGGCGCGGCGCTGGAGTATGATCGGACCATGACCCTTGAGGCCGACATCATCATCGCAGGCGCGGGCGCGGCGGGGCTGAGCCTGGCGGGCGCGCTCGCCCATCCGGCCAGGCGCGTGCGCGTCCTGGTGTTGGAGCCGCGCGCGCTTGCGGCCAATCCGCGCCGCTGGGTCTTTCCGGCCGAGCCCGGCCACGCGCTTTCGCGCCATGTCAGCGCCGAGTTCGACGCCGTGACGCTGGGCGGGCGCGCTGCGCCGCTGGCCAAGGTGCGCCTGTTCCACGTACCGGCCCAGAGCGTGCAGGACGAGGCGCTGGAGCGCATCGCCGGCGCGCCGGACGTGCGCCTGGAGGAGGGCGTGCGCATCGACGCCCTGGTCAATGAGGGCAAGTCGGTGCGCCTGGAGACCAGCCTCGGCGCGGCGCGCGCGCGCCTGTTCGTGGAGACGCGCCCGGCCGGCGGCGGCTTCGTGCCGGCGCGCGCCTGGACCCAGATCGCCTGGATCGCCTTGGCCCGGGACGTGGACGCCGCGCCGGGCTTCACCCTGTCGCCCGCCTTCGCCGAGGCCGGCGGGGTCGGCTTTGATCAGACCCTGATCCTGCCCGGCGGCGAAGCGCTGGTGGAGGCGGTGCGGTTCGCCCGGCCCGGCGATCAGGGCGGGGGCCTCGAGGCGCGGCTGAACGCCCGGCTCGCCGCGCTCGGGGCGGATCCGGCCAGGGTGCTGCGCCGCCGGCTGGTGGCGCCGCTGGAGCCGAGCCCGGACGAGGGCGTGCGCGGCGCGGTGATCCATGCCCGCGCCGGGGCGGGCGGGCTGCGGTTCATGCCCGGCGTGGAGGCCGTGCGCCTGGCGCGCTGGAGCGACGCGGCCGCGGCGCGCTTCGCCAGCGGCGGCAAGATCACCGCCCCGCCCGGCGCGCGGGGTCCGGCGCGCGCCGCCGCGCGGCGCCTCATGCGGCGGCTGGAGCACGGCGCCGACCCGGGCGCGCTCTGGCTGAACGCCATGCTGGCGCGGTTGTCGCCGGACGCCGGCCTGCGCTTTCTCGCCGGCGCGCCGGGTTGGCGCGCGAGCCCGGCCCTGTTCGCGCCGTCGCAGAAAAGCGCGTGACCGACGCCGCGCCCGATACCGGCCTCGATCCCGATCTCATCGCCCTGCTGACCGATCCGGCGACCCATGGCGGGGCGGCGGTTGAAACCATCGAAACCCATGGCGCCGTGGTCGTGCTGGCCGGCGAGACGGCCTTGAAGCTGAAGAAGCCCGTCGATCTCGGCTTCATGGACTTCAGCAGCGTGGAGAAGCGGCGCGCCGCCTTGCAAGCCGAGCTGGACCTGAACGCCCCCGCCGCGCCGCAGCTATATCGCCGCCTCGCCTGGATCACGCGCGGCCCGGACGGGCTCGCCCTGGACGGCGAGGGCGCGCGGGTCGAGCCGGTTCTGGTGATGGCCCGCTTCGATCAGGACACCCTTTACAGCCGGCTCGCCGAGCTTGGCGCGCTGGGCCTGGTGGACGCGCGCAGCCTCGCGGCGATGGCGCGGGCGAGCCACGGAAGGACTCCGGTGAGCGAGGACGCAGACGGCCATGGGCGCATCCGCCGCGTGCTCGATCCGCTGATCGAGCGCCTGCGCGCCGCCGCGCCGGACCCGCGCACCGTCGAGACGCTGGGCGAAACGCTTGGAACGGCGTTCGAGGCGCGCCGCGACCTTCTGAACGCGCGCGCCGCGGCGGGGTATGTGCGACGCTGCCATGGCGATCTGCATCTCAATAATATCGTGCGCCTCGATGGCCGGCCGGTCCCGTTCGACGCGCTGGAGTTCGACGAGGAACTCGCCACGGTGGACGTGCTCTACGACCTCGCCTTTCTGATCGCCGATCTGACCCGGCTCGACCTCAGGGCCGAAGCCGCGGCGCTGGCCGGACAGTATCTCGCGGGCGAGGATGACGGCCTCGGCGCGGCGGGCGCCGGCCTGCTCGACCCGTTCTGCGCCCTGCGCGCCGGGGTGCGCGCGCTGACCAGCTTCAAGCGCGACGGCGCGGACAGCGAAGAGGGCGCGCGCTGGCTGGCGCTGGCGGGCGCGTTCGCACAAGCCCGCCCGGTCCGGCTCCTGGCGGTGGGCGGGCTTTCAGGCTCGGGCAAGTCGACGCTGGCCGACGCCCTGTCGCTCCGGCTCGGCGGGCCGGCCGGGATGTGGGTGATCAAATCGGACGTGGAGCGCAAGGCGTCCCTGGGGCTCGACTGGTCGGACCGGATCCCGCCCGACGCCTACACCCGCGAGGCCGCCCGCGCCGTCTATGAGCGCCAGCGGGCCAAGGCCCGCGCCGCGCTCGAGGCGGGCGCGTCGGTGGTGCTCGACGCGGTGCATCTGCAGGAGGAGGAACGCGCGCGCGCCGAGGCGCTGGCGCGCAACGCCGGGGCGGCGTTCACCGGAATCTGGCTCGACGCCGAGCGCAGCGTGCTGGCCGAGCGCGTGGCCGCGCGGGTCAACGATCCCAGCGACGCCGACACCGCCGTGGTGGACAAGCAGGCGGGCTGGGATCCCGGCCCGGTCGCCTGGCCGCGCCTGGACGCAGGATCGGGCCGGGAGGCGGTGCTGGAGGCCGCCCTCAAGCTGATCCGGTGAGGCTGCGCAGCGCCTACGGCTCTGTTTCGCCGGGGCGGTAGATCCGCACGGCGGCCGCTCTAACCGCTTGTTCGCTCATGGGAACCGGGCGGAGCTCCTGACGGGCGAAGAGCTCCATCTGGTCGTCATAGTGCGGCGAGTCCGGGTCGTGGCTGGCGCCGTACTGGTGGACGGCGAAAACCTCGGGCAGTTCCGCACCGGGCGCCCATTCGGCCAACATGTGAAGCCCGTCGCCGGAGACCATGCGCAGGGTTCCGGTCTCTGAGTCTATTATGGAATTCACCGCCCGGAGCGTGTCCGGACCGCCGGCCAGCGCAATCTTCACATCGCCGCGATGGAGGAAATTCACCTCCGACCAGGGCGGATCGATGCGGCCATGAGCGGCGCGCAAGGTCTCCGCGGCGGATTGAAGCGCGGCGCGCAAATCCTCGTCGGAAAGGGCCTCCAGGTCACGGGAGCGTTCATAAAGCGGCAGAGCGGTCATCACGCCCAGAGCCGCCTCCGTGTCCTCGAGCTCGGTGTCGAGATCCCAGCGCGCCACGGCTTCGGCGGCGGGCGCGAGGTACGCGTCCCAGTCCATCCCCGCAAGGCGCGCCTGAAGCCGGCCCACATAGCTCTCGCGATCATAGGCGGTGTCGTATTTCACCGCCAGAAGCTCGCCGCGCGAGATCGCTTCTTCGGCCGCCATGAGCGCCACGGCGCGGCGGCCGCGATTGGTCATGTCGGTCTCGATCCCGAACCGCTCGGGATAGGCGTCCGCGTCCGGGTCGTCGCCGGTGGTGGTGACTTTGAAGGGGGAATGATTGGCGTCGAGCACGTAGCCGGCCTCGGGGTCGATCATGTGCGGCAGCGCGTCGAAGGGCGCGAAGCCCTCCCAGATCAGATCCGAGCGATCGCCGGGCAAGGTCTCGCGCCAATCGATGCCGGGAATATCCGGGCGGTCGGGCATGCGGGCGAGGTAATAGCGCGCGATGCGGCCCTCGCGCGTGGCGACGATGCGGTTGGTGTTGCCCATCCCGCCCATGCGAAGCGCCGCCTCGAATGCGTCCAGCGTTTCGGCGCGCATCATCCGGTAGGCCTGTTCGATGAAGCGGATATCGCCCATGGTGGCGTAGCGCAGGGCGTAGGCGCCGGCGTCGGTCTCCAGCACCGGGCCGTGTGCCGACCAGCGCGCCGGCCGCGTCACCCGCCAGGCGAAGGGGCCGAACAGCCGCACGGTCATGGAGGCGGTGCGGGTGTCGAACGCCCGCGTCTCGCCGTCCAGCACATAGCCGTCGCCGTCGCGCACCAGCTCGTAGACGTCGATGAGGTCGGGCCGGTTCACCGTGGCGGCCTGGGCGAGCCCCGGATTGACGCCCAGATGCACCGCCGGAGCGCCGGGGAACATGCCGCCGGCGACGTTCAACCCCTCACCGCTCAACAGATGGCCTTCATACCAGGCGAGCGCGCCGTCCACCGGCTGGTGTGAATTGATGATCGCGCGCACCGCCCCGTCCTCGGATTTCGAGGCGGCCACGGCGAAGGCGTTGGAGCCGAGTTCGGCCGCCGGGCCGTGCTGGAGCATGACCTGCAGTTCCTGCCCGCGCGAGGGATCGTCCTCCACGTCCGGGGCGGCGAGCGAGGAGAGCACGTCGCCGAGCCCGTAGAAGAGCGGCGAGAAGAAGCCCGACAGCGCCGCCACGTCCTCGCCGGTGACCGGGAACAGGTCCGGCTCGGCCTCGCTCTGATGGTGGGCGGCGTAGAAGTTCAGCCCGTCGGCGTAGCCGTCCATCACCGCACGCACGCCGGGCGACAGATCGGCGTATCCCGCCGCCACGTCGTCGCGCACCCGCAGGAGCTGGACGATGTAGGCGGTGCGCGCCTCGCTTTCGTCTTTCGCCAGCATTTCAGCGCCGAGACCGGCGCGCAGGCTTTCCTGAATGGTGGCGAAATCGTCCTCGGCATGGGCCCAGGCGATGGCGAAGGCGGCGTCGGCGTCGGTCTCTCCGATCACCCGCGGCACGCCCCATTCATCGCGCGTGATCTCGGCGGAATAGTCTCCCGCCCGCTCGATCGCGGCGTCGGGATCGAAATCGCGCACATGCAGCGGCGCGAGCCGCAGCCCCGCCGCGAACAGTCCGACGACCAGCGCGACGGGGAGCAGGCCCCCCACGATGAGCAGAATGCGTTTCATGGAAGGCCCCTCCCCTGGCGTCGTCGCCAAGCCTTATTGCACGAAATCGCGCAGATCGCGGCCCAGCTGTTCGATGCTCGGCTGGTGCAGATACATCATGTGCCCGGCCGGATAATAGGTGAGCGTCACCCGGTCCTGGTCATAGCCGGGCCGATTGAAGGTCATCTCCGTGGCGAAGAAGGGCGTCGCGAGATCGTAGATCCCGTTGGTGGCCAGCACGCGCAGATCGCGGTTCTGGCGCATGGCCCGCTCCAGCCAGGGCGAGACGTTGACGTAGGAATTCTCCCCGCCCGCCGGGCCGGCGTCCCAGTTCCATTCGCGCACGCCGCCGAGCGTGGTGTAGGGCTCGGTGATGTCGACGCCCAGCTCACGGGTGAAATAATCCAGCATGGCCGCGGTGTAGGCGCCGTCAATGCCGTAGCCGGACGGATCGCCCTCCGGGCTGTCGGAAATGGCGTCCGGCTCGATCCCGGTGAATCGGGAATCGAAGCGGCCGACCGACAGGCCCTGATCGCGCAAAAGCTCGACGCGGAAATCGCTCAGCGAGACGCGCATATTGGCCCGGCGCAGATAGTCTTCCGACAGGCCGATGAAATCGGACAGGCGGGAGATCACCTGACGCTCCTGCTCGGCCGGCAGCGTCGCGCCGCGCACCAGGGCGGGCAGGTAGACGTCGGTGGCGAAGGCGCGCGCGTCCTGAAGGAAGGCGTCGTAATCATTGTTCCAGGCGCTGCGGTCGATCTGGTTGTGATACCAGGCCGTCGCCGCATAGCCGGGCATCAGGCCGATATAGCCGATCTCGTTGCCCGGCGCGGTGTGGTCCAGGCTGAAATCGAGCACCACGGAGATCAGGACCACGCCATTGATCGCGACGTCGTTCCAGCCGGATTCCAGCTGGCGCATGAGCGCGCCGATGCGCGTGGTGCCGTAGCTTTCCCCGATGAGGTATTTCGGCGAATTCCAGCGGCGGTTCTCGGCGAGCCAGCGGCGGATGAATTCGGCGATGGAGGCCGCGTCCTCGTCCACGCCCCAGAATTCTTCGGTCGGATCGGTGTCGCCCAGCGCCCGGCTCCAGCCCGTGCCCACGGGATCGATGAACACCAGATCGGCTTCGTCGAGCAGGGTTTCGGGATTGTCGCGCACGTCGAAGGGCGCCGCGCCGTCATCGCCCGGCGGCTCGCTCGGCAGCACCACGCGCTTCGGCCCGATCACGCCCATGTGCAGCCAGAGCGAGGCCGAGCCCGGCCCGCCGTTGAACACGAAGGCCACCGGCCGGGTGCGCGGGTCGGTGACGCCCTCCTTGATATAGGCGGTGGAGAAGATCGAGCCGGTGGGGGTCCCGTCCTCGTCGCGCAGATAGGTCTCGCCCGCCGTGACGGTGTAGCGGATGCGCTCGCCGTCCGCAGTGATCTGGCCGGTGCTCTCCCAGGAGCGCGGCTCCGGGATGTCGGCGCTCTCCCCGTCCTGGGCGAAAGCCGGCGCGGCCAGAACCAGGGCGGCCAGCGCGCCCGTTAATGATTTCAACATGGTGTCTCCCCGGATGGTGGTGTTTTTGCTGCCCGAACCATAGGCGCGCGCCGGGGGGAAAGGCAAATGGATCGGGCCGCCTCGCCCCCGGTGTCGGGCGCGCCGTTGAACTTCCCCGTCCGCGCGCCAGTTACCATCGCGCGCAAACGAACCGGAGCCCCATGTTCGACCAGGACCCCCTGAAGGCGGCGCGCAAGCGCGTCGAGATCATCGCCAAACGCCATGGCGGCGACGCCCTGCGCAAGGCGGCCCGCAGCCTCGCCGCGCCCTCCGATCGGCTGGAGCGCACCATCGACGCGCCCGGCGGATCGCTGGACGCCTTCCGTGTGCGTTTCGCCCAGGGCGGCGAACCCACCAAGGGCGGCGTGCGCTTCGCCAAGGACGCCTCCATGGAGGAGGCCGAACGCCTGGCGCTGTTGATGACGCTGAAATGCGCGCTTCTGGGCCTGCCCTTCGGCGGCGCCAAGGGCGCGGTGCGCGTGGACCCGTCCGACCTGTCCGATGAGCGCAAGGCGGAAATCGCGGCGAGTTACGCGCGCGCCTTCTCCGACGCGATCGGCGCGGACCGCGACGTGCCGGCGCCGGACGTGGCCACCGGGTCGCGCGAAATGGCGGCCATGGCCGACGCGCTGGAGATCAAGCCCGGGGACGGAAAGGCGCCGGTGACCGGCCTTCCCGCGGATCGGGGCGGGCTCGATCTGCGCACCGGCGCCACGGGCGAAGGCGCCTGGCGGGTTTATGCCCGCGTCGCGCCCGATTGCGGCGGCGCGCTGGCGCCGCGCATCGCCATGCAGGGCTACGGCAAGGGCGCGCGCGGGTTCATCGAGGCGGCGGTCACAGGCGGCGCCGTCCTGGTGGCGGTGGCCGATTCCAAGAGCCTCGCCCATGATCCCGACGGCATCGACGCGGACGAGCTGGACGCGCGAAAATCCTCCACCGGCCGGGTGGGCGATCCGGCCGATCCGCTGGACGTGCTGAAAATTGACGCCGACGTGCTGGTGCTGGCCGCCCAGTCCGACGTGATCGACGCCAAGCGCGCCAAAAAAATCGCCGCCACCGCCATTGTCGAGATCGCCAACGCCCCGATCACCCACAAAGGCTATGAGGCGCTGGAGAAGCGCAATATCTGGACCGCGCCGGACATTCTCGCCAACGCCGGCGGGGTGCTGGCGAGCTATTTCGAATGGCGCGAACACGCCGCGCCGGACCAGACCGACCCGGACGCCGTGCGCGCCGAATGGGAGGCCGCGCTCGACCGCGCCTGCGACGCGGTGCTGGCGAAGAAGCGCGAGACGGGGACCCATCTCCACGTCGCGGCGATGCTGCAGGCGCTCGATCAGCTGGACCCGAAGACGCGGCCAAGGGCGGTGTGAGGTGTCCTCCCCTTTATGGGCTAGGTGTCCGCGAAGCGGACGGAGGGGGGTGGAGCGCCAATGCTGAAACGACGCGCCGGCGGCCCCACCCCACCCGACCCGAGGCTCCGCCTCGGCCCACCCTCCCCATGAAGGGGAGGGACAAAGCGTCACGGCGTCGGTCGATCTTTCATCGATAATCTGGCTTGGCTCTGGTCAAAGATGTTGGAAAGCACGTGATCCGCCTCAAGGCGCAGATCGCGATTCCAGACGCGGATCACCAGATAGCCTTCATCGAACAGTATCTGATCGCGCCGCGCGTCGGCTTGCTGGTGACCGGGATCGGCGTGCTGCGAGCCGTCGACCTCCACGACCACTTTTGAGCGGTGGCAGACAAAGTCGAGAATGTAGGATCGGAAGGGCGCTTGTCTGCGAAATCGCAATCCCGCGTCTCGCCACAGCCTCATTCGCGACCACAGAAAGGTTTCGTGCGGCGTCATGGAGCGACGCAAGGCTCTGGCGCGACGGATCAGGATCGATTTCCCCATAAAGGAGAATTTATCCTTCGTCTCCACGTTTGTCCTCCCCCTTTATGGGGGAGGTGCGCCGCGCGCCAGCGCGGGGCGGAGGGGGTGTCCTCCCCCTTTATGGGGGAGGTGTTCGCGAAGCGGACGGAGGGGGGTGGGGGCGCAAATGCTGAGACAAAGCGCAGCCCCCTAGATCACCGCCTCACCCGCCGGCTCGCGCAAGTTATACCGGCTGGCCATCACCGCGCCGTAGGCGCCGGCTTCGGCGATGAGCATGACGTCGCCCTCGGCCGTTTCCGGCATCAGGCGTTCGGCGCCCAAGAGGTCCGCGCTTTCGCAGATCGGGCCGACGATGGAGGCGAGGCCCGCCGGGGCTTCGCCGAGCCGGGTGAGGTTCGCCATTTCATGGCGCGCACCGTAGAGCGCGGGACGGATCAGCGAGTTCATGCCGGTCCCCAGCCCGATGAAGCGCGCACCGAAGGCGTGCTTGATCTGGGTGACGCGCGCCAGCAGCACGCCGGCTTCGGCCACCGGATAGCGTCCGGGCTCCATCCAGAGCCGGTAGCCGGGATGGGCTTTTTTGAGCGCGGCGAGGTCCTCATCCACCTTCGCAAGGTCGAGCGCCGGGGCGTCGGGGCGTTCGGGCACGCCGAGCCCGCCGCCCACATTGAGGATCTCCACGTCTGCAAAGCCCGCGGCGGCGTGGGCGAGTATGGCGCCGATCTCGCGCCAATGGCCCGGCTCGACGACGCCGGAGCCGGCATGGGCGTGAAGCCCGACCACCACCGCGCCGGCGCTCGCGGCGGCCTCGCGCGCCTCGGCGAGGGCGGCGAGCGGAATACCGAACTTCGCTTTCGGCCCGGCGGTCTTCACATGCTGATGGTGGCCGCGCGGCCGGTCGGGATTGATCCGCAGGATGACGCGCGCGCCGGCGAACACGTCCGGCCAGGCCGTCAGCGGGTGCAGCCCGTCGATGGTGAGGTGGACGCCGAGCGCGCGGGCGGCTTCGTATTCGGACCGATGGGCGAAATTGGGCGTGAACAGAACTTCGTCGGGGCTGAGATCGGGAAACACCTCGCGCAGCCGGGCGATCTCGCCGGGCGACACGCATTCAAAGCCCAGCCCGGCGGCGCGGATGGTCTTCAGCACGTCTGGATGATTGTTCGCCTTCATGGCGTAGAAGGCGCGCTCCAGGCTTTTCAGCCCGGCCACCGCCGAGGCGCGCGCGCACACCGTGTCGAGATCGTAGACATAGAGCCCGCCGGTCTCCGGCGCGCGCTCCAGCAGCGCGGCGCGCTTCTCAATCCACCAGGGATCGGGGCGCGGGGCGCGCTGGCGCGCCGGGCCGTTGAGCTCGGTCCAGCTGGGTCCGAAGACGGGACCTTCCGGCGCCGGGCCGATCAGCTCCTCATGCAGGCGCGCGGCGAGGGTCCGGCCCTCGCTTTCATTGACCACGACAGTGAAGTTCAGATCGTTGGCCGCCTGGCTGACCAGAAGGATCGGCTTGTCCTGGAACATCTCCAAGGCCGGGGCGAGCTGGTGCAGGATGCGGCGGATGCCGTAGCCCAGAAGGCTCACCGCGGCGGCGTTCTCGATGATCTTCACCCGGCACAGGGGCTCGAGCTCGGCCTTCAGCCGGGCGAGCCGGGCCTCGTCGAGGCCGGGATCGGGATCGAGGCTGACGGTGACGTTGGTTTCCGAGGTGGAGACCAGGTCCACCGAAACGCCCACGGCCTTGAAGGCGGCGAAGACGTCGGCGAGGAAGCCGGCCTGGCGCCACATCCCTGAGCCCTCCATCACCACCAGGCGCACGCCGGATTTCACCGAGACGGCCTTCAGGCGCGGGGCGTCGTCGCCGGGTTCGGCGGTGATGCGCGTGCCGGCGAGATCGGGGCGCAGGGTGGAGCGCACCTCCACCGGCACACCGGCGCGCCGCGCCGGGCCGATGCAGCGCGGATGCAGCACCTTGCCGCCCATGGTGGCGATTTCCTGGGCTTCCTCATAGGACAAAGCGCGCAGATGGCGCGCGCCGGAGGTGAGGCGCGGATCGGCGCTGAACAGGCCGGGCACGTCGGTCCAGATCTCCAGCTTCGCCGCCTCGAGCTTGGCCGCGAAATAGGCGGCCGACGTGTCCGATCCGCCACGGCCCAGAAGGCAGGTTTCCCCGCGCGCATTGCGGCAGATGAAGCCCTGGGTGAGCACCAGCGTCTCGCCCGCCAGCCGGTCGGCGAGAGCGGGGTCGGCCGCGTCGGAGACCGCGTTGTCGAGATAGGCGCGCTTGTCCTCGCCGTCATTGAGCGCGGCGAGCGCGTCGCGGGCGTCCAGCGCCGCCGGGGCGAGGCCTTCGGCCTTGAGGCAGGCGAGGCCCAGCCGGCTCGCCATCAACTCGCCCAGCGCCAGAAGCTCGGCGCGCACGCGCGGGCTCGCCTCGCCGATGAGCGCGACGCCGGCGGACAGGCGGTCCAGCGTCTCGAAACCGTCGGCGAGCAGCGCGTCTGCGTCGAGCCCGGCCTTGGCGGCGAAGTCGCGGTGGCGGTGCTTGATCGCCTCCACATGGGCGTCGCCGCGCCCGGCGAGCGCCTCGCCCGGCAGGGCTTCGAGCGCGTTCGACACGCCTGCGAGCGCGGAATGGACCAGGAGCACGCGGGCGCCGGCCGCAAGCTTCGCCTTGGCCAGCCCTGCGATGGTGGTCCACCGGTCAGGCTCGGCGACGGAGACGCCGCCGAATTTCATCACGGTCCAGTCGGAAAGGCGCGCTGCGGGCATGGTGTCGGTCCGGTTCTTCGTTTTGCAGCTGCGAAATAGCGCGCCTTGCAGCCCTGCGCAAAGCCTGGGCGCGTTTCCCGCCTTGGAACCGGAGCGCCTTCACGCTAGCAAGGGGGTGAAGACGGCTTTCATCAAAGGAGCGCCCGCCATGGCCGACGAACCCCATCGCATCACCTTCCTGGCCAAGACCTTCACCGCCGCGGCGCTGGAGTTTCACCGTGGCCGCATGTCCGATCGCGGCTACCGCATGGAAGGGCGTATCGAG
This sequence comes from Oceanicaulis sp., assembly GCA_051117435.1. GTDB lineage: Bacteria > Pseudomonadota > Alphaproteobacteria > Caulobacterales > Maricaulaceae > Oceanicaulis. The sequence continues at coordinate 49,460 of JBNPED010000027.1, read as the reverse complement.
CCGACGGTGTTCCAGTCCATCGATGAGAACGGCGACACCACCCCGGCCTTTAACGGCGAGCCGCTGTTCACGGTGACCTTCGTCAAGCGCGAGGACTAGGTGAGCGCATCCGGCCTCGTCTCCGCCGAAGCGGTCGCCAAGACCTTCAGGAAGGCCAGGACCGCCGAGGAGGCCGTCGACCGCCTCGCCGAGCTCTATGAAAGCTCGGTGGCGGCGCTGCGCGACGAGCTGAAGATCTATCTCGACGGCGGTCCGCCGCCGAGCGAGGCCGAGCGATTCGCGGGCGCCTTCGCCTATCCCGAGCTGCGCATCACCTATCTGCCCGAAGGCCCCGTGCCGCCGGTGAGCCGGGCCTTCGGCAAATTCTCCGAGGCCGGCGTCTATGCGCGCACGGTGACCAATCCGGCCCGGTTCCGGCGTTATCTGGTCGAACAGATCGAACTTCTGTCCGGGGAGTATCCGATCCGGATAGAGACCGGTCTGTCGACCCAGGAAATCCCCTTCTCCTACGTGCTCGACGGGGCGGAGGGGCTGGACATGGACGCGGCGAGCCCGGCCGAGCTGGTGCGCCATTTTCCGTATGCGGACCTTGCCCAGATTGACGACGCCCTGCCCAACGGCGACCGACCCAGCCTGCCCGGCGTCCCCCGCCCGCTTTCGCTCTTCGACGCGGCGCGCACCGACTACTCCCTGCAGCGCATCAAGCATTATACCGGCACGCCCAGCGAGGACGTGCAGGACTTCATTCTGTTCACGAACTATCACCGCTATGTGGACGCGTTCGTGGAATGGGCCGCCGAGCAGCTGAAGGGCGAGAACGACTATGAAGCGCTGTCCGCGGCCGGCTTCGTGCGCGTCACCGCCGAGACCGAGGACCCGGTGGGCGAGATCGCCGCGGCGCCCTGGCGGCGCTTCCAGATGCCGGCCTATCATCTGATCGCGCCGAACGGGCGCGGCATCACGCTGGTGAATATCGGGGTCGGCCCGTCGAACGCGAAGACGATCACCGACCATCTCGCCGTGCTGCGCCCCGAATGCTGGCTCATGGTGGGCCATTGCGGCGGGCTGCGCCATTCCCAGCGCCTGGGCGATTACGTGCTGGCCCACGCCTATCTGCGCTATGACAGCGTTCTGGACAAAGACCTGCCGGTGGAGATCCCGATCCCGCCGATCGCGGAAATCCAGGTGGCGCTGCAGAATGCGGTGGAGACGGTGTCCGGCGACACCGGCGAAGCGCTGAAGCGCCGCCTGCGCACCGGCACGGTGGTGACCTACGCCGACCGGAACTGGGAGCTGCGCTATCTCGCCGAGGCCCGGCGCATCAACCAGTCGCGCTCCATCGCAGTGGACATGGAAAGCGCCACAATCGCTGCGAACGGGTTCCGGCTCCGGGTGCCCTACGGCACGCTGCTGTGCGTCTCCGACAAGCCGCTCCATGGCGAGCTGAAACTGCCCGGCGCGGCGAACCGCTTCTATCAAAAGAGCGTCAGCGAGCACTTGTCCGCCGGCATCGAGGCGGTGGAGATCCTAAAGCGCGAGGGCTCGGCGGCGCTGCATTCCAGGAAGCTCAGAAGCTTCGACGAGCCGCCCTTCCGTTAAGACGCACCCTGTTCAAGGCCGCACCGCGCAAGAAAAACCCCGCCCGGATCGCTCCAGGCGGGGTTGTTCGTGCAGGCCGCGAGCCGGCCGGCGCGATCAGGCGCCGCCGGGTTTCGGGGCGAGGCCGCCGGAGGGAGCTTCGTCCTCGTCGTCGATGACCGGCACCGCGCCGGAGGGCGGGGTCTTGTCGTCGGATTTCGGCGGCACGCTGGTGTCGCGCGTCGGCGTCTCGCCGCGCAGGAGCGCCTTGATCTCCTCGCCGGTGAGGGTTTCGTACTCCAGAAGGCCCTGGGACAGCGCCTCCCACTCCTCATTGTACTCGGTGAGGATGCGCCGCGCTTCGGCGAGCCCGCCCTCCACCAGCGCCTTGACCTCGCGCTCGATCTTGGAGGCGGTCTCCGCGCTGATCTTGGAGGATTGCATGAGCTGCTGACCCAGGAACACGTCACCCTGGTCCTCGCCATAGTCGACCGGGCCGATCTCCTCGGAGAAGCCCCAGCGCGTGACCATGGCGCGGGCCAGACGCGTGGCCTGCTGAATGTCGCTCGCCGCGCCGGAGGTGACCTTCTCGCGGCCGAACTTCAGCTCCTCCGCGACGCGCCCGCCCATCATGATGGCCAGGCGCGAGGTCATCTCCTCGTAGGTCATGGACATCTTGTCGCCTTCGGGCAGCTGCATGACCATGCCCAGCGCGCGGCCGCGCGGGATGATCGTGGCCTTGTGCACCGGATCGGCGGCGGGGACCTTCAGCGCCACCAGGGCGTGGCCGGCCTCGTGATAGGCGGTGAGCGTCTTCTCCTTCTCGGTCATCACCATGGAGCGGCGCTCGGGCCCCATCATGACCTTGTCCTTGGCGTCCTCGAACTCGGCCATGCCGACCAGGCGCTTGTTGCGCCGGGCGGCCATCAGGGCGGCCTCGTTCACCAGATTGGCGAGATCGGCGCCGGAAAAGCCCGGCGTGCCGCGCGCGATGACATGGGGGCTGACATCGTCGCCCAACGGCACGTCGCGCATGTGCACTTTCAGGATCTTCTCGCGGCCGGTGACGTCCGGATTGGGCACGGTGACCTGGCGGTCGAACCGGCCGGGGCGCAGGAGCGCCGGGTCACGCACGCCGGGACGGGTGGTCGCGGCGAAGAGGCTGATGACCTCAATGGACTCGAATCCGTCCTCAACCCCCAGACGCCTGTCCAGCGACTGCTCGCCATCGTCGTTTCCGCCGCCGAGCCCGGCGCCGCGCGAACGGCCCACCGCGTCGATCTCGTCGATGAAGATGATACACGGCGCGTTCTTCTTGGCCTGTTCGAACATGTCGCGCACGCGGCTGGCCCCCACGCCCACGAACATCTCCACGAAGTCCGAGCCGGAAATGGTGAAGAAGGGCACGCCCGCCTCGCCCGCCACGGCGCGCGCGATCAGGGTCTTACCGGTGCCCGGAGGGCCGACCAGCAGCGCGCCCTTCGGGATCTTGCCTCCCAGGCGCTGGAATTTGGAAGGATCCTTGAGGAACTCCACGACTTCCTGGAGCTCTTCCTTGGCTTCGTCCACGCCGGCGACGTCGTCGAACGTGACCTTGCCGGTCTTTTCGGTGAGCAGCTTGGCCTTGGACTTGCCGAAGCCCATGGCGCCGCGCCCGCCGCCCTGCATCTGGCGCATGAAGAAGATCCACACCCCGATCAGAAGCAGCATGGGGAACCAGCCGATCAGGATCGACAGAAGGCTCATCCCGCCGCTGTCGTCCTGGCGGGCGGTGATGTCCACCTCGTTCTGGCGCAGCGCGGCGGTGACGTTGGCGTCGGCCGGCACCGTGGTGCGGAAGCTCGTGCCCGCCGTGGTCGTCCCGGTGATGGTGTCGCCCTGGATCGTGACCTCGTCGACCTGGCCGGCTTCGACCTGATCCATGAAGCTGGAATAATTGATCTCGTTGCTGGCCGGCGGCTGGGACGGGCCCTGGAGCATGTTGAACAGCGCCAGGAGCAGCACCAGCAAAATCGCCCAGACCAGGATGTTGCGCATATTCATCTAGATCGCATCCTTGCTTCGCGCCGGGAGTCGCGCCGGCCGCGCGCGGCCCGTCAGGGACCGGATCGTATTACCGTCACGATCCAATATTGGACCGCGCGCGCGGTTTCGCCAGTGCGGCGCAGGCGCGCGCTTCAGCACAAACCCCATCAAACCACGCCGGAGCCTTCAGCGCCATAAGCCGGGCGGTGATTCGTTCGGCGACGATCAGCCGGGCTCCGGACCGCTCGCCTGCAATCACGGCGCCGGATTGGGCTTCGAAGGGCAGGCTGACGCGAAACGGCGCAGGAATCCCGCCGAAATCCACACCCTCGGGCCGGCGCGCGCCAAGCATCTCCAGCCTGGCCGGACCGCCGATCTCCCAGCGCCCGTCGAACACGCCGATCTCTCCCTCGGCCAGATGGAGAACCGGCGCCGGCGCCCCGTCCGCCCGGCCCGCCGCGCCGGGATCGCGGCCTAGGAAGCCGGTTTTCGTCAGCAGCGCGCCGGCGCCGGTCCAGCTTGCGCCGGTCTGCACCGCCCGCAGCCCCGACTCCACCAGGCCCGGCGCGGGCGGTTCGGCGCGGCCGGACACGGCCAGCAACAGGGTTTCTAAGGCGCGCGGCGCGCCGTCGCCGGAAAAGGCGGCGGGATCAAGCCGCGCGCCGCCCCATGAGGTGAACACCGCCCCGGCGTCGAGCACGGCGCGCGCGGCGGCCTTCTCCGCCTCCAGAGCGCGCCTCGCCGCTTCACTCTGTTCGATCAGGCGCCGGTTGGTCGTTTCGGAAACGGGGTCGGCGCGCAGGCGCGTGCGCTCATAGGCCGGATCGGCATTGGAGGGATCCTCGATCCAGGCCGCGCCGCGCGCCCGCAGATAGGCCCGCAATTGGTGTCGTGTGAGATCGAGGAGCGGGCGCGCGATCAGCAGGCCGCGCCCCTCCGGCCAGACCGGCGACGGGTCCAGCGGGCCAGGCCCTGCGAGCCGGGTTGGCGGTCCGGCGCGGCGGGCGCGCATGCGCAGGGTCTCAATCCGGTCCTCGCGCGTATGGGCGAGGCAGAGGATCGAGACGCCGTCGGCGCGGCAGGCCTCGGCGAGCAGGCGGTGACGGGCGACCCGGGCGCGGGCCTGGCTCTTGCGCGGCGCGGTCCAGCCGAGGATGCGCGCCGCCGCGCCGGCGGCGCGGGCCGTATCGGCGGCCAGGCGGGCCTCGTCGCCGCTTTCGGCGCGCAGTCCGTGATCGACGATATAGGCGTGCAGCGCGATATCCGGCGCGGCCTCGCGCAAGGCCAGCAGCAGGGCGGTGGAATCCCCGCCCCCCGACAGGCCGAGCGCCAGACGCGTCACTTAATCGCAGCCGATGCGCGCGCTTTCGCGGTCGGCCTTGCGGCGCGCGTCGGCCGAGGCGTTGGGGAACTCGGTCGGGAAGGTGGCGAGCACCTGGCAGGCGCGGTCGGTCTCGCCGAGGCCCGCCAGCGAGGCGCCCAGGCGCACCAGCGCGTCCGGCGCCTGTTCGCCGCGCCGATCGGCGCGCAGCGAGGCGATATAGGCGTCGGCCGCCGCATCCAGCTCGCCGCTGACGAAATGGGTTTCACCCAGCCAGTACCAGGCCTCGTCGGCGCGCGGGTCCTCGCCATGGTCGAAGGTGAACGCCTCGAACGCCTCCTGCGCCCCGGCGAAATCGCCTTCGAGAAGCCGGGTGCGGCCGCGCTGGTAGAGCGTGTCGGGATCGGCGACTGCATTGGCGCCGGACAGCTCCGACGGACCGCCGGTCTCACCCGTCGCCGCCGCGCCGGTCTGCGTCTGGGGATTCATGGGGCGCCGCCCGTCCGGCGCCTGCAGCGGGCGCACGCTGTCGGCGCGGGCCTGGGCGAAGGGATCGTCGGGATCGATCTCGCTCGGCTCCAGCAGCGCCGGGCCGTCGCCGGCGCGCGGATCGGAGGCGCCGGCCTGCACGCCGGTCTCCAGGAGGGCGTTCAGCGTGCGCTGCATCTGCTCGACCTGCGAGCGAAGCTGGCGGTTTTCGAAGGCGAGCCGCTCGATCTCTCCGGTGAGCACGCGCTGTTCGCGCTCCAGCGCATCGACGCGCGTCATCAGGGTTTCGGCCACCGGATCGCCCTGCAGGGCGCGCGCTTCGATTTCGGCCAGCCGGGCCTCGGCGGCGTCGAGCCGGGCGGCCAGCTCCCGGCGCGATTGCGCCTCGGCGGGGGACGTCAGCGCGGCGACGAGCGCCAGAACCGGAACGGCGAGCGCGAACAGGCGAAACATGGCGGATCCCCTCGGTAATCCTGAAAACAAGCCGGGCGTGCGGCGGGTATGATCCCGCTTCACTTGGCGAAATCAAGGCGGAGGATGCGCCCGCCCCCTGCTATTTCGGCGCCGGCGTCTTGTCCTTGAAGCGGCACAGATCGGCGATGGCGCAGCGCCAGCATTCCGGTTTGCGCGCCTTGCAGACATAGCGCCCGTGCAGGATCAGCCAGTGATGGGCGCCTTTGAGATAGGCGTCCGGCGTGATGCGCTCGAGACGCGCCTCCACCTCGTCCGGCGTCTTGCCCGGCGCCAGTCTGGTGCGGTTGCCGACGCGGAAGATATGGGTGTCCACCGCGATGGTGGGCTGACCGAAGGCTTCGTTGAGGACCACGTTGGCGGTCTTGCGCCCGACGCCGGGGAGCCTCACCAGCTCGTCACGGGTCTCGGGCACGTCGCCGCCGAACTCCTCCACGATCATCTTCGACAGGGCGATGACGTTCCTGGCCTTGTTGCGGAACAGGCCGATCGTCTTGATGTGCTCGCGCACGCCGTCCTCGCCGAGCGCCAGCATCTTTTCGGGCGTGTCGGCCTCGGCGAACAGGCGCCGGGTCGCCTTGTTCACGCCCACGTCGGTGGCCTGCGCCGACAGGGCGACGGCGACCACCAGGGTGAACGGCGAATGGTACTCCAGCTCGGTCTTGGGGTCGGGCAGCACTTCGGCGAGGCGTGCGAAAACCTCTTCGGCCTGTTCCTTGTTGAGGCCCGGCGGGCGGCGCTTTGCGGCCTTCTTCTTCGCAGCGGGCTTGCCGGCCTCAGCCATTGCCTGGCTCCAGCACCTCGATCGCGAACACCGCCCAGGGCCATTGGTCGTCGGGCATGTCGGCGAGCGCCGGATCGGTGTCGCGCGGCCAGACGAGGATGGCCGGGCCGAGCCCGCCAAGGCCCAGCAAGTCGCCGTCGCGGCGAATGGCGAGCACGGGCTCATAGGCGTCGATGTCCTCGGAGCTGATCTCCACCTGATAGCCGTCCACCGCGGTCAGGCGCGCGCCCGCGTCCGCCGCGTCCAGCGCGGCGAGCAGGCTGGAGAGGCGCGGCCCGGACCAGTGCTGCGCCGCTGCGCCCAGCGGATACCCGGTCTCGATCGTTGTCTGCGGAAGGCTGCGAAGATCGCTCACGGTCATCGCCGTCGCCGGACCGGAGAGCCGCCAGGTGTTCAAAAGGCCCAGCGCCTCGGGTTCTGCCCCTCCCCCTTCATGGAACACCGTGAGCGCGACGGGTGCTTCGGGCGGTTCGGCGGACGGCGCACAGGCGGCGAGCAGAAAAGCTGCGACGATTAAGGCGAGGCGCATGGGGCGGGCTCCGCGAGCGGGGACGGGGAGACAGGCTTAGCCCGCCCCTCCCGCGCCCTCAAGGCTCACGCGATCTTCGCCGATCCGGAATAATTGAACGCCGCGAATTTCGGCGATTTGGGCAAATAGTCCGCCTCAAGCCGATCGATCCTGAACCCGGCGCCGGTGATCAGATCGTCGATCTTCCGGGTGAGATGGCATCCCCCCGCGATCGGCTTCCACACCGGCTCGATCCGCCGCTGCCATTTGTATACGCCCGCGTCCGGCGCGCGCCCGTGCTCGGAGAACAGGAGCGTCCCGCCGGGTCTGAGGACGCGGCGCATCTCGGCGAGCGCAGCGTCGACATCGGGAATCGTGCAGGCGGTGTAGGTGAGCACCACCGTGTCCAGGCTCGCATCCTCGAGCGGGATCGCTTCGGCGGACAGGTCGATCACCTCGGTGTCGACGGGGCTGTCCGCAATGGCTTTGGCCGCCTTGCGGCGCATGCCTGCGCTGGGCTCCAGCGCGAACAGCCGGGTCACCTTGGCCGGGTCGTAGAAGGCGAGGTTCGGGCCGGCGCCGAAGCCCACCTCCAGCACCCGGCCTTCGGCCGCCGGCACGATCTGGCTGCGCTTCTTCATGATCTGCGGCGCGCCGCAGGCGAGCCCGATCAGATGGGGCAGGACATGGTTTTCGTAAAAGCTCATGGGCGCGAGCCTAGCAGAGCCGGTCCGGGGCGCGCTTCATCCTTTTCGCCGCAGCGCTAGCTCCGGCCGGCCGCCCTCGTCGGGCACCACGGGGTCGATGACGCTCATCTCGCCCTGCGCGCGCGGATCGTCGCCCATGCAGGCCACGGCCTCGGCGAAGAAGCGGATATGCTGGTTGAAGACCTGCTGGGTGTAGATGCCGAAATGGTTCGCGCCCTTCACCAGCGCGGCGTATTTCGGCCCCGTCGCTGCGTCGTAGAGCTTGCGCCCGCGCCGCAGCGGGATCACCCGGTCGTCGTCGCCGTGCATCCAGAGAATGGGCGCGGTGACGCGCGCGATCTGGCGGATGGAGTCGTAGCGCTCGCGAAAGATCATGCGCGGCAGGAGCCAGGCGGTGCGCGAGCGCACGATGTCGCGCAGGGAGTCGTAGGGCGCGTGCAGGATCACCCCGCCGACGCTCCGGCTCGCGCCCAGCTGCACTGCGGTGCCCGAGCCGAGGCTTTCGCCGTACACCACGATCGCATGGGCCGGAACGCCGGACGCGGTGAGATGATCGAACACCAGCTGAGCGTCGGCGACATTGTTCTTCTCGCTCGGCCGGCCGGTGGAGCCGTTGAAGCCGCGATGGGCGAGCGCGGTGAAACCCCAGCCGGCGGCCAGGAACATGCGGAAGAAGCGCGCCCTCCGCCACAAAGCGCGGCGATTGCCGTGCAGATAGAGCACGTGCGGCGCCCCCTTCCAGACCGGCTCGGCGCGCCAGAGCACCAGGGTCTCGCCGTCGGGCGTTCGCAGCTCTTCCTCCTGGACGCGCTGCAGGCCCAGCTCGGCCGGATCGCGGCGCGTGGGATCGGTGAAATAGAGGATGCGGCTCTGGGCCAGGAACAGCGCGATCCAGACAAGGTAGATCAGCCCCAGCCCCGCCAGCCCGAGCCGGGCCCAGACGGGCAGGACTTCATAGGCCGCTTCCACCCAGCCGGTAAGAGTCTGGAGCACGTCCAACGCGCGTCCCCCTCAAGACAGCGCCCAACTTCAAGCGCTCGAGAGAACGCCAGGCGCACAGGCTTGGCAACCGGCCGGGGACGGGTTGGCGGCGAGGTGCGGCGCGAAAGCCGCAGGCGCGGCGGTGGATGCGGGCCGTGCGAGGCCGGCGGCTCAGTGCAAACCGGGAAAGCGCTCGACATACTGGATGGTGAAGTCGGGGAAGCTGTCGACGAAGCGGACCGTGAAGTCTGGAAACGTGTCCACGAACTCCCATTCCCCGCACTCGTCGGGGAAGCTCGTGACCGGCTTCACATCCAGATCGGGGAAGCCGTCCACGATCTCCACGTCGAAATCGGCGAAGTGTTCGACCACCTCCACCCGCCCGTGCAGCGGCACGCCGTTCAGCGTGCAGTCCGCGGCGATGTCCGCATCGAGAAAGGCGAGTGCGAGCTCGATCATGCGCAAAAACCAAGCGCAGCTGAGCTGAACCGGGGGTGAAGCACCACCCCCTCTCGCCTTCGCCGCGGCCCGCCGCTAGGGTCTGGCGCAACGCAACAAAAGCCGTAAGGGGAGGACGAGCATGTCCGAAAAAGATCTGTCGCTCGAAGGCAAGGTGGCCCTCATCGCCGGGGCCAGCCGGGGCATCGGCGAGGCTGCGGCCAAGCGCCTGGCGCGCAACGGCGCCATGGTGATCTGCTCCAGCCGCAAGATCGCCGACTGCGACCGCGTCGCCAAGGAGATCGAGGCCGAAGGCGGCAAGGCGCGCGCCATGGTGCTGCACCTGGGCGAGGCCGAGCACCGCGAGGCCGCCATCGCCGACATCAAGGCCAAGGAAGGCCGGCTCGACATCCTTGTGAACAACGGCGCGACCTCGCCGCATTTCGGCGAGGCGATCGATTGCCCGGACTCAGCCTGGGACAAGACCTTCGACGTCAATGTGAAGGGGCCGTTCTACCTCTCCGCGCTGGCGATCAAGGAGTTCATGAAGCCGCAAATGTCCGGCGCCGTCGTCAACGTGGCCTCCATCAACGGCATGCGCCCCGGCTTCTTCCAGGGCGTCTACTCCATCACCAAGGCGTCGGTGATCTCGATGACGCAGGTCCTCGCCCAGGAGTGCGGCGGCTATGGCGTGCGGGTGAACGCGCTGTGCCCGGGCCTGACCGAGACCAAGCTCGCCTCAGCCCTCACCTCCAATCCGGAGCTGAAGGACATGATGCAGCGCAATTTCTCCCTTCAGCGCGTGGGCCAGCCGGAAGACATGGCCGCGGCCATCCATTTCCTGGCGAGCGACGCGTCGAGCTACATGACCGGCCAGTGCCATATCGTGGACGGCGGCATCACCGCGCGCGGGCCGCTCTAGGCCCCGTGCCCGGTCTGATCGACATCTCCCCGGCGATCTCGCCGAAGACGCCGGTCTGGCCGGGCGACACGCCGGTCGCGTTCGAGCGCACCTGGGACATGGTTGGCGGCTCGCCGGTAAATGTCTCGCGCACCGTGATGAGCACCCATACGGGCGCGCACGCGGACGCGCCGCTGCATTACACGGCCGACGGCGCCGACATCGCGTCGGTCAGCCTGGAGGCCTATATCGGCCCGGCCACCGTCATTCACGTCATAGGGGCGAGCCCGGTGGTGACCCTGTCCCAGCTGCATGCGGGTCTCTTCGACGCCGGGGTGACCGCGCCCGAGCCGCGGCTTCTCATCCGCACGTACGCCAAGGCGCCGCAGGACCGGTGGGACGCCGAGTTCTGCGCCGTCGCGCCGGAGCTGATCGACTGGTTCGCTAGCCAGGGCGGCGTGCTGATCGGGATCGACACCCCCTCGCTGGACCCGCAGGAGAGCAAGACCATGGACGCCCATAACCGCGTCGCCGCCCATGATCTGCGCATCCTGGAAGGCCTGATGCTCGACGCGGTTCGGCCCGGCCGGTACGAGCTCATCGCACCGCCGCTCAAGCTCGTCGGCCTCGACGCTGCGCCGGTGCGCGCGGTGCTAAGGGAGATCTGAGATGGCCTTCGACATCGCCGGCGTCACGTCGCGCACCGACGCCGAAGCGCTCGACCGCGCCGACCCGCTCGCAGGCCGGCGCGAGGCGTTCGACGTGCCGGACGGCGTCATCTATCTGGACGGCAACTCGCTGGGTCCGCTGCCCCGCGCGTCGCGCGACGCGCTGCACCAGGCGATCGAGACCGAATGGCGCACAGATCTCATCAAGAGCTGGAACACGGCCGGCTGGATCGACCTGCCCCTGCGCACCGGCGACCGGATCGCCCGGCTCATCGGCGCGCCGGCGGGCTCGGTGCTGTGCGCCGACAGCGTCTCGGTCAATCTGTTCAAGCTCGCCGCAAGCCTGGTGACCCGGGGCGCGGGCCTCGTCGCGGTGGAGCGTGGCGATTTTCCCACCGACGGCTATATCCTGGAGGGGCTCGCCAGGCTCTCCGGCGCCGGCTTCTCGCTGATCGAACCGGGCGCAGGCGTTGCGGGCCTTCCCGAACCCGGCGGCGTGCTGGTCCGCAGCGCGGTGCACTACAAGACCGCCGAGATCGTCGATATCGAAGCCGAAGAGCGCGAAGCGGCGCGCCGCGGCGCGTCGATCATCTGGGACCTCTCCCACGCCGCAGGGCTTGTCGACACCAGTCTGGAGGCACGCGGCGCCAGGTACGCCGTGGGCTGCGGCTATAAATATCTCAACGGCGGACCCGGCGCGCCGGGCTTCGTCTATGTCCACCCCAGCGTCAGCGGCGATCTCGCCCAGCCCCTGTCGGGCTGGATGGGCCATCAGAATCCGTTCGAATTCACCGACGGCTACCGCCCCGCCGAGGGTATCGGCCGCTTCGCCGCCGGCACGCCGCCCATCCTGTCGATGACCGCCCTGCACGCGGCGCTCTCGCTCCATGACGGGCTCGATCTGTCGGCGCTGGAGGCCAAGGCCCGCGCGCTCGGCGATCTGTTCCTGGCGCGCATCGCGCCGCTCGGTCTCGACTGCGTCTCGCCGGGGATCGGCGCGCCTCGCGGCGGACATGTGAGCGTGCGCCATGGGGACGGCTACGCCATCGTTCAGGCGCTGATCGAGCAGGGGATCATCGGCGATTTCCGCGCTCCGGATCTGATGCGCTTCGGCTTTTCACCGCTGGTTTTGAGCCATGCCGAGGTGTTCGACGCCGCCGAGGCGCTGGTGGAGACGGTGCGCAGCGGGCGGTATCGCGAGGCGCGGTTCTCGAAACGGGGCGCGGTGACCTAAACCCACACCAACTCTTCGTCCGGCGTTACGCTGTCAAAAGCGGGGCGGGCGAAATAATAGCCCTGGAACAGATAGACGCCGAGCTCGCGCAGCGTGCGCGCTTCGGCTGCTTCCTCGATCCCTTCGGCGATCACGCCGATCCCGAATTTCGAGCACAGGTCCACGATGTTCTCCACCACCACCTTCTGAACCCGGCTTTTGTGCACGCCGGTGATCAGCCTGGCGTCGAGCTTGACGATGTCGGGCAGGACCGAGGCGAACAGGGTGAGGCCCGAACTGCCGGCGCCGAAATCGTCGATCGCAGTGACGAAGCCCATGTCCTTGTATGACGATACGATCTTCGTGAAGTGGTCGAGATCCTGGATCGCTTCGTGCTCGGTCATCTCGAACATGATGCGATCGATGGGAAAACCGGCCGTCTTCGCCGCCGCGATCGTCGTGCGCAGGCAGGTTTCAGGGTCGTAGACCGAGTTCGGCATCGTGTTCAACGACACCAGCTCCCGCCGGCCGCCGAGCAGGCGGGCGGCGGCCTTCACCGCGCCGATGCGACAGGCCCGATCAAAGGCGTGCATGTTGGCGGCGTTCACCGCGCCCAGCACCGTCCCGGCGCCTTCGCCGTCAGGGCCGCGCACCAGCGCTTCCTGGGCGAAAACCGAACGGTCGCGCACATCCACGATGGGCTGAAACGCGAACTTGAATGCGGTCGGAACCGGCTGGGCGCAGGCGCAGGTCGCGCTTCCTTCGCCGGCGGGCGGGCAGGCTTTGACGATTGCGGTCATGGCGATACCCCGAAGCTTTCGAACATACTGGCGTACAAGCGGTTTCCGTCCTGTTAAACGCGAACCTTGTGAGCGTGCGCCTGGCGCGTGCCGTTCGGCGCCGGGCGCGCTTTTCTCCCGGCCCAGCCCTGATAAGCTCGCGCGGCGTGATGCCGGGGAGGGGTTCATGGTTCGATGGTTCGTACGCGCGGGGGCCGCGCTGGCTGTGCTGGTCCTGGTGCTCGCCGTGACGCTCGCCGCCTTCGTGGTTCAGCGCTTTTACGCCTCCAAACCGGTGGAGCGCGGCGAGATCGCGCTCGCCGGGTTCGACGGCGGCGCGCAGGTGGTGCGCGACGCGACGGGCGTCGCCCATATCTTCGGCGACAGCGACGCCGACGTGTATTTCGCGCTGGGCTTCACACACGCCTCTGAACGCTTCTTCCAGATGGATCTGATCCGGCGCTATATGCGCGGCCGGCTGAGCGCCCTGTTCGGCCCGGACTATGTCCGCGCCGACGCGCGCGCGCATACGCTGGGCTATCCGCGGCTGGCCGAAAGCCTGGTGCAGGACATGGCGCCGCAGACGCGCGCGGTGATCGAAGCCTACGCGGCGGGTGTGAACGCACGCCTGGCCCAGGGGGCGGCGGCCCCGGAATATCTCATCCTCCGCGCCCGCCCCGAACCCTGGAGTGTGGAGGACACCGCCGCGGTGCTTCTGTCTTTCGCCGACGATCTCGCCGCCGGCGAGCGCGAAGACATCGACCGCGCCCGGCTTGAGGACATCCTCTCGCCTGAACGGCTGAACGCCTTCCTCGCCGGGTTTCCCGCCTGGGCGCCGACGACGCTGAAGGATCGCGACGTGCGCGCGGCGCTGGACGGGGTGAGCGTCAGCGATCTCGCCCCGCCGCCGGACGCCGAGCCCCTCGCCGCGCCGCGCGCCCAGCCGGACAATCTTCCAGGGTCGAACGCCTGGGTGATCGCCGGCCGGTTGTCTGAGACCGGCCGTCCGATCCTCGCCAACGATCCGCATCTGGGTCTGACGACCCCGGCGATCTGGTATTTCGTGCGCCTTGAGCTTTCCACCGGTCCGGTCGTCGGCGCCAGCGCGCCGGGCGCGCCCTTCGTGCTCCTGGGCCGCAACGCCCACGGCGCCTGGGGCTTCACCAACACCGGGTTCGACGTCATCGACCTGGTCGAACGCGACGCCGATTCGGTGGAGACGAGCGAGCGCACGGTGGAGATCGCCGTGCGCGGCCGGCGCGAGCCGGACCACATCACCATCAGGGAGACCGGCGAGGGCCCGGTCCTGAGCGCGGACTGGTTCGACCTCTCGGCTTTCGATCCCGATGCGCTGGTGGTGCGGCGCTCCACGCTCGACGATCCGGGCAATCGCGGGGCCGACGCGGCGCTCGCCATCATGCTGTCGGACGGCTGGGCGGCGTTCGTGGAGGCCGGGCGCGGCTTCACCGCGCCGATGCAGAACATGCATTACGCCGGGGTGGACGGGACCATCGGCTACACCACGGCCGGCCTGTTGCCGATCCGCGATCCTGAGACCGGCGACTGGACCGGCTTCGTGCCGTTCGAGCAATTGCCGCGCGTGGTCAATCCGGCCGGAGGCGTCATCGCCTCGGGCAATAATCTGGTGGCCGGCGAAGCCTATCCCTATCCCCTGCCGGGCAGTTACGGCGTCTACCGCGCGCCGCGCATCGAGGCGATGCTGGCCGAGCGCGCGCAGCACGGGCTGGATGATTTCGCCGGCCTGCAGCTGGACGTGACGAGCGAACATGTGCGCCGGATCATGCCCGCCCTTCTGGGCGCGGAGCCGGAGACCCAGCTCGGCGCGGAGGCCCTGGCGCTGCTGGAGGTCTGGGACGGCGCGCTCGACACGGCCGGTCCGGAAGGGTTGATCGTGTCTGCCTGGCTGCGCGTGCTCGCCGACGCGGTCTGGAGCGACGAGCTCGGCGCGGCGGCGCGCCATTACAATGAACCGCGCCGCGCCTTTCTGGAGTCCGTGCTCATGGGCGAGGAGGCCGGCTGGTGCGACGACGTGCGCACCGACGGGGTGGAGACCTGCGCGGTGACCGCGGGGCTGGCGCTGGACGCGGCGATGAGCGAAACCGCGCGCCGGTTCGGCTCCGACCTCTCCGCCTGGCGCTGGGGCGAGGCGCACCGGGCGGTGTTCGCCCATCCCTTCGCCGGCCTGCCCGTGCTGGGACGCATGTTCGAAAACAGCGTGGCGGTCCCCGGCGACGGCTCCACGGTCAATGTCGCCCATTTCCGCTACGCCTCGGGCACTTACGACGTGTTCCACGCCGCCAGCCTGCGCGCGATCTACGATCTCTCGGACCTGAACGAGTCGCGCTTCATGTTCGCGCCCGGGCAGAGCGGCCACCCGCTCTCGCCCCATCACGGCGATCTGGCCGCGCCCTGGGCCGAGGGCGCCTATTTCCAGATCCGCGACGACTGGGATGCGCAGACCGCCCCTGAAGGCGCGCGCGTCCTGACGCTGTCGGGCGGGTGAGGGCCGACGCTTAATCTGGAAAGAGCGCCTCGCCCGAAGCGCCGCGCGGAACATCTTGGCCTTCCGGAGCGATCGTCTATGGTCGCCGCGCCGCGAGCATCAGCGAGGAGTTTCCATGCCATTCGACACCGCCCTTCAAGCCGTCATAGACAAGGCCTTCGACGAGCGCGACGCGATCGGTCCGGACACCGGCGGCGAGGTGCGCGAGGCGGTGGAGGCGGCGATCGCGGCGCTGGATTCCGGTGAGGCGCGCATCGCCTCGAAGGAGGGAAACGGCGACTGGGTCGTCCATGAAGGCTTGAAGAAAGCGGTGCTGCTGTCCTTCAGGCTCAATCCCAATCGCCTCGTCTCCGGCGGCATCGACGGCGGGCCGTGGTGGGACAAGGTCCCCTCCAAGTTCGAGGGCTGGGGCGAGGCCGAGTTCAAGGCCGCCGGCTTCCGCGCCGTGCCCCCGGCCGCGGTGCGCCGCGGCGCCTTCATCGCCAGGGGCGCCGTGCTGATGCCCTCCTACGTCAATATCGGCGCCTATGTGGACGAGGGGACCATGGTCGACACCTGGGCCACGGTGGGCTCCTGCGCCCAGATCGGCCGAAACGTGCACATTTCCGGCGGCGCCGGCATAGGCGGCGTGCTGGAGCCGCTGCAGGCCAATCCGGTGATCATCGAGGACGACTGCTTCATCGGCGCGCGCGCCGAGGTCGCCGAGGGCGTGATCGTGCGCCAGGGCGCGGTCCTGTCCATGGGCGTCTATCTCGGCGCCTCCACCAAGATCGTGAACCGGGAGACCGGCGAAATCCACCGTGGCGAAGTGCCGAGCTATTCGGTGGTGGTGCCCGGCTCGCTGCCCAGCGAAAAGGGCGTCCCCAATCTCTACTGCGCCGTCATCGTCAAACGCGTCGACGCGCAAACGCGGGCGAAGACCAGCATCAACGCGCTGTTGCGCGACTAGGAGATGTCCTCCCCGTTTACGGGGGAGGTGTCCGCGAAGCGGACGGAGGGGGTGGCTCCAGGCTCAAGGCCGGCGCAGCCCCCCGCGGCCCTCCGGGCCGCCCCCCGTAAACGGGGGGAGACAACGCACCCGTACTCACCCCGCCTTCTTCGGGCTCGCCGACGCGCCCGCCAGGATCCCGCCGTCCAGATGCAGGCCCGTTCCGGTCATGTAACTGGAGCGCTCCGACGCCAGGAACAGCGCCGCCTCGGCGACCTCCTCCGGCGTCCCGAACCGGCCCATGGGCACGCCCGCCTCGATATCGGCGATCATCGCCTCGCGCGGCTCCCCCTCGCCCAGCATGGCGTCCCACATGGGCGTCATCACCGCGGCGGGCAGGAGCGCGTTGCAGCGGATCGCATAGCCGGCCTCAGCGCAATAAAGCGCCACGGTGCGGGTATGGTTCATCACCGCCGCCTTCGAGGCCGCATAGGCCGCCGCGCCGGGGATCCCCACCACGCCGGAGCGCGAGGAGAGGTTCACGATCGCCCCGCCCTTCGCCTTCATCAGGCGGATCGCGGTGCGGCAGCCGAGCGCGACGCCGTCGGCGTTCACCGCCATGACGGCGCGCCAGCTTTCCAGGTCGAGATGTTCGGGATCGTGCGGGCCGGTGGTCTCCAGAAAGCCGGTGATCCCGGCGTTGTTGACGAGCACGTCGAGCCCGCCGGCCTCCCAGAGCCGGTCTTCGGCGGCGGCCCAGTCGGCCTCGCGCGCCACGTCGAGGCGGAAAGCGGATGCGTTCGGTCCCAGCGCCGCGGCGCGTACTTCGGCGGCGTCGAGATCGATATCGGTGAGAAGGACGAAAGCGCCTTCGGCGATGAAGGCGCGCGCGATCGCCGCGCCGATGCCGCGGCCGGCGCCCGTGACGAGCGCGATTTTGTTTTCAAGAAGTCCCAAGGTGAGTCTCACAACTGAAGCGGCCCGCGTCCGGCGCGGGTGTCAGGCCGCCTTGAGCGGCCGGCGAAGTCTTCAGCGGGACTGCTTCACCGTCAGGGTCCTCCTTCGGACTTGGGAGCGGGCTTATGCACCTTGCGGCGGCCCGGCGTCAAACGAAAACGCCCCGGCCGCGCAGCCGGGGCGTCTTGGAGGCTGATGCGCGCAGACAGCCCGATTACGCCCGGAGGCCTTATTCAACGGCGTTCAAGTGCTCGCCGAGGTCGTGGCGATCGTCGCGGCGCTGGTGGCGGCGATGATGGCGGCGGTCTGGGCTGCGATCACGGCGGCGAGCGCGCTCACCGCGCCGGGAAGCGGGCTCGTCCGGTCGCTGGTGTGAACGAGATAGGCCAGGCGCGCGCGGCCCTCGCCGGAGGCGTGGCATTTGCGCGGCAGCTCGTCGATGATCTGAGCGATCACGTCGAGATCGCCGGCCTCCAGGCCTTCCGCCGCCCACTCGAGCAGTAGGGCGCGCCCCACGCGATGGCGCAGGATGCGCTCGCGCTTGCGCTCCGCGTCCAGCCGGTCGAAGCGTTTCAGTACGGTGCGCGGTTCAGCGTCGTAGAGCGCCGTGGCGCGGGCGGCGGAGCGCTTATGGCCGCGGGTGCGCCGGTCTTCGGCGAACACCGCCTCGGCCCGGCCGCGCGCCTGCAGGACGGCGCGCGGATCGTCGCAGCGCACCGCGTGGGCCGCGGCGTAGGTGTCGGTGACCGAGGGATCGCGCCGCCACCAGGGCGGATTGAGCGTCTGCTTCATGGCGAAGAACGCATCTGCTGCGGGTTCCGGCGCGGCGTCCCCGGCGGCCAGCACCAGCGCGGCGCGCGATCCCCCCGCGTGAAGGGCGCCGGTCTTCGAGGCCTTGCGCCGGTCGCGCAGCGCCGCGCGCAGGGCCGCAATCTTTTCCGCCTCCAGGTCGCCGCGCACCAGGATCGCGGCGTAGGCCCAGCGCAAGGCGCCGGTGGGCGCGCGATGATCGCCCATCGCCGCGCGCAGGGCGTCGAAACGGACCCGCGCCGCGCCGGCCAGCGCCTCCGGCGCCCCGTCGGCGGCGAGCAAGGCGCTGGCGGCGAACCACGCCGCAGACGAGTCCGGGCGCGGCCGGGTCTCGCGCAAGGCGCCGTGCAGCGCCTCCAGGCGCTCCAGTTTTCCATGAAAGGGCATGGGAGGGGGTCCGTTCAGCCCGTTACAGCCTTAACGTACAAGCTTTACTCCGGCTCTTCCACAGGCAATCCGGTGTGATGGGCGATGAAGGCCCAGCGATCGGCGGCTTCGTTAATAAGCTTTGAAACCGGCGTGCCCGCCCCATGCCCGGCGCTGGTCTCGATGCGGATCAGCGTGGGCGCCCCGCCGGTGTCGGCGGCCTGCAGCGCGGCGGCGTATTTGAACGAATGGCCGGGCACCACGCGGTCGTCGGTGTCGCCGGTGGTGATGAGCGTCGCCGGATACTCCCCGCCGTTCGGGATATTGTGATAGGGCGAATAGCCGTAGAGCACGTCGAACAGCTCCGGGTCCTGCGGACTGCCGTAATCGTCCACCCAGAAGCGCCCGGCGGTGAACTGGTTGAAGCGCAGCATGTCCATCACGCCGACGGCCGGCAGGGCGGCGGCGAACAGCTCCGGCGCCTGATTCGCGACCGCGCCCACCAGCAATCCGCCGTTCGAGCGGCCGTGGATCGCCAGATGGTCCGGGCTTGTCCAGCCCAGATCGATCATGGCGCGCCCGGCGTTGATGAAGTCGTCGAAGACGTTCTGCTTGTTGGCCAGCCGCCCGGCGTCGTGCCAGTCGCGGCCATAGGCCGAGCCGCCGCGAATGTTCGCAATGGCGTAGACCCCGCCCATCTCCATCCATTGCAGGCGGCGCACGTCGAAATCGGGCCGGCGCGTGATGGCGAACCCGCCGTATCCGTAGATCAGCGTCGGCTGCGCGCCGTTCGGCGTCACGTCGCGGTGATGGGCGATGAACATGGGAATGCGCGCCCCGCCGGTGCTCTCGTAGAACACCTGCTCGACCACATACTCGCCCGGATCATAGGTCAGCTCCGGGGCCCGGAAGACCGCGCTCTCTCCGGTCTCCACGTCGTAGCGGTAAAGCGTCGGCGCCTGGGTCAGGCTTTCATAGGCGTAGAAGGTCTCGGCGCGCTCCGGCGATCCGGAAAAGCCCGACGCCACGCCGAGCCCCGGCAATTCGACAGAGCGCACCAGCGTCCCGTCCTCGGCGTGGACATCCACATGGCTCGCCACGTCCTTCATGCGCTCCACGATGATATGGCCGCCCACATGGTCGGCGCCGGTGATCACGTCGCCGGTTTCGGCCACCCGATCGGTGAGCGCGGCCGGGTCGGAGAGATCCACCGCCACGATGCGCCCGTTCGGGGCGTCCAGATCGGTGTGGAACAGAAAGGTCGAGCCCAGATTGCCCACATGGAGATGATTGTTGGCGAAGCCTTCGAAGATCGCGATCGGCGCGGCGTCCGGCGCTTCGAGATCGAGGATCGCCACCGCATTGCCGTCCGTGCCGGTGGAGGAGGTGACGATCAGATAGCGCCCGTCGTCACTCACCTGGCCGCGCCAGCCCACCTCCGGATTGTCGGGATCGGAGAGGATCAACCGGTCGGCGCTCTGGTCCGAACCGATCTCATGGAAATAAATCGCCTGGTTGAGATTGAGCGCGGTGAATTCCTGGCCGGCCTCCGGCGCGGGATAGCGCGAATAGTAGAAGCCCGACCCGTCCTTCGCCCAGGACAGCGGCGAGAATTTCACCCATTCGACCTCGTCGGACAGCGCCTCGCCGGTGTCCACATCCAGGACTCGGATGGTGCGCCAGTCCGACCCGCCCTCGGCGACCATATAGGCGAGCCTCGACCCGTCCGGGCTCGCCTGATAGCCGGCCAGCGCGGTGGTGCCGTCCTCGGCCCAGGCGTTGGGATCGATCAGCGCGCGCGCCGCGCCGTCCATGCCGTCCTGGACGTAAAGCACGCTCTGATCCTGAAGCCCGTCGTTTCGGGTGAAGAAGTACCGGCCGGCGCGCTCGCTCGGCAGGCCGTAGCGCTCGTAGTTCCACAGCTCGGCGAGCCGCTCGGCGATGATCGCGCGGCCGGGCAGCTGGTCGAGATAGGCGTCCGTCACGGCGTTCTGCGCGGCCACCCAGTCGGCGACCTCGCCGCTCACCCGCACATCGGTCTCCAGCCAGCGATAGGGATCGGCGACGCTCACCTCCCCGCGCGCCGCGCTTTGATAGACGTCGGTCTGGTCCACAGTGCGCGTTTCGGGATAGGCCGGCGCGGCGATCTCGGGGGCCTCGGCCGGCGCGGCCATATCCGGCGCGGGGGCGGTCTCGGTGGCCGGCGCGCAAGCAGCGAGGGCGAGGATGGAGCAGGCGGCGAAGAGCGCGGAGCGCATAGTGGTTCTCCCCAGGTTTTTTAGCGTGCGCCAAAGCTAGGCGGGGCCGCGCGAAATGGGAAGCCGGTGTGTCGCTTGAAGCCGCTCCGGGCGCCGGGGCGCGGCGCCGCGGCCTTGCGTGTTCACGCTTCGTGCGCCTAACTGGCGGCATGCTTCAGACGCTTCCCCAACGCGGCGCCGCGCGCATGAGCGTGAACGGCGCCGAACTCCTCGCCGACATTTCCGGCGCGGCGCTGGATCTGGCCACCGGGACGCTTCTGGTGGCCGATCTGCACTTTGAGAAGGGCAGCGCCTACGCCGCGAAAGGCCAGTTTCTGCCGCCCTATGACACGCGCGCGACCCTGAAGGCGCTCGCCGCCGCGATCCGGCGGCTGAAGCCGGCGCGCGTGGTCGCGCTGGGCGACAGCTTCCATGATCTGGGCGCGGACGGGCGGATCCATGGCGACGACGCGCGCGCACTCGCAGCGCTGGTCGCTTCGGTGGAGGACTGGCTGTGGATCGAGGGTAATCACGATCCCGAGCCGCCCGCCCGGTTCGGCGGCCGCACCGCCCATGAAGCCCGGCTCGGCCCCCTCACCCTGCGCCATGAGCCGCAAGCCGGCGCACAGCCGGGCGAGGTCGCCGGCCATCTGCATCCGTGCGCGCGCGTGGCGGTGCGCGGGCGGGCCTTGCGCCGGCGGTGCTTCGCCACGGACGGATCGCGCCTGGTCCTGCCGGCCTTCGGCGCCTTCACCGGCGGCCTGAACGTGTGCGACACCGCCTGGGCCGACATCTTCCCGGCACGGCCCACCGCCTGGATGATCGGGCGCGAGCAGGTCTATCCGGTCTGCGGGACCAGGCTGCGCGGCGACTGAGGCCGCGCCTATTCCAGCGTGTCGCGCACCCGCACCGCGGTGGCGGGATGATCGGTGAACACCGCATCGACGCCCAGCCGGTAGAGCGCGGCGAGCTCCTCCTCCACGGTGTCGCCGGTGATCGGCGTGCGGTCGTCGCGCACGGTCCAGACATGGACCTCCAGGCCCAGCGCGTGGGCGGCCTCCAGATAGCCGGTGCTGGTCCCCTCGGGATTGAGCAGCACGCCCTTGAACGCGCCCACCCCGTCGGCGACCGCGGCGATCTCCGGCAAGGTCAGGCCGTCGGCGTCATAGCCGTCCTCGGCCGGGCCGGCGTAGAGCATGGCGAGCGGCAGCGGGGTTTCGGGGCGCAGGCGCTGCAGGAAGGCCGGGTCGAAGGACTGGATCACCACCGGCGCGCCGTCCATGTTCAGGTCGCGCGCCTCCAGCGCCGCGATCAGCGCAGGCAGCGGGTCGAGCCCGAGCGCGGCGTATTCGGCCGGGCTCTTCACCTCCGGTTCGATCGGGATGACGCAATCGCACAGGATCTGCTCTTCGGAGACGAAGTCGAGGAAGTCCTCGAAGGTCAGCACGCCGTAGCGGTCGTCATGGGCGTCGGAGCGGTCGTCGAAGACCTGGCGCGCGTTCAGGCTCTGAAGCTCGGCCGCGGTGAAGTCGGACACCCACCAGTCCTCGCGGCCGAAGCGCGCGGCGCGGCGGTCGGCGAATTCGGCCCGGTCGGCGACGTCGGTGGAGGTGGAGAGATAAGGATCGTGGCGCACGATCAGCACGCCGTCCGAACTCATCTGCAGATCGGGCTCCAGCACGTCGGCGCCCTGCTCCAGCGCCAGCTTGTAGGCCGCCTCGGTGTGCTCGGGCCGCTCTCCGGACGCGCCGCGATGGGCGATCACCAGAGGCGGCTCGCCCGACAGGGTTGGAAAATCAAAGGCCGTCGCGGCCGGCTCCGGCGCCGGCTCCTCGGCGGCGCAGGCGGCGAGACCCAGGGCGGCGGCGAACACGGGCAGGCGCATGGAACGGCTCCGAACAGAAATCCGCGAGTAGAATACCGCAACCCGTACCGGTCTGCGCGAAGTTTTGATGACGGGTCAACCGTCCACGTTCGTCTCAGGCGCGGGCGCGGCCGCAGGCTCGGCGAGGGCGGCCAGGGGGCGGGTCAGGCGCTCATAGGCGTCGTCGGACACGCGGAACGCCCAGCCGTCGGTCAAGGCTTCAAGGCGCGCGGCGCGCTCCTGGGCGTCGTCGGCGACGGCCTCCACCTCGATCAGCGCCCAGCGCGCGTCGTCCTCGGCGACGAAATCGAAGGTGTAGGCGATCCCGGAGAAGGTCACGCCGGAATGGCGCGCCACGAAGGCGCCCTCCACCTCATCGGCCGGCTTCACGTCGCGAAAGCGCAGACGTGCCCCGGCGACGGCGACGCCGTTGGCCGCTCCGCCGGTGACCAGGCGCCAGCCGTTCGGCTCCATCAGATCGTAGTTGCGCTGCGCGATCCCGGCGCGCTGGACGAAATAGGCCGGGCCGGTCTCCGGCCGGATGCGCGCGCGGGCGACGGCGGAGGGGTCGATGTCCCAGAACTCAAGGCCCAGCCAGAGCCCCGGATCGCCCAGCTCGGGCGCCGAGCCGGAGGCGGCGTAGGCGCGCTCCGCACCGGCCGGGCGCACATAGGCGCCGCCGCCGTCCCGCGCCGCGCCCACGACGAGGTCGGCGAGCACCGCGCCGCCGGCGTCGAGCACGGTCACGCGCACGCCGTCCCCGCCCTCGCCGGGCGCGCCGAGGCCGAGACGAGGAAACTTCTCCGGATCGCGGGTCATGGCGCGCTCATAGCTCAGCGAGGCCAGCGCCGCGTCCAGCTCGGCGATGCGCTCGGCGCGCACCGGATAGCCGCCGCGCGAAGGCATGACCCAGCCCTCGCCTTCGCGCTCCAGGGCGAATTGCTCCTCGCGCGTGGTGATCTCGATGCGTGCGGCCGCGCCGGCGGCCTCGCGCCAGCCCGGCGCCACGGGGCCGGATACGTCGGGCCGCGCGCCCAGCGCCGCGTCACGCCAGACCGCCGCCGCGCCCATGACGAAGAGCAGCGCCGCGGCGCCGAGCGCGAAGAGCGCCTGATTGCGGCGGCGCTGGGCGGGGCCTCGGCTCATGTCCGTCGCCTCGTGCGCCGCGACAGGATGAACACGACGCCGCAGGCGATGACGAAAAGCGGCGGCAGCCAGACCGTCCAGATCATCAGGCTGCGCTCCAGCGCGTCGATCTCCACCCGGAAACCGCGCTCGATCTCGCGCAGGCGCTCGCGGGCGTCGACGATCTGCGCGCGCAGGGCGTCGGCCTCGGCGCTGTCAGCTTCGCCCGCCCCGCCCAGCGCGCTTGCCCGGCCTTCGCGGGTGAGCTCCTGAAGCCGCGCCTCGGCCGTGCCGAGCTCGGCCTGGAGTTCGTCCTGCAAGGCGAGATAGCGCGCTTCGGCGTCCGCGCGCAGGGCTTCGACCCGCACCATGGGGCGTTGCGATCCGGCGCGCGAGCGCAGCGAGACCAGCGCCGGGTCGCCGGCCAGCCGGTCGGCGAGATTTAGGATCAGGGCTGGATTGTCGGCCACCACCTGCTCGCCCGCCGCCGGATCATTGCGCAGGTAGAAAGCGGGATCGAGGAGATCGGCGTCGGCGATGACGATGATCTCGGCGTCGGCGCCGGACGTCTCGGAATGGGCGCCGGGATCGAGATCGAGATCACCCGCCGGCGGGCCGTCGGGAAACGCGGTCTGGAACGATCCGGTGATGCGCGCGCCCAGCACCAGCGGCGCGTCCGGCGCCGGGTCGAGCTGGCGCATCAGCTCTTCAGGCGCGGGCGAGGCGGCGGCGCGGTCGGCGTCCAGACGGGCGGCCGCTTCGCTGGTGGTCAGGATCGCGGTGAACCGGTCCTCGAACCCTTCCAGCGGCGCGACGACGCCGGGCGAGCCCAGATTGACGCCGCGCGACAGGGCGGCCACGGCGGGCAGCGCCGCGTTCATCTGGGCGGGCGGCACGGTGAACCAGAGCGGATAGGCGCGCATGCGGGTGCGCCCGCCCTCCACGATCTGAACCGGCAGGCCGTTCTGCGCATCCATGGCGGTGGTGTTCACGTCATAGGCCACGCCCCAGACCGCCAGAAGCCGGCTCAGCGTGGAGGCGCGGTTGGCGTTGACCGGCGGCAGGCCGTCCGGGCCAGGTTTCAGCGCCACATGGGCCATGGGATCGACCAGCGCGAGCACCCGCCCGGTCTTCAGCGCAAACTGATCGACCAGATAACTCTGCTCCTCCGCCAGCGGGGCGGGGTGAAGCAAGAAGAGCGCGTCGGCGTCGCCGGGAATCGCCTCGAAATCGCTTTCCAGCCATTCGACGTCGAAGGCGGCGGCGAGCTCGTCGATGATTCGGTTGCTGCTGTTTCCCTCCCGGTCCGGGGCGAAGGGCAGATCGGAGATCACCGCGATCTTCGGCGTGCGCGCGCGCTCCAGCTCGGCCAGCGCACGCACGATTTCATACTCCAGGCGCGCCTCCTCCACGGGATCGAAGAAGGCGATGACGCGCTGATCGTCCACCGCGTTGCGCCCGGCGAGCCCGAAGAAGATCTGGCCGCCGTCCTCGGTGGGCACGGGTTCGAGCCCTGCGGCGATGGCCGCGTCCTCCTCGGCGCTGAACGGATCGGGATCGACCTCCTCCAGCCGCACCCGCCCGCCGGACCGCGCCGCGATCGTGCGCAGCATCTCGCGCACCCGCGCGCCATAGGCGCGGATCGCGGGATAACGCGAGGCTTCCGAGCGCGAGTAATAGAAGGTCAGCTCCACCGGCTCGTCGATCCGGGCGAGGACCTCGCGCGCGCCGGGGGAGAGCTGGTAGAGCCCGCGCTCGGTGAGATCGAGGCGCAGCCCGTCGAGCGCGGCGCCGGAGAACAGGTTCAGCCCCGCAAATCCCAGCACCAGGCTCGCCGCCATGATCAGGAGAAAGCGCGCCCCGCTCATCGCCCGCCCCCGCGCCGGCTGTCGATCAGGGTCATGGCGAGGCCGAGACCGAGCGCGATCAGGCTGAGGAAATAGACCAGGTCGGAAAGGCTCACCACGCCGCGGCGAAGGCTTTCGAACCGGGCGAGCGCGGAGAGTTCAGCCAGCGCCTCCGCCGCGGCGCCGGGCAGGCGCGCCGACAGGGCGTCGAGCACGAAGGGCAGTCCTGCAACCGTGATCAGGAAGCATGCCGCGCCGCCGAGCACGAAGGCGATCACCTGATTGGAAGTGGCCGCCGACAGCGCCTGGCCCAGCGCCAGATAGCCGCCGGCCAGAAGGAAGGCGCCGATATAGGCGGTGGCGGTGGCGGCGTTGTCCGGCTCGCCGAGATAATTCATGGCGATCCACATGGGAAAGGTCAGCGCGATCGCGATCCCGGCCACCGCCCAGGCGGCGAGGAACTTGCCGAGCGCGGAGGCCCAGAGCGGGATCGGCGCGGAGAGCAGCGTCTCCAGCGTCCCGCGGTCGCGCTCCTCGGCCCAGGCGCGCATGGCCAGCGCCGGCATCAGGACCAGCAAGAGCCAGGGCATGAAATCGAAGAGCGGCGCCAGATCGGCGCGTCCGGTCTCGAACAGATTTCCCACCCGCCAGGCGAAGCTCGGCGCGGCGAGCGCGAACACGGTGAGAAAGACCCAGGCGAGCGGGGTCTCGAAATACGCCGCAAGCTCGCGGCGGAACACCGCCTTCAGACCGTTCACGCCGCCCGGCCTCCCCGGATGCGGCCAATGGTTTCGCCCATCGGCCCGGTCAGGGCGCGGAAGGCCGACCCGATCGTGTTGTCGCCGCCGAGTTCGGCGAGCTTGGCCGGGGTGTCGTCGGCGAGCACCTTGCCGCCGGCGATGACCACGGCGCGCGTGCAGATGGCGTCCACCTCATCCAGCAGATGGGTGGAGATGATGATCGCCTTGGCCTTCGCCATCTCCTTGATCAGCGTGCGCACCCCGTCCTTCTGATTGGGATCGAGCCCGTCTGTGGGCTCGTCGAGGATCAGCACGGGCGGATCATGGGCGATGGCCGCGGCCAGCGCGGCGCGGCGCTTATAGCCTTTCGACAGCGCGCCGATGGATTTCTCCGCGGCCGGCCCGAGATTGGCGAGCCGCAAGGCGCGATCGGCGGCCTCCTCCAGCCTTGCCCCGGTAAACCCGCGCGCGCGCAGGCAGAAGCGCACGAAACCGCGCGGGGTCATGGCGGGATAGGCCGGCGCGCCTTCGGGCAGATAGCCGAGCTGCTCCTGGGCGGCGCGGCGCTGCAGCGCGCTGTCGCGCCCGTTCACCAGCGCCCGGCCTTCATCGGGTTCCAGGCAGCCGGCGATCATGCGCATGGTGGTGGATTTGCCCGCCCCGTTGGGTCCGAGAAAGCCCAGCACCTCGCCGGTCTTCACCTCGAAGCTCACCGCGTTGACGGCGGTCTTTCCGGCGAACCGTTTGACCAGGCGATCGGCGAGGATCATGGGCGGTCTCGTTCGAGGCGGAGGGGCGGTGGAGGTCTAGCGATAACCCATGGCGGGCGCGCACGCCACCAGCATGACTGAGGCTGCGTCACCAAAGCCTGAACGCCGCGCCGGCGCGCTGCGTTGCGTGTCCTGCATGGAAAGAGAAGCGCCGATCGATGCGACCCGCCGGACCCGGGGGGCTGGGGGGGCTGTGAATCCAGATCCGAAAGGCTTTACCCGCATCGACCGGCCTGAGAAAATTGGATTTGGCGTGGGGCGTTCGAAGGACCAAAATGAGGCGTGATTGCGGCGAAGCATAAACTTTCCGTAACACGGCGAAAAGGTTAGCGGGCGGTCCCGCCCAGGAAAGGAGCGCGATGTCGTTCGGCCCGGCCAACGTCTCCACCGGCGCGGACACGGTGATGTTCCAGCGCGCGGAGCTCAATGCGATCCTGCGAGTATACGGCATGATGGTGGCCGGCGGCGAATGGCGCGACTACGCCATCGACGGTCTGAAGGACCGCGCCGAGTTCGCCATTTTCCGCCACGCGGCGGAGTTTCCCGTCTACCGCATCGTCAAGACGCCCGCCGACGCCCGCAAGCAGGGCGCCTACAAGGTCGTCGCGCCCGGCGGCCAGATCCTCAAGCGCGGCCAGGACCTCGCCCAGGTGCTGAAAGTCTTCGACAACCAGCTCAAGCGCCTGAGCTGGGGCGGCTCGGTGTAGGGGCGCCCCTCACGCCCCGGTGTAAGCGTCTCCAGAGCGCCCCGCCGGGTCCTCCTCCTCGCCTTCGCCGAGGGCGTCGCGCTCCACCTCGTCCTGATCGAGGCCGGTTTCCGCATTCTCCACGCTGAGATGCACCAGCGCCCTGGCGATGGCGTGGGCGGGATCGACGCGTTCGGTGAGCCCGATCTCGTCGCAGATCGGGTGATAGGTGCGGTCCTCGATCTTCGGGATCACCCGCTCGATTCCGGCGGCCTTGGCCACCAGGGCGGCGATGATGTTGTCCTTGTCGCCCGCGCACAGGGCGTACATCACGTCCACCTTGTCCGGATTGGCCTGGGCGAGCACGTCGGGGCGCGCGCCGTCGCCCTTGATGAAGGCGATGTCGAGGTCCTCGGCCACCTCCTCGAAGGTTTCCTGATCGGGATCGATGAGGATGACGTCGTCGCCGCGCTTGGCGAACGCGCGGGCGGCTTCGAGGCTCATGGCGGTGAGCCCGGTGATGACGATGCGCATTCAGGTCTCCTTCGGCGAACCGCCGAGCCAGGTGGGCGGCCAGATGAGGACGAGCAGGGCGATGAACTCCACACGCCCCAGGATCATCGCCGCGGTGAGCACGGCCTTCAGCCCCGGCTCCAGCTCAGGCCGGATCACGCCCACGGTCAGACCGCCCGTCGTGACCGCGCCGGCCACGTCGAAGAGCGCGTCCAGGCCGTAGCCGGCCACGAGAAACGGCAGCCAGACCAGGAAGATCGTCCCGGCGGAGAGAAACACCACGGTGAAGATGCTTTCCAGCGCTTCGCGGGACACCCCCTGTCCGCCCACCGACAGCCGGGTGACCGCGTCCGGCGGCAGGCTGGTGCGCTGCAAGGTCAGGCGCACCATGGCGATGATCGTCAACGCCCGCACGGTCTTGATCCCGCCGGCGGTGGAGCCGGAATTTCCGCCGATCCACATGGCGATCATCAGAAAGGCGAGCCCGGCCGGCGGAAGGCCCGCAATGTCCATGCTGGTGAAGCCGACGCTGGATTGCGCCGCCAGCCCCATGAACGGCGCATGGCGCACCACCTCGCCCGCACTGAACCCGGCCAGCGCCATGAACACGGCGAGGCCGGCGATGGTGAACGCGGCGAAGCCGAAAAACCCCGCGATCTCCCCGCGCAGGCCCGCATCGGGCGCCCGGCGCTCGAGCGCGTGCAGGTAGAGCGAGAAATTGACCGCGCCGAGCACGGAAAATCCGATCAGCACCATTTGCGGGACCCAGCCGCCCAGCACCGCGGCGCTGGTGGAGTGGGGGGCGAACCCGCCGGTGGCGAGCGCCGTCATGGCGAACAGCAAGGCGCGGAACGGGTCGGGGCCGGTCAGGCACAGCGCGATGAAACAGGCCGCCGTGAGAGTGAGATAGATCAGCAAGGTGCGCTGCGCGCGCGTGCGCAGCGGCGCCATCGGGTCCTCGCCCATGGGCTGAACCTCGTTCAATCGGCGCGCCGCGCTGCCCCCGGCGCCGCCCATCAGGCCCAGCACCAGCACCGCGAAGCCGAGCCCGCCGATCCATTGCATCCAGGCGCGGGTGAACAGGAGCGTGTCGTTCAGATCCTCCGGGCGCGGCAAAACCGACAAGCCCGCCGTGGTGAGGCCCGCCACCGCCTCGAACAGCGCGGCGTTCAGCGGAATGTCATAGGCCGCCATGGCCCAGCCCATGGCCGCGGGCGGCACGATGAAGGCGCCCGCCATCACCGCCAGCGCCTCGTTCAGGCGCGGCGCGCGCGGCGTTTTCATCCGGCCGAACACGCCCACGGCGAGAAACCCGGCGAGCACCAGCGCGCAGCGGATCGCGAACGGCCAGTCGCCGCTCGCGGCCGCCACGAGCCCCGGCGCCAGCGGCAGCGGCGTCAACGCCAGAAGCGCCAGCGCCCCCACATGCAGCGCCACGCGCGGCCGCACCGCATAGCTGAGGATCGTCGCGCTCTTGTCCATGGCCCGATTAACGCAGCGAAGGGGCCGAAGTGCCCGCGCGTGAGGCGGACGGGGCGCGGGGCGGGGCGAGGAACGGGTTTCCCAGGGCGGAAAACTTTCCTATACTCGGGGCGTGTTCAGGATTATCGCCTCTATCGGGTGTGTTTTAGCAACAGCGCCCGCTCTGGCTGCAGAGCCTTTGCCCGGCCCGGTGCCGGCCGATCTGGTGCGCGTGATCGACGGGGACACGATCGAGGTGCGCGCCCATATCTGGCCCGGCCAGTATGTGGAGACCCGGGTGCGGGTGTCCGGGATCGACACGCCCGAGCGCCGCGGCGCCGAGTGCGAGGCCGAGCGCGCCCTGGCCGAGGAGGCGACCCGGTTCACGCAGGCCTGGCTCGAAGACGCCGCCATCGGGCTGGAGGCCGTCGATCTGGGCAGCTTCGCCGGCCGGGTGATCGCGCGCGTGCGCCGCGCCGACGGGGCGGAGCTGGGCGAGGCGCTTCTGGCCGCCGGCCTCGCCGCGCCTTATGGCGCCGCAGCACCCTGGTGTCCGGCGATCGCGCCGGAACCCTCCGACTGAGCGCGGCGGGCCCAGGCGCGTTCATGCAGAGTGTAGGCGAGCGTCTGCACCACCGGCTCCACCAGACCGATGGCGAGCGCCGCGCGCCAATCCCCGGTCAGGGCGAACGCCACGGCCATGGCCACGATCAGGTGCATGAGCGCATAGCTCGCCGTCTTCAGCGCCGGGCGCGGCGGCGGGGCCTGGAGCCCGCCGGATCGTAGATAATGAATCAGCGCGGTCATTTCGGCCTCCGTTTCTGCATATGATAATCGTTTGCAGAAACGCGGCGTGCAAGCTTCAATCGCCGCGCGCGCCATGAATTCTTTCGATGCCGGCCATAGAGGCCGCGCCTATTCCGCGGCGCTTTTCGGCGCGTCGTCCGGCGCGGCGAGCAGGCGCGGGGCTTCGTCCACCGGCGCAGGGCCTTCGAGGGCCCTGGTCTGACCGTTAAGCTCGGCCATGCGCCGCGCGGAGACCATGACCCGGCCTTCAAAGCTCGCCACCGCCTTGTTGTAATTGGCCGTCGCGGTTTTCAGCCCGGAGCCCATGGTCGTCATGTGCTTGGCGAACACGCCGAGCCGGTCGTGCAGCTCCGCGCCGATGGCGGCGATCTTCTGGGCGTTCTGCTCCAGCTTTTCCTGGCGGAAGCCGTAGGCCACCGCCTTCGCCAGAGCCAGCAGGGTCGCCGGGGTGGTGATGATGACGTTCGCCTTGATGGCTTCGTCGAACAGGCCCGGATCCTCCTCGATGGCGGCCGAGTAGAAGCTCTCGCCGGGAATGAACAGGGCGACGAAGTCGATCGCGCCGTCCACGCTGGCGGCGTACTCCTTCTTCGACAGCTGTTTGACGTGGGTCTTCACCTGGTTGGCGTGGCGCTTCAGCGCGTCCTTGCGGGCCTGGTCGTCGGGCGCCTCCACCGCGTCGAGATAGGCGGTGAGCGCGACCTTGGAGTCCACCACGAAGCGTCCGCCGCCGGGCAGCTTGATCACGAAATCGGGCCGCAGCGCCGCGCCCTCCGCGTCGCGGGTCTGGTGCTGGGCGTCATAATCGATGCCCTTGGTCAGACCGGCGAGCTCGAGAATATTCTCCACCGTGCGCTCGCCCCACTGGCCGCGCGTGGTGGATTTGCGCTGCAGCGCGTTGACAAGCTTGGCGGTCTCCTTGTGCTGGTCGTTAAGGCCCTGGGAGAGCCGCGTGATCTGCTCGGCGATCTGGCCGGCGTTCTGGATGCGGTCGCGCTCCAGCTTCTCCACCTGCTGGCGGAAATGATCCAGGCGCTCGCGGATCGGATCGACCAGCGTCTTCACCCCGCCCTGGGCGGCTTCATGCTGGGCCTTGAAGTTCTGCTCGGCCTGTTCCAGGAGCTTCTTGGTGGAGGCGTCCAGCGCCTCGCCGGCCAGCGTCTGGAAGCGGTCTTTCATTTCCTGAGACAGGGCCATCAAGCGTTCGCGCTCGGCCTTCACCGACTCGTCGCGCTCGCGCTGGGCCTCCTTCAGGCCGGACAGCTCCACCGCCAGGGCGCCGGCGCGCTCGCGCGCTTCGGCGAGATCGGCCTCCAGCCCGGCCACGCGCGCGGCCTGGGTGCGCGCTTCGGCCAGGGCGCGCTCGGCTTCGCGGCGCATGGCCTCCTCGCTGGCGCGCTCGGCCTTCAGCTCGTCCACGCGCGACGCGCGGGTGCGCGCCTCGGTGAGCTCCAGCCGGGTTTCGGCGAGCGCGCCTTCGGCGGCCTTCAGCTCGGCCTTGGCCGCGTCGGTTTCGCTCCAGGCTTTCTTCAGCGCGTAGAAGCCCACCGCGGCGAGCACCAGCACCCCCGCGCCGAGCACGATCAGACCCAGATAGAGTTCGTTCATCGCGTCGCCTCCCGAAACTGGAACGAAACGGGACCTTAGCGGATTCGCGCCCGGCGCGCGCCTTGCATTTCATCCTGCGTGCAGCAGCCCGGAGACCCCGCCATGCGTCTGTTTGAGACAGCTTTGAGCGAAGTCGGCGTTCGCGATCGCGAAGCCTGGCGCGATCTGGCCCAGCCCGGCGGCCGGCTGACCAGTCCGTACCTTCTGCCCGAGTTCGCCGATCTGATCGACGCTGAACGCCATGACGTGCGCGTGGTGATCGCCGAGCGGAACGCCCGCCCGGTGGGGTATTTCGCCTATCACGCCCCGGTGGGCGGCATCGCCCGGCCGGTGGGCGCGCCCCTGTCGGACTATCAGGGCTTCGCGGCCGAGCCCGGCTTCTCCGTGGCGCCGGACGCGCTTCTGAAGGCGATGGGCGCGCAGGCGCTGATCTATGACAACTGGATCGGGCAGGCTCCGGGCAAGGCGCGCGACCGCGCCGGCTCGGCGGTGGTCGATCTGTCGGAAGGCGCGCAGGCCTGGCGCGAGCGCCGCCGCGCCTTGTTCAAGGATCATTTCAAGAAGACGGCGCGCCGGCTGAAGAAAGCCGAACGCGAGTTCGGCCCCGCGCGCCTTGTCTTCGGCGATCCCGATGCGCGCCGCTTCGCCGCCCTGCGCGTGATGAAGGGCGAGCAATACCGCTCTTCCGGCCTCTACGACGTGTTCGGCCGCGGCTGGACCGGAAAGGTGTTTGAGGCCGCCGCCCATCGCAGCTTCGGTCCCCTACGAGGGCTCATGGCCTCGCTCTATTTCGGCGAACGCCTGGCGGCGGTCGAGATGGGCCTTCTGGCGGGCGGAACCTATCATTCCTGGATCCCCGCCTACGATTCGCGCTTTGCCGCGGCGTCGCCCGGACTGCTTCTCTTGGAGGCGATCATCGCGCGCGCCGACGAGGCGGGGATCAAGCGCGTCGATCTCGGAAAGGGCGAGCAGGCCTACAAGAAATATTACGCCGATTACGAAATCCCGCTCAGCGCCGGGCGCGCGCTCACGCCGGGCTTCGCCGCGGCGCGCGTGGCGGCCTGGGAGATCGCCGAGGCCGCCGGCGCCAGGCTGCCGGGCAAGCTCGGCGCGATCCCGGCCAAGCTGCGCCGGCGCTGGGCGCAGAGCGCGGCGGTGGCCCCGGCCTATCCCCAGCGCCTGGCGCTGATGGCCGAAGCCTTCGCCGCCGCTCCCCGGCGCGCGGCCGCTTAAGCCGACTGCGCCTGGCGGGCGTGTTCGCCCTCGCAGGTCTCCTCCACCAGCTTGTCGCAGAAGGCTTCGAGATCCTTCGGCGTGCGGCTGGTCACGAGACCGGAATCCACCACGACCTCTTCATCGACCACTTCGGCGCCGGCGTTCGCCAGATCGGTGCGGATCGCGGGCACGCTGGTCATGCGCCGGCCCTTCACCGCGTCGGCCTCGATCAGGAGCTGCGGGCCGTGGCAGATGGCGGCCACCGGGCGCTTGCGCTCGAAGAAGCGGTTCACGAAGGCGATCGCCTTGTCGTTGGTGCGCAGATGGTCCGGGCTGAACAGCCCGCCGGGGATCATCAGCGTGTCGTACTGGTCGGCGTCGGCTTCATCGAGCGTCTTGTCGACCTTGATGGAGTCGCCTTTTTCCCGGTGCCGGTTGGCCTCGATTTCGCCGGACTTGTCGGAGATGATCTCCACGATCCCGCCGGCGGCTTCGACGGCCTTTTTCGGTTCGAACAGCTCGGCCTCCTCAAACCCGTCCGAGGCGAGGATGGCGACATAGCGGCCTTGGGCGCGATCGGTCATGACGATCTCCTTGTTGCGCGTGTGAGGTGACCGAAAACGTACGCGCGCACGCCCGCGTTCCGGCGCGCTGAGCCGTGAGCTGCGCGGGGCGAAACGAAAAATTAGCCCTGGCGCGCTAGAGTGCGGGCCGGGTGGATACACGAAGGGGAGCCGGGATGACCCGCATGCGCCTTCTCATTCTCGCCGCCGCGGCCGCCAGCGCCGCAGCCGGCGTCGCCGCGGGCGCCTGGGCGCTGATGGGCGGCGCGGTCGACCAGGCCGTCGCCTTCACCTGGCCCGGCCTCGCCGGCGCGGTCAGCCTGGCCTTGATGGCGCCGGGCAAGACGGCGGATTAACCGCGGCCCGGTTTCCGGCCGATGACCTCTTCGAGGGTATGCGTCTGACGCAGGAAAAATTGCGTGTCCAAGCAAATTAATCCCAGCAGCTCGTCGATCGCGGAAAGTTGTAGGCGCGGCGCTTTGTCGAATATCGACCGCATATGCATGACGTCGTTTCGTGTGCGGCGGATCCGGTCCAGCAGCGTATGGATCCCGTCTCTATCATATTGGTTGTCAGCGTGAGGGAATGAGCGCCTGATCCCGGTCGCCCAGAGGTGCCGGTCATAGCTTCGGGCGGTCAGTCCGACCCAGAACCCGAAGGTCAAGGCGGACGTGACGTGATGCGCCGTCAACCTTGGGCCATGTTGGCGCCGCTCCCGCCGTATCGCCTCTTCAAGGTCCTGCCGCTTTTGAGCATCCAAGATATTCAGGAACCTATGATCGAAATGCCAGTTCGGCCCGAAGCGCCTCTCGACAGGCGCGACGATCGCGTTGCGCGCGCTCACTTCCGCCAGATTTAGCGGCGCATAGAAGGCTCCGCAGAGTTCGCAATTCCAGTGGTATAGCTGGAGCGTGAGATTTCGGTCGCCCTTCGCCGCCGCTTCGTACTTGGCCAGCCGTTCAGGTGAGATCGCGGTTCGCACCGCTGCGGCCGCGCTTGGAAGCAAGGAGAACCGATATTGCATTTTCGACGTTTTTCGCGTACAGAAATTATCTGAGCTGAGGGCCTGATCACTGCCCGTGTGGCACATCTTCCTCAGACGCGAAATAGGGCGGGGCCTCCGGGCCGCCGCCCGATTTTGTTTTTAGGCGCTACAGCACCCGCTTCACCGCCGCGTCCCATCCGTCCAATAATCGCGCACGCTCAGCGCCTTCGATCCTCGGCTCAAACCGCCGATCGGCGGTCCAGCACGCGCGCACATCGGTGATGTCGGAATAGACCCCGGCGCCGAGCCCGGCCAGGAAGGCCGCGCCCCAGGCGGTGCTTTCGGCGTTGACCGGGCGCACCGCGTCGAGCGCGCACAGATCGGCCAGGCGCTGCATGAAGCCGTCATTGACCGCCATACCGCCGTCCACGCGCAGCTCGGCGACCGCCACCCCGTCCGCACGCATGGCGGTAAGCAGGTCATGGGTCTGATAGGCGGTGGAATCCAGCGCCGCACGAGCGATCTCGGCCCGGCCCGTCCCACGCGTCAGCCCGACGATGGCGGCCCTTGCGCGCGGGTTCCAGTGCGGCGCGCCGAGGCCTGAGAAGGCCGGAACCAGATAGACGCCGCTCTCCGGGTCGGCGTCCCTCGCCAGCGCCTCGATCTCGCCGGCGCGCGCGATGATTCCGAGCCCGTCGCGCAGCCATTGCACCGTGGCGCCGGCCGACAGAACCGAGCCCTCCAGCGCGTACCGGCTCTTTCCATTGAGCCGCCAGGCGGTGGTGGACAGAAGCCGGTTCGCCGAGCGCACCAGCGTGTCGCCGGTGTGCACGATCATGAAGGCGCCGGTGCCGTAGGTGGACTTCATCTCGCCCGGATCGAGGCAGGCCTGGCCTATGGCGGCGGCCTGCTGATCGCCCGCCGCGCCGCAGATCGGCAGCGGCCGTCCGAACACGGAGGGGTCCGTCTCGCCGTAGCGCCCGGCGCTGTCGACGATTCGCGGCAGGACCGCGCAGGGAATGGCGAAGAGCTCTAGAAGATCCTCGTCCCAGTCGCCGGCCTCCAGCCCGTAGAGCGCGGTGCGGCTGGCGTTGGTGGCTTCGATCACGTGCAGCCGGCCGCCGGTGAGCCGGTGGATCAGAAAACTGTCCACCGTGCCGAAACAGAGCTTTCCGGCTTCCGCCTTCGTCCGCGCGCCGGGGACCGTGTCGAGGATCCAGGCGAGCTTGGTGGCGGAGAAGTACGGGTCGAGCACCAGGCCGGCCCGCTCGGTCACCAGCGGCTCCGCGCCGTCGGCTTTCAGCCGGGCGCAGATGTCCGCCGTGCGCCGGTCCTGCCAGACGATTGCGTTGTGGATCGGCCGGCCGGTTTCGCGGTCCCAGACCAGCGTGGTCTCGCGCTGGTTGGTGATGCCGAGCGCGACGGTGTCATGGCCCGCCCCGTCGGCCTTCTCCAGCGCGCGCCGGGCGGTGGACAGCACGGTGGCCCAGATCACTTCGGGATCGTGCTCGACCCAGCCCGATTGCGGATAGATCTGCGCGAACTCCTCCTGCGCCCCGGCGATCAAGACGCCCGTGTCGGTGAAGGCGAGCGCGCGCGAAGAGGTCGTTCCCTGGTCGATGGCGAGAAGGGCGGTGCGGGCCATGGTCTATTCCCCCCGGTTCGTTATGTTTGCGCTCAACGCTAAGCGATTGCGCCCGGTAGGAGAACGCCGAGATGAGCTTGACCGAACAGACGCTGCCCTCGCCAACCGGCGCGCAGCTGAAAGTGCGCACGAGCGCGCCCTCCGGCGCGGTGAAGGGCGTGGTGCAGATCCATCACGGCCTGTCCGAGCACGGCGCGCGCTATGAACGCTTTGCAGACTTTCTCAGCGCCCGCGGGATCGCGGCGATCAATCACGACCATCGCGGCCATGGCTGGACCACCGCGCCGGACGCGCCGGACGGCGTGTTCGCGGCGAAGAAGGGCGCGGACGCGGTGATCGCGGACGCTCTGGCGGTGGAGGAGCACGCCCGTCGCGCCTGGCCGGACAGGCCGCTCATCGTGTTCGGCCATTCCATGGGCGGGGTGGTCGCCATGAACCACGCCATGGCGCGCAAGGGCGAAATCGCCGGCGCGGCGATCTGGAACGCCAATCTGGCGCTGGGCTCGCGCGCCGGGCTGATGCGCGCGGTTCTGGGACTGGAAGGCCTGTTCAAGAAAGACACGGACCCGGCGACCTGGCTCGACGCGCTCACCTTCAAGGCCTGGGGCAAGCAGGTGAAGGGCGGCAAGACCCGGTATGACTGGCTGTCGCGCCTGCCCGAAGAGGTCCAGGCCTATGTGGACGATCCCAAATGCGGCCAGCCCGCCTCGTTCTCGCTCTGGCGCGATCTGATCGAGCTGACCGAACGCGGCGAGGACGAGCACCGGCTGCGCGGCGTGCGCAGCGATCTGCCGATCCATCTGGCCGCAGGCGGCGACGATCCGGCCACGGACAAGGGCAAGGCGGTGAAGACCCTGTCGGCCCGGCTCTACAACGCCCGCTTCACCGACGTGACAATGCGCTTCGACCCGAACGGCCGGCACGAGACGCTGAACGATCTCGGCCATGAGACCGCCATGGACGATTTCGCCCAATGGGCCGAGCGGGTGTTCGCCCAGACCGGCTGACGCGTCAGGCGGACTTCTTCTTCAAGCGGAAGAAGCGGCGCACCGAGTCCGCGTCGGCCTGGCGCAGCGCGCCCTGGCGGAACACCGCCGCGGCGCCCCAGACCACCAGAATGGTCGTCACGATCATCAGCCCGCTTGCGCCGGCCAGCTCCCAGAGCGGCGGATCGCTGGGCAGGCGCGCCATCATCAGGAAGGGCGTCCAGAGCGGGAACCAGCTGGCTGCGCGCAGCAGGACGGAGTCGGTGGCCTCGATGGAGAACACCAGGAAGAACATCGGCAGAAGCAATAGCCAGATCACCGGACCCATGAGCGTCTGGGCGTCCTGGAGCGTGTCGCAGAGCGAGCCCATGGCCAGGAAGATCGCGCCGTACATCAGATAGCCGGCGGCGAAAAAGAAGACCGCCGCGAGCAGAAGGCCCGGATCGAACAGGCTGGCGATCAGTTCGGCGATGGCCGGGTTCATGCCCGCCAGGATCGCCCCGCCCAGCACCGCCAGCACGCCGCCCACAGCGCCCCAAATGGCGAACAGGGTGACCGACACCCCGGCGACGCCGGCGAGCTTGCCGATCAGGATTTCGTGGAACCGGGCGGTGGAGAGCAGAAGCTCGATGATCTTGCCGCCCTTCTCCTCCACCAGGCTGGTCAAGAGCATGTTGGCCACCGAGAACACCGCAAGCCAGAGCACGAAGGCGAAGGCGATCGCCACGAAGAACGGCGCGCGGTCGGCGCGGGTGATCTCCGCCCCGGCCTGGGCGCCGGGCCGCGCGTCGATCTCCACGACCTCGGGATTGATCTCCATCACCGCGTCGAGATCGGCGGGCGACAGGCCGCGCGCCATGAAGGCCTCCTCGCGGAAATGCGAGCGCAGCACGTCTTCCACGAGATCCTTGACGGAGTCGCTGGTGACGTTGGTGGAATGGTATTCGACGGCGACGGGCGCGTCGGCGGCCTCACGCAGGATGATCGCCGCGAACAGGGCGCGCTCGCCTTCGGGCGTGGCGATGGTGCGCTCGCCCGTAAGATAGGGGCGCAGCGCCTCGATGTCGCGCGCGGGCGGCTCGACCATGATCTGTTCGCGCCGTTCCGTGCCCAGCGCCGCGCCGGCCTCGCCGAGCCCGGCCGAGGCGACGGCTTCGTCCAGATAGGACAGGCCGTCGGGATCCTGATCGAAGACGGCGAGCGCGGCCTCGGCGGCCTCGTCGCCGCGCATGAGTTCGACCATGCCTTCCAGCGCGTCGCGCACGTCCTCGCGCCGCTCCGCCTCCAGACCTTCGGCGACGACCTGGTCCAGGCCCCGGCCGGTCTCGTCGATCACGGCGAAATAGCGCGTCGGCTGCGAGTTCTGGATGAGACCCGGCAGCGTTCCGCCGATGGTGGCGAAGACCGGCACGGCCAGGATCGACAGCCAGAAGCCCCAGGTGGCCACATAGGACAGATATTCGCGGCGGGCGATGAGATAGCTGGCGCGCATGGATCAGGCCTCGCTTGCGGGTTCGCGGTCGGTCACGTCGCCGGCGTTTTCTTCGCCGACCAATGCCACGAAGGCGTCGTGCAGATGGGGGCGGCGCGGCTCGAACCGCGTGAGCTTCACCCCGGCCTCCACCAGCGCGCGCAGCACCGCCTGGGCGTCCACGCCGGGTTTCAGGGTGAGCCGCCAGACGGTCTCGCCTTCACCCTCCTCCAGCGGCTCCAGATCGCCGAAGGGCGCCAGGGTCTCGGTCATGGGCTCGCCCGGCGGTGCGGCGAGCACCACCTGGCGCGGCACGCGGGCGATCGCCTCCTCCACCGTGCCGTCGAACACTTTCTCCCCGCGCGCCATCAGCACGATGCGGTCGCACAGCCGCTCGGCGTGCTCCATCACATGGGTGGAGAACAGCACCGTGCGCCCGGCCTCGGCCTGCTCGCGGATGATGGTCTCAAGGAGCTTCTGATTGACCGGATCGAGGCCGGAGAACGGTTCGTCCAGTATGATGAAGTCGGGTTCGTGGACGATGGCGGAGATGATCTGGACCTTCTGGGCCATGCCCTTGGAAAGCTCCTTGACCTTCTTCTTCGCCGCGTCGGCGAGGCCGAAGCGCTCCAGCAGCGCGCGCGCCCGGCGGCGCGCCTCGCCGGCCGGCACGCCTTTCAGGCGCGCGAAGAAGACGATCACGTCCTCCGCCTTCATCTTGCGGTAGACGCCGCGCTCTTCGGGCAGGAAGCCCACATTGTCCATGCCGGCGGCGTCGGGCGCGCGGCCGAACAGGCGCGCGGTCCCGCTGTCGGGCGTGATCACGCCCAGCGCCATGCGCAGCGTCGTGGTCTTGCCCGCGCCGTTGGGGCCGAGGAATCCGGTGATGTCGCCCTTGCGCGCCCGCCAGGAGACGGACTTCACCACCCGCTTGCCGCCGAAACTCTTCGACAGGCCTTCCAGCTCCAGCGCGTATTCGCTCATCGATCCCCTCGTCCCTTCCGCAGGCTCGGCTTCCTCTTTAGGGTGTCCCGGCGCGGCGATAAAGCCGTAACGCCTCATGAGAGCAAGCGCCATGGCCGAGCGGGATTTTCCCATCGATTTCTCCACCCTCACCCCGGACACGCGTCCGCGGCGCTGGCTCGTCCTGCCGCCGGGATTCGCGGCCGCCGCCGAGCCGGACGCGCGCAGCCCGCTCTTCGACGCCGCGCCGGAGGCCGTGCTCGCCGCGTTCCGCGAAACCGCGCTCGCCGCCTCGCGCACCACGCTGACCCAGGAAGGCGGCGGGCAGCTGGAGTTCGTGCAGAAAAGTGCGGTGTTCCGCTTTCCCGATTACGTCACCGTCGCCGCCGCCCGGGTGGAGGGCGGAACCGGCCTTTGCGTCTATTCGCGCGCGGTGGTCGGGCGGTATGATTTTAATGTGAACAAGAAGCGCGTCGAGGCCTGGCTCGACGAGACGCGCGCGCGCCTCTAGGCGCTCGGCAGCGCGAAATACAACAGGTCCAGCGCCGGCGGTTCGGCGACACCGAGCTGGCGCAGCATGTGCGTCGCCTGGCCCCGGTGATGGGTCTGGTGATTGAACACATGGGCG
This sequence comes from Oceanicaulis sp., assembly GCA_051117435.1. Lineage (GTDB taxonomy): Bacteria > Pseudomonadota > Alphaproteobacteria > Caulobacterales > Maricaulaceae > Oceanicaulis. Next base: position 8,898 of record JBNPED010000027.1, on the reverse strand, counting down.
AGGATCACCTTCAGAGGCAGGGATTTCGGCTCGCCGCGAGTGTTCTGATAGGCCACCACCGTCTCCAGATCGGCCGCCGACAGGCCCGCCACATGGGCGGAGAGCCGCGCATCTTCGGCTTCGCGCGCCTCGCGCAGGGCGTTGAAATCGGCGAACAGGGTCTCGTCCAGGCGCGCCGGCGCCTCGCCCGTCCCGGTCAGGCGCTTCAGCCAGATCCGGTCGGCGACGAGCATATGGTTCAGCGTCCCGTGCAGGCTCTGGAAATAGCCGCGGATGTCCCGCTTGCGCTCGAAATCGGTCAGCGCAGTGGCGGCGTCGTAGAGCCGCGCATTGGCCCAAGCGTTATAGGCGGCGAAGCGTTTGAAGTGCTCGTGCACGGCGTCGATCTTCCCTTTCGTCCAGCCCGGATGATAGCTCTCCGTCCATGACGGAACAGGAAAAGACGGCGCGCGCAAGACTAATTGCGCTGAAAGACGAGCTCACCGCCCTGTCCCAGACCGCCGCCGAGGACCGCAAACCGGTGGGGCTGGACCAGCAGTCGGTGGGCCGGTTGTCGCGTCAGGACAGCCTGCAGGTCCAGGCCATGGCCAAGGCCGCCGACGCGCGCCGGGCGGCCGAGCTGCGCCGGATCGACGCGGCGCTCAATCGTCTCGCCGAGGGCGAGTACGGCTGTTGCGTGGAATGCGGCGAGGCGATCGGGGAAAAGCGTCTGGAGATCGACCCCGCCGCGCCGCGCTGCCGGGATTGCGCGTAAGCCCTAGCGATTGCGCCCCAGCCTTTCGTGGCTTTCCACCCAGTCGCCGGCCACCACCGCGCCGGCGAGGCTCACCTCGCCCGCCAGCACCGTGGCCGCGCAGATCTCGATGAACCGGCCGACCTTGCCCTTGCCCTGACAGCCCAGCAGTTGAAGGCATTCCGATTGCGTGGGAAGGCCCGTGCCGCCGCCGAACGTGGCGACGATCAGCGCGGGCAGGGTGATCGACCAGTAATAGACCGGCTCGCCCGTCTCCGCGTCGTCCTCGATGCGCACATAAGTGATCGCGGCGTGGCTTTCGGCGACGTTGGCCGCGTCCTGGCCGGTGGCGATGAACAGGGCGGCGAGCGCGTTGGCGGCGTGCATGCCGTTATTGGCCGAGCCGGCCAGCGTCGAGCCGGCGAAGGAATTCAGGCGCGCCCGAAACAGCGCGGCCGCGTCGGTTCCCACCCGCTCGCGCAGCACCCGGTCGGGAATGCGCGCCTCGGCGATCACCCGCGCCCCGCGCGAGTTCAACATGTTGAGCTGGGAGTGCTTCTTGTCGGTGTCCATGGCGCCGGAGAGGGTGTAGCGCGCCCCGCCGGGATGGTTGGCGGCGATCCATTCGCAGGCCGCGTGCGCCGCCTTGCCGGACATGTTCTGGCCCGCTGCGTCGCCGGTGGTGAAGTTGAAGCGCGCATGCAGCATGGGTCCCACGGCGTACGTCTCCACATGGGAGAGCTTGGCTATGGAGGAGCTCGCCTCGGCGGCCGTGCGCACGCCTTCCATGTTGGCGTCGAGCCAGTGCTTGAAGTCTCGCGCCGCCGTCGCGTGGTCGAAATGGAAGACCGGGGCGCGCTGCATGTAGCGCTCATGGATGGTGGTCTTCACTCCGCCGGCTTCGGACAGGATGCGCATGCCGCGATTATAGCTCGCCACCAGCGTGCCTTCGGTGGTGGCCAGAGGCACGTAGACGTCCTCGTCCTGCACATGCTCGCCGCGGATGCGCAGCGGTCCGGCGACGCCGATCGGCACCTGGGCGGCGCCGATATAATTCTCGATATTGCCGCGCGTGACCGCCGGATCGATAGAGGCGCGCGCCACATGGGTGAGCTCGGCCCCGGTGCGGTCCTCAAGGAAGGCCAGGCGCTCGCGCGCCGCCTCGCGGCTATGGTCGTCGTCGGCCCGGCGCGGAATGCGGGCGCGGACATCGTTTCGGCGAGTCTCGGTCATGCCTGGACGCTAGCCAAAGCCGCACCCGGCGTCACCCCGGCGCGCGGCGCCTAGAGCGCGCCGATCTCGCTCAGGCCGACGCGCTGATCGCGCACCACGTTTCCGTCCGCATCCTTGATCTGAAGCGCCAGCTCGCCGCCTTCCCAGTTGATCGCGATGACGCCGAAATTCTCCGGCGCGTACATCTCGCCGATCCGGTGCGGGCCGGGCTCGTTGTTCTCTTCGGCGAAGCTCATGTTCAGCGAAGACGAGGTGATCTCGTAGAGCGGATAAGGCGCCACGTCGTCGCGCATGTAGAGCCCGGAGGAGTGGCGGTCGCCGGAGACCAGCACCACGCCGTTCGCCCCGGTCGCGCCGATCAGCTCGTAAAGCCGGGTGCGCTCCAGCGGCATGGTGCGCCATGCCTCCCAGCCATGGCCGTCGGCATGGACCTGGATGGAGCTCACCAGAAGCCGCAGATCGGCGGGCTGCTGAAGCTGTTCCTCAAGCCAGGCCCATTGCGCCTCGCCCAGCATGGACTGATCGGGATCGGCGCTCGGCAGATAGCGTTCCTTGCCCGGTGCGCCGCGCTCGTCGGTGGGGGTGAGGCCGGTGCGGAAATAGCGCGTGTCCAGCATGATGATCTGGGTGCGCCGCCCCTCCGGCCCGAAGGTCCAGGCGTCATAGATCCCCGGCCGTTCGCGGCGCGTATCGTCGGCCGCGGCGCGCCAGAAATCCAGAAACAGCGTCTCGGCGAAGCCCTTGAAGGGGAAGTCCGCGCCCATGTCGTTCATGCCGTAATCATGGTCGTCCCAGGTCGCCAGCATGGGGAAGGCGGCGCGCAGGGCCTGAAACTCCGGCCGGTCGGCGAGCTGGTGATAGGCCTGGCGCAGTTCGGGCAGGCTCGCGTCATAGCTGCGCGCATCGCCGTACACATTGTCGCCGATATACATGAACAGGTCATGGTTTTCCGACGCGATGGTCTGCAGGATCGGGATCTCGCGCTCGGCGGTGTTGCAGGACCCGAACGCGATGGAGAGCAGCGTCGTGTCTGGGCCCGGCAAGGGCGGGCCCGCCGGGGCGACGGGCGGGTCATAGTCCAGCTGGTCGTAATACGGCTCCAGCGCCTCCCAGGGCGTCTCGGGCACGTTGTAAAGCCCGGCGTCGGCCAGGATCTGCGCAGACGGCGAGGGAATATCCAGCTCGGAGGCGTCGCGCGGAGCCGGCTCGGCGCAGGCCGCCAGCGCCCACGCGGCGCACGAAGCGAATAGAACGGTGCGGATCATCGAAACAGCTCTCCGGTCGGGGCGCGGCGCGCGCCGGTTCGGCGCAAGGGTTTACGCCGCAGGCGCGACAGGTCAATGACGCCGCACGCCTCTAGCGGCCGTAGCTCAGAGCGTAATCGGCCGTGAAGGTCGAGACGTCCGCGCCGAATTCCACCGCCCGGAAAGCCAGCGCGCGGTCATCGGCGGCGCAGGCCGCACCCGGCGCCGCGCGGCGTCCCGCCGCCTCGCCCTGCGCCGGCACGCAGAGCCGGGCGTCGTCTTCCGCCCAGGGCGCCTCCCCGCGGCTCTCCACGCGCACATAGGCGGTTCGCGACCGGGTCTGGCCGCGCCAGACCGGCGCGCAGGCGCCGGCCTCCAGCACCGTCCAGGCTGACAGCACCACCGATCCCGGCGCGCCCGCCTCGCCTGCGCCGATGGCGCGCAGCGGCGAGCCGCCGGTGTTGCAGATCTCCAGCGTGCGGACCAGTTCGGCGAACCCGTCCGGCGCACGCAATCCGCTCTCGCACAGCGCCGCGGCTCCGGCCGGCAGATCGCGGCAGCGCGCGGTGTGTTCAATCAGATAGCTGTTGCGCCGGTCGAACACCGCCACGCTCGCCACTGGCGCCTCGCGTTCGGCCTCGTCGCAAGGCGGTGTGCGCGCCGCCCGGCTCATCCCGCCTTCGGAGACGCATTGCCGCGCCGGGCCTTCCGGCGGCCAGACGAAGGAGCCGGATCGGGCGTGGACGAACGCCTCACCCGCCCGCCCGTCGCCGATCGCGCCGGACAGGCACTCGCCCGGCGCCACGGTGAACCAGCCGCGCTGGGTGTGCAGGCCCCGCCCGGTGGGCCGCGCCACCATGTAGGCCACGTTCACCGGCGTCTCGTTGCACAGATTAACGACCGTGGGCATGGGCGGCGAGGCCCCGGCGGCGAAGGCCGCCGAGAGCGCGGCGAGAAGCGGAGCAAGCATGGATCAACCCCCGATGACCGTTGAATGTGCGTCAGAGGTTAGCCAGGCGCCGGCATTCCCGCCAGCCTCAACCGAACATCACCGCATGCATCAACCGGCCGGGCAGAAAGGTGATGAGGCCCGGCAGAAGCAGCGCTGCGACGATCAGGACCAAAGCCGACGCGCGGTGCTTCGCGGTCAGGCCGCGCCGGGCGCGCACGGCCAGCTCCACAGTCCCGAACAGGGTGATCGGCACAAGCAGGTGCACCCAGCTGAACCCGCCGTCATTGATGTCGCGGATGAACACGGCGCTGATCGCGGTGAAGCCCATCAGCACGCACCAGACATAGCCCAGCGTGCGGTGCGGGATCGTGCCCTTGGGCGCGATGAATTGGACCGCGCCCAGGAGGAGCGCCGCGCTCGCGGCGACCGCATGGCTCTGGACCAGGAGCGGCGCTGCGAGGAAAGCGTCGATATTCATCCGCCCGCCCCCACCAGCTCGACCGTCACGGTCTGATCGGCCGCGTGGTCGAAGACCGCCTCGTCCCAGCGCGCCCGGCGCATGCGCGGCGAGAGGTTGGAGAAGCCGAAGCGCTCTGACGGAACGCCGATGAAATTGCGGTCGAAATCATTGTTCCCGTTGGCGTCGTGGAAGGCGATGATCGCGTACGCGCCAGCCGGCAGATCTGTGAAGGTCGCGTCGACGCCTTGCGGGTCGGCCGGCACGTGGATCTGGGCGATCTCGGTTCCGGCCGCGTAGGCGGCTTCGTCGGCGTACACCCCGATCCAGACCGTGCCCTCGTCGCTCGCCGCTCCGGTCACGCGGACGCGCAGTTCGGGTTCGAAGAGCGCTTCGGCGCGCTCCGCGACGAACCCGGCCGCGTAGAGCGCGGGGGCGGGGGTGAAGGCGACAAGGCCGGCGCCGGCGAGAACGGCGGCGAGAGCGGTTTTGGCGATACTCTGCATGTCAGGTCTCCTTGCATGATGCGACCCCGGCGGACGGCGCCGGGAACCGCAGCCTTGATGCGCACGCCGAGCCGGGCGAAAAAAGCCGAACTTCGCGAGCCGACAGGGGTTCGCCGCGAACAGAGACAGACCCGCCGTTCGCGCTTCGCGAACGGGGGGCGGCGGAGGACATCGCACATGGCGCTCGACCGCGTCGCAGAGCTGGCCCGCCGGTTCCGCCCCGGAGCGCTGCTCCGCCCGGCCGCCTTGATTCTCGGCGTCGGGACGTTTCTGGCGATCCTCGGCCCCTTCGGCAGCGATGCGATCGGCTGGCCGGCGGTGTGGTTCTACTGGGTGGGGCTGATCGCGCTGGGCGGCGTGTTCGGCTTCAGCGCCGGCGAGATCGCTCCGCGCCTCCTGCCGAACGCGCCGGAATGGGTGATCTACGCCGTCATTCCCGCCTTCGTGGCGATCCCGGTGACGCTCGCCATCCTGCACATGGAGAAGTCGCTCGGCGCTGATCTGACGGTGGGGCGCGTCGCGGTCATGTACGGGCCGGTCTTCGTGGTGTCGGTGTTCGTCAGCGCCGTCGCCTACGCCGTGACGAAGTTGTCCGAGCGCGGCGCGGGCGTTGACGCCGCGCCCGCCGGGCCGGCGCGCGCGCTCACCGACAAGCTGCCGCACCGGCTGCGCGCCGCGCCCATCCTGGCGCTGACCAGCGAGGATCATTATCTGCGCGTGCGCACGGCGAACGGCGAGGCGCTGATCCTGATGCGGCTGTCGGACGCGGTGGCCGCGATGGAAGCCGTGGAGGGCGCGCGCACCCACCGCTCCTGGTGGGTCGCCCGCGCCGCGGTGAGGGATGCGCGCAAGGGCGACGGGCGCGGCGTGCTCATCCTGACCGACGGCGCCGAAGCCCCGGTCAGCCGCACCTATTATCCCGCCCTGCGAGAGGCCGGCTGGTTCTGAAGCCCGGTGGCGGCGAGCCACAGCTCGGCGACGATCAGATTCGGGACCCAGCACAGAAACGCGATGGCCGGGTAGGCGAGCGAAACGTCCAGCTCCAGCATCGCCGCGGCGGGCAGCTGCAGACGCAGGGTCACTGCCGCCAGGGTCAGCGCATAGCTGCGGATCATCCAGCGGCGATGCACCGCAAAGCGTCCCGACAGCGCCAGGCCCAGCCCGGTGGAGGTGGTGAGCAGCCAGGCGACCGCCAGCCCGCCGAATCCAGCCGCCGCCACCGGGCCCGCGCTCGTCCCCGCCGCCAGCAAGAGGCCCGATGCGCCGCCGGAAAGGCAGGCGACCACGTAGACCGCGCCGATCGCGCGATGCAGCGCCGGACGCCGCGCGCGCAGGCGGGGTCGGAACTGCATCCATCCGATCGCCAGGGCGAGCGCGCCCGATCCGGCGTGGATTGCAAGAAACGGATCGACGAAGCGGTTGGCGAGCACCTCGGGCGGCGCGCCCGGCGAACCGGGCGCCAGATAGCGCAGCGCAGCCAGAGCCACGACGACGGCGAGGACGGCGAGGATCACAAGCCCCAGGCGGGCGGGGACGGACATGGGCGCGGCGGTCATGGCGGGCTCCTTCAGTGGCGCAGCTCGAGCAAGCCGGCGCCGCCGCCGCCGGCGCCAGCCCGGTTTCGCGGGATGTCGATCAGGTTCGCGAGCGTCGCACGCGGCGCCGTTCACGCGCCGTGACCGTCGCAAGGGCCCGGCCCTGTGATTGACGCGGCCGGCCAAGGCGCGGCTAAATCACGCCATGGGCGCAGCGACTTCCATGACGAACCGGCTCAGGGCGATCGGCCGGAAACGGGCTGGGCTCGGCCTGGATCTGGCGGCGATGGCCGCGGCCGGGGCGTTCTTCGCCGCGATCGGTCCGTTCGACACCGACACCGCGCCGCCCGGACCGCGCACCGCCTATTGGCTGACGGTCATGTTGATCGGCGGCGTGCTGGTGCACCTGGCCGGGCGCGCGCTTTCAGGCCGCGGCCTGCCGGTCTGGGCGCGGATCGGCCTCGCGGCGCTGGCCGTGACGCCGGTCCAGACCGGGGTGGTGATGGCGAGCGGCGTGCTGATCTTCGGCTACCGGCCCAATCCCGACATCTTTCTGGAGCTTCTGCCCGCGGTGCTGGTCGTCACCCTGGCGGCGGTGGCGCTGACCGAGCTGACGCGCCGCGCCGCCCGCCCGGCGCCGCCGACAGGATCGACGACCGCCGCCGCGGACACCGCCGCGGACACCGCGCCCGGCGCCATGCGCGCGGCCCCGCCGGAGATCGCCGCCCGCCTGCCGGCGCGGCTGCGCGGCGCGGCGCTGATCGCGCTGGAGGCGGAGGACCATTATGTGCGCGTCCACACCGAGGCGGGCTCGGATCTTGTCCTGATGCGCTTCGCCGACGCCGCGGCGCTGGCCGACGCCGCGCACGCCGGGCGCCGCCTGCACCGGTCCTGGTGGGCGAGCGCGGCGGCCATCGAGCATGTGCGGTTCGCGCGCGGCAACGGCGAAGCCCGCCTCGCCGGCGGCCTCGTCGCCCCGGTCAGCCGGACCTATGCGCCGGCCCTGCGCGAGGCCGGCTACTTCTAGTCCACGCCGCGAAACGCCACCCGGCCACCGATCCCGCCGCGGCGCCGCCCTGCGAGATACGTTGTCGCGTCGGCGCTATTCCGTCTTCAGCGTGCGCAGGATGCTCTGCGCCACGGCGCGCGGCTGCTCGCGATGGGAGCGGCTCAGATGCTCGGCGACGCTCAGCCGGTCGGCCGCCGGGAAGGACTGGTGAAGCTTCGCGATCATCTTCAGCGAGGTGATCTCCACGGTGAAGGCGACGATGGCCGGATACAGCCGCTCCACATACCCGGCCGGCGCCATGGCGGTGGACCAGACCGGATAATCGCCGATCTCCGTGTGCTGCGGCTCGATCAGAGCGGCCATGTCGTCGATCATGGCGCAGAACCAGTCGATATCGTCGACCACGCGCACCCGCCCGCGCACCTGCACCTCTTCATAGTCGATCGTGGCGGCCCGCGTCGCCTCGGTGCGCCAGTGCGGCGAGACATAGGCCGCCGGCCCGTCGAAGGTGACCAGGGCCTCGGCGCCGTCCAGCCCCTCGCATTGAGGATTGCGGGCGTTGAGATGACCGCGCAGGCGAACCGGCGCGCCGTCCTCAAGATCGGCGAGCATGGGAATGCGCGTGCTGCAAAGCGCCGGACCGCCGGTGACGAAGTGCGCCACCGGATTGCTGCGCATCAAAGCCGGCGCGTCGGCCTGATTGGTGAGGCGCCAGCCGGGGGGATAGCTCATGAGGGGCGCTCTAGCGCAGCGCGCCCAGCACGTCGGCCACGGTGACCCGCGTGGCGTAGCCGCGCTGCTCGCCAAGCCCGGCCTCGTGCCAGAACTTGCCGGCGATCGTCCCGTCGCGGCGGATGGCGAAGGCGATCGGATAGGGCACGCCATGGGCCATGTGGTCCGGATCGGCGTAGATCGGATCGCGCACGCCGAACGCGTCGATCACCGCGATCTCCGGATCGGGCAGAAGCGCGAGCTCCAGCCCCCGCCGGTCAGCCACGCGCGCCAGGGTCTCGGCGTCGTCATAGGTGAGCACCGCCGCGCCCCAGCCGGCGGCTTCGAACTGCTCGGCGGCCGCATTCACCTCCATCGCCTGGCGCAGGCAGATCGGGCACCAGTCCAGCGAGCGGTTGAAATAGATCACCACCCCGTTCGGCCACGAGCGATCGGCAAGCCTCCCCGCTGCACCGTAGGAGTGTGTGACAGTTCTCACCGACTCGACCTCCACCACA
>JBNPED010000032.1:0-5120 GCA_051117435.1 Oceanicaulis sp. | reverse complement strand
CGAAGCCGCAAATCCTCGCTCAACGTTCTCATGGCCGCCCTCCCTAACCAGGCGACACCCCATGAATCACGCTTCGCGCCTAAACGGAATCCCCCGCCGAGTCAGAACCAGACGAAAATGCTCTAGCCTTTCAACGGCGTCGGCAAAGCTCATTATCTGGGGGCTTTTCAGACACTCCGCCCTGAGCGTGCTGTTAGAGGCTTCGATGAAGCCGTTCTCCGTAGGCTACCCCGGTCGCGCGAAGCCCGGCATGCCATTGTTGGAATTAGGCCGATGGCTGGGGGTTCAAACTGCTTCATAGGCCGAAACGTCCCATGAGATCATCTTTTGAGGGGAGACATGTTTATAGCGCTGGCTCATTAGGACCCGTCTGGCGAGCGCGCAATTAGCGACGCAAAAAACGCTTCTGCCAATTCCGGGGGTTTGGCTGCAGCGGCGTCGCCAAATCGAATTCTAGCGCTCGCGGGACGGTGGCGTTTTGTGACGTGAGGCGCTAGCAAGGCACAGTCTTAATCATGGGGAGTGACGCATGTTGTTCGAGGCGGCGCCGAACACCTGGTTGTTCGAAACAGAACCTTTTGTAGCGCCCACAGGGTTTCGAGAATACGACGCGCGCTGGTGGTTCGGCCACCCAGCCTCGGGCAAGCCGCCGCAAATCAACCTCTACGGGGTTCAAGCGCTGGGGCTCGGTCTCGGCACCCTGATCCACGAGCTGGGCAAGGCCCCGAAAATCGTCACCGGCCACGATTTCCGCGGCTATTCGCTAGGCGTGAAGCAAGCCCTTGAAGTCGGTCTGATGCAGGCCGGGATCGAGGTCCACGATATTGGCCTGGCGCTGTCGCCCACCGCCTACTTCGCCCAATTCCATCTTGATATTCCCTGCGTGGCGATGGTCACCGCCAGCCATAACTCCAACGGCTGGACCGGCGTGAAGATGGGCGTCGAGCGCCCGCTCACCTTCGGCCCCGACGAAATGAGCCGGCTGAAGGAGATCGTGCTCGGCGATCAGGGCGTGGCTCGGGCCGGCGGCGGATATGTGCGCGCCGAGGGCGTCGCGGAGGCCTACAAGGCCGATGTGGCCATGGGCGCGTCGATCGCGCGCAAGCTGAAGGTCGTGGCGGCCTGCGGCAACGGGACGGCGGGCGCCTTCGCGCCGGACGTGCTGCGCGCGCTGGGCGCGGAGGTGGTGGAGATGGATTGCGATCTCGACCACACCTTCCCCAATTACAACCCGAACCCTGAAGACATGAAGATGCTGCACGCGGTCGCCGCCAAGGTGCGCGAGACCGGCGCGGACGTGGGTCTGGCCTTCGACGGCGACGGCGACCGCTGCGGCGTGGTGGACGAGACCGGCGCGGAGATCTTCGCCGACAAGGTCGGGCTAATGCTGGCGCGCGACCTCTCGAACGAGTTCGAGACGCCCCAATTCGTCGTGGACGTGAAGTCCACCGGGCTCTACGCCACCGATCCGGTGCTGCAGGCGAACGGCGCGGTGACCGAGTACTGGAAGACGGGCCATTCCTACATCAAGCGGCGCGCCAACGAGCTGGGCGCGCTCGCCGGCTTCGAGAAGTCGGGCCATTACTTCCTGCAGCCGCCGCTGGGCCGCGGATATGACGACGCGCTGGTCTCCGCGCGCGTCATTCTGGAGATGCTCGACCGCAATCCGGGCAAGACCATGTCGCAGCTATTCGCCGACCTGCCGGTGAGCTACGGGTCCCCGACCATGTCGCCGGCTTGCGCGGATGAAGAAAAATACGCCGTGGTCGATGAGATCGTGGCGCGTTATCGGGCTCGCATGGAGGCCGGCGAAACGATCGCCGGGCGCAAGATCACCGACATCAACACCGTCAACGGTGTGCGCTTCACCCTTGAGGAAGGCGCCTGGGGGCTGGTGCGCGCCTCGTCGAACTCGCCGAACCTGGTCGTGGTGGTGGAGAGCCTGGAGAGCCGCGCCCACATGATCGCCCTGTTCGAGGACATCAAGGCTGAGCTGGCGCGCCATGAGACGGTGGGGCGCTTCGACCAGGAGCTGTAACTGCGCGCTTGTAGACTGATTTTCGCCCTGGTGTCGCAAAAATATGACGCCGCTTCGAGGCGCGGTGGGTTAGTTTGCGAACTCAGAGGGCTTAGCTTGCGCCGCCGCGCGACGCTTCGAACGGTTGCGTAAGCCAAGACGCCGGCGACGGCCCGGCTGGAGGGACTGAGGGTGCCAAACGAGTTCCGGATCATGCGGGTGCGCTTCAAGCGCCTGCTGCGATCTGCGATCGCGCGCCTCGTCGCGCTGCCCGGCCTACCCAAGCGCTCCCTCAAGGCTGGATACGATCTTTTTGCGGTTTTTCTCGCCCTGGCCGCAACGCACGCGCTGAACAATCTCAACCTGGTCTTCGACGCGAAGTTCATGCTGCTTTTCGCGCTCGTCGCGCCGGTCGTGACGGTCGTCCACGCCTCGCTCTCGCTCTACGGGCCCATAGCCTATGCGCGCGACGTCGATCTGTTGCGGGCCGGCGGGCTCGGCGCGCTCGCGGGCGGCGCCGTCATGGCGGCCGCGGCGCTCAGCGGCGTGTCGGCCGCGCCGCTCGGCGGCGCCGTGATCTTCGCCTCCTTCCTGGCCGTGCTCACAGGCGGCGTGCGCGTCTGGGTGCGCAGCTTCCTGTCGGAGCGTCAGTCGAGGGCGCGTGAGCGCGTGCTGATTTACGGTGCCGGCGAGGCGGGCCGGCAGCTGCTCGCCGCGCTGCGCGAGCGCGGCCGGCACCATGTGGTGGCCTTCGTCGACGACTCCGTTCATGTCGTCGGCCGGCGGATGGGCGGGGTCGCGGTGTTTCCGGCCGCCGACATCGTCGACGTGTTGCGCACCGTGCGCGCCGACACGATCATGCTCGCCATGCCGTCGCTAAGCGCGGGCAAGCGCCGCGAAATTCTGCACAAGCTCGAACCGCTCGAGCAGCCGGTGCGCACCGTGCCGGACATCCATGACATTCTCTCGGGAAAGGCGCCGCTGAGTCAGGTCCGGGAGATCACCCCGGAAGACCTGCTCGGACGCGATCCCGTGCCGCCGCGGCGCGAGCTGATCGAGCCCATGGTGGCGGACCGGGCGATCATGGTGACCGGGGCTGGCGGCTCGATCGGGTCGGAGCTTTGCCGTCAGATCATCCGGCTGAAGCCGCGCAAGCTTGTGCTGGTCGAGCAGAGCGAATACGCGCTCTACGCCATTCTGCGCCGCCTGCGCGCCGAATCCGAAGAGCTTTACGCGCGCGTGAGCGGCCATCTGGGCACCGTCGAGGACGAAACCCGGATGCATCAGATCCTCGCCGAGCACGCGGTCGACGCGGTGTTCCACACCGCCGCTTACAAGCACGTGCCGCTGGTGGAGACCAACGCCGTGGACGCGGTGCGCAACAACGCGCACGGCACGACGCGCCTGGCGCGTGCCGCGATCAAGGCGGGAGTGTCCACGTTCGTCCTGGTGTCCACCGACAAGGCGGTGCGCCCGGCCAACGTGATGGGCGCCAGCAAGCGTCTGGCGGAGCTGGTCTGCAAAGCGTTTTCCCAGAACCAGTCTTCGACCAGGTTCGCCGTGGTCCGCTTCGGCAACGTGCTGGATTCCTCAGGCTCGGTCGCGCCATTGTTCCGCGAGCAGATCGAGAGAGGCGGGCCGGTGACGGTCACCCATAACGAGGCGACGCGGTATTTCATGACCTTGAAGGAAGCCGCCCAGCTGGTGATCCAGGCCGGGGCGCTGACCCGGGGCGGGGACGTGTTCGTCCTGGGCATGGGCGAGCCTGTGCGCATCACCGATCTGGCTTGCCGCATGATCCGGCTGGCCGGCTACCGGCCCCGCTTCGCCGAAGACGGACCCGCCGACAGCCGCGAAATCCTGGTCACATTCACCGGGCTCAGGCCTGGCGAAAAACTGACCGAGGAGCTGTTCGTCAGCCAGTCGGCGGACGGCACCGAACACCCGCTGATCCTGCGCGAAGGGCCTGAACCGCTTGACCCGTCCGCGTTGAACGGGCTCGTCGCCCGGCTCGAGGCGGCGTGTCACGCGCGCGACGCCGACATGGTGCGCGAGGTGCTCATGCACCGCTTTGTCCATTATCGCCCCGGCCCGGCCGCCCGGCCCGACGACCCGGAAAACACCAGCCTGTACATCGCCTGAGGCGAAGCCGGTGATCTTGTCTCGTCGCCGCGTCCGGCCCGGCGCTCCCGCATGAAAGTCCCCATCAATGGCCCATGACGATCTCGCCTTCGCCGAGCTGTGCCTGGCCGCGGCCGTCCCGGTGATGGAGGTCTACGCCAGCGACTTCACCCCTGAACAAAAAGCCGACCGCTCGCCGGTGACCTAGGCCGACCGGCGCGCCGAGGCGATCATCCTGGAGGGGTTGAAACACCTTCTTCCCGGCGTGCCGGTGTTGGCGGAGGAGAGCTTCGAGGCTGGCGTGTTGCCCAGCACCGGGGAGCGCTTCGTCCTGGTCGATCCGGTGGACGGCACCAAGGAATTCATCGCCAAGAACGGCGAGTTCACGATTAATATCGCGTTGATCGAAAATGGCGTCCTGGCGGCGGGATGCGTCTACGCCCCGGCGCTTGAAGAGGTGTTCTTGGGCGCGGCGAAGGCGCTGAAGGGCGCCGTGAAGGCCGGCGGGAGGCTGAGCCGCAGCGCGCTTGCACCCATCGCCACCCGCAGCGCGCCGCCCGGCGGCCGGGTGGCCATCGCCAGCCGGTCGCATCGCGACGACCGGACGAACGCCTTCCTCGCCGAGCAAGGCATCACCGAAACCATTGCGGCCGGCTCGTCGCTGAAATTCTGCCGTCTGGCCGAAGGCGCGGCCGATGTTTACCCGCGCTTCGCACCGACCATGGAGTGGGACACCGGCGCCGGCCACGCCGTGCTCGTCGCGGCCGGCGGCCGGGTCGCAACGCCGGACGGCGGCGCGCTGCGCTACGGCAAGACCGCCGAGGGCTACAAGAACGGCGCGTTCATCGCCTGGGCCTAGAGCGGCGTCCTACCAGTCTGGATCATATCCGCAGGCGGCGAAGTAGTTGGCGCATTCGGCCGGCGTGAAGGTTTCCGATATCCGGCCGATTGTGTTCCAAAGCCCGTCCACGGTTCGCTCCGC
>JBNPED010000029.1:0-141598 GCA_051117435.1 Oceanicaulis sp. | reverse complement strand
CCCGCACTGTTCCCGATCTCCATGACGCCGTCGCCCAGGCCCTCGACGCCATCACCCCCGCAGAATGCGCCAACTACTTCACTGCCTGCGGATATGAGCCGGAATAAGACGAAAACGCTCTAGAGCGCACGGATCGACTCAAGAACCTCGCTAATCGGGCCTAGACCTTTATCGGTAGATTGAAGCAATTTAATCAAGCTCCCGGCCGCGAGCGGGCTTTTGCAACATTCACCTGGGTCGAGATCGAAGCGCTTTGCAATCTCTCCCTTCGCCTGCTCAAAAGCATCTCCATAGATGCTCGCTAGCCAAGCCTCCAAGTTGCCATCAAAGCTGGCAAGCCGTTCAGTTATCCCAACCGGATAATCTTCTATCCCGTCGCATCCCACCAAGACTTGGATAGCCCGATTGTATCGGACATTTGCATCCGACTTATTCTTATCAGATTGATCATTATCCAATACGACGTATACACTGATTCCAAGCTCTCCAAATATCACAAGAGGCTTATCGATCTTGGTCTTTCCATCGGTCGGCACAACGTAAATGCCATCAGCAAGCGGATTCTCGCCCAGCGCGTGGAACGCACCAAGAATAATCGCCTTATCGCCCACTCCTTCAACAAGAACGACCTTACGGGCGAAGAATCCTTCTGCGATCTCAGGGGTGAGAACGTGAAGGCCGAGCCCATACTTTCCAACATCGACCGTGTCGTACTCAAACGCGGCTGCGGCAATTTCCGCGCACCGCTCTATTGTGCTTTGACGGATTGTAACGGCTCGATGCTCATCCTTCGAGAAATGACGGACTTCGTTAAAGTTTCGGACATCAATGAAGAGCGGATTATGCGAGACCAGCATTACCTGGACACGGATACCTGTCTCTCGGCTAAAATTATCACTTAAACCACGAAGTATTTCAGAAAACAGCCTCTGCTTAGTTGGATGCTGAAAGGCTTCTGGCTCCTCAATTGCAATAATAATATCGCTTTGCGCCTCACCAAAATCGGTCTGAAGCTCCTCTTCCGCCTTCCCTTCACTCCGTTGCGCAAGATACTCAAGAAGAGTAATGATAACGGCACGTTGCAAACCATGCCCAACGTAGCTAGCTGGCCGGACCTCGTCGGCCTCTTTGACTAGAAGATGCGCCTGAGGCACGGGTATGCTAATTTGTTCCGGCAATGTCCAAGTAGCATTCAGTCCAGCGTCCGAATAATATCTCGAAAGAAGCCCAGAAAGAGCCGAGCTCAGATTTTCGAAAGCCGTAAAATTCTGAGGGTCTGCGATTTTCGCATAACGCTCGTTAATATCCTCCCTGAGATTCGCAATTTCTTTATTGTTTTCAAATATTTGCTTTGAGATCGCGTTAAGTAGCTCGCGAAGTGGAGATTTGGAACTCTGGCTTAACTCATCTGACACATCTAGCAGAGCGGGAACAAAAACATATGACGTCTTTTGTTTAATTAGATCGGCAGCGACGCTTGTAAAACCCCTAAACCCTGCACGATCTACTTCTAATTTGTCCGGGTTTTCCGCTTCCCATTGATCCAGCGCGTCATCTACACCGGCAGCACTCCCAACATTTGGCAGGCCATATTCCGCCTGAATACTTTTGTAGGCGTTCCGCTTTTCAGTTGCGTTGCCGACCGCCCTCACCTCTTCGAATTTCGGATTGGTCATGCGGTCAACAAAAAATCGCCCGCTAGATTTTGGGTTCCCAAACTGAAGCACCCTCGTAACGACGAGTTTATCGTCAGTCATATTTGATTGGAAGGTGTCAGCCTCACCGGGCGTTAAATCGCGAAAGGTGATTTTTATCTCTATATCCTGCTCGTGATTTTGACTGTGAAAATCATGCTCGTAGACCTTTGGTGCGTTCTCGAAAAATAGATCGATCGCTTTTAAAAGTGCTGACTTCGCGGTGTTATTCTCTCCGACGATCACCGTGTGCGGATCAAACCGCACTTTTTGGTCGTTGAGACCACGAAAATTCTGAACCTCTACGGCCTCGATACGCATAACGCCCCCACATAACTACTGATTGAAAAGACTATTCTTCTTTCGCGTAAAGCGTCAACGTCCCCCACCCCTCAATCACCTCGCACCCCTTCAGCGTCATCCCCTGCGCCACATAAGCGTCCGTCACCCCATCCGCCTGCTCGTCCAGCAGGCCTGACAGCACCACGAGGCCGCTGGGTTCGGTGACTTTGGCCACGTCCGGCGCCAGGTGGATGAGCGGGCCGGCGAGGATGTTGGCGAGGACGAGGTCGAAGCTGCGCCCCTCGAACACCGGATGATCGAAGCCGTCGGCGGTGACGGCCTCCAGCGGGGTTTCGTTCTTCTCCGCGTTGACCAGCGTCTCTTCGACGGATTCCGGGTCGATGTCGGTGGCGAGGATGTCCGCGTCTGGCCAGAGCTTGCGCGCGGCGATGGCGAGGAGGCCTGAACCGGTGCCGAGATCGAGGATGCGCTGCGGTTTCAGGCCATCGGCGTGGAGTTTGTCGAGCGCTTCAAGACACCCCCGCGTGGTGCCGTGATGGCCGGTGCCGAAGGCGGGGCCGGCCTCGATCCACAGGCCGATCTGGCCGTCCTTCAGCTTGTCCTTCTCGTGCTCGCCATAGACCACGAAGCGCCCCGCCGCCACCGCGGGCAGGCCCTGCAGCGACAGCATCACCCAGTCTTCCTCGGGCAGCGGCGCGAAATGGGCCTCGAGGCCCTCAAGCCCCAGCGAGGCGATCCAGGCGGCCTCGTCCACGCGCTCGGCGAAGAGAAGCTCGAGATAGCCGGTCGTGGGATCGCCCTCGGTCTCAAACAGCGACCAGCCGAGCGCGGGCGCCTCGTCGGCCTCGGCCAGCCGCGCGTTCGCCGTCTGCAGGGGGGCCAGCGGACCGTCGATGCGCAGGCGCCAGATCGTGGACATGGAGCTCTCCTATGATTTCGCCCGCCCTGTTAGGCGCTTTGTCCCGCCCTGCCTAGCCGGGTGGCGGCGGCGGCCTGAATGAGGGTTGGAGACCGCCGCGCCCCGCGGCTATAAGGCGGACCATGACCACGCCCCCCGCCTTCGATCTCGACGATCTCTCCCATCGCACCGCCCCCGCCGACTGCGCCAGCATGGACCAGGTGCGCGACGGGGTGGACCGGCTCGACCGCGCCCTGGTGGCGCTGATCGCGGAGCGCTCGCGCTATATGGAGGCGGCCGCGCGCATCAAGCCGAGCCGCGACGTGGTGCGCGACGAGGACCGCATCGAGGACGTGATCGCCAAGGTGAAGGCCGCCGCCGACGCCGCCGGCCTGCCGGTGGAGATCGCCGAGCCGGTCTGGCGCGAACTGGTCGAACAATCGATCCGCTACGAATTCACCGTCTGGGACGAGACACGGTAGGAGCGCCGTTGCGCCTAAGCCGCCGCCTGCGCGGCGATCATCGCAGCCCGGGCGTCCTCCGCCGCGGCCAGCACTGCAGCGAGCGCGGACGGATCCAGCGGGCGAGCCTCGGCGCGCTCGCACGCCTCACCCAACGCCATGGCGCCGACACCCCGCGCGGCGCCCTTCAGCGTGTGGGCGGCACGGGCCCAGCCATCCGGGTTCGAAGCTGTACGCAGAGCGCGGGTGCACGTCTCGATCTGGCCGTCCAGAAGCGCGAACAGTTCCGCCTCAAGGCCGGCCTCCCCGGCCGTGTAACGAGCAAGATGGTCGCGATCGAGCACGGGCGCGGACATGGCGTGCCTCCCTGGCTGGAGGCGGAGCATCGCAGACGAGGTTTAAGATCGGGTTTGCAAGCCGCGTGACAGGCGCGCAAGCGGAAACGGCGGGCCCGCGATGAGCCCGCCGTTCAGCATCCAGATCGACTTGACGCCTATTCGGCCGCGTCGGCCATCCGCGCCTTCGTTTCAGCGTCCGGGAACGCCTCAAGGTCGGCGTTGTAAAGCTCCGCCTGGTACGGGCCCGCCGGCAGGCCGCGGCCCTGGCGATAGAACGCCAGCGTGTTCGCCTGGCGGGCGAGCGGCATGTAGTTCGGCGCGGCTTTCTCCACGGCGGCGACGACGGCGGCCGCGATCAGGTCGGCCCAGACATTGCCGGTGGAATCCGCTTGCGGCGTGTAGGACATCGCCTCGGTATGAGTCCACAGCGCCTCGCCGGTGCGACAGCTGCGCACTTCATACTCGAACTCCACATTGGTGGAGGTGGCGAGCACCGCGTACTGCGACTCCCAGCGGTCGATGGAGACGTAGATCGCCGCGTCGCATCCGAACAGATCGCCGAGCCGCCGCGTATCGGCGCTGTAGACCAGCCCGGTGTCCGACAAGCCGTTATCTTCCAGCGTTCGCTTCACCATGTGGGCGGGGAAGACGTAGTAACCGCGCTCGCCGATCGGTCGCGACAGCGTCGAAAGGAAATAGTCGGGTGCGTTGACGTTCAGCGTGTTGTTGTGCGCAGGAAGCACCAGAATGGAGGCCGGCGCCTCCTGCCGGAACGCGGTGTAGTCATAGGCGGCCGGACCGGTCGTGGTGCAGGCGGCGGCGAACAGGGCGACGCTCGCCAGCGCGGCGCGGAGCATGAGCTTTTTCATCGATCTCTCTCCTAGGAATTCAGCGCGGCGTCGCCGGCTTGCGCAGGCTCTTGCTCGGCGGTGGACTGATCGAGATAACGGTCCATGAAGGTCGCGCTTTCGGGAAACAGTTCGCGCTCGCGCAGGAAATACTCGCGCGCTTCCGCCTGGCGGCCCTGCTCCCAGAGCAGATAGCCAAGCTCGGCGTTCAGGCCGGGTGCGACGCGGTTCGTCGCTTCGCCGCGCTCGATGGCGCGACGCAGTGATTCCTCATGGCCGCTCGCCGCTTCGGGATTCTGATACAGCGCATACAGGCTGTTTTCGTAATTGCCCCATTCGAACCGCGATTGCTGCGCGCAGGCGGTGACCACGCTGAGCGCGGCCGCACACAGTGCAAACTTGATTTTCATGTCCAAAAGCCCCCTATCGAACGTCCAGCGTCATAACCGCGTCGCCCAGATAGACTTCGCGTTGAAAGATGGTTTGCGCGCCAACGCGCACTTCGACGAGATAGCGGCCGCGCTCAAGCTCCAGCACTCCGGCTTCGCCGTCATACTGCGCCGCCGGCCCCATTGAGGCGCCGTTGACGAACAGTTCCGCCCCGGCGGGAGCGTCCTGCAGGGCGATAGCCCCGCGTTCGCCGCCCTGCGTCACGGTGCGTTCGGGATAGCTGGCGCACGCGCTCAGGGAGACGGTCGCCGCAAGGATCATAAACAGGCGCAGCATTATCGGATCTCCACCACGTCGAAGTCGTAAAGGTCTTCGCCGGCGGGCACCTCGCCGCTGACGATGCGGGCCACCGAACCTTCGTCCAGATCGGTGTTTCCGAAGAAGGAGACGACCTCGATCTCGGCCACCTGCTCTCCCGGCAGGGTGATCGGCAGGCCGGTCTGACGGCTGGTCACCGTGCGGCCGCGGCGCATGACCGCAAAGCGGTCCCCGCGCTCCAGACCGGCGCGCTCGCCGCCGGAGATGAAGACCTGGCCGCCCTGCAGCTCAAGAATGTCGGTGCTCCAGGGCCGATCCTCCAGCTCGGAGACGATGGCGCTCACCAGATCGTCCACCGCCGCCGAGATCGCTCGATCGTTCAGCGTCGCGTCATAGCCCGCGCGCGATCCGAAGCCGGCCACCTCGCCCTGTTCGTTGTTGGCCGACCCGGCGCCTTCCGCGGAGAAAAAGGCGAGCCCGGTCTCGGTGTCCACAAGCCGGATCTCGACACCGGCCTCGACCACCTGGCGCATCGTGGAGGACAGAAAGCCCGCCTGGCCCTCATTGCGGCGGCCGAACTCGGTGACCGAGCCGACGATCAGGGCGTCCACGCCGACCAGCTGAGCCTGCTCGGCCCCCGTGAGGCGGCGCTCGTCTTCGACCACGTCGATTTCGCTGCGCTCGAACACGAGGAATTTTCCGGTGTCGACCAGGCGCGACATCAGCATGTCGGCCACCTGATCGGCCATGGGATCGTGCTCGCCCGGCAGGAGCAGCGCGCGGCCATAGCCCGTGGCGTTCGAGAATCGCCCGATCGCGATGCGATGGCGCAGGATCGGCTCAGCCGGCAGCGCCTCGACGGTGGGCGTACTGACAGGCGCGACGGCCTGAGCGGGCGACACGCGCGGCGCCGGCTCGTCAACCGTCGCACAAGCGGTCAGGATCGCAGCGCTCGCAGCCGCTGCAAACAAAGACAGTCTG
Organism: Oceanicaulis sp.; assembly: GCA_051117435.1. Taxonomy (GTDB): domain Bacteria; phylum Pseudomonadota; class Alphaproteobacteria; order Caulobacterales; family Maricaulaceae; genus Oceanicaulis. The sequence continues at coordinate 135,367 of JBNPED010000029.1, read as the reverse complement.
GACAAACTAAAGCCCCCTTTACGTTGATCTCGAATCTTTAGACCGCAGCCATACATCGATCAATTGAATTCACTGACTTATCCCCCGCGTGACGGGAATATGGATATGCTCACTGCGAGAGCCTGTCGCGCCAAAGCCATTTGCGCGCGACCGCCCCATCTTGCGGCGATCAGCTCAGCCGAGCCTGGGCGCGAAACGCGGCTTCTGACACTAGAAGTTCGATCTTTGGGCTCCCGCATATCGCGAATCGAGCTCGGACGGCCGGCGCCGGCTGGCGCGGCCGAGCGGATGCAAAGGAGGTCGTTGAAATCCCCCCTTGCGCTTTCACCTAAAATGGAACGGCTGGGCCGCCTGGACCTGAGACTTCGGCGTGACAGCCTTCGCGGGGCTACGGCTTGCCCAGCCGAAGCGCCGGAGGCGCGAAGGCTGGTGCGGGCGGCCGGACTTGAACCGGCACGGGAGTCGCCTCCCAACGGATTTTAAGTCCGGTGCGTCTACCAATTCCGCCACGCCCGCGTGCGTTGTTGAACGCCTCTCCCTCATACGAAACAGGCCGGCCTTAGGAAAGGTCGGCCTGTAACGCATGCGCACCTGGAAGGAGCGTTCTAGCGCTTGATCTCGTCCTGGCTCTTGATGATCTGACCGCAAAGCCCGTAATCGACGGCCTCCTTCGCGCTGAGCCAGAAATCGCGGTCGGTGTCCTTCTGCACGCGCTCCAGCGTCTGGCCCGTGGCGTCGGCGAAAATCTGGTTTAACCGCTCGCGCATGGTGCGCATTTCGCGGACCTGGATCTCGATATCGCTGGCCATGCCGCCCGCGCCGCCCGACGGCTGGTGCAGGAGGAAGCGCGTGTTCGGCAGGGCGTAGCGGTCCTCGCGCTCGGCGCCGACATAGATCAGCGCGCCGGCGCTGGCGACCCAGCCCGAGCCCAGCGTAATCACGCGCGGCTTCACGAATTTCATCGTGTCGTGGATCATGTCGCCGGACTCCACATGACCGCCGGGGCTGGAAACCACCATCAGGATCGGCTCGTCGCTCTTGGCCGCCATGGCGAAGAGCTGGGCGCACACGCGCGCGGCGACCTTGTCGTTGATCCCGCCGGTCACCAGGATGGTCCGATTGTCGAACAGGGCCTTGCCGACGAAATCGCCGGCCTTGGTGGCTTCCTTGTCGACGTCTTCCTCTTCGTCGTCATTCCTGATGATGCGGTCGTCGAAATACTGCGCCATGGACCGGTCCTTCACGTCAAATCGGGGCGTCGGGCGGAACGCGGCGAGGACCGCCGCGCTCAGAAAATCTCACCGTGGGACCCTAGGGCGCGTCATCAGGCTGGGCAAGGCGGGCGCGCGCCTTCGCTGCACGCGCCCGCTCGGGTCTACTCCCCGCGGCCCGGCTGCGGCAGGCGCTCCTGCGGCGCAGCCGTTTCAGCCAGCGCCAGGAGCTGGAGGAATTCTCCGCGATAACCGAACGGGTCCTCGCCACGCGAGGTCCGCGCGATCTCGGCGGCGTCCTCGAAGGTGAAGCCGTCCAGATAGGCGGCGCCGCGCAGGAGCTGGGCGTAGGCCGCGGCCGCGACGGAGAAGCGCACGTCATCGGGCGCCTCGGAGAACGCGATCGTGTCCGCCTCGGTGACCGGCGTTTCGATGAGCCGGCTCTCGTCCTCGCCGGGCCGCTTGTAGCGCATGCGCAGGAAAGCGAATTCGCCGGACGCCTCGCCGGCCGCCGCGCCGGGCTGATAGCGCAGATCGTCCAGGAGCCGGCCTTCGCTGTCCGGCGCGGCGATCTCGTAGATGACGGTCACCGAATGGCCCGAACCGATCTCGCCGGCGTCCACCGCGTCATTGTTGAAATCAGAGCGCTCCAGCGCCCGGGTTTCATAGCCGATGAGACGGTACTCCGCGAGGCGGGCGGGATTGAACTCCACCTGGATCTTCACGTCGTTCGCAATGGGAAACAGGGTGGAGGAGGCCTCCTCCACCAACAGGCGGCGCGCTTCGGTGAGGCTGTCCACATAGCCTGCCGTTCCGTTGCCGGCCTGGGCGATGGTCTGCATCAGCGCGTCGTTGTAATTGCCGAGCCCGAAGCCCATGACGGAGAGATAGACCCCGGTCTCGCGCTTCCTCGTTACGAAATCCTCCAGGCGCTCATCGCCGGTGACGCCCACATTGAAGTCGCCGTCGGTGACAAGGATCACCCGGTTCACCGCCTCGGTGTCGAAATTGCGCTCGGCCAGCGCATAGGCGAGGCGAAGCCCCTCGCCGCCCGCCGTGGAGCCGCCCGCCGACAGACCGTCCAGCGCCGCTTCGATGCGCCCGCGCTCGGAGGCCGGGGTCGGCTCAAGCACCACGCCCGCAGAGCCGGCGTAGGCGGCGATCGCCACGGTGTCCTCGGGCCCCAGCTCCCCCAGCATCATGCGGAAACCCTGCAGCGCCAGCGGCAGCTTGTCCGGGCTCGACATGGAGCCCGAGGTGTCGATGAGGAAGACCAGGTTCGCGCGCGGACGCTCCTCGGGCACAATGTCATAGCCCTGCACGCCGATATGCAGGAGCTGCGTATGCGGGTTCCAGGGCGTGTCGGTGAGTGTGACGGAGGCGCGAAACGGATTCTCGGGCGTCTCGGGCAGCGGGTAGGCATAGTCGAAATAATTGATGATCTCTTCAGGCCGGATCGCGTCGCGCGGCGGCAGCACGCCGGATTGCAGCGCGCGGCGGGCGCGGGCGTAACTAACGGTGTCCACATCGATGGAGAAGGTGGAGACCGGCTCTTCGGCAACCGCCTTCACGGGATTGGGATCAACGTCCTCATAGCGCTCGCGGTCCTCGGCCCAGCCGGGCGGAACTGCGGCGGGCTCGAACGCGGCTTGTTCGGCCATAAGGCGCGCGCCGGTCACCGTGATGTTGTCGTAAGCCGCATAGGAAGGCGACGGCGGCGGAGGCGGCGGCGGGGGCGGCGGCGTGCTCGGCGTTTCCGCGCTCTCGGTGGTGCAGGCGGCGAGCAGCACCAGCGCGCCGGCGGCGAGCGTGAGCGTATTGCGAAGCGTCCTCATGAGCGGTCCCCTTAAACCTGCCGATGTCCGGGACCACGCTCCGCTTCGATTTGGGCGGGAATGGGGTGTGAATTAGGTATTCAGGCCTTCGAGTTCGGCGCGCACGCGCTCCAGCGCGCCCGTGTCGGTCCCGCGCGCCACCAGCGCCACCCCGCGCCGGAAGCCGCCCTTCCCGTCATCCTCGAACCAGGGATAAGAGCCCAGCGACACGCCCTCATGGCGGTCCTGGATCGCCTTCAAGGCTTCAGCGATGTCGCCCTCTCGCGCGCCCTCGATGCGCACGGTGATGGAATGGGTCACCACGCCGCGCGTCAGCCTGGGGGCGACATCCTCAAGCATGCCGCGGGCGATCTTCGGGACACCGGCGAGCACGAACACGTTCTCCAGCTGAAAGCCCGGCGCGCCGGTGACCGGATTGTCGATCAGCGCCGCGCCCTCGGGAATTCGCGCCATGCGCAGGCGCGCCTCGGTGATCTCCGTCCCGCTCTTCTCGTACCAGGCCTCCAGGATCGCGCGCGCATCGTCGCGTACATCGATCGCGCGGCCGAAGGCGGCCGCCACGGCGTCGGCGGTGATGTCGTCATGGGTGGGGCCGATGCCGCCGGTGGTGAAGACATAGGCGCAGCGCGCAGACAGCGCGCGCACCGCCTCCACGATGGCGTCGTGATCATCGGCGATCACGCGGCATTCGCTGAGCGCGATCCCCAGCGGCGCCAGGAATTCGGCGATCTGCTGGATGTTGATGTCGCGCGTGCGCCCGGAGAGGATCTCGTCTCCGATCACCACCACGCCCGCCGTCACCTTGTCCGCCGTCACACTGTCCGCCATCCATTCCCGCCTGCTTGCGCGTCCGAAGCGGCGAACTATGGTGCGCTCATGGCCGAAGTCCAAACGCTTTCATGAAGTTCGCAAGCCCGCTGCAGCCCGGCCGGCTGATCCGGCGCTATAAGCGGTTTCTCGCCGACATCGAGCTCGACGCGGGCGGGATGGTGACCGCCCATTGCCCCAATCCGGGCTCCATGATGGGGCTGAAGGCGCCGGGAAGCCGCTGCTGGGTGAGCCAGAGCGCCGATCCCAGGCGCAAGCTCAAGCACACGCTGGAGATCGTCGAGGCCGACGACACCCTGGTGGCCATGAACACGATGAGCCCCAACAAAATCGCCGAAGCCGCGATCCGCAGCGGCGCGATCCCTGAGCTCGCCGGGTATGAGACGATCCGGCGCGAGGTGAAGTACGGGGTCAACTCGCGCATCGACCTCTTGCTCTCATCGCCGGACCGGCCCGTCTGTTATGTGGAGGTGAAGAACTGCCACCTCATGCGCACGGCGGGCCTGGCGGAGTTTCCTGACAGCGTCACCGCGCGCGGCGCCAAACATCTGTTCGAACTCTCCGAGCGCGTGCGCGCCGGCGACCGCGCGGTGCAGCTTTTCATCGTCCAGCGCGGCGATTGTACGACGCTGTCACCCGCAGAAGACCTGGACCCCGCCTACGCCGCGGCGCTGCGCGCGGCGGCCCGCGCCGGTGTGGAGGTGCTGGCCTATGGATGCGAGGTGACGCTAAAGGGCGTGGAGCTCGCCGCACCCATGGAGATCGCGCTTTGACGCTTCGCCCCGAGAGCGAGGGCTGGGACCTGCCGGCCCCCCATGTGCGCACCGTCACGGCGGGCGCGGACGATATCGACGTGTTCGGTCATGTGAACAACGCGGTCTATCTGCGCTGGGCCGACGAGGCGGCGTGGGAGCATTGGGAGGCCGCCGGCTACGGCACGGCCACCTGCGCCGATCTCGACCAGGGCATGGCGATCGTCCGCACCGAGGCCGATTATCTCGGCCATGTGCGCGAGGGCGACCGGGTGGCCTGCGCGGTGTGGATCCCGGTCTCCGACGGCCGGCTGCGGGCCGAGCGCTGGTACCAGTTCCGCCGCGAGGCCGACGGCGAGACCGTGTTCCGCGCGGTGACGAAGCTCGTCTGCTTCACCCTCTCCACAGGCAAGCCGTCGCGCATGAAAGCCGCCTTCGCCGAGCACTACGCCAAGCCGGATGCGGATCTGAGTAAGGCCGCCGCGCGGTTCATGACTGAATTGAAACGTTAACCGGCGTGCGCCCCGGCCTATAGTCGCGGCGTTTTTTGACACCTTTGGGGGAAACCATGCGTCTTCAACTCGCCGCCGCGGCCAGCGTGCTCGCGCTCGCCGCCTGCACCAGCACGCCCACCACCGCCGCGCCCGAAGCCGCCGCGCAGCAGGCCGCGCCTGCCCAATCGGTGCGCGCCGGCGCCATCGAGGCCCATATCCGCTTCCTCGCCGACGACCTCATGGAGGGTCGCAAGGCGGGCGAGCGCGGCTACGATCTCGCCGCCAACTATGTCGAGGCGCAATACCGGCTCATCGGCCTTCAGCCCGGCGGCCTCGAAGGCTATCGCGCGCAAGTTCCGCTGCAGACGGTGACGGCCGATCCCGAAGCCGCGCGGTTCGAGATCGACGGCGAGGCGCTCACGCCCGGCGACGACTTCATCGTCGAGGCCTCCGCCCGTCACGACGCCAGCGCCGTCACCGCCGAGGCGGTGTTCGCCGGCTCCGGGTGCGTCGCGCCGGAGACCGGGCTTACCGTCTTCGCAGGCCTTGATGTGGTGGGTAATACCGTGGTTACCCTCGCCGGCCGGCCCGAGTGCGCGCCGTCCGACGTCGCCGCCCATCTCAACAATTCCGGCACGCGGGCAGACTTCGCCGCCGAGGCCGGCGCGGCGGGGATCGTGATGGTGCCGGCCGAGGGCCTTACCCGCTACACCTACGCCCGACGCGCCGCCCGCGCCCGCCAGCCCTCCATGACCGTGGCCGCCGCCGGCGCGCCGGAGCGCCTGCAGGTGGAGGCCGCCATATCCGAAGCCGCCGCCGCGCGCCTGTTCGACGCCGCGCCGCAGGACTTCGAGACCGTCATCGCCGCCGCGCGCGCCGGGGAGGCCCTGGAGCGCTTCGCGCTGAACAAGACCGTCACCCTGGCCCAGGCCACCACGCGCGAAACGGTCTACGACGACAATGTCGTGGGCGTGCTGCCCGGCGCCGATCCGGCGCTGGCCGGAGAGCCGGTGATCGTCACCGCGCACCTGGACCATATCGGGATCTGCCGCCTGGAAGAGGCCGAGGACCGCATCTGCAACGGCGCGCTCGACAACGCCTCGGGGACTTCGATCATGATCGAGACCGCGCGTGCGCTCTCGGAAGGACCCGCGCCAGCCCGGCCCGTGGTGTTCGTCGCCCTCGCCGCCGAGGAGCAGGGCCTTCTGGGCGCCGCCCATATCGCCGCCAACCCGACCCCGGCCATGGAGGGAATGGTGGCCAACATCAATCTCGACATGCCGGTGATCCGCTACCGGTTCTCCGACATGATCGCCTTCGGCGCCGAGCACTCCAGCCTCGGGCCCCTCGCCGAGGCCGCAGCGGGCAAGCGCGACATCACGCTCACTCCCGACCCCCTGCCCCAGCAGGCGCTGTTCACCCGCTCGGACCATTACCATTTCGTGCGTGCGGGCGTGCCCTCGCTCTTCTTGATGACGGGCTTTTCCAGCCCCGACGCCGAAGACGATGAAGGCCAGGGCTTCCTGCGCTTCCTGGGCGGGGATTATCACGGCCCGGGCGACGAGATCGATCAGGTCCTTTTCGAGGAAGGCGCCAAGTTCGCCGAGATCAACATGGAGATCATTCGCGAAGTGGCGAACGCGGACGAAACGCCCTCCTGGAACGAGGACAGCTTTTTCAGAAGCCTGGCGGACTGATCCCGCCCCAGGCGCAGCAATCTGAACGCCCCGGCGCGGACCTTCCCCGCGCCGGGGCGTTTCTTTTACTTGCGTGCGTGATAAACAGGGCGAAGACGAACGGGAGTGGATTGTGAGCGAGACCCAGACCGACGCCGCGCCGGTGCGCGACGGCCAGATCAGACGCCATGGCCCGGACGGCTTCGAGGGCATGCGCCAGGCCGGCCGGATCTCCGCGCGCGCGCTCGACATGCTGGTGGACGTGGTCAAGCCGGGCGTCACCACCCAGGAGATCGACGACCTGGTGCGCGACTTCTTCCTGAAGGAAGGCGCGGTGCCCGCCACCTTGTTCTATCGCGGCTACACCAAGTCGAGCTGCACCTCGATCAACCACGTGGTCTGCCACGGCATCCCGAACGACAAGCCGCTGAAAGACGGCGACATCGTCAATATCGACGTCACCTGCATCAAGGACGGCTGGCACGGCGACACCAGCCGCATGTATCTGGTCGGCGAAGTGCGCCGCAAGGCCGAGCGCCTGGTGGACGTCACCTATGAAGCGATGATGCGCGGCATCGACCAGATCAAGCCGGGCAATACGTTCGGCGATATCGGCCGGGCGATCCAGGACTACGCCGAAAGCCAGCGCTTCGCCGTGGTGCGCGATTTCTGCGGGCACGGCCTCGGCCGGCTCTTCCACGATGCGCCGAACGTCCTGCATTTTGACGAGCCGGGCATGAAGACCGCCGTGCTGGAGCCGGGCATGTTCTTCACCGTCGAACCCATGCTCAACGCCGGCAAGGCCGGCGTGAAGGTGCTCTCCGACGGCTGGACCGCCGTGACCCGCGACAAATCCCTCTCGGCCCAGTTCGAGCACTCGGTGGGCGTCACCGAGGACGGCGTGGAGATCTTCACCAAAAGCCCGCAAGGCCTCGACCGGCCGCCGTATCTCAGGGCGTAGCGCTGGCGCTTCCTGTCCTCCCCCTTCATGGGGGAGGTGTCCGGCGTAGCCGGACGGAGGGGGTGGCGCAGTGGGCGCAGCGGATCAATCGATCCGGTGAGCCGCTTGAAGAGAGCGAACAGTCCGGCAGGCCCCGGAAGCGGCGCCGGTGGTGATCAATCGACGCCGGCGCTCACCCCTCCCGACCCGAGGCTTCGCCTCGGCCCACCCTCCCCATAAAGGGGAGGGATAAAGGCGCGGCGCTCCGCTCGCCGGCGTCGACATTGATCCCTACCGAACCTCCACCGCCTCGGTCACCTTGTGCACAAGATCATCACCGTCGGCTTCGTGGATTGTGACGTAGTCGCCCAGCCGCAAGGTGTGGTCGCCGAGCTTGTAGACCGGCTCGTCGGGGCCTTCGTGCTCTTCATCGTAATGGAAGAACCAGTTCGAGCCGCGATGGGTGAGCCAGCCGTCGGCGCGCTCGTCCTCGTCGGGTGAGAACCGGATCACGGTGCAGGCTTTCTTGTGCTGTTTCCACAGATCGGCGTCGAGCTTGCCGTCCTTGTCCAGCGGCGCGGTGATGACATAGCCGCGATGATCGTCGCCGTCGGCGATCCCGTAATCGGGATTGCGCGACAGGCGCAAGGTGAGCCGGGTCAGAGCCATGATCAAATCTCCTCAGGATTGAATATCAGTGCGCGATGAGCAGGGACGGGCCGGTGGTCGCCGCCAGAAGGGTGCGGGTCACGCCGCCGAAGATGAACTGGGCGATGCGCGACTGGCCGTAGGCGCCCGCCACCAGAAGGTCGCATCCTTCAGACGCCGCCAGAAGGCTCTCGCCCAGCGATCCGGATGCGGAAACGGCGGTGGAGCTTGCTTCGATCCCTCGGCCGGCCAGCCAGTTGGTGAGCCGGTTCGGCGCCGCGGCGGCGCGGTCGTGGTAATCGAGATTTTTCGGGCTGTGCAGAATGGTCACCGAACAGCCCGATTGAAACAGCGGCTCGGCGGCGAAGGCGGCGCGCGCGGCCTCTTTCGACCCGTCCCACGCCACGGCGATCTTTTTCGGCGGCCGGGCGCCCAGGCGCGGCACGTAGACCGGACAGCCCTCGTCCACCAGCGAAGCGGTGGTGAAGTCGGCGAGCGGCCCCTTGCCCGCAGCCGCTTGCGGACAGGTCACCAGAAGGCGGACCAGCCGCGCCTGCTGAGCGGCGTCGGAGGGGCTGTCGCAGATCCGCTTGAAACTGGCGCCGTCGGCGAACTCCCCGTCCATGGCGGCGGTGAAGCGGGACTGCGCGTCGCGGCAGGCCTTGTCGGCCTCCTCGCGCACGGTGTCGATGGCCGAGCTGACCACCGAGGCTCCGGCCGCGCCGGGTCCCGTCCAGAGCATGTAGGCGGCCGGGTCTGGCTCCACGAACAGGCCGCGTATGTCGGCGTCATAGAGCGGGGCCAGCGCCTTGGCGGCGTTGATCGGCGGGGTGTCGTTGTCCGACCCCTGCAGCGCGACGAGAATGCGCTCGCGTTTCATGTCGATCTCCCTGTCGCAAAGCCCTTATGTGCGGCGGGCTTTTCTTGAACTTACGCGGTTTCGCGCTAGGACGGGAGGTGAGCTGTTCAGAGCGGGACAAAGTGGCGCGGTCATCGAAGGCGGAAACGAAACCCAGAGCCTGGCAGCGCATGCTGTCCGGACGCCGGCTCGACTTGCTGGACCCCTCCCCCTTCGACGTGGAGATCGAGGACATTGCGCGCGGCCTCGCGCGTGTGGCGCGCTGGAACGGGCAGACGGCGACCGACCACGCCTTCTCCGTCGCCGAGCATTCGGTCATCGTCGAAGCGCTGTGCGCCGAGCTGGAGCCGGGCTGGCCGGCGGCCTGGCGGCTCGCGGCGCTGCTGCACGACGCGCCGGAATACGTGATCGGCGACATGATCTCGCCCTTCAAGGCGGCGCTGGGCTATGACTACAAGGCGTTCGAGGCCCGGCTGGAGGGGGCGATCCACATGCGCTACGGCCTGCCGCCCGAACTGCCCGCCGATGTGAAAAAAACCATCAAGCGCGCCGACCGCATATGCGCCTTTTTCGAAGCCACCCAGATCGCCGGCTTTTCCGTGGAGGAAGCGCGCAAGTTCTTCGGCCGCCCGCCCAAGGGGCTCGCAATCGAGATCAATCCCCTGCCCGCGCGCGAGGCGCAGATCCTGTTTCGCGAGCGCTTCGACGCGCTGTTGAAACGCACCGAGCGGGAGCGGCGCGGATGAGGCCGGAGATCGACCTCGCCGCCCTCGGGCGCATCGTTGTGGGCCTGAACGCGGTGATTTTCGCCGCCGGGGAGGCGGAGCTGCAGGTGCTCGTCACCGAAAGCCTCGACGGCGGGCAGACCGCCCTGCCCTTCGGTCCGTTCGATCCTGAGACCCACCGCACGTTCGAGATCGGTCTGCGCGAATGGGTGCGGGGCCAGACCGGATTCGAACTCGGCTATGTGGAGCAGCTCTACACGTTTGGAGACAGGGGCCGCGAGGCGCCGGTGGCCGCCCTGGCCGGCGCTGAAGACGCGCGCGTCATTTCGGTGGGGTATCTGGGGCTTACTCCCAGCGCGCGGCCGCTGAAGGGCGACGAGGCGCGCTGGGCGCGCTGGACCCGCTTCTTTCCCTGGGAGGATCATCGCGACGGGCGCCCGGCCGTGCTGGACGAGGTGCTGGAGCCTGCGCTGCGCAGCTGGTGCGACGAAGCCGCCGCGCCGGGCCGGCGCGCGGCGCGCTATGACCGGGTGCGCGTGTGCTTCGGCCTCGACGGCGCGGCCTGGAACGAGGAACGCGCGCTGGATCGCTACGAGCTGCTCTATGAAGCCGGGCTCGTGGCCGAAGCCGCGCGCGATCGCGGCGAACCGCCGGCGACCCGGACCGTGGGCGAAGCCATGGCGTCGGATCATCGCCGCATCCTCGCCACGGCGCTCTCCCGACTGCGCGGCAAGATCAAGTACCGGCCGGTGGTGTTCGAACTCACTCCGGCCGAATTCACCCTCTCCCATCTGCAGAAGCTGGTGGAGAGCATCGCCGGCTTTCCGCTGCACAAGCAGAATTTCCGCCGCGCCCTGGACCGCGCCGGCTTTGTCGAGGGCACGGGCCGGATGGAGGTGCGCACCGGCGGCCGGCCGGCCGAACTGCACCGATTCAAGCGCGAGACGCTGCGCTCGGGAAGCGCGCTGGGCCTGACGATTCCCCGGCTGAAGGACGGGGCGTCATAAAACCGACTTGCGTCCGGCCTTGCCAGGCGTATAGTCCACCCCCAAGTTAGGCTCACGAAGAGCATAAGCCCGGCGGCGACCCCTTCGCCGCCATTTCTAAGGCCCGACTAATGCTCACTTGGAGCAAAAGCGCTCCGCGCGGCGTTGAGCGGGTCTGACGGGAGGCGACCATGGACGGCATGAATTTCACCGCGGACATCTGGCCCGAGGCCGATGCGCTCGCCTATGACGACGGCGTCAAGGCGCGCGTCGATCATCTCTATGAGCGCGTGAAGGACGTGGTCACCCCCATGGAGTGGCCGAAATTCGCGCCCCTCATCGACGCCATCAACCGGCTGAAGGTCGAGCGCGGCGCGACCATCCTGGCGCACAACTACATGACGCCGGAAATCTTCAACTGCGTCGGCGACATCACGGGCGACTCCCTGAAGCTCGCCCAGGTCGCCGCCGAAGCCGAAGAGGACGTGATCGTCCAGGCCGGCGTCCACTTCATGGCCGAGACCGCGAAAATCCTCTCGCCGCACAAGACCGTTCTCATCCCCGACATGGCGGCCGGCTGCTCGCTGGCGAGTTCCATCACCGGCGAGGACGTGCAGCGCATCAAGGCCGCCTATCCCGATCTTCCCATCGTCACCTACGTGAACACCTCCGCCGACGTGAAGGCGTATTCCGACATCTGCTGCACCAGCTCCAACGCCGTGCAGGTGGTCGAGGCGGTGGCGAAACAATGGGGCGTCGACACCGTCATCATGATCCCCGACGAGTATCTGGCGAAGAACGTCGCGGCCCAGACCGATATCAAGATCCTCACCTGGAAAGGCTCCTGCGAGGTGCACGAGCAGTTCACGCCGGAAGATCTGGACGACCTCAGAGCCGCCCACCCGGACGCGGTGATCCTCACCCACCCCGAATGTCCGCCTGAAGTCATGGCGAAAGCCGACTTCGCCGGCTCCACCGGCGCCATGGCGGGCTATGTGAAGGACAAGGCGCCGAAAAAGGCGATCCTGATCACCGAATGCTCCATGAGCGACAATGTCTCGGTGGAGAACCCGGGCGTCCAGTTCGTGAAGCCTTGCAATCTCTGCCCCCACATGAAGCGCATCACGCTGAAGGGCGTCTACGAAGCCCTGCGCGACATGAAGCACGAAGTCACGGTCGATCCGGTGACCGCCGAGAAGGCTCGCGCCAGCCTGCAGGCGATGCTGGACCTGCCCAAGGCGACGACGCCGCCGCATTTCGACACCGGCCGCGACGCGGTCGCGGTTCCGTATGTGAGTGTGTAGCCGCGCACAGACTGAGGTGTCTCCCCCCGTTAACGGGGGGAGTGGCCCGAAGGGCCGAGGGGGGGCGGCATAACCCTTTCACATGGACCCGCCCCCTCCGCCCGCTCCGCGGACACCTCCCTCGCAAGCGGGGGAGGACATCAGAGCCCTCTCAGGCGAGGTTGAACTCAAAGTGACCCACCCCCTCCTCATCGCCGGCGCCGGAATAGCCGGCCTCTGGACGGCGCTGCACGCCGCGCCGCGGCCGGTGATCCTGTTGACCGGCGGACCGCTCGGCGAGGGCGCGTCCACCGCCTGGGCGCAGGGCGGGGTGGCTGCGGCGCTGAGCGATGACGACACCCCCGCCCTGCACGCCGCCGACACGATCGCGGCGGGCGCGGGGCTTGTGGACGAGCCCGCTGCGCGCCTGCTCGCCGACGCCGGCCCGCGGGAGATCGAGGATCTGTTCGCGCTCGGCGCCCCGTTTGAAAAGGACGGCGACGCCTGGGCGCTGTCGCGCGAGGCCGCCCACTCCAGAGCCCGGGTCGCCCGGGTGAAGGGCGATCAGGCCGGCGCGGGGATCCTCGCGGCGCTGATCCAGGCGGTGAAGGCCGCGCCCCATGTCGACATCCGCGAAGGCTGGCGGGCGGAAAGCCTGCTCAAGGACGCGAACGGCGGCTGCGCCGGCGTTCTGGCGCGCGATGCCGGCGGCGCGCTTCACCGCATCGAAGCAAGCGACACGGTGCTCGCCACCGGCTCACTGGGCGGGCTCTACGCCGTGACCACCACGCCCTGGACCAGCCAGGGCCAGGCCCTAGCCATGGCTTCGCGGCTGGGCGCGGTGATCCGCGACGCGGAATTCGTCCAGTTCCACCCCACCGCCATCGATATCGGCCGAGACCCGGCCCCGCTCGCCACCGAGGCGCTGCGCGGCGAAGGCGCCACGCTCATCGACAAGACCGGCGCGCGCTTCATGAAAGCCGTGCATGGCGACGCCGAACTCGCCCCGCGCGACGTGGTCGCCCGTGCGGTCCACCGCCAGGTCAAATCCGGCAAGGGCGCCTTTCTCGATTGCACGACAGCTGTGGGCGAGGCCTTTCCGGAGCGCTTCCCGGCCGTCTTCGCAGCCTGCGTCGGCGCGGGCGTCGATCCGCGACGCGCAGCCATCCCCGTGGCGCCGGCGGCCCACTACCACATGGGCGGAATCGCCACCGATCTGGACGGGTTCACAGGCGTTCCGGGCCTGTGGGCCGTCGGCGAATGCGCGGCCACGGGCGTGCACGGCGCGAACCGGCTGGCCTCGAACTCGCTGCTGGACGGTCTGGTGTTCGGCCGCCGCGCCGCCGAGCGGCTGCGCGAGGCCGGCCCGCGCACCGTCAAATCTCTCCCCACCGAGGCGCCCCCCGCCCTGCCCGGTCCGGCGCTGCAGCGCCTGCGCCAGGTCATGGCGGCCGAAGCGGGCGTGGAACGCGACGGCGCAGGCCTCGCCCGGCTCATCGCCGTCATCGATCAGCTGGAAGCCAGGTACGGCGCCGCGCCCGCGCTGATCGCCGCGCGCTTCGTCGCCGCCGGCGCTCTGGCGCGCAAGGAAAGCCGCGGCGGGCATTTCCGCATCGATCATCCGCAAACCCGCCCCACCGGAGTCTCCACCCGCATGACCCTCGCCGACGCCCGCGCCGTCACCTCAGACCCGCTGCCCGCCGCAGGCCACGCCGAATGAGCCCCGCCGTCCCGCCGGTGCCCCGCGGCGTCGTCGCCGAGATCGTCGCCGTGGCCCTCGATGAAGATCTGGGCGGGCGCGGCGATCTCACCTCGCTCGCCACCATCCCCGAAGACGCCCGCGGCCGGTTCGAGATCGTCAGCCGGGCCGAAGGCGTGCTCTGCGGGATCCAGGCCGCCGACGAAGTGGCGAGCCAGGTCAGCGGCGAGCTTCAGATCCGCTGGCGCGCCAAGGACGGCGACCGCGTCGCCAGGGCGCAGTCAGTGGGCCTGATCGAAGGGCCGGCGCGCGCCATCCTCACCGCGGAACGCTCCATCCTCAATTTCATGGGCCGGCTCTCCGCCGTCGCCACGCTCACCCGGCGCTACGTGGACGCGGTGGACGGAACCGGCGCCCGCGTCGCGCATACCCGCAAGACGACGCCCGGCCTGCGCGGTCTGGAGCTGCAGGCCGTGCGCGCCGGCGGCGGCGCGCCCCATCGTTTCGGCCTCGATGATGCGATCCTCATCAAGGACAATCACGTCTCCCTCTGCGGCGGCGATGTCGGCGAGGCCGTGCGCCGGGCGAAAGCCTTCGCCGGCCACATGATGCGCGTCGCGGTGGAGATCGATCGCCTCGACCAGCTCGAAGACGCCCTTCAGGCCGGCGCGGAAAGCGTGCTCTTGGACAATTTCTCCCTCGCCGACCTCGAAGCCGCGGTGAAGCAGGCCGGGGGACGCGCCAATCTGGAAGCCTCCGGAGGGGTGACGCTGGAGACCATCCGCGCCATCGCGATGACCGGCGTCGATGTGATCAGCGTGGGCGCCCTCACCCATTCTGCGACGAATTTCGATCTGGGTCTGGACGCGGTTTAGGCCGCCCGCCCTCTCCGCTTGATCGCACGCACGGCCGCGCCTAGGTTCGCGCCACTTTCAAACCGCGAAGATTTCAAGCCGCCATGCGAAACCCCGACGCTCCCTCGTTCCAGGACCTGATCCTGACCCTGCAACGCTATTGGGCCGATCAGGGCTGCGCCATCCTGCAGCCCTACGACACCGAGGTGGGCGCGGGCACCCTGCATCCGGCGACAACGCTGCGCTCGCTGGGCGCAAAGCCCTGGCGGGCCGCCTATGTCCAGCCCTCGCGCCGCCCCGGCGACGGGCGCTATGGCGAGAACCCGAACCGGTTGCAGCATTATTATCAGTTCCAGGTGCTCCTGAAGCCCTCGCCGTCCAATCTGCAGGATCTCTATCTCGGCTCGCTCGACGCCATCGGCATCGACCGCAAGCTCCATGACGTGCGCTTCGTCGAGGACGACTGGGAGAACCCCACCGTGGGCGCCTGGGGGCTCGGCTGGGAAGTCTGGTGCGACGGCATGGAAGTGTCCCAGTTCACCTATTTCCAGCAGGTGGGCGGGCTCGATGTGGCGCTGATCTCCGGCGAGCTGACCTACGGGCTGGAGCGCCTGGCCATGTACGTTCAGGGCGTTGAGAACGTCTACGATCTCGACTTCAACGGCGCCGGCATCTCCTACGGCGACGTGTTCCTCGAGAACGAGCGCCAGCACTCCACCTTCAATTTCGAGCACGCCGACGTGGACATGCTCATCGACTGGTTCAAGGGCGCGGAAAACCAGTGCAAGGCCCTGCTGGCGCTGGAAAAACCCTTGCCGCTTCCCGCCTACGATTTCTGCCTGAAGGCCTCCCATCTGTTCAATCTGGTGGACGCCCGCGGCGCCATCTCGGTCGCCGAACGCGCCAGCTGGATCGCGCGGGTCCGCGACCTGGCCAAGGGGTGTGCGGATGCGTGGGTAAAGCTGGAGAAGGATGCGGCGTGATGGGGTTGGCGAGCGTTTGGAGGCTTGCACTAGAAGTTCCGGAAGTCATATATACAAGGCACGCAGTCGAGAGGGCCGCCTTTACGCGGTCCGTCGGGACAGGTTCCCGCTCGGCTGCCGTTTGATTCATGCATCTTCTTTATCTCGACGACGCCGGCTCTGTCGGAAACCATGAAGAAAAGTACTTCGTGCTCGCCGGCATCGCGTTATTCGAGCGGCAGATTCACTTCCTCCAGCAAGCGCTAGACGAGGTCGTTGCACAAACTGGCCTTCTCGAGCCGGAACGGCTCGAATTGCACGGAAATGCAATGCTTGCGGGCCGTGGAAAATGGCGAGCCATGCGCAATCGTGAAGACAGGATCGACGCGATCCGCGCGGGCTTGGCCGCGAAAAGCAATTTGCGTGGAGATTGGGCGCTTTTTGGCGCCGCGATAAACAAAGCCGCCGTTTCGCCGAGGGACCCAGCCGAAATCGCTTTCGAGCAAATTTGCAGCCGGTTCGACCAGTTTGTCGGGCGCCGGAGAAATGACGGGCTCGATCAGCGGGGATTGATCGTTTTTTATAAATCGACCCGCGAGACCCGTCTTCAAACACTGGCTACTGAATTCAAGAGGCAAGGCCATACATTTGGCCGCGTTCGCTGGCTGGCGGATGTCCCGTTCTTTGTCGATTCCGCCGCCACTCGCGCGATCCAGTACGCTGATCTCGTCACCTATGCGATCTGGAGAAAATTTGAGAAAGAGGACCCGTTGCTTTTCGACCTCATAGCCGAGGATTTTGACACGGTGGGCGGGGTGACACACGGCTTCTACCATGAAAGATACGCCGCTGGCCGGTGTGACTGCCCTTACTGCCGCACGCGAGGCGGCAAGGGTGACAATGAAAGCGAAACCCCATGACCGCTGACATCACCGTCTGGCACGGCCCCAATACGCGCTCCACCGGCACGGTCTGGCTGCTGGAGGAGCTCGGCGTGCCCTATGAGCTGCGCAAGGTCGACGTGTTTGGCGGAGAGACGCGCGAGGCGCCCTATCTCGCCATCAATCCGGCGGGCAAGGTCCCGGCGATCCGCCACAAGGGCAAGGTGATCGGGGAGATGGCGGCGATCTCGCTCTATCTGTGCGACGCCTTCCCCGAATCCGGCCTGGCGCCGGCGATCGGCGATGAAAAGCGGGCCGAGTATCTCTACTGGTCGGTCTTCCGGCCCGGCGTGCTGGAGCCGGCCATGATGGCCAAGGTCCAGGGCTGGGACGCCGATCCCGGACGGGTCGGCTGGGGCGATTGGGAGACCTGTCTGTCGCTGGTGGAGCGCCCCCTGAAAGAGCATCCCTATCTGCTCGGCGAGCGGTTTTCAGCCGCCGACATTCTGGTGGGCGGCGCGCTCGGCTGGCTGAGGCATTTCGGGGTTCTGCCGAAGGACTCGCCCTTCGACGCCTATATCGACAGCCTGCACGACCGCCCGGCCTACGCCCGCATGCAGACCGCCAATCATTAGGATCCCCCCTGTGTCCGAATTCCTTCTCGAATTCTTCTGCGAAGAAATTCCCGCCCGCATGCAGGCGCGCGCCGAGGCTGATCTGGAGCGCTTGCTGACCGCCAAGCTGAAAGAGGCGGGCCTCGCCTGGGAAAGCCTTGAGACCTTCTCCGGTCCGCGCCGCATCGGGCTTGTGATGACGGGCCTGCCTGAAAAGACCGAAGACGTGCGCGAGGAGCGCAAGGGCCCCCGCACCGACGCGCCGGAAAAAGCCATTGAAGGCTTTCTGCGCGGCGCCGGGCTTTCGAGCGTCGATCAGTGCAAGGTCGAAGAAGGAAAGAAGGGCGCGTTCTACGTCGCCGTGATCGAGAAGCCGGGCCGGGCGACCGCCGAGGTGATCGCCGAGGCGATTCCGGAGGTGGCGAAGAGCTTTCCCTGGCCGAAATCGATGAAGTTCGGCGAGGGTGAGAGGACCCAGCGCTGGGTGCGCCCGCTGCAGCGCATCCTCGCGCTTTTGAACGGCGACATCGTCGAGGCCGAGGTCTTCGGCGTCAAAGCCTCCAACGTCACCGAAGGCCACCGCATTCACGGCTCCGGCCCGTTCGAGGTATCGGGCTGGCAGGACTATTGCGCCAAGCTCGCCGAGAACGGCGTCGTCCTGATGCGCTCGGAACGCCGCGCGAAGATCCTTCTGGACGCCCGGAAAGTCTGCGCCGACGCCGGGCTGACGCTGGTAGAGGACGAGGGGCTGCTGGAAGAGGTGACGGGGCTGGTGGAGCATCCGCACGCCATCCTCGGCGACATGGATCCGGAGTTCCTGGACCTGCCGCCGGAGGTCATCCAGCTCACCATGAAGACCCACCAGAAATATTTCGCGGTGGAGGACGGCGAGGGGAAGATCACCTCGAAATTCGTCGTGATCGCCAACCAGGACGCCCCCGACAGCGGCGCGGCGATTGCGGCGGGCAACGCCCGCGTCCTCTCCGCGCGCCTGTCCGACGCCCGCCATTTCTGGGATCTCGACCGCGCCAAGGGGCTGGAGGCCATGGCGGGGGAGCTCTCCAAGGTGACCTTCCACGAAAAGCTCGGCACGGTGGCCGACAAGGTGGAGCGCGTCGCCGCGCTCGCGAAAGAACTCGCCCCGGCCGTGGGCGCGGATCCCGAGCTCGCCTTCATCGCGGCGAAGCTCGCCAAGGCAGATCTCGTCAGCCAGATGGTCTACGAGTTTCCTGAGCTGCAGGGGGTGATGGGGCGGTATTATGCGCTGGCTTCTCCCCCCTCCGTCTCCCCGGCCGAGGCCCGGGGAGCCACCTCCCCCGCAGGCGGGGGAGGAAAAAGCGCCGAGCCTCTTTCTCCCCCCGTTCACGGGGGGAGTGGCCCGAAGGGCCGAGGGGGGCTGCTCGGGGGTCTGTCGAACGAGCAACGCCAGGCCGTCGCCGACGCCATCTGCAACCATTACAAGCCCCAAGGCCCCTCCGACGCGGTGCCCACAGCCCCGGTCAGCGCCGCGGTGGCCCTCGCCGACAAGCTCGACACGCTGGTGGGCTTCTGGGCCATCGACGAAAAGCCGACAGGCTCGAAGGACCCGTTCGCGCTGCGGCGCGCGGCGTTGGGGGTTATTCGGGTGTTGGCGAGTATGAACGCCAAACTCCCGATCTCAGATGCTGTGTTGGAATGGGCGGAAGAAGCAACCCACCGTGAAGGAACAACGGACCCCGCCGGCGACCAGGTATATCAAGGCGTTCAAATTCGTCTGTCGGGCTTTTCGGATACGGTTCTTTTCGAATCCGAACGCATGCTTGAAATAGTCCCCTCCCGCGAAGAGACGTTGGCATGGTCCGACCAAGTTGTTGAGCAATGCGCAAAGCAACTGAGTGATCCCCTCCTCGCCTTCTTCGCCGACCGCCTGAAAGTCCATCTCCGCGATGAAGGCGTACGCCATGACGTGATCGATGCGGTGTTCGCGCTGGGGGATGACGATCTGGTGCGCGTCACGAAGAAATCGCGCGCGCTTCAGGGCTTTATCGAGACCGAGGACGGGGCGGCGCTGCTTTCCGGGTATCGGCGGGCGGCGAATATTCTGTCGGCGGAAGAGAAGAAGGGGTTCGATCTTCGTGAGGCGCTGAGCGAGGCGCTTCCCGACCTCGCCCATACTGAATTCCCGGCCAAGCCGGAGGCGCAGAGCCGGGACCTCTCTCAGGATAAAGCGGAAACAGGTCCCGGATCGGCTTCGCCGTCCGGGAATTCAATTCCCCAAGTGCTGACGCCGGACCAAGCCTCCGCCCTCCTCATCGCCATCGCCAGAACCGCGGACGCCGCTGAAGAACGCGCCCTGATCAGCGAGATCCAGGCGGCCGAAGAGGTCGCAGGCAAAGCTCTGCAGGCGGAGGACTTCGAATCCGCAATGGCGGCGCTGTCGAAATTGCGCGGACCGGTGGACGCCTTCTTCGAAGCGGTTGTCGTGAACGCCGAAGACCCTATTGTGCGACGCAACAGACTGCTGCTTCTGTCGCGGATTCGCGGCGCGGTGGATGCGGTGGCGGATTTCTCCCGGCTTGAGGGCTGAACGCGGCGTGGATCGACGCGGGCGCGCTTGCGTATAGACTGCCGGGCAAAAGGTAAGAGGTGAGCCAAGATGGCCAAATGGGTTTACGCCTTCGGCGGCGGGGCCGCCGACGGAAACCGGGACGACAAGAACCTTCTGGGGGGCAAGGGCGCCAATCTCGCCGAGATGGCGACGCTCGGCCTGCCCGTGCCGCCCGGCTTCACGCTCACCACCGAAGTCTGCACGGCCTATTACGATAATGACGAGACGTATCCGGACGATCTGAACGACCAGGTCGAGGCCGCGCTGGCGCATCTGGAAAAGCTGGTCGACAAGACATTCGGCGATCCGGCGAACCCGCTTCTGGTGTCGGTGCGCTCCGGGGCGCGCGCGTCCATGCCGGGCATGATGGATACGGTGCTCAATCTGGGGCTCAACGACGAGACCGCCGAGGGCCTTGCAAAGCTTTCCGGCGACCGCCGCTTCGCGCTCGACAGCTATCGCCGCTTCATCACCATGTATTCCGACGTGGTGCTCGGCGTGTCGCACTCGCGCTTTGAAGAGATCCTGGAAGCGTTCAAGGAAGACCACGACTACCAGCTCGACACCGAGATCACGGCCGAAGAGTGGGAAGAGGTCATCGCGCAGTACAAGAAGGTGGTCCAGAAGGTATTGGGCCAGCCTTTCCCCACCGATCCGCGCGACCAGCTCTGGGGCGCCATCTCGGCGGTGTTCGGCAGCTGGATGAACACCCGCGCGATCGCCTATCGGCGCATGTACGACATCCCGGCGAGCTGGGGCACGGCGGTGAACGTGCAGGCCATGGTGTTCGGAAACATGGGCGACACCTCGGCCACGGGCGTCGCGTTCACTCGCGACCCCTCCACCGGCGAGCGCGGCTATTACGGCGAGTTCCTGATCAACGCTCAGGGCGAGGACGTGGTGGCTGGCATCCGCACGCCGCAATGCCTCACCGAGAAGATGCGCGAGAAGATGGAGGACCATCTGCCCTCCATGGAGACCGCCCTGCCCGACGTGTTCGCCCAGCTCGTCGACGTGTTCGAAAAGCTGGAACAGCATTATCGCGACATGCAGGACATCGAGTTCACCGTCGAGCAGGGCAAGCTGTGGATGCTCCAGACCCGCAACGGCAAGCGGACCGCCCGCGCCGCCCTGAAAATCGCCGTGGACATGGTGGAGGAGAAACTCATCTCCGAAGAGGAGGCGGTGCTGCGCGTGGAGCCCGGCGCCCTCGATCAGCTGCTGCACCCGATGATCGACGAGGACTACAAGCGCGACGTCATCGCCAAGGGCCTGCCCGCAAGCCCAGGCGCGGCCGTGGGCAAGGCGGTGTTTGACTCCGACGAGGCCGAAGCCCTCGCGGCCCAGGGCGAGAAGGTCATTCTGGTGCGCGTGGAGACGAGCCCGGAGGACATTCACGGCATGCACGCCGCCCAGGCCATCGTGACGGCGCGCGGCGGCATGACCAGCCACGCGGCGGTGGTGGCGCGCGGCATGGGCCGGCCCTGCGTCTCCGGCGCCGGGGAAATCAAGATCAACGCCGCCGCCAAGAGCTTCACCGCGCGCGGGCGCACCATCAAGCACGGCGACATGATCACCGTGGACGGCGCCACCGGCGAGGTGCTCGCCGGCGAAGCCCCGATGATCAAGCCGGAAGTCACCGGCGATTTCGCCTCGCTGATGGTCTGGGCCGACAAGGCGCGGCGCATGAAGGTGCGCACCAACGCCGAAACACCCGCCGACGTGCAGACGGCGAAGGATTTCGGCGCCGAAGGCATCGGTTTGTGCCGCACCGAGCACATGTTCTTCGACGCGGATAGAATCGCAGCCGTGCGCGAGATGATCCTCGCCGAGACCCAGGAAGGCCGGATCAAGGCGCTGTCGAAAATCCTGCCCATGCAGCGCGACGATTTCGCGGAGATCTTCCGCATCATGGAGGACCGGCCCTGCACCATCCGCCTTCTGGATCCGCCGCTGCACGAATTCCTGCCCCACACCGAAGAGGATGTGAAAGCCGTCGCCGAGGCCACCGGGCTGCCGGCCGACGCGCTTCTGCAGCGCGCGCGCGACCTCAATGAAACCAACCCCATGCTGGGCCATCGCGGCTGCCGGCTCGGGATCACCTATCCGGAGATCTACGAGATGCAGGCCCGCGCCATCTTCGAGGCCCAGGCCAAGGTGGAGAAGGAGACCGGCGTCCAGCCGGTGGCCGAGGTGATGATTCCCCTCGTCGCCTTGCCGAAAGAGCTCGAGATCCTCAAAGTTCGCATCGAGGCGATCGCGAAGAAGGTCGAGGAAGAGACCGGCACGGCGCCTGTCTATCTCATCGGCACGATGATCGAGCTGCCGCGCGCGGCGCTGCGGGCCGGGGCGATCGCGGAGCATGCGGAGTTCTTCTCCTTCGGCACCAACGATCTCACCCAGACCACGTTCGGCCTGTCGCGCGACGACGCGGGCAAGTTTCTGGGCGCGTATCTGGAGGCCGGGATTTTCGAGAAAGACCCGTTCGTCAGCCTGGATCAGGACGGGGTCGGCGATCTCATCAAGATCGGCGCGGAGCGCGGGCGCGAGACCCGGCCGGAGCTGAAACTCGGCATTTGCGGTGAGCATGGCGGCGATCCCGCTTCGATTCGCTTCTGCGAGGGGGCGGGGCTCGATTATGTGTCCTGTTCGCCATACCGCGTGCCGATTGCGCGCCTCGCCGCGGCCCAGGCGGCCCTCAATAAAGACCGCTAGGCTGCGCCGGGTTTGCTTGGAACCAAAAGCGCTTAGGCCGAGTTAGGTTGAAATATGGCGGAGCGCGCCACATTTCGGCCCAGCCGGCCGGTGTATTGACCGGCCTATCGGCGGGGCGTACGTCCTCGCTCCCCCTCGGCGTGATCTCCTAGGAGCGCGCCGATGCCGCCCGTGAACCCGGGCGGCGTACCGGCGAGGGGATCGGATTGCGGTGCGCAACCGGTCCTTAAGCCGTATCGAGGAGACTAGGCGACATGGCCGACGGTTCGATGGATACGCGCTTGACGCGCTGGCTTGGCGGGCTCGCCTGCGCCGCGGCGTTCGCCGTGACGCTGGGCGCGGTCTCCCTGGCGCCCGACGCCGTGCGCGTTCAGGACGACCGCGCCGTCTGGCGCGCCCTGGCCGGCGCCTATCTGGACGAGGCGGCGGAAACCGGCTGGGACTCCGCTCCCGCCGCGCTGGAGTTCGCCAGCTTCACCGTGGAGCCCGACGAGCGCTTCGGCGCGCGGATCACGGCGCGCGCGCTCGATGATCTCAGGAGCTTCGACACCACCCATCTGGACGCCGCCCGCGCCGCCGCGCGCGAGCGCCGGTGCCTGGCCGAAGCGATCTATTACGAGGCCCGCTCGGAAAACTTCGCCGGCCAGGCGGCCGTGGCCGAAGTGGTCCTGAACCGCGTGCGCCACCGCGCCTATCCCGACACGGTGTGCGGCGTGGTCTATCAGGGCAGCGAGCGCGAGACGGGCTGCCAGTTCACTTTCACCTGCGACGGCTCCATCGAGCGGGCGCCGTACGGGCGCTATTGGGAGACCTCCCAGCTGGTGGCCGAGCACGCCCTCATGGGCTTCGCGCAGCCGGTGACGCGCAGCGCGACCCATTACCACACCACCCAGGTCAATCCGGTGTGGAACCAGTCGCTCGTGCGCACCCGGCGCATCGGCGCCCACATCTTCTACCGCTTCCCCAACCGGTCCGAACGCCAGCTCCTCATCGCCGAGCGCGAGGCGTAGGCGCGCCGCCTCCTTCCGCGTCTAGGCGAAGGCGCCCTGCGCCGCCCAAGATGACGCTGCGCGCGAATCCGCGCTGAACTGCGGGCATGAGCGACCCTTCTCCCTCCGAGCCCGGCCGCCGCGAACGCAAGAAGCGCGCGGTGTTCGAGCGGCTGTACGAGACCGCGCTCGCCCTGTTCGACGCCCAGGGCTATGAGGCGGTTAGCGTGGCGCAGATCTGCGCCGAGGCGGGCGTGGCCAAGGGCACCTTCTTCAATCACTTCCCCACCAAGGAGCATCTGCTGTTTGAGTGGTACGCGCGGGCGACGGCGCAGGCGGACGGGTTCGATCCGCCGCCGGGACCGCTCGCCGACCGGCTCGTCGCGGCGTGCGCGGCGACGCTCACGCCGGTCCTTGACCGCTCCGCCCTGTGGCGGGCGAAGCTGCGCCTGGCCGCGCTTCATCCCGAGCTGCGCGCCGCCGAGCACGCGGCCGACGCGCGCGCCCGCGCGGCCTTCCAGGCGCTCATCCAGTCCGCGCAGGCCGCCGGCGAGGTGCGTGCGGCCATCGACGCCGAAGACGCCGCCGGCCTGTTCCTCGCCCAGCTCACCGGGACGGTGCGCGAATGGGTGAACGCCGAAGGCGCGTTCGACATCACCCGGACGATCGAGCGGCGCGCCCGCGCCTTCGCCGACCTGCTTGCCTCTCACGCTGATCCGCTCTAAAGGTGACCGTGGTCACTTTTGGAGTCCGCCATGCGCATCGCCGTTTTCGCCCTCACCCTTTCCGCCTGCGCGGCGCCGGCTCAGGACACCGCCGCGCCCTGGCGCGAAGCCGGACCGCTGATGACGATCGTCGAGGCGGGCGAGACCCGGCCCGAGCTGCGCGGCGCCTGGGCCTCGCGGGGATACGGTTGGATTCTGGAGATCGGGGCGGACGGCCTCACGCGCCATCAGGACGGCGTGCAGTGCTACGCCGCGCCTGAACAGACGCGCGCGCTCAGCGCCATGGCCTCGGTGGAGTATCGCTTTGCGCGGCTTCTACCCGGCGGCGACGCGGCGATCTTTCAGCTCATGGACGGCGACACCAACGTGGTGTTCGATCGCCTCGACGCCCTGCCCGCGCGCTGCCGCGCCCCGATCGATGCGTCGCCCACCGCCGTCGCCGCGGAAGTCCTGCACGCCTTCGACACCCATTACGCCTTCTTCGACCGGCGCCTGCCCGACCGCGGCGCCCGAACCGAGCGGCTGCGGGCGGCGGTCCATGACGGGATGAGCGAAGCGGAGCTCTGGGCGGCGCTCTCCGCCTATATGGACGGGCTTTCGGACAGCCACACCAAGCTCATCGGCGCGGTGGACGGCGAGCCGCGCCGCCAGCAGGACGGCCAGGGCGAGACCCTGCCGCGCGTGCGCGCGAGCATGGGCGAAACGCCCTGGCTCATCGCCCTTATCGAGCAGGCGCGCGCGCAGCTGGGCGACAGCGCCGTCCACACGCTCAACGACCGGCTCCTCTGGGGCATGATCGACACGCCCGGCGGCGAACGCGTCGGCTATTTTCAGCTCTTCGTCATGGGCGGCTTCACCGACCGCACCGATTTCGCGAGCCCCGCCTGGGCCGAAGCCGAGATGGCCGCCTTCAACGCCGCGCTGGACGAGGCCTTCACAGCCTTTCAGACCGCCGACCGGGTGGTCGTCGATCTCTCCAATAATCGCGGCGGCTGGGACCGGGTGGCGAAGGCGCTGCCGGGCCGGTTCACCGACGTCGCGTTCACCGGTTTCACCACGCAGACGCGCGGTTCCGGCCTTGCGCCCTTTCCGCACCGGATCGAGCCGGCCCGGGGTCCGCGCTTCACCGGGCCTGTGACCGTGCTGACCAGCGACGTGACGGTGAGCGGCGGCGAACTCGCCACCCTCGCCTTTCGCCAGCTCGCCAATGTCACGCACGTTGGCGAAGCGACCCGCGGCGCCTTCTCCACTCCGCTCGCCAAGCCGCTGCCCAATGGGTGGCTCCTGGAGCTCTCGAACGAGGTCTTCGCCAGCCCGGACGGAACGGTCTTCGAAGAGTCCGGGATCGCGCCGGACCAGTCGCTGGCGGTCTATCCCGAAACGGCGCCGGTGCAGGGACACTGGCGCGCGGTCACGGCCGCCGCGCAATGAAAAACGGCGCGCCCGTCCGGGCGCGCCGCTCTCCACCGCATGAGATGCGGTTTACCGATAGGTTTCAGCCGGGCGCCAGATGCCGTCCGAGCCCTGGCACATATAGACGAGCCGGCCGGCCGACTGCATGTCGCGGCAGGCGCCGGTGTTGGGCGCGGCGGCCGAGCCGGCGGTGTAGACCTGGGCCTGGCGGCCCTGGTCGTAGCGGCGCGCGTCCGGCCCGCCCAGAAGCTCGCCGGACGAGCGGCGATAGCCGTCGTCATACCCGTATCCGTCGTCATAGCCGTAATCGCGAGTGTAGCGCGGCTCGTCATAGCGAGGATCATAGCCGTACTCCTCGAGGCGATAGCCGGCGTCGGAGCCGTAATGGCCCGGCGCGGCGCCGTAGCCGTATCCCCGATCGGCGCGGAGATAGCGCGTGCAGTCATTGTTCGCGCCGCCGATCGCGGCGCCGGCCAGGGCGCCCACGGCGCCGCCGGCGACCACCGCGCCGTCATTGCCCTCTTCGCGATGACCGCGATACCGGTCATGCCCCCGATACCCGCGATGGCCGCGATACCGGTCGTGGCCGCGATAATGGCGGTCGCTGCGATAGCGCCGGTCGTCGCGCGCCCGGTCCTGGGAGTCGTCGTGCAATTCCGCGCCGATCACCGCGCCGATGACGCCGCCGATCACCGCGCCGGCGACCTGGCGGTTGCGCTGGGCCGCCATGCACTGCTCATAGCTCTGACCTTGCGAGCCGTAGCGCGACTGCGCGCCATAGGCCTGCGCCTCGGCCGGCGCGAGGCCGGGGAGAACGAAGGCGGCGCCGCAGGCGGCGGCGAGGAGAAAGCGGGTCATGGTCGACCTCCTGATCTTGCGCGCCGAAACACGGCGCGGTGGTGTGACCTTAAGCAAATCCTAAGCCGCCGCCCATGAGCCGGAGATGAACGGGCGCGCCGCCTGCTGAAAAAGAAACGGGGAGAGGGCGAACGCCCTCTCCCCGCTCGAAAACGTAGCGAAGTCGGCTATTGACGCGAGGCCACCTCCCAGCGGCCGTACCGGTCGCGGCACATGCGCACGCGGTCATAGGTGACCTGACCGTTGGGCAGGTAGATCTCCGCATCGCCCCAGCGGCACTGACGAGAGCGGTATTGGTGCCAGTCGCGGGCGTAGACCACGCCGCGCACGCCGGAATACGGGTTGTGCCAGTAGTACGGCCGGTCATGGGTGAACGCGGAATGGACCGCATAGCGGTACTGCCCGCGGTCGCAATCATTCACCGCCGAGCCGAGCCCGGCGCCGATCAGCCCGCCGGCGAGGACCGCGCCGCCGTCCCCGTCATAGGCCGCGCCGCCCAGGATCGCCCCGATCAACGCACCGGCGATGACGGCGTCGCCGTCGGCCCGGCAGAAGCGGTCGTTATAATGGAAGCTGTAGCGCGCATACCGGTCGTGATAGCGCTGGTGATACCGCCAGTTATGGCGCGGCGGATGGCCGTAATGGCGCCGCGGCGGATGGCGATACTCCACGCGGCGGTCATGGCGGTACTCATGCCGGCGGTCATGGCGATCGTACCGGCGATCATGGCGGCGATCATAGCGATGGTCGCGCCGGTCATGGCGATAATCGCGGCGATGATCGCGGCGGTCGTAATGATGATCGCGGCGATGGTCGCGATGGTCGGCGCGGTGTTCATGCCGGTCCCGGCGATGGTCGACCCGGTGCTCGTGCCGGTCGCGGCGATGATCCACCCGATGTTCATGGCGGTCCCGGCGATGATCGACGCGGTGTTCGCGCCGGTCGCGACGGTCGTCCACACGATGCTCGCGCCGCTCGCGCCGGCGCTCGGCGGTCTCGGAGGGCGGCGGGTCGACGCTCACGACAGCGGCGTGGGCGGCCGGGGAGAAGCTCAGGCCGGGTCCTGCAAGAAGGCCCGTGACCAGAACGGCGGCGGCGAGCGATCTCAAAGTCATCGCGCTGGGCCTTTCTGTCAGACGCCGGCCATCATGCCGGCAAGAGGCGAAAAGCCTAGGATCGCCAACCTGACTCAAGGATGAACAAAAGGTTCATAAACTCCGGATTAGCGGCGCCAAACCTCTGAGATTATTGCGCTTCGAACCGGTCCAGACCCGGCGCCGGCGCCAGGCCGGGGCTGGCGAAGGCCATCACCTTGAACAGCGCTCCCATCTCTGACGGGTCGGTGAGACGGTGCAGCTGGCGCGCCAGGCGTGCGCGGCCCTCCGCGCCCACGTTCGCCGCAAGCGCGGCGGCGCGCTGCTCGATCCCCAGCCCTTGCAGGAACGCGCCCTGGCCTGAGGGTCCGTAGACGTCGAGCCCGGCTTCGAGCCCCAGCGCGCCGAGGCGGTCGAACGCCGCCCAGCAGGTGAGGTCCGCCGTACCCGGCCGGTCGAGCGGATCGACCTTTTCATGGCTGCGGATCGCCTGAAGCGTGTCGCCGAATTCCGGCGCCTCGGCGCCGTAATCGACGAACAGGGCGTAGCCCGGATGGGCCTTGAGGCGGGCGGCGATCGCCTCGACCAGCGGCGCGTCGCCCGGGCGCAACTCCACCAGCGCGCCCTCCCCCGCCTCGCGCAAGGCGTCGGGGATGGCCGCAATGTCCGCCGCGCTCAGGACCGGGCCAAGGCCGAAGGCGAAGCGCTCAGGATCGGCGGGATCAATCCCCACCACCCGCTCGCGCCAGCGGCCCTCGACGCGCACCGCCTGACGCACCGGCAGGCAGTCCAGAAACTCGTTGGAGACGATGACGCAGGGGCCGTGAGCGGCTTTCTCCAGCGTCTTCGCCCAGCGCACCGGAACCGGCGCCTTGGCGAGGGTTTCGCCCTGCACCATTTTCAGCGCCGGGCTCGCCTCCACCAGGGTGACGTCGCAGGCCTCCAGAAAGCCCGGCATGGCGCGGCCGGCGCGCAGCATGTCGCTCATCATCCGGCCCGTGCCGGGCCCGAGCTCGATCAGCTGCACCGGCGCCGGCGCGCCCATCGCGCCCCAGACATCCGCGGTCCACAGGCCCAGAAGCTCGCCGAACATCTGGCTGATCTCCGGGGCGGTTATGAAATCGTTCGCCGCGCCGAGCGGGTCTTTCGTGGCGTAGAAGCCCGCCATGGGATCAAACAACGCCTCGGCCATGTAGGCGGCGATGGTGAGCGAGCCTTCCGAGGCGATGCGCGCGCGCAAGCGCGCGGCGAGCATCTCCACCGGGCGGAATTCGTCGTCGGATGCCATGCGGTCCCTATGCGGCGGCTCTTTCGCCGATCGCCGGTTGCTTCAGCGCGCGGTGGATCAGGAACGCGCCCAGCGCGATCATGGGAATGCACAGGAGCATGCCCATGGTGACATAGCCCTGCAGCGCCTCGGGCATGTGCCGGTCCGGCTCGCGCACCA
This sequence comes from Oceanicaulis sp., assembly GCA_051117435.1. Lineage (GTDB taxonomy): Bacteria > Pseudomonadota > Alphaproteobacteria > Caulobacterales > Maricaulaceae > Oceanicaulis. Next base: position 106,292 of record JBNPED010000029.1, on the reverse strand, counting down.
GCTCCACCAGGGCGCGGAACACGCCGTAGCCGGCCAGGAACACCCCCGCCGACAGGCCCGGCCGCGCCAGGATCTTGAAGCGGTGAATGAGCACGGTGAGGATGGCGAACAGCACCACGCCCTCCAGGAACGCTTCATAGAGCTGAGAGGGATGGCGGTCGACGCACTGGGGATCGGACGCGAAGCGCATGCCCCAGGGCAGATCGGTGGGTCGGCCGTAGAGCTCGCCGTTGATGAAGTTCGCCAGCCGGCCGAAGAACAGGCCGATGGGCGTGGCCGCCGCCACCGCGTCGGCGACGCGCAGGATCGGCGCCTTGTAGGCGCGGCTGGTGAAGTACAAGGCCAGCGCCACGCCGATCAGCCCGCCATGAAAGCTCATCCCGCCTTCGGTGATGCCGGTGACCACCCAGAGGGGACGCTCCCAGATCGCGGCGGTCTGATAGAACAGCACATAACCAAGCCGGCCGCCGCCGATGATCCCCAGCATGATCCACAGGGCGAGATCGTCGAGGAAGGCCTTCGAATAGGGCGCGACCTGGGTCTTCGGGGTCACGCCCCAGAGATCGTCGCGCTTGACCAGGCGCAGCACCCACCACAGCCCGCCGAACAGGCCGGCGATATAGGCGAGCGCGTACCAGCGGATGGGGAACGGCCCGAGGCCGAACACTTCCGGGATCGTCACCAGGACCGGGTCGATCAGATCGAAACTCGGCGGGCAGAATTCCATGATCATTCCCGTCAGCAAAAAGCGCCATCTGCGGTTAACGGAGCGCGCGCGTGTTGCCGTGACCCCGCCTGAACCCCTATATGAGCCTTCATAGCAGAGCGAGCGGTGTTGTCATGCAGTCGCGCAGCCCCTTTTTCAACGATCTGGCCGATCTGATGACCGACGCCTTCTCCGCCGCCCAGGCGGCTGGGGAAGAAGCGCGCACCGCGCTGCGCGCGCGGGCCGAGCGCTTCGCCGAAGAGCTCGACCTGGTCAGCCGCGAGGAGTTCGAGGCGGTGCGTGCGCGCGCCGAGGCCGCCGAGGCCGATCTCGAATCGCTCAAGGCCCGCGTCGAGGCGCTGGAAGCGGCCGATTCGGGCGCCAAGACCGCAACCCGCAAGACGCCGGCCAAGCGCGGTGCGGCGAAAAAGTCATCGTAACTGAACCGCTTGATCAAGCACCCATGAATGCGGTTGCGCTGCGGAAAAGACGCGGCGTACCGTCGAACGCGTGCAGGCGGTGAGTCGCCGCCCGCGAGGGGGAGAGGACCTTATGGAGCTCAGCACCCAGGAACACGTGTCGGTCGCCGACCCGCTCGAGACCATCGAGCAGGCCGTGATCGCCGAACAGTTTCCTTATGAACGCGACGAGCTTGAACTGCACCTGGCTGCGCCGGGCGCCTGGCGCGACCATCAGATCTGGTTCGCCTACCGCCCGGAGCTGGACGTCATCCATGTCTGCGCGAGCCTGGAGCTGAAGGCGCCGGAGGGCCGGTTCAAGGATGTGTGCGAGCTGATCGCGCGCCTCAACGAACGCCTCTGGATGGGCCATTTCGATCTGTGGAGCGATGACGGCTCGATCATCTTTCGCCACGCCCTGACGCTTCCCGAAGCCGACAACGTCTCGCCGGCCCAGGCCGCGGCGCTGATCAATGCGGCCAAGGAAGCCGGCGAACGCCTCTACCCGGCCTTCCACTATCTGATGTGGAGCGGCAAGAGCGCGGCCGAAGCGGTGGCGGCGGCCATGTTCGACACGGTCGGCGAAGCCTAGGCGCGGACGCCGCCTACCGTGTCGCGCGTTCGATCTCGGCCAGCACCACGCGCCAGGCCGGCGCGGTCGGATCGATCAACTCGAAATGCCCCGCGTCCTCGATCTCGATGAGGGTCACCGCGTCGCCGGCGGCTTCCGCGCGCGCCGCGTAGGCCGCGCCCAACGCCGGTGGAACGATCGGGTCGAGCGCGCCCGAGACGATCACTTGCGGAACGCCCAGAGGCAGAAGGCGCGCCGGGCTGGTGTCGGCGTACGGGTCGGCCCGCCCCTCACCCACCAGGGCCGCTACGATCTCCGGTTCGCCGCAGCGTCCCGGACCGTTCGCGGCGTAGTCCTCAAGATCATTAAGCCCCGCCAGCGAGATCACGGCCCGCGGCTTGACCGGGTCCAGTCCGGCGCCCGGCGCATCCGCCGGCAGACGCCGCCGCGCCGCGCTCCACAGCGCAAGATGGCCGCCGGCCGAATGGCCGACGATCACGGTGCGGGACAGGTCGAGCGGATACGTCCCGGCGAGGGTGCGGGCGTGATCCACCGCGCCGGCGACAGCCGCGAAAGTGCCCGGATACCCGCCCGTCCCATGGCCCACGCGCGGATAGGTCAGGTTCCACACCGCAAAGCCGCGCCGCCTCAGATCGGCGTTGAGCTGGTCCTGCAGGATCGTGCCTGGAATTTCCGCGCGCCAGCATCCGCCATGGATCATGATCACCAGGGGGTGCGGCCCGTGTCCCGCCGGCAGCCAGAGCTCCCCGTACCGCTCCTCTCCCGCCCCGTAGGCGATGCGGTGATCGGCGGCCTCGCGCTCACGCTCGAGCAGATTGCGCCAGCTGATCGGGCGCTGATCGGCGTAGGGATCGGAGACCGGATCGCTCGCGCAAGCCGCCAGCAATAGCGGCGCGGCGAGCAGACCGCCCAGCGCCGCCGTCCGGCCTAGCCGCACTTCACCTCGACCACGACGCCGCCCTCTCCGGTGACGATGTTCAGCCGGTCGAGGCGATAATCCATGGTGACCATGTCGCCCTCACCATAGATGCGGTGGGGTTCGGGCAGGCTGCCGGTGTGGACTTCGCCGATGGATTGACCGACGAGCACCTGATACGCCGCCGCCGGGCAGGTCGGCGAGCCGTCCTCGCTCCCCTCGCCCGCATCGACGCCGCGTTCGCCGCCGTAATTATAGCCGGGTTCGTCCTCCGGCGTTTCCGGTCCCGCCATGGTCTGACACGCTGCGACAAGGCTCGCGCCCAGCGCCAAAACAGCCCAACGCCTCATCCCTGCTTCTCCCAACGACCCGCCTCGTTGCGGCGCCAATAGCTGATGACGGTATCGGTTTTCTTGTGCGCCGCCCAGAGGGCGCGCGCCTTGGCCACCGCGGTTTCGTCACCGGCTTCGAACATCACCACCACCCGCTCCCAGGCCGCCACGTCGCCGGGATCGCAGCCGTCCAGGCAGAACAGCATGCTCGCCTGATTGGCGTTCACCGGTTCAGAAGAGAGCAGCACCGGCTGGTCGCCGTCATGGGCGCCCCCCGCCCGCGCGTGCGGCAGGAAGCTGTCCTCTCTGAAGGTCCATAAATGCTGGTCGAGGCTCGCCAGCCGGCCGTCCTCGGGGCTCGTCACCACCGCCCGCCCGCCGCGCGCCAGAAGCTTGCCCAGAAGCTCGGGCAGAGCGTCCTCCACGCGCATGCCTTCGAGATGGTAGAACCAAAGCTCGGCCAAGGACGGCCTCCTGTTTCCTCCCCCGCCTGCGGGGGAGGTGGACGGCGCGAAGCGCCGGACGGAGGGGGGAAGCGGCCTCCCCCCTCAGTCACGCCGGCCAAAGGCCGGGGCGACAGCTCCCCCGCAAGCGGGGGAGCAAAATCGGCGCACGCTCCTCCCTACGCCTCGTAGAAATCGCGCACGAGCCGGTCCAGCAGACGCACGCCGAAGCCGGTCCCGAAGGCGGGCTGGCGCGGGTCCTTGGAGCTGGCGTTCATGCCGACGCCGGCGATGTCGATATGACACCAGGGCTTGCCGTTCACATGGCGGTGCAGGAATTGCGCGGCGGTGATGGAGCCGGCGTTCCGGCCCTCGCCGATATTCTTCATGTCGGCGATGGGGCTGTCGATCTGGCGGTCGTATTCCGGCCCGATGGGCAGTCGCCACACCGTCTCGTCGGACGCCTTGCCGGCCTTGGCGATGTTCTCCGCCAGCGTGTCGTCATTGGAGAAGATGCCGGCGTGATCCTGGCCAAGGGCGATGAGAATGGCGCCGGTGAGCGTGGCGAGGTTCACCATGAACTTCGGATCGAACTCCTGCTGGCAGTACCAGAGGCAATCGGCGAGCACGAGGCGGCCTTCCGCGTCGGTGTTGAGGATCTCGATGGTCTGACCGGACATGGAGGTGACGATGTCGCCGGGGCGCTGGGCGGCGGCGTCGGGCATGTTCTCCACCAGGCCGATGATCCCGACCGCGTTGACCTTCGCCTTGCGGCCCGCGAGCGCGGCCATGGCGCCCACCACGGCGGCCGAGCCGCCCATATCGCCCTTCATCTCGTCCATGCCGAGGCCGGGCTTCAGCGAGATGCCGCCGGAGTCAAAGGTGACGCCCTTGCCCACAAAGGCCACCGGCTGCGCGCCTTCCACGCCGCCGTTCCATTTCATGATCACCATCTGGGACTCCTGCGCGGAGCCCTGACCGACGCCCAGAAGGGCGTGCATGCCCAGCTTCTTCATGTCCTTCTCGCCGAGCACCTCGATCTCAAGGCCCAGCTTGTCGAGCTTCTTGCAGCGCTTGGCGTATTCCTCCGGGCCGAGCACGTTGGGCGCCTCCATCACGAGGTCGCGCGCCAGCTGCACGCCTTCGGCCACGGGCTCCCAGTCGGCCCAGACCTTTTTGGCGGCCTTGGCGTCCTCCACCACGATCTCGACGCTCGTCAGGGACGGCTTTTTGTCGTCGGAAAGCTTGGTGCGGTATTTGTCGAAACGGTAGGCGCCCAGCGTCGCGCCGAGCCCGGCCCGGCCGACGCCCTCCAGATCGGCCGAGCCGTCGAGGCGCAGCGACAGGGTCTTGGCGCCGGAGGTCAAAAGGCCTTTGACGACCGCGGCGGCGGATTTCTCCAGCGCGTTGCCGTCCACCGCCTTCTTCTCGCCGAGGCCGAACAGGACGATCTTGTCCGCCTTCACGCCGGACGGCGCGGCGATCTCCAGCGTCTGGCCGGCCTCGCCCTTGAAGCGGGAGACCTTCAGCGCACGCTCCAGCGCGCCGCCGGACTCGGCGTCGAGCGCTTTGGCGGCTTCAGACAGCGCATTGCCGGCGTAAACCGGCGCGGCGACGACGTCGCCGCTCGCGGATTCGGAGAATTTGATCTTCATATCGGTCCTCTCTCGCAATGGCGGCGCGCGGTCGGGCCGGCGCGCCGTTGAAAACGGTCTGCAGCGGCAGTGGTATCGCATCGAAACCCGCGTTAGAAGTCGCAGCGTCATGACGCTCCGCTTCGCCCTTCCGGATTTTCCCGCGCCGCAATGAATTTGTTTCAGCGATATACGTTCGGCCAGGTCCGAACGCCGTTTCTCGCCACGATCGGCGCGTTGTCGGCGCTGGCCATCCTGACCCAGTCGCTGTCCAATCTCGATCTGGTGGCCGAAGACGGCGGCACCGCATTCGCGCTGTTCCAGATCACGCTCCTCGCCATGCCCCAGGTTGTCGCGCTTCTGCTGCCGATCGCGGTGTTTCTAGCCACCGCCATCGCCATGAACCGCATGGTGTCGGATTCCGAACTCACCGTGGGCGCCGCCGCGGGGCTCAGCCGACGCGAGCGGCTCTCGCCCTTCCTGCGCCTGGCGATCTACGCAGTGCTGATCAATCTGGTGATCAATCTCTTCGTCCAGCCGGCGAGCTTTCGGGAGATGCGCGAGATTCTCTACGAGATCCGCACCGACGTGGTCGCCGGGTTCATGCGCGAGGGCGAGTTCGTGCGCCTGGGCCAGAACGTCACTTTCTACACGCGCGAAATCGGCGACGGCGGGGTGATGTACGACGTCTTCATCGAGGACGGGCGCGAGGATCAGGCGGTGGCCTATTCGGCGCGGCGCGGCGTGGTGGCGCGCGCGGAGACCGGGCCGGTCATGCTGCTTGAAGACGGTGTGCGCACCGAGCTGGACGCGCAGGGCGCGCTCGCCCAGCTCACTTTCAGCTCCACCGAGTTCGACCTCTCGGTTTTCATCGACAGCGCGGCCGCCTTCACCTTCAAGGAAAGCGACAAATACCTGCCCGAGCTGCTTGATCCGAGCGCCGCCGACCTCGCCCGGGCCCGCTCGCGCGAAGACCTTTACGCCGAAGGCCATTACCGGCTGTCGGGACCGCTCTACAATCTCGCCTTCGCCCTGTTCGCGGCGGCCGCCTTCCTGGCCGTGGAGCACCGGCGCACCGGCTATACCCGCCACATCATCATGGCCGGCGCCGCGGCGCTGGTGCTGCGCCTGATGGGCTTCGCCGTCCAGGCCGCCGCAGCGTCCGACGAGGCGTTGAATCCGCTCCAGTACGCGCTGCCGATCGGCGGGATCATGGTCGGGCTTTATCTGATCGCGCGGCCGGGCCTGAAACAGCGTCTGACCCAGCGCTTCAGCCGCCGCCGGAGGCCGGCATGATCTCGCGCCTTAACCGCTATGTCTTCACCCAGACCCTGATCGGCGTTCTCGGCGCGGCGGTGGTGCTCATCGCGGTGATCATCCTCATCGATTTCGTCGAGACCTCGCGCGATCTTGCGGCCTCGGCCGATATCGGCGCCTTGCGAGCGCTGGAGCTGACGCTGCTCAAGGCGCCGCTTCTTGTGCAGGACACGATGGCCTTCATCGTCCTGTTCGGCGTGTTGTTCACCTTCTTCCGCCTGAGCCGGCGCAGCGAGCTGATCGTGATGCGCGCCTCGGGCTGTTCGGCCTGGCGCATCCTGGCGCCGGCGGCCGCGCTGACGCTGGCTCTGGGCCTGTTCAGCGCCGGCGCGCTGAACCCGGCCGGCGCCGCGGCGAACGCCCGGTTCGAATCCCTGCGCGACGAGCTGACCCGATCGGCGGGCGATGCGGCGGGCGACGCCGGACGCGAGGTCTGGCTGCGCGAGTCCGACGCGGACGGGTTCACCGTCATCACCGCGGCCGCCATCGACGCGGACTCCGCCGAGCTGATCAGCCCGGTCTTCCGGCGCTATGTGCGCGGCGAAGCCGGCGCGCCGACGCTGGACCGCCGCATCACCGCCGAGCGCGCCGCGCTGCGCGGCGGGTTCTGGAACCTGACCGGCGCCGTGGAGATCCAGCCGCGCGCCGCGCCGCGCCTGCTGGGCGAGATCGCGCTGCCCACCGACACCCGGCGCCAGGCCCTGTTCGAACGGGTCCGCTCGCCGGGCGCGACCTCGTTCTGGGCCCTGCCCGGCGTGATCGAAAGCGCGCGCGCCGCCGGCCTGTCGAGCCGGGCCTACGAACTGCGCTTCCACGGCTTGCTGTCCCAGCCTCTGGTGCTGCTGGCCGCGGCCATGCTGGCGGTGGCCGCCACCTTCCGCATGCACCGCTCCGGCGGGGCGGCCGGTTTCGCCGCCGTCGGCGCCGGCGCCGGGTTCGTACTCTATTTCGCCCAGGAATTGCTGCTCGGCCTCGGCGCGTCCGGGGCGCTCGACCCCATGACCGCGGCCTGGACCGCGCCGGCGGCGTTCGCACTTGGCGGGGTGTTCGTGATCGCCGCAACCGAGGACGGATGACCGGCCCCTGCGCCCGCGCGGCGCCGCGTCGTTGCGTCGGCGCGCCTGATCGGTATCTTTCCGCTAGCATCTAAAGACATAAGAGTCCCCATGGCTTTCCGACATGCGTTGATCTTCCTCGCCGCGAGCGCCTCGCTCCTCGCCGCGCCGGCCGCCCCGGCCCAGCAGGTCGAGGGCATCGCGGCCGTGGTCAACGACGAACCGATCACCACGCTGGACGTGCGCGACCGGATGCGCCTGATCATCTCCTCGGCCGGCATCCAGCCCGACGAGCAGACCCTGGCGCGCATCCAGGAGCAGGCCATGCGCGGTCTGATCGAAGAATCGCTGCAGCTGCAGCAAGCCGCCGAGTTCGAGCTGGAGGTCGACGAGGCCGAAGTGGACGACGCCATCGCCGACCTGGCTGCGCGCAACGGCGCCACGGTGGAGGAGATCGTCCAGGACCTCGCCGCGAGCGGCATCTCCATCGAGACGCTTCGCCGCCAGATGCGCGCCGAGATCGCCTGGCAGATCCTGGTCTCCGGACGCTATCGCTCGCGCATCCGCATCTCCGACACCGCCATCGAGACCGCGCTCGAGCGCGAAGCCGCCGCCGCGGCCCAGGAACAGTTCCGCCTGGCCGAAATCCTCGTGGAAATCCGCCCGAACGAGGGCGGCGAGGAAGGCGCGGTGGAGAAGGTGCAGACGATCTACGCGCTGATGAACCAGGGCAATCCCTTCCCCGACATCGCGCAGCAATTCTCCGATTCGCCCAGCGCGGCCGGCGGCGGCTTCCTCGGCTGGGTGCCGGCCTCGGCGCTGGACGAGAACGTGCGCAGCGTCGTCACTCAGGTCCCCGTGGGATCGATCACCAACCCGATCCGCGTGCCCGGCGGTTTCCAGATCCTCGCCGTGGTCGACCGGCGCGAAGGCCAGGTGGTCGAACAGCTGGGCCTGACCCAGGTGACCGTCCCCGCCTCGCGCGTCACCGACGCCAACCGCGCCGCATTGCGCCGAGCCGCCTCGCGCGTCACCGGCTGCGACAACGCCGAAGCCGCGTTCGGCGGGGTGGAGGGCGCGATCGTGACCCCGCTGGGCACGCTCGGCGCCAACGCGCTGGTGCCGCAGATCCGCGAAGCGCTGGATCAGATCGAGCCCGGCGACGCCACCGGCGTCATCGAAGGCCAGGTGGGGCTGCAGGTCTTCATCCTGTGCTCGCGCGAAATCGGCGGGCCGGGCGTGCCGACGCCGGACGAGATCGAACAACAGCTCATCGGCCAGCAGCTCTCCCTGCTGGCGCGGCGCTGGCTGCGCGATCTGCGCACCGAAGCGACCATCGAGATCCGGTGAGCGAGGCGCGCGCCGCCCCCATCCTGGCGCTGACGCTCGGTGATCCCGACGGGATCGGACCCGAAATCGCCCTGAAGGCCTGGGCCGCGTTGCGCGACGGGCCGACCCGGTTCGCCGTCATGGCCGACCCTGCGCGTCTGCAGCCCGCCGCCGATCTTCTGGATCTGCCCCGGCCCGAACCGGTCGCCGACTTCGCCGAAGCGGGCCGGGTGTTCCAGGACGCCCCGCCGGTGATCGCACTTCCCGCCAGCCCCACCGCGCCGGGCGCCGCGCTCGTCTCCATCGATGCGGCGGTCGCCGCGGCCCGCACCGGCGCGGCGGGCGGCGTGGTGACCGGCCCGATCTCGAAATCACGCCTCTATGACGAGGGCTTCGCCTTTCCCGGCCACACCGAATATCTCGCCCACCTTACCGCGGACATGGCGATGGACGGCGCGCGCGGCCCGGTGATGATGCTGGCCGGCGGGGGCCTGCGCACCGCCCTTGTCAGCATCCACACGCCTCTGAAACGCGCCATCGAGACCCTGAGCATCGAGGCGGTGGTCCACGCCGCCCTGGTCACAGCGCAGGCGCTGAGGCGCGACTTCGCGATCGACCGGCCGCGCCTGGCCATGGCCGGGCTCAACCCGCACGCCGGCGAGAACGGGGCGCTGGGGCACGAGGAGATCGAGATCGTCGCGCCGGCGGTGGAGCAATTGCGCAAGGCCGGGATCGACGTGGCGGGACCGCTGCCGCCCGACACAATGTTTCACGCCGAAGCGCGCGCCGGATACGACGCGGCGGTCTGCCTCTATCACGACCAGGGCCTCATTCCAGTGAAGACGCTGGATTTCCACGGCGGGGTGAACATCACCTTGGGCCTGCCCGTCGTGCGCACCTCGCCGGATCACGGTACCGCCTTCGACATCGCCGGCAAGGGGCTCGCCCGGCCCGACAGCCTGATCGCGGCGCTGCGCCTGGCTGGGGACCTCGCCGAGAACCGGGCGCGCGCGGAGCTGGCGGCGTGAGCGTCGCCGACCTGCCGCCCCTGCGCGAAGTGATCGCCGCGCACGGCCTCGCCGCGGACAAGCGCTTCGGCCAGCACTTCCTCATGGACCTCAACCTCACCGCCAAGATCGCCCGGCTGTGCGGCGACATGAGCCAGGCGAGCGTGTTCGAGGTGGGCCCCGGCCCCGGCGGCCTCACCCGCGCCCTGCTGGCCGAAGGCGCCGGCGAGGTGATCGCGGTGGAGAAGGATCCCCGCTTTCTCCCGGCGCTGAACGAGATCGATCAGGCGAGCGGCGGGCGGCTCACGGTCATCGGGGCCGATGCGCTGAAGATGAACGAGTTGGACGCCGAGACGCGGTTTTCGACGCGCATGCTCGCCTCCAACCTGCCCTATAATGTCGGCACCGCGCTCCTGATCAAATGGCTTCAGAGCGACCCCCTCTGGTGGACCCGCCTGGTCCTGATGTTCCAGAAAGAGGTGGCCGAGCGGGTCGTCGCACGGCCCGGCGACGACGCCTATGGCCGCCTCGCCATTCTGACCTCGGCGGTGGCCAAAGCGCGCTACGCCTTCACCCTGCCCGCCCGCGCCTTCACCCCGCCGCCGAAAGTGGACAGCGCCGTCATTATCCTGGAGCCGCTGCAGGAAGCGCAGCGGTTTCAAGACCTTGAAGCGCTCTCCACGGTCACCGAAAGCGCCTTCGGGCAGCGCCGCAAGACCCTGCGCAAGGCTCTGGGCGCGGCGGCCGGCAAGGCGGGGGTGAACAGCGAGTCCTTGCTGGAGGCGGCCGGCGTCGATCCCGGCGCGCGCGCCGAAACCATAGCGCCGGAACGGTTTTTCGAGCTCGCGAAGGCTTGGCGGACGGCGAAGGGCTGACCGAGCGGCCAGCCCTGCCCGGCCCGTGCTACTCTGCGCGCAGATGCTCCTCCAGGAAGTCCAGATAGGCGTTCGACGCCGTGATCCGGTTTTCCCGGCGCAGGAAGCCATGGCCTTCGTCGGGGAAGATCACATACTCCACGATTGCACCGTTTTCGCGAGCCGCCGCAACGAGTTCGTCGCTCTCCACCTGCAGCACGCGGGGATCGTTGGCGCCCTGCACCACCAGCATGGGCCGCACGATCTGGTCGGCGTGGAAGAGCGGCGAGATGGCGCGATGGCGCTCCGCGTCGGTGGCCGGATCGCCCATTTCGTCATAGAGCGCCTCGCGGAAACTCTCCCACCAGGGCGGGATCGACTGCAGCGTGCGCACCCAGTTGGTCACGCCGAAAATGTTGATCCCCACATCGAAGGCTTCGGGATGGAAGGTCAGCGCGGCGGCGGTGATGTAACCGCCATAGGAGCCGCCGATCACGCCGACCGCGTCGTCCTGAACCCAGTCGAGCCCACGCAGATAGTCGCCGGCGGCCACGATGTCGCGTAGATCCTCCTCGCCATGGCGCTTGTCGTCCATGTGGAAGAAGGTCTTGCCGTAGCCAGACGAACCCCGGTTGTTGGCCGCGTAGACCGCGTAGCCGTTGTTGACCAGGTGCTGGATCGCCGCCGAATAGCCCGCCCGGCTTTGCCCGCCCGGCCCGCCATGGACCCAGACCAGCGCCGGAACCGGATTGTCGGCGCTGGCGCCGTGCGGCCGGTACATGATGCCGGGAATGGTCAGCCCGTCGAAGCTTTCAAACCGGACCACCTCGGCCTCCACCAGGTCGCGCGGGTCCAGTTCGGGGTTCAGCGCTTCGGTGAGCTGGCGGTGATCGCCCGTCTCCAGATCGACCCAGTGGACGTTCGCCGGCGCGACCGAGGAGGTGACGAGGAACGCCATCTCCGTCTCATCGGCGTTGAACCGCACCGAAGCGAGATCGCCCGCCGGCACGCTGTCGGGAAGCGCGACCTCGCCGCCCTCGGCGGTGTCGAACACGGTCACGTCGGTGAACCCGTCATTATTGATCGCGCTCACCCGGTAGCGGCCGGACGGCGAGGAGGAGACGTACATCACGTCCCAGTCCGCCTCGATCAGCGGCGCGGTCTCGCCGGTGTCCAGATCATAGGTCCAGGCCTGATTCCATTCGCCGAATTCATTGGTGGCGTAGACCAGGGACTCGCTGTCGGCGGTGAACTCATAGACGCCGTGGGCGATATTGCCTTCATGCTCGGTGATCAGAACCGGATCGGCGTCCGGATCGGTGAGATCGGCGAGCAGGATGTCGCTGTCGGCCGAGGTCCGGTTGCGCACCAGCGCGGCCCAGCGTCCGTCCGGGCTCACGGCGGCCGGCTCGAGCGCCTCGGTGTTCTCATACACCATGCGGCGGTCATAGCTCGCGGCGTCATAGGCGTAGACGTCGAAGGCCGCGGGGTCGCGCTCATTGGTGGCGATCCAGATTTCCGATCCGTCCGGCGACAAGCCGACGAACTGGGCCTTCACATTGTCGCCCGGCGTCAGATCGGTCAGCGACCCGTCGGTTTCCCGCACATACACATGGTTCAGCTCATTGCCGCCCTGGTCGGCGGTGACGAGAATCCGCTCCCCGTCGGGAAACCAGCTCAGCGCGAAATGCGCGTCGGTCTCAGACATCGTCAGCGCCTCGCGCGCGCCGGTCTCGGGGTCGAGCGCGTAGGCGTTGAACACGCCCGTCTCGTCGGAATGGATGAGGAGGTCCCCGTCCTCGCTGGAGAAGACATGCCCCGCGCCGGACGCGAGCCCGAACGAGGTCGTGTTGAAGAACACCTCGGCCGAATGGCCGAGTCCAGGGGTGTAGGCGGTTTCCGCCGCCGGCGCGTCCGGTGCGCCTGTCTCCGTCGCCGGCGTGCATCCGGCGAGCAGCAACGCGCCGAGCGCGGCCGATCCGATCATCTGGTTCATTTTGCTTGCCTCCCACAAGGTCAGAGCCTTGCGCGAAGCCTAGCACAGACGCGGCGCCAGTCGAGCGGGGCGGCGCTCAGTCCGAAAATGCGATCGCGGCGTCCAGCTCGCCCAGAACCGGCTCGGCCAGCGGGCCTATGAGCTGAAGCGCGGTCTCGCCGTTCGCGAGGAAGACGAGGCCGTCACCACTCTGCGCGTCGAAGGCGGCGAACGCTTTGAACTGGCCGTTATCGCCCCAGTGAAAGTGGACCCGGCGCCCGTTCAGCTCCTGCACGCCCCAGCCCATCGACCAGAACAGGCGCGCCTCGCCGAAATCCAGCGGTTCGCCCGGCCATTCATCGCCGCGCAGCTCGACCTGCGGGCGCAGCATCTCGCCATGGGCCTCGGCGCTCAGCCCGTCGCCCGTACAGGCGCGCGCCAGAAACCGGGCGTAATCCGGGGCGGTGGTGACGAGGGAATGCGCCGCGTTAGGGTGCGGATGCACGGTCACGGGCCGGCCCCCGTTCCTGCGGCCTTCGTCGTTATGGCCGAAGGCCGTGGGCGCGCCCTCGGGCAAGGGCGCCGAATAGGCCGAGCCGGGCATGAGCGCGGAGAACGCCGCCCGGAACGCCGCGTCGAGGGCCGCGCCCGTGCTCGCCTCGAAATAGCGCTGGGTCAGCTCATAGCCTTCACCGGAATAGCTCATGGCCGTTCCCGGCTCGAACAGAAAGGAAAGCCTGTTCATCCGGTCCGGATCTCCGGCGTTTCCCGCCCAGTTCGGCAGCCCGGTCTGATGACTGAGCGCCAGGCGCGGCGTCAGCCGGTCGTACAGCGCGCGGAAGCGGATGCGAGGGCTTTCAAGCGTCTGGGCGAACGGCGCGTCAGGATCGACCAGCCCCGCGTCGACCGCCTCCATGAACAGCCAGGCGAAGAGAGGCTTGGACAGCGAAGCGGCTTCGAAGCGCGTTCCGGCCTCCACCGGCGCGCCGGTCTCCACGTCCGCCACGCCGAACACCCGCGGCGGCTGAGGGCGGCAACCGTCCAGATACACAAGAGCGAGGCCCGGCGTGTAAGCCGCCTCCATCGCCGCTTCGATCGCCGCGTCGCCGGGTTGATTGAAGGGTTGGACCGCCAGCGCGGCGGCGAGCAGGATCGTCATGGGGCCCTCCCGACCAATGCCGGGACAGGTTCGCCGCAGGCGGCGACAAACGCCAGTTAAGCCTTGGTCAGGCTGCGGTCATGTTCGCGCCCTACTCCTCCATCAACGCCTCGACGAAGCCTTCCAGCCAGGGATGGCGCGAGCGCTTCAGGCGTTCGGCGTGAAGGATTTCGGTGAGCTTTTCCAGGGCGCGCGAGAAGTCGTCATTGATGACGACATAATCGTACTCGGCCCAGTGCTCGATCTCGGACTTGGCCCGGCTCATGCGGCCGTCGATGATCTCGTCGGTGTCCTGGGCGCGCTTCTTCAGGCGCTCGCGCAGGAGCTTCACCGAAGGCGGCAGGATGAAGACGCGCACCACGTCGGCCGGCGCGACCTCGGCGAGGACGCGCGCGCCCTGCCAGTCGATGTCGAAGACCACGTCGCGGCCCTCGTCCAGGGCCTCCTCCACGGCGGCTTTGGGCGTGCCGTAATAATGGTCGAAGACCTTGGCCCATTCGTAGAATTCGCCGCCCTTGGTCTTCGCCAGGAACTCCTCCTCGCTGAGGAAATAATAATCCTTGCCGTCCTCTTCGCCCGGACGCGGCTTGCGCGTGGTGGCGGAGATGGAGAGCACCAGGTCCGGGTTCTGGGCGATCAGGCGCTTCGACAGCGTCGTCTTGCCCGCGCCCGACGGGCTGGACAGCACCAGCATCAGCCCGCGTCTCTGGCCGCGGAAAATGGGACCGGAGAGGTGTTCGCTCATGGCTATTCCACGTTCTGGACCTGCTCGCGCAGCCGGTCGACGGCCGCCTTCATGGCGAGTCCCGCGCGCGTCAGCGCGGGATCGGCCGCCTTGGAGCAGAGCGTGTTGGCCTCCCGGTTGAATTCCTGGGAGAGAAAATCGAGCTTTCGGCCCACCGGGCTGCCGCCGGCGAGAAGCTGGCGCGCGCTGTCGATATGGGCCTTGAGCCGGTCGAGCTCCTCGCGCACATCGGCCTTCACGGCGATGGCGGCGGCCTCCTGGGCGAGCCGGTCGGGATCAAGGCTGGAGGGCAGAAGCTCGTCGAACTTCGCCTTCACCCGATCGCGGATCGCTTCGGGGAGTGCGGCGGCGCTCGCGGCGGCCTCTTCGCGCAAGGATTCGATTTCGGCCAGATGCTCTTCGAGCACGCCCGCGAGCGCGGCGCCTTCGTCTTCGCGCGCCTGCTGCAGGCCGCCGAGCGCTTCGCCGGCGGCTTCCAGGGCGGCGGCGGCGAGCGTTTCCGGCTCCACCAGCGCCTCGGCGTCCTCAGACGCGATGACGCCCTTCAGCGCCATCAGTTCGCCGGCGCTCGCCGGCGCGGCGAGGCCGGCGTCGGAAAGGCGTTTGGCGGCTTCGGCGTAGGCTTTAAGCCGGTCCTCGTCGATGACGACGCCGGCCGCGCCTTCGGGCGCGGAATAGCTCACAGCGATATTCACCGAACCGCGCGAAAACCGCGCCTTGATCATTTCGCGCAGGGCAGGCTCGATCGCCTCCAGCCCGGCGGCGAGGCGCAGGCGCACGTCGAGGCCCTTGCCGTTGACGCTGCGCGCCTCAACCTCGATGCGCCCGAACTCGCCTGCGCGGTCGGCGCGGCCGAACCCGGTCATGCCCGACAGCGGCGCGCTCATCAATTCCCCGCCTGGCGGCGCTGGCGTTCGATGCGGCGCCATGCGGCGACATTGCGGTTATGTTCGGCGTAGGTTTCTGAGAAGGCGTGTCCGCCCGTGCCGTCGGCGACGAAGAACAGATAGTCGGTGTCGGGCGGATTGAGCACCGCGCGGATCGACGCCTCGCCCGGATTGGCGATGGGCGTCGGAGTCAGACCGACGAAATGATAGGTGTTGTAAGGGTTCGACGCGTCGTCCAACTCGGAGCGGTAGATGCCCCGGCCCAGCGGCTCGCCCTGGCTGATCCCGTAAATGATGGTGGGGTCGGACTGCAGCATCATGCCCCGGCGCAACCGGTTCAGGAACACCGACGCCACCAGCGGACGCTCGGCGGCGACGCCGGTCTCCTTCTCCACGATGGAGGCGATGGTGATCGCCTCGTCCGGCGTATTGAACGGCAGCACCTCGGCGCGCTGGGGCCAGAGCTCCTCCAGGAGCGCGTCCTGCGCCGCGGCCATGCGGTCGATCACCGCCTGGCGGCTGGTTCCGCGATCGACCAGGTAGGTCTCCGGCAGAAGCGTGCCTTCCGCGGGCATGTCGGCGATCTCGCCGGTGAGCACGGGCGAGGCCTCCACGATCCGCACGATCATGGCGCTGGTGAGCCCTTCGGCCACGGTGATCGGATACTGGATCGTGTCGCCCTCGCGCAGGATCTCGTAGATTTCCTGCATGGACGCGCCTTCGGGAATGGCGAACTCGCCGGCCTTCAGATCCCGGTCGCCGCCGTCCACCGTCACCATGAGACGGAAGATGCGCGCATCGGTGATGAGGCCTTCGGCTTCCAGCTGTTCGGCGATGGCGATGAGGCCGGAGCCGCGCGGCAATTGTACGGTCTCTTCAGGTCCGGCCGGGCCTGCGGCCTCGAACTGCTCGTTTAGCCAGGTCCAGCCGCCCCAGGCCAGCAGTCCGGCGATGATCGCCAGCGCAAGCACCGTCCCGGCGAGCCCGGCGAGGATGCGGCCGACCGCGCCGCCGCCCTTCGTCTTCGGCTTTTCAGGCTTATCGGAATTGGAGTCGCCGTCCATCACGGAGGCTCCCTGGCGCTAGTCGGCGCGCTTGAACACGACCGAGGCGTTGGTGCCGCCGAAGCCGAACGAGTTCGACAGCGCGGCGTTCACGGTCTTCTCCACCGCCTTGTGCGGGGCGAGATTGATTTTGCTCTCCACCGACGGATTGTCCAGATTCAAAGTCGGCGGGCAGATCCCGTCGCGCATGGCGAGGATGGAGAAGATCGCCTCCACCGCGCCGGCCGCGCCCAGGAGATGGCCGATGGCGCTCTTGGTGGAGCTCATCACCAGACCCTCGGCGGCCTCGCCGAACAGCCGCTCCACCGCACCGAGCTCGATCTCGTCGCCCTTCGGCGTGGAGGTGCCGTGGGCGTTGACGTAGTCGATGTCGGCGGGGGTGAGGCCTGCGCTCTTCAGCGCGGCGGTCATGGCGCGGAATCCACCGTCGCCGTCATCGGCCGGCGCGGTGATGTGATAGGCGTCGCCGGACAGCCCGTAGCCGGCCACTTCGGCGTAGATCGTCGCGCCGCGCGCCTTGGCGCTCTCGTAATCTTCGAGGATCACGACGCCCGCGCCTTCGCCCATGACGAAACCGTCGCGGTCCTTGTCCCAGGGGCGCGAGGCGGCCTTGGGATTGTCGTTGAAATCGGTCGACAGCGCGCGCGCCGCGCCGAACCCGCCATAGCCCAGCCGCGTGATCGCGGCTTCGGCGCCGCCGGCAACCATCATGTCCGCATCGCCATAGGCGATCAGCCGGGCGGCGTCGCCGATGGCGTGCGCCCCGGTGGAGCAGGCGGTGACCACCGAATGGTTCGGCCCCTTCAGCCCGTGGCGGATCGAGATCTGGCCGGAGGCCAGATTGATCAGCATGGCGGGAATGACGAAGGGGGAGAGCTTGCGCGGCCCCCGCTCGTGCAGGGTGACCGAGGCGTCGTAGATCGTCTGCAGACCGCCGATGCCGGAGCCGACGAGGACGCCGGCGCGCTCACGCGCCGCATCGTCCTTGGCTTCCCAGCCTGAGGCTTTCAGGGCCTCGTCGGCGGCCGCGATCGCATAGAGGATGAACTCGTCGATCCGCTTGCGCTCGCGCGCCGGCATGACGTCTTCGGGATCGAACGATCCCTCCACGCCCTCGCCGCCGCCGTTGCGGCCGTCCACGCGCGGGACGATCCCCGCCACCTGGCTCGACAGATCGCTCACATCGAAATGTTCGATGCGGGCGAGCCCGGATTCGCCGGCCAGCAGCCGGCGCCAGACGTGATCGGTTCCGCAGCCGAGCGGGGTGACGAGCCCCAGCCCGGTGACGACGACGCGGCGCTTGGTCATGCGGGCTGAGCCTTAGCCCTGCTTCTCGGAGATGAACTTCACCGCGTCGCCGACCGTCTGGATATGCTCGGCGGCGTCGTCGGGGATCTCGATGTCGAATTCTTCTTCGAACGCCATGACCAGCTCGACATTGTCGAGGGAGTCGGCGCCGAGATCGTCGATGAAGGAGGCCTTTTCGGTGACCTTGTCTTCTTCAACGTCGAGGTGCTCGACGACGATCTTCTTCACGCGCTCAAAAACGTCGGACATGTCGGACCCTTTTCCAATGTCTCGGCGGTCGGCGATTTCGCCACTCCGCATCTTTCTTATGCAATAACAGAGGGGAAGCCCCCTGCGGGATCGTGCGGGCTGATAACACGCCCGTCTCACCTACGCCAGCGCATGCAGGTCTGGCAAGACGGGGCGTTCACCAAGCCGTGTCGCGTCAGATCATCGCCATGCCGCCGTTGACGTGCAAGGTCTGGCCGGTGACATAGCCCGCCTCTTCGCTGGCGAGATACAGGCAGGCGTGGGCGATGTCGGCGCCGGTCCCCAGCTTGCCCGCCGGGATCGTGCCGAGAATCAGCTTTTTCTGGTCCTCGCTGAGCGCGTCGGTCATGGGCGATTCGATGAAGCCCGGCGCCACGCAGTTCGCCGTCACCCCGCGCGAGGCGACTTCCTGGGCCAGCGCCTTGGTGAAGCCGATCATGCCTGCTTTCGACGCGGCGTAATTGGTCTGGCCCGGATTGCCGGTGACGCCCACCACCGAGGTGATGCCGATGATGCGGCCGAAGCGCTGCTTCATCATTCCGCGCAGGCACGCCTTGGAGAGCCTGTAATGGGCTTCGAGATTGACCTTTATGACGGTCTCCCAGTCCTCATCCTTCATGCGCATGAGGAGCTGGTCGCGGGTCACGCCCGCGTTCGAGATCAGGATGTCGAGCCCGCCCAGCGCCTCGCCGGCCTGTTTCGGCAGGGCGTCCACGGCGTCGGAGTCCGACAGATTCGCCGGACAGATCTCGACGCGCTCGCCCAGCTCGCCGGCGAGATCCTTGAGCTTTTCTTCCCGCGTGCCGGAGATCGCCACGGCGGCGCCGGCCGCATGCAGCTTGCGGGCGATTTCGGAGCCAAGGCCGCCGGTGGCGCCGGTGACGAGGGCCTTCTTGCCGGTTAGGTCGAACATGGCGTCTATCCCTTCTGCGTTTCGGCGAACGCCTGGAGCTGATCGGGCTCGACGAGCGCGATCCCGTCGGCTTCCTTGATATGCCGCTTGATCATCGGCGTCAGCACTTTCGCGCCGGCTTCGGCGAAGCGGTCGACCCCCTGGCCGTGCATCCAGTCCACGCTTTCGCGCCAGCGCACGCGGCCGGTGACCTGCTCGACCAGCTGTTCACGGATGGCCGCGGCGTCGGAGACCGCCGTCGCGGAGACATTGGTGACCACCGGGACCGCCGGCGCGCCGATCTCCACTTCGGCGAGCGCCTCACGCATGGCCTCGGCCGCCGGCAGCATGAGCGGGCAGTGGAACGGCGCGGACACGTTCAGGAGCATCGCCTTGCGCACGCCTTCAGCCTTGGCGGCTTGAAGCGCGGCGTCCACGGCGGCCTTGGCGCCGGAGATCACGATCTGGCCCGGCGCGTTGTCGTTGGCGATGGAGACGACGCCCTCGCGCCCGCCGGCCTCGACGGCCTTCTCCACCTGCTCCATCTCCGCGCCTAGAAGCGCGGCCATGGCGCCCTCGCCGGAGGGAACCGCGGCCTGCATGGACCGGCCGCGCAATTTCAGCAGCTTGGCCGCGTCGGTGAGCGAGAGCGCGCCCACGGCGCACAGGGCGGAGTATTCGCCAAGGCTGTGACCGGCGACGAATTTCGCCGCGGTCACGTCGACGCCGAACTCTTCCTTCAGCACCCGCATCGCCGCCACCGACACCGCCATGATCGCCGGCTGGGCGTTCTCGGTCAGCGTGATCTCCTCGGCCGGGCCGTCCTGCATCAGCTTGTAAAGCTTCTGGCCCAGCGCGGCGTCGACCTCGTCGAACACCTCGCGCGCGATCTTGAACTGTTCGCCGAGCGGTCCGCCCATGCCCACGGCCTGGCTGCCCTGACCGGGAAAGGTGAATGCAAGCGCCATGTACGCGCCTCCCTGTGGTGTCGTGTTTGAAACGCGGGATAGACCGGGCGGGGGCGCGGTGGCAAGGCGGGGGATCGCAGCGGACAAGCTGGATGTGCTATTCTGATAAAATGACCCTGGATCAAGTCATCGCCGCCCTGAAAGCCGCTCAGCCCGAGCTGAGTGAGCAATACGGCGTGTCGACTGTTCAAGTCTTCGGCTCCATGGCCCGAGGCGACGCTGACGAAGTGTCCGACATCGATGTCGCCGTGGCCTTTGACGGCGGGGTCGACCCGATGGCGGTGTGCGGCGTCTCCGGGCTCCTCAGCGCTCGGCTCGGACGAGACGTTGATGTGGTCGCCCTGCCCGTTCGAGACCAGTCCTTGGCGGCATCCATTGAGCGCGAGGCGGTTCATGCCTTCTAGCCGCCCCGAACAGCGGTTGGACGACATCCTTCGATCGATTGCGAAAATCGAAGAATTTGTCCGCGAAGCCGGTGGTCTCGAATCCTCGCTGAAGCGCGACACACTGCATCGCGACGCGATCGAGCGTCGCCTTCTGATTATCGCGGAAGCTGCGGCCAAGCTACGCGGGCGCGTGGAAACGAAGGCGCCGGAAATCGACTGGAACGCCATCCGAGGAATGGGCAATCAAATACGGCATGCGTACGACGATGTAGATACTGAAATCCTGCGCGCAGTCCTTGTCGGTCACCTGGAGCCATTGAAACGCGCCTGCCGCCGCCTGCGGGATGACCATCCTTGAACGCGCAGCGGTGAGCCACCAACCCTGACCGGCATTGCCCAAACCGGACAAAATAGCTATTTTGGCTAAAATCAATCATGAGGCCGCCATGCACACCGTCCGCGCATCCGACGCCAAGAACAAGTTCGCCGAACTGGTCGACCGCGCCCAGCGCGAACCGGTGCGGATCGAGCGCCATGGGCGCGGCGTGGCGGTGATTGTGTCAGAAGCCGAGTACGCCGAGATCGAGCGCATGCGGCTCGAATACGTTCGCGCCAAGGTCGACCGCGGGATCGCGGATTTCGAGGCGGGGCGAACATGCTCGGCGGAGGAAGCGTTCGCCTTCCTTGACGAGCGCGTGCCTGAGTGAAAACCGTTCAGGTCTCCAGCGACGCGCGAAAAGACCTGGCGGAACACTTCCGGACAAGCGTACGTGAGTGGGGCGCGGCGCATGCCCGCGAATACTTTTCGAAGCTGCGCTCAGCGGTCATGCGGCTGAACGAGATGCCGTCGGCGTGGCCCTGGGCGCCGGACGTCCGCCCGGAGCTCAGACGCATGATCTGGCGAAACCATATCGTCTATTTTCGAGAAACCGACACGGAAGTTCAGGTTCTCGCCGTTCTCCATGGCCGTCAGGACGCCGCGTCCGCGCTCGAAGACCGCACCTGACGCCCGCCCGCTTGCCCTCCTCCCCCCTTTCGCGTATACGCCGCGGCTTCACCGGCTGCGGTCCCTTGGCCGTGGTCCGTTTTCCCGATGGCGGGGAAGCGGGGTTCAGGGGAACCGACGCGGATGGTCCGGCCCTTCGGCCCTCCCGCGCCGCAGCCCTTTAGAAGGGACGAAAGTCTATGAACAAGTACGAGCACGTGTTCATCGCGCGCCCGGATGTTTCTCCGGCGCAGGTGGAATCCGCGATCGAGGAGCTTAAAGCCCTCGTCGAGGAAAAAGGCGGCAAGGTCGGCAAGACCGAGTACTGGGGTCTGCGCACCCTGGCCTACCGCATGAACAAGAACCGCAAGGGTCATTACGGCTATCTCGACATGGAAGCCGGCAACGACGTTCTTGAGGCGCTGGATTACAAGCAGAAATACGCCGACGACGTGATGCGCTACATGACCGTGCGCGTCGAGGAACTCACCGAAGAGCCCAGCGCTGTCCTGCGCAAGGGCGACGACCGCAAGCGCCGCGGCGACCGCGACGGCGGCCGTCCGGACCGCGGCGATCGGGGTGATCGCGGTGACCGGGGCGATCGCGGTGATCGCGGCGACCGCGGCGACCGGCGCTAGGAGGCAGACATGGCTGATCTTTCGATTTCCAACATCCCCGCCCGCCGCGCCTTCCAGCGCCGCCGCAAGGTGTGCCCGTTCTCCGGCGAAAACGCGCCGAAGATCGACTTCAAGGACGTGAAGCTCCTCCAGCGCTACATGTCCGAGCGCGGCAAGATCGTGCCCTCGCGCATCACGGCGGTGTCCGCCAAGAAGCAGCGTGAGCTGGCGCGCGCCATCAAGCGCGCGCGCGTGCTCGCCCTTCTTCCCTACGCGGTCGATTAAGGAGCAAGTCCCATGCAAGTCGTACTCATCGAACGCGTCGACAAGCTCGGCGCCATCGGCGACGTGGTGGACGTGAAGCCGGGCTACGCCCGCAACTTCCTCCTGCCGCAGAACAAGGCCCTGCGCGCGACCGAAGCCAACATGGCCCGGTTCGAGCGCGAGCGCGAAGCGCTGGAGAAGCTGAACGCCGAGCGCGCCGCGAAGGCCCGCGAGGAAGGCGCTCACCTGGACGGCGCCAAATTCGTGCTGATCCGTCAGGCGTCTGAAAGCGGTCAGCTCTACGGCTCGGTGTCCACCCGCGACATCGCCGACATCACGAGCTCGGACGCGCTGACCGTGACCCGCGGCATGGTGGATCTGAACACCGCCATCAAGACGCTGGGCCTGCACGAGGTGCGCCTGGTCCTGCACCCGGACGTGGACGTGACCGTCACCATCAACGTGGCGCGCACCGAGGACGAAGCCGAGCGTCAGGCCAAGGGCGAGGACGTCATCCAGTCCGCCGCCGACGAAGACCGCGCCCTCGCCGAAGCCCAGGCCGCGGCCCTGTTCGAGGCCGGCCAGGAGCCCGAAGACCTGGTCGAGGGCGACGAGGCCGAAGGCGAAGCCGAAGTCAACGAGGACGAAGAGCAGGCCTAGGCCCGCCTTTCACCTCGCGACGACGATTGCGGGCGGCCCTGATCGGGCCGCCCGTTTTCTTGTGCGGGAGCCGACGCCATGACCGATACCTTTCGTCTGGCCCATTGCGGCGACATGGCCGGGCTCGCCGCGCTGCTGCACCGCGCCGTCCACGAGGGCGCGGCGGGCGCCTACACGCCTGAGCAGCGCGCCGCCTGGTCGCCCGCGCCGCGCAGCGCCGCCGCCATGGGCGAGCGCTTGGAGGGGCAGTGGATCCTGATGGCGGAAGATGCGGCCGGACCGGCCGGCTTCTTCACGCTGACGGCCGGCGGCCTCATCGACCTCGCTTATTTGCGGCCCGACCGGAAGGGCGACGGGCTGGCCGGCCGGCTCTACGACGCGCTGCTCGCCGAAGCGGATCGGCGCGGCCTGGCGGTGCTGACGGTCGAAGCCAGCCATATCGCGCGGCGCTTCTTCGAAAAGCGCGGCTGGACTGTGATCAAAACGCAAACCGTGACGCCGGGCGGCGTGGCGATGGAGAATCACCGCATGATGCTTGATCTGGCGGCGCGCTGACGTTTTCCACAGGCCGTACGGAGCGCAAAGCTCACACGCCGTCTTGGAATTCTCGCTTAGCCGCTGAGCGTGCGGGCCTTCCGGATTTCTCCACAGGCGCCTGTGGAAACTCGGGGAATGGGCCGCGCGAAAGATCAAGACTGCAATGTCTGAAAAGCTTCAGCTATGCGATCCCCATGACCGCTGATCCCCTCCACGACGCCGGGCCCGAAGAGGCCTCCGATCCGTTCGCCCCGCCGCACAATATCGAAGCCGAGCAGGCCCTGCTGGGCGCCTTGTTGTTCGACAACGAGGTGTATCAGCGCGTGGGCGACTGGCTGAAGCCGGACCACTTCTACGATCCGCTGCACGCGCGCATCTTCGAGGCGGCGAGCCAGCTGATCATCGGCGGCTCGCTCGCCGACGCGGTGGTTCTGAAAAGCAAGTTCGAGCGCGATCCCGGCATGGCGGAGATCGGCGGGCCGGTCTATCTCGCCGACCTGATGCGCGAGGCGCCCGAGCCGGCGTCGGCGACCGAATACGGCCGCCTGATCTACGATCTCTCGCTGCGCCGCCAGCTCATCCGCTTCGGCGAGGAAGTCAGCCACAACGCCGTCGGATCGGTGGATTCGGTGCCGGCCGCCAACGTGCTGGAGGAGGCCGAGCGCTCGCTCTTCGCGCTGGCTGAAACCGGCGGCACGCAGAAGGCGCTGCGGCCCTTCCACGAGGCGCTGGAGGAATCCATCGCCATGGCGTCGGCCGCCTATCAGCGCGGCGGCGGGCTGTCAGGGATCAGCTCGGGCCTGAAAAGCCTCGACGCCAAGCTCGGCGGGCTGCACCGCTCCGACCTGATCATCCTCGCGGGCCGCCCCTCCATGGGGAAAACCTCGCTGGCGACCAATATCGCCTTTGCGGTGGCCCAGGCCTATGAGGCGGAGGAAGGCTCGGACGGTCAGCGCAAGACCAAGAATGGCGGCGTCGTCGCCTTCTTCTCGCTGGAGATGAGCCAGGAACAGCTCGCCACCCGCCTGATCGCAGACTATTCGGGCATTTCGAGCTACCATATCCGCCAGGGCAAGATCGACGCGGCCCAGTTCGAGGACATTCGCGACGCGGTGGCCGAGATCAATTCGATCCCGCTCTATATCGACGACACCGGCGGCATCTCCATCGGCGCCCTCACCGCCCGCGCGCGCCGGCTGAAGCGCCAGCACGGGCTCGACCTGGTGGTGGTGGACTATCTCCAGCTCATCACCGGGTCGGGCAAGACCGACAGCCGGGTGCAGGAAATCTCCGAGATCACCCAGGCGCTGAAATCGCTGGCCAAAGAGCTCAACGTGCCCGTCATCGCGCTCTCCCAGCTCTCCCGCCAGGTGGAGCAGCGCGACGACAAGAAGCCCCAGCTCTCCGACCTGCGCGAATCCGGCTCGATCGAGCAGGACGCCGACGTGGTCATGTTCGTGTACCGCGAAAGCTATTACCTGGAACGCCTGGAGCCGAAGGAAGGCACCGAAGAGCATCTCAAATGGGAAGACGAGATGCGCGAGATCAGGAACCAGGCCGACGTCATCATCGGCAAGCAGCGCCACGGCCCCATCGGCTCGGTGAAAGTGGCGTTCGACCCCGAACGCACCAAATTCTCCGATCTCGATCTCAGCTATCAGCAGACCGGCTTCGACTAGCGCGCGCCAGGGCGAACGCCGCCATGGCCAAGGCGAACAGCGTCAGCAGGCGGGCCGCGAAGAACGCCCCCGCCGGCAGGTCCTGCACCGCGCGCCAGAGCGGGCCCGGCAGGATGGCGTCGAGCACCGCCGCGACGCCGGCGAGCACGTCAGGACCGCTGGTCAGGTAGCGCCCGAGCGGGATCATGAAGCCGATCCCGCTCATCGCCAGATGGGCGAGCGCCGCCGCGTCGGTGATCGCGCCGATGACGCACAGCCAGGCGAAGGCGCTCGCGATCCGGCTCATCAGCCCCTCTCTCCCAGCTCGGCGCGCAGGCGTTCGACGCGCAGCTCCAGACGGCGCAGCTCCAGAAGAAGCCTGTTTTCCACCATGAAGGGGCCGAGCGTCGATTTCGTGACAAGCCCGCCGATGAGGAGGACCGCGGCGGGAAGCCCGGTCTTCAGCGCCTCCAGGGGCTCGGCGGCGTTGAAGAACCGCCAGGCGAACCACACGCCGGCCACGAACATCACGATCTGCATCAGATACATGATCCAGTTCGCCCAGGCGCGCTTCCCCTTGAACAGCGACAGGCTCACCTCGAACTGGCCCGGCTCACGGCCGAACACGCTGTCCGGCGACCGGCGCTCTTCCTCCAGGGCTCGGTCGATCATGCGGTCTAGGTCATTGCTCATCTTGGTCTCCTGTGAGCATCGCACGCAGCTTGGCGCGGGCGTGCATGAGGCGGGTCTTCACCGTGCCCGCCGGCACGTCGAGCGCGGCGGCGGTCTCCGCCACGCTAAACCCTTCGAAATGGTAGAGCGCGATCGCCGCGCGCTGATCGCCCGGCAGCGTGGCCATGGCCGACCTCACCTTGGCGAGGTCGGCGTCGCGGTCGGCGTCCGGCGCCTCCGGCTCGGGCTCGCAGGCGGCGGCCACGCTTAAATCGCGATCCCGCTTCGCCCGGCCGATCATCTGCGCGCAGCAGCGCGTGACGATCTGAAAGGCGAAAGCGGGAAAGGCCGCGTCGTCGCGCAGCCGGGGCAGCGCCTTCGACAGGCGCAGCCAGGCCTCCTGCACCGCATCTTCCGCCAGAGTCCGGTCCCCGGTGAGCCGCCACGCGTGGCCGAAGAGGCGCGGCTGGAACCGCACCACCAGATCGGCCTGCGCCATGCGGTCTCCGGTCCGCGCCGCCGCGACCAGATAGGCGTCCAGAGCCCGGTTCAGGTCTTGCTGGGCCAAATCCCTCTCCCATCGTTCAGAAGGAAGGTGCGCCGCATGCGGGATTCGGTTCAACGCAAAGGGGCCGATTTGCAGCAAACCGCGCGAGGGGGGCGACGCGAGGCGTTCAAGGCGCCATATCTAGCCGCGACCCTTCCGCAACCCGTCCTGCTTCATGGCCTCCACCGATCAAAGTTTTTCTCACGAGCGCGTGTCCTCGCGCCTGGTGATCGATCTCGACGCCCTGGCGCGCAATTATCATAGCCTCGCCGCCCGCGCCCCGGGCGCGGAGACCGCCGCGGTGGTCAAGGCCCAGGCCTACGGGCTCGGCGCGGCCCAGGCTGCGCGACGGCTGGTGCGCGAGGGTTGCCGGACCTTCTTCGTGGCGACGCCGGAGGAAGGCGCGGAGCTTCGCCGCGCGCTGGGCGGCGGCGAGGCCGACATCTGGGTGTTCAACGGCTATCGCGCCGAGATGCGGCCCCTGTTCTCGGAGCACCGCCTGGGCGCGGTGCTCAGCTGCAACGCCGATCTGGACGCGGCGCTCGCCGCGCCGGCCGGCCCTGTGGCCTTGCATGTGGACACCGGCATGAACCGGCTGGGCCTTGATCCGAATCGCGCCGCGGCGCTGACGCAAGACCAGATCGAGGACCTCGACCTGCGCCTGGTGATGAGCCATCTCGCCTGTTCGGAGGACCGCGGCGCGGCGATGAACCGCGATCAGCTGGCGCGCTTTAAAGAGATCGCCGATCACTTCCCCGGCGTGCGCCGCTCGCTCGGCAACACCGGCGGCGTCTTGCTGGGCGCGGACTATCATTTCGATCTGACCCGGCCCGGCATCGGGCTATACGGGGCCACGGCGAAACCGGGCGAAGACCACGGGCTTGATCCGGTGGTGCGCCTGGAGGCGCCGGTGCTGCAGCTGAGGCGTCTGGAAGCCGGCGACACGGTGGGATACGGCGCGACCTATGTGGCGGACAAGCCACGCCTCGCCGCCACGGTGGCCGCCGGCTACGCCGACGGCTTGCCGCGCGCGCTCTCCGGGTCAGGATACGCCCGCTTCAACGGCGCGAAGGCGCCGATCCTCGGCCGCGTTTCGATGGACCTCACCGTGCTCGACGTCACAGATTGCGAAAGCGAAGTGCGCGCCGGCGCCCCGGCGTGCTTCCTGGGCGAAGACCTGGACTCGGTCGCGCGTGCGGCCGGGACCCTGCCCTATGAAATCCTCACCGGGCTCGGACGGCGCGCGGCGCGCGCCTATGAGGGCGGGGCGTGAACCCGCTGCGCGCTCTCGGCGCGGGGCTCCTGGCCCTGCTGCAAAGCGCCGGCGCGGTGACGCGCTTCGCGCTGGAGACCCTGTTCGCGGCGGTCCGCCCGCCCTATTTCGGCGGCCAGCTCGCCTCGCAGCTGTTCCGGCTCGGCTTTCTCTCGCTGCCGGTGGTGGGGCTCACCGCGCTGTTCACCGGCGCGGCGCTGGCGCTGAACATCTACACCGGCGGGTCGCGCTTCAACGCCGAGAGCTTCGTTCCGAACATCGTCTCGCTGGGCATCGTGCGCGAGCTCGGCCCCGTCATCGCCGCGCTCATGGTGTCCGGACGGGTCAGCTCAGGCATCGCCGCGGAGATCGGCGCCATGCGCGCCACCGAGCAGATCGACGCGCTGCACACGCTCGCCACCGACCCCATGCGCTATCTCATCGCGCCGCGGGTGATCGCGGGCGTGATCGTGCTGCCGCTTCTGGTGATCGTCGCGGATCTGATCGGCATTCTCGGCGGCTTCGCCGTCTCGGTGCAGACCCTGGGCTTTGATCCCAGCGTTTATGTGAAAAACACCATCGACATTCTGGAGCGCTGGGACGTGGTCTCCGGCCTCATCAAGGCGGCCGTGTTCGGCTTTCTGCTCACCCTCATGGGCTGTTATCACGGGTATTACGCCGAGGGGGGCGCGCAAGGGGTGGGCCGCGCGGCCACCAACGCCGTGGTGTCGGCCGCCGTGCTGATCTTCGCGGCGAACTTCCTTCTCACCTCGCTGTTCGTGTGACCGGTATGGCCGCTGACGTGAAAATCGCCTGGAAGGACGTGACGGTCCGGTTCGGAACCAAGACGGTGCTGAACGGCCTGAACCTGGAGGCGCATGAAGGCCGCTCTCTGGTGATCATCGGCGGGTCGGGCACGGGCAAGTCAGTGACGATCAAGACCGCGCTCGGGCTCATCAAACCCAATTCGGGAAAGGTCGAGATCGACGGGCGCAAGGTGGCCTACGGCAAGGAGGACGATCCCGGCGTCGCCCAGATCGGCATGCTGTTTCAGTCCGGCGCCCTGTTCGACTCCCTGCCCGTCTGGAAAAATGTCGCCTTCCGCCTGCTTCACGCCGAGCATATGGACGCCGACGAAGCGCGCGAACGCGCGCTGGAAGCGCTCGATCAGGTCGATCTCGATCGCGAGAACGCCGACAAGCGCCCGAACTCGCTCTCCGGCGGCATGCTGAAGCGGGCGGCGCTGGCCCGCGCCATTGTCGGCCGGCCGAAAATCCTGTTCTTCGACGAGCCCACCACCGGCCTCGACCCGGTCACCGCCGACGTGATCAACAAGCTGATCCTGCGCCAGGTGAAGCATCTGGGCGCCACCGCCGTCTCCATCACTCACGACATGGCTTCGATGCGCACCATCGCCGACGAAGTCGCCATGATCAAAAAGGGCAAGATCCTGTGGCGCGGCCCGCTTGAAGGGGTGGAGAGCTGCGAGAACCCGGAAGTGTGCCGCTTCGTGCAGGGGCAGAGCGAGGAAGAGTAGGCGTTGATGTCCTCCCCCTTCATGGGGGAGGTGTCCGCGAAGCGGACGGAGGGGGTGAGCCGCGGACGCTGTATTGCGAGATCTTCACGCCGCCCCCACCCGACCCGAGACTTCGCCTCGACCCACCCTCCCAACAGCGGGAGGGACAAGACGCGCCCCGAATCACCCCGTTTACGCTATCCTCCCCTCACCTCGCCGCCGCGGACCTCCCCATGCCCCGATCCGACACCGTTTATGTCTGCCAGTCCTGCGGGAGCGTGCACGCCAAGTGGGCGGGGCGGTGCGATGCGTGCGGGTCCTGGAACACGCTGCAGGAGGAAAGCGACCAGCGCGCGCCCATGGGCTCGGCGGCCAAGGCCGTGGCGAAGTCGCGGCGTTCAAAGCTGGAGCTGGTGGATCTGGGCAGCGAGACCGATGATCCCGCGCGCTTCGAGACCGGGATCGCCGAACTGGACCGGGTGGCCGGCGGCGGTCTGGTGCCGGGCAGCGCGGTGCTGGTGGGCGGCGATCCGGGGATCGGCAAATCGACGTTGCTTCTGCAGGCCGTGGCGCGGCTCGCCATGGGCGGGGCGAAAGCCGTCTATGTCTCCGGCGAGGAGGCGGCCGATCAGGTGCGCCGGCGCGCGCGGCGGCTGGGGCTCGCCGAGGCGCCGGTGGCGCTCGCCGCGGAGACCTCGCTGGAGGTCATTCTCGACGGGTTGAAGAAGGAAACGCCGGACATCGCGGTGATCGACTCGGTCCAGACGCTGTGGTCGGACCAGCTCGCAGCGGCGCCGGGCACGGTGGCCCAGGTGCGCGCCTGCGCCCAGGAGCTGGTGCGGTTCGCCAAGAAGCGCAACACGGCGGTGATCCTGGTGGGCCATGTCACCAAGGACGGCCAGATCGCGGGTCCGCGCGTGGTCGAGCACATGGTGGACGCGGTGCTCTATTTCGAAGGCGAGCGCAGCCACCAGTTCCGGATCCTGCGGGCGGTGAAGAACCGTTTCGGACCCACCGACGAGATCGGCGTGTTCGAAATGGCCGATGCGGGCCTTCAGGAGGTCGCCAACCCGTCCGCCCTGTTCCTGGACGGGCGCGGCGACGACGCGTCCGGCGCGGCGGTGTTCGCCGGCATGGAGGGCACGCGTCCGGTTCTGACGGAGATTCAAGCGCTTGTGGCGCCCGCCGCGTTCGGCACGCCGCGCCGCGCCGTGGTGGGCTGGGATTCAGGCCGGCTCGCCATGGTGCTGGCGGTGCTGGAGGCCAGATGCGGGCTTGGATTCGGCGGCCGTGACGTTTATTTGAACGTCGCGGGCGGGCTGAAGATCTCGGAACCCGCAGCGGATCTGGCGGTGGCGGCGGCCTTGATATCCTCCTATCTCGATACGCCCCTGCCCCAGAGCGGGGTGGCCTTCGGCGAAATCGCCCTGTCCGGCGACGTGCGCCCGGTTGGCCGCGCCGACGCGCGCCTAAAGGAAGCCGCCAAACTCGGGTTCACCCAGGCGCTCGCCCCGGCGGGCGTGGACGGGCCGGGCGTTAAGGTCACCGCAATCGACTCGGTTCAGGCCCTGGTCCGGCGGCTCGGCCAGGACGCGGGCTAGAGCGAAAGGCGACGGGATATGGAAGCAGGATTTTCAGTCTTCGATCTCTTCGCCGTCGCGGTTCTGTTCTTCTCCGGCGTCATGGCGCTCATGCGCGGCTTCGTGCGCGAGGCGCTCACCGTGACCGCCTTCGTCGCCGCCGCGCTCGCCGCGCTGTGGACCCGGCCGGTCTTCGCCGGAATCCTGGAAGGCCCGGTGGGCGGCGCGGTGCTGGCGAACGCCATCGCCATGGCGACGGTGTTCCTCCTGGTCTATCTGGCGGTCAGCTTCGTCACCAGCTCGCTGTCGAAGAACGTGAAACGCGGCGAGGACGTGCCGACGCTCGACCGGACGCTGGGCTTCGTGTTCGGCGTGGCGCGCGGCCTGGTGCTGCTGGGCCTCCTGGTGCTGGTTTTCACCAGCGCCTCGGGCGGCGCGGCGCCGAACTGGATGAAGGGATCGCAGGTCTATCCCCTCGCCCGCGCCACCGCGCAACTGCTGCAACATCTCGCGCCCGCGGGCAGCCGGATCGATCCGAATACTGCACAAACCGGCGGGCAAGACATTGACGAAGACCCGATCGGTCGCCTTATCCAGCAGCGCACAGCCGAGGATGACGAGGGATGAGCTTGCCCACCCTGACCTATGACGCCGCCACCGACCGTCCCCAGGAGGAGTGCGGCGTGTTCGGCGTGCGCGGCGCGGACGAAGCCGCCGTGCTTTGCGCCTTCGGCCTGCACGCCCTGCAGCACCGCGGCCAGGAGGCCTGCGGCATCACCAGCTATAACGAAGGCCGCTTCCATTCCGAGCGCCATCTGGGGCTGGTGGGCGACCATTTCACCGATCCCAAGCGCCTGGCGGTCCTGGCCGGCGCCATGTCCATCGGCCATGTGCGCTACTCCACCTCCGGCGGGGCGGTGCTGAGGAACGTCCAGCCGCTCTACGCCGACGTGCGCGGCGGCGGGGTGGCGCTGGCCCATAACGGAAACCTGACCAACGCCCGCGCGCTGCGCGAGGAACTCACCAGCCAGGGCGCGATCTTCCAGTCCACCTCCGACACCGAGGTGATCCTTCAGCTCGCCGCCAAATCGCGCAAGACCAAGGCGATCGACCGGCTGATCGCGGCGCTGCGCCAGGTGGAGGGCGCGTTCGCCCTGGTGGCCATGACCAATGACAAGCTGGTGGGCGCGCGCGATCCGCTGGGCATCCGTCCCCTGGTCATGGGCGAGCTCGACGGGGCGGTGATCTTCGCCAGCGAAACCTGCGCGCTGGACATGATCGGCGCGACCTTCCTGCGCGAGGTGGAGCCGGGCGAGATGGTGATCGCCTCCGACGAGGGGATCGAAAGCCGCCGCTACGCCCCCGCCACGCCGGCGCGCCCCTGCGCCTTCGAATACATTTACTTCGCCCGCCCCGACTCGGTCATCGACGGCGTGTCGGTGTATGAGGCGCGCAAGCGCATGGGCCGGCGCCTGGCCGAAGAAACCCCGGCCGATATCGACGTGGTGGTGCCGGTGCCCGACAGCGGCATGGCCGCGGCGCTGGGCTATGCCGAAGCCATCGGCAAGCCCTTCGATCTGGGGATCATCCGCGCCCACTTTGCGGGCCGCACCTTCATCCAGCCGACCCAGGCCAAGCGCGATCTCGGCGTGCGCCGCAAGCACTCCGCCAACGCCTCGGTGCTGAAAGGCAAGCGTGTCCTGCTGGTCGACGACTCCATCGTGCGCGGCACCACCTCGAAAAAGATCGTGCGCATGGTGCGCGAGGCCGGCGCCACCGAAGTGCATATGCGCTCGGCCTGCCCGCCGATCACGCACCCGGATTTCTACGGCATCGACATGCCCATGCGCGAAGAGCTGATGGCCGCCAGCCACGATCCCGAGCGCATGCGCGCCATGCTGGAGGCCGACAGCCTCGGCTTCCTGTCGGTGGACGGGCTGTACTGGGCGGTGCGCGGCGAGACCCGCAACGCCAAACGGCCCCAGCTCGCCGACCATTACTTCACAGGGGACTACCCCACCCGCCTTGAGGACCGCGACCGCGCCATGTCCGACAAGGACACCCAACTCTCTTTCCTGGTTGACGCATGACGAACTCCCGCCCGCTTGAGGGCCGCGTGGCGCTGGTGACCGGCGCATCGCGCGGCATCGGCTATTCGGTCGCCCTGAAACTCGCCGAGGCCGGCGCCCATGTGATCGCCACCGCGCGCACCCAGGGCGGGCTCGAGGACCTCGACGACGCCATTGAAAAGGCGGGCGGAACCGCGACGCTGGTCCCCATGGACGTTCAGGCGCCCGACGGGATCGAAAAGCTCGCTGACGCCGTCGCCGGGCGCTGGGGCAAGCTCGACGTTCTGGTGGTCAATGCCGGCGTGCTGGGCCTCATCACGCCGACGGCGCAGATCCCGGCGAAGGTCTGGAACGAAGTGCTGGCGGTCAATCTGATCGCCCCGGCGCGCTTCATCCGCGCCTTCGAAGGCTTGCTGCGCAAATCCGACGCCGGCCGCGCCGTGTTCACCACCTCCGGCGTCGGCAGCCGCAAGGCGAAGGCCTATTGGACCGCCTACGCCGCCTCGAAGGCCGGGCTCGACATTCTGGTGCAGAGCTGGGCGGCGGAGATCGCCGACACGCCGATCCGCGCCAATCTGGTCAGCCCCGGGCGCGTGCGCACCCGCATGCGCGCCAAGGCCGCGCCGGGCGAAGACCCCATGTCCCTGCCCCATCCCGACGACATCGCGCCGCTGTTCGTGGAGCTGTGCAGCCCGAACGAAACCCGCCACGGCGAGATCGTCGACGCACAGTAGGCTTTGTCCTCCCCCGCTCGCGGGGGAGGTGTCCGCGCAGCGGACGGAGGGGTCGGCTTCCTCGATCATGGCGAAGCCCCCTCGGCCCTTCGGGCCTCCGACTCTTCAGTCGAAGCCCCGCCCGAAAGCGGGGGGAGACTTCGCAGGGCATTACCCCCCAGCACCACCAGCACCAGCGCCGCCGTCGACCTGCGCGCTTCCAAACAATTCGAGTCAAGACACGAGCGGATCGACCGGTTAGGTTATCCGATATGCACTTCGCGTATCAGGAGAACACGTGAATATGGCCTCGTTCCTGAAAATCGTTTCGGCGTTGTTTGTTTCGGTTGCGCTCATCGGCTGCACGACATCCACGCCGGGCGGCGCGAACGTGAACCTCGGCTGTGCGATGACCGGGCTTTGCTCTATGTATTCGAAGGCGGAGCCGGAACTGGCTGGTCCGGAATGGTCAGAGCCTGTCGTCCGGGATCCTGATCCCGACTCGATTGTTTGGGCGCAGTCTTTAGTGCGGCGCGGCGACGTCATTCGCTCAAATACAGAAAGGTTCGGCGTTCATGCGGTGCTGCGCAGTCCGCTACCGGCCATGGAGCGCCCCTGGATTCCTGAGTTTCCGTCGGGCACTGTTTTCTATCCGGTCAGTTACGCCAATCGGGGCGTTCCCACGTCCCTGACCTCCATGGCGCTGAACGATGACGTCGTGACCCCCACAAGTTGGTGTACGGCGGCCGCCGACCCTGAGCGGAATGGCCAAGAGATCGCCTATTGCCTGTTTTTCCGCAACGCCTCCGAGTACATGGTTCGCTCAAGCCGAACCGGTTCAGCCTGGCACGTGCCCGCTTTCAGCGAAGGGAGCGCAATACCGCGCGCCGGCGAAGTTGACCTTGAAGTCGTGCGCGAACCTTTGCCCCGCGTCCTGGAGAGACGGCTCGAAGTCGATCACATTCGAGGACGGCGCGTTTCTTTCATCGAGGTGATTAATGACGGCGTCGCCAGCTCCGAAGTGAGAGAGCTGGTACTACGAGCCGACGACGCCGGCCTGATCGCGCTTCCAGATCA
The DNA here is from genome assembly GCA_051117435.1 of Oceanicaulis sp. Lineage (GTDB taxonomy): Bacteria > Pseudomonadota > Alphaproteobacteria > Caulobacterales > Maricaulaceae > Oceanicaulis. The sequence continues at coordinate 71,869 of JBNPED010000029.1, read as the reverse complement.
ATCAGGCTTTAGAACATATCGACTCGTCCGCGACGATGACGGACCGGCCCTGGCGCCGGTCACGCAGAGCCGGTCCGGCCCTCAGTCAAAGTGACCAGCACCGCGCCGTCGCCCACCTGGGCGCCTTCGCTCACCGGGGTCTCGGCCACCACGCCGTCGGCGGGAGCGGACAGGGCGTGCTCCATTTTCATGGCTTCGAGCACCACCAGGGTCTGGCCCTTCTTCACAGAATCGCCCGGCTTCACCGGCAGGGAGAGCACCTTGCCGGGCATGGGCGCCTTGATCTGGCCGCCGGCCTCCAGCGCTTCGGCCAGGGCGGCCGGGTTGTAGCGTTCGATGAGGTGGGTTTCCCCGCGGGCGTTCACCAGCACGGCGCGGCCATGGGGCTCGAAGCGGGCGCTCACCGGCGCGCGGTTCAACTCGGCGAGAAGTTCGCCGGCGGAATAGTCCGGGCGCTCCAGCACCAGCGTTTCCTCGCCCATTGTCGCGCTGAGCCGGTTCGGCGCGAATTCGAGCCGCACGGCCAGGCGCTCGCCGCCGGCGTCGAGACCGACTTCAAACACAGGCGCGCCGTTCGCGCGGAACCCGTCGCGCACATCCCAGGGATCGCCTGCGACCGGGGCCAGCGGCCCGCCTTCCGCCATGGCGAGCGCGGCGGCGGCGTAGGAAAGCGCCGGCGCGTCCTTGGGCGCCAGCTCGTCCAGGCGCTCGTCGATGAAGCGGGTGTCCACCCGGCCGGCGCGGAAATCGGCGTGATCCAGGGCGCGGCGCAGAAAGCCGGCGTTGGTCTTCACCGGCCAGACCATGAGCGCCTCGTCGAGATACTCCACGAGCTGGTCGATGACCTGTTCGCGCTCCAGGCCCATGCCGATGATTTTTGCGATCATCGGGTCGTAATGAAGCGAGACCTCGCCGCCCTCCTCCACGCCGGAATCGATGCGCACGCCGAATTCGGGCACGTGCAGGCGCTCCAGCCGCCCGATGGACGGCAGGAAGCCGGTGGCCGGGTCCTCGGCGTAGAGCCGCAGCTCCATGGCCGATCCGCGCAGGACGATATTCTCCTGGCTGGGCAGCAACCCGCCGGCCGCGATTTCAAGCTGAAGCTCGACAAGGTCATAGCCGGTGACTTCTTCAGTGACCGGGTGCTCCACCTGGAGACGGGTGTTCATCTCCATGAAATAGAAGCCGTCTTCGCGAAGCGGGCCGGAGCCGTCCACAATGAACTCGATCGTGCCGGCGCCGACATAATCCACCGCCTTCGCCGCGCGCACGGCGGCGTCGGTCATCGCCTTGCGCACGGCTTCGGTCATGCCGGGCGCGGGCGCCTCCTCGATGACCTTCTGGTGGCGGCGCTGCAGCGAGCAATCGCGCTCGAAGAAATGGACCACGTTGCCGTGGGTGTCACCGAAGACCTGCACCTCGATATGGCGCGGGCTGGAGATGAATTTCTCGATCAGCACCCGGTCGTCGCCGAAGCTGGAGGACGCCTCGCGCTTGCAGCTGTCGAGGGCTTCGAGGAACTTCGCCCCCTCCTCGACCTTGCGCATGCCCTTGCCGCCGCCGCCGGCCACCGCCTTGATGAGGACAGGATAGCCGATCTGGTCGGCCTGGTCCTTCAAATGCGCCGGGGCCTGCTCCTCGCCGTGATAGCCGGGCGTGACGGGAACGCCGGCCTCCTCCATGAGCTTCTTGGCGCGGTCCTTCAGGCCCATCGCTTCGATGCTTTCCGGGCTTGGGCCGACGAAGATGATCCCGGCCTCGGCGCAGGCGCGCGCGAAGTTCGCGTTTTCCGACAGGAAGCCGTAGCCGGGATGGATGGCGTCGGCGCCGGTCTGTTTCGCCGCCGCGATGATCAGATCGGCCTTCAGATAGCTCTCGCGCGCCGGCGCCGGACCCAGGCGCACCGCCTCGCCCGCCTCGCGCACATGGGGCGCCTCGGCGTCGGCGTCGGAATAGACCGCCACGGTCTCGATCCCCATGGCGTGCGCGGTGCGCATGACGCGGCGGGCGATTTCGCCGCGATTGGCGATGAGCAGCTTCTTGATCATGAACGGCGGCCGGGCTGGAGTTTACACGCCGCGCTGTTCTAACGCCTGCGCCGCAAACGGCAATGCCTGGCGCGTGTGCCGGTCAGCAGGGCGGCGCGTCGCTCTGGGAGGCATCGGGCGCCGGGGAGAGCTTGTCCGGCGCAAGAAGCTCGATCCGCACGCCGCCCGGCCAGTCCGGGTCTTTGAACCGGACGGTATGGAAATCCGCCCCTATCTCGCAGATGCGTCCGATGCGGCCATTGAGATCACCGACGGCGGTGACGCGCACGAGATCGCGTTTTCCAAACCCCATAAGTCTAGTCCTCGCCAGGTTGCACCTCGGCCGACGGCGTCGGCGGACTTCGCCGCAGGATCGGTTCCAAGGTACTGAACACATCGTCGATCGCGGCGGCGGCCGATTCATGATCGCCGCCTTTGATCGCGTTCTCCTCGTTCAGCACCGCGAAGCCGAGCTCGATCAGCGCCATGCGGCGGGCGTCCTCGCTCGCGTCCGCGCCGGCGAGGCTGAGCTGGGCGGCCTGAACCCGCTGCGAAGCGGTCACGAGGGCGTTGGTGTCGGCCGCCTCCCCCGACCCCTGGCCGGACTGAGCCTGAGTCGTCACCGGCGCGCCTGCGATCTGCGCTCCGAGCAGGACCGCCTGGGTGGCCGCCTTGCCGGCGACCGCCGCGACCGTGCTGGCGTCGAAACTCAGCCCTTTCACGGAGAAATCCCCCAGATGGTTCATCCGGATGACGATATTGGTGTTTCCAAAATACCCCAGCCCGCGCGCCTCATTGTAGCGCTCTTCCCAGAACGCTTCGTCGAGCGAAGCCAACGGGTAGGCGAACCCGGACCCGACCAGCGAGCCGTCCGCGATGATGGAGCGCTCGATTGCGCGCTGCGCACGCACCGCCGCCGCCGTGACCCGGGTCTCAAGCGCCGACTGCGCCTCTTGATCGGGCGCCCCTTCAGCTGCGGCCTCGACGGGAGCGGCCGTCCGAGCGCCTGCGAGCGCGCGGTCCGCCGAGGGCTGCGCGGGCACGGCGGCGGGGGCGAGGTTGACCGTGTCCACGATCGCGCGACGCACCTGACCGATCGACGCCTCGATGTCGCTCAGGCTTGTCCGGTCCAGCTCGCGCCGACGCCGGATCAGCTCTGCGAGCCGGCCCGTCGCGTACCAGCGCTCCTCCGGCTGGCTCACCGCGTAGGTCCGCCGGATCTCCATGTGTAGACGGACGGCCTCCTGATACCAGTCATCGATCGCCTGGTGGAGCGCGGCCTCCTCCTCTGATCCGGCTCGATAACGCTGAGCCGAAGCGCTCAAGGCCGCACGCGGGCCGGCCGGCAGACCGTCGCCGAGTTCGCTTATGGCGTTCGCGAAGGTGTTGAACAGCTCGTCGACTTCCGCCTTCATGGCGACGGCTTCAGCTCGAAGTTCGGCGTCGCTGCGCGCGGCGATATCCACCGCGTCGCTGCGCGCCCGCTCAAGCGCTACGGCGGCGCGGACTTCGTTCGCGTCCGCAACGTCCACCCGGACCTGGAGTTTCGCGCATCCGGACGCGGTCAACAGCGCCGCGGCGAGGATCAGGAGACACTTGGCGCGGCCCATTCAGCCCTCCTCGTCTTCCAGCCGGAGATAGGCGGCCTCGAACCAGCCGCGCGCCTCCTCGAAGGAGTCGAAGGGTTCGGCCCGGCCAAGGCCGCGTGCGATGGCGTTCAGCGCACGGCGATACTCCGCCTCGCGAACCGCCGCCGCCTGCGTCTCGTCCTCGCCCGTCGCCTCGCGGGCCCGCCGCAGCGCGCCCTCGATGATCGCCGTCGCCGCGCCGGCCGAAGCCGATCGCGCGGGCGTGCGCGCCTGCAACTCCGCCGCCGCGCGCAGCTCTTCGCGGTGCACGATATTGCTGATCGCATCGGCCATGAGCTGGGATTCGGCGAACGCGCCGATCGTGCCGGCCACCGCGTCGGCGTTGGAGCTGAGGATCATGACGAACGCGCCGTTGTCAGGTGTCGGCGCCAGCGGCTCGACGTCCGGAGTCGACGTGCGAGTGAAGATCGGCTCGATGGTGCAATCACACACGTCGCCCTTCATCTCCCCGCCGACCCGGATTTCGTCAAACAGCAGATCGACCGCCCGCTCGTCGTAATAGCCCGCGACGAAACGGGAATTGGAGAGCGCCGTGTTCGCGGTCACCGTCAGGCGATAGAACTCCACCGGCCGGCGGTCCGGCTCGTCCGAGTAGGCGGCGAAATAGTGATGCTCCTTCACCACGGAACCGCACGCTCCGAGGATAAGGCAAGCCCCCGCCGTCACGACTAAACGCAACATGGCAATCCCCCTAATCCGCGAAAATAAGTAGCAGCTCTACGCCTTAGGGTACAGCGCCGTTTTTCCCGCCTCCCGCCCGCGCACGGCGGCGGCCAGCACGAAGCTGATCAGCATCAGGAGGTACCAGCTGCCGAGCTTGGCGATGTGCACCGGCCGCCAGGAGAGCTCCTGTCCCGGGTAGCTCCAGGCGCGGGCGAAGGTGCCGATATTCTCGGCGAACCAGATGAACAGGGCCACCAGAACCAGGCCCAGCAAGAGCGGCATGGGCCGATGCTTGGCGTCGGGCCGGAACCACACCACGCAGGGTCCGTAGATCAGCGCGGAGGCGGCGAACAGGCCCCAGCGGATATCGATCGTGAAATGGTGGGTGAAGAAATTGATGTAGGCCGCCACGGCGAGCAGCGCCTGGATCCAGAGCGGCGGAAACCGGTCGAACCTGAACTCGAAAATGCGCCAGACCCGGGCGAGATAACTGCCCACGGCCGCGTACATGAAGCCGGAGAAGAGCGGCACGCCCAGGATCTGCAGCACGGCGGCGTCGGCTTCCGGGTAGACCCAGCTGCCCACATGGACCTTGAAGATTTCCATCACCGTGCCGACGACGTGAAACACGGCGATCACCCGCGCCTCGGCCAGGGTCTCCAGGCGCAGGGCGAGCATGCCGATCTGGATCAGGATCGCGCCGATGGTGATGGCGTCATAGCGCGCCAGAGCGCTGTTTTCAGGCCAGAACAGGAAGCTCGCCAGCAACAGCGCCAGCATCAGCCCGCCGAACAGGCAGGCCCAGGCTTGCTTGATCCCGAAGGCGACGAACTCGAACAGCGCTCCGGTGACCGGCCCGCGCACGACTGCGGTGTGGAGCGCTGTTCTGAAGGCGTGAAGCGCGCGTTCGACGCGCGGCGAGAACGCCACCTATCCCAGCCAGAACGGCTTGCGCTTCTCCAGAAACGCGGCGAGCCCCTCGCGGCCTTCCTCGCTCACCCGGCGGTCGGCGATCTGGTGGGCGGTCTTGCGCAGCAGGGAGTCGTTGATCTCGTGATCAGCGACCATGTCGACAAGCTTCTTCGCGTCATGGACCGCGCCCGGCGCGGCGGAGAAGGCGAGCTTGGCGATATGCTCCATCATGTCGTCCAGCTCGTCTGCGCTGTCCACCACGTATTGGGCGAGGCCGATCCGGTGCGCGAAATCGCCGTCGAAGCCTTCGCCCGTGGCGAACAGGGCGCGGGAGTAGCGCGGACCGATCGCCTTCACCACGAAGGGCGAGATGGTGGCCGGCGTCAGCCCCAGGCGCACTTCGGAAAAGCGGATCTTCGCGTCCTTGACCGCCACCGCCACGTCGCAGGCCGCCATCAGCCCCGCGCCGCCGCCCATGGCCGCGCCGTGGACCAGCGCCACCGTGGTCTGCGGCAGGTCGTAGAGCCGGTGCAGCATGCGCGCCAGGCCGAGCGCGTCCTCGACATTGTCGTCATGCGTCCAGTCGGCCGCGGCCTTCATCCATTCAAGGTCGGCGCCGGCGGAAAACGACTTCCCCGCTCCGCGCAGGAAGATGACGCGCGCCTCGTCGGCGTTGGCGCGCAGGGTCTCGAAAATGTCGGACAGGCGCGCGATCACGTCGGCGTTGAAGGCGTTGTGCTTGTCTGGCCGGTTCAGCGTGATCACCGCCGCCCCGCCCGGGGTCACGTCAAGCAGGACTTCGTCTTCAATCGCCATGGCCGGCCTCCGTCGGTTCGCTTATTGCGCCTTCCTACTGCGCTCTGCGGCCAAGAAAAAGCCCGCCGCGGCCGAACCGGCCGGGCGGGCTGTGTTTTGTTCGGCGGCCGGCTTAGCGCGGCAGCACGAGCGCCTTGATGATGTAAAGGACCGAAAGGGCGACCAGATAGGCCAGGCCCGCAAACGCGACATACTGCCAGTACACGAGATCGGTGACCGGCGGCAGGGCGAAGCCGGCCCCGTCGCGCACCATCGGCAGAACCTGATCGACGACCACGTGGACGATGACGCTCGCCACGGTGAAGATCAGGATCGCGCCGTAGGACGGCATCAGGAGCGCCATGACGATGGCGATCACGCCGATCTGCAGCCCCAGAAACATCCAGTTGACGGTCCCGTCGCCCTTGTCCGGGCCGAAGGTCTCCACGCCGTTCATCAGCCACGCCCAGATGGGCTCGACATACGGCATGACCGGATCGAGAAATTCCATTGCACTTATCCCCTCGCTTCGCAGCACTTGGCCGCTCACCGGGCGCAGCGTGCCCGAAGGTTAACAAAATGCAAGAAAAACAACGCGGATAGCGCATATTCCGCGAGGAGCGTCGCGGAAATCCCACGCTTTTTGTACTGGTTCAGCGTTTCAGCAGCAGTTTGCGCACCAGCATCAGAGCGGCGATCGCGATCAGATAGCCGGCGAGCAGGGCGGCCACATAGGTCCAGAACCGCAGTTCCACGATGTCGGGGAAGAGCAAGGGCGCGCCGTTCGCCACCACCGGCAGCATGATGTCCACCAGCACGTGAACCACCGCCGCGCCCAGCACGAAGGCGGGCAGCTGGCGCCAGGCGGGCAGGATCAGCGCGGCGACCAGGGCGATGATGACGCCCTGCACCTCGTTGATCTGATCGAATCCGGCCTGAAAAAAGGCCCATACGTCGTTGAGAAACTCCATCACACCCCTCCATCGGGTCTCAAACCCCGCCCCCGGACAAGAACCATCGCGCCTCCGGCGCGCTCCGGCAAGAGCGCCCGGCCAATCGTCACAGAGCCTTCACGCCGAGCGCGCGCGCTCTGTCGAGGAATCTGGAACGACGTTCCGCGCCGAGCTCCACCCCGCCGAAAACCGTGTCGCGCACCGGCTTGAATCCGGACAGGCCCAGCACGCCGGCCTCCAGCGCGCGCAGCGAATGGGAGCGGAAGAACAAGCGGTAGGCGAAGCCGGGCATGCCCATGGTGACGATGAGGCGCGCCGACTTGCCGGTCATCTTGCGCTGCGGCCAGGTCTGGCTCTCCGCTGCGGTCTCGATGAGGAAATTCGCCCGCGCCAGCTGCTCGAGAAACGCCTTGGACGCCGCCGGTAGCGTGCCCAGCCAGAGCGGATAGATCATCACGAAATGGCCCGCCGCGCTCAGCGCATCCTGAACCGCCCTCACCTCCGGCGAGGGCGGTTCGGCGAAGGCGGCCGCGCTTTGCAGCACCGCCACGGGCAGCGCGCCGAGATCGAAGCGGGTCACGGCGTGGCCTCCCGCCTGCGCGCCCTCCTGATAGGCGTCGCTCAAAGCGTGACAGAACCGGGCGGGGGCCGGATCGGGATGGGCGTTCAGAAGGCAGATGCGCATGGCGGACCTCTGGGCTGGGCGGTCGGAGAGGTGGTGAACTGCAGGACGCGGTGCGCCCTGCAGGCCCGCCGGTCAAGCCGACCGGAAGCCGCAGGCGCCCCCGCGCGACATCGCCTTGCAGACCTGACGGTCCAGCCCGGCGAAACGGCGCCGCCCCGCCCCGGCCCGCCGGACCGCCAGGGCGCGCTTGGCCGCTGTGGACCGCGGGAAACCCTTCCCCGTGTTTGGTTTTATCGGCTCATCCCAAGGCGGGCGGAAGACCCGCCACGAAGTCAACCCCGAGAGCTGAAGACAGGAGACTCCCCCATGACCCACGCTCCCGTCACCATCGTCCGCACGCTTCTGACCGGAGCCTCGGCCGCCGCCCTTTCCGCCGGAGCGGCCGCCGCCCAGAGCCCGTGCGAGGAGAGCATCGACGAGCTGGCCGTCTATATCGACGACCCGCAGGCGCCCATCGAGGAACAGGCCGACTTCGCCCAGGCGCTGGAAAACGCGCAAGGCTGGGCCGCAGACGGAAACCTGCGCAATTGCGAGCTCTGGCTGGACGAAGCCGAGACCCTGGTGATCGACCGCGACGTGGAGACCGGCGCCGCGCTGGTCGCGGCGGAGCCGCAGCTGGGCTACGCCGCCACCGGCGCGATCGTCTCGGCCGAATCCGAGGATGGCGATTACATCGCCGACGAGGCGCTCGTGGCTGACGCTGAAGCGAGCACGGTCGAGGTGGAGACCAATCCCGCCCAGGTCGAAGTCACGCCGCAGGAAGCCGAGGTGGCGGTCGAGACCGAAGCCACCGACGTCGCCGTGACTCAGCGCCCGGCCGACGTGATCGTCGAGCAGCCCCAGGCCCAGGTCGCGGTTCAGCAGGCCGACACCGACGTCGCCGTGAATCAGCCCGAGCCGGAAGTGAACGTCCAGGCCGCGGCGCCGGAAGTGGTGGTCGAGCAGCCCGAGCCGGAAGTCACCGTCGCCCAGGCCCAGCCCGACATCCAGGTCCGCCAGAGCCGGCCGGAAGTCACCATCGAACAGCCCCAGCCGGAAGTGACGATCCGTCAGCATGAGCCGATCGTTGAAATCGAGCAGCATCAGCCCGAGATCACGGTCAGCCAGCCGGAACCGGAAGTGGCCGTGTATCAGCCCGAGCCGGAGGTGAACGTCACTACTGCTGAGCCGGAAGTGCGCGTTACTCAGGCCGAGCCGGAAGTGAGCGTCGAGACTCGGCGCCCGGACGTGAACGTGATCCAGCAGGAGCCGGAGGTGTCCGTCTCCACCGAGCAGCCGAACGTGACGGTCGCCGAAGCCCGGCCTGAAGTGCAGGTCACGCAAGGCCAGCCGGACGTGACGGTGACCCAAGGCCAGCCCGACGTGAGCGTCACTCAGGGCCGCCCCGACGTGGCGGTGAGCCAGGAACGAGCTGAAGTCGACGTCACCACCGGCCGGCCCAGCGTCGCGGTGGACGTGGAGGACGGCGCCTATGTGGACGCCGAGACCATGACCGAGGCGCAGATCGACATAGAGCGTGAAGCGCAAGCGAACGTGGACGTCGATTACGCCGCGAGCGCCGACTATGAAGTCGAGGCGCTGATCTTGGAGCCGGTGTACTACACCCCGGACACGATCGCGGTCGCCCCGGCCTATGACGGGCTGATCGACGAGGCCGCGACGGCGCTGAGCGAGGACGACGAGCTCGTCGTGGTGCTCTCGGGCAATGGCGATGAAGATCTGTTCTACGATCGCACCGACTATGTGGTCGATGAACTGAGCGGATACGGCGTCACCGAAGACCGCATCGAGATCAATTACGACGACACGCTGGGTTACACCCGCGACGCCGTCGAGGTTCAGGTCCTGCCCGAAGACGACGTGACGTTCTAGTCCCCCCTCCTGGAACACACGCCGTATGGACGGTGAGACCTGCTGCGGCGGGGCCTTCGGGTCCCGCCGCTTTCTTTTTGCGGCGATAAACGCAGGTCATCCGGAACTTTCAAATATGTTCAGTCATGCCGCCGAAAGTCCGGAACGGGCCGTGCATCAATGCTTTGCCTTGTCAACCAGTGAATTTCATACGGCGCGCCGGATTTCGTCTCCAGGCCGCGCCCTGACAGGGAGACACTCCATGACCCGCCTGATCCCAACCGCCGCGCGCTTGCGATATGCGTTTCTGGGCGCCGCCGGCGCCGCCGCCCTCGCCGCCGGCGAGGCCCAGGCGACGCAGGGCGACTGCATGGACCAGATCGAGGCGCTGCGCGCGGCTGCGGCCAACGCGCCCGGCTCGGTGAGCGATCAATCCAGCTTCGAGACGGCGCTCGACCACGCGGCGGGCTGGTATGAGAAGGGAAACACCACCAATTGCCGCGGCTGGCTGGACGAGGCCGAAGGCCTGCTCCAGGCGTCGGAGCCTGAATCGGAACCGGAACCGGAACCGGAACCGGAGTCCGAGCCGGAACCTGAATCGGAACCGCAACCGGAGCCCGAACCCGAGCCGGAGCCCGAACCCGAGCCGGATGCTGAGACCGAGGACGCGACGGAAGCGGCGCGCGACCGGGCCGAGGCGGCACGCGAACGCGCGCAGGAGCGGGCCGAGGAAGCGCGAGAGCAGGCGGAGGCGCGCGCCGAGGACGCTCGCGAACGCGCCCGCGAACAACGCGAAGTCGCGCGCGACCGCGCGCAGGCCGCCCGAGAGCGCGCCGAACAGGCCCGCGCCCGCAATGAACAAGACCGCGACCGCCGCCAGGCGCGCGAAGCCGACCGCACCGCCGCGGAACGCCGCGCCGGCGCTTCGCGCGAGGCCCGCCGCGACGCTGAGCGTGAAGGCTGGCTTGATCGCTGGCTCGGCGGCGAAGACGAACCGGCCGAGACGGACGGTTCGGCCACGGCGTCCAGGGAAGAGGGCTTCGACCCGCGGCTTGATCCCGAGCCCGTGGAGGGCGCCGAGGATCGCCTGCAGGTGATCGATCCGGCCGACGAGCGCAGCTTCGACCGGTCGCGCCGCACGGGCGAAGCCTTCACGCCGTCGGTGAAAGTCGACTACACCCCCGCCATCCCCGCCAGAAGCGCGATGAGCGACATGGAGCGCTCGGCGCGCCGGCGCCTCGTGGCCGGTCCCGAAACCACGCTCGCTGAAATCAATGCGCGCTCCGCCGCGCGCAGTCGCGATTTCGCCGGCGACGGACAATCCTACGACGGGCGCGAGCGCCGCGCGGACACGCGGGGCGCCATCGCGGTGGAGGCGGTGCGTTTCAACGGCGATGGCGCCATCGACCCCGCCGCGCGCGACGCGGTGCGCCAGGCCGCGGCCGCCCTGGACGAGGGCGCGGTGATCGCGGTGCGCGGCGACAGCTTCGACGCCCGCTTCAGCGAGCGCGCCGGCCGGCTGGTGGACGCACTGACCGAGCAGGGCGTGAGCCGTGCGCGTGTGGAAGTGATCTGGGGCCGCACCTATGGCGACAATCCCGACGCGCTGCAGCTGGCGGTGCTGCCGGAAAGCTCGGCTGAGTTCTAAAGGCCTGCGCGCCCGGCCCGTCTAACCGGCGCCGCTGCGCCGTTTCAGCCAGCGGCGCACCAGGCGCACGCCGGCGAGCGCGCAGAGGAACACCACGGGCGTCGCCGCGGCGGCCGCCGCCGTCGGGTTGACCGGCCAACCGGCCTGCGCCAAGCCGCCGGCCATGTAATAGATCAGGCTCACCGCATAATACGTGATCGCCACCGTGGAGACCGCCTCGACGGTCTCCTGCAGGCGCAGCTGCGTCTCGGCGCGTTCGTTCATGGCGTCGAGCAATTTGGCGTTCTGCTCCTCCACGTCGACCTGCACGCGCGTGGCGAGCAGGCGCACGGCGCGGCTGACGCGCTCCGACATGGCTCTCTGGCGGGCCGCTGCGGCCTCGCAGGTGCGCAGCGCCGGCGCCAGGCGGCGCTCGATGAACACCCCCACCCGCTCATGGCCTTCGATCCGGCTTTCGCGCAGGCGCAGATTCCGGTCGGCGACGATGCCGCCATAGGCGCGCGCCGCGGAGAATCGGAAATCGCCCCTGGCGCGCAGCCGCTCCGCCTCGCCGGCGAGGCGGGTGAGCTTCTGAAGGATGTCGCGGTCCTCATCCGCGTGCGCCTCCTCGGCGATGCGCCCGGAAACCGCCTCCAGCTCGGCCTCCAGCCGGTCCAGCGCCGCGCCGGCTTCGCGCGCCAGCGGCAGGGCGAGCATCGCCGCCATGCGGTAGGATTCCAGCTCCAGAATGCGCTGCGTCATGCGCCCGCGCACCGCGTCGGACGGCGTGGAATCGAAGGCGAGAAACCGGATGAAGCCGTCCTGATCCGGTTCGAAGTCGCCGGCGAGCGAAGCGGCGCCGCCGCGGATCAGGCTCGCAGCGAAGTCCGGCCGTGAAAAAGCCTCGACGCACTGCGCCGCGTCGAGCGCGCCGTCTTCGCTCTTCACGATCTCCAGACGCACGGCGGAGACCCGCCGGCCGGGCAGCGCGTCGAAGGCGTCCGGCCCGGCCTTCTCGAACAGGTCCTCGGCGAAGGGGGCGCCCGGCGCGTCGTCGATCAGGGTGTAGGAGACGAACTCGGTATGGCGCTCGAACACGACGCGCAGCGCGCCGTCGCGATAGACATGGTGGCGCGATCCCGGCTCCGGCGCCGCCTGCCCGTTCCTGGCGAGCCGTTCGGCGAGCCGGCGTCCATGGGCGTCGGCCTCCTCCGGACTGGTGAGAAGATCCACGCGCGCCACCGCGGCCGGCGCCGGGACCGGCGGGCGCGGCCGGGCGTGAAGCTCGCCCAGAAGCCCCGCGCGCGCCTCATGATCGCTCCAACGCTCCATAAAAGCCTCCCCGCGCCAGTTCCTTGAAGTTTAGCGCGGCGTTCGGCGCTGCGAAATCCGGTAAGCGCCGAGATCTAGGCGGCGATCTCGATCCAGATCTCGTTGCGCCGGAAGGGGCCTGGGATCCAGGGTGGATCATAGGCGGCGAAGGTCGGGCCGGAGACCGGCTCCAGGCCGCGCCGGACAAGGACGGCCTCAAGCTCGGCCAGCTTCTCACTTGCACGCCGCTCCCCCATCAGGCCTGAGAAGCGCAGCACGGCGACGCGCCGCGCCGGCGTTTCGCGCAAGCTCACCGATGCGTCGTTCGGCGCCGGCAGCGTCTCCATCGACCACTGCGCCGGCATGATGAAGGCGACGCGCCAACGCCCCTCTCCCGACGGTTCGCTCGTGACCGGCGCGGTCATGGCGATCCGCTCCGCCGGCTGATTGCCGCCGAAAACATAATTCGCCAGCGGCCCGAACCCGGCGTTGGTCGCGGCGCGCCGGTCGCCCTCCACCTGCACCTCGGCGAGGATCAGCGCGGGGTAATCGCGAATCTCGAAATCGCCCTCGCGCGCGATGAGCGTATAGGCGGGCTCCTCACTGGCCATGGCGGGACCGGCGAGCGCAATCAGCGCTGCGAGAGCAAGAATAAGGCGCATGGGCGGGCTCCGGGTTCATGGAGCCATATACGCCGGGCGCACACGCGAGGTTCACCGCTCGTCGGGGAGCGGCTCGGCGAGCGCGGTGATCATCGGCGGCAGGTGAACGCGCACCGTCTCGGCCACACGATCGGCGTTCACGGTGGCGTATCCATGCACGATGCGATGACGCATGGAGGCGGCGTCCTTGAACGGGATCGCCGGCAGCGCCGCCTCCACAAAGCTTGGAACACGACCGGCCGCCTCCCCGACAATTTCAAGACAGCGTTGAATGGCGAGATGACGCATCTCCTCGGCCTCCAAGGCGGCGCCGTCGCGATCGCCAAGAAAGAACACCGCCTTCTCAGCGAAGATTTTCATGTTCAGAAGGTAAGGCCGCGCCCTCACGAGATCGCGACGGCTTCAGAAAGGATCCGGTCTTTCAGACGCGGATGGATGCTGTCTCGGGGGAGCAGATCAACCCTGACGCCGAGCTGGTCGGACAGAAAGCGATCGATCGCGTTGAGTTCGAAAAACGTGTTCATACGCTCGAAATCGACAAGCACATCCAGATCGCTGTCCGGCCGCGCCTCGCCGCGGGCTCTGGAGCCGAACACGGCGAGCCCGGTCACGCCGAAGCGCTCGCGCAGTTCGGGCTTCAAGGCTTTGAGCTTTTCGATCGCCGGGTCCATGGGGCGAGTATAGCGCGGCGACACCACGCGCGTAAGCGCGAGACCCGACCCTTCTGAACTCCCGGCCAAGCCGCGAAGCGGCGCAGAGCCGGGACCCGGTCGATCATCCGGCACGAGGTCCCGGCTCAGCGCCCGGCTCAAGGCCGGGCTTGGCCGGGAATTCACGTTGGAACGGCGAAATCCCCTACATCCGGAACACGCCGAACTTCGTCTCCTCGATCGGCGTGTTGAGCGCCGCAGACAGCGCCAGAGCCAGTGTCCTCCGGGTATCCTCCGGGGCGATGACGCCGTCATCCCAGATCCGGGCTGTGGAGTAGTAGGGCGAGCCCTCCTCCTCGTATTTTTCCCGGATCGGCGCCTTGAAAGCCTCTTCGTCTTCGGCCGGCCAGTCTTCGCCGCGCGCCTCCATGCCGTCGCGCTTCACCGTGGCGAGCACGCTGGCGGCCTGTTCGCCGCCCATGACCGAGATGCGCGCATTGGGCCACATGAACAGGAAACGCGGGCCGAAGGCGCGCCCGCACATGCCGTAATTGCCCGCGCCGTAGGAGCCGCCGATCACCAGGGTGATCTTCGGGACCCTGGCGGTCGAGACCGCGGTGACGAGCTTGGCGCCGTCCTTGGCGATGCCGCCGGCCTCGTATTTGGAGCCCACCATGAAGCCGGTGATGTTCTGCAGGAAGAGAAGCGGAATCTTGCGCTGGCAGCACAGCTCGATGAAATGGGCGCCCTTCAGCGCGCTTTCGGAGAACAGGACGCCATTGTTGGCGATGATCCCCACCGGCATGCCGTGCAGGCGCGCGAAGCCGGTCACGAGCGTCTCGCCGTAGAGCTTCTTGAACTCGTCGAACTCCGAGCCGTCCACCAGGCGCGCGATCACCTCGCGCACGTCATAGGGCTGGCGCACGTCCTTGGGGATCACGCCGTTGATGGTGGAGGCGTCCACCGCCGGCTCGCGCGGCTCCTCCAGGAAGACCTGCTTCGGCTTCACGGTGTTGAGCCCCGCCACGATGCGCCGGGCGATCTGCAAAGCGTGATCGTCGTCCGCGGCGTAATGATCGACCACGCCCGAGGTGCGCGCATGGACGTCGGCGCCGCCGAGATCCTCGGCCGAGATCACCTCGCCGGTGGCCGCCTTCACCAGGGGCGGGCCGCCGAGGAAGATCGTGCCCTGATTGCGTACGATGACGCTTTCATCGCTCATGGCCGGCACATAGGCGCCGCCGGCGGTGCAGCTGCCCATGACCACGGCGATCTGGGGGATGCCTTCGGATGAAAGATTGGCCTGGTTGAAGAAGATGCGGCCGAAATGCTCGCGGTCGGGAAACACCTCGGCCTGGTGAGGCAGGTTCGCCCCGCCGCTGTCGACCAGATAGACGCACGGCAAACGGTTCTCCCGGGCGATCTCCTGGGCGCGCAGATGCTTCTTCACCGTCATCGGGTAGTACGTGCCGCCCTTCACCGTGGCGTCGTTGCACACGATGACGCATTCGCGCCCCGACACGCGGCCGATGCCGGTGATCATGCCCGCGCCGTGCACGTCGCCCTCATACATGCCGTGCGCGGCGAGGGCGGAGAGCTCGAGGAAGGGCGAGCCCGGATCGAGCAGGCGCTGCACCCGGTCACGCGACAGGAGCTTGCCGCGCTTCAGATGCTTCTCCCGCGCGCGCTCGTTTCCGCCCAGCGCGGCCTCGGCGGTCTTGGCCTTCAGCTCCGCGACCAGCGCCTCCATGGCCTCGGCGTTGCGTTTGAACGCATCGGAGTTCACGTCGAGCTCGGAGGTCAGTCGGGTCATGGTCGCGCCTTCAAGAGGGAAAGTCCGTGGCCGTCGCTTAGCCCGGACGCGCGCAAAGCTCAACGCCGCGGCGGCGGAACGCCGGCGCCGGCCCTTGTGTTGCCGGGACAGCTCGCAGCCTGGAGTTCTCGCCATGACCGCCCGCCTCGCCCCCCTCGCCTGCGCCGCAATCCTCATCGCCGCGTGCGGACAAGGGACCGCCAACGGCGAGGCCGGGGCGCCCGCCGCGAACGGGAGCCAGAGCCAATCCGCGCCCGCGTCCGCTGCGCCGGCCTTGGCCGCCTGCTCCGGCGCGCAAAGCAAGTCGGTCGCGTTCACCTGCGCGGACGCGTCCGACACCGTGAGGCTGCGAGTCGACGCCGAGGACTGCGCGCAGGCCGCCGCTCTGGTCACCGTGCGCGACGCGGACGGCGCGCTGCTCTTCGCCGACGCCTTCAAGCTCAAGGACCTGGCCCTGCAGGAGCCGCCTGCGCCAGACCGGCTGGACGACCTGCTTTCAAGCTTCACCGACAATATCTCGACCCGGCAGGCCGACGGACTCGCGCCGTTCGAGGCGGCGACCACCGAAGGCACCGACAATCCCACCGCCATCCGCCCGGTCGCTTCGCAGCGGATCTACGAGCGCGCGCGGGCGGCCGGCGGGACGGTGCTGTGCTTCAATGTTCACTATTCGACGCTGGAATGCCTCTGGCATGACGCCGAGCGCGGCGGGACCTTCCACCTTTATTACTCCGGGACGTAAGCGCCGCATCCAGTCGGGGGCCCGCGCGCATCTTCAGGCGGACACCGTCAGGAGCGCGCCATGTTCAGATCCCTTCTCGCCAGCCTCGCCCTTCTCTGCATCGCCCCCGCCGCCCTCGCCCAGGAGCCGATCGAGGTGATGGTTCTCGGGACCTATCATTTCGACGGCGGCGGTGCGGACCTGCACAACGCGGACGTGGAGGATCCCCGCTCGCCCGAGGGACAGCGCCAGATCGCCGAGCTGCTCGACCGGCTGGAGCCCTTCGCGCCCACCAAGATCATGGTGGAGCTGACCCCAGAGCATGAGGACCGGTTCAACGCGGCCTATCGCGCCTTTCTCGCCGGCGAGCACGAACTCTCGGTCAATGAGCGTCAGCAAGTGGGCATGGCGCTCGCCGCGCGGCTCGGCCATGACCGGCTCTACGCGGTGGATTTTCAGAACGGCATGGATTTCGAAGCCATGCTCGGCGCGGCCCAGGCGAACGAGCAAGGCCGCGTGCTCGCCCAGTTCGACGCCTTCAACACCGACATCGCCGCCTTCATGCGCGAGATCGAGGCGATGGGCGTGATGGAGCGGCTGCGCGTGATGAACGGGCCGGCCGCCTCCGACATGCATGACGGCTATTTCATCCTGGCCCAGATGGGCGCGCCGCATGATCCGGTGGGCGCGCGCGAAATGGGCGCCTGGTGGGAGCGCAATCTCATCATCTTCTCCAACATCGCGTTTCACGCCGAGCCCGGGGACCGTGTGCTGGTGATTTACGGCTCGGGCCACAAGCCGCTGCTCGACCAGTTCTTCGCCGGCGCGCCGGGCTTCACGCTGATCGACAGCCTCGCCTATCTGGAATAAGCGCGCGCCGGGCCTTGATGGCCGGCCCGGCGGGGGCGAAGCTGGCGCGGTGAGATGACAGCACCGGAGTCGCCATGTCCGCCTATTCCAGCTTCGCCCTCGACGCCGACGGCCCGGTCGCCCGCCTCACCCTCAATCGCCCCGACAAGCGCAACACCATGACGCCGGCCTTCTGGCGCGAATTGCCCGAAGCGGTCATGGCGCTGTCGGACGCGGGGCGAACGCGGGTCCTGATCCTGGACGCCGAAGGCCCGGTCTTCTCCGCCGGCATGGACATTTCGGTGTTCACCGACCCGGCCGCGCTGAAGACCGATACGGCGAGCGCGCGCGAAGCCTTCATGACGGCGGCCGTCGCCCTGCAGGACGCCTTCACCGCGTTTGAACGCGCGCGCTTTCCCGTCATCGCCGCGGTCCAGGGGCCGTGCGTGGGCGGCGCGGTGGACATGATCACCGCCTGCGATCTGCGCTACGGGACGGGCGAGGCCTGGCTGAGGATCGAAGAAACCAATATCGCAATGTTCGCCGACGTGGGCACGCTGCAGCGCCTGCCGACGCTCATCCCCGAAGGCGTGGCGCGCGAGCTCGCCTATACCGGGGAGATCCTCGCTCCGGAGCGCGCTGAAAAGCTCGGGCTCTACAACGCGGTGCTGGATACGCCTGACGCGCTGCGCGCGCATGTGGACGCCGTCGCCGCGACAATCGCCGCAAAGGCGCCGCTGACGATCTCCGGGACCAAGCGCTCCTTCCTCTATGCGCGCGACCACACCCTCGCCGACAGCCTGGAGCACGCCATGACGCTGCAGGCCTCCTTGTGGAACACCGAGGACATCATGGAGGCGATCACCGCGCGCGGCGAAAAGCGCGAGGGCGCGTTCGCACCCCTGGCGCCGGTCAAACGCATGGGGCGGGGATGATCGAGGGCGCCTGCCATTGCGGCGCGCTGTCCTGGCGCACGCCGGCGCGTCCCGCCCATCTCACCCGGTGCACCTGCAGCGCCTGCCGGCGTTACGCGGCGCTGTGGGGCGAGGTGGACCCTGCGGCGACGGAAATCACCGGCCATGAACACGCGCGCGACTACGTCACCGGAGACGCCAGCCTCGCCTTCGTGTTCTGCAGCGTGTGCGGAAACCTCTCCCATTGGCGCAGCCTGCCGGGCCATGGCGAGCGCATGAAACTGAACTTCCGTCTCGCCGATCCGGCCGTTATCTCAGGGCTGCGCGTTCGCACTTTCGACGGCGCAGACAGCTGGGCGTATCTCGACTAATGGACCTGAAGCTCGGCTTCCTTCCTTTCCTGAACCGCGTCGAGAAGGCCGCGCTGCAGGCTGTCGAGGCGGAGGTGGAATGGTTCTGCCTGCCCGCCGGCGCGACGCTGTTTGAGGAAGGCGAACCGGCCGACGCCTTCTATCTGGTGCGCTCCGGCGCGCTGGCGGCGTTCCGCACCGGGGCGGACGGGCGCCCGGAGCTGGTCGGCCATATCCGCCAGGGCGAGCCCATCGGCGAAATGGCGCTGGTGGAGGATCGGCGTCATTCGGCGAGCGTCTACGCCCTGCGCGATTGCGAGCTGATGCGGCTGCCCAAGACCGCCTTCGACCGGCTGACGCGCAAGCACGCCTCGCTGATGCACGAGCTGGCGCGCATGATGCTGTTCCGCCTGCGCGGCGGGTCGCTGAACCAGCGCGCCGAGCCGAAGGTCTTTGCGCTGATCTCCACCTCGCCGACCATCGATCTCGACTTCCGCACGGTGGAGCTGAAGGCCGCGCTGAAACGGCTCGGGGTCAGCGCGGCGATCCTTGGCTACGAGGTGCGCGAGGATCCCAGCCGCAAGCTCGACGAGATCGAGGCCGAACACGACGTGGTCCTGCTGCACGCCCGCCTCGCGGACGCCGACTGGGCGCGCCGGGCCATGGGCCGGGCCGACCGGATCTGGCTCATGGCGCGCGCCGATGCGCGCCCCTCCACGCCCTTGATGCCCGACGACCCCTCCCCGGCCGCGCGGCTGAAACTGATCGACGTGGTGATGGTCCACCATGGCGGCGACCGGCGCGCGGCGAGCCCGCAGGACTGGGTGGACGCCGCCGACGCCGCGCGCTGCTTCCACTGGCGCCAGGGCGAGGATGGCGACGTGCGCCATCTGGCGCGCACCATCGCCGGGCGCTCGATCGGGCTGGTGCTGTCGGGCGGCGGCTCGCGCGCCTACGCCCATATCGGCGCGATCCGCGCCTTCCGCGACGCCGGGATCGAGTTCGACTTCTACGGCGGCTCCTCCATGGGCGCGATCATCGCGGCCGGCGCGGCGTCGGGTTGGTCCAATGACGAGCTGGAGGACCGGGTGCGCCGAGCCTTCGTCACCTCCAACCCGTTGTCGGACTGGACCCTTCCCGTCATCTCGTTGATGAAGGGCAAGCGGGTGGACCGCAGGCTGGAGGAGCATTTCGGCGAGGCGGAGATCAACGACCTCGCCCGGCCGTTCTTCTGCGTCTCGTCAAACCTCTCCGACGCCTCGGTGAAGGTGCACCGCACCGGTCTGCTGCGCGGCGCGCTGCGCGCCTCCATCGCCATTCCCGGCCTGCTCCCGCCCGTGGTGCGCCAGAACGATGTTCTGGTCGACGGCGCGGTGTTCAACAACTTCCCTGCGCGCGAGATGAAGGCCTTCCATCGCGGCGTGACGCTGGGCTGCGACGTGACGCGGACCAACACGATCAACCCGGCCGACTTCGTGGACGCGCCGGGCTTTTTCGGCTGGGCGATGAAGCACGGCCTGTCCGAAGCCCCGCCCATCGCGTCGCTCTTGATGCGCGCGGCCACCGTCGGCGCCATGGAGCAGCACGTCCAGTTCCGCTCCGAGGCCGATCTTCTGGTCCTGCCCGATCTGGAGCTGGACATGCGCGAGTGGAAGCGCTTCGACGACGCGGTGACCGCGGGCTATCGCGCCGCAGTGGAGGTGCTCAAGACCGCCCCTGCGGAAACCAGCCAGAAGCTCAGCCGAGCCCGGGCGATCACGGTCTAGGCTCGGCGCGCCCGGCCTACTCCAGCGTCTCCGGCCTTGGATGGAAGATGCGCTGCTTTTTCAGCCGGTCCGGCGCCACGTTGCCGAAGGCGGGCAGCCCGCCATTGTCTTTGAGAAGACGCGCCATGTGCATGAGATTCCAGCTCATCATGACGGCGTTCTTCTGGGTGAAGGGGTGGCGAGGCCCGTCGCTTTCATCGTCGGCGTAGGACGGGCCGGGGCCGATCTCGCCGATCCAGCCGGTCTCGGCCTGGGGCGGAACCACGTAGCCGACATGCGAGAGCGCGTGCAGCAGGCTCATGCAGATGTGCTTGACCCCGTCCTCGTTGCCGGTGACCACGCAGCCGCCGGTCTTGCCGTAAAACACCGCCTGGCCGTCTGAATTCGTCTCGCCGGAATGGGCGTAGAGCCGCTCCAGCAGGAGCCGGGCGACCGAGCTTTCCTCGCCAAGCCAGATGGGCGTGCCGATGACGAGAATGTCGGCGGCCTTCACCCGCTCCCAGACCTTCGGCCAGTCGTCGCGCTCCCAGCCCTGTTCGGTCATGTCGGGCTGAACTCCGAAAGCGATCTGGTGATCCACCAGGCGCACGCTGTCCACGCTCACCCCGGCGCCGGTCATGATCTCGCGGCACACGTCCATGAGCGCGTCGGTGTTCGAGGCGTCCGGCGAGCGCTTGAGCGTGCAGTTTACGAATAGCGCCTTGAGATCGTCATAGCGCGCGGGCGGCTGCTGCAGGTTGGGGTCGGGCTGATCGGCCATGGGGCGGGGCTCCGTTGCGGTTCGCCCCGCCCCAACGTTTCAGGCCGGCGCCGGTTCAGTTTCGAGCGTCGAAGGGCGCGCGATCGAAGCGGTGAAACGGTCCCCCCACTTGATGAGGGTATTAAGCCGCGACATCCCAGTCCGGCGCCCATTCGGGGTCGACCAGGCGGTGATTATTGGCGCGCAGCTGATTGATGCGCTCGACCTCCTCGGCGGAGAGTTCGAAGTCGAACACCTCAAAATTGCTCTTCACATGCTCGCTCGACGACGAGCGCGGGATGGCGCACACGCGCTCCTGCTGGATGAGCCAGCGCAGGGCGACCTGGACCGGCGTCTTGTCGTGGGTGTCGGCGATCTCCTTTAAGACCGCGTCCTCGAACACTTCGCCCTGGGCGATCGGCGAATAGGCGGTGAGCGCCATGTCGTATTTCGCCACCGCGTCGCGCACCGGCGTCTGGTCGAGGAAGGGGTGGTACTCCACCTGATTGCAGATCAGCGGGGCCTTGGAGGTGGCGACCGCCTCGCCGAGCCAGGTGGTGGTGAAGTTCGACACCCCGATATGGCGCGTGAAGCCGCCGTCCTTGCAGGCGTTGAGCGCGCCGATCGTCTCGCCCAGCGGCACGTCCTCGCTGGGCCAGTGCAGAAGCACCAGATCGAGCCGGTCCACCTTCAGCTTGGCGAGGCTCTCCTTGACGCTCGCCTCCAGATCGCCGGCGGCGAAGCGCTCGATCCAGACTTTCGTGGTGAGCCAGATGTCGTCGCGGGACACCCCGGAATCGGTGATCGCCTGGCCGACCTGTTCCTCATTGCCGTAGGCCTGGGCGGTGTCGATATGGCGATAGCCGGTCTTCAGCGCCGCCTTCACGCCGTCATAGGCGTCCTCGCCCTCCAGCTTCCAGGTGCCGAAGCCGAGCTTGGGGATGGAGGCGCCGTGAACGTCCACAGTAGTGGTCGGGTCGAGGGTCATGGAGGGCTGTCCTTATCAAGCCGCGAAACACCAGGGGCTAACGCCGGCCCGGCGCCCCCCGGTTCCCGGCGCCGTCAGCGCGCGAGCGCGGACCGGATCAGCGCTTCGGTCTCCACCCCGGCCGCGCGCACCGGCGCGGCGGACTGCTCGATGCGGGCGAGGATCATGGCGCCTTCCAGCGCAGAAAGCGCGGTGACGGCGAGGCTTCGCGCGCGCTTGGGCGGGACGCCGTCGGCCTCGATCATCTCGGCGAGCATGTCCAGCGTGCGCGCAAACGCCCCGCCGATCGCGTCGGCCAGCTCGCCCTCGCCCGGCGTCTGCTCCAAGGCCACGGTCGCCACCGGGCAGCCGCGCCGGAACTGCGACGCCTCCAGCCAGCCCGCCAGGTCCTCGGCGAAGCCGCGCACCGCGCCGGCGGCGCCGTCCGACGTCTCGCACCTCGCCCGCAAGGTGGCGCGCACCAGCCCCCCGGCGCCGCGCATCGCCGCGGCGGCGAGCTCCGCCTTGCCGCCTGGGAAATGGTGGTAGAGCGACCCCTTGGGGGCCTTGGCCAGCGTCAGAATCTCCGACAGGCCCGTGGCGGCGTAGCCCTGCTCCTGAAACAGGCGGGCGGCTGCCGCGATCAGGCGCGCGCGCGCCCCGTCCAGCTCGGGCCCGCCCGCCAGCCGTTTGGTTTCAGGCGCATCGGCCATGGAATGAACACCACACGCTTTCGAAATCGAGACCGTCATCTTGCCTCGCCCCTCCGGCGGGTGTCTATATAGACCGGTCGGTCTAGTCACGGGAGGCGCGCATGGCGGACGATCACCCGAACGGTGAAACTTCGGCGGAAGGCGACCGGAAGGGGTCGCGCGACCCGGCGCCGGAGGCCGGCGCGGCGGGGGTTCGCGTGGACGCCGCGCTGCTGGCGGAAGTCGTCAGGATGCAGCCCTTCACCCGCTGGACCGGGCTTGAAATCCTCAAGGCCGAAAACGGCGAGGTTGAGACACGGCTGGTGCTGCGCAAGGACGACATGACCCAGCATCACGGCTTTCTCCATGGCGGGCTCGTCGGCTTCCTCGCCGACAATGCGGCGGCCTACGCCGCGGCCACGCTGATCGGCGACGTCGTCACCAGCCAGTTCACGCTAAACTTCCTCGCCCCCGGCGTGGGCGAGGCCTTCCGGGCGCGAGCGAGCGTCGTCAAGGCGGGCAAGCGTCAAACGGTGGTGCGCGTCGACGTGATCGCCGAGCAGGACGGAGGCGACAAGCTCATCGCCGTGGCGCAAGCGACGATCCTGCCGGCGGGCTGAGCGGTCGCCGCCGCGCTGCGCCTGCGTGCGGACCGGAACCGGGCGCGGGGGCGCGCGGTTGATCCCACAATCGCGAAGTCCACGCACAGGGATCAGACCATGGCCGCACGCATGTCTTCGGGCTCGAACTGGGCGGGGATCGCGCTCGGCGCCGTCCTGGCGCTCATCGGCGTCTCGCTTCTGATCGGCGGCGTCTGGCTCGCCGCCATCGGGGGCAGCTGGTACTACATGCTCGCCGGCGCCGGCCTGATCGCGGCCGGCGGTTTCATGATTCTCGGGCGCAAGCTGGGCGCCTTCATCTATCTCGCCGTCTTCGCCTTCACCGTCATCTGGGCCTTCGCCGAGGTGGGACTGCAGGGCTGGCCGCTCCTGCCGCGCCTGGTAGGACCGACCGTGCTCGCTGTGTTGACCTTCCTCGTCCTGCCCAGTTTGCGCGGCGGACCCGCCATCGGCTGGCCCGCCGCCGGCGGGGGCGCGGCGGGCGTCGCCGCGGCCGGTCTGGCGCTGGTGGCGCTGACGATCCTCATCCACGAGCCCACCGAGATCGGCATGATGCCGGCCGCGGAGGGCGACATGGACGATCCGAGCTTTCAGCAGGTCGGCTCGGACTGGCCGGCCTACGGCGCCACGGACGCGGCGCGGCGCTGGTCTCCGCTGGACCAGATCAATGTGGAGAACGTCCACCAGCTTGAGCGCGCCTGGGTGTTCGAGACCGGCGACATGCCCACCGAAGAGATCTCCGCCTACGGCGCGGAGAACACGCCGATCAAGGTCGGCGACGCGCTCTATGTCTGCTCGGCGACGAACCATGTCTACAATCTCGATCCGGCCACCGGCGAGGAGCGCTGGCGCTTCGATCCGGAGATCACGGCGGAATGGATTCCCTACACCGCCGCCTGCCGGGGCCTTGTGTATTACGAGGTCGAAAACGCCTCGCCCGGCGAGGCCTGCGCGTCGCGCATCTTCGTGGGGACCTTGCGCGGGCGGGTGATCGCGCTGGACGCCGAGACCGGCGAGCGCTGCCAGGGCTTCGGCGAGAACGGCCAGGTCCTGTTGTCCGACGGCATGGGCCGGGTGGAGCCGGGCATGGTGGCCATGAGTTCGCCGCCCACCGTCATCCGCGACGTCATCGTCACCGGCCACCAGGTCACCGACGGGGTGAAGCTGGACGCCCCCTCCGGCGTGCTCAAGGGCTTCGACGCCGTCACCGGCGAGCTGCGCTGGGCCTGGGACATGATCAACGAGGACTGGGACGCCGAGCCGCCGGAAGGTGAGATCTATGCGCGCGGTACGCCGAACATGTGGACCACCGCCTCCGGCGACGACGAGCTGGGCCTGGTCTACATGCCCATGGGCAATTCGGCCGGCGATTATCTCAGCGAAGGCCGCGCGGCGGCGGAGAACGAGTACTCCACCTCGCTGGTCGCCCTGAACGTGGAGACCGGTGAACCGGTCTGGCATTTCACCACGGTCTACAAGGACGTGTGGGATTACGATCTCGGCGCCCAGGCGACCCTGATCGACTATCCCAGCAAGGACGGCGACGTGCCCGCCCTTGTGCTGCCCTCGAAACAGGGCGACATCTATATTCTGGACCGCCGCGACGGCGAGCTGCTGTTCGAAGCCGAACTGCGCACCGTGCCCCAGGGCGGCGTGGAGCTGGACGAGCGCACCGAGGTCCAGCCCTTCTCCACCTTTCACACCCTGGCGCGCCCGGCGCTGCAGGAGAAGGACATGTGGGGCATGTCGCCCATCGGCCAGATGTTCTGCCGCATCCAGTACCGGCGCGCCAATTACGAGGGCATCTACACCCCGCCCAGCGCCGACCGGCACTTCATTCAGTATCCCGGCTATAACGGCGGCACCGACTGGGGCGGCGTCTCCATCGACGAGCGGCGCGGCCTGATCATCGCCAATTACAACGACATGCCGAACCATAACCGGCTGATTCCGCGCGAAGAGCTTATCGAGGAGGCCGACGGCACGCGTGAGGGCCTGGCCCCGCAGGAGGGCGCGCCCTACGGCATTTCGATCAACGCCGGCTGGCGCCAGCCCTGGACGGGTCTGATCTGCAAGGAGCCGCCCTATGGCGGCATCCGCGCCATCGACCTTCAGACCGGCGCCACGGTGTGGGACCGCCGTCTCGGGACAGCGCGCGCCAACGGGCCCTGGGGGATCGCCTCCCGCCTGCCGGTGACCATCGGCACGCCGAACAATGGCGGCCCGGTGGTCACCGCCGGCGGGCTGATCTTCATCGCCGCGGCCACGGACAACCTCATCCGCGCCTACGACACCACGACTGGCGAGCGCATCTGGACCGACGTCCTGCCCGGCGGCGGCCAGGCCACGCCCATGACCTACATGCACGAAGGCCGCCAGTACGTGGTGATCTATCCCGGCGGCCACCATTTCATGGAGACGCCCATCGCCGACGAGGTCATCGCCTATGCCCTGCCCGACGCGGCGAGCCGGGACGTGGCGCAGGCGCAATAGCGCCCCACGGGGCGCCGCGCGGCGCGGGCGAGCAGGCTTGAAGGCCGCGAAACCCCGTGCGCCAAATTCACGCGTCTGAGCCGTCACCCGCTCGACTTCACGGCCACAGGCGTTCGCGTTTGTAAGGTTAGCGGCGGCGATGGACGCCAGCTCGGCGATCCGCCGCCGACGGTGGACGCGCCGGAGCGCCGACGCCGCGCGATCTGAGTGCGCAAATGCGCCGCACCACGCATCAAGCCGGTTGAAAATTGCGGGGGGTCGCTTTAATCCGCCCCGATGACGGGGACTGCGCGCCGCCCTTCCCATGCGTCAGCGCGACGCATCGGCTTGCACCGCCCCGGGTCTATGTCTGGTCTGCCGCCGCTGCGCCGTGGGGATGAACCTCAGGGAAGAGCGGCCGGTTCCAATCGAGAGGTCGGCACGTGACGGACGTGAACAGCAATCCCGAAGACGGGCAAGAGCCCAGCCGCCGGGACTTCATCCATATCGCCGCCATCGGCGCGACGGCTGTCGGCGGCGCTTTCGCCATCTGGCCCTTCATCGACCAGATGAACCCGGCCGCTGACACGCTGGCGGAATCCACCACCGAAGTGAACTTCGCCGAGCTGGACGAAGGCACGGAGATGACCGTGATGTTCCGCTCGCGCCCGCACTTCGTGCGCCGGCGCACGGCCAGCGAGATCGAGGCCGCCCGCGGCGTCGATCTGGCGAGCCTTCCCGACCGAGACGCGCGCAACGTCAACATCGAATCCGGCGCGCCCGCGACCGACGAGAACCGCTCGGCGCTGACCGCCGTTCTCGACGACGGCGTGAGCGTGGACGAGGCGGTGCGCGCCTCGCTGCTGATCACGAGCGCGAACTGCACCCATCTGGGCTGCGTGCCCACTGAAGGGTCCGGCGAGTTCGGCGCCTGGTTCTGCCCGTGCCACGGCTCTCACTACGACACCTCGGGCCGCATTCGCCGCGGCCCGGCGCCGGAAAACCTTCCGATCCCGCCGATGACCTTCATCTCGGCGACGACGCTGCGTCTCGGCTAGGAGCAGATCCATGAGCGGACCAAGCACTTACGAACCCAAATCCGGCTTTACGCGCTGGCTTGACGCGCGCCTGCCGGTCGTGCGCCTGGGCTGGGACTCCTTCGTGGACTTCCCGACCCCGCGCAACCTGAACTACTGGTACACGTTCGGCGGCATTCTCACCGTCTGCCTGATGATCCAGATCGTCACCGGCATCGTGCTGGCCATGCACTACGTGCCCCATATCGATTACGCCTTCGACTCCGTCGAGCGCATCGACCGGGACGTGAATTTCGGCTGGCTTCTGCGGAACATCCACGCCAACGGCGCCTCGATGTTCTTCCTCGCCGTCTATCTGCACATCTTCCGCGGCCTGTACTACGGATCGTACAAGGCGCCGCGCGAGCTGTTGTGGATCCTCGGCGTCGTCATCTATCTGCTGATGATGGCCGCGGCCTTCCTCGGCTACGTCCTGCCCTGGGGCCAGATGTCCTATTGGGGCGCCATGGTGATCACCAACCTGTTCGGCGCGCTGCCGCTGATCGGCGGGCCTGTGACCGAGTGGCTGTGGGGCGGCTTCTCCGTCGGCAATGCGACGCTGAACCGCTTCTTCTCGCTCCACTACCTCATCCCGTTCCTGATCGCGGGCGTGGTGGGGCTGCACATCTGGGCGCTGCACGTGCCGGGCAACAACAACCCGACCGGTCTCAATGTGAAGACCAAGAACGACACCCTGCCCTTCCATCCGTACTATACGGTGAAGGACGGGTTCGCGATCGTGGTCTTCATGATCATCTTCGCCTTCTTCGTGTTCTACTGGCCCGACGCCCTCGGCCATGCGGACAACTATATCGAAGCCGACGCCCTGGTGACGCCGGCCCATATCGTGCCGGAATGGTATCTCCTGCCCTTCTACGCGATCCTGCGGGCGGTGCCGGACAAGCTGGGCGGCGTGATTCTCATGTTCGGCGCCATCGCGGTGCTGTTCGTGCTGCCCTGGCTGGACACCAGCAAGGTGCGCTCCATGCGCTACCGTCCGCTGGCGCGCTGGTTCTTCCTGTTCTTCGTGGTGGCGTGCCTGGGCCTGGGCTGGGCCGGGGCCGAACTGCCCGACAACAAGGTGCCGGTGCTCGGCGCGATCGGGGTCGACTTCCTGCTGCTCGGCCGCGTACTGACCCTGTACTATTTCGCCTACTTCCTGGTGATCCTGCCCGTGCTCGGCTTCATCGAGAAACCGACGCCCCGACCGGCCTCCATCGAGGATTCGGTGCTGGGAACCGGCAAGAAAACCGAGACCGGCGGCACGGCTTCGCCGCCGCCCGCCACCGCGCCCGCCGAATAGGAGAGCGAGAGATGAAACCGATCAAACGTCTTCTCGCCGCCGCTGCGGGCGTGCTGGTGGTGGGCGCGCCGCTGGCCTGGGCCGCGGGCGAGTACAAGAAGCCCGAGCCCTACGACTTCGCGTGGGAGGGCCCGTTCGCGACCTTCGACCAGGCCCAGCTGCAGCGCGGCTATCACGTGTACAGCCAGGTCTGTTCGGCCTGCCACGGCATGCGCCAGCTGGACTTCCGCCATCTCGGGATGGAGGGCGGTCCCTTCCACATGGAGGACTTCCCGAACCCGAACGAGAACCCGGTGGTGCGCGCCATCGCGGCGGAGTACACGATCGAGGACGGCCCGAACGAGTTCGGCGACATGTTCGAACGCCCGGGCCGGCCGTCGGACGACTTCCCCTACCCGTACGCGAACCAGCAGCAGGCCCGCGCGGCCAATGGCGGCGCCTATCCGCCGGACCTGTCGGTGATCGTCAAGGCGCGCAAGGGCGGGCCGGAATACATCCGCTCGCTGCTCCTGGGTTATGACCAGGAGCCGCCGGCCGATCTCGATATCCGTCCGGGCAATTACTACAACCCGTACATGTCCGGTCAGGTCATCGCCATGCCGCCTCAGCTCTACCCCGATCTGGTGGAGTATGAGGACGGCACCGAAGCCACGCCCGAGCAGATGGCCACCGACATCACCGCCTTCCTGACCTGGGCGGGCGAACCGCACATGGAGGCGCGCAAGCGCATGGGCCTCATGGTCATGATCTATCTTCTGATCCTGGCCGGCCTTCTCTACGCCTCCTATCGCCAGGTCTGGAGCCGGGTGAAGCACTAGGCTTCGCCGCTCCGCGCCTTATGATGAATTCGGGCCGTCCGCCCTGCGGGCGGCCCGTTTTCGTTTCCGCCCAATCGCTTTAAGACATCGCCCCATGAAGAAGGATCCCATCGCCGTCTCCCCGCCGCAGCCGGGCTGGGCCGAGGAAGGCCTCGTCTGGGCCGAGCGCGTCGCCGAAGCCCTGGGCGAGCACGCCCTGCGCGTCGACCATGTAGGCTCCACCGCCGTGCCGGGGCTCGCGGCCAAGGACGTGATCGACATCCAGGCCCTGGTGATCCGCTTCGACGACGCCGAGGCGCTCGTCGCGCGCATGGCCGAGGCCGGCTTCCGCCATCAGGGCGAGATCACCGGCGACCTGCCCCATGAAGACACCGCGCCGATCCTGGGCGAGGACGACTGGCGCAAGCTCTATTTCCGCGAGCCCAAGACAGAGCGCCGCGTCCACGTCCATGTGCGCCGCAATGGCGGGGCGAGCGCGCGCAACACCTTCCTCCTGCGCGATTATCTGCGCGACGACGCCGCCGCCCGGCGCGATTACGGCGCCTTCAAGCTGGCGCTGGCGGAGAAGACCAAGAAGGACCGCGCGGCCTATCAGGAGATCAAGCGGCCCTTCATCGCGACCGCGCTGAGGGCTGCGGAAGGCTGGGCGGAGCTGAACCGCTGGCAGGCGAGCGCGCCCGACGCGTTCTGGAGGGTGGCCGAATGAGCTGGAGACTGGGGATCATCGGCGGATCGGGTCTTTACGGGCTTCCAGGCCTTGAAGACGTGCGCAAGGAGCGCGTCCACACCCCCTGGGGCGAGCCGTCCGGCGCGCTGGTCCACGCCCGGCTTGAAGGCCTGGAGCTGGTCTTCCTGCCGCGCCATGACGAAGGTCACCGCATCCCGCCGTCCAACATCAATTACCGCGCCAATATCGACGCTCTGAAACGCGCCGGCGTCACCGACCTGGTTTCGCTGTCAGCCTGCGGCTCGCTGAAGGAGGACCTGGCGCCGGGCGCCTTCGTCGTCGTCGATCAGTATGTCGACCGCACGTTCGCGCGCGAGAAGAGCTTTTTCGGCGAAGGCTGCGTCGCCCATGTCGCCATGGCCGACCCGGTGTGCAAACGCCTGTCGGCGCTCGCCGCCGACGCCGCCGAAGCCGCCGGCGCGGCCCATGTCCAGCGCGGCGGGACGTACCTGGCCATGGAGGGCCCCCAGTTCTCCACCCGAGCGGAAAGCGCGCTCTACCGCTCCTGGGGGCTTGATGTGATCGGCATGACCAACATGCCCGAAGCCAAGCTCGCCCGCGAAGCCGAGCTGCCGTATGCGAGCGTGTGCATGGTCACCGATTATGATTGCTGGCGCTCGGCGGAAGACGACGTGGACATCGCCGAAATCCTCAAGGTGATGAAAGCCAACACCGAAACCGCCCACGCCCTGGTCCGCCATCTGGCGCAAACCCTGGCGAAGACCGGGCGGACCCCCTCCCCGCAAGGCGTCGAGACGGCCCTCGATTTCGCCATCCTCACCGCGCCCGAACACCGCGACCCGGAGCTGGTCGCCAGGCTCGACGCGGTCGCGGGGCGGGTGCTTTAGGGCTCGTCCGCAGGGCGGCGGCTCAAAGCTCCCCGTCAGATCGATAGGAGTAGAATACCCTTTGAAGGTATTCCT
This sequence comes from Oceanicaulis sp., assembly GCA_051117435.1. Classification (GTDB taxonomy): domain Bacteria; phylum Pseudomonadota; class Alphaproteobacteria; order Caulobacterales; family Maricaulaceae; genus Oceanicaulis. The sequence continues at coordinate 41,334 of JBNPED010000029.1, read as the reverse complement.
CAGTCACGGTGAGGGGGCGCGTAAGTTCCGAGACGTCCTCGGACGGTTCGTCGCACGGTTCGGTGCGCAGCCGTAAAACACCGCCTCTGATCGTAAACTCCGGCAAGTCGCCGCAGGGGAAATCGTTTCTTGTAATTTGGCCTCCACCGGTCATCCGGGTCAGCATCGAGCGACGGTCGGGGTTTCCCGCCTGTCCTTCCGACTCGAAATGACCAAGAAACTCGCGCACGGCGCGTTCGGACCTGAAGGCGCACGACGTCGGTAATTGTTCGTACAACGAAAGCGCGCCATGATAAGAGACGAAAGACGTGTTCCGCATAAGACCTTCGGAGTGCTCGCACACGACGACTTGCCGCATATGGTAATCTGAGCGGATGAAATCGTTCGCATCGAACCCGAGGAACGCGTTCATCATGCTTCCAGCGGCTGTCGTACCGTATGGATAAGGTGCGACGATGACCGTGCGGCTCCCGCTTTGGCCCGGATTTTCCGTAAAGATGATCGCCTCGCCTATCCGCTCAATGTCGGAGTAGCGTGCGCCCGGACGAGGCCTGAACACGTGCTCGCCGTCTTGGTCGACGACCTTGAACCAACCGGAGTCAAACACCGTCAGCCCACGCACCCGCGTCATCGGGGACCGGCCCACATGACCGCGGAATTCAGCCATGACCATTGAGCTGTGGTCACGTTCATACTCGGTGACGTAGGGGCTGCCCTCATCGTCCAGCGCTGCGATATATGCGGTTCTCGCCTGAGCCAGCGCATCATCGAGCGAAGTTGCGTCGAGCGGCCGCAGGACCCCGCCGCGGCCGCGCCCCATCAACTGACCGTTCCGTGCGCTGGGAAAAGCGCGAACGTACTCGACCCGGACGCGCGGCTCCCGATCCATCGCAAAAATCGTGAACGATCGGTCCGTACACCCGCTCTCAAGCTGGTAGTATTCAGGTCGGGTCGCGTCGATGACGCTGCGCGGATGGGTTCTGCCGGTGACCGGGTTGCGCTCCAGATAATGTGCGTGCGGATCGAGCATGTCCTGCTCGCGAGCGCGACGTAACGCGCCCGTGCAACTGATTTCTGGCGCATGGAGAGTCAAGTCGCCGGACGGTCCGGCTTCGATCACCGCATACTCCGGCCGATGGGCTGCAATATGAGTGAAATTGGCGGCATCTGTGACAATGATGGCGGAGTAACGCGTCGTCAGGTAACGACTAGCCGGCGGCGGACCGATCACTACAATCTGCTGATGCGCCGGGCACTCGAAACGCAGGATCTGCTCGACCGGACGCCGGATCGGGTCCGGGATGGAGGAAAGCCGGGCGTTTGAACTGCGCTCGCGGACAATGATCCTGGCGGTTTGCGAGCACCATTCGCCTTCGGCGCGTTCTATTTGATAGGCCTCGGTTTGTACGAGAGGCCCCGTCTGGCCGCCCGCATACACCCCGAATGCCGCTAAAAGCGCCGCAAGCACACTGCTCTCCTGTCCTTATCGGCCACGATTGCTCAGGCTTGGCGGATCGTCCAAGTGCCGTCTTCTCCGCGACACCAGATATCCTGATGGGTTTCGCCCTGATAAGCGACATCCGTAGCCGTGCAGGTCTGGCCGGCCTCGTTTTGGAACGTCTCGGCCGATTCAGAGCGCGACACCGTGATCGTGTTGCCCGTCTGCTCGGAAACGCGCGTGGCGGACCGCGTCTCGCCGCTCAGCACGTCCTGCGTCGCCGCCTGGTAGGCCTCTCGGTCCCGCCGGTCGATGTACTCGGCAACCGCGTACCCTGCGACAGCCCCGCCCACCACAAGTAACGCGCACTCTGTATCATTCGCCCCGGAAGCAAGACACGCTGCGGCGCCGGCAAGCCCTCCCAGAAAGCCTCCCGTCATACCGGCTTGGTTGCCGCCGGTCGCACACCCGGAGACAACAAGGCTGAGCACCGACACCCCATATGCAAATTTCATGATCGCCCCCCGGCTTCGTTAATCATAAATGTATGCTATCCAGACGGATGCGGGTTGTAAACGTATTACTTTTTGCCTGGGTACGACGCCTTCAACGCTTCACCGAGTGCGGGTCGGAGGGAGCCTACGCTCCTATTCCGCGTTCTCGGTCCATGCCGATCCGTCACAGTTCGCCGCGCCGGCCCTCGCCGTTCCGCGGCGCTGCGCCTATGTCTGACGCCATGCGCCGTCTCATCGCCTGCCTCGCCCTGATGGTCGCCGTGTTCGCCGCGCCCGCCTTCGCGGAACCGAGCGTGCGCGAGGCGTATGAGGCGGGCGACTGGGCCTATGCACAGACCCTCGCCGCCAGCGCCTCGGACGCCGGGTCCAAGACCATCGCCGCCGAAGCCGCGCTGGCGCCGCTCATGCTCGGCGCGATGACCGAGGCCGATCGCTACGACAAGCGCATGCAGGCGCGCGCCGCGGTCGCGCTCGCCGAAGCCGCGCTGGACCTCGATCAGGACCATGCGCGGGCCCATATCGTACTCGCCGTGGCGCTGGGATATGAGGGACGCTATTCCAACCCCCTCGCCGCCGCCCTCGCCCGCCTGCCCCAGCGCGCGCGCCGCCACGCCGAACGGGCGCTGGAGATCGAGCCGGGCAACGCCTGGGCGCTGGCCATGCTGGGCGCCTGGCATATGGAGATCGTGCGCCGGGCCGGCGAACGCACGTTCGGCGCCGATCTGGGCGCCGGCCTGCAGCATTATCGCGCCGCCGCGAAAATCGCCCAGACCCCCGACATCCCGTACCATTTCGCCCTCGCCCTTCTGGCCGAGGACGCCGAAACCCATGGCGAGGAAGCGCTGCAGGCCCTGCGCGCCGCCGACGCCATGGGCGCCGACACCGCGCTGGAGACCGGCATGCGTGAGCGCGCCCGCGACCTCCTCCGGATCGCCGAAACCTTCCGCGCCGCCGCCGCCGACGAAGCCGTCCGGCGCCTGGAGGAGTAGCCCTCGCCCGACGGACACGGCGATCGCGCATACCCTCGGCCGTCTCCCTCTTTCCCAAGGATAGCCTGGCGCTCATCTGACGGCCTTGTCCGGCGGCGTCATCCCTCCCTCCCCCTCGGGGGCGGGCCGGGGTGGGGGGGTACGCCCGTGCACATCTGCACTCCCGGCGACGCCTCCCAACCCCCTCAAACGGAGGGCGAACGCCTCCCCGCTCCAAGAGGGGGCCCCCGCCTAATCTGGAGGATATCTGCGACCTTATCCGCCCCCGCCGGACCGCGCGCATACTGGCCCGGCTTCGTCGCGGCGGAGGGGGCGGTCTGCAGCGTCCCGATCGAGCGGCGAAGGATGGCGTTCCGCTGACAGGCTCGAGCTGACGCTTCGAGACCTGAAGGCGGACGGCCCGGACGGCGCCCGGCCATAGGAGCCCTGCTCCCAAGACCGGCCGGCGGCCGAGACGGCGTAAGTTCGCCGGCCGGATCGACACGCCGTCAGGCGCGGGGGCCTTTCACCGGGCCCGAACACTTCGCTTCGCCCACCCCATACGGCCCGGACTTCCCCCGCGCCTCCCCCTCCCTCTCCTTTCGCCAGCGCCGCACCGCGCGGTCCGAGGTCGAAGATGTTTGACATCAGGTCGAGGATCACTTACATGGCGACAAGTCGAAAATTCTCGACATCGCGTCAAAGGAGGCTGACATGTCGTTTTGGGAGAAAAGCAATCTGGCGATGACCGCCATCTATGTTCTGGCCTATGGCTGGTACACGGCGGCGGTGCTGCCGCCGGCGATCGCGGACGGGCCGTCCATGGAGGCGGTGGGGCCCTATCTACTGGCCGCCGTCCTGCTCCTGGTGTTCGGCGGGATCATCGCCCACATCCTCATCGCCATGACCGCGCCGAAGCAGTCGGACGCCGCCGACGAGCGCGACCGGATGATCGAGATGCGCGCCGACGCCCGCTCCAGCTATGTGCTGGGGACCGGCGCGCTCCTGGCGCTCGGCCTGGCGCTGATGGAAATGCACGTGTTCTGGATCGTCAACGCGGTGCTCGCCGGCCTGGTGCTGGCTGAAATCGCCAAGGGCGTGATGCGCGCGGTGGATTACCGCGTCGGCCACGCCGCGTAAGGGAGGCTGAAATGTCCTTTGAAGAAAGAAGCAATCTGGCGAGCCTCGCCGTCCTCGTGCTGATCTTCGGCGGGTATTTCGCCAAGATGGGGCTCGCCGCCGCCGAAGGCGCGGCGCCGGGCGCCATGCCGGGCATGGCGTTCGGGCCGGTGTTCTTCGGCCTGGTGATCGGCCTCTTGATCTGGATGATCGTCACACATGTGGTGCTCGCCGCCCTGTTCGCCCGCGACGCCGAGGCCGGACCGGACGAGCGCGACCGCTCCATCGAGCTGCGCGCCGACGCCGAAGCCGGCTATGTGCTCGGGTTCGGCGCGATCAGCACGCTGTTCCTGCTCATCGCCGGCGTGTCCGGCTTCTGGATCGCCCATGCGCTGCTGGGTTCGCTGGCGGCCTCGGAGATCTACAAGGGCCTGCGCCGCGCCTTCGCCTACCGGCTCGGGAGCTGACCGCGTGGCCCGCAAGACCAAAGTGAAAAACCGCATCCGGGAGCTGCGTTTCCACGCCGGGGAGATGACCCAGGCCCAGCTCGCCGAACGCATCGGCATGACCCGCCAGACCGTGCTCGCCATCGAGCAGGGCAAATACTCCCCCTCTCTGGAGAGCGCCTTCCAGATCGCCCAGGTGTTCGGCGTCGGCCTTGAAGAGGTGTTCCAGTACGGCGAGGAAGGCTGAAGCCTAAAGCGGCAGGCCCCCGCCCACCATGACCCCCGCGGCGAACAGGGCGACGGCGCCCAGGACGAGGCCGGCGCCCGTGGCGATCCGGCCCATCATCTTCTCGCGGCGATGGTCCAGCTCGCGCGGATGGGGCTGGGCTGAGTCGGCGAAATAGCTCGACGCATCGTCGTCGCCGGGCCGGGTCGCCGCGCCGGTGGAGTACTGGCAGAGCCGGGCGAGCAGATCCACGGCGAGGCGCGCGGTGGCCTTGTCCTCCAGCTGGAGATGCACCGTGCCCGCGCCGTGATTGAGCCGCTTGCCGGCGAGCGGGCCGGCCACGGCGGCGCCCGGCGCGGCGGTGAGCTTGGAATAGCGGCGCACTTCCTCGGCTTCGGCGTCTTCGGGATCGGTCTTGCCCGCCGGCAGCTCGAACAGCGCCAGGCGCACCAGGAATTCGGCGAGATTGGCGCGTTCGAGCAGCCGCAGGCGCTCCTCGCGCGACAGGCCCTCGGCGCCCTTGACCAGCACTTCGCCCAGCCGGTGCAGGCGGATCGCCGCGGCCATGGGCTCCTCCACCCCCTTCAGGGCGCCGGCGTCCGCTTTCTCGCCGGAACGGTCGGGCCGGGTGAAGAAGCCGCGGCGCACCTCGCGCGGCGGCTTGCCCTTCACGAAGGGGCCGCGCACCACGCCGCCGAAGCTCGCCAGACACGCGTCAAACGCCATGCGCGCGGCGCGCACGGCGGCGCTGTGGCGCACCTTGTCGGAGAGAAGATCGGAGGTGAGAAGCCGGTCGGCCTGCCAGAGCGCGCGCGCGGCGGCTTTGAGCGAGTCCACGCTGGCGGTGTCGGCCTCGTCGGTGAACACGTCGCCGGGCGCGGCGTGCTCGGCCTGGCCGGCGTAGCGGCGGCGCTCCAGCGCGGCTTCGGCCTGGCGGTGCAGCGAGTAGAGGATCTGGTCGAACTGGTCGTCGCGGTCGCGCGGCCAGTCGTCCCGGCGCCAGCGCCCGAGCTGAAAATACCAGCGCGATTCCCCGCTCTGCAGCCGGGTGTTCAGGTCGCGGCTGAAATCCAGCTGATCGTCGCTGGGCAGATGGTCGAAGAAGACCTCGACGAAATCGAACAGCAGAAGATTGGCCGCCACCGACCATTTCGAGCCGTTGAACGGCGCTTCGCCCGGCGCCTCGCCGGCCTTCTGGAAAATCCAGTCGAGCCCGGTTTCGCACACTTCGGGCAAGAGGGTGGTGCGCGCGTTCAGGAAGGGATCGCGCGATTGCAGATAGGCGTCGGCCATGCGCTGTCGCGCGCGCCGGGGCAGGTCCTTGACCTTGTGCTTCTCGTTGGCGTTGGCGATCGCGCGCCAGACCTGGGCGCGCAGGCCCTGCTCGGCGGAGACGTGCTCGTCCTCGATCTTTTCTTCCGGCCACAGCCGGTCGCGCGCCCGCTCGGCCAGCTCGCGATAGCTGTGAAGATAGAGGTCCTCGTCAAAGAGGCCGCCGCTTTCGATGCGCGCGCGATAGCGCTGGGTGAAGAGTTCCGTGACGCTCACGCCGATCCCCCTGCAAGCTCGCCGGCGCGCTTGAGAAGCGCAGCCCGGCGCAGGGAAAACGCGCTGTCGATCCATTCGGCCTCAAGCCGGGCGAGGATATCGCCGAGCTCGGGACCCGGCTGGACCCCCGCCTTCACCAGGTCCTTGCCGGTCAGGGGAAAGCGCGGCCGGCTCCAGGCGCGCGCCGCGGCGAGGTCGTCCTCCACCGCGCCCAGGCCTTCGGCTTCGTCCAGGCGCAGGCGCGCGATCACGGCCTCGGCGCCCAGGGCGTAAAGCGCGCGGCCGCGGGCGCCGGGATCCATGCCGGGGCGCAGGCGCGGATCGCCGGCCCGGGCGATCATCGCCCCGGCGCGCGCACGTTCCGCATTGGAAGCCTTCATGGCGCTCATGACGCTTTCCACCGCGTTCCCCTCTCGCCCGAGCAGCGCGACCAGGCGCAACAGCGCGTCGGGCTCGCGGGACGTCCCTCGATCGCCGTTAATTATGCCTGCGAAAAGATTAAAGTCGAGACGGAAGGGCAAGACTTCCTTAAGCACGTGACCTTCGTGCATCGCCTGCACCGCCGCGCGCGGGTCCGGCGCGGCCAGCAATTTCTTCAATTCCTTCCACACCCGTTCGGCGGACAGATCGCGGAGCGTCGCGGCGAGTTCGGCGCAGGCGGCCTGGCCCTCGGCGTCGATCCCGGCCCCGTACCAGGCGTTGAACCGGTAGAAGCGCAGGATTCGAAGATAATCCTCGCCGATACGCTCGCGCGCCTCGCCGATGAACACCACCCGGCCCGCGCGCGCGTCATCGATCCCGCCGAACGGATCATAAAGCGACCCGTCGCGGCGCGCGTAAATGCTGTTGAGCCGGAAATCGCGGCGCCGGGCGTCTTCGGCCCAGTCGGTTGTGAAGGCCACCACCGCGCGCCGGCCGAACGTCTCCACATCCTTGCGCAGGCTGGTGACTTCGAACGGCTTGCCCTCCGCCACCGCGGTGATCGTGCCGTGCGCGAGGCCGGTGGGCACGACCTTGATCGCGGCCGCCTCCAGCGCTTCGCGCGCCGCTTCGGGCTCCAGCTGGGTGGCGATGTCCACATCGTCCACCGCCCGGCCCATGATCGCGTTCCGGACGCAGCCGCCGACAAAGCGCGCCCGGTCGCTGTCGCCGGGGCTCAGCGCGTCCATGACGCGGCGCGTGTCCGGCGCGGCGAGCCAGGCGTGGCGGGCCGGGTCGAGGCGGTCGCTCATCGCGACGGATCGGCGGAGGGCTCGCGCTCGCGCTCTTCGAAGCGGCCGGGGCGCACCTGGCCGTCCTGCAGGCTGGGCGGCGCATAGGCGCCGTCGCCGCCGCCCTGGCCGATTTCGGTGAGCGCCAGGATCAACAGCGCGATCACCGAACAGGCGAAGCCGGCGCCGATCAGCATCGACGTCGGCGCGCGCTCGCTCGGTCCGCCCTTCACCAGGCGCCACAGCATGTAGACCACGAACGGCAGGGCGAACACCGCCAGCAGGATCAGCGCGAAGCGCAGCATCGAAACCTCCCTCAGCCCAGACGCTTAGCCCGGACGCCGTCCGGCGGCGTAGCGCGCCGACAGCGCCTTCAGCATCCCCGCCGTGGCGCCCCAGATATAGCGCCCCTTCCACGGCATGGCGTAATAGCGCCGAAGCATGCCGCGGAACTCGCGCTCCTCCAGGCGATGGTTAGCGGGATTCATCAGGAAGTCGAACGGGGTGCGGAAGATCTCCGCCACCTCGCCGGGATCGGGGGTGAATTCAAGCGGGCCTTCGGCGAGGCCCAGAAACGGCGTCACCTCATAGCCGGTCACCGTCTCATAGGGCTCCCAGGAGCCCAGAAGCGTGATCTGCTCAGGCGCGACGCCGATCTCCTCCTCGGTCTCGCGCAGGGCGCATGCGCCCAGCGTCTCGCGCCCCGCCATCTGGCGCCCGCCGGGAAAGCTCACCTGGCCGGCATGGGCCTGGAGATGATCGGCGCGCCGGGTGAAGATCAGGCGCAGCGCCTCGCCCTCGCGCTCCAGAAGCGCCAGCACGGCGGCCGGCTTCAGCGTGCGCCCGGTGGGCGCGGGCGCGCCGTTGAGATCGCCGTCGCCGGTCACCGGCGCCCGGCGCCGGGCGTCGACTGGATCGAGCACGCAGGTCAGCCGCGCGATCACCGCGTCGGCGTCGGCGATGCGCGAGACCGGCCTGACGCTCACGCTTTCGGCCCCACGGGGAAGAACACGCCCCGGCTCCACACGCCCATGCAAGGCTCGCCCTTATCGTCCGCCCCCTCCACCGCCAGCTCGGCGAGGTCGTAGAAGGCTGCGCGCGTGATCAGCGCCTCCAACCGGCCGCGCACCCGGATATAGGGCTCCGGCTCGCCGTCCGCGCCGATCTCCACGCGCAAGGGATGATCGGCGCCGGCGACGACGAGATCGTCCATGTTCGTCGCAAACGCGATGCGCTGGTCCTCCCCCTCGCCGGCCGCATCCAGGCGCACGGCGATGAAGGGCGCGGCCTCCACCTGGATGCGGATTTTCTCCACCGGGGTGACGAGATAGGTCTCCCCGTCCGCGTCCTTCCTCAAGATGCGCGAGAAAAGCCGGATCAGCTTCTCCCGTCCGATGCGCACGCCCTCATGCCACCAGGAGCCGTCGCGCTTGATGACCAGGTCCATCTCGCCGCAATACTCCGGCTCCCATTTCTCCACGGGCGGATAGCCGCCCTCTCCGGCCGCGCTCTCGGCGGCTTCGATCAGCGACTGCATTGCATTTTGGTCAGGTGCGGGCGGGGCCATGGACACCTCCCCTGGCTGCGGCCATGTTTGGCGGAACGTATTGCTCGCCCATGGATGTAAGCCGATGAGCCTCGATAAGAAAGACACCCCGGCCCGCGCCGACGCCGCCGCCGAGCGCCTAGGCGAGGTCAAGGCCTCGCTGGCGCGCGAGATCGTCGGGCTGGAGGCGGTGGTCGAGCAGACCCTCGCCGTCATCCTGTCAGGCGGGCACGGCCTGCTTGTTGGCGCGCCAGGGCTCGCGAAGACGCGCCTCGTCCACGCCGTGGCCAAGGTCACCGGGCTCGACGACAAGCGCGTGCAGTTCACCCCCGATCTGATGCCGGCCGACATTCTCGGCTCCGAAGTTCTGGAGGAGAGCAAGGCCGGCGAGCGCAGCTTCCGCTTCATCCCCGGCCCGGTCTTCTGCCGGCTTCTGATGGCCGACGAGATCAACCGGGCGAGCCCGCGCACCCAGGCCGCGCTTCTGCAGGCCATGCAGGAAGGCTTCGTCACCGTAGCCGGCCAGCGCCACGACCTGCCCAAGCCCTTCCACGTGCTCGCCACCCAGAACCCGATCGAGCAGGAGGGCACCTATCCCCTGCCCGAAGCCCAGCTCGACCGCTTCCTGATGCAGATCGACGTGCCTTATCCGACGCGGGAGGAGGAGCGGGCGATTCTGCTCGCCACGACCGGAACCGAAGACGCCAGCGCCGAGACCGTGCTGTCGGCCGAGGAGGTCCTCGACCTGCAGCAGCTGGTGCGCGCCATGCCGGTGGGCGAGGAGGTCCTCGCCGCCGTGCTCGACCTGCTCGAACGCGCCCGGCCCGACCGCTCGACCGACGCCGAAGTGCGCGACGCGGTGGCCTGGGGTCCAGGTCCCCGCGCCGGTCAGGCGCTGATGCTGGCGGTGCGCGCCCGCGCCCTGATCCAGGGCCGGCTGGCGCCCTCCACCGAAGACGTCGCCGCCCTCGCCGGCCCGGTCCTGAAGCACCGCATGGCGGTGACCTTCGCAGCGCGGGCGGATGGCTTGAGTGTCGAAGCGCTCATCGCAAGGCTGGCGGGCGAGGCGGCTTGATCTTGATGCACGGCGCCGAACTCTTTCTCCCTCCGCCTGCGGGGGGAGTGTCACGAAGTGACGAGGGGGGGAGCGCGGCCCTTCCCCCCCTCGACCCGGGCTTCGCCCGGCCCACTCCCCCCGCAAGCGGGGTGAGAAACCCAAACTCTGCCCCCACATCGCCCGCCCATGCCTGAGCCCCGCTTCTCTCCCCTTCGCCGGAGCGCCGAGGCGGCCGCGTCGCGCTTTCCCGCCCTGTCGGCGGAGGCCGAGCGTATCGCGGCGAGCGTCGCGCACGGCGTGCACGGGCGCAGGAAGCCCGGCTCCGGCGAGACCTTCTGGGAATACCGCCATCACCGGCCCGAGGACGGGGCGCGAAGCGTCGACTGGCGCCGCTCGGCGCGCGGCGATCATCTGTTCGTGCGCGAAACCGAATGGGAGGCGGCCAACGCCGTGCATCTCTGGCGCGACGGCGGGCCCGGCATGACTGCGGCCTCGCCCGGCCTTCCCTCAAAGCGAGACCGCGCCGCGGTCTGCCTGATGGCGGCGGCGAGCCTGCTCATCCGCGGCGGCGAGCGCGTCGCGGCGCTGGGCGAGACCGGGCGCGCGCGCGCCGGCCGGGTGGGCCTGGAGTTCACCGGCCGCGCCCTCGCCGACGGGCCCGGCGCGGCGCGCCATGTGGAGGCGCCCGATCTGCCCCGCCACGCGCGCGTAGTGATCGCCAGCGATTTTCTCGATCCGCCCGAAACCTGGGCCGCCCGCCTCTCGGCGCTCTCGAGCGCCGGCGCGGGCGGGGTGCTCATGCGCGTCGTCGACCCGGCCGAGGAGGATTTTCCGTTCGAGGGCCGCACCCGGTTCCGCCCCGCCGGCGCCGGCGGCGATCTGGTGTTCGGCCGGGCCCAGGATGCGCGCGCCGAATACCGCCGGGCCTGGGCCGAGCATGGCGCGGCGCTCGCCGGAATCGCCCGGCGCGCCGGCTTTCAGCTGACCGTCCACCGCACCGACCGTCCGGCGGCGAGCGCGGTGCTGGCGCTCTATCAGGCGATCGCAGGGGCGCGCTGACATGCTGAGCTTCGGCCCCCTCGCCTTCGGCGCGCCCTTCGCGCTTCTGGGCTTTCTCGCCCTGCCGCTTTTGTGGATGCTGCTGCGCGCCACCCCGCCGGCGCCGCGCGAGGTGATCTTCGCGCCGATCCGGCTGCTCCAGCGCATCGCCAGGACGCCGGAGAGCCCGGAGACCACGCCCTGGTGGGTGATCGCACTGCGCATGATGCTCGCCGCTCTCCTTGTGCTGGCGCTCGCCCGGCCGGTCTGGAGCCCGGACCCGGCCACGCTTTCCGACGCGCCGCTTCTGGTGATCGCCGACGACAGCTGGGCCGGAGCCCAGGCCTGGCCCGGGATCGAAGCCGCCGCGCGCAGCCGGCTCGAAGCCGCCCGCGCCGACGGACGCGACGCGGCCTTGCTGTTCACCGCCGCAGGGCCGGACGCTGCTCCGCTGCAGTTCGAAAGCGCCGACGCCGCCCTCGCCCGGCTCGCCGCCCACGCCCCGCGCAGCTGGGCCGCCGATCGTGCGCGCGCCGCCGAACGGCTGGAGGCCGCGTTGGCCGAAGACGGCGCGCCGCCGCGCATCGACACGGTCTGGATCGCCGACGGGCTCGCCGGGCCGGGCGACGAGACGCTGTCGCGCACCGCCGCGCGCCAGGGCGGTTTGCGCCTGCTTCTGCCGCCGGCCGGCGAGAGCGTGCGCGCCCTCGCGGGGCTCGAAGCGGTTCCCGACGGCTTCACCGCGCTGGTGCGCCGGGTGGAGCCGGGGGGGCCGGAGGCGGTTTCGGTGACCGCGCTCGCCGCCGACGGCCGCGCCGTCGCCCGCGCCGAAGGCGTGTTCGAAACCGGCGAGACCGAGGCCCGGCTCACCGCCCGCCTGCCGCTGGATCTCAGGAACCGCATCGCCCGGCTGGTGATCGATGGACCGGTCTCGGCCGGCGCGGTGCATCTGACCGGCGGAAACTGGGCGCGCCCGCGCGTCGGGCTGGTCGATCCCGAAGGCGGGCGCGAAGGCCAGCCCCTGCTGTCGGACCGCCACTACGCCCGCGAGGCGCTCGCAGGCTCGGCCGAGCTGGTTACCGGCGATCTGCAGTCGGTGCTGGAGACCGAGCCGGCCGCCCTGGTCCTCACCGATGCGGCGAACGCCGCCGATCCGGCGCTGGACGCCTTCATCGAAGCGGGCGGTCTCGTCATCCGGTTCGCCGGGCCACGGCTCGCCGCCGGTCCGGACGGGGTGTTGCCGGTGCGTCTGCGCCAGGGCGGGCGCCTGTTCGGCGGCGCCATGGCCTGGGACGAGCCGCAAGGCCTCGCCCCCTTCCCCGACGACAGCCCGTTCGCGGGCCTTCGCGCGCCGGAGGAAGCCAACGTGGAGCGCCAGGTGCTCGCCGAGCCCGGCCCGGCGCTGGACGCCCGCGTCTGGGCGCGCCTTCAGGACGGCACGCCCCTGGTCACCGCGGACCGGCGCGGAAACGGCTGGGTGGTGCTCTATCACGTCACCGCCGGGCCGGACTGGTCCTCCCTGCCGCTGTCGGGCCTGTTCCCGGCCATGCTGGAGCGCACGCTGGCGCTGGCCGGCGGATCGAACCCGCCCGCGCCCTCGGCCGGCGCCTGGCGGCTGGAGCGGGTGCTGACGGGCGAAGGCGCGCTCGCCGACCCCACCGGGGAGAGCGCCGCCATTCCCGCCGACGCCTTCGCGCAGGCGCGCGCCGGCGCCGAGACGCCGCCGGGGATCTGGACCCTGGGCGCGGCGAGCGCCGCGCTGAACGTGGTCCGGCCCGGCGACGCGCTGGCCCCCATGAGCCGCACCCTGCCCGGCGCCGTGGCGGAGGTGCGCGGCGATCGCGGGGAAATCCGCTTCGCCGGCGCGCTGCTTTGCCTGGCGATCCTGCTGCTCGTGGCCGACACGCTGATCGCGCTCGCCCTGGCCGGGCGCATGCCGCAAGTCCGGCGCGGCGCCGCCGGAGTGCTGGTCGCCGCCCTGGGCGCCGGGCTGTTGGCGCCGCACGCCGAGGCGCGGCAGAACGAAGACCTCGCCCATGCGCTCGAAGTGCGCCTGGCCTATGTGATCACCGGGGATGCGCGCGTGGACGCCATCAGCCGGGCCGGGCTCGCCGGGCTGTCGCGCGAAAGCACGCGGCGCAGCGCGGTGGAGCCGGCCGAGCCGGCGGGCGTCGACATCGAGTCCGATGAAATCCTGTTCTTCCCCATGCTGTACTGGCCGGTGAGCCCGGACGCCCCGGCCCTGTCGGACGCGGCCGCGCGCAAGGTCTCGGCCTATCTGCAATCGGGCGGGCTCATCGTCTTCGACACACGCGACGGCGCGCTGGAGCGCCCCGGCGGCGCGCCCCATCCGGGGCTGGTGCGCATACTCGACGCCGTCGATCCTCCGCCCCTGCAGCCGATCCCGGACGATCACGTTCTGGGCCGCACCTTCTATCTGCTGGACGATTTTCCCGGCCGCTATCCCGGCGGTGACGTCTGGGTGGAGGCCGCGCCGGAAGGCAGCGCCCGCGACGGGGTGTCGGGCCTCGTGATCGGGTCGGCCGACTGGGCTTCGGCCTGGGCGGTGGACGAGACCGGGCGCGCCCTGGCGCCGGTGGAGGGCGGCGAATTTCAGCGCGAGCTCGCGGTGCGTTTCGGGGTCAATCTCGCCATGTACGCGCTGACCGGCAATTACAAGGCCGACCAGGTCCATGTGCCCGCCATCCTCGAACGCCTGGGTGAGAATTGATGAACGCGGCGAGCCTTGATCTCTCCCCGCTGATCGCGCCGGGGCTGATCGCCGCGCTGGCGGTGCTGAGCCTCGCCGCCGCCGGCTTCGCGGCGATGCGCGGCGGGCGCGGCTGGATCTTTCGCGGCCTCGCCGCGGCGCTCGGCCTCGCCGCCCTGTTGAACCCGGCCCTGGTGCGCGAGCAGCGCGAGGCGCTCACCGACATCGCCCTGGTGCTGATCGACGACAGCGCCTCCATGGAGATCGGGGCGCGCGCCGCGCAGGCCGACAACGCCCTCGCCGCGCTGCGCCGCGCCGCCGACGCCGACCCGTCCCTGGAGCTCGTCGAGGTCGCCGGCGGACGCGCCGAGGACGGCACCCGCCTCACCGATCCCTTGCGCGACGGGCTCGGCCGCATCCCGCGCGAGCGGCTCGCCGGCGTGGTGGCGATCAGCGACGGCCAGATCCATGACGGCCCCCATGAGCCGGGCGATTACGGTCTGGAGGTTCCCGTCCATCACCTGCTCGCCGGCGATCCCGAAGCCGGCGACCGGCGCCTGGTGATCTCCGAGGCGCCCCGATACGGCCTGGTGGGCGAGCCGGTGAGCTTCACCCTGCGGGTGGTCGACGACACCGAGCCGGCCGGCACCGCCGAGGTGAGCCTCTCGGTGGACGGCGGCGACCCGATCACCAGCCGGGTGCGCATCGGCGAGGAGGTCACCGTGCGCGCTCCGCTGGCCAATCGCGGGCCGAACACCATCCAGCTGGAGGTGGCGCCGGGCCGCAGCGAGCTGTCCCTGGTGAACAACCGCGCCGCAGTGAGCGTCACCGGCGTGCGCGACCGGCTGCGGGTGTTGCTGGTCACCGGCGAGCCCCATAACGGCGCGCGCGCCTGGCGCAACCTTCTCAAATCCGATCCCAGCGTGGATCTGGTCCACTTCACCATTCTACGCCCGCTGAACAAGGACGACAGCGTGCCCGCCGACGAGCTGGCGCTGATCGCCTTTCCCACTTTCGAGCTGTTCCAGCTGCGCCTGAACGAGTTCGATCTGGTGATCTTCGACCGCTATCGCCGCCGGGGCATTCTGCGCCCGCTCTATTTCGACAATATCGCCCGCTATGTGGAAGGCGGCGGCGCGCTTCTGGTGACGACGGGGCCGCCTTTCGCAGGTCCGGAAAGCGTGGCGCGCTCGCCGCTCGCCGCGGTGCTGCCGGCCGCGCCGGACGGGACGATCCTGGAGGGACGCTTCACGCCGGAGGTCTCCGAGATCGGCGCGCGCCATCCCGTCACCGCGCCCATGGCCGGCGGCGAATCGGGCTGGGGCCCCTGGTACCGGCGCATCGGCGCGCGCGCGGTCGCCGGCGAAACCCTGCTGCAAAGCCCCGAAGGCGATCCCCTGCTCACCCTGGCGCGCGCCGGGGAGGGCCGCGCGGCGATCCTTCTGTCCGACCAGGCCTGGCTCTGGGCGCGCGGCCATGAGGGGGGCGGGCCCCATGACGAGCTGTTCCGCCGCGTCGCCCACTGGCTCATGGGCGAACCTGAGCTCGACGAGGAGCGGCTGTCGGCCTCGGTTTCGAACGGCGTTCTCGAAGTGGTGCGCACCACGCTCGCCGATACCGCGCCGCCGCTTCAGATCGAGTGGCCGAGCGGGCGGACGGACGAGCTGGAGATGAACGAGTTCGGCGCCGGGCGGTTCGTTTCCACCTCAAACGCCGAGGAGCTCGGCCTCATCCGGCTGCGCTCGGGCGACCTCACCGCCGTGGTCGGCTCCGGCCCGCTGAACCCGCGCGAATTCGCCGATCTGCGCCCTGATCCCGACGGGCTCGCGGCCCTGACGGACGAGACCGGCGGCGGCGTTTTCGCTCTTAATTCCAACACCCTGCCGGGCGTCCGCCGGGTCGCGGAGAACGCCTATGCGGCCGGTTCGGACTGGCTGGGGCTGGAGCGCCGCGGCGCCTATCGCGTCATCGACGCAGAACGCACCCCGCTGGCGCCCGGCCTTCTCCTCGCCGCGCTCCTGCTCGCTCTCCTCGCCGGCGCCTGGCGCCGGGAGGGGCGGTGAGCCTTTCCAGCCTGGAAAAACTCATAGCCGGTCCGGCCCGGTTATCCCCGGCCCCGCGCCCCTTAAATCCCCGCTCAACGCCTCAGACAGAAGGGAGAGCGACATGATCGACGTGAGACCATTCGACAGCCTCGGCGCCTTCCGCACCGACTGGCTCAACGCCAAACACCATTTCAGCTTCGGCCATTACCATGACCCGAAGCGCATGGGCTGGGGCGCTCTAAGGGTCTGGAACGACGACGAGATCCAGCCGCAGACCGGCTTTCCGCCGCACGGGCACGCGGACATGGAGATCATCACCTATGTGCGCGACGGCGCCATCAGTCATGAGGACAGCCTGGGCAACAAGGGCCGGACTCTCGCCGGCGACGTCCAGGTGATGAGCGCCGGCTCCGGCATCCGCCACGCCGAGTACAACAAGGAAGACGAACTCACCCGGATCTTCCAGATCTGGATCCTCCCCGACCAGCCCGGCGGCGCGCCGGCCTGGGGCGCGCGGGAGTTCCCGAAAGGCGAGCGGGAGAACGAGCTTGTGGTCCTCGCCTCGGGCCAGGCGGGCGACGGCGACGCCCTGCTCATCCGCGCCGATGCGCGGGTGCTGGGCGCCAGCGTGAGGGCGGGCGCCGGCGTCAGCTATCGCCTTCGTCCTGGACGCCACGCCTATCTCGGCCTCGCCAAGGGCTCGGTCGATGTGAACGGCGTGACCCTGAACGCCCGCGACGGCGCGGCGATCAAGGATGAGGAGACCCTGGCGATCACCGCGTCGCAGGACGCCGAGATCGTGCTGGTCGACACGAAATAGGCGCAGGCGTCATAAAGCGTTAAGCCTGTCTTCAGGCCCGCCGGGGTAACGCTCGGCGGGCCTTTTTCGTGATGGAGTCTCCCATGCGCCGCCTCGCCAGCCTGTTCGCCGCCATCGCCGCGCTCGTCGCGCTTTCCGGCTGTCTCGCCGTTCAGACCGTCGGCGTCGCCGCCGGCGCCGCCGGAGCGGCGGTGGGCGTCGCCGGCGATGTCGCCGAAGGCGCGGTTAAGGTCGTCCTCCCCGGCGACGGTGAGGACGAAGACGACGACGAAGACGGACGCGACTGAGGCGCGCCGCTCCGGCCCGGATGCCGGAGGGCGCGAAACCTGTTACGGTGCGCGCGGGTTGAGGGAAGAGATCACCGTCAAGGAGCCGCGCCGTGCGCCGTTTCGTCGTCCTTCCCGCCCTCTTGCTCGCGCTTGCGTTCAATCCGTCCGCGCTGGCCGAGGAGTTCGCCTCGCTGCGCCAGCCCGCCATCGGTCCGGTGGCCGTCGGCGTGGTGGAGATCGGCCCCGAGCTCACTGAAAAGGCTGAAGAGTACGGCCCGCGCGAGCTTAATCGCCTGACCCGACAGATCGAAGGCGCCCTGATGGACGCCTTGATGGACGCCGGCCGGTTTTCGGAAATCGACCAGCCCGGCGCCAACATCCTCCTGGTGGTGATCGAGGACGCCCAGCCCAACCGGCCCACCTTCCGCCAGCTCTCCATGCGCCCGAACCTGTCGGCGCGCTCGCTGTCGCTCGGCGGCGCGCGGGTCACCGCGATCCTCACCGATCCGGCCGGCGAGGAGCTGGGCCGCTTCGCCTATTCCTGGCGCACCCCGTCGATCGACCAGTCGCAATACGCCACCGTCTGGGCCGACGCCGACACCGCCTTCGACCGCTTCGCCCGTCTGATCGCCCGCGAGCTGCGCGAGCAGCAGGCGGAGACGGCCGAGACGGCCGGCTGACGGCTCAGCTCAGGAGCTGGAACGCGGGCAGCATGAAGATCAGCACCGCGCCCACCGCTCCGACCCCGGTGGCGGCCGTTCCCGCCAACACCACCGCTGAAGCCCCAAGCGCCAGGCCCGGACTGGACGGCGCGCGGCGTGCGCGGAAATAAAGCTCAAGGATCGCCAGCGGGATCAGGTAGCAACCGAATGCGGCGAAGATGTCGAACGCGCCCGTCAAGTCGGGGCGCACGCCGGGGACCTGGAACCCGGTCAAGAACGCCCAGAGCCCAAATGCAACGCGAAAGAACCACACGCCGCTCGCCGCGATGAACAGGCGCAGCGCCCAACGATGGTGGACGTCGAAGCGGCGCACCATGGCGTGGCGCACGGTCTGGACGGCGAAATACAGGATCAGGACGCCATTGCCCGAGATCGCGACGCCGTTGATCACGCTGATATGGTCGCGCACCCAGACAAGATAGAACGCGCCCAGTGATATCAGCACCGCCACGCTGAGATAGATGCGCCCGTTGAGGCGGTGAAACCGGGGAAAGCCGTTGCGGATCGCCGGGATGAACTGCAGCGGTCCGCCCACCGTGATCGCAAAAGCGAGCACGATATGGGAGATCACGATGATGTTGCCGGTCCGATCCCCCTCGACGATTCCGTTGATCATGCGCTCCGCCCAGACCCGCCAATCGCCTCCCATCAGGGTCGCGCCGTAGAAGGCGGCGATATAGGCGGCGAACACCGCCTGACCGGCGACGGCGACTGTGAACCAGGCCGCGGCGCTGCCCGAGAGAAGGCGTTGGGAGACCGGCGACTGACCGGCGGTGGTGACGGCGGACATGGCGAACACTCCTTGCTTCAAACTGCAGACGCCCCCAGAGGACCGACGCCGCGCTGATCCGTCCCGCCGGATTGAAATTCGGCGCATCGCGACGAATTCGCGGTCCCTGGCTCGTAAAAAACGATGATCGATTTCGAAATCGGCGAGATCGCCAAGGCCGACCAGGGCGGTCTCGTGCTAGGCTTGGCGCTTAAGCCGAGCCTTGCGGCACGGGAGAGACGGCGGAGTGAGCGTGTTGTTCATCCTGGAGATCATCGGCGCGGGGCTGGCGCTCGCCGCAGCCGCAGCCGTTCTATCGGCGAGGCTCCGCGACCGGCGGGCCTTGGCGGTGGCCGGTCTACTGGCGACCACCGCCGCCTTCCTGCTGCGCGGCGCGTTCGAACCCGGCGGGGCGGGCGGCGCGGTGCTGGCGCTCGCCGCGGCGGCGCCGTGCGGCGCGGCCTGGATCGCCGCGCGCGCGCTGTTCCGTCCCGATCCGGCCTACACGCTCGCCCATATCGGCGTGGTGGGGGTGATCCTCGCTGCGCTTCTGGCGGCCCAGGTGCTGCCTGCGGCCCTGTCCCAATCGGTGCTGACGGTCTCCAACCTGGTCTCCTCCACGGTGATCCTGCTGGCGCTGTGGGAGGCCGGGCGCGGCTGGCGGGACGACTGGCCGGCTCGCGAGAAAAATCTGCGCTACGGCTTCTTCGCGGTCTACGGCGCTGCGGTGACCGGCGGCGTGGTGGTGCTCGGCGGGATCGGCCCGGCCTCGCATGCCCTTACCGAAGCGGTGCAGAGCGCCGCGCTGGCCGGCGTCGCCGCCTATGTGGCCGCAACCTTCGCCCTGCGCCCGGCCCCGCCCGCGGCGCGCGCCAAAGCACCGGCGCCCCCGCCGGATGCGGCGCTGCATGCGCTGGCCGAACGCATCGAAGCGGAGGTGAAGGCGCGCGAAGCCTATCTCACCGCCAGCTTGAAAGTGGACGATCTCGCTCGGCGGCTCGGCGAACCGCCCTACAAGATCAGCCGGGCCGTCACCCGGGTGCTGGGTGCGGCGAACTTCAACCAGTATCTCAATACCTTCCGCGTGGAGCACGCGCGGCGACAGCTGGTGGAGACGCCTGAGGAATCCATACTCGGCGTGGCGCTGGACAGCGGTTTCGCCTCGCTTGGCCCGTTCAACCGCGCCTTCAAAGCGGCCACCGGGGAAACCCCGCGCGATTATCGCGCGCGCCGCGCCGGTCCGCCAGGGCTCCCGGCCGCCTAAGCGCGCCCTTTCACGGCGCGCCGATCCATTTATGGGTTTGCAGGCTGAGGCTCCATTTGGGATGTTTCAGGCAGTATTCGAACGCGGCGCGGGCGTTCTCCATCTGCTGCGGCCCGTCCATGGGCTGCAGGCGAAATTCCTTGAAATCGAGGTGCTCGTAAGCCTCCGGCGGCGCATCGGCCTGGGGGTAGACCAGTTTCAGTTCATGGCCGGAGGTCTGTTTGAGCGGCGCGGTGGATTTCGGGCTGACGCAGATCCAGTCGATGCCCGTCGGCGCTTCGATCGTGCCGTTGGTCTCCACCGCGATCTCGAAGCCGGCCTGGTGAAAGGCGTCGATCAGCGGCGGATCGAGCTGGAGAAGCGGTTCGCCGCCCGTGCACACCACGTACGGGACGCCGCCGCCCGGCCAGAGGGACTGCGCCGCGCCGGCGAGGCTCGCCGCCTCGGCGAACTTGCCGCCGTTCATCCCGTCCGTCCCTACGAAATCGGTGTCGCAGAAGGTGCACATGGCCTTCGCCCGGTCGCGCTCCAGCCCGCTCCACAGATTGCAGCCGGCGAAGCGCACGAACACGGCCGGCCGGCCCGCCTGACCACCCTCGCCCTGCACGGTGAGGAACATTTCCTTGACCGAATAGGTCACGCCGCCTCCCGCCATTCGGCCCAGCCTCTGGCGCGCAGCTCGCAGGCCGGGCAGTCGCCGCAGCCATAGCCCCAGGGGTGACGATGCGCCCGATCGCCGCGATAACAGGTGTGGCTCTCCTCCACGATCAGATTCACGAGCGCCGCGCCGCCGAGCGTTTCCGCGAGCGCCCAGGTCTCCGCTTTGGTGAGATGCATGAGCGGTGTGTCGATGGTCACAGGCTCGTCCAGACCCAGCGAAATCGCCTGCTCCTGCGCGCGGATCGTCGCCTCGCGGCAATCGGGATAGCCTGAAAAGTCCGTCTGACAGACACCGGTGACCAGGTGCGGCGTGGCGCGGCGATAGGCGTGGGCGCCCGCGATGGTGAGGAAAACCAGATTGCGGCCCGGCACGAAGCTGGTGGGCAGGCCCTTCTCGCTCATGGCGAACTCGGCCTCGCGCGTCAGCGCGCTTTCGGCCAGCGCGCCATAGCCGGAAATGTCCACCACCACGTCCTCGCCGAGGCGCCGGGCCCAGTCCGGGAACGCCTCGGCCATGGCGGCGCGCACGCGCTGGCGCGCGTCCATCTCGACCCCGTGGCGCTGGCCGTAGGAGAAGCCGATGGTCTCCACCCGGGAAAAGCGCGACAGCGCCCAGGCGAGGCAGGTGGCGGAATCCTGCCCGCCGGAGAACAGCACCAGCGCCGCGCTTGATTTGTGAGCGTTCGTCATGGCGGGGTATATCCGACCTTGAACGCCGCTGCGCAAGGAGGCGCGACCATGAGCGACATGGCGATCCTTTACACCACCTGGCCCGACGAAGAGAGCGCGGCCGCCGCCGCCGAGGCGTTGCTGGACGAGCGGCTCATCGCGTGCGCCAACGTCCTGGGGACCGCGCGCTCGATCTTCCGCTGGAAAGGCGAGACCTGCCGGGAGATCGAAACCGTGGTGTTGTTCAAGACCGCCGCCGGGCAGGCCGAGACCGTGCGCGACCGGCTCTTGAACCTTCATCCCTATGACGAACCGGCCGTGGTGCAGCTTGGCGTGGAGGCGGCCGGCACGTCGCCGGCCTTCGCCGCCTGGGTCCTGGAGGAGAGTTCGGGACGCGCTTAGGGCGCAATCGGTGACACTGAAGTGAAGTTTCGGTGAAACCGGGCTTCGGTTAACTCCGGCGCAAGCGAACGCGCGCTTTGACTTGGCGCGTATCGGCGGAGATTTGTCCGCGCGCCAGGGGGTCCACGTCCACCATGAGCCGAACGGTTCGCTCACTGCTTCAGGATGCGCCGCAGCTTGATCCCATGACCTCGGGATCGAACGTCTACGACCTGTTCTCCGAGGACCCCGACCTGCTGGTCTGCGCCGTGGTGCAGGATTCCCGGCCCATCGGCCTGGTGGCGCGCAACGCGTTTTTCCTGCGCATGGCCGACACCCATGGCCGGGCCCTGTTCGCCAAGCGTCCGGTGACGTTCGTGATGGACAAGGACCCGCTCATCGTCGAAAGCGACCGCCTGGTGTCGGAGCTGTCGCGCCATATCCTGACCGACCGCAACGCCGCCCTGTTCGACGGCTTCATCATCACCAATGACGCTCAGTACGCCGGCGTCGGAACCGGCGTCGGGCTGATGAAGATGCTCCAGGCCGAAAGCGAGGAGCGCAACCGCAAGCTCGTCGCCCTCGCCGAACAGCTGGGCCGCGCGCGGATCGAAGCGCTCTCGGCCAACCAGGCCAAGAGCGAGTTCCTGGCCACCATGAGCCATGAAATCCGCACCCCGCTCAACGGCGTGCTGGGCGTGGCTCAGCTGCTGCAGGAAAGCGGGCTCAACGACGAACAGGCACGCCTGGCCCGAACCATCCGCACCTCCGGCGAGGTGCTGCTGCGCCTTCTCAACGACGTGCTGGACCTGTCGAAGATCGATGCCGGGAAGATGGATCTCGACCCCATGGCGTTCGAGCTCGACGAGCTGGTTCAGGCCGCGCATTCGCTCTGGCGGCCCCGCGCCGAAGAGAAGAAACTCGCCTTCTCGGTGGATTTCGCCGGCGCGCCGGGCGTGCGCGTCGTGGGCGATCCGGTGCGCCTGAAGCAGGTGGTCTTCAACCTGATCGGCAACGCCATCAAGTTCACGAACGAAGGATCGGTCCGCGCGCGCCTGAGCCTCACCGATATCGGTCCCGGGCGCACCGTGCTGCGCGCCGAAGTCGCCGACACCGGCTGCGGGGTGCCGGAAGAGGCCCAGAAGAAGCTGTTCACCGCCTTCACCCAGGCCGACGGCGCGATCTCGCGCAAGTTCGGCGGCACCGGGCTGGGCCTTGCGATCTGCAAGCGCCTGGTGGATCTGATGGGCGGATCGATCGGATTTGACAGCAAGCCCGGCGAAGGCTCCACCTTCTGGTTCGAGGCGCCGCTGCAGCGCGCCGCGCCGGCCGCGCCCGTGGAGCCGGCCCCGGCCGAACCGGTCCTCGCCGAGCCCGGCTCGGACGGGCCGCGCATCCTTGTGGCCGAGGACAATCCGATCAATCAGGAGGTCGTGCGCGGCTTCCTGAAGCTGAAAGGCTGGACCTGCGATCTGGCGCCGGACGGCGCGGAGGCGCTCGCCGCGGTCCAGCGCAGCGCCTATGACGTCGTGTTGATGGACGTTCAGATGCCCGGCATGGACGGGATCGAGGCGACGCGGCGCATCCGCGCCCTGCCGGCGCCTTTACGCGACCTGCCGATCGTCGCGCTCACCGCCAACGCCATGCGCGGCGACGAGCGGCGCTGCATCGAGGCGGGCATGGACGGCTATGTCGCCAAGCCGATCGAGCGCGACCGCCTGTTCGACGAGATCGCCCGCGTGATGACCCAGGACGGGCGCGCGCGCGGCGCAGCCTGAATTCGGCGCCCTCTGAAAACAAAGCCGCCGCCCGGCGAAACCGAGCGGCGGCTGTTTCTTTGCCAGAGCAAAGCCTAGGCGATGCGGCGCAGATTGGCGAGCGCGGCCGAGTCCGAGGCGAGCGCGGTGTTGAGCGCCTCCAGAAGCGCGCCGGCGGAAACCGGCGCGCGCACCAGCGTCTCCATGGCGGCGGCCTGCACCGGCTTGTCCATATCGCGCGCCAGGCGGATCACCGGCGTCATCGCGGCGGTGGAAGCGAGCGAGCGGATATCGCCGGCCGCGTCCTCGGCCTCCCCGCCGCCGATCTCCAGACCCAGCACGACGGCGTCGTAGGCGGAGGCTTCCAGCGCGTCGAGCATCTCCTGGCTCGACGCCGCGCAGGTGACCACGCAGTTGAACGATTTGAGATAGCCCAGCAGCACCGAGCGGCGCGCCGGGTCGGTCTCGGCCACCAGCATGCGCAGCCGGCGCGCATCGACGGTGAGCTGTTCGCCGTCGGCGTATTTATCGGCCTTCCTCGAGGGCTTCAGGCCCACTTCGAACCAGAACTCCGATCCCGGATCGGCCGCCTGATAGCCGACATCGCCGTCCATCAGCTGGGCCAGGCGCTTGGCCAGATGCAGGCCGAGCCCGGTGCCGGCCTCGCGGATGGCGCTGTCCATCATGTCGGAGGCGAGCGCGTCGAACAGATGGGCCCGCGCGCTTTCCGGCACGCCGCAGCCGGTGTCGCGCACGTGAAGACGCAGGCGCGCCGCGCCGCTCTCGTCCAGGCGCGTGGTGAAGGCCGCGGTCACGCCGCCCGTGTCTGTGAAGCGGATGGCGTTCGCCACGAAGACGCGCGTCAGCTGCATCAGCCGGTCCTCGTCGGCGCGCAAGGCCAGCTCCGCCTCGCCGGCGATCTGAACCTCGAAGGCGAGGCCCTTCGCCGCGGCCTGAGGTTCGAAGCGCGCGCGCACCTCATCCGCGAGCGAGCGCGCGGTGACGTCCTCCAGCTGCAGTTCGAGACGGCCCGCCTCGATCCGCGACACGTCCAGAACGTCGGTGAGGAGCCGATTGAGCTGCTCGCCGGATTCGCGGATGCGCTGAGCCATGCGGCGCTGATCGCCGCCGCCGACGGTCTCTTCCAGCAGCTGGGCCATGCCCAGAACCCCGTTCAGCGGCGCGCGCAGCTCGTGGCTCATATTGGCGAGCACCGCGGCGCTGGCGCGCGCCTGCTCCTCGGCGCGGCGGGCGGCCTTGTCGTTGTGCTCGGCGAGCCGTGACATGGCGGCGGCCTGGGCTTCGGTATGGCGGCGCGCCTCATCCAGCTCGACATTGGCCTTCACCGCTTCGCTGAGCGTGCGCGAATAGGCCATGGTCAGCGAATTCATCGCCAGGAAGAACCCGCCCAGCATGATCGCCACGAGCACGCCTTGCCAGCTGCCGGTGAGCGCGAGCGACACGCCCCACAGGCCGAGCGCGGGCGCGGTGTAGGCCAGCACCACGCGGTGCTCGGCCGCGCTGGTCATGGCCGCGCCGGCCGCCATGCCCGCGATCACCATCGCCACCGCATGGCTGACGATGGCCGGGGCGCCCGGACCGAGCAGGAAGGGCGTCGCGCCCCAGCACACGCCCACCACGCCCGACAGGATGATATAGCGCAGCATCTCGCCGTCGCTGGGAACCCGGTCGGCGCGATGGGCGCGCCACATCACCGCCAGGCGCAGAAGCGCGGCGAGGCACAGGACGGCGAACCAGGCGCCGTGCGCGACCGCATCCACATGACCGAAGAAAAGCACGCTCAAAAGCGCGGCGTTGACGAGGTTCAGCGGGACCGCCCGCAAGGCGCTGCGCGCCACGAGCCGCCGCTTGGTGCGCCGCGTCTCCGCGGCTACGGCGCCGCGTTCATCAGTTTCAAACCCCATGGGTCCACCCGGTTGCTGTCCGCTTATGGTGCGGTTTCACCGGTCAAGTTGGCATGAAAGGTCTTAAAACGCGGTGGACGGCGCGTTCACCTTGTCGCAACGCCCGCGCCTCCCCATTCTATGGGGCGCAAAGACCCAGACGCCAAGGAGACGCCGTGACCGCCCTGCGCCTCGCCCTCGCCCCCGTCCTGCTCGTGTTGAGCGCGTGCTCGCCCCGAAGCGAAGAGGCGGCGCAGGCGGACGCGCCGGCGCTGGAGCGGGTGGATCCCGCCCTGGAGGCCGAACAGATCAGCTGGCGCGACCTGATGCCGGAAGACGAGCTGGAGGCGCTCAACGCGCTCAATGAAGGCCGCGCCGATCCCTCCTTGATGGCGCGGTTCACCGGCTCGAGCCCGGTGGAGGGCCAGATCGGCACCTTCAACGTTGTGGAGGATCTCGCCGGCCTGGTCGTGCGCATGCCCGGCTACATCCTGCCGCTGGATTACGCCGAGCGCGGCGCGGCGCGCGAATTTCTGCTGCTGCCCTATCACGGGGCGTGCGTGCACTATCCCCCGCCGCCGCCGAACCAGATCGTCTATCTGCGCTCGCCCGACCCGATCGAATACAGCTCGCTCTGGGAGCCGGTCTGGGTGGAGGGCCGCATGCAGGTGGAGCGCGTCGACACCGATCTCGCCGCAGCCGCCTACACCATGATCGTGCGCTCGGTCGCCGATTACGAGCCCTAGCGGCCGGTCACCCTGGGGCTGGTCAGGGCGCGGTGGCTTCGTCGCCTTCGGGCAGGAGCGTGTTGCGATAGGCCTGGACCTTCGTGGCGACGGCTTCCGGCGACGGCGCGGCCTCGTCCGGGCCGTCATAATCGCCGAGCGCGGTCTCCAGCGTCACCAGCAAGTCCGACAGCGGCCGCCCGAGCCTGGGCATGGCTTCGGTCAGGCCTTCCGACTTGCGCCGGGCGTAGAATTGCGTGGCGGCGTTGAAGCCGTAGGCGTCGAGCCAGGCCTCGCCGGTTCCCGCATCGCCCATGGCGAGGCCGTATTGCAGCGCGGCACGGTCGGCGAGGTCGAGGATCACCTCCGCGTCCACCTGCGCTGCGCTGGTGCGCGGCGCAGGCGCGGCGGCTTCGGTCTCGTCGAGCAGGCGCAGGACCTCCTGCACCGCGGTGCGGATCTCGTCGTCGGAGGCCTCCTGGAAGTGCAGCACGGCGGCCTGGTTCATGGCCTCCATGGCCGACGGCGCGCCGCGCCCGGTGGCGACCGGTTCGAAATCGACATAGATCTCCGAAACCGGATGGGAGAACATGCCCGCCGCGGCGGCGCGGTCGCCGGCGTTGAGCGCGGCGAGGCCGGCGAGATAGTGCGCCCGCATCACCTCCACCGCGGAGAGGTAGACGACCGGATCTTCTCCGGCGACGGCCGGATCGATGCCGAACTCGCCGCCGCCTTCACCGCCCTCTCCGCCTTCGCCGCCGCCTTCACCGGCCAGCGCCGCGTTCGCCTGGTCCTGCGGGCTCGCCTCGGCGGTCTCGGCCGGCTCCGCGCCGGTGTCGGAGGCCGGCTCCCCGCAGGCGCTGAGCGAACCGGCCGCGAGGGCGGCGAGGCTGGCGGTCCAGAAAAGCGGCGACTTGGCGATGCCCATGGCGATGTCCTTTGCTCTAAGCTGAGGCGTGTGCTAGCGCGTCTGCGAATGAATCGCAAGAAAGACCTGTCATGCTGTATCGCCTCGCGCAGGTGTTGAACGCCGAAGAGCTCGCCATGATCCGCGATCTGGCCGAAGACCGCTCGGTCTTCGTCGATGGAGCGGCCACCGCCGGCGCGGCGGCGCGCCAGGTGAAGGCCAATCGTCAGATGACGCCGGGACCGAAGGCCGACGCGATCCGGCGCATGTGCGAAGCCGCGCTGAAACGCCATGGCGTGTTCCAGGCCGCCGCCCAGCCCAAGCGCGTCATCCGCGCGCTCACCAGCCTCTACGGCCCGGGCGAAACCTACGGCCTGCATGTGGACGACGCGGTGATGGGCGGGGTGCGCAGCGATCTGTCCTTCACCCTCTTCCTGTCCGATCCCGAGACCTATGAGGGCGGCGCGCTGGCCCTGCAGGACAGCGCCGGCGAGACCGAGATCAAGCTCGCCGCCGGCGAGGCGGTGCTCTACCCCACCGGCGCGCTGCACCAGGTCAAGCCGGTCACCTCCGGCGAGCGGCTCGCCTTCGTGGGCTGGGTGCGCAGCCTGGTGCGCAGGGCCGACCAGCGCGAGATCCTGTTCGATCTCGCCGTGACGATCACCGAGTTGCAGGCGCGCGACGGCAAGAGCGCTGAGGTCGACCGGCTGATGAAGACCCGCGCCAACCTCCTGCGCCAATGGGCGGAGGATTGACGCGCTTCGCACCGTGACCGGATCTTAACTTGGAGACCGCCGCCGGTTCAGGGCATTGTGCGGACACAAGGGTTCGGGGAGATCACCATGTTGAAGCTGACCGCCGGCGCGCTTGCAGCGCTGACGCTTTCGTCCGTCGCCGCCGCACAAGCCGCGCCTGAGACCTGGCTGCGCCAACCGGCGGTTTCGCCGGACGGTTCGCAAATCCTGTTCTCGGCCTGGGGCGATGTCTGGCGGGTCTCCGCCGAGGGCGGCGTGGCGACGCCGGTCACCGTCGACGACAGTTGGGACGGCCATCCCGTCTGGTCGCGCGACGGATCGAAGATCGCTTTCGCTTCAGACCGGTTCGGCGATCTCGACGTGTTCGTGATGAACGCCGACGGCTCGGGCCTGACCCGCCTCACCCACCATTCAGCAGACGACCGGCCGAGCGATTTCAGCCCGGACGGGTCGCGGGTCCTGTTCAGCTCGGCGCGCACGGATTCGGCGAGCTCGAGCTATTTCCCCACCGGCGCCCTGCCCGAGCTTTACGAAATCTCGATCCAGGGCGGCGCGCCGCGCATGGTCTCGACCGCACCGATCGAGCAGGCCCGCTACAGCCCGGACGGCGGCCGGATCGCCTATCGCGAGGAGAAGGCCTATGAGAGCGATCTGCGCCAGCGCGACGTCTCAAGCTTCGCGCGCGACATCTGGATCATGGACCTTGAGACCGGCGCCCATGAGCAGGTGACCGACAATCCCGGCGGTGATCATGCGCCGGTCTGGGACGGCGAGGACGCGCTCTTCCTGCTCTCGGAGCAGGACGGCGACACCTTCAATGTCTGGCGCCTCGACCTCGACACCGGCGAGCACGAACGCCTGTCCGATCACGGGCCGCAGCCCGCGCGCGAGCTCAGCGGCTCGGCCGACGGGCTGCTGGCCTACTCCCAGCACGGGGAGCTTTACACCGTGCGCCGCGGAGAAGAGCCGCAACACCTGAACGTGAGCTTCCCGGCCGTGCCGCTGCGCGACGCGCCCCAGCCCTTCCCGGTGGCCGGGCGGATCAGCGAGTTCGCCGTCAGCCCCGACGGCAAGGAGATCGCGTTCGTGGCGCGCGGCGAGGTGTTCGTCACCTCCGCCGATTTCGCGACAACGGTGCGCATCACCAACACGCCCGAACAGGAACGCTCGGTGGACTTCCACCCCGAGGGCCGGGCGCTGATCTACGCCGGCAATCGCGACGGCGCCTGGTCGCTCTATGAGACGCGGCTCACTGACGAGAACGAGCCGCGCTTCTCCGCCGCGACACGGCTTGAGGAGCGCCGGGTCTTCACCGTGGAGGACGGCGAAGCCTTCCAGCCGCTCTACAGCCCGGACGGAAACAAGATCGCCTTCATCGAGAACCGCGACGCGGTGGCGGTGATCAATCGCGACGGGTCGAACCGCCGGGTCCTGTTCTCGCCGGAGCTCAACTATTCCTACGCCGACGGCGACATCAGCTTCGACTGGTCGCCGGATTCGAACTGGGTGACCGCGAGCTACATCGCCGGCAGCTATTTTTACAACGATATCGGCGTGGCTCCGGCCGACGGGTCGGCCGAGCCGCGCAACGTGTCGATTTCCGGCTATGGCGACAACGCGCCCGTCTGGCACCCCAGCGGCGAGGCGATCATGTGGATCTCCGACCGTTACGGCGAGCGCTCGCACGGCTCCTGGGGCTCGGAAGTCGACGTGGTGGCGACCTTCCTCACCCAGGCCGCGTGGGACCGGTTCAATCTCAATGAGGATGAACGCGCCCTGCTGAAGGAGATCGAGGACGAAGAAAACGGCGGCGAGGACGGCGAGGCGGAGACCAACCGGTCCGGCGGCCTGTTCGACTTCTTCACCTGGATCGAAGCCTGGATGGCCGAAGACCTGGAGATCGAATTTGACCGGGTCGAGGACCGCACGGTGCGCCTGACCATGCACTCCTCCCAGCTCGCCGATGCGGCCTGGAGCGAGGATTATGGCAAGCTTTATTATCTCTCCCGCTTTGAAGGCGGGTTCGATCTCTGGGTCCAGGACCTGTTCAAGGACGAGACCAAGAAGCTCGCGAGCCTTGGCGCGCGCTCGGCCTCGATCGAGCTGGTGGACGACTCCACCGCGATCGTGCTCGCCGACGGCGGACTTCGGAAGGTGACGTTGTCCGGCGGGTCGGTCGAACCGATTGAAGTCTCCGGCGAAATGACACTGCGGGCCGACGCCGAGCGGGCCTATTTCTTCGAGCATGTCTGGCGCCAGGTCGACGACAAGTTCTACGACCCCGATTTCCACGGCCTGGACTGGGACGCCACGCGCGCCGCCTACGAGCCCAAGGTCGGCGCGGTGTCGAACAATCGCGACTTCGCCACGCTGATGAGCGAAATGCTGGGCGAACTGAACGCCAGCCATACCGGCATGCGTTACGGTTCGGGCGATTCCGACGACGACAGCACGGCCGCGCTGGGGGCGATCTTCGACCTCTCCGCCGACGGTCCGGGCCTGGTGATCGCCGAGGTCCTTCCCGGCGGACCTCTCGACCGGGAGGGCCTCAACATCGCGCCGGGCACGCGGATCACCGCCATTTCCGGCGTCACTCTGAACGAGACCACGAACCCGTTCAGCCTGCTCAACCGCGTGGCCGGCGAGCGGATCCGCATGACGGTGCGCGGTCCCGGCGGCCTTGACCGGCCGCGCGACGTGATCGTGCGCACCTATTCGCGCGGCGCGGAAAGCCAGGCGCTGTACGAGCGCTGGATCGACCGCCGGCGCGCCATCGTCGAAGAGGCCTCGGACGGCCGCATCGGCTATGTGCATATCCGCTCCATGTCCGACAGCGGCTACCGGCAGATCTATGGCGAGCTGATGGGCCGCAATTTCAACAAGGAGGCGGTGGTCGTGGACACCCGCTTCAACGGAGGCGGCTGGCTGCACGACGATCTTCTGGTGCTGCTCTCCGGGGAGCCCTACTTCAATCTTCGCGCCCGCGACCGGATCATCCCCGGCGCGCCGGAAGAGCGCTGGACCAAGCCCAGCGCGGTGGTGATGAACGAGGGCAATTACTCCAACGCCCACATGTTCCCGTTCGCCTATCAGCTCTTCGGCATCGGCCCGCTGGTGGGCATGCCGGTGCCCGGCACCGGCACCGCGGTGTGGTGGGAGACGCTGATGAGCGGCGACCTGGTGTTCGGCATCCCGCAGCTGCCGGTGCTCGATCAGGACAATCAGCCGGTGGAGAACCAGACGCTGCAGCCCGACATTCTGGTGGACAATCCGCCGGAGGCGGCCTCGGCGGGCGAGGATCTGCCGCTGATCGCCGCGGTGGAGGTGCTGCTCGAAGGCCTCGACGACTAGGCGCGACCGCTTAGCGCGAGGGCGCTGCGGCTTTGGGGCGTTTGGCGCGCGGGCGGCGGAGTGTTGGCCGGCGCGCGCTACTCTCCGCCCTCCCCGTGCCCGCGCGCCAGGCCGCCATGGGGCTTCACCGGCTCTCCGGCGTTCACCTGATAGCCGGCGCGGCGCAGATGGCGCACCAGATCGCCCGCCGCCAGACGGCAGGCGTCCAGGCCGCCGAGCCGGGTGCGCCAGGGCGAGCGCCACAGGGCGTAGGCGAGCGCATCGCGCAGATCGCTTTCGGGGTCGCTCATCGGAGGGCACCAGGGCGGCTTGTGACGGGTCGAGACTGGAACATATATAGAACATACGGCCCGCGTCCATCCAGCGGCCCGGCTGCAACGTCCTGTGCAAAAAAGCGACAGCGCTGCGATTGTGACCGAATGGTAACCCGCGCGACCTTGGCCGGACCCGTCCGCACGCCCTAGTCTCAAACCGAATACATCGGGAGGGGAGCGAACCCATGACCATCTATCGCAGCCGCTGGTTCGCGGCTCTGCTGGCGGCTGCGGCCGTCGCGTCTCCGGCTTTCGCCCAGGAGGACGAAAGCGAGGCGGACGAGGACGAGGACACGATCGAGAGCTTCGTCGAGGACTTCGAGGCGATGGAGGGTCTGTTCACCCTCTATCGCGATCCCGAAGACGGCGATCTCTACATGGAGATCAGCCAGGACCAGCTCGGCGAGGAGGTGATCTATTTCACCTACACCGAGAACGGCGCGCCGCGCGTCGGCCATTTCCGCGGCCAGTTCCGCGCCAATGAAGTCCTCACCTTCACCAAGCGCTACGGCGATATCGAGATCGCCGCGGAGAACACGCGCTTCTCCTTCGATGAAGACAACGCCCTGTCGCGCGCTTCGGAAGCCAACATCACCCGCGCGCCGCTCGCCCTGCTGGAGATCAAGGCCGAGACCCCGGCTTCGGGCGAAGGCGAAGAGGCGACGCCCGCGCGCTATCTGGTCGACGTGGGCGATCTGCTGAAAGGCGAGGACCTGCATCAGGTCAAGCCGACGCCGCCCCGCGGCCCCGGCGCCGAAGACGCGTTCGGGCTCGGTCGTCTGCAAGCCGGTCAGACCCGCATCACCGACGTGCGCTCCTATCCGGAGAACACCGACGTGGTGGTCGAGTACGTCTATCAGGAAGGCAGCCCCCGCAATGGCGGCGGCGCGGAGATCACCGATCCGCGCTCGGTGGCGGTGCTGCTGCAGCACTCCTTCGTGGCGATGCCCGAGGACGGCTTCGAGCCGCGCAGCGACGATTTCCGCGTCGGCTATTTCGGTCAGCGCGTCACCAATCTCACCGACACCAGCGTCACGCCCTATGACGACGTGATCAATCGCTGGCGCCTGGTGAAACAGGACCCGGAAGCGGAGGTCTCCGACCCGGTCGAGCCCATCGTTTGGTGGATCGAGAACACCACCCCGGTGGAGCTGCGCGACACGATCCGCGACGCGGCGCTGACCTGGAACCAGGCGTTCGAGGCGGCGGGGATCTCCAACGCCATCGAGGTGCGCGTCCAGCCCGACGACGCCGACTGGGACGCCGGCGACATCCGCTACAACGTGCTGCGCTGGACCTCCTCGCCCACCCCGCCCTTCGGCGGCTACGGGCCGAGCTTCACCAATCCGCGCACCGGCGAGATCATCGGCGCGGACATCATGTTGGAATACGTCTTCCTGACGAACCGCATCCGCTATTCGGAGCTGTTCGACGTGGCGGGCCTCTCCCAATGGCTGCCGGCCGACCAGATGGCCGAGCTGACAGGCGAGCCGCAGCACCTGTTCGAGCACGACCATGAACATGGCGCGATGTGCAATTTCGCCGAACACCTGCAGTTCGAGACCCAGGCGGGTCTCGCTGCGCTGGCCGCTCAGAACGCCAGCGAAGTGGAGATGGACGAGCTGATCCGCCAGTCCCTGCACTATCTCGTCATCCACGAGATCGGCCACACGCTGGGCCTGATGCACAATATGGGCGCCAGCTCCGGGGTGAGCCTGGAGGATCTGGCGAGCGGCGAGACCGTCACCCACTCCATCATGGACTATCCCGCGCTGAACCTGCCCCTGGACGGCGAGACGGTGCAGTACAGCCAGGAAATCCCCGGCGCCTATGACGTCTGGGCGATCCAGTACGGCTACACGCCGGACGAAGAAGCGCTGCCCGCGATCCTCGCCCGCTCCACCGAGCGCGAGCTGTTCCTGGGCAACGACGCCGACGACATGCGCAGCCCCGGCCGTCACATCGACCCGCGCGTCATGATCAACGACCTGTCCGATGATCCGGTGAGCTGGGCCGATCAGCGGGTTTCGTTGATCAACGACACCATCGCAGCGCTGCCCGAGACCGCGGTCGAGGAGGGAGAAACCTATCAGAATCTGCTCACCAGCTATCTGATCCTGTCCGGCCAGCGCTTCGGCGCGGCGAACGTGGCCAGCCGCCATGTGGGCGGGATCTACAACAACCGCGCCGTGGTCGGTCAGGAGGGCGCACAGACGCCGTTCGTGCCCGTCCCGCGGGAGAAGCAGGAGCAGGCGCTGGAGGTGCTGGAGGCCGCGGTGTTCGGGCCTGAGGCGTTCACCGCCGAGGAAGCCTTCGCCGACCGGCTGCAGCGTCAGCGGCGCTTCTTCGATCACTTCCCGACCGATGAAGACCCGTCCCTGCACGCCCGGGCCTACGCCCAGCAAATGGCCATCATGGCCCATCTGCTGCACCCCAACGTGCTCAACCGCATGGGCGACGCGGCGCGCTATGGCGGAGAGTACGCGCCGGCGGCGTATCTGGAGGACCTCACCCGCATCGTCTATCAGGCCGATGTGCGCGGCGAGCCGAACACCTACCGCCAGAACCTGCAGGTCGCCTATCTGCAGCAGCTGATCAGCATCGCCAGCCCGTCGAGCCCCTATCCGCCGTTCGCCAAGTCGGCGGCGCTGGCCTCGATCAACGACGTGAAGGGCTGGGTGGGACCGGACTGGGTGCCCGATCTCATGGGCTCGCGCGAAGCCCGCGCCCACCGCGCCCATCTGCGCACCCTGATCAAGGCGTTCGAAGACTAGGGACGCCAGATCGCGACGGACTGAACGCCGCCCCTTCCGGAAACGGGAGGGGCGGTTTTTTTTATTGGGCTCCCGTCGCCTCACGCTCGCGGTGCTGCGTGCCTTCGCCGGCGGTGATGAACAGGCACCGGCCGGGCGTGGCGACGTCGACCGTGTGCCAGACGCCGCGCGGAACGATCAGGAACGCCCCGCCTGACAGCGTCTGCGACCATCGCTCTTCCCCGCGCTCGAAATGGAAGGTGAAGGCGCCCTCAAGTGCGAAGATGACCTCCTCGCCCTCCGGATGCATCTCCCAGACGGTCCAGTCGGCGGCGTTGTCAAACAGGCTGACCAGCCGGCCGGGCGGCAGCTGCGACACCCCCTCGCTCCAGAAGCGCGCGTCGACTGCGACCGGCATGGCGCCGCCACCGTCCAGCAGATGGACGTAGGCCTCGCCAAGGACCTGCGGCCGGGTGATGTCGTCGGTCATGGCGGCTTCCCTGCGGCGTCTAAAGAACGCCCAAGCCTATAGCGCGGCCGCGCCCTAGAACAGCGCCAGCGTCGAGCCCCCGCCGCCGCCGCCGCCGTTCAGCCGCTGCAGGCCGGCGGAGTAATTGGCGAGCTGGGACTGCAGGTAGGCGGGCACGGTTCCGCCGCGCCGGCCCGCCTGCGGGCCTTCCAGGAGATCTTTCAGCGCCGGATCGAGCGTCAATTCGCGATGGGCGCGCTGCACCTTGGCCACGGCGTTCGACAACGCCTCCATGGCCGCCAGGGCGCCGTCCCGGTCCGCGATGGACAGCGTGCGCGGCAGCTCCAGCGCGAACACTTTCGGCGCATCGCTGGTGGTCTCCTCGTCCCGCTTCAGAAGCGAGGCCTTGCCGCGGATCGAGCCTTCCGGGAGGCCGAGACCGGAGAGCGCGTCCTGGCCCTCCTTGCCGGCCGACAGGGTGACCGTGACGCCTTCCTTGGGGGTGATGCGCAGCATGTCGCCGCCGGACGAGCGGCGCACGTCCGAGGTCCCGTCCAGCACCAGGACCGCGTTCAGCTTGAAGGTGAGCGAGCGCATGGTGTCGTCGGCGTCGATGGTGATCTTGCGCTTGCGTCCGCCGTCCACCGAAACGAAGAAATGATCGCCCTCGCGCACGCTGGAGCGCGCCGTGACGACCCGGCTGTCGGCGTAGGCCACCGCGCCCGAGGGCAGGCCGAGCCGGTCCAGCACCCCGTCGCCTTCGGGATCGACGATCACGCCGGCCGCCTCCGACAAGCCGCCGCGCCCGGACACTTGCTGCGTCCACTGCACCGCGCCGGTGGCCGCGTCGAAGCCGGCGGCGAAAGCGTTGCGGTCGCCGACTTGCGCCGCGCCGGGCAAGGCCCCGGACGTCTTGCCGGCGATATAGACCGAGCCGCCCGACACGGTGACCGCGCTCGCCGAATTGTCCTCGGCTGAGCCCAGGAAGCTCACATAATCGACGCTCGCCGACGCGCCGGCGTCGCCGATCTTCACCAGCACCGCGTCGCGCCCGCCCTGATTGGCGTTGATCTGGCTGCCGGTCTGGAAATTCGCGCCGGCCGCGCCGGAGAGATACACCGCGCCGTCGTCGCCCACGGCGATGGCGCCGATGCGTCCGCCGTCCATGTCGCCGAGGTCGAGCCGCCAGGCCGGCGCGCCTGTCCCGTCATCCCCGGCGGCGTATTTCGTCAGCACCGCGCGCCCGTCCACCTCACTGGCGAGGATGAGCCCGCCGTCGGCGGCCATGGCGCTCGCCTTGACGCGCTCGGTCCCGGCGCCGGTCTCCACGCCGCGCGTGAATTGCGTCGTCCCGTCCGCGGCGATGGCGCGCACATAGCCGTCGCTCCCGCCGCCCGACGCCACGCCGCCGAACCCCGCCTTGGCCTCGCCGGCCACAAAGACCGTTCCGTCCGCGCCGAGGCTCACCGTGTTCGCGCGGTCGTCGGCGCCCCCGCCGAAGCGGCGCGCCCATTGCTCCACCCCGTCGGCGGAGAATTTCACCACCAGCGAATCGCTCCCGCCGAGCTGGGTGGTTTCGCCGAGCGCGCCCTTGACCGACCCGGCCACCACGACGTTTCCGCTGGAATCCACCGCCAATGCGGCGCCCGAAGCTTCGCCCGCCGCGCCGAGCGTGCGCGTCCAGACGCGCTTGCCGGTGGTGTCGTAGCGCATCAGAACGAGATCGCGCTCGCCCTTGATCTGCTGACCGTCCACGGCGCTCGCCGCCTGGCCGACCACATAAATCTCGCCATCGGCGCCACGCGCCGTGGCGAGCACCGACAAGGGGTTGGCGGTCTCGCTGGACGAGGTCTCGCCGTCCTCGCCGGTCGTTTCGCTCACCGTGGGATCGGCCTCGATGCGCCGGGAGAAGTCCAGCGTTCCGCCCGAGGCCAGATCGACGAACTTGGTCAGCTGCCCGGCCGCGCTGTCGCCGGTTCCGCTGATCCCGGCGGTGTAGACCGCAGGCTGGCCGCCGGCGCCGGAGAAGCTGACGCGCTCGGTGAGGATGCCCTCGATCTTGAAGCCCCAGGTGTTTCCCTGAACGATCCCGTTTTCGTCCGGCTCACCCAGGCGCACCCGTGACAGCCGGGTCAGCATGCCGGCGTTTTCAAGCTCGGTGTTCACCGCGGTCAGAAAATCGTCCAGCGTGCGCGAAGGGTCCGCGCCCAACGACACGGCGATGTCGGTGTCCACCCCGTTCTTGCGCACCGTGATGGTGAGATCCATGGCGTCGGCGAGCGCCTCCACCGGGGCGTCGAAGGCGCCGGTGTGCACCGCGCCGCCAAGATATTCCGAGCGCCCGCGCGAGATCGCCAGCGTGCTCTCCGCCTTCGACAGATCCTCGCCCTTCACCACGGACACGCCCTCAAGGCCGAGCCCGTCGAAATAGGAGTCCATCTGCGCAAGGCCTTCGGCGAAGCGGCGCTGCCAGAAGGAGCGGTCGGTGTCGCCGGCGGTCTTCTCGCCCGCCGCCGAGGCGAGCGACTGCAGCCGCCGCAGGCCCTGGTGCAGGGCGAAAAGCTTCTTCTCGTCCTCGCTGACCTCCTGATCGGCGAAGCGGCCATAGCTGGCGTCGAAGAAGTTTCCGTCGGCGAGGACCGAGCGGCGCAGCGCGTCCAGAGCGACGATCTCGCCGCGCGGATCCCAGGGCGGCAGGACGCCGGATTCGCGCGAGGTGGGCTGGCCTGTGTTCGCCTGGGCCTGGGGCGCGCTCGCGCGGCTGCTGGTCAGCGCCAGGCTCTGCGCGGCCTGCGCTCCATACCAGGCGCCGAGCAATCCGGCCGAGAACACCATGGCTCCCACAGCTCCAAGCGAACGGCGCGCACACCGCGCCACCGGATATGGTCGCCTGAAACCGGCTAAGAAAGCGTTAGGATTTGAGCTGAACGACCCGTTACGCGGCGCGCAGGAAATTCACCGGCCGGGTCTGGACCGCGCCGCGTACGCCGCCGGCCAGCCGCGCCTCGTCCACGAAGGCGGTGTTGAGCGCGGCGATGTCCGGCCGGCGCAGGCACAGCCCGGCGATCTCCGCCGCGTCGGCGCTCATCGCCGCAGGACCCAGCGCGACGTGGACGGCCTGGGCGAACTCCAGATCGGCCGCATGGTCCAGCCGCCAGCGCAGCCGCTCCATCCCGCCGCCCGGCCCGCGCAGATTGGCGACGCGCCCGCCCTGAAGCGCCGCGCTCACGCGGTCCTGGCGCACCTGACCCAGCGACGCGGGAAGCGCGGCGTCGAAGGCTTCGCAATCCAGCCCGTCGGGAAACAGGGCCGGCGCGGCGTTGGTGGCGATGTCCGCCCGGCTGTCGGTGAGCAAGGCGAGCACCCCGCCCGCGATCACCGGATCGAAGAAGGGCTGCACCCCGCGCACATGCAGCACGCGCCCGGCGTCGGCGTCTTCGGCGGCCTCGGCGAGGCCGGCGAGCGGGGCCGAAGCGGGCGATCGCACGGTCAGCGCGCCGAAATCCTGCGCGGCTTCGGCGAGCGGGTCCTCCGCCTCGCCTTCGGGAACGACGCAGGCCACCAGATCGACGCCGGGCGTGCGCCGGGCGCGGTTGATCATGATCTCCAGAGCCGGGCGTCCGCTCAGGAGCGCCAGGGCGGCGCCGGGCGCGCGGGTTTCGAGCGAAGCGG
Organism: Oceanicaulis sp.; assembly: GCA_051117435.1. Taxonomy (GTDB): domain Bacteria; phylum Pseudomonadota; class Alphaproteobacteria; order Caulobacterales; family Maricaulaceae; genus Oceanicaulis. The sequence continues at coordinate 3,306 of JBNPED010000029.1, read as the reverse complement.
AGATCACAAGCGCGGTCGTCACGGGCGGCCCTCCTCGACCCGAAACAGTCCTGCAGACCGTGCCCCACCCCGCCTAACGCCCCGTTAACCCGGCGCGGCGAAAGGTTAACGCAACGACGAATCGGTCTCCGCCCGGCGGCCGTCGCGAATCGAGGCGTTTCATGACCCGTACGGCGCAAGATCTCGACCGGATGTTCCTTAACCGCGACTTCGCCGAGCCGCGCATCGATCTGAACGGAAAGACGGTGCTGATCACAGGCGGCACGGGCAGTTTCGGGACCTTGTTCGTGGAGACGGTGCTGCGCGAATACCAGCCGAAAAAGCTGATCGTGTTCTCGCGCGACGAGCTGAAACAGTACGAAATGGCCCAGCGCTTCAGCCCGGCCGAGCACAAGGCGCTGCGCTATTTCATCGGCGATGTGCGCGACGAGGACCGGCTGGACATGGCCATGCGCGGCGTCGACGTGGTGGTCCACGCCGCGGCGCTGAAGCATGTGCCGATCGCGGAATACAATCCGTTCGAGTGCATCAAGACCAATGTCATGGGTGCCCAGAACGTGGTCACCGCCGCCATCAAGCGCGGCGTGCGCCATGTCTGCGCCCTGTCCACCGACAAGGCGGCGAGCCCGCTCAATCTCTACGGCGCCTCGAAACTGGCGTCGGACAAGATCTTCACCGCCGCCCAGGCCATGGGCGGGGCGGACGGGCCGGTCTTCTCGGTGGTGCGCTATGGCAATGTCGTGGGCTCGCGCGGCTCGGTGGTGCCGTTCTTCAGAAAGCTCGTGGAGCAAGGCGCCGACCATCTGCCCATCACCGACGCGCGCATGACGCGCTTCTGGATCACGCTGAGCCAGGGGGTGAATTTCGTGCTCTCCGCGCTCGCCATGGCGAAGGGCGGGGAGATTTTCGTGCCGAAAATCCCCTCCATGTCGACCGTTGATCTGGCGAAAACGATCGCCCCGCACCTGCCGCACAAGATCATCGGCATCCGCCCCGGCGAGAAACTGCACGAGGTGATGGTGCCGGAAGACGATGCGCGCTCCACCGTGGAGCTGGAGGACCGCTACGTCATCCTGCCGAGCTTCGAGACCAAGGTGCGCGAGGCCTGGCTCGCCGCCGGCGCGACCCCGGCGCCGGACGGCTTCGCCTACGCCTCGAACACCAACCCCGAGCGCCTCGACGCGCGCGCCCTGCAATCGCTGCTAGAGGCGCGGCTGACGGCATGAACGCGCCGTTCGACGCCGCACGCTTTGCAAGCGAAGGGTACGCCCTGATCGGCGGGCCCGAGATCGCTGCGGCGAAGGCGGAGGCGGAAGCCGCGCTCGCCGACGCCGCGGGATTCATCGCGCGCCGCGTTCTGGGCGCGGTGGAGGGCGACACCTTGAGTGAGCGGCTGGCCTTCATGCACGCCCGCGAAACCGACCGCGCCGCCACGCGCGCCTGCTACGAGGTCTTCCCGGCGCTTCCCGAGGTGATCGCGCTGATCAACGCGCCCGCCTTCAAGGCGGCTGCGCGCGCCGCCGGCCTCGCCCGGCCCAGCGCCGGCACCAATCCGCTGGTGCGCCTCGACCGGCCGGGCGACACGCGTTTCGCCACGCCGGCGCATCAGGACTGGTGGTACTCCATGCTGTCGGCGCGCGCGGTGGTGATCTGGACCGGGATCGGCCCGGTCACGCCGGACATGGGACCGGTGGAGGTCGCGCCAGGCTCTCATCGTCATGGCCCGGCGCCGTTCCGGCGCTACGAGGCCGGCCATGAATGGTTCGAATGCGAAGCATCGCCGCCGGACGACGCGTTCAAGCCCGTCGCCCCGGGGCCCGACGAGGCCGTGATCTTCGACCAACGCCTCATCCATCGCAGCGGCGCGAACCGGTCGGATCGCGTGCGGGTCTCGATCCAGCTGCGCTATAACGATCTGGAGACCGCCGCCGCGATGACCTCCACTTTCACGCCGTCGCTTTCGCGCTGGGTGCTGGAGCGCCAGGCAGAGCAGCTTGAAAGGAAGGCCGCGTCATGAGCCGGCGCGAGCTCGCAACCGCGGACTGGTGCGCGGCGCCCTGCGATCTCTGTGGTGCGAAGGATCTGGAGACGCTGGGCGAGCGGCGTTATCGGGTGCGCGGCCGCACCCGCGATTTCGACATGGCCTTCACCGATGCGGTGTGCCCGGCCTGCGGCTTCGTCTGCGCGGCGCAACGGCCGGACGAAGCCTTCCTCATGGCCTATTACCGCGACGCCCATATCGGCCATCGCGGCGGCGAGCTGCACTTCGACGCCGAAGCGCGCACCGAGGCGGTGAAGCGCCATGTTCCGGCTGGCGGACGCGTCATCGAGATCGGCGCCAATGACGGTGCGTTCACCACGCTCCTGCGAGAGGCCGGCTTCGACGCGTTCGGATTCGATCCTGTGGAGGCCGACGAAGCCTCGAGCGTGGCGAAAGGCTATCTCGGCGCAAACGACGCGGCCCCGGCGCCGGGCGAGGCGGACGCGGCGGTCGCCTATTACGTTCTTGAGCACGTCACCGATCCGCGCGCCTGGCTCTCGGAAGTCGCACGCCTTGTCAGACCCGGCGGTCTCGTGGTGCTGGAGGTGCCGAATTACGAGACCCACCCGGAAGACTCGCTCAATATGGAGCATCTCCTCCACTTCACGCCGGAAAGTCTCGCCCGGCTCGCGCGGCTCTGCGGGCTGGAGCCCCTCGAAGCCGGCGCCGGCACCGTCGCCTACGGCCAGCGCCTGGTCGCGAAAAAGCGTGATCAGGTCGAACCGGGCGTTGCGGACCCTGGCGCGCCGGACCGGGCGCGCGCCGCCTACGACGTCGCGCGACAAGCGCGCGAAGCCAGAGCCGAGACCGCCAGGCGCGCCGCGGCGCTCGCCGTCGACCTCGCCGCAAGCCCGCACACCCCGGTCTTTCTCTGGGGCGCGAACGAGTACGCCGAGCGCGCCGCACCGCTTCTGGCGGAGTATTTCAACACCGTCCAGGTGCTCGATAAATCGCCCAGCAAGATCGGCGGCGAGTTCGCGGACTTACCAAGCCCGGTCGCCCATCCCGATGACACGGCGGCGTTGAATGACGCGATCTTCCTGGTCTGCTCGCCAAACTGGAACGCTCAGATCGCGGCAGAAATCGCCGGCCGACGCCTCCCCGCGCTCGCGGTCATCGACGCAGTGACCGGCGAGCGGCTCTAGAGCGTCATCCTGACTGATTGAATCGGATTGGGGATTCCCATGGAGACCGAACTCTGATTCAGACTGTCTGCCGGGAGAGGAGGCCGGCGGACATGTCCAAGGCGTTATCTGTCGATCTTC
>JBNPED010000009.1:141464-157110 GCA_051117435.1 Oceanicaulis sp. | reverse complement strand
CCTCAAAGGCCGCTTCCCCCCTCCGTCAGCTTCGCTGACACCTCCCCCGTGAACGGGGGAGGACATCGGGTCTGCGCTTGGCCGAGCCCCGCCGCGTATGAGGCGCACGTCCAGCATGGGACTTTCCACGATCACGCCCACATTCATGCGGTGACGCTGGGCGGCTTCGCGGGTGCGGGCGCGCCACAGCCCGTCCTTGCCCTTCACGATGCGCTTGAACCGGTCATAGGACCCCAGCGCATACCCGCCGTCGGCGACGAATTTCAGGATCCGGTCGAAGGTCTCGCGCGGCAGTTCGGCGTACGGGGCCGAGGTGATGATTTCGGCGTAGAGATCCTCGTCGCGAAACGGCTCGCCGCACGCCCGGCCCATCACGTGCTGGGCGAGCGCGTCCAGGGCGCCGGCGCGCAAGGGTTCGCCGTCCAGCGCCTTTTCCGCCACCGCTTCGCGCGCGGCCTGGCATTCCAGATGCTCGAACCGGTTGGTGGGCGCAAGCACCGCCCGGCTGACCGCGTCGAGGCGGTGATTGGCGCGTCCCAGGCGCTGGATCAGCCGGGCCGAGCCCTTCGGCGCGCCCATCTGGACGACCAGATCCACATCGCCCCAGTCGATCCCGAGATCGAGCGTGGAGGTGCACACCACCCCCTTCAGCGCGCCCGCGGCCATGGCCGCCTCCACCTTGCGGCGCTGCTCGGCCGATAAAGAGCCGTGGTGAAGCGCGATCGGAAGCGCGTCCTCATTGACGCTCCACAGCATCTGGAAGGTGAATTCAGCCTGGCTGCGCGTGTTCACGAAGATGAGCGCGGTCTTTGCGGTCTTGATCAGCTCATAGACCGACTGGATGGCGTGGCGCCCGGTATGGCCGGCCCAGGGGATGCGTTCTTCGGGCGTCAGGATCGACACCTCCGGCTCGGCGCCGCCTTCCCCGCGCACCACCCGGGCGAAGCGGCTGGTCTCGCCTGTTTGGGCCGACAGCCAGCGGGCGTGGCCGTCCACATCCTTCACCGTCGCGGACAGCCCGATGCGGCGCGCCCGGGGCGCGTATCGGGAGATCGTGGCGAGGCCCAGCGACAGAAGATCGCCGCGTTTGCCGGGCGCCAGGGCGTGGACCTCGTCCACGATCACCGCCTGGAGATGCTCGAAGAAGGCCTTGCCGTTGGCCTGCGCGCAGAACAGGGCCAGCTGTTCGGGCGTCGTCAGAAGAATGTCCGGCGGACTCTGGCGCTGGCGCGTGCGCTTGGACTGGGGCGTGTCGCCGGTGCGCGTCTCGATGCGCAGATCGAGGCCCATCTCGGTGACCGGAGTGAGCAGATTGCGCGCCACGTCCTGGGAGAGCGCCTTCAGCGGCGAGATATAGAGCGTATGCAGCCGGTGGGGCCGGGTCTTGCCGCCCTCGCGCGCGATGCGCTCCAGATCGATGAGGCTGGGCAGAAACCCGCCCAGCGTCTTGCCCCCGCCGGTGGGCGCGATCAGCAGCGCGTCCTCGCCGGCCTCGGCGGCGGCGACCATCTCGCGCTGATGGACCCGCGGCGCCCAGCCCCGGCGCTGAAACCAGGTCTCGAACAGGTCGGGAAGGGCGGAGAGGGGGAGAGGGTGCATGGAAATTGATCATCGGCGGAGAACAGGGCCTTTGTCCCTCCCCTTGATGGGGAGGGTGGGCCGGAGCGAAGCTCCGGGCCGGGTGGGGTGAGGCTACATTCGGTTTTGGTTGAACATCAGGCGCCTAACCCCCTCCGTCCCGAAGCTGAAGCTTCGGGACACCTCCCCCATGAAGGGGGAGGACATCACCGCTAGCTATCCTCCTCCTCGTACCCCACCAGCGAAAGTGGTCTCGCCTTATAGCCTTCCAGCTCGGCCCAGCGGGCGAGCGCATCCTCGCGGCCATGGGTGATCCAGAGCTCCTCCGGGTTCACGTCGCGCACGGTCTGTGTCAACTCGTCCCAGTCGGAATGGTCGGAGAGGATGAGCGGAAGCTCCACGCCGCGCTGCCGGGCGCGCGCCCGCACGCGCATCCAGCCGCTGGCGAAACAGGTCACGGGGTCTGGAAAGCGCCGCGCCCAGCTGGTCTGAAAGCTCGAGGGCGGGCCGAGAATGATCTTGCCGGCGAAATCGGCCTTCTTGCCCTCCTCATCCTTCAGCGTGGCGTTTCGAAGCTCGCCCAGCTCCACCCCGTGCTCGCGGTAGAGATCGCAGAGCTGTTTCAGGGCGCCGTGGATGTAGATCGGCTCGTGATAGCCGGCCTCGCGGATCAGCATGATCACGCGCTGCGCCTTGCCCAGCGCATAGGCGCCCACCAGGTGCGCGCGCTCGGGGAACCGCTTCACGCTGGCGAGCAGCTTGGCGATTTCGCCCGCGTCGTCGGGATGGCGGAACACCGGAAGTCCGAAGGTCGCCTCGCTCACATAGACATGGGCCGGGACCACTTCGAAGGGCGCGCAGGTGGGGTCGCGGCGGCGCTTGTAATCGCCGGACACCACGATGGTCAGCCCCTTCCATTCCAGCCGCGCCTGGGCCGAGCCGAGCACATGGCCGGCCGGGTGGAGCGAGACGTCCACCTCGCCCATGCGGATCGTTTCACCATAGGCGAGCGGCTGGCGGCTCGGGGTGAACGCCTCGCCATAGCGCGCCTCCATGATCGCCAGCGTCTCCGGCGTGGCGGCGACCCTCTGATGGCCCGCCCGCGCATGGTCGGCGTGGCCGTGGGTGACGAGGGCGCGCTCGCTGGGGCGCATGGGATCGATGAAGAACCCGCCCGGCTCGCACCACAGCCCGGCCTCGGTCTCGCGCAAGAGCTGTTCGGGTTTGATCATGGATGAAAATCTAGGCGCGTGCGTCCGCGATTGCGAGGCGCTTGGGTGTGCAACGCAAAACGCCCGCCCGGGATCGCTCCCGGGCGGGCGTGGTCGATCATGACGCTCTGGCGTTCGGGCGGTTTACAGGACTTCAAACAGGCCCGCCGCGCCCATGCCGCCGCCGACGCACATGGTGCACACCACGTATTTCACGCCGCGGCGCTTGCCCTCGATGAGGGCGTGGCCGACCATGCGCGCGCCGGACATGCCGTAGGGGTGGCCCACCGAGATCGCACCGCCGTTGACGTTCAGGTTCTCATTGGGGATGCCGAGCTTGTCGCGGCAATAGAGCACCTGCACCGCGAACGCTTCGTTGAGCTCCCACAGGCCGATATCGTCCATGGTCAGGCCGTTGGCCTTCAGGAGCTTCGGCACGGCGTAGATCGGGCCGATGCCCATCTCGTCGGGATCAAGGCCCGCCACCGCGATGCCGCGATAGACGCCCAGCGGTTCAAGCCCGCGCTTTTCGGCTTCCTTGCGCTCCATGAGCACCGCGGCGCTGGCGCCGTCGGAGAGCTGGGAGGCGTTGCCGGCGGTGATGTACTTGCCTTCCTTGACCTGCATGCCGTTGGCGAAGACCGGGTTCAGGCCTTGCAGGTTCTCCAGCGTGGTCTCGGGACGATTGCCCTCGTCCTTCTCCAGCGTCAACTCTTTCCTGGAGATCTCCCCGGTGGCCTTGTCCTTCACCAGCATGGTGGAGGGCAGGGGCACGATCTCGTCGTCGAACTTGCCGGCCTTCTGGGCCGCGGCGGTGCGCTGCTGGGACTGCAGGGCGTATTCGTCCTGGGCCTCGCGGCTGACGTCATAGCGCTGAGCGACGATCTCGGCGGTCTCCAGCATGGACATGTAGAGCGCGGGCACGTGCTCGTTGATCCAGGGATCGAACGCCTTGTGCAGGTTCATGTGCTCGTTCTGGACCAGCGAGATGGACTCAAGCCCGCCGCCCACGGTGATCTGCATGCCGTCGGAGACGATCTGCTTGGCCGCGGTGGCGATCGCCATCATGCCGGACGCGCACTGGCGGTCCATGGACTGGCCGGCCACCGAGGTGGGAAGCCCGGCGCGGATCAGGCACTGGCGCGCCGGATTCTGGAAGGTCGACCCCTGCTGCATGGCCGCGCCCATGACCACGTCGTCGATCTCCTTCGGATCGATCTTCGCGCGCTCCACGGCGTGCTTGATGGCGTGACCGCCCAGCTCCTGGGCCTGGGTGTCGTTGAACGCGCCGCGATAGGCCTTGCCGATCGGGGTGCGCGCGGTGGAGACGATGACGGCTTCACGCATGGTGAAACTCCTTCAATAAGTCGGTGAGGGGTGTCGGGGTCAGCCGAGCTTGACGCCGTGATGGTCGGCGGCGGCCTTGAGGAATTTGAAGGTTTGCGAGCCGCCTTCAGTATACTCGTCCTGGCCGGCCGCGTCGGTGATTTTATCAAGTGCGCCCATCACGTTTTCGGCGCTGAGCTCTTCGGGTTTGAGATAGACGCCCGGCGTTTCGTAGATTTTCGTGGCGGCGAAACCGCCCGCGCCCGCGCACAGGATCAGCCGGTTCGGCGCGTCTTCGGCCACCAGCGGGATCAGCCCGGCGGTCACGCTTTCCGGCGTCATCAGCTGGCCGGCCTCTTCGGGGATCAGGCCTTGCGTCATGCGGGTATAGGCGGTGGGCGACAGCGTGTTGACCCGGATGTCGTACTTGCGCCCTTCCAGGTGGAGCACGTTCATCAGGCCCACCACGCCCATCTTCGCCGCGCCATAGTTGGATTGCCCGAAATTGCCGTAGATCCCGGAGCTGGAGCTCGTCATGACGATACGGCCATAGCCGTTTTCCTTCATGTGATCCCATACCGCCTTGGTGCAGATCATCGCGCCCATGAGGTGGACCTCCACCACGGCGCGGAAATCCTCCAGCTCCATCTTCGAGAAGCTCTTGTCGCGCAGGATGCCGGCGTTGTTGACCAGGATGTCGACCTTGCCGAACGCCTTGATCGCGGAGGCGACCATGTCGGCGACTTCGTCAGGCTTGGCGACGTTGGCCCCGTGGGCGATCGCCTCGCCGCCGTTCGCCTTGATCTCGTCGACGACCGCCTGCGCCGCGGCGCTGGAGCGTCCGGCGCCGTCCACCGAACCGCCCAGATCATTGACGACGACGTTTGCACCGCGCCGGGCCAGCTCCAGGGCGTGGCTTCTGCCGAGACCGGCGCCGGCGCCGGTGACGACGGCCGTGCGGCCGTCAAAGCGAATCTCGCTCATGGGTATGTGTCGCCTCCCGTATTTCAGTCGGCGACATGCGAGCCGGTTTTTCCGCGAAATGCAATGCGCGCGGCGCCGGAGCGTCAGAGCAGGAAGGCCGGGTTGCGCACCTGATCGAAGCGATTGCGCTCCAGATAGCCGCAGATCGAGGCTCGCAGCACCCGGCTGAGCGCATCGGGATCGCAGAACAGCGTTCCCGCATCGGCTTCGCGCACCGCCGAGCGCACCGGACCGCAGGTCTGCGCGTCGAGCCGCTCCCAGCCGGCGAAGAGCGCGTCGATCTCGGCCGCCCTCGCCGCCAGCCGGTCGGCGCACGCCGTCAACCGCGTCCCGGTCAGCCGGCTCAGGTCCAGGCCGGCCTGCACCTTCAAGACATCGGCCATGGTCCACAGCCGCATCCGGCCGCCTTGCGGGCGCACGCCGTGCAGCGCCCGGATCAGGCCCTGGCGCTGGAGATTGCGCAGCATGCTGGTGCTCGCCGCGCCGTCCAGGCTGTCGAGAAGCTCCTGGTCGGTGAGCATCCTGCGCAGCCGCCAATCATAAACCAGCAATGCGCCCAGCGCGGACGGATCGCGCAAGGTGTAATCCGTGCGTTCGGCAAGGCGTTCCATGCGGCGTCTCCATTTCCATGAATTTATTTAGTGAGCGTGCGCAGTGAGTGTGTGCCTCCGACTGGTTAAGCATCGGTAAAAACGAGCCCGTGTTGCGCGAATTCTTCGCCATCGCGCGCGCCCGCGAAACCTCCGGTCCGCTCCCCGCGTAAGTGACGCGAAGCCGAACAAAGAGCGCTCCCATGGTTTTCCTGATCTTGCTGGCCCTGATGGCGGGGCTGGGCTTTTTCCATCATTTCAGCCTGGGCGGATTGATGCGCATCCTGCCGGCCTGGGTGTACCGCCATCGCATAAAGCCGCTGGTGATCTTCGGCGGCATGGCGGTCGTGCATTTCGTGGAGATCGCGCTGCTTGGCGCTGTGATCGCCGGCCTGTCCCACAGCCAGTGGCCGGACAGCTTCTCGCCGGGCTTCGGCGAGGGATACATGGATTATCTGTTTCTCAGCGCCACGCTGTTCACCACGCTGGGCTACGCCGATTTCCAGCTCGAAGGCCCGATGCGCATGATCGGGGCGGGGGTGAGCCTTCTGGGCTTCATGACCCTCACCTGGTCGGCGACCTTCCTCTACGCCATGTGCTCCAGCGCCTGGCACGACATCGCCGAGGAGAAGCTGAACGGCGAAGACCCGTAAGCCCGGCCGAGATCAGGCGTCGGAGCGCGCCGGCTGGAGCGCGGCGAGCGGTCAGACTCCGTCGCCGGCGAAAGCCTTCTCCACCACGAAATCGCCCGGCCTGGCGTTGGCGCCTTCTTCAAAGCCGCGCGCCTCCAGCATGGTTTTAAGCTCTTCAAGCATCGCCATGGAGCCGCAGATCATCACCCGGTCGACCGCCGGGTCGAGCGCCGGCCGGCCGAGCGCCTCGGCGAGTGCGCCGGTTTCGATAAGGGTGGTGATGCGGCCGGTGCGCCTGCCCGCCTCCCGGGTGACCGAGCTGAAATACACAAGCCGGTCGGCCGCCAGCTCGCCCACCAGCGGATCGGATCGGACGGCCTCGACCAGGTCTTCGGTATAGGCCAGTTCCGCCGCCGTGCGGCAGGTATGGGTGAGGATCACCTCGTCGAACTGCTCATAGACCGAGGGCTCGCGGATCAGGCTGGCGAAGGGCGCCGCGCCGGTGCCGGTGGAGAGCATGTAGAGCCGCTTTCCAGGTTTGAGCGCATCGGTCACCAGCGTGCCGGTGGGCTTCCTCCCCACAAGCACCCGGTCGCCTGGCGCGATGTGGCGCAGGCGCGAGGTGAGCGCGCCGCCCTCCACCTTGATGGAGTAGAATTCCAGCGTGTCGTCCCAGCTGGGGCTCGCCACCGAATAGGCGCGCAGCACCGGCTTTTTCTCGCCGGGAAGACCGATCATCACGAACTCGCCGGGCCGGAAGCGAAGGCTCGCCGGGCGCGCGGTGCGGAAGCGGAACAGCGTGTCGGTATAGTGATGAACCTCGGTGACGCGGCAGGAAAAGAACGCGCCTTCATCAATGACGTCCGGCTGAACGTCGGCGGTGTCGTCAAGCATGGCGGACCTTTTTCAGGCTTGAGGGGTGAGGGCGGGTGCGTCCTCGCTCCAGGGCGGAACGGGCAGGGCGCGCGCCCGCAGGTATTCGGGATCAAACAGGCGCCCGGCGTATCTCGCGCCGGTGTCGCACAAGAGGGTCACGATGGTCTTGCCGGGGCCGAGCGCTTTGGCCAGATGGATCGCGCCGGCGATGTTCACCCCCGCCGAGCCGCCCAGCGACAGGCCTTCGTGTTCGACGAGATCGAACAGGATCGGCAGGAACTCCGCGTCCTCGATGCGGTAGGCGTGATCGACCTTCAGGTCCTTCAGATTGCCGGTGATCCGCCCCACCCCGATGCCCTCGGTGATCGAGCCGGGGCCGGCTTCCAGCACGCCGGCGGTGAACCAGCGATAGAGCGCGCCGCCGGACGGATCGGCGAGGCCGATCTTCACGTCCGGTTTCGCCGCTCGCAGCGCCTGCGCGATCCCGGCGAGCGAGCCGCCCGTGCCGGCCGCGCAGATGAACCCGTCGATCGCTCCGCCGGTCTGCTGCAGGATTTCAGCGCCGGTGGTCGCGGCGTGAAACGCCTTGTTGGCCGGATTGTCGAACTGGTTCGCCCAGACTGCGCCGGGCATGGAGGCGGCGAGCTTTTTCGAGACATGGACGAAATGGTGCTCGCTGGAATAGGGGGCCGGGTCCACCTCGACGATGCGCGCGCCCGCCGCGGCCAGGGCGTCTCGCTTGGCCGGGCTCTGGCCGCGCGGCATTACGATCAGCGCCTTGTAACCCAGCGCCCCGGCGACCAGGGCGAGCCCCACGCCGGTGTTGCCCGCCGTGCCTTCCACGATCGTGCCGCCGGGTTTCAGCGATCCCGCCGCCTCCGCCGCGCGCACGAGCCCCAGCGCCGTGCGGTCCTTCACCGAGCCGCCGGGGTTTAAAAATTCCGCCTTGCCCAGGATCGTGCACCCGGTGGCGTGCGAGGCGGCCTCCAGCCTGATCAGCGGCGTGTTTCCGATGAGGTCGATCACGGACATGGCTAGCGGTTCCGCCCCGCTTCAGGCCGCCCGGCGTTGACGCCCCCTCTCCCCACACGGTGGGGAGAGGGCAGGGGTGAGGGGCCCCCCCGCGCCGCATCTGCGCCGTCGCCGATTCCGGCCCGGGCGGTCCCCCTCACCCTCACCCTCTCCCCCGCAAGCGGGGGCGAGGGGGCGGTGAAGCCGATGTCTTCAATAAGGAGCGCGAAACCCATCCCACCGGTCTATCAGATCAGCCGCACCGCGCCAGCGCGCCTGGCGCGGGCGGTCTTGGCGGGATCGAAGATCCCGCACTCCTCGCGGTCCTCGCCCGCCCAGCGGCCCTCGCGCGAGCCGAGCCCCTCGGCCGGCACGGTGCAGGGCCAGCAGCCGATGGAGGCGTAGCCGGCCGTGGTCAGGGGATGCTCTGGCAGGTCCAGCGCCTGGAACCGGTCGGCCACCTCTTGCGGCGAGAGGAAGGCCAGCGGATTGATCTTTACCCGCTCGCCGTCGAACTCCACGGCCTTCAGCGCGCCGCGCGCCCCGCCATGATAGCGCTTGCGCCCGGTGATCACGGCGTCAAACGCGTCAAGGCCGCGCGCCAGCGGCCGCACCTTGCGCAAGGCGCAGCAGGCCTCGCCGTCGCGCTCGAAAAGCTTGCCGTCGCCGTCCTCGCGGGCCTCCTCGGCCGCGTCGGGTTCGAGGACGCGCACATCGGTCAGGCCCAAAGCGGCGACAAGCCGGTCCTTGTAGGCGAGCGTCTGGGCGAAATGGCGGTGCGTCTCCAGGAACAGCACCGGGGTCGCCGGATCGGCCGCGGCGAGGAGTTTCAGGCCCAAAGCGGCCTCCGCGCCGAAGCTGGAGAGCAGGGCGATGCGCCCGGCATACACCTTCAGGGCGCGGCGCAGGATCGTCTCCGGCTCCGCGCCGTCCAGCTCTTCGGCCAACGCCTCGGCGCGGGCCTTGCGCGCGGCCGATGCGCGCTGTTGCAGGGCGGTGAGGCGCGCCGCCGGAGCGCCGGGATCGGGCTGATAGGCGTGGGCGAACCGGGCGGTGGCGCGCGGCGCGCCGGTGCGCTCCTCGGGCGCCACGCTGTCGAAGCCGGAGCGCAGCAAGGCGTCGATCTGGTCCGGCAGGAGCGGACCGACCGCGCGCAAGCTCCCGTCATAGCCTTCGCCGCGCAGGATCGCGGCCAGCGAAAAGCCGCGCCCGTCCTTGAAGCTGGAGAAGCGGATGTCGAGCCGGTCGGCGTAGGCCGCGGCGGCGAGCGCTTCTTCCGGTGCGATGTCGGCGGGCAGCTCCAGCGCACGCGCGCTGAGCTGGCGGGCGGAATCAAGCGCCATAGACGGCCTCCTTGAACGGGTCGGTCCCGATGCGGGTCAGCGTGTCGGAGAAGCGTTCGCCGGCCGTCGCGGTCTCCGCGAACACGCGCACGCAGGCGATGACGGCGCTCACCGCGTCCTCGGCGGAGAGACCGGGGCCGAGGATTTTACCGATGGCCGCGGCGCCGTCGGCGACGCCGCCCAGGGTGAGCTGGTAGACTTCCTCGCCCTTCTTATCGACACCCAGAAGCCCGATCTCGGCCACATGGTGATGGCCGCAGGCGTTGATGCAGCCGGAGATTTTTATGGTGACCTCGCCGGCCGCCTCGTCGAGACCGGCGGCCTGAAGCCCCAGCGAAATCTGCTGCGCGATGGGGATGGAGCGCGCATTGGCGAGATTGCAGTAATCAAGGCCCGGGCAGGCGACGATGTCGCTTGCGCGGCCGGCGTTGGCGGTGGCGAGCCCGGCCTTCAAGAGCGCCTCGAACACGTCCGGCAGGGCGGCCTCGTCCATATGGGGCAGGACCAGATTCTGCTCCTTGGTGACGCGGATTTCGCCCTCGGCGTAGCGCTCGGCGAGATCGGCGATGAGATCCATCTGCGCCGCGCTCGCATCGCCCGGCGCCTGGCCGTAGGCTTTCAGCGGGATCACCACGATGGCCCGGCCGGCCAATTTGTGCGGCTTCACGTTCACTCGCCGCCAGCGCGCGAAGGCGGGATCGGCGGGAGCCTCCGGAAGCGCCCGGCCCGGCGGGGGCGGGGCGAAGAAAGCGAAGACCCGCTCGATCTCTTCGACCGGCACGGCGAGGTCGCGGCCGCGGATCGCCTGATAGGTCCGCTCCACCTCGGCGGCGAAGGCGTCCGGGCCCATGTCCTCGACCAGGATCTTGATGCGCGCCTTGTAGAGATTGTCGCGCCGGCCGGCGAGATTGTAGACGCGCAAAATGGCCGTCAGATAGGCCAGCAGCTCGCGCGCGGGCAGGAGATCGCGGATTTTCGCGGCGATGCGGGGCGTGCGGCCCTGGCCGCCGCCCACATGGACTTCGAAGCCGAGCCCGCCGTCGGCGTCCCTGACCAGTTTCAGCCCGATATCATGGACGCCGATGGCGGCCCGGTCGGCCGGCGAGCCGGTGACTGCGATCTTGAACTTGCGCGGCAGCCAGGTGAATTCGGGATGGAAGGTGGACCATTGCCGGATCAGCTCGCACCAGGGGCGCGGATCGGCGATCTCGTCGGCCGCGGCGCCCGCGTAGGGGTCCGTGGTGGTGTTGCGGATCGTGTTGCCGGAGGTCTGGATGGCGTGCATCTCCACGCCCGCCAGAAGATCCAGCACGTCGGGAATGTCGATCAGCGCCGGCCAGTTGTACTGGATGTTCTGGCGCGTGGTGAAATGGCCGTAGCCCTTGTCGTAATCGCGCGCGATGCGCGCCAGCATGCGCAGCTGGTCGCTGGAGAGCACGCCATAGGGAATGGCCACGCGCAGCATGTAGGCGTGCAGCTGCAGATACACCCCGTTCATCAGGCGCAGCGGCTTGAACTCGTCTTCCGAGAGCTGACCGGACAGGCGGGCGGCCACCTGCTCGCGGAACTCGGCCGAGCGGGCGGCGACCAGCTCGCGGTCGATGACGTCATACTGATACATGCTGGCCTCCCGGCATCGCCTTCGTGGAGCCGGTGGTGGGACCTGACAGCCGGATCGTCTCGCGCACATGCTTGCGCCCGGCCGGTGTGAAGCCGGCCTCCGGCTCGATCTCGATCAGATAGGGACCCACCACGGTGAGCACGTCGCGCAGGGCCGCATTCAACGCCGCATCCGCCGCCGCGTCGTCGGCCAGGTGCTCGGCCTCGCTTGCTTCGGGGCTCCAGGCGCCCTCGGGCGTGCGGTACACGACCTTGCCGTCGGTGAGGCGGTTGGCGGTGACGGCCTTCATGCCGCAGCCTCCAGCGCGGCCTGAGCCGACAGGGCGGGCAGGGCGCCGGGCGCGCGGCGCACCACCTCTCCGATGACGATGGCGGCTGGGCCCTTGATGCCGTCACGGGAAAGCGCGGGGGCGAGGTGTTCAAGCGTTGTGAAGAGCGTCCGCTCGGCGGCGAGGCTGGCGTTCTCGACAACGGCGACCGGGGTCTCGGCGGGCCGGCCGGCTTCGATCAGCCGCCGCGACAGGGCCGCGGCCGTGGCGACGCCCATATAGACCACCAGCGTATGGGTGACCGCGGCCAGCGCGCCATAGTCGAGGCTCGTCCCGGTCTTCGGCCGCCCGGTGACGAAGGTGACCGCCTGGGCCGCGTCGCGATGGGTGAGCGGGATCTGGGCGCTCGCCCCGGCCGCCAGCGCGGCGGAGACGCCGGGAACGACCTCCACCTCGATCCCCGCCGCGCGCACCGCCTCGGCCTCTTCGCCCCCGCGTCCGAAGATGAAGCTGTCGCCGCCCTTCAGGCGCACCACGCGGCGGCCGAGCTTGGCCTGCTCGACCAGAATCTCGCAGATCCGGCTCTGGGGGACGGGATGATGGCCGGCGGTTTTGCCCACATCGATGCGGACCGCGTCGCGCCGTGCGCGGTCGATGATTTCAGGAGAGACCAGGCGGTCATGAACGATCACCTCGGCGTCGCGGATGAGGCGCGCCGCCTTGACCGTGAGCAATTCGGGATCACCCGGGCCGGCGCCCACAAGATGAACGGTTCCGAGCCCGGGAGCGGCGTTTCGTCCGAAATCCGGACCGGTCATCCGACGCAATTCGGCGAGCATCTCCGCGCGCGCGCCGTCCCGGTCGCCGGCGTCGGCCCGCTTCGCCGCCGACCCGCGCAAGGCCCGCTCCCAGAAACGTCGGCGCGTGCCGACGCTGGGGAAGGCGTCCTTGACCTTGTCGCGCAGAGACGCCGCGGCGTCGGCCAAGTGGCCGATTCCATTGGGAATCGCGCCTTCCAGCAGGCTTCGAAGATCGCGCGCCAGCACCGGGGCCGCGCCGCCGGTGGAGAAGGCGACCGTCACCGAGCCCCGGTCGATGACCGCAGGCGTGTAGAAATCGCAAAGGCTTAGCTCGTCGACCACGTTGACCAGCGCGCCCGCCGCCTTGGCCTTGCGCACATGGCGCCGCGCCAGCCGCCGGTCTGCGAGCCCGATGAAGACCAGCCGCGCGCCCTTGAGCTGGCGGTCGATCTTCGCGTCGGTGACGATCAGCGTGCCCGGCTTCAAATCGGCAGGTGTTTCAACGGCTTCGCCCAGCGTGCACCAGATCAGCTCGCACGGCGCGGTGCGGAACAGGCGCAGCTTGTTGAGCGCGGCTTCGCCCGAACCGATCACCACCACACGGGCGCCGGCGAGGGGAATGGCGGGCATGAACTGGTCCATGGGGGGGCTCCGAATGTCGATGAGCGGACGATCGAAGCCAGAGAAGCTTTTTACAAATCAGAATTTTTGCGTTTTAAAGAAAGAAAATCTTTGCAAGAAGGCCGCCATGTCCGCCCTGCCGCCCCTGAACGCCCTGCGCGCCTTTGAAGCCGCCGCCCGCAAAGGCGGTTTCGCCGCCGCAGCCGAGGAGCTGAACGTCACCCCCGCCGCCGTGGGCCAGCAGGTGCGCCAGCTCGAAGCCCTTGTCGGCGCTGACTTGTTTCAGCGCGAGGGCCGCCGCCTGATCCTCTCCGAGCGCGGCGCCGCGGCGCTGGAGCCCTTGCGCCGGGCCTTCCAGCTCATGGGCGAGGCGAGCGCGGCGCTGCGCGAGACGGACCGGACCGAAGAGGTCACTCTGGCGGCCGGCGCCGACCTATTGAGCACCTGGCTCTCCGAAGACCTGCGCGAGATCGCCGGGGCGCGGCTCAATGTCGTCGAAGCCGGAACGGGGCAGGCGGACCTGACGCTGATCTACGTCCACGGCCGGTACGACGCGCCGGGCGCCGAGCGGCTTCTGGGCGAGACGCTCGCCCCGCTCGCCGCGCCGGGGGTCGCGCCCGAAGGCGCGGGGCTGGACCGGCTCGGCGGCGCGGCGCTGATCGAGGACGCCTCGGCGCCGGGCGGCTGGGCGGCCTGGCTGGCGGCGCGCGGAGGATATGGCCTCGATGCGCGTCCCACCCTGCGCGCCGCCGCACCGGCCTTGGCGCTGGCCTGGGCGGACGCCGGCGCGGGGATCGTGCTGGCGCGCAAGCCGCTGGCCTTCGAAGCGCTCAAATCGGGCCGGCTCGCGCCGGTGTTCGCAGACGGCGACTGGGCCGTGGATGCGGCCTATTATCTTGCGCCGACGCCCGGCCGGCGGCTCTCGGCGGCGGCGGCCGCGCTCGCCGATCTGATCCGAGCCGGCGCGGCGGCGCGCGGCGGCTTCGCAGGGGAGCTGTGAGTCGGCGCGATCCGGGGCGCCATGACGTGCGGGCGCGAACCGGGTACCGTCGCGGAGGAGACGCGGGACCGGCGGGGAAGACACGTGAACCAGTGTTTTGAAGGCAAGTGGACCGAACGCCGGGGGCGGCGATGAGCGGCGCGCTCACCGCCTTGCTGCGCCAGGCCGGGGCGCTGAAGGCCGAGGGCCGCACCGAGGCCGCGCTCGCGCTCTATCGCCGCGGCGTCGCCGACCACCCGGAAAACCCCTACGCGCATCATAATCTGGGCGCAGCGCTGGGCGATGCGGGCTTTTTCAAAGAGGCCGCGGCCTCGGCGCGCAAAACCCTCGAACTGGGGCTCGATGCGCCGGAGACCTGGCTGGTTCTGGCGCGCGCCTTGATGAATCTCGACCAGTATGGCGAGGCCCGCGCCGCGTTCGAGGCGGCGATCGCGCGCCGGCCGGCCTTGATCGACGCGCATTACGAGCTGGCGCAGCTGATCTGGATGTACACCGCCGACGCAGACGTCGCGCTCGGCGTGTTAGACGCGGCGCTCGTCCGCGATCCGGCCAATGCTGGCCTGGCCTACGCCCGCGCCAAGGCGCTGGAGTTCATGGGGCGGGACGAGGCGGCGCGCGAGGCCATGGCGCGCCTCGCATCGCACCGCCCGAACGAGCTGCCGCCCCAGCTCGCGGCGAGTTATCTGAGCGCCCGAGGCGGACGCGTCGAAGACGCGGTCGCCTTCGCGAAGCAGGCTTGCGTTCTAGCGCCTGACTCCCCCGACGCCTTGCTGGCGCTGGCGAGCGCCCGGCTCGCGGCGGGCGCGCCGCAGGACGCCGCACGCCTCGCCGAGGCGGCGCTGGCGCGCCGGCGCGACGACCAGTTCGCGTTGGCGGTGCTTGCGACCGCCTGGCGCGCCGGCGGCGACCCACGCGCCCGGGCGCTTTATGATTACGAGCGCCTCGTCTTCGCGCGCACCATTTCGCCGCCGCCGGGCTGGACGAACCTGGAGGCGTATCTTCAAGACCTGTCGGAGGAGCTGAAAGCGGCCAACCCTTACACCGCGTCTCCGTTCGGCCAGTCGGTCCGCCACGGCTCCCAGCGCCCGGACGTGATGAAGGTCGACACGCCCGCCATCGCCGCGTTCGAACAGGCGGCGGACGGCGTGATCCAGACCTTCATGGACACGCTGAACGGTTCGGATCCGGTGAGCCGGCGCAACACCGGACGCTGGCGGCGCAACGGGGCCTGGTCGGTCTGGCTGCGGCCGGGCGGCTTCCACGCCGACCATGTCCATCCCGGCGGCTGGCTGTCTTCGGCCTTCTATGTGGAGGTGCCCGACAGCGTCACCGGCGCCGACCGCCAGGGCTGGATCGAATTCGGCCGGCCCGGCGTGCCTGTGCAGCCGGCGCTCAGAGCCGAACATGCGGTGCGTCCGCAGCCCGGTCTGATGGTGTTGTTTCCGTCCTTCATGTGGCACGGGACCGCGCCGTTCGGCGGCGCGGCGCCGCGTCTGACGATCGCCATGGACGTGGTCCCGGACTGAAACCGCGCAAGCCGGCGCGGATCGGCAATCGGGCCTTGCCTTCTCAGGGATCGGACGTTATGCCCCGCGCTCAGTTTTCGCGGCGGCGGCCATCCCGCGCGTCGCCCTGGTGCAGTCCTACAGCGTGAGGGTCACGACGATGGGTAAGGAAAAGTTTGAACGCACGAAGCCGCATGCGAACATCGGCACGATCGGTCACGTTGACCACGGCAAGACGACGCTGACGGCTGCGATCACGAAGTATTTCGGTGATTTCCGG
>JBNPED010000009.1:0-141364 GCA_051117435.1 Oceanicaulis sp. | reverse complement strand
AGCCGATCGCCATGGAAGAAAAGCTGCGCTTCGCCATCCGCGAAGGCGGCCGCACGGTGGGCGCCGGCGTGGTCTCGAAGATCCTCGAGTAATCGCGATCGACGACGCCGCTTCCCACGAAGCGACAAACCAGACGGCCCGGAGCACATGCTCCGGGCCGTTTTTTTCGTCTGAACCCGATAATCGAAGCAATATTCGTAAAAATCACGCAGCGTGTCAGACATGTGAGAGTCATTCATAAATATATGACTGTAATTAATTAGAATTAATTCAGTGTTGTGAAATAGTCACGAAATAACGCCAGTCATTAATGAACTGAGTTCCAAAAAGATTACTCACACATTCTCGTGCTAGCGCAGACATCCCTTCAAAAAGGGCGGCGGCGATGCCGCGCGCAGATAACGCAATCGGGAAACATGATGAGACACAGAACCAAGGCCATGCTGCTTCGATCCACCTTGCTTGGCGGCGCCGCCGCCCTGGCCATGGGCGCCGCGCCGGCGATGGCGCAGGAAGAGGGCGAGGCCCAGGCCGCGGCTCAGGACACGGTCGTGGTGACCGGCTCGCGCATTACACGCTCCAACCTGACCGCCTCGACGCCCATCAACACGTTCAACTCCGCGCAGATCGAGCTGAGCGGCGCCACCAACTCGGCTGAAATCCTGCGCACCCTGCCGGCGATCGGCGTGTCGGCCGTCACCTCGACGAACTCGAACTTCTTCACCCAGTCCTCGGGCGTGAACACGATCGACCTGCGCAACCTGTCTGAAGACCGCACCCTCGTGCTGGTCAACGGCCGCCGTTTCGTGGCGGGCCTGCCCGGCTCGGCGACGGTGGACTTCAACTCGATTCCGACCGAGCTGATCGACCGTATGGAGGTCGTCACCGGCGGCGCCTCGGCGATCTACGGCTCCGACGCCCTGGCCGGCGTCATCAACGTGATCTTGAAGGACGATTTTGACGGTGTGCTGGTGACGGGTCAGGCCGGCATCAGCGAAGAGGGCGACGACGAGTCCTACCAGGCCTCGGCCACGCTGGGCTCCGACTTCGACGACGGCCGCGGCTCGGCCGTGGCCTCGCTGACCTGGTCGCGCTCGAATGGCGTCTACGCCCGTGACCGCGCCGGCCGCGACACCGACGGCTTCTCCGAAGCCCTGCTCGGCGGGGATGTGGAAGACTGGCAGAACAGCGTCTTCCCGTTCTTCTCCTCCTTCTCCGAACGCGGCCGCATCATCGTCCCCGGCGCGGCGAGCGACTTCGTGTTCGACGAGACGCAGGGCGCCGCCCGGCCTTACAATTCGGCCCTCGACGGCTTCAACCGTCAGGGGTTCCGCGCCATCGCGGTGCCGACCGAACGCTTCCTGTTCTCCTCCATGGTGGACTACGAGGTCAGCGAGAAGCTCGGCTTCTTCTTCGAGGGCACCTACGCGTCGACCGAAACCAGCTCGACCCTCGAGCCGTTCCCGCTCTCCTCTGAAGATGTGTACGGCGACAATCTTCCGCAGTTCGTCGACACCGACGGCGACGGCGTTGTAGACCGGGGCCGTTACGGCATTTCGATCCTGAACCCGTTCGTTCCCGCCGGCATCCGCGACGCGGCGCGCGCCGGGGCCGATATTGACGGCGACGGCGTTCAGGACATCGCCGACGAGGATCTGGTGGTCGGCTTCGCCCGGCGCACCACCGAGCTGGACGCCCGCGGCGCGGACAACAGCCGCCAGACCGCGCGCTTCGTGTTCGGCGCCGAAGGCGATCTGAGCGAGGCCTGGTCCTACGAGGCCAGCATCAATCTCGGCCGCACGACGCAGATGCAGCGCTCCACCGGCCAGATCAACGTGCTGAACCTGCGCAGCGCGCTGGACGTCACCACCAACGCCGACGGCGAAGTGGTCTGCGCCAGCGAGATCGCCCGCGCCCAGGGCTGCGTGCCGGTCGACATCTTCGGCAAAGGCTCCATCTCCCAGGCGGCCGCCGACTACATCAAGGCGCCGTCCTCGGTGCAGGCGACGATCGAACAGCAGGTCTATCAGGGCTTCCTGACGGGCGATCTGGGCTTCGCTTCGCCGTGGGCCTCCGAGAACGTGGCCGTCGTGCTCGGCGCGGAATATCGCGTCGAAGCCTCCGAGAGCATCCCCGATGCGCTCAGCCAGGCCGGCCTCAACGCGGGCAACGTCTCCCCGCCGGTGATCGGCGATTTCGCGGTGGCGGAACTCTTCGCGGAGACCGAAATCGCGCTGGTGCAGGGTCATCGCTTTGCGGAAGACCTGCGTTTGAACCTCTCGGCGCGCGCGTCCGACTACACCACGGTGGGTCAGACCTTCGCCTGGGCGGCCAACATGCAGTACCAGCCCAACGAGCTGGTCCGTTTCCGCGCCCAGTACGCCGAAGCGGTGCGCGCGCCGAACATCGGCGAGCTGTTCCAGCCGCTGGCCGAAACCTTCGAGGGCGGCGACGATCCGTGCATCGGTCTCACCGTGAACGGCGCCGGCGATCCGGGCTTCCTCAACGATGAAGCCGACGCGACGAGCGGGGTGGACTCCTCCACCGTGAACAGCGACGTGGCCGTGGCCTGCTTCTCCGAACCGACGCTCCAGGACCGCATCGCGCGTGACGGCGCCTTCGTGCCGAGCCAGGCCGAGCTGCAAGGCATCGGCGGCTTCAACGGCGGCAACCCGGATCTGTCGGAAGAGACCGCCACCACCATCACGGTGGGCGCGATCCTGACGCCGAACTTCGGCAATGAGTGGATCGACCGCTTCGCGGTTTCGGTGGATTACTTCAATATCGAGATCGACGATGCGATTTCCGGTCTCGGCCGTCAGACCTCGCTGGATCAGTGCTATCTGGACAGCGGCGGCGTGCTCGATCCGAACTCGGCGTTCTGCTCGAACGTCGTGCGCTATCAGAACGGTCCGTTCATCGGCGCCATCAATGAGCTGAACGCGCTGCAGCAGAACCTGGCCACGATCGCCACCTCCGGCGTCGACGTCCAGGCGAGCTACTCCATGCCGGTCAATGATGTCGCCGACCTGTTCGGCGGCGTCGAGAGCGATCTGGGTCAGCTGAACCTGACCCTGACCTATGGCTGGCTCGAGAAGTACGAGCAGGAAGCGTTCCCGGGCGCGGAAGTGATCGACTATTCCGACACCGCCGGCCTGTTCGAGCACGAATTCCTGTTCGGCGCGGTCTACACCCGCGGTCCGCTCACCGTGGCCTATGACCTGAACTACCTGCCCGAGACCCGTCTGGACGCCACCGGCTTCTTCGCCGACGCGGTGGTTCCGGCCGCGGCCTTCCAGGACATCCAGGTCCGCTATGAAGCGGTTGAAGACGCCGAGCTGGTCTTCGGCGTCGACAACATCACCGACGAGTTCATCCGCTATGGCGGCGGTCTGGACTCCACCGGCACCTTCACCGACGCGGCGGTCTACGACGCGATCGGCCGGCGCTATTATGTCGGTGTGCGCAAGCGCTTCTAGGATCGCTTGCGTTCGACGGAAACGATCTTCGGATCGAGACCGGCGGCGGCCCGAAAGGGCCGCCGCTTTTTTTACGGGCCGCCTTCGGCCGCCGACCGTCCGCGGCTTGCCATCACCGCGGCGAGCCCCCAGTCTTCCCGCCGGTTCTTTGACGCGGGGGCGAACCATGGACGCCGCACAGGCCTGGGCGCGCTATTGGAGCGCCGGCCAGACCGACAGCTGTTTCTCAGGCGCGGCCCCGTTCGACGGTTCGCCGCGCTGGAACGCGTTCTTCCGAACCCTCGAATCCGGCGCGCGTGTTATCGATCTGGCCTGCGGCGGCGGTGCGCTGACCCGGCTGGCGGTCGCCCATGACCGGGGATTTCAGGTCACGGGGGTGGATTTCGCCGAGAGCGCGCCCGCGATCGAGGGCGCGGTGATTCGTTCGGGCGTCGCGCTGGAGCGGCTGGACTTCGAGGACGCGGCGTTCGACGCGGCGGTCTCCCAGTTCGGGCTTGAATACGCCGAAACCGGTCCGGCCGTGCGAGAGATCGCGCGCGTGCTTCGGCCGGGGGGGCGATTCGCCTTTCTGATGCATCACGCCGACAGCGCGGTGTCACGCGGCGCGCTGTCGCGACGCGAGCGACTCGCGCCGCTTCTGGCGGAAGAGGGTCCCGTGCGAAGGGCGGTGCGGCTCGGCGAGCTGCGGGCGCAAGGCCGTGAAGCGCCGGATCTGCTCCAGTCGATCAAGGAAGATTTCGTCGCCGCGCGCGCTGCGGTCCACGACGAGGCGAGCGCCTGGGCCTACGGCTATCTGGGCGAAGTCATGAGCAAGCATCGACAGTTTCCGCCTGCCTATCTTCAGGAGAACGCGGCGACGCTTCTGGCGGAACTCGAAAGCATGGCCTTGCGGCTCGACCAGATGCTGGGCGCGGCCCGGTCCGCCGCCGACGTCAACGGACTCGTCGACAGTCTCGCGGCCTTGGGCTGCCTGACCGAGACTCCTGAAACCGTGGCCGATGATCGCGGAGAGCTTGTCGCATGGTGGGTGCGCGGGCGGAGATCAGCGCGTTGAGCGCCATTCCAACCCCCGTTCGTCGCCCGCATTTTGAATGCGTCTATTTGGCAACAGCGTTCGGGTATTCATAGGAATATGTAGAACATGCGCCCCGGGGCCGGTTGACGTTACATTTCGGTCATATCACCGTAACCCCACTGCAGGCCTGCCTGCGTCGAGGCGTCGCCGATGTATTGCTGTATGCGGCGGCGCCATCACGGAAATCGGGGAGAAACTCTGTGAAAAGTGGAATCTTGAAGTCTTGCCTCATGGCGAGCACCCTCATCGGCGGACTGGCGGCGGCTGCGCCGGCGTTCGCCCAGGAGGCGGAGGAGACCGCGACCCGGGACACCATCCAGGTGACCGGTACGCGCGTTCGTAACGCCAACCTCGTGGCCGCCAGCCCGGTGACCCAGGTCGACGCCGTCGAGTTCGAGCTCAGCGGCACCACCCGCGTCGAGGACCTCCTCAAGACGCTGCCCCAGGTGACCCCGTCGCTCGACGCGTTCACCGTGAACCCCTCCACCGGCACCGCGTCGGTGAACCTGCGCGGCCTGGGGACTTCGCGGACCCTGGTCCTGGTCAACGGCCGCCGCCTGCAAGCCGGCGGCATCCGCACCGAAGCGCCCGACCTGAACCAGATTCCGGCCGCGCTCGTGCAGCGTGTCGAAATCCTGACCGGCGGCGCCTCGGCGGTGTACGGCGCGGACGCCGTGGCCGGGGTGGTGAACTTCATCATCGACCGCGAGTTCGAAGGCTTCCAGGCGTCGGCCGGGATCTCGGGCTATCAGCACAATAACCGCAACGCCTACATGCAGGATCTGCAGACCCGGGCGGGCTTCGACTTCCCGGAAGGCTCGAGCGGCATTGACGGCATCACGTACGATTTCGACGTGGCCATGGGCTCTGCGTTCGACGGCGGCCGCGGCCACGCGTCGGCCTACATGACCTATCGCAAGAACGAAGAGCAGTTCCAGGGCGACCGGGACTATTTCAGCTGCGCCCTGCTCTCCAGCGGCACGGCGTGCGGCGGCTCCTCCACCGCGATCGTCCCCAACTTCCTGACGATCGCCGACCTCGGCGCGCCGGGCGACTCTGACGAGGACCTGTTCTTCGACTTCATCAGCTTCGACAATGCCGGAACGTGGCGTGTCGGCCAGGGCGACAATTATAACTACGCCCCGGTCAACTTCCTGCAGCGTCCCGATCAGCGCTGGACCGCCGGTTCGTTCATCAGCTACTCCGTGAACCCCTGGTTCAATCCGTATCTGGACATCGCTTACGCGAACACCAGCACCGTGGTGCAGATCGCCGAAACCGGCACCTTCTTCACCGATCAGCTGAACCTGGAGTGTACCGATCCGCTGATCAACACGCTGTGCGCCGACATCGGCGTGAACGAAGACCCGGCCGGTCCCGATATCTCGATCCTGGTCGGTAAGCGGAACGTGGAAGGCGGGCCGCGCCGCAGCGCAATCGACTCCACCGCCTGGCGTTGGGCGCTCGGCACGGAAGGCGATCTCGGCGGATCATGGGCGTACGACGCGTCGGTTGCGTTCGCTGCGACTTCGTCGTTCGAAACCACGTCCAACGACTTCCTGCGCACGCGGACCCGCGACGCCCTGCTCGGCTGCCCGGCGGGTTCGTTCTCGGGCTGTATTCCGTACAACCCGTTCGTTCCCGGCGGCGTGACGCCGGAAGCGGCGGCCGCGCTCGCCGGCACGGGCGTGCTGACCGCGCGTACCGAGCTGCTGAACGTCAGCGGCTATGTAACGGGCGACCTCGGCGTGATGCCGACCTCGGGCGAGGCGATCTCGGTCGTGGGCGGTGTGGAGTATCGCCGCGAATCTTACCGCAGCGAGAGCGACAGCAACGTTCAGACCGGCAACTTCACCGGCCGCGGCGGTCAGACCCCGAACATCGAAGGCGAGTTCAACGTCTACGAAGTGTACGGCGAAGCGATCATCCCGATCCTGTCCGGTGCGCAGCTGGCTGAAGAACTGAACCTCGAGCTCGGCTATCGCTACTCGAACTACAACACCTCGGGCGGCGCCTCGACCTACAAGATCCTGGGCTCCTGGATGCCGATCGAAGAGGTTCGCTTCCGCGGCGGCTACAACCGCGCCATCCGCGCGCCCAGCATCGGCGAACTGTTCCAGCCGGTGGCGGGCGGCCTTTGGGGCGGCACCGACCCGTGCGCGGGTCCGACGCCGGAGTTCACCGCGGCCCAGTGCGCCAACACCGGCGTGACCGCTGGCCAGTACGGCAACATCACCGCCAACCCGGCCGACCAGAACAACCAGATCACCGGCGGCAACCCGTCGCTGGCGCCTGAATCGGCCGACACCTGGACCTTCGGCGCGGTCTTCGAGCCGCTCCCGGGTCTGGACGCCTCGATTGACTATTATTACATCGAGATCACCGACCGCATCGGCACCATTGGCGCCTCGAACATCGTTCGCGGGTGCGCGCTGACCGGGGATCCGGGCCTGTGTTCGCTGGTTCAGCGTAACCCGGTCTCGGGCGACCTCTGGACCGGCACCGCCGGCGAGCCGGGCAACGGCGTCGTGCTGAACAACTCGGCGAACTTCGGCAATCTGATCTGGAACGGCATCGACTTCTCGGCCTCGTATGCGACCGAAGCTCCGATCATCGGCGGTAATCTGGCGGTGGCGGTCAACACCTCGCTGTCGCTGGAGCAGACGATCGATCCGCTTCCGGGCGTCAACGACGCGGCGAAGTATGACTGCACCGGGGTCATCAACCCGGCCTGCTCGACGCCGGAATGGCGCCACACCGCCCGCCTGAACTACGATCGCGGGACCTGGTGGACCGCGTCGCTGCGCTGGCGCCGGTTTGGTGAAATGGACTACACGCTGCAGAACGGCGCGGCGGGCACCCAGGACCGTATCCTGGTCAACAACGGCAACAAGCTGGACGCGGTCAACTACTTTGACGTGTCGGCTCAGTTCGACCTGCCGCGTAGCGCCCGTCTCACCCTGGGCGTGAACAACGTGCTCGACGAAGAGCCGCCGCTCGTGGGTGCGGGTCTCGCCGACAACGCCAACTCGCTGACGGGTTACGACCAGGCCGGTCGCTATCTGTTCGGCACGATCTCCGTCAACTACTAGACGGTCATCGGGAAAATCGGGGGGTGGCGGACCTGTCCGCCACCCCCTATTTGTGAGCGGCGGGTCCTTGCTTGCGAGGACCCCTGCTTTTTTTGTGAAAGTACGGTTTGCAATGAGGGCGCGCCGGTGTAAAACCCCGCGCTCGCATGGCGTCGCCGTCCGGATGCCCGGAGGCGGAGCCGCCGGTTCTAGGGGTGTAGCTCAGCTGGTAGAGCGGCGGTCTCCAAAACCGCAGGCCGGGGGTTCGAGCCCCTCCGCCCCTGCCAGGCGCCGGTGAGCGGAGACTGGCGCAGCCGAAGGCCGAACCGAAGGAACGAGACGTTTAAAGCGATGGCGCGAAACACGAAGACCCGCCAGCCCGCACAGTCGGGATCCAGCGGCAAGGCCGGGGCGTCCGCGAACGCCGGCGCCGCCGCGCCTGCGCGCAAGAAGACCACGAACCCGATCAAGTTCCTGGGCGAGGTGCGTCAGGAGGGCCGCAAGGTCACTTGGACCAGCCGGCGCGAAACCATCATCTCCACCATCATGGTGCTGATCATGGCCACGATCGCGGCGATCTTCTTCTTCGCCGTCGATTCCCTGATCGGCTGGATCATCAATTTCCTTCTCTCGTTCGGAGCGTCCTAAGAGCATGTCCGCGAAGTGGTACATCGTTCACGCCTATTCCAACTTCGAAAAGAAGGTGGCCGAGGCGATCCGCGCCGACGCGGCGATGAAGGGGCTTGAGGACAAGTTCGAGGAGATCCTCGTGCCGACCGAAGAGGTCGTCGAGGTGCGCCGCGGCCGCAAGGTCAACGCCGAGCGCAAGTATTTTCCCGGCTATGTCCTAGTGAAGATGGACATGACCGACGAGGCCTACCACCTCGTAAAGAACACGCCGAAGGTCACCGGCTTTCTGGGCAGCGGCAAGCGTCCGCTGCCTGTGCCCGAAGCCGAGGTCAAGCGCATCATGGGGCAGATGGAGGACGACGCCGAAAAGCCGCGTCCCACCATCACCTACGATATCGGCGAGACCGTGCGCGTGACCGACGGCCACTTCCAGAGCTTCAACGGTGTGGTCGAAGAGGTCGACGACGCCAAGGGGCTCTTGAAGGTTGCGATCAATATTTTCGGCCGGGCGACCCCGGTCGAGCTCGAATACGGCCAGGTGGAGAAAGCCTCCTGATCGTAAAGGGTGCGGGAGGGTCCGGGAAAGTCCATTCCGGGTCCGTACCGCGCCGCCCGTCGTGGGCCGGATGAGATCCGGTCCGGTTTAAGCTGACGCCGCCCAGGCGGCGAACAGAAGAGTAGGGATATGGCGAAGAAGATCACAGGTTACATCAACCTGCAGGTTCCCGCCGGCGCGGCGAATCCGAGCCCGCCCATCGGGCCGGCCTTGGGTCAGCGCGGCGTGAACATCATGGAATTCTGCAAGGCGTTCAACGCCAAGACCCAGGAGATGGAGAAGGGGATGCCCCTTCCCACCACCATCACGGTCTACCAGGACAAGTCGTTCACCTTCGTCATCAAGACGGCGCCGGCGAGCTTCTACCTGAAGAAGGCCGCCAAGGTGCAAAAGGGATCGGGCGAAGCGGGCAAGGCCGCGCCGATCGCGTCGGTGACCAAGGCGCAATGCCGCGAGATCGCGGAAGCCAAGTTCAAGGATTTGTCCGCGAACGATCTCGACGCGGCGCAGAAGATCATCGAGGGCTCCGCGCGCTCCATGGGCTTTGAGGTGACGGGGTAAACGATGGCTAAAATCGCAAAACGCACCGCCGCCGCCCGCGAAGGCGTCGACCGCGACAAGCTCTACCCGCTCGAAGAAGCGGTGAAGCTCGTAAAGGCGCGCGCCACGGCGAAATTCGACGAGACCATCGAAGTGGCCGTCAATCTGGGCGTCGATCCGCGCCACGCCGACCAGATGGTCCGCGGCGTCGCCAACCTGCCCAATGGCACCGGTCGTTCGGTGCGCGTGGCCGTGTTCGCCAAGGGCCCGAAGGCTGAAGAAGCCCAGAAGGCCGGCGCGGACGTGGTCGGCGCCGAAGACCTGGTGGAGAAGGTCCAGGCCGGCGAGATCAATTTCGACAAGGTGATCGCCACCCCGGACATGATGCCGCTGGTCGGCCGTCTCGGTAAGGTGCTCGGCCCGCGCGGCATGATGCCGAACCCGAAGGTCGGCACCGTGACCATGGACGTCGCCAAGGCCGTTGAGAACTCCAAGGGCGGGGCCGTCGAGTTCCGCGTGGAGAAGAACGGCATCGTGCACGCCGGCGTGGGCAAGGCGAGCTTCTCCGAAGCCGCGCTCGCGGAGAACATCCGCGCGCTTCTGCAAGGCCTGGTCAAGGCCAAGCCGAGCGGCGCCAAAGGCGTCTACATGAAGCGCATCGCCATCAGCTCCACAATGGGGCCGGGCGTGAAGATCGACACCGCCGAAGCCAGCGCGCCCACCGAGGCCGCGTAAGCGAGGCGACATGAGTTTCCCGCTCCGGTTTCGGCCAGGGCGGGATCGTCAGGACCGGGCGAGGGGCTCGCCTTTCATCCGGTCCGACCTGTCCGAGATCCCGGGGGAGGGCGTTCGCGTCCTCTTAATTCACCAAGGCCCCGGGTGAGACAGAGCGACAATCGATTTCTCCGGCGCGTCGCCGGGTTGTCGGTTCGAGCCCTGGGGCAGGCGTATCGCCGATCGGCGGTTTCGTCCCACGGGGCGGAGACGTCGTCCGGCGGCTTGAGCGAGCCGTCCACGGGGGGCGGCTCAACTAGGGAGACCGCAATGGATCGTACGACCAAGGAAGCGGCGGTCGAGGAGCTGACGACCATCTTCGCCAGCACCGGATCCGTCGTTCTGGCCAAGTATTCCGGCCTCACCGTTGCGGACATGACGAAGCTGCGCGGCCAGCTTCGCGAGCAGGGCGGCGCGCTGAAAGTGGTGCGCAATCGTCTCGCGAAGATCGCGTTGAAGGGTCAGAAGGGTGAAGGGGCGGCCTCGATGTTCGAGGGTCCGATCGCCATCGCCTATTCCGACGACTTCACCGCGGCGCCCAAGGTGGCCGTCGAGTTCGCCAAATCGAACGACAAGTTCGAGATCGTCGGCGGTTTCATGGAAGAGGAAGTCATGGACGCCAAAGGCGTCGAGGCCCTCTCCAAGATGCCGTCGCGCGAAGAGCTCATCGCCACCGTCGTCGCGCGTCTGCTGGGTCAGGCGAGCGAGATCGTGTCTCGGGTCAACAACCCGGGCCAGACCCTCGCCGCTCAGATCCAGACGATCGCCGAGAAGGCCGAAAGCTAAGTCGTCTCCGCACATCTTCGAACCGACACCTGTCTAAACGCAAGGAAGCAAAACCATGGCTGACGTCGCCAAACTCGCTGAAGAACTCCTGGGCCTGACCATCCTGGAAGCCAAGGAACTCAACGACATCCTGGAAGAAAAAGGCATCAAGCCGGCCGCCGCCGCGGTGGCCGTCGCTGGTCCCGCCGCCGGTGGTGAAGCCGCCGCGGCCGAAGAGAAAGACGAATTCGACGTCATTCTCGTCGAAGCCGGCGACAAGAAGATCAACGTGATCAAAGAAGTCCGCGCCATCACCGGCCTGGGCCTCAAGGAAGCCAAGGACCTGGTGGAAGCCGGCGGCAAGGCCGTCAAGGAAGGCGCCAACAAGGCCGAGGCCGAAGAGATCAAGAAGAAGCTCGAAGACGCTGGTGCGAAAGTCGAGCTGAAGTAATCCGCTTCGGGTGAGGCCGCCCCTCAAGGGGGTGTCCGCGCTCGACGGATCCGAACACCGGGCGGGCGTGCGGAGAGGCTTTCTCCGCGCGCCTGTTGCGGCGTTCAAAACGAGTTTCGCTGATCGGCCGCTCCGTCCCGGGGCCGGTCAGTGCGCCGGACCTCTCGCCGCCCCCTTGTCAGGCGGAAGGTTCGTACGCGCTCCGGGACGGCCGGCGGGGCCGGAGCGCCCCGATGCAAGAGCGAAGGTCTGAAGCCTTCGAAGGGAGCGGAAATGGGTCTGTCGTTCACCGGCAAGAAGCGCATTCGCAAGAATTTCGGCCGTATTCCCGAAGCGGTCGAAATGCCGAACCTCATCGAGGTTCAGAAGCACTCCTACGAGCAGTTCCTGATGAAGGACACCGCCATCGCGGACCGTCCCGACGAAGGCCTGCAGGCGGTGTTCAAATCCGTCTTCCCGGTCAAGGACTTCTCCGAGCGCTCCGTGCTCGAATTCGTGTCCTATGAGTTCGAACCGCCGAAATTCGACGTCGAGGAATGCGTCCAGCGCGACATGACCTACGCCGCGCCGCTGAAGGTCAAGATGCGTCTGATCGTGTTCGATGTGGACGAGGAAACCGGCGCGCGTTCGGTCAAGGACATCAAGGAGCAGGACGTCTACATGGGCGACATCCCGCTCATGACCGACAAGGGCACCTTCATCATCAACGGCACCGAGCGGGTCATCGTCTCCCAGATGCACCGCTCGCCCGGCGTGTTCTTCGACCACGACAAAGGCAAGACCCACGCCTCGGGCAAATATCTCTTCGCCGCGCGGATCATCCCCTATCGCGGCTCCTGGCTGGATTTCGAGTTCGACGCCAAGGACATCCTGCACGTGCGCATCGACCGGCGCCGCAAGCTGCCGGCCACGACGCTGCTCTATGCGCTCGGTCTCGACAAGGAAGAGATCCTGTCGACCTTCTACGACCGGATCACGTTCGAGAAGGCCAAGGACGGCTGGACCATGCCGTACGTCAAGGAGCGCTGGCGCGGCGTGAAGCCGGCGCGCGACCTTGTGGACGCGAAGTCCGGCGACGTGGTGGCTCCGGCCGGCAAGAAAATCTCCGCGCGCGCGGCCAACAAGCTCGCCGACGACGGCGTTGAAAAGCTGCTGGTCAGCGCCGAGGATCTCTATGGCCGGTTCGCCGCGGAGGATCTCGTCAATGTGGAAACCGGCGAAATCTTCGCCGAAGCCGGCGACGAGATCACCGAAGAGGTGATGGCCGCGCTCGCCGAGGCGGGCGTCGACACGCTGGACGTGCTCGACATCGACAACGTGTCGGTGGGCGGCTACATGCGCCAGACTCTGGCGGCCGACAAGAACGACACACGCGACCAGGCGCTGGTGGACATCTACCGCGTCATGCGTCCCGGCGAACCGCCGACGCCGGAAACGGCCGAAGCGCTGTTCAACGGCCTGTTCTTCGATCCCGAGCGCTACGACCTGTCCCCGGTCGGCCGGGTGAAGATGAACATGCGCCTCGATCTGGAATGCCCGGACGACGTGCGCGTGCTGCGCTCTGAAGACATCATCGCCGTCTTGAAGGTCATTCTCGGCCTGCGCGACGGCAAGGGCGAGATCGACGACATCGACAATCTCGGCAACCGCCGGGTGCGCTCGGTGGGCGAGCTCATGGAGAACCAGTACCGCGTCGGCCTTCTGCGCATGGAGCGGGCCATCAAGGAGCGCATGAGCTCGGTCGATATCGAGACCGTCATGCCCCACGACCTGGTCAACGCCAAGCCCGCCGCCGCGGCGGTGCGCGAGTTCTTCGGGTCCTCACAGCTCTCGCAGTTCATGGACCAGACCAACCCGCTGTCGGAAGTCACCCACAAGCGCCGTCTCTCGGCGCTCGGCCCGGGCGGTCTGACGCGCGAGCGCGCCGGCTTCGAGGTGCGCGACGTGCACCCGACCCATTATGGCCGGATCTGCCCGATCGAGACGCCGGAAGGCCCGAATATCGGCCTGATCAACTCGCTGTCGACCTATGCGCGGGTGAACAAGTACGGCTTCATTGAGAGCCCCTACCGCAAGGTGGAGAACGGCAAGCTCACCGATCAGGTGGACTATCTCTCCGCCATGCAGGAAGCGCGCTACACGATCGCCCAGGCGAACGCCACGGTGAACGAGAAGGGCGAGCTGGCCAACGAGTTCGTCAACTGCCGCGTCGGCCCGGGCCGGGACGCGACCCTCATCCCGAAAGAGGATGTGGACTATATCGACGTGTCGCCCAAGCAAGTGGTGTCGGTCGCCGCCTCGCTGATCCCGTTCCTTGAAAACGACGACGCCAACCGCGCCCTCATGGGCTCGAACATGCAGCGTCAGGCCGTGCCGCTGGTCAAAGCCGAAGCCCCGCTCGTGGGCACCGGCATGGAAGCGGTCGTGGCCCGCGATTCCGGCGCCGCCATCGCGGCGCGCCGCGAAGGCGTGGTCGAGCAGGTGGACGCCCAGCGCATCGTGATCCGCGCGACCGGGGATATTGGCGCGGCCGAAAGCGGCGTCGACATCTATCGCCTGTCGAAATTCCAGCGCTCCAACCAGTCCACCGCGATCAACCAGCGTCCCATCGTGAAGGTCGGCGATCTGGTGCATCCCGGCGACATCATCGCCGACGGACCGTCCACCGATCTCGGCGATCTGGCGCTCGGCCGGAACGTGCTCGTCGCGTTCATGCCGTGGAACGGCTACAACTTCGAGGACTCGATCCTGATCTCCGAGCGCATCGTGCGCGACGACGTGTTCACCTCCATCCACCTTGAGGAATTCGAGGTGATGGCGCGCGACACCAAGCTCGGACCGGAAGAGATCACCCGCGACATCCCCAATGTCGGCGAGGAGGCCCTGCGCAATCTCGACGAGGCGGGCATCGTGGCGATCGGCGCCGAGGTCGAAGCGGGAGACATCCTGGTCGGCAAGGTCACGCCGAAGGGTGAAAGCCCGATGACGCCGGAGGAGAAGCTCCTGCGCGCCATCTTCGGCGAGAAGGCGTCCGACGTGCGCGACACCTCGCTGCGTCTGCCGCCGGGCACCACCGGCACGATCGTGGAAGTGCGCGTGTTCAACCGCCACGGCGTCGATAAGGACGAGCGCGCCATCGCCATCGAGCGCGAGGAGATCGAGCGTCTCGGCGAAGACCGCGACGACGAGCTCGCCATCCTTGAGCGCGACATTTTCGGGCGCCTGAAGGAGATCCTTCTGGGCAAGAAGGCCGTCGCCGGTCCGAAGGGCTTCAAGAAGGGCGAGGTCACTGAAGAGGCCCTCGCCGACGTGCCGCGATCGCAATGGTGGAAGATCGGGCTCGACGACGAGAAGGCCATGGCCGAAGTCGAGGCGCTGAAAGGCCAGTATGACGAAGGCAAGGCGCGCCTTGACCGCCGCTTCGAAGACAAGGTCGAGAAGCTGCAGCGCGGCGACGAGATGCCCCCGGGCGTGATGAAGATGGTCAAGGTGTTCGTGGCGGTGAAGCGCAAGCTTCAGCCGGGCGACAAGATGGCCGGCCGGCACGGCAACAAGGGCGTCATCTCCAAGATCAATCCGATCGAGGACATGCCCTTCCTGGAGGACGGCACCTCGGTGGACATCGTGCTGAACCCGCTGGGCGTGCCCTCGCGCATGAACGTGGGGCAGATCCTCGAAACCCATCTGGGCTTCGCCTGCAAAGGCCTCGGCCGCCAGATCGGCGAGGCCTACGAGGCTTATCGCCGGACCGGCAAGGCCGACGAGCTGAAGCTGTCGCTGAAGAAGGCCTATGGTGAGGATCAGGAACTGCCGGAGACCGACGAGGAGCTGGCCGAGCTCGGCAAGAACCTCGCCAACGGCGTGCCCATCGGCACCCCGGTCTTTGACGGCGCGCGCGAGCCAGACATCGTCGAGCACCTCAAGCTCGCCGGGTTCGACGAGAGCGGCCAGTCCATCCTTTATGACGGCCTGACCGGCGAACAATTCCGCCGTCCGGTGACCGTGGGCATCAAGTATCTGTTGAAGCTCCACCACCTGGTGGACGACAAGATCCACGCCCGCTCCATCGGCCCGTACTCGCTCGTCACCCAGCAGCCGCTGGGCGGCAAGGCGCAGTTCGGCGGCCAGCGCTTCGGCGAGATGGAGGTCTGGGCGCTGCAGGCCTACGGCGCGGCCTACACCCTGCAAGAGATGCTCACCGTGAAGTCGGACGACGTGGCCGGACGCACCAAGGTCTATGAGGCCATCGTGCGCGGCGACAACGCCTTCGAAGCCGGCATCCCGGAAAGCTTCAACGTGCTCGTCAAGGAGATGCGTTCGCTCGGTCTGAACGTGGAGCTGGTCAACCAGTAACCGCGCTCAAGCCGATCACAACCGACGCATTTTGATTTCTAAAGGCGGCGGGCCGCCCCCTCGGACCCGCCGCCGCCACCGTCAAGGAGACGGACCATGAACCAAGAGGTCATGAACATCTTCAATCCGTCCGTGGAAGGCCCGTCCTTCGACCGGATCCGGATTTCGCTGGCCAGCCCGGAGAAGATTCTCTCCTGGTCCTTCGGCGAGGTGAAGAAGCCCGAGACGATCAACTACCGGACCTTCAAGCCGGAACGCGACGGTCTGTTCTGCGCGCGCATCTTCGGCCCGACGAAGGACTATGAGTGCCTGTGCGGCAAGTACAAGCGCATCAAGTACAAGGGCATCATCTGCGAGAAGTGCGGCGTGGAGGTCACGCTCGCCCGGGTCCGGCGCGAGCGCATGGGCCATATCGAGCTCGCCGCCCCGGTCGCGCACATCTGGTTCCTGAAGTCGCTCCCCTCCCGGATCGCGCTGATGATGGACATGGCCCTCAAGGACGTGGAGCGGGTGCTCTACTTCGAGGCCTATATCGTCATGGAGCCGGGCCTCACCCCGCTGCAGCAGAACCAGCTGCTGACGGAAGAGGAATATTACGAGGCCGTCGACGAGTACGGCGAGGACGCCTTCACCGCCGGCATCGGCGCGGAAGCCATCCGGGACATCATGTCGGGCATGGACCTTGAAAAAGAGGTCGAGCGCATGCGCGAGGAGATGAAGGAGACGGGCTCGGAGCTGAAGCTGAAGAAGCTCGCCAAGCGCGTGAAGCTCATGGAGAGCTTCATCTTCTCCAAGAACAAGCCGGAATGGATGATCCTCACCGTGGTGCCGGTGATCCCGCCGGAGCTGCGCCCGCTGGTCCCGCTGGACGGCGGCCGCTTCGCCACGTCCGATCTCAACGACCTCTACCGCCGGGTGATCAACCGGAACAACCGCCTGAAGCGCCTGATCGAGCTGCGCGCGCCGGACATCATCATCCGCAACGAAAAGCGCATGCTGCAGGAGGCCGTCGACGCCCTGTTCGACAACGGCCGCCGCGGCCGGGTGATCACCGGCGCCAACAAGCGTCCGCTGAAATCCCTCGCCGACATGCTTAAGGGCAAGCAGGGCCGGTTCCGCCAGAACCTGCTCGGCAAACGCGTGGACTATTCGGGCCGCTCGGTCATCGTGGTGGGTCCGGATCTGAAACTGCACGAGTGCGGTTTGCCTAAGAAGATGGCGCTCGAGCTGTTCAAGCCGTTCATCTACGCCCGCCTCGACGCCAAGGGGCTTTCCGGCACGGTCAAGCAATCGAAAAAGATGGTCGAGAAGGAGCGTCCGGAAGTCTGGGACGTGCTCGACGAGGTCATCCGCGAGCACCCGGTGCTCCTGAACCGCGCGCCGACCCTGCACCGTCTGGGCATCCAGGCCTTCGAGCCGAAGCTCATCGAGGGCAAGGCGATCCAGCTGCACCCGCTGGTCTGCGCCGCGTTCAACGCCGACTTCGACGGCGACCAGATGGCCGTGCACGTCCCGCTGTCGCTTGAAGCGCAGCTGGAAGCGCGCGTGCTGATGATGTCGACCAACAACATCCTCAGCCCGGCCAACGGCAAGCCGATCATCGTGCCGTCCCAGGACATCGTGCTGGGGCTCTACTATCTCTCCATCGCCAAGGACGGCGAGCCGGGCGAGGGCATGGCCTTCGGCTCCATGAGCGAGCTTGAAGCCGCCCTGGACGCCGGGGTCGTCACCCTGCACGCCAAGATCAAGGCGCGCTACGAGACCGTGGGCGAAGACGGCGAGCCGATCGTGAAGGTGATCGACACCACGCCGGGCCGGATGAAGATCCTCGAGCACATGCCCAAGCACCCGCTTCTGGGCGCGCATATGCTCAACGACCTTCTGACCAAGAAGGCCATCGGCGGCATGATCGACGAGGTCTATCGCCACACCGGCCAGAAGGCGACGGTGATCTTCTGCGACCGCATCATGGCGCTCGGCTTCCGCGAAGCGGCCCGGGCGGGCATCTCGTTCGGCAAGGACGACATGCTGATCCCGGACGCCAAGCACACGCTGGTGGGCGAGACCCGCTCGCTGGTGGCCGACTATGAGCAGCAGTACGTCGACGGCCTCATCACCAAGGGTGAGAAGTACAACAAGGTCGTGGACGCCTGGGCGAAGTGCACCGACAAGGTCGCCGACGCGATGATGGAGGAGATCTCCAAACCCATCGCCATGGAGGACGGCCGTCAGGGCGAGGTGAACTCGGTCTTCATGATGGCCCACTCCGGCGCGCGCGGTTCGAAGAACCAGATGAAGCAGCTCGCCGGGATGCGCGGCCTGATGGCGCGTCCGGACGGCTCCATCATCGAGACGCCGATCATCTCGAACTTCAAGGAAGGCCTGACCGTGCTGGAGTACTTCAACTCCACCCACGGCGCGCGCAAGGGTCTGGCCGACACCGCGCTGAAGACCGCGAACTCGGGCTATCTGACCCGCCGTCTCGTGGACGTGGCGCAGGACTGCATCATCACCGAAGCCGATTGCGGCACCTCGGACGGCATCACCATCGGCGCGGTGGTCGACGGCGGCGAGATCGTGGTCAGCCTCGATCAGCGCATTCTCGGCCGCTACACCGCAGAAGAGGTGAAGGATCCGTCTTCCGGGGACGTGCTGGCTCCGGCCGACACCTATCTTGACGAAGAGCTCGCCCTGGCGCTGGACCGGGCCGGCGTGACGAGCGTGAAGGTGCGCTCGCCGCTGACCTGCGAAACGCGTGTGGGCGTGTGCGCAACCTGCTACGGGCGCGACCTGGCGCGCGGCACGAAGGTGAACATGGGCGAGGCGATCGGCGTGATCGCGGCCCAGTCCATCGGCGAGCCGGGCACCCAGCTGACCATGCGGACCTTCCACATCGGCGGCACCGCGCAGGTCTCCGAGCAGTCCTTCTATGAAGCGTCGTTCGAAGGCCAGGTCGCGTTCACCGACCGCTCCACCGTGAAGACGGCCGACGGCTCCTTCATCGTGATGAGCCGGAACATGCAGATCGCGGTCACCGACAAGGACGGCAAGGAGCTGGAAAGCTACAAGCTGCCCTACGGCGCGCGCGTGCGTCTGGACGCCGGCGACAAGGTCAAGCGCGGCGATCGTCTCGCCGAGTGGGACCCCTACACCATGCCGATCGTCACCGAGGTGGGCGGCAAGGTGAAGCTGGTCGACCTCGTTGAAGGGGTGTCGGTGCGTGAAGAAACCGACGAAGCCACCGGCATCGCCTCGAAAGTGGTGATCGACTGGCGCGGCACGGGCGCCAAGTCCAACGCCCTTCAGCCGGCTGTGATCATCTCCGACGAGAACGGCGATCCGGTGCGCCTGCCCAACGGTTCCACGGCCAACTACATGCTGTCGGTGGGGGCCATCCTCTCCATCGCCGACGGCGACCAGGTCCAGCCCGGCGAAATCCTCGCCCGGGTGCCCACCGAAGGCGCCAAGACCCGCGACATCACCGGGGGTCTGCCGCGCGTGGCCGAGCTGTTCGAAGCGCGCCGTCCGAAAGACCACGCGGTGATCGCCGAGATCACCGGCCGGGTCGAGTTCGGCCGTGACTACAAGAACAAGCGCCGGATCTCCATCACGCCGGAAGGCGAGGGGGCCGAGCCGGTGGAATACCTGGTGCCCAAGGGCAAGCACCTCACCGTGCAGGAAGGCGACGTCATCCAGCGCGGCGAGTATCTGCTCGACGGCAACCCGGCGCCGCACGACATCCTGCGCATTCTCGGCGTCGAGGCGCTGGCCGACTACCTGATCAACGAGATTCAGGAGGTCTACCGGCTCCAGGGCGTGCCGATCAACGACAAGCATATCGAAGTGATCGTGCGCCAGATGCTGCAGAAGATGGAGATCCTGGAGGCCGGCGATTCCGGCTATCTGGCCGGCGAACATGTCGACAAGCTGGAGTTCCTGGAGACCAACGAACGTCTGGAGAAAGAGAAGAAGCGTCCCGCCGTGGGCGAGCCGGTGCTCCTGGGCATCACCAAGGCGAGCCTGCAGACCCGCTCCTTCATCTCCGCGGCCTCGTTCCAGGAGACCACCCGCGTGCTCACCGAAGCCGCCGTTCAGGGCAAGGTGGATACGCTGGAGGGCCTGAAGGAGAACGTCATCGTCGGCCGCCTCATCCCGGCGGGCACCGGCGGTCTGATGCGCGAATATCAGGCCGTCGCCGACGAGCGCGACAAGAAGCGCGTGGCCGAGCAGGAGGCCGCGACCGAAGCCGGCGAGGAGGCCCTGCCGGCCGAAATCGCCGAAGCGGCCGAGGAAGAAAGCCGCAAGCAGGCGGGCGGCGAAGGCTAGACCTCGCCTGGCCGTCTGGTCATGATTGCAAGCCCCCGGTCTATCGGCCGGGGGCTTTTCGTTCGCCGCCGAGGGGGAGGCGCATGTCCAGCCATGACGGACCCTGGTTCGACGCGCCGGAACCGGTCTACGGAGCCGAGCGCGAACGGCTTCGGGGCGAGGGCGTGGGCGAAGCGGTGCTCGCCGCGGCCCATGACCTGCGCGTCTCCGGCCTTCACGTCTTCGATCCCGGTTTCGCGCCGGACCTGCTCGAGGAGGCCGCCATGGTCACCGCACGGCTGCACGGCCGGTGGGGGCGGGCGCAGAATCTCTGGCGGCGCGAACCCAGCGTGCGCGCGCTCGGCGCCGACGCGGCGCTGCTCGCATGGCTCTCCGCGGTCTACGGCCGGCCGGCCGCCCCGTTTCAGACGCTCAATTTTCCGGTGGGGACCACCCAGGCGCCGCACGCCGACACGTTCCATTTCTCCACCGAGCCGCACGGCTTCATGTGCGGGGTCTGGATCGCACTTGAGGACGTGAGCGAGGACCAGGGCGCCCTGGTTTATTATCCGGGAAGTCAGACCTTGCCTGAGATCGACGGATGCGCGCTGGCTGACCGGGGCGGGCCGCAGGGCTATCCCGCGCTTATGGCCGAACGCCTTGAAGCGGCGGGCCTCTCGCCCGCGCGCGCGCCGGTGAGGAAGGGCGAAGCGGTGATCTGGGCGGCCGGGCTCGTCCATGGCGGCGGCGCGATCACGCGGCCGGGCGCAACGCGCCTCAGCCAGGTGACGCATTACTATTTCGAAGGCTGCGTCTACACCGTCCCGCAATATCGCGACCATCCGGACAAGCCGGTCTATGTGCGCCAGCCCTACGACTTCGCGCGCGGGCGCTTTCTGGCCAATCGCCGCGACGGCCGGGCGGTGTGGCCGGCTCCGCGCGCGCTCGCCGGGGCGTGGCGCGACAGGCTCGCGCGCCGGGTGCGATGGTTCGCCTAGGCGGACGCTCAAGAGAGCCTGACAGCCCGCTTGACGGAACCGAGTCACATGAGTAGGTTCCGCGCTCGTTTTCCGGGGGTGAGCCGTAGCCTCGCCTCATGGCATGGCTAGACGTCGCCCGGAACAGTGACATAACGCCTTCAACACCGTCCGCGGACGAACGGCCCAGCGCCGTCGCGCCCGGTCGGTCTTTCGCGTTCCGACGCCGGTGTCGGACCGCTACGGGAAACAGGAACGGACAGAGGCCTGATGCCGACGATCAACCAGCTCATCCGCAAACCGCGGCATGACAAGCCCAAGCGCAACAAGGTGCCGGCCCTCCAGGCCTGCCCGCAGCGCCGCGGCGTGTGCACGCGCGTCTACACCACCACCCCGAAGAAGCCGAACTCGGCGCTTCGTAAAGTGGCCAAGGTACGCCTGACCAACGGGTATGAAGTGGTGAGCTACATTCCCGGCGAAGGCCATAACCTGCAGGAGCACTCCGTGGTGCTCATCCGCGGCGGCCGCGTGAAGGACCTTCCCGGCGTGCGCTATCACATTCTGCGCGGCGTCCTCGACACCCAGGGCGTGAAAGACCGCCGTCAGCGCCGTTCGAAATACGGCGCCAAGCGTCCGAAATAAGGAGCAGCGCCCATGTCCCGCCGTCACCGCGCAGAGAAGCGCGAGATTCTGCCCGACGCGAAGTATCACGATCGCGATCTGACCAAGTTCATGAACTACATCATGATCGACGGGAAGAAGTCGGCCGCCGAGCGCATCATCTACGGCGCGCTCGAAATCATCGAGAACAAGCTCAAGCGCGAGCCCGTGCGCGTCTTTCACGACGCCCTGGAGAACGTCGCGCCGGAGATCGAAGTGCGCTCGCGCCGGGTCGGCGGCGCAACCTATCAGGTCCCCGTCGAAGTGCGTCCGGACCGCCGCAAGGCGCTGGCCATCCGCTGGCTCGCCGCCGCGGCGCGCGGCCGCAACGAAAACACCATGCGCGAACGCCTCGCGGCCGAGCTGATGGACGCCGCGTCCAATCGCGGCTCCTCGGTCAAGAAGCGTGAAGACACGCACAAGATGGCCGAAGCCAACCGCGCCTTCGCGCACTATCGCTGGTAATCACACCAACAGCCTTCCGTTCCTGACGAGGACCCTCCCCATGGCCCGCGACTACGCGATCGAGGACTACCGCAATTTCGGCATCATGGCGCACATCGACGCCGGCAAGACCACGACGACCGAGCGGATCCTTTACTACACCGGCAAGTCCCACAAGATCGGCGAAGTCCATGACGGCGCCGCGACCATGGACTGGATGGAGCAGGAGCAGGAGCGCGGCATCACGATCACGTCCGCCGCGACGACCTGCTTCTGGAAGGGCAAGCGCCTGAACATCATCGACACGCCCGGCCACGTGGACTTCACCATCGAAGTCGAACGTTCGCTGCGCGTGCTCGACGGGGCCATTGCGCTTCTCGACGCCAACGCCGGCGTCGAGCCGCAGACCGAGACCGTCTGGCGCCAGGCCGACAAGTATCAGGTCCCGCGGATGATCTTCGTCAACAAGATGGACAAGCTCGGCGCGGACTTCTTCCGCTGCGTCGAGATGATCAAGGATCGTCTGGGCTCCAACGCCCTGATCACGCAGCTGCCGATCGGCTCGGAGAACGAGTACGAAGGCTGCATCGACCTGATCAAGATGAAGGAACTGATCTGGCACGGCGAGAGCCTGGGCGCGACCTGGGACGAGCGCGACATTCGTGACGAACTCGCCGACCAGGCCGCCGAATACCGCGAGAAGCTCGTGGAGATGGCCGTCGAAGTCGATGAAGCCGCCATGGAAGCCTATCTCGAAGGCGAAGAGCCGAGCGAAGAAAAGCTGCGCGCGCTGATCCGCAAGGGCACGATCGATCTGGTCTTCAACCCGATCCTGGTGGGCACCGCCTTCAAGAACAAAGGCGTGCAGCCGCTGCTGGACGCGGTGGTGGACTATCTGCCGAGCCCGGTGGACATCGCCTCGATCCGCGGCATCGACGCCAAGACCGAAGAGCCGATCAAGCGGAAAGCCTCGGATTCCGAGCCGCTCTCGCTCCTGGCCTTCAAGGTGATGAACGACCCGTTCGTGGGCACGCTGACCTTCTGCCGCATCTATTCCGGCGTTCTGAGCACAGGCTCGTCCGTGCTCAACACCGTGAAGGAGAAGAAGGAGCGCGTGGGCCGCATGCTGCTCATGCACTCCAACTCGCGTGAAGACATCAAGGACGCCTACGCCGGCGACATCGTCGCCATCGCGGGCCTGAAGGACACCACCACGGGCGACACGCTGTGCGATCCGTCCAGCCCGGTGATCCTGGAGCGCATGGAGTTCCCCGATCCGGTGATCGAGATCGCCATCGAGCCGAAGTCCAAGAACGACCAGGAAAAGCTCGGCGTCGCCCTGCAGCGCCTGGCCGCCGAGGACCCGTCCTTCCGCGTCTCCACCGACGAGGAATCCGGTCAGACCATCATCGCCGGCATGGGCGAACTGCACCTGGACATCCTGGTCGACCGCATGAAGCGCGAGTTCAAGGTCGAGGCCAATGTGGGCCAGCCGCAGGTGGCCTATCGCGAGACCATCGGCGCGACGCACGAGATCGACTACACCCATAAGAAGCAGACCGGCGGCACCGGTCAGTTCGCCCGGGTGAAGATCCTCTTCGAACCGCGCGAGCCGGGCGAAGGCTACGAGTTCGAATCCAAGATCGTCGGCGGCTCGGTGCCGAAGGAATACATCCCCGGCGTGGAGAAGGGCATCAACTCGGTGCGCGAGAACGGTCTCCTGGCCAACTTCCCGGTGATCGACTTCAAGGCCACCCTGGTGGACGGCGCCTATCACGACGTGGACTCCAGCGTGCTGGCGTTCGAAATCGCGTCGCGCGCCGCCATGAAAGAGGCCAAGAGCCAGCTGCGCATGAAGCTGCTGGAGCCCGTCATGAAGGTCGAAGTGGTCACCCCGGACGAGTACACCGGTTCGGTGATCGGCGACCTGAACTCGCGGCGCGGCCAGATCCGCGACCAGGAGATGCGCGGCAACGCCACGGTGGTGAACGCCTTCGTGCCGCTGGCCAACATGTTCGGCTACGTGAACAATCTGCGCTCGGCCACCCAGGGGCGCGCCCAGTTCACCATGCAGTTCGATCACTACGCGCCGGTGCCGCAGGCCGTCGCCGACGAAGTGATCTCCAAAATCGCGTAAGCAACAACTTCTTCCGGCTCCGACCGGCATAGACAGGACACGACGATGGGTAAGGAAAAGTTTGAACGCACGAAGCCGCATGCGAACATCGGCACGATCGGTCACGTTGACCACGGCAAGACGACGCTGACGGCTGCGATCACGAAGTATTTCGGTGATTTCCGGGCGTATGATCAGATTGACGGCGCGCCGGAGGAGAAGGCGCGCGGGATCACGATCTCGACGGCGCACGTGGAGTACGAGACGGACAACCGTCACTATGCGCACGTGGACTGCCCGGGCCACGCCGACTACGTGAAGAACATGATCACCGGCGCGGCGCAGATGGACGGCGCGATTCTGGTGGTGAACGCGGCCGACGGGCCGATGCCGCAGACGCGCGAGCACATTCTTCTGGCCCGCCAGGTGGGCGTGCCGGCTCTGGTGGTGTTCCTGAACAAGGTCGACCAGGTGGACGACGAGGAGCTCCTGGAGCTCGTCGAGATGGAGGTGCGCGAGCTTCTGTCGTCCTACGACTTCCCGGGCGACGACATTCCGATCGTGGCGGGTTCGGCGCTGGCGGCGATGGAAGGGCGTGACCCGGAGATCGGCGAGAACAAGATCCGCGAGCTGATGGCGGCCGTGGACGAGCACATCCCGACCCCGGAGCGTCCGATCGACCGCGACTTCCTGATGCCGATCGAGGACGTGTTCTCGATCTCGGGCCGGGGCACGGTGGTGACCGGCCGGGTCGAGCGCGGGATCATCAAGGTGGGCGAAGAGATCGAGATCGTGGGCATCCGCGACACGGTCAAGACGACCTGCACGGGCGTTGAGATGTTCCGCAAGCTGCTCGACCAGGGCCAGGCCGGCGACAATGTGGGCGTGCTGCTGCGCGGCATCGACCGCGAGGGCGTGGAGCGCGGCCAGGTTCTGTGCAAGCCGGGTTCGATCACCCCGCACAAGAAGTTCGAGGCCGAGGCCTACATCCTGACGAAGGAAGAGGGTGGCCGTCACACGCCGTTCTTCTCCAACTATCGTCCGCAGTTCTACTTCCGCACCACCGACGTGACCGGCGTGGTGACCCTGAAAGAGGGCACCGAGATGGTGATGCCGGGCGACAATGTGGAAGTGACGGTCGAGCTGATCCAGCCGATCGCCATGGAAGAAAAGCTGCGCTTCGCCATCCGCGAAGGCGGCCGCACGGTGGGCGCCGGCGTGGTCTCGAAGATCCTCGAGTAATCGCGATCGACGACGCCGCTTCCCACGAAGCGACAGACAAGACGGCCCGGAGCACACGCTCCGGGCCGTTTTGCATTTGGGGCGGGGTGCAGCGGCGTGGTGAGGGGGCGCGCCGCGGACCGGCTTCCTGACGATCCCAGTGGGGCGGTGATGTGGAACGGGCGCCGGCCTTCAGCGTCGTTCGCTCCGTACGGCCGGTTTCCGGGGCGCGGCGCCTGTCGATCCTGCGTCTGCGCGCTGCGGAAACCCT
This sequence comes from Oceanicaulis sp., assembly GCA_051117435.1. GTDB lineage: Bacteria > Pseudomonadota > Alphaproteobacteria > Caulobacterales > Maricaulaceae > Oceanicaulis. Next base: position 115,676 of record JBNPED010000009.1, on the reverse strand, counting down.
TCGCGGATCGCTTCATTTGCGTGACAAGGTGTTGACGCCGCGCGAACAAGCGCGTATCACCCGCGACCTCAGAAGGGCTGGCCGCGCCTTGTGGCGAACGCAGCCCATTGAAGCGAACACATTTTGAAAACGCATGAGCTTGCGTGGGGCGGTCCCCGTCCTGTCGCGGCTCTTGTGCATGTTGGGACCGGACCGATGGCGCAACAAAACATCCGCATTCGCCTCAAGGCGTTCGATCACCGCGTGCTGGACAGCTCCGCCACCGAGATCGTTTCCACGGCCAAGCGCACCGGCGCGAACGTGCGCGGGCCGATCCCGCTGCCCACCCGGATCGAGCGCTTCACGGTGCTGCGCGGTCCGCACGTGGACAAGAAATCCCGCGAGCAGTTCGAGATCCGCACTCACAAGCGCGTGCTCGACATCGTGGATCCGACGCCGCAGACGGTGGACGCGCTGATGAAGCTCGACCTGTCGGCCGGCGTCGACGTCGAGATCAAGCTGGGAGCGTAAGGCCATGCAACAGGCTGAAAAACTGCGCACCGGCCTTCTGGCCAAGAAGCTGGGCATGACCCGCGTGTTCACCGAGGACGGCAATCACGTCCCGGTGACCGTGCTGTCGCTCGACGGCCTTCAGGTCGTCGCTCAGCGCACGATGGAGAAGGACGGCTACACCGCGCTGCAGCTGGGCGCGGGCAAGGCGAAGGCCAAGCGCACCTCGAAAGCGATGCGCGGCCATTTCGCGAAGGCCTCCGTGGAGCCCAAGCGCAAGCTGGTGGAGTTCCGCGTGAGCGAGGACGCCCTGGTGGACGCCGGCGCGTCGCTGTCGGCCGAGCACTTCACCCCGGGCCAGAAGGTCGATGTGGCGGGCACGTCCATCGGCAAGGGCTTCGCCGGCGGCATGAAGCGCTGGAATTTCGGCGGCATGCGCGCCTCGCACGGCGTCTCGATCTCCCACCGCGCCCATGGCTCGGTCGGTCAGTGTCAGGACCCGGGCAAGATCTTCAAAGGCAAGAAGATGGCCGGCCATCTCGGCTCCGAGCGTGTCACCACGCAGGGCCTCGAGGTCGTGCGCGTCGACGCCGAGCGCGGGCTGATCTGGATCAAGGGCTCGGTGCCCGGCTCGGCCGGCGGCTGGGTCGAGATCCGCGACGCGGTCAAGGTCAAGCACGCCGACGATCTGCCGTATCCGGCCAAGCTGCGTGAAGCCGCCAAGCCGGCCGACGAGGCGCCCGCGGCGGACGCCCCGGCCGAGTCCGCGGCTGAAGCCCAGAACGAAGGGGCGAGCGAATAATGAAACTCGACGTCATCAAGCTGGACTCCGGCAAGGCCGGGTCGGTCGATCTCGACGACGCCGTCTTCGGCATCGAAGAGATCCGCGCCGACATCCTTCAGCGCGCCGTCAAGTGGCAGCTGTCGCGCCGTCAGGCCGGCACCCACAAGACCAAGGAGCGCTCGGAGATCAAGCGCACCAAGAAGAAGATGTACCGCCAGAAGGGCACCGGCGGCGCCCGCCACGGCGCGCGTTCGGCCCCGATCTTCGTCGGCGGCGGCGTGGCCCACGGCCCGCGCGTGCGCAGCCATGCGACCGACCTTCCCAAGAAGGTCCGCGCCCTGGCCCTGAAGCACGCCCTGTCCGCCAAGGCCGGCGCCAATCAGCTGGTGATCCTGGACGAGGCCCGTCTCGACGCGCCGAAGACCAAGGACCTCACCGCCAAGTTCGAAAAGCTCGGCTGGAAGAATGTCCTGGTGATCGACGGCGAGGAGCTGGACGAGAACTTCGCCCGCGCCGCGCGCAACATCCCGCTGGTGGACGTGCTGCCGGCCCAGGGTCTGAACGTCTATGACGTGCTGCGCCGCGACACGCTGGTGCTGACCAAGGCCGCGGTGGAAAAGATTAACGAGCGCTTCACCGCGCAGGAGGCTGCGTGATGCCCGCCGCTAAGCACTACGACACCCTGATCGCGCCGGTGATCACCGAGAAGTCGACCCTGCTCTCCGAGGAGAACAAGGTGGTCTTCCGTGTGCCGCTGACCGCGACCAAGAAAGACATCGCCGAGGCCGTCGAAGAGCTGTTCAAGGTCGAAGTTCAGGCCGTGAACACGCTGCGCCTCAAGGGCAAGACCAAGCGGTTCCGCGGCATCGCGGGCAAGCGTGACGACGTCAAGAAAGCTGTGGTGACCCTGAAAGAGGGCCACTCCATCGACGTCACCACCGGCCTTTAAGCGCGGCCAGGAGGAGTAAGAGACAATGGCTCTGAAGACTTTCAAGCCGACTTCGCCCGGTCGCCGCGCTCTGGTGCTGGTGGACCGCAGCGATCTTTACGAGGGCCGTCCCGAAAAGACGCTCGTGGAAGGTCTGCGCAAGAAGGGCGGTCGCAACAACACCGGCCGCGTCACGGCCCGCCGTCGCGGCGGCGGCGCGAAGCGCCTGTATCGCCAGATCGACTTCAAGCGGCGCAAGTTCGACGTGCCCGCCACTGTCGAGCGTCTGGAATACGACCCGAACCGCACCGCGTTCATCGCGCTGATCAAGTATGAGGACGGCGAGCTGGCCTACATCCTCGCGCCGCAGCGCCTGTCGGTGGGCGACTCCATCGTCGCCGGCGAGCGCGTGGAAGTGCGCCCGGGCAACGCGATGCCGCTGAAGGCCATGCCGGTCGGCACCATCGTGCACAATGTCGAGCTGAAACCCATGAAGGGCGGTCAGATCGCGCGGTCGGCGGGCGCCTACGCCCAGCTGGTCGGCCGCGATTCCGGCTACGCCCAGGTGCGTCTGATGAGCGGCGAGCTGCGCATGGTGCACCAGGACTGCCTGGCGACCGTGGGCGCGGTGTCGAACCCCGACCACCTCAACATCAATCTGGGCAAGGCCGGCCGCAATCGTCACCTGGGCAAGCGCCCGGCCGTGCGCGGCGTCGCCATGAACCCGGTCGATCACCCGCACGGTGGCGGCGAAGGCCGCACCTCGGGCGGCCGTCACCCGGTCACCCCGTGGGGCAAGCCCACCAAGGGCCGCAAAACCCGCCGCAACAAGGCGACCGACAAGTTCATCATCCGCTCGCGCCACGAGCGCAAGAAACGCTAAGGGACCGGCTCATGCCTCGTTCTGTCTGGAAAGGTCCGTTCGTCGACGGATACCTCCTGAAGAAAGCCGAAGCCGCGCATGACGCGGGCCGCAAGCAGGCGATCAAGACCTGGTCGCGCCGGTCCACCATCATGCCGCAATTCGTGGGTCTGACCTTCCAGGTCCATAACGGCAACAAATTCATACCGGTGCTGGTGTCCGAAGAAATGGTCGGCCACAAGCTCGGCGAATTCGCCCCGACGCGGACCTATTACGGCCACGCGGCGGATAAGAAAGCCAAGAGGAAATAGCGATGGGCCAGGTCAAGAACCCCCGCCGCGTCGCTGAAAACGAGGCTCGGGCCAAGCTGCGCATGATGCGCATCAGCCCGCAGAAGCTGAACCTCGTTGCGGCGATGATCCGCGGCAAGAAGGTCGAGCGCGCCCTGAACGATCTCGAGTTCTCGCGCAAGCGCTCCGCCAAGGACGTCAAGAAGGTGCTCGAGAGCGCCATCGCGAACGCCGAAAACAATCACGGCCTGGATATCGATTCCCTGATCGTTTCCGAAGCCTATGTCGGCAAGAACCTTGTGATGAAGCGCTTCCGCGCCCGCGCCCGCGGCCGTGGCGCGAAGATCCTCAAGCCGTTCTCCGAGCTGACGATCGTCGTGCGTGAAGTCGAGGAGGCCGCATAATGGGTCAGAAGATCAATCCGATCGGCCTTCGTGTCGGGATCAACCGCACCTGGGAGAGCCGCTGGTTCGCCAAGGGCGAGGAATACGCCAATCTGCTGCACGCCGACCTGAAGATCCGGTCCTTCCTCAAGGACAAGCTGAAGAACGCGTCGGTCTCGCGCATCATCATCGAGCGCCCGCACAAGAAGTGCCGCATCACCATCCACACGGCTCGTCCCGGCGTGGTGATCGGTAAAAAAGGCGCGGACATCGAGAAGCTGCGCCGCGAAGTGTCGAAAATGGTCGACGGCGAGGTGTTTCTGAACCTCGTCGAAGTGCGCAAGCCGGAAGTCGACGCCACCCTGGTGGCGGAGTCGATCGCCCAGCAGCTGGAGCGCCGCGTGGCGTTCCGCCGCGCCATGAAGCGTTCGCTCCAGACTACGATGCGGATGGGCGCGCTCGGCTGCAAGATCATGTGCGGCGGCCGTCTCGGCGGCGCGGAGATCGCGCGCACCGAGAAATACGCCGACGGCTCGGTGCCGCTGCACACGCTGCGCGCCGACATCGATTACGGCTTCGCTGAAGCCAAGACCGCGATGGGCATCATCGGCGTGAAGGTGTGGATCTACAAAGGCGAGATCCTCGAGCACGATCCGATGGCTCAGGAAAAGCGCATGCTCGACTCCGGCGAGCAGCGTCAGCGGTCCGGCCGTCAAGCGGCGTAAGCGGGGCGAGGGAGAAGAACCATGCTTCAACCGAAGCGCACCAAATTCCGCAAGGCGCACAAGGGCCGCATCCACGGCGCCGCCAAGGGCGGGTTCACGCTGAACTTCGGCTCTTACGGCCTGAAGGCGATGCAGCCCGAGCGCGTCACCGCGCGTCAGATCGAGGCGACCCGCCGCGCGATCACCCGTCACATGAAACGGGCGGGCCGCGTCTGGATCCGGGTGTTCCCGGACCTGCCGGTGTCGAAGAAGCCGACCGAAGTGCGGATGGGTAAAGGCAAGGGCTCGCCCGAATACTGGGTGGCCAAGGTCAAGCCGGGCCGGATCATGTTCGAGATCGACGGGGTGTCCGACGAGGTGGCGCGCGAAGCGCTGCGCCTCGGCGCCGCCAAGCTGCCGATCAAGACCAAGATCGTCACCCGGCCGGGCGAGTAGGAGGGAGTTCGATGAAAGGTGAAGACGTTCGCGCGCTCAGCGACGATCAGCTTCAGGACGAGCTCCTCAAGCTGCAAACAGAGCAATTCAATCTGCGTTTCCAGGTCGCCACCGGGCAGCTGGAAAACACTGCGCGCTTCAAGCAGATCCGCCGGGATGTCGCCCGGATCAAACCGGATATCCGCCGCCGCGCGCTGCAAACCCAGGGGAGCTGAGGCCATGCCGAAGCGCATCCTTCAAGGCGTCGTCGTCAGCGACAAGCAGTCCAAGACGGTCATCGTGCGCGTCGAGCGCACGTTCCTGCACCCCCTGCTTCGCAAGACCGTGCGCCGGTCGAAGAAATATCACGCCCATGACGAAACGGGCGCGATCAAGGTGGGCGAGCGCGTCCAAATCCAGGAGTGCGCGCCGAAGTCGAAGCTCAAGCGGTGGGAGGTCGTCCCCGCCCAGGCGTAAGCCTGAGGCCGGGATGATCCGCTGATAACGGAGGATCCGCGATGATCCAGATGCAATCCAATCTGGACGTGGCCGACAATTCCGGGGCCCGCCGCGTGCAGTGCATCAAGGTGCTCGGCGGCGCGAAACGACGGTACGCCGGTATCGGCGACATCATCGTCGTCTCGGTCAAGGAAGCCACGCCCAAAGGCCGGGTGAAGAAGGGTGACGTCCGCCGTGCGGTCGTCGTGCGCACTGCGCGCGACATCAAGCGCCGCGACGGCAGCGTGATCCGCTTCGACACCAATGCGGCCGTTCTGTTGAACAACAATAACGAGCCGATCGGCACGCGGATCTTCGGTCCGGTGCCGCGTGAGCTGCGCGCCAAGCAGCACATGAAGATCGTCTCGCTCGCGCCGGAGGTGCTGTAGGCCATGGCTGCGAAGATCAAGAAGGGCGACAAGGTCGTCATCCTGACCGGCCGCGACAAGGGCAAGACCGGCGAAGTCGTCCGCGTCATGCCGTCGGAGGACCGCGTCGTGGTCTCCGGCGTCAACACGGTCAAGCGCCACCAGCGCCCGACCCAGACGAGCGCCGGCGGCATCGAAGAAAAGGACGCGCCGATCCACGTCTCCAACGTGGCTCATCTCGACCCGAAATCCGGCGAGCCGACCCGCGTCGGTTTCGAAATCCGGGACGGCAAGAAGGTGCGCGTCGCGAAAAAATCCGGCGAGGTGATCGATGGCTGACGTCGCTGAATACGAACCGCGCCTGAAAACGCGGTATCGCGAAGAAATCCGTGCGAAGCTGAAAGAGAAGTTCGGCTACAAGAACGACATGGAGATCCCGCGCCTGGACAAGGTCGTGATCAACATGGGCGTCGGCGAGGCGGCTCAGGATTCCAAGAAGATCCAGGGCGCGCTGGCGGACCTGCAGGCGATCTCCGGCCAGAAGCCGATCGCCACGCGGTCCAAGAAGTCGATCGCCGGCTTCAAGCTTCGCGAAGAACAGCTGATCGGCGCGAAGGTCACCCTTCGCAAGGATCGCATGTACGAATTCCTTGATCGTCTGGTCACGATCGCTCTGCCGCGGGTGCGCGACTTCCGCGGCCTGAACGGCAAGAGCTTCGACGGCCGGGGCAATTTCGCGATGGGTCTCAAAGAGCACATCGTGTTCCCCGAGATCGACTACGACAAGGTGGATATGATCCGCGGCATGGACATCATCGTGACCACGACCGCGAAAACCAACGAAGAGGCGAAGGCCCTGCTGGCCGAGCTCGATTTTCCGTTCACGAGCTGACGCGGCAGGAGCGCGGGGCCGGGGTGGTCCCGCACGCGAGGAGAAATATTGAATGGCTAAGAAGAGCGCTGTCGAGCGGAACCTGAAGCGTCAACGCCTGGCGGATCGTTATGCCGCCAAGCGCGCCGCGCTGAAGGCGATCGCCCGCGATACGTCCAAGCCCGTGGAGGAGCGGTTCGCGGCCCAGCTGAAGCTGGCCGACCTGCCGCGCAACTCCGCGCCGACGCGTGTGCGCAACCGGTGCCAGGTCACCGGCCGCCCGCGCGCCTATTACCGCAAGCTGAAGATGTCGCGCATCGCGCTGCGTCAGTTGGCCAGCCACGGGCTCATCCCGGGCATGGTCAAGTCGAGCTGGTAGGGAGGAGGACCCATGTCCGTGAACGATCCGCTCGGCGATATGCTGACCCGCATCCGCAACGCCCTGATGCGCAACCGCACGTCCGTGTCCACGCCGGCCTCCAAGCTGCGCGGCCGGGTGCTCGAGGTGCTGCTCGAAGAGGGCTATATCCGCGGCTATTCGGAAAGCGTCGACGCCAAGGGCTTCAAGCAGTTCGACATCGAGCTGAAGTACTATGAAGGTGCGCCGGTGATCTCCGAGATCAAGCGCGTCTCCAAGCCCGGCCGCCGCGAATACCGCAAGGTCCGCGACCTGCCGCTCGTTCAGAACGGGCTCGGCATCGCCATCGTCTCCACCCCCCAGGGTGTGATGAGCGACGCCGTGGCCCGTCAGAAGAACGTCGGCGGCGAAATCCTCTGCCACGTCAGCTAGGGAAGGAAGGCACATGTCCCGTCTAGGCAAGCTGCCTGTCGAAATTCCCTCCGGCGTCACCGCGACGGTGAACGGCGGCCTGGTCTCCGTGAAGGGTCCGAAGGGGGAACTCTCCTTCGCCGCGCCGCCCAGCGTGCGCATCCTTCAGGAGGACAACGCCATCCGCGTCGAGCCGGCTGAGAATTCCAAGACCGCCAAGATGATGTTCGGAACCGCGCGTGCGCGCATCAAGAACATGGTCACCGGCGTCACCAACGGCTACGAGAAGACCCTGGAGCTGGTGGGCGTGGGTTACCGCGCCCAGATGCAGGGCAACGACCTCAAGCTGTCGCTCGGCTTCTCCCACGACGTGGTCTATTCGCCGCGCGAGGGGATCAAGCTGGCGACGCCGAAGCCGACCGAGATCAAGATCGAAGGCCCTGACGCTCAGGCCGTCGGTCAGACCGCAGCGGAGATCCGCGGCTATCGTCCGCCCGAGCCTTACAAGGGCAAGGGCGTGAAGTACGCCGGCGAGTATGTCCGCCGCAAGGAAGGCAAGAAGAAGTAGGGCCGGCTATGAAAACGCCTCGAGAACAAATGCGCCGCCGCGCGCAACGCAACCGCGCCCGGCTTCGCAAGATGGGAGCTGGTCGTCCGCGCCTGTCGGTCTACCGCTCCTCCAAGCACATCTACGCCCAGATCATCGACGACGCCAACGGCGTCACGGTGGCGGCGGCCTCCACGATCGAACCCGGGCTCGACGCCTCCGGCGCGACCGTGGCCGCGGCCCAGGAAGTCGGCCGCAAGGTCGCCGAGCGGGCCAAGGAGAAGGGTCTCACCGAGGTCGTGTTCGACCGCGGCGGCTACATCTATCACGGGCGCATCAAGGCGCTCGCCGACGCCGCCCGCGAAGGCGGCCTGAGTTTCTAAGGGAGCGAACGCATGGCTCGAGAAGACAATCGCGGTCGCGACCGGCGTCGCAAGGACGAGACCGACGAACCGGAACTGATCGACAAGCTCGTTCAGATCAACCGCGTCGCCAAGACCGTGAAGGGCGGCCGGAACTTCCAGTTCGCCGCGCTCGCGGTGGTGGGCGACGGCAAGGGCCGCGTCGGCTTCGGACAGGGCAAGGCGCGTGAAGTGCCCGAGGCCATCCGCAAATCGACCGACGAAGCCAAGAAGATGATGATCCGCGTGCCGCTGCGCGAGGGCCGCACCCTGCACCACGACGCCCGCGGGCGTTGGGGCGCGGGCAAGGTGATCCTGCGCGCCGCGCCTCCGGGCACCGGCGTCATCGCCGGCGGTCCGATGCGTGCGGTTCTGGAAAGCCTCGGCGTCCAGGACGTGGTGGCCAAGTCCACCGGCTCGTCGAACCCGTACAACATGGTGCGCGCCACGTTCGAGGCCCTCAAGGCCCAGAACTCGCCGCGTTCGGTGGCGGCCAAGCGCGGCATGAAGGTGGCCGACCTGGTCGACCGCCGTCAGGACGGCGCCAGCGCCCCTGAAGCGATCGAATCGTAAGGAGCGCGGACCATGGCCGAGACCAAAACCACCGTGCGCGTGCGCCAGACCGGCAGCAGCACCCGCCGCCCGCCCGAGCAGCTCGCGACCCTGAAGGGTCTCGGCCTCGGCCGGATCGGCAAGGAGCGCGAACTTGAGGATACGCCCGCCGTGCGCGGCATGATCCGCAAAGTCGCCCATCTCATCGAGATCGTCGAGGAGCGCGGCTAGACCGCGCCCTTGAAGGGAGAAGAACCATGCGCTTGAACGAACTGCGCGACAATGAAGGCGCGACCAAGCCGCGCATGCGCATCGGGCGCGGCATCGGCTCGGGCAAAGGCAAGACCGGCGGCCGGGGCGTCAAGGGCCAGAAGTCGCGCTCCGGCGTGGCCATCAAGGGCTTTGAAGGCGGTCAGATGCCGCTGCACCAGCGTCTGCCCAAGCGCGGCTTCAACAAGCCGAACCGGGCGAAGTACGCCGAGGTGACCCTTGGCCGCCTGCAGGCCGCCGTGGACGCGGGCAAGCTCGACGCCAAATCGGCCGTGGACGCCGAGGCGCTGATCAAGGCCGGCGTGATCCGCCGCGCCCAGGACGGCGTGCGCCTGATCGGCGGCGGTGAGCTGAAAGCCAAGCTGAACATAACCGTGGCCGGCGCCTCCAAGCCGGCCGCCGAAGCGGTCGAGAAGGCCGGCGGGTCGGTCACCGTGACCAAGCCTGCGGCCGAAACGGCCGAGTAATCTCGCATCGCGGCGGCCGGCTTCCTAAGTGAGGCCGGTCCCGCAGCGCCATCACGGCCGAGTTCAGGAGCCATACCCGCCATGGCGTCAGCCGCCGAACAGCTCGCTTCGAACATGAATTTCGGCGCGTTCGCGCGCGCCAAGGAGCTGCAGCAGCGCATCCTGTTCACGCTGTTCGTGCTCATCATCTACCGGGTGGGCACTTATGTCCCGATCCCCGGCATCGATTTCGAACAATTCCGCCTCGCCTTCGAAGGCCAGCAGGGCGGCATTCTCGGCGCGTTCAACATGTTCTCCGGCGGTGCCGTGGAGCGCATGGCGATCTTCGCCCTGAACGTGATGCCCTACATCTCCGCCTCGATCATCATGCAGCTCATGGCCGCCACCGTGCCGAGCCTTGAACGCATGAAGAAGGAAGGCGGCGAGCAGGGCCGCAAGCAGATCAACCAGTATTCGCGCTATCTCACCGTCGTGCTCGCCACCGTTCAGGCCTTCGCCATCGCGCTCGGCATGCAGCAGGTGAGCCCGGACGGCGCGTCCATCGCGCTCAATCCCGGGCCGTTCTTCCTGGCCTCGACCGTGGTGACGCTGGTGGGCGGGACAATGTTCCTGCTCTGGCTCGGCGAGCAGATCACCGCGCGCGGCGTGGGCAACGGGGTTTCGCTGATCATCTTCGCCGGCATCATCGCGGAGATGCCGCGCGCGCTGTTCCAGATGCTTCAGCAGGGCGAGTCCGGCGCGCTGTCGGCCGGCGTGATCATCGCCGCGCTGATCGGCCTGCTTCTGGTGCTGGTCTTCGTGGTGTTCATCGAGCGCTCGCAGCGCCGTCTGCTGATCCAGTATCCCAAGCGCCAGGTCGGCAACAAGATGACCGGCGGGGAATCCAGCTTCCTGCCGCTGAAGCTGAACACGGCCGGGGTCATCCCGGCGATCTTCGCCAGCTCGCTCCTGCTGCTGCCGCAGACGATCGCCGGCTTCTCGGCTCAATCCGGGCCGGAATGGCTGCGCCAGGTGGTGGCGCTGCTCGGCCAGGGCCAGCCGCTGTTCATCCTGTTCTACGGCTCGATGATCGTCTTCTTCACCTTCTTCTACACCTCCATCGTCTTCAATCCGGAAGACACCGCGGAGAACCTGAAGAAGTACGGCGGCTTCCTGCCGGGGATCCGGCCGGGCAAGCGGACCGCGGAATATCTCGACTACGTGCTTTCGCGCCTGACCGTGATCGGGGCGGCCTATCTGACGCTGGTCTGCGTCCTGCCGGAAGTGCTCAAGGCGCAGAACCAGGCGATCCCTGTCTATATCGGGGGCACCGCCATCCTCATCGTGGTGTCGGTGACGCTCGATACGGTCGGCCAGATCCAGTCTCATCTGCTGGCCCACCAGTATGAAGGGCTGATCAAGAAGACCAAGCTGCGGGGGCGCAAGAAATGAACCTGATCCTGTTCGGACCGCCGGGCGCGGGCAAGGGCACGCAGGCCAAGCGCCTGGTGGCGAACCGGGGCTGGGTGCAGCTGTCCACCGGCGACATGCTGCGCGCGGCCGTGGCGGCCGAGAGCGATCTCGGAAAGCGGGTCAAGGCGATCATGGATCGCGGCGACCTGGTGTCCGACGAGATCGTCATCGAGCTCATCGCGGAGCGCCTGCCCGAAGCGGAAAAGGCCGGCGGCGCAATTTTCGACGGCTTCCCGCGCACCGTGGCTCAGGCCGAGGCGCTGGACGCGCTGCTTGAAGGCCGCGGAACGCAGATCCACAAGGTCCTGCGCCTGGTGGTCGATCAGGACGAATTGGTGGCGCGCATGGAGAAGCGCGCCAAACAGGAAGGCCGCACCGACGATACGGTGGAGGCCTTCAAGAACCGGCTGGAGACCTATAACAGCCAGACCGCCCCGCTGATCCCGTACTACCAAGGTCACGGCAAGTTGACCGATGTGGACGGCATGGGCAGGGTCGACGAGGTCGCGGCGCGGATCGACGCCGCGCTCGACGGGTAGAGACAGAGCCGACGCCGGGCCGCATCGCCCGGCGCGAAAACCGTTTCCCCGCCGTGCAACACGGTTGACGCGGCGGGGTGTGTGACTATAAGAACCGCCCTTCGCTCGCATGGGGTGGAGATCGTTCCGGCGCCGCCGTCACCGGCCGCGCTTTCGGTCTCTCGTCTGCGAGGGGGTACGAGGACAAGGAGAGCGTCGTGGCACGGATCGCCGGCGTCAACATTCCGACCAATAAACGCGTCACCGTGGCGCTGCGCTATATTCACGGGATCGGTCCGGCCATGGCGGCCGAGATCTGCGAGAAGGTGGGCATCCCCGCCGAGAAGCGCGTGAACGAGCTGAGCGACGCGGAAATCCTGCAGATCCGCGAAACGATCGACGGCGGCTACACCGTGGAAGGCGATCTGCGCCGCGAGCGCGCCGTGAACGTGAAGCGCCTGATGGATCTGGGCTGCTATCGCGGTCTGCGCCATCGCCGCGGGCTTCCGGTGCGCGGCCAGCGCACCCACACCAACGCGCGCACCCGCAAGGGTCCCGCCAAGCCGATCGCCGGCAAGAAGAAATAAGGAGCGAGGGCCATGGCCAAGGAACCGAGCCGCGTCCGCCGTCGCGAACGCAAGAACATCACCGCCGGCGTCGCCCATGTGAACGCCAGCTTCAACAACACGATGGTCACCATAACCGACGCCCAGGGCAACACCATCTCCTGGTCGTCGGCCGGCACGATGGGCTTCAAGGGCTCGCGCAAGTCGACCCCCTACGCCGCCCAGGTCGCCGCCGAGGACGCGGGCCGCAAGGCCCAGGAGCACGGCGTGAAGACGCTGGAAGTGCGCGTGTCCGGTCCGGGGTCGGGCCGTGAGAGCGCGCTGCGCGCCCTGCAGTCGGTCGGGTTCACCATCACCACGATCCACGACGTGACGACCATCCCGCACAACGGATGCCGTCCGCCGAAGCGCCGCCGGGTTTAATCCGCCAAGGAGCGGCCGTCGCGCCGCGCCTTCGCGTCATTTTGAATTTCCAGCCGGCGTGAACGTCCCCCTCGACGTTCGCGCCGCTCGCCTGAAGGGGTGATGTCCGTGATTGAGAAGAACTGGCAGGAACTGATCCGCCCGATGAAGCCGGAAGTCCAGCCCGGCCATGACGCCTCGCGTCACGCCAAGATCATCGCCGAGCCGCTCGAGCGCGGCTTCGGGATGACGCTGGGCAACGCGCTGCGCCGGATTCTGCTCTCCTCGCTTCAGGGCGCCGCGATCACCGCGGTTCAGATCGACTCCGTCCTGCACGAGTTCTCCTCGATCAAGGGCGTGCGTGAAGACGTCACCGACCTGATCTTGAACCTGAAGCAGGTCGCCCTGCGCATGCACGGCGAAGGCCCCAAGCGGGTCACGCTGAAGAAGCAGGGTCCGGGCGAAGTGACCGCCGGCGATATCGAAGAGACCGCCGACATCGAGGTCATCAACAAGGATCACGTGATCTGCACCCTCGACGAGGATGCAGAGGTGCGCATGGTCCTGACCGTGAACACCGGCAAGGGCTATGTCCCCGCCGAGCGCAACCGCCCCGAGGACGCCCCGATCGGCCTTATCGGCGTCGACGCGCTCTACAGCCCGGTCAAGCGCGTCGCCTATCGCGTCGAGAACACCCGCGAAGGCCAGGTGCTGGACTATGACAAGCTGATCCTGGAAGTGGAGACCAACGGCGCGGTGACGCCCGAGGACGCGGTGGCCTACGCCGCGCGCATCCTGCAGGACCAGTTCCAGATCTTCGTCAATTTCGAAGAGCCCAACCAGGCCCGCGCCGGCGAGGACGAGAAGCCGGAGCTGGACTTCAATCCGGCGCTTCTGAAGAAGGTCGACGAGCTGGAGCTGTCGGTGCGTTCGGCCAACTGCCTGAAGAACGACAACATCGTGTATATCGGCGACCTGATCCAGAAGTCGGAGGCGGAGATGCTCCGCACCCCGAACTTCGGGCGCAAGTCGCTCAACGAGATCAAGGAAGTTCTCGCCCAGATGGGTCTGCACCTGGGCATGGAGGCGCCGAACTGGCCGCCGGAGAACATCGAAGACCTGGCCAAAAAGTACGAGGACCAGATCTAGGACGGAGCGTCGCGAGACGGCCCGCTCCATAGACTGAAGGAGATCATCCCATGCGCCACGGCGTCGCCCACCGCAAATTGAACCGCACGGCCAGCCACCGCAAAGCCATGTTCGCCAACATGGCCGCCTCGCTGATCGAGCATGAGCAGATCGTCACCACGCTGCCCAAGGCCAAAGAGCTTAAACCCATCATGGACAAGCTCATCACCCTGGCCAAGCGCGGCGACCTGCACGCCCGCCGTCAGGCGATCAGCCAGATCCGCAATCGCGATCAGGTCGCCAAGCTCTTCGAGACCCTGGGTCCGCGTTATCAGGAGCGCAATGGCGGCTATACTCGCGTCCTGAAGGCCGGCTTCCGCCACGGCGACAACGCGCCCATGGCCGTCATCGAATTGGTGGACCGCGATCCCGAAGCCAAAGGCGCCGCCGACCGCGCCCGCGACGCCGAGCTGGATACGGCCGGCGACGAATAAACCTTTCGGATTTTTCCGGGGTGAGAGGGCCGCGCTCGTATGAGCGCGGCTTTTTCTTTTGGGGTGCTCGCTTCTCGCTGGATTGAGGGCTTGGGCCCAGGCGCGGTGGACCCCTTCTCCCCTCAAAGAGGGGAGAGCGGGCTTCAACACAGCGTCTCCTTTGCTACCATCGCGGCTGGCATACCCGCAGCAGAAACCTCGCCGCGTCTTTTCCCCATCTCCCCCGCCGCATCCTTCGACTCACCCGCCCGGCGCGCGGTATCCTCTTGGCGATTCGCGATTCTCTCATCCTTGCGGAGCCCCGCCATGGTCGAACGCCGCCTGACCCGCCCCGACGCCGAGTTCGCCGAAGGGATCGCGTTCGAGTCCCGTGCGGTGCTGCCCGCCGATCCCGATGCGCTTGAGGCCGGCGAAGCTCGCGCGAAGGTCCCGGCGGATTGGCCGGCGCGCTCCACTGCGGCGTTGGCCGCGCTCTGCGGCGCCGATTTCGACGGCGAGATCGACGCGGCGGCGACGCTGCAGGCGCTCGCCCAGGCGCTGAGCGCGCCGTTCAAGGACGCCGAAAGCGCCAGGGCCGAGCTCGCCGCCTCGCTGCTGCGGCGCGAAGCCGTACCCGCCCCGGCGCTGTGGCGCGGGGAGCGGCTCGGCGATCCGGCGCCGGTCTTCGCCTCAGGCGTGGAGGACCTTCCCGGCGTGCTCGACGAACTGAACGCCGCGGCCATGGGCGAGGCGGCCGCCGCAGTGGGCGCGCGCGTGCTCGCCGAGCGGCTGGAGGCGGTGGCCATCGCATGCGTGAACTGCGACGGTTCGGCGGAGGAATGCTTCGACCCGCGCCGCAACCGGGCGCTCGCCAGGGCCGTGCGCGCGGCGCGCCGCGACGGCGCCCCCGACGCCATGATCGAGCGCGCCATCGCGCGCGCCCGCCAGGGCGTCACGACGCCGGAAGCCGGGCTCAACACAGCACCCGCCCCGGTGGAGACCCCGCCGGTGCATCTCACCGCCGCCTTTTTCAATACGGTGGACGCCGACGCCGCGCTTGAGGACGGCGTGTCCGCCCGAGCGCTCATGGCGCGTTTGTCCGAAGCGCTGTGGACCCATGGCGCGCCCGCCCTGGTCTTCGAGGCGCCCGATCCGGCGCGCCCGGTCGCCGCGGCGTTGGACCTCTCCCGCTTTATCGCCGATCAGCGCCTGGACGAGGCCGGGCTGGCCCAGGCCTGCGCGCTCTGGGGCGCGGCGTGCGAGGCCGAAGGCGGCGCCCTGGCGCTGACCGGGCTCGGCGCGGCGCTCACCGCCTGCGCGCTCGGCTATGACAGTGACGCCGCTCGCGATCTTGCAGGCCGCGCGGTGACCCTCGCGGCTGAAGCGAGCCCCGCGCCAGTGACGCTGGAGCGTCCGGCGGAGCTTCTGCTCGCCTTTCTCGACGCCCAGTCGGTGGGGGTGCATCCCCCCGCGGCGCTCGATGCGCCGGGCGGGGCGGAGTTGTCCGCACCCGTGCGCGCCGCGCTCGCCGATCTGGATGAGGGCACGCGCGAAGCCGCCCGTCGGCATGCGCTCGGCGCGCGATCGCTCGCCGGATTGAACGCCGAATGGCTGTCCCAGCTCGCCGAGCAGGGCGTCGACAAGTCCGCCTTCGCTCGGATAGACGCCGCGCTCGCCGACGGCGTGCCGTTGCGTTTCGCCATTAATCGCTGGAGCCTCGGTCCGGAGATCGCCCGGCGCTGCGGCCTGTCGCCGGACCAGTTCGACAAGGCGGGGCCGCGCCTGCTCGAAGCGCTCGGCGTCGATCCGCTGGAGATCGCCGCGGCCGAGCGCCATGTGCACGGGGCGGGCAGGCTCGACGATTGTCAGGCGCTGACCCCTGAACGCCGCGCCGTCTTCGCCGATCCGAGCCCTGAAGCGCGGCTCGCCATGGCCGAGGCGGTGGAGGCCGCCCTGGGCGCCCCGTGCGGGCTGGAAATCGCGTTGCCGGGCGGGGCGGGGATCGAGGAGGCGGGCGCGCTCGCCGTCTCGGCCGCGCGCCGGGGCCTGAAGGCGATCTCCATTCGCCGCGAGGGCGAAGCGCTCTACGATCTACTGAACACGATCGAGTTTGAAGGCGGCGATTACGGCAAGCGCGAATTCATCGCCGAGGAGCGCGTGGTGGAGCGCGTCGTCGAACGCATCGTCGAGCGCAGCGCCCAGCGGCGAAAGCTGCCCGACCGGCGCAAGGGCTATATCCAGAAATCCACCGTTGGCGGCCACAAGGTCTATCTGCACACCGGCGAGTTCGAGGACGGCGAGCTGGGCGAGATCTTCATCGACATGCACAAGGAAGGCGCCGCCTTCCGCTCGCTGATGAATAATTTCGCCATCTCCATCTCCATCGGCCTGCAATACGGCGTGCCGCTGGAGGAGTATGTGGACGCCTATCTGTTCACCCGCTTCGAGCCGGCCGGCGAGGTGGAGGGCAATGAGGCGATCAAGCACGCCAGCTCCATTCTCGACTATGTCTTCCGCGAGCTGGCCGTGAGCTATCTCGGCCGCGAGGACCTCGCCCACACCGCGCCCTCGCGCCACGACCCGTCCGGCATCGGCGAGGGGGTGGCGAAGGAGAAATTCCTCACCGAAGCCGATCCGGCGAGTCTCATCTCCAAAGGCTTTTCGCGCGGCCAGCTGCCCGATAATGTGGTGATGCTGGGCGCGCGGCCCGCCAAACCGGCCGCAGACTCCCGCTCATCCGGCGCGCGCGGGGCGGAGCCGCAGCCCAAGCGCGCCTATCATGGCGAGCCCTGCCCGGATTGCGGCCATTTCACCCTGGTGGAGACCGGAGCGGAACTCGACTGCGACGCCTGCGGCTGGTCGGGACCGCCGCCGGGCGGGTAGACTCTTTGCTGGGCGCGCAGGGACAGGCTCGCGCGACGCCGATTGCCGAAGGATGAATAAAACGCTAGCTTGAATCGTAATTTTTCTGGGGAGAATTATGGTTCAGCTGGTTTTCGTGCACGGCGTCCGGGTCCGAAAGGGCGAGGCCTATGACCGCGAGGTGAAGGCCCGCGAAGGCTTCTTCAAGTCTCACAGCTTCAAGGGCGCGAACCCTCGGATTGAGAATCCGTACTGGGGCGAATTCGGCGCGCCGGCTGACTACACCACCATTCCCGGCCGCGACGGGGTGCCGCTCTCGGCTGGCGGCGAGGCGGAGCTCTCCGAGCAGCTCGCCGAGCCCGACCGCGCGGAGGTCGACCTCTCCGGCTCCGATACGCTGCTGCGGCTCGCCAGGGCGGATTTCGCCGCGTTCGTCGACACGCTCGCCACCAAGCTCGCCGGCGGGACGGCGGAGGGCGAGGGCGCCGAGATCGCCGCACGCCTCGCCGACTACACCGTCTCGCTCCTGACGCCAGCCGGGCAGGTCGATCCGGCCATGACCGGCTTTCTCGACGACGTCGCCGACGACCGGGCGCTGCTTCAGGAACTGAGCCGCCAGGCGGGCCTCGGCGCCGACACGGTGGCGCTGGGCGACAATATCCTGATGCGCGCCGGGCGCTGGATCGTTGGGCGCGTCAAGGACATGGTCGGCGACGCGATCACGCCGGTCGCCCGGCCGCTGGCGCGTTGGCTGACGCCCACCGTGGCGGTGTTTCTCGGGGACGCCTTCCTGTATTTCCGCGACGGCGCTCACGGCGCGCGCGAGAAGATCAAGCAGCGCGTGCTCGCCGACATCGTGACCGCCGCGAAGCGGGCGCGCGACGGCGACGAGCCGCTCGTGCTGATCGGACACAGCATGGGCGTGAACATTCTCTATGATCTTCTGATCCGCGACGATGCGGATGCGGCGGTGCGCGAAGCGACCGGCCAGCCGCTTGATGTCGCGCTCCTTCTGGGCGTGGGCACGCAGGTGGGCCTGCTCGGCGAGGTCGGGCTGTACGAGGGGCCGCAGGCCGAGCCGCCCTACCGGCTGGCGAAGCCGCAGGGCGTGCGTCACTGGATGCATGTCTATAACCGCACCGACATCTTGTCCTTCGGCCTGAAGTCCGTCGCGCCGGAGGCCGAGGAATTCAGCGTCGACACCGGCGCCAACATCATCGACGCCCACGGCGCCTATTTCCTCTCGCCCTATTTCCACGCCCGCCTCAACCGGCGCCTGCGCGATCTCGGGATCGTGCCTTGACGCTCGTCTTCGACCGCGCGGTCGACGGCCCGGCGACCCACGCCATGCTGATCGGCGTGGGGCGCTACGCGGACCCCGCTTTCACCGATCTCGACTGCGCTGCGCCGGCGGTGAGCGCGATGGCGGAATATCTTCTAGACCATCGCGACCGGCTGGAAAGGCCGCTCGCCAGCATCGAATGCCTGCTTTCCGACCCGAAGACGGCGAACGGAGCGGACGAACTCGTCGTCCCGTACGGCTCCGGCGCCAAGCTGAAAACGCGGGTCGATCCGGCGATCCGGAAACGGGGATTGATCGAGACCGCCTTCGAAGACTGGAAAGCGCGGATCCGCAAAGGCGACACGCTGGTCTTCTACGCGTGCGGCCACGGCGTCTCGGGCCGCGAAGAGCGCGGGCTCCTGGTCGGCGAGGACTATCAGCGAGTGGGATCGACTTCCGCCAACAGCCAGGCGTTGATCGACGTGCTCGACATCGTCTCCTACGCCTGCGCGCTGACCGGCGCCGCCTCGGCCTGGGTGTTCCTCGACGCCTGCCAGGATTTCGACCAGACGCTCGTCACCCAGATCAAGGGCGCACGGGCCTTTTCCGCGTTTCCCGCGCGCACCAATGAGGTCGCAGGCGCGCCGCGCAGCTCCGCGGTCTATGCGCGCGCGGCCACGCCGGGCCGAGTCACGCTGGCCCCGCAGGGCGCGCATCCGCCTTATTTCACCAAGGCGCTGCTGTTCGGACTGCGCCATGCCTGCGTCGATGAAGAGGGGGGGCGGGTCGTCGTGTCGGCGCGCCATTTCTCCTCGGCCAACCTGCAGGAGCTCGCCCGGACGCGATGGGGCGACCAGATTTCGGTGACCGCCTACAACACCGCGGACGGACCGGACATGCGCCTCGCCGAGATCGATCCGGCCGAGGTGAAGATTCCGGTTCAGGTCACGACAAATCCGCAGTTTCGCATGGCGCGGATGATCAGCGGCGCGGCGACGTGCCGTTTCACCAGCCAGCATTTCGCCCTTGCGCCCGGAACGGCGAGCTGGCGGTTCGAGGCCAATTCCGTGGTGAGCGCGTTGGAGTTCGATTTCGATCCGCCGCCGCGCGATCCGGCGCTGCGCTATAGTGTCTATCCGCCCTGCAAGCGGCTGGAGGTGGTCTATGACTGAGCCCGCGCGCCTGCGTCCCCCGCCGGACGGACATTATGTCATCGACCTGACCGGCCCGCTCAGCCGCTCCGTCTCGCGCAGCGGCGTGTATTCAAGCGCCGCTCCGCCGGACTGGCGGCTGGATCCGGGCGCCTACCGGCTGAACTTTCGCCGGATCGAGGACGGGCCGAGCCAGGTGTTTCGGGCCGTGGTGGAACTGGCGCCCGGCGAAACGCTTGACCTCTCCGACATTGTCCGCCGCCAGGCGCCCAGGGTGCTCGGCGCGCCGCTCGCCGCGAGCCGCCGGTCCGGCGAAGCGCCGACACAGGCAGCGCCTGCGGCCGGGCCTGAGCCGTCCCCCAGCCCGACCGATCGCACGGCTCCGGAGCGGTGGGGCGAGTATCTCGCCGACGACGGCGGCCCGGAACTGGCGGCCGGCTTCGTTCCGGCCATTTTCGCCCGGCCCTTGAAGGGGCGGGGCCTGAAGGCCGATCCTGACGGCGCGTTTTTCGACGATGTCGCTCCGGCCGCGGCGCCGGCGCGCAACCGGATCTCGATCGCCATGTCGGTGCAGGACCCTCGACCGGGCGGCGATCCCGACGCGGCGGGCGGCTGGACCGGGCCCCAGGATCTGGTGACCGATCAGATTTCGTCGACCGAATGGCGGATCAAGCCCTCGCCGGGTGCGAAGCTGGAGCGCCGGCTGCGGGTCTCGCTCAGCGTGGAGGGGCGCGCGGTGGTGCGGTTTTCCGCGCCGCTGTTCGGCGGCGGGCTGCTCGTGTTTCTCAAGAGGGTCGGCCAGGACGATCCGGTCGGCGCCGCGCTGGCGGGCTCCGACAGTCCCGACGCATCGGACCTGGCGCGGCGCATCACGATCGGCGTCACGGCGATTGACCCGCACGTGCAGACTTTGGTCGGCGCGCTGGATGAGAGCGCCGATGTCGCCGATCAGGTGCTCAGCCAGGTTGTGGGCGCCGGGCGCGACGGGATCGATCTATCCGATCCGTGGGCGGCGATCGCGACAAGCCTGCTTTTGACCCATGCAGGTCTCAACGAGGCGCGCACCTCGGCCGTCGAAAGGGTGTGTGCGCGCTTTCCCTGGTGCGCCGAGGCGCTCATCCTTCACGCCCTGCTGGAAGCGCGCGCCGACGTGGGTGAAAAGGGGCGGGCGGAATCGGCCTGCCTTGAGCGGCTTCTCGCGGCGGACAGGGCGGGCGCGCCCACCTTCTTCATGGCCGAGACCCTGGCGGCCCGTCTGTTGAAGGCGCTCTGGTACACCGCGTCAGAGACGCGCGTGCGAGACAAGGCCGGCGACGCCTATCGCCGCCGCCTGAAACGCCAGGGGCGGCGTCTGCGCGCCGGCCCCTATTTCGCCTGGGAACAGGCGGGCGAACGGTTGCGGGCGGGCCGGTTTCCCGACAAGCGCTATCACATCATCTTTGAAGGCGAGCTGGCGAGCCTGCCGCTGGCCGGCTGAGGCGGCGTGGCGGGCGAAGCGCGTTCACGGCGACATCAACGCCCCGACTCTGCGTGTCCGTCCCCAAACCACCCCGCGTCACATACACCCGATTGAAACGCGCCGCGCCCGGGCGTAGCTTCGCGGCCATGACCCAACAGATCCAGACATTCCATGTGAAGGGCGGGCCCGAATTCGGGCGCGAGAACCTTCCCAAGCTCCGCAAAGCGCTCAAAGACTCAGGCCTTGACGGGTTCATCATCCCGCACGAGGACGAGTACAATAACGAGTACCTGCCCGCGAACGCCGAGCGCCTGATGTGGGCGACCGGGTTCACCGGTTCGGCCGGCGCGGCGATCGCCATGGTTGATCGCGCCGCGGTGTTCGTCGACGGGCGCTATACCGAGCAGGTCAAGAACCAGGTCGACAACGATCTGTATGAATACGCCGACCTGACCGATGGCGGCGTCGCCGGCTGGATCCGCCGCAACGCGAAGCGTGGCGAGACGATCGGCTATGATCCGAAGCTCCATTCGCCCGACGCGCTGGCGAAGATCGAGGCGGCCGCCGAGCGCGCGGGCGCCAGGCTGGTCGCGGTGGAGGAGAACCCGATCGACGCGGCCTGGGACGATCGTCCCGCAGCGCCTGCGGCCGATGTACACCCCCACCCGATCGCCTTCTCCGGCGAGGAGCATGGCGACAAGCGCCGCCGCGTCGCGGGCGATCTCAATGACGCCGGCGCGGATGCGGCGGTGATAACCGATCCGGCCTCCATCGCCTGGCTGTTCAATCTGCGCGGCGGGGACGTGGCCTGCACGCCGCTGCCCCTGTCGGCCGCGATCCTCGACGATGACGGGCGCGCCACGCTGTTCATCAACGAGAACAAGCTCACCGACGCCGCACGCGCCCATCTGGGCAATGAAGTCAGCGTCCGTCCCGAAACCGAATTCGGCGAGGGGCTGAAGGGCCTGTCGGGCAAGACCGTGCGCGTCGATCCGGCGGTGAGCTCGGTCTGGGTGTTCCAGCGGCTTGAAGCCGGCGGCGCGACGATCAAGCGCGGTCCCGATCCTGTCGCCTTGCCGAAAGCCTGCAAGAACGCGGTCGAGATCGAGGGCTCCAAAGCCGCCCACATCCGCGACGGCGCGGCCATCGTGCGCTTCCTGCACTGGATCGACACCATTGCCCAGTCCGGCGAGGTGGACGAGATCGAAGCCGCCGTGAAGCTGGAGGAATTCCGGCGCGGCTCGGCGGAGCTGAAGGATATCAGCTTCGAGACGATCTCCGCAGCCGGCCCCAACGGCGCTTTTCCGCACTACCGGGTGAACACCGCCTCGACGCGCAAGCTGGAAGAGGGCTCGCTGTATCTGGTGGATTCCGGCGGCCAGTATCCCGACGGCACCACCGACATCACCCGCACCGTGCCCATCGGCCAGCCGAGCGAAGCCCAGCGCCGCCATTTCACGCTGGTGCTGAAAGGCCATATCGCGCTGTCGGTCATCCGCTTCCCCGAAGGCACCACGGGCGCGGCGCTGGACGCGCTGGCGCGCGCGCCGCTGTGGATGGCGGGTCATGATTATGACCATGGCACCGGCCATGGCGTCGGCAGCTATCTGGGCGTCCACGAAGGCCCGCAGCGCATCTCCAAGGCGCCCAACGCCATCGCCCTGAAACCTGGCATGATCGTCTCCAACGAGCCGGGCTATTACAAGGTCGGGTCCTACGGCATCCGCATCGAGAATTTGCAATTCGTCACCCCGCCGGCGGACGTGCCGCCCCATGGCGATCGCAAGATGCTGGGCTTTGAGACCCTGACCATGGCGCCGATCCATCGCGGCCTTGTTGATCTCACCTTGCTGACGCCGGAGGAGACCAGCTGGCTTGACGCCTATCATGCGCAGGTGCGCGAGAAGGTGCTGCCGCTGGTGGACGGTGAAGCGGCCGACTGGCTCATCAAGGCCACCGAACCCTTCTACGGCCAGACCCCGTGAGGCGCGCGGCGGCGCTGCGGCTCTCGGCGCTGAGCGCCGCCGCCGTCCTCCTGGCCGGGTGCTTCACCAGCGAGGAGGAACTTGTGGGTTTCTGGGGCGCGGATACGCCCCTGCAGGAGGGCGTCTACGCCCATTGGCCGACCCACCCGGACGGGACGGAGTGGGACCGGGAGACCTGGCGCGGCGCGGTGGTGAACCAGCGCCGGCGCTATGTCTCGGCCGTGGAGGATTTTCCCCATCAGGACGTGCGCTTCCGGCGCATCGCGGGGGACATCTATCTTGCCCAGCTGCCGCGGGACGACGGCGTCGGCTACGGCGTCGCCTGGGTCTATCAAGACGGCGCGGTGGTCAGCTATCACCAGCCCGACTGCTCGGTGCTGAGCGATACCGCGCGCGACGAGGCGGGGATCAGGCTCGACCCCGAAGGCTTCTGCCAGGTGGACGATCTCGACCAGCTCGAAGCGGTCATGGGCCGCTATCTCGACGCGCTCGGCGAAGAGATCGTCGTGCACGGCGTGTACCGGAAGATGGATTGAGCGCCGCAACGCAAAACGCCACGCGGGCCGCGTGGCGTTTGCAGTCCCCAGCAGTTGAGAAAGCCTAGTCGAACAGCGAGTCGATGGCGTCCTGGTCCATGCTCATCAGCGCGTCCACATCGTCCTGCCTGGTCTCAGGACCGCCCTTGGCCGGGCCGTTGAGATGCAGCTTGGACCGGCGTTCGGCTTCGGCGCGCTCTTCTTCGGTGGCCTCCGCGTCGTGCACGCCCATGGTGGCGGCGAAGCGCGCGACCCGGCTTTCAATGTGTTTGAGCGAGGTGACCACCTTGGAGACGCGCTGACCGGCGAGATCCTGGAACGAGCAGTTCTCGATGATCCGGCACATGGCGTCGTCGACCTGGGCCTTGTAGGCGTCGAGATCGTCCGGCTCGGCGGCCATAAGGGCCTCGGCCTCGCCCATGATGGCTTCGGTGGCCTTCTCGGTGTCGGTCACGACCGCTTCAAGCTCGGCGCCGGCGACGGGAATGCGCTGCTCCTTGATGTCGTTCGGGCGCAGCTGGGCGATCTCGTCGCGGGTGCGGGCGATATAGGCGGCGATGGAGGTGAACTCGTCGTGGATCGAGCGATCCAGCGAACCGAAGAACATCTGCATCGTGTCGGTGAGCTGCTGGGCGAGGCGAAGCACCTCGATCAGTTGCGCGTCCTTGAGATCGGCCGCCTTGACCGATTTCAGGCTCTCGCGAATTTGTGCTGCAACTTCTGCGGCGGGCATGGGATTTCCTTCCCTCAGGTTGCGGACCGCTGCGCAGACGATCGCCTTATGCGATCAGCAGCCAGGCCCTGTCCCTATTCGGCGCTAGACGGCGATCAGAACTCGCCGATGACGGCGGTCATCTTCGCTTTCAGGGTGCCCGCGTTGAAAGGCTTGACGATATAGTTGTTCACCCCGGCCTTTTTCGCCGCGATGACGTTTTCCGTCTTGGATTCGGCGGTGACCATGATGAAGGGGGTCGATTTCACGCCGTCGTCGGCGCGCACCTTCTGCAGAAGCTCGTAGCCGGTCATCGGCTCCATGTTCCAGTCGGAAATGACCAGACCGTACTTCTTCTTCTTCATCAGCTCGAACGCCTCGGCGCCGTCCGAGGCTTCGTCCACGTTTTCGAACCCGATCTGCTTGAGCAGGTTCTTGATGATGCGGACCATGGTCTTGTAATCGTCCACCACAAGGATCGGCATCGACATTTCGACGGCCATCGCCCCAACTCCGTATTGTTCATCCACCACCCGGAATCCTGCAGCTTCTCGTGTCCGCAGTCCCGTCTGGAACGAGAAACTAGACACGTGCGGTCAAAATTCGGTTAAACACGCGGCCGAACCCGCGAGGAGCGCAAAAATCATGAGCGAATTCGAAGGCTACGGAATCACCGAGCTGGAAATCGGACAAAGCGCGGAGATCACGCGCCTGGTCGATGACGCGGCCGTCCGCAAGTTCGCGGAGGTGTCCGGCGACTTCAATCCGCTGCACATGGACGAGGCCTACGCCGCGCGCTCGCCCTTCCGCGGACGGATCGCCCATGGCGCGCTGGTGGCGAGCTTCATCTCGTGCGTTCTGGGCAATCATCTGCCGGGGCCGGGCGCGGTCTTCGCCGGGATGACGATGCGCTTCGAGCGTCCGGTGCGGATCGGCGACACGGTGCTGGCGCGCGCCACGGTCACCGAGATTGACGTGAAGGCCCGCCGGGTCAAATTGGCCTGCGTGTGCGAGGTGGACGGCCAGACCTGCATGGAGGCCGACGCCGAAGTGATCGTCAGAAAGCGCCGCAAGTCAGCGGCGTAAGGGCCTTCATGAGCGTTTTTCACGGCCATGCCGGCCTGCCCGACCCTGCGCGCGGCGCGGTCGCCGCGCTGGGCAATTTCGACGGCGTGCATCGCGGTCACGTCGCGGTGATCGCGGCGGCGAAAACGCTCGCCGCAGATATGCGCGCGCCGTCGGCCGCAGCGGTCTTCACCCCCCACCCACGCCTGATCTTCCAACCCGGCGCCGACCCGTTCGCCCTGATGAACGACGCCCAACGCGTGCGTGCGCTGAAGGCCGAGGGGGTGGACCTGGTTCATCACATCGCCTTTGACAGCGCGCTCGCCTCCATGACGCCGGAAGCGTTCGTCGAGGAGGTGCTGGCCAAGGGGCTTGGATTGCGCGGCGTCGTCACCGGCGGCGATTTCTGCTTCGGCAAGGACCGCGCCGGCGACGCGGCGGCGCTGAAAGAGATCGGCGCGCGCTACGGGATCGAGGCGCGTATCGCCGCGGCGGTGAAGGGGCAGGGCGCGACGGGTAAGATCTCCTCCTCCGACGTCCGTCAGAGGCTGCGCGACGGCGATCTGCAGGGCGCGGCGGCGCTCCTGGGCCGGCCTTTCGCCATCGAGGGCGTTGTGGCCGAGGGGGACAGGCGTGGGCGCACGATCGGCTTTCCCACAGCCAATATCGCGCTCGGCGCCTATCTGCGTCCGGCGTTCGGGGTCTATGCGGTCAGAAACCGGCTTGAGGACGGGCGGCTCGTCGACGGCGTCGCCAATCTCGGCCGCCGTCCGACCGTGAACGGGACCGAGGCGCGTCTCGAGACTCATCTGTTCGATTTCGCCGAGGACCTCTACGGCCGCACCCTGGAGGTCGAGCTGATCGACTTCATCCGCGGTGAGCGAAAGTTCGACGGGCTCGACCAGCTCACCGCCCAGATCGCGACCGACTGCGATACGGCGCGCCGGATCCTGGCGCGCGGCTAGGTCTTCTTCCGCCGCTCCCTGAAGAAACCCTTCAGCAACGCCGAGGCCTCTTCCGCACGCACGCCGCCGGTCACCTCCGGGCGCCAGTGACAGGTGGGCTGCTCGAAAAAGCGCGGGCCGTGCTCCACCGCGCCGCCCTTGGGATCGGAGGCGGCGTAGATCACCCGGCCGATCCGGGCGTGGCTGATCGCCCCGGCGCACATGGCGCACGGCTCCAGCGTCACATAGAGCTCCAGCCCGGTGAGCCGGTAATTGCCCAGCTTGGCCCCGGCGGCGCGGATCGCGGCGATTTCGGCGTGGGCGGTGGGATCATGACCGGCGATCGGGGCGTTGGCGCCCTCTGCGATCACCCGATCGCTCGCCGGATCGACGATCACCGCGCCCACCGGAGTCTCGCCGGCGGCGGCTGCGGCTTGCGCTCGGGCCAGGGCCAGCCCCATAAAGCGGTCTTCGCGGGTCTCCATGCCCGTTCCTCTAGTCCCGACCGGAGCGATCCGTAAAGTCTTGGCCGACGAACCTTCACGACCCGGCGAACGCATCGCCAAGGCGCTCGCCCATATCGGCGTGGCGTCCCGGCGCGAGGCCGAGCGCCTGATCGAGGCGGGCCGGATCAGCGTCAACGGCGAAACCCTGAAGAGCCCGGCGTTCAACGTGGGGCCGGGCGATGAGATCTGTCTGGACGGCCAGCCGGTGGGCGAGCGCCCGCCGACGCGCGTGTGGCGCTATCACAAGCCCACCGGGCTTCTGACGACGCACCATGATCCTGAAGGCCGCGAGACCGTCTTCCAGCAACTGCCCGCCGACATGGGCCGGGTGATCAGCGTGGGGCGCCTCGACCTGAACTCCGAAGGCCTGTTGCTGCTCACCAATGACGGGGAGCTGGCGCGGGTGCTGGAACTGCCGGCCACCGGCTGGACCCGCCGCTACCGCGTGCGCGCCTTCGGCAAGGCCGACGACGCCGCGCTGGCCAAACTCGCCGACGGGGCGGTGGTGGACGGGGTGGTCTACGGCCCCGTCGAGGTGACGGTGGACCGTCGCACCGGGGCGAATGTCTGGCTGACCATCGGGCTGAAAGAGGGCAAGAACCGCGAGGTGAGAAAGGTGCTCTCAAGCGTCGGTCTCACCGTGAACCGGCTCATGCGCACCGCCTACGGGCCCTTCCAGCTCGGCGCCCTGGCGCGCGGGACGGTTGAGGAGGTGAAGCTCTCGGTGCTGCGCGATCAGCTCGGCCGGCTCTATCCGCTGGACCGCGACGGTCATCCGCAGAAGCCCGGCGGCGAGGACAAGCCCGCCAAGACCGGCACGGCGAAGGCGCGCTCGGAGCCGCAGCGCGGAGAATCCGGGTTCAAGCCGAAGCCCAAGGCCAAGCCGCAGAACAAGGCGGGCTGGGCGAAAGCCAGCCCGAAATCCGAACCCGGCCACAAGGCGCGCAAGGCCGCGGCCAAGGCCAAAGCCGCCGACCCGAAAGCGAAATCCCGCCAGGAGCGGCGCGACGCCGGCAAGCGCGGCGAACTCTCAAGTCCGAAAGACCATGCGCATCGTCGCCGGCGCCCATAGGGGCCGTCCGATCCAGGCGCCGAAAGGCCTGTCCACCCGGCCAACCACCGACCGGGTGCGCGAGGCCGTGTTCAACAAGCTCGCCCATGCGCCCTGGTCGAACCCCATCGACGGCGCGCGCGTGATCGATCTGTTCGCCGGCTCTGGCGCGCTGGGGCTTGAAGCGATCAGCCGCGGTGCGGCCTTTTGCCTGTTCGTGGAGACCGAGGCCGCCGCGCGCGGCGCCATCCGCACCAATGTGGAGGCGCTGCAGCTTTATGGCCGCACCAAGCTTCACCGGCGCGACGCCACCGATCTCGGGCGCAAGCCGGAAAAGGTCGGCGCGCCCTTCGATCTCGCCTTCATGGACCCGCCCTATGGCAAGGGGCTGGGTGAACGCGCGCTCGAAAAGCTCGACGAGGGCGGCTGGCTGAAACCCGACGCGCTGGTGGTGCTGGAGGAGGCGAAGCGCACCGAGTTTCAGGCGCCGGGGGGCTGGAGCGTGCTCGATACGCTGGAGGCCGGCGACACGGTGGTGCGCTTCCTCA
This sequence comes from Oceanicaulis sp., assembly GCA_051117435.1. GTDB lineage: Bacteria > Pseudomonadota > Alphaproteobacteria > Caulobacterales > Maricaulaceae > Oceanicaulis. Next base: position 87,418 of record JBNPED010000009.1, on the reverse strand, counting down.
CGCGCGGCTGATCACGCGGCCGGCGCGCCGTCCGGGGCGATCGCCGGGTCCTCCGGTTTCTTCACGCCGGTGAGCCGGGCGAAGCCGATCACGGCGGCCCCGGTGGTGAGCAGCAGGATGAGAATCTGCAGCGCGGCCGTGCGCACCGCGGCCTGCTTGCGGGCCTGGGCCGCGGCGAGCACTTCGGAGACGCCGTCCTGGGCGAACCGATTGCGGAACACGCCGAGATCGAAATACACCGGCAGACGCTCCTCGCGCCAGAACTCGCGGTGAGCGGTGTCCAGCGCGGCGCCGTAGCCCGCCGCGATCAGCGCGTCGCGCGCCGCCTTGAGCCGCGCCGGATCGACGGTGTGGAGCGTGGCGGCGAGATCGTCGGCCCAGTGCGCGCCCATGAGATCGATGAAGCCCTGGACGAGGGCTTCCTGCGGCGCGATCGCCTCCAGAAAAACACGATGGGCGCTGTCGTCGATCTCCCCGGAGACGAAGCTGGTCAGTCCGACGCTGGTCTCGATCGCGACGCGCTCGTGCAGACGGGCGAGCAGAACGAACGCCGTGGTGAAATTGCGCTCGGCGGCGTGCGTGCGCGCCAGCTGCAAGGCGAGCGCGTCCATGAAGGATTTCAGGACGTCAGTATAGGCGCTCACCGTGGTCTCCAGCGACGCCTCGGTGTCGATGCCCAACGCGCGCGCCCGGGCCAAACCCGCGAGGCTCGCCTCAAGCGACGTGGCCGCCTCGTCATCGAGCCCGCCGCTGCGCAAATCCGCCAGCGCCAGGAGGTTGGCGATCGTGCGGTCCGTGCTCGCCATGCGGTCGCGGTATTGCTGCTCCGACAACACTCCGATCGACAGGCGCAGGGCCGCCGCGTTGGAGCGCTCGCTCTGGATGTCGTCCATCACGACCGCAGCACGCGCGGCGACCTCCGCGGCGATTTCGGCCGAGCCGATCCGCGTGCTGGTCTGGGCGATCGTGGTCATGGCCTGCGCTGTGACCAGGCACAAGGCCACCAGCGGCGCCAGAAGGATCAGGCCCAGCCAGGGCAATTTGTCGTCGCTCAAACCATCCCTCCACAAGGGTCGCTGACCGGGCGGGGCTCCGCACGGACCGGGACGGTTTCATGGATTCCTCGATTCGGAGTTAATCAGGTATCCTGAACGTATTCAGGGTCTATCGCCGCCCGAACAGGCGCTCGATATCGGCGAGCTTCAGCTCCACGTAGGTCGGGCGGCCGTGATTGCATTGGCCCGAATGGGGCGTCGCCTCCATCTCGCGCAGGAGCGCGTTCATCTCCTCGCTTGTCAGCCGGCGGCCCGCGCGCACCGATCCGTGGCAGGCCATGGTCCCCACCACCTCTTCGAGTTTTTCCTTCAGTGAGAGCGCCTCGTCGTATTCGGCGAGCTCGTCGGCGAGATCGCGGACAAGGCCCTGCACGTCGAGCTTCTTCAAGAGCGCCGGGGTTTCGCGCACGCAGACCGCGCCCTGGCCGAACGGCTCGATGACCAGACCCAGCTCGGCGAGCTCCTCGGCGCGGTCGAGCACGCGGCGCGCCTCGGCTTCGTCGAGTTCGACGATTTCAGGCACCAGCAAGGATTGGCGCGCCACGCCGGTGTCGGCGATCTGTTTCTTCATGCGCTCATAGACCAGGCGCTCATGGGCGGCGTGCTGATCGACGATCACCAGCCCGTCTTCGGTCTGGGCGATGACATAGGTGGAATGGAGCTGGGCGCGCGCCGCGCCGAGCGGGAAGGCGTCGCGCGCCTCAGGGCTGTTCCCGTCTTCCGGCTCGTCATGGCCCGGCTCCACCCGCGCGCTGACGCCCGGCGCGAAGTCGGCGGACTCGTGCTCGAACCCGCCCGCCGCCGCGTCCTGCAGCGCGCGCTCATAGCCTTGATGGGCGAGGCTCGGCGCCGGCCGCGCGCCCCAGCCGCCCGCCCGGGCCAGGGGCGGCGCGCCGGCGCCGGGCTGCACCCGGCCCAGCGCATACCCGGCCACGGTGGTGGAGGCGCGATGACCGGCGCCGGCGAGCCCGTGGCGCAGCGCCCCGACGATCAGCCCGCGCACCAGGCCGGAATCGCGAAACCGCACCTCGGCCTTGGCGGGGTGGACATTGACGTCCACCTGGCCGGCGGGAATATCGACGAACAGGGCGACGACCGGATGGCGGTCGCGGGCGAGAAAATCCTGATAGGCGCCGCGCACCGCGCCGACGATCAGCTTGTCCTTCACGGGCCGGCCGTTCACGAACAGGAACTGGTGCAGGTTCGAGCCGCGATTATAGGTGGGCAGCGAGGCGAAGCCCGTCAGGCGCACGCCGTCGCGCTCCTGATCGATCGCCAGGGCGTTAGCGCCGAAATCCGCGCCGAGAATGCTGGAGAGCCGCGCCCGGCGGGCTTCCACCGGGTCGTCCTCGGTCTCCGCCGGGACCGACAGGCGCGCGCGGCCGTCGCTGGTGAGGAAGAAGCCCACATCGGCGCGCGCCAGCGCAAGGCGCTTCAACGTGTCGGCGACGGCCGTGGTCTCGGCGCGCTCGGATTTGAGGAATTTCAGCCGGGCCGGGGTGGCGTAGAACAGGTCGGCGACCTCCACCCGCGTGCCGCGCCCCCCCAGCGCCGGCGCCGGGCGGGGGCCGTCCTTTGCGCCGCCCTCCAATGCGAGTTCGAAGCATGCGCCCAGCTCTTCGGCCTGGCTGGTGATCGTCAGCCGGGCGATGGAGCCGATGGAAGGCAGCGCCTCGCCGCGAAAGCCCATGGAGGCGATGTTGAGCAGATCGTCTTCGCCGTCCTCGCCCACGGGAAGCTTGGAGGTGGCGTGACGCTCCACCGCGGTTTCGAGGCTTTCGGCGTCCATGCCGCAGCCGTCGTCCTCGACCACGATGCGGGTCAGGCCGCCGGTCTCGATGGCGACGTCGATGCGGTGCGCGCCGGCGTCCAGCGCGTTCTCCACCAGCTCCTTCACCGCGCTCGCCGGCCGTTCGACCACCTCGCCGGCGGCGATGCGGTTCACGGTTTCCGGCGACAGGCGGCGAATGACGGGCATCGCCGCAGACTCCGCGCTGGCGCTGAGTCGGTCAAGCGCGCGCGGCGATCGGCTCGCAGCAAACCACCGCGGCTGCGCGCTGCACCCAGCCGGGTCTCGGTTGCCCCGCCGGGACGTTAGAGTGATAGTTTCACGACAGCGCGACGGCGAGATCGCGCAAAGGGGAGAGCATGCGCGGGTTCGGGGTCGAAGAATTGCTCAGTTGTTATGCGCGCGGCGTGTTTCCCATGGCGGAATCGCGCGACGACCCGCGCATCTTTCTGCTGGAGCCGGATCTGCGCGGCGTCATCCCGCTGGACGCGTTTCATATCCCGAAGAGCCTGAAGAAAACCGTGAAGCGCGACGTGTTCACCGTCACGGTGGACCGCTGCTTCGCCAGCGTTGTGCGCCGCTGCGCCGAGCCCTCGCCGGGCCGGGAGGACACCTGGATCAACGACTCCATAGAGTCGCTGTATCTTGAGATGCACGCCGCCGGTCACGCCCATTCGGTGGAATGCTGGAAGGACGGCGCCCTCGCCGGCGGGCTCTACGGGGTGCGGCTGGGTGCGGCGTTCTTCGGCGAAAGCATGTTCTCGCGCGCCACCGACGCGTCGAAGACGGCGCTCGTGCACCTGGTGGCGCGGCTGAAGACAGGCGGGTTCATGCTGCTCGACGCCCAGTTCACCACCGAGCATCTCGAACGTTTCGGCGCGCGCGGCGTGCCGCGCCGGGCTTATAAGCGGATGCTCGCCGAGGCGATCGCGCGCGAGGCCGATTTCGATGCGTTTCCGGCCGGCGCCTCGGGGGCCTACGCCCTGCAGTCGATCACCCAGACGTCATAGACCGGGTGCTCCAGCGGATTGAGCGCCGGGTTGGAGGCGAACATCCAGCCCGAGAAGATGCGCTCGCCCGCGGTCTCCACGCCGAACCCGTCGGTGCGCCGATCATCCACCTGGATGAAGGTGAACACTTCCGGCGGCTCTTCAGGCGGGCGCTTGCGGCAATAGCGCACGGTCACGTCCAGCGCGCCGAACACCACGGTCTCGCCCACCGGCGCTTCGAAATCGCGCGTGCGCGCGGTGACCTTGTCGAGCCCGCGCAGGATCGCCACGGAGCCGGGCTGCGAGGCGGGGGCTTCACGCCCGCGCGTCTGAACGCGGCGTTCCTGATCGCGCTCGCCGAGCACGGCGTCCAGAGACCCGCCGCGCTCTTGCGCCGGGGCTGCGGCGGTGACCATGCACAGGGAGGCCAGGAGAAGGACGGTGAAGCGGAGCATGGTGCGATCCTCTACCGGATTTGGGGCCGAAGCGTGGCGAGTCAGGAGCCGCCGCCGCCGCGGTTCATCACCGCCTCGCCGATCAGGTCGAACATGTCCACCGCGCCCTGGGTGTAGACGATCTCGTCGCCGGGCTGGATCATCTCCATGGCGCCGCCCGGTTCGATCTCGATATACGAGCCGCCGAGAAGTCCGGCCATGGCGATCTTCGCGGTGGAGTCTTCAGGGATCTCCACATCGGCGCGGATCACCATGTCGGCGCGGGCGAAATAGGTCTCGGGGTCCAGCTCCACCGCGCGCACCGCGCCCACCGGAACCCCGGCCACGCGCACTTCCGCGCCGCGCGCCAGATCGCCCACCGTGTTGAAGCGCGCGGTGATCTCATACCCGTCGCGCCCGGGACCCTGATCCATCTGACCCTGGGCGTACCACAGGAAGGCGCCCGCGGCGACGAGCACCACGACCCCTAGAACCGTTTCAAGTACCGCGCCGCCACGCATGGCTCACTCCCCGGGCGTCCAGGCCTCGTAATCGCCCACCGTGCGCTGGCGTTCCCGTTCGCCGCCGGCGAACAGCGAGCCTTTCGGCCGGTAGGCGTTGATGGTGCCGGTCAGGTTCGGCTGGTGCTCGAGCTCCCAGGCGCGGCGCGGCAAGGGCGCCTCGGTGGGCGGCTCGTCCCAGGTATGGTGCAGCCAGCCATGCCAGTCCGACGGGATGCGGCTGGCGTCGGCGTAGCCGTTATAGACCACCCAGCGGCGCTGCTTGCCGTCGGCGCCCGAGCCGCCCTTCTTCTCGCGGAAATACTGGTTGCCGAATTCGTCTTCGCCGACCTTCACGCCGCTTTTCCAGATCGTGAAGCTGGCGCCGGCGCTGGCGCCGTTCCACCAGGTGAAGATTTTCGAGAGCAGACCGAGCATGGCCGTCCTTCGCATCGTGGAGAGTCAGGGTCGCCCCGTATATGCATGGCGAGACCGGCCGGGTCCAGTGCGCGCGGCGGCGCGCGCCGCGTTCAGAGCTGGGGCGCGGCCTTTGCGCCGCACCGGCCCCGGTTGCCCTTTGGCGCTTTGGCGCTAGGCTTCGCGCGACTTTTTCGATTCAGACAAGAAAGGGGCTCGCGAGTGGCCGCACCCGTCTTCACCCGTGAGGAAGCTGCGAAGGTCGAAGCCTTCCTGCACCAGAAATTGAACCCGGAGCTGCGCGTACAGCTGCGCCAGCGCGCCGACGAATGCGCGGAAATCTATATCGGCGCCGAATGCCTGGGCGTTGTGTCGAAGAATGTGGAGGAGGGCGAGACCTCCTACTCGTTTGAGATCACCATTCTGGACATCGATCTGGAATAGGGATGGACGCCCGGGCGGCCCTGAGCGTTCAGGCGCTCGCCAAGACGTTTCCCGGCGGGATTCAGGCGGTGAGGGATGTGAGCTTCACCGCCGGCCCCGGCGAATTGGTCGCGCTGGTGGGCGAATCCGGCTGCGGCAAGACCACCACGCTGAAATGCGTCAATCGTCTGCTCGAACCCAGCTCCGGACGAATCGAGATCGACGGCGAGGATGTCGCCGGGCTGGACCCGGTCGCCCTGCGCCGCCGCATCGGCTGGGTGATGCAGGGCGACGGGCTGTTTCCCCATTATAGCGTCTTCGACAATATCGCCGTGGTCCCGCGCCTTCTGGGTTGGGAGCCGGGCCGCATCGCCGCACGCGTTGAGGAGCTCCTCAAGCTGGTGCGCCTCGACCCGGGCGAGTTCGCCCGCCGCAAGCCGGCCGCCCTCTCGGGCGGTCAGCGACAACGCGTCGGGGTGGCGCGCGCGCTCGCGGCCGGGCCCGGCCTCATGCTCATGGACGAACCGTTCGGCGCGCTCGATCCGCTCACGCGGGACGCGCTGCGCGAGGACGTGGCCGCCTTGCAGGCCGGGCTGGGGTTCGCCGCGGTGATGGTGACCCATGACATGGCCGAGGCGCTGCTTCTGGCGACCCGCATCGCGGTCATGCATCAAGGCGAGGTGATCCAGTACGATACGCCCGAGCGTCTGCTCGCCGCGCCCGCCGACGCGCGGGTGACCCGCATGCTGGAAAGCCCGCTGCGCGAGGCCGCGCGCATCGACGCGCTGCGGACGGGCGCCGGCCATGACTGAGACGCTGCAGCCCCTGATCGAACAATTGCCGGCCTATCTCGGCGGTCATATCCGGCTGTCGCTGGCCTCGATCCTCTCCGCGCTGGCGATCTCGCTGCCGCTGGGCGTGTTCGCGGCGCGCGTTCCGGCCCTCGCCGGGCCCTCGCTCACCATCGCCAGCGTGTTGCAGACCATCCCGGGCCTGGCGCTGCTGGCGCTCATGGTGCCGCTGCTCGGCGGCATGATCGGGTTTCTGCCCGCCTATGTGGCGCTGATGCTCTACGGAATTCTGCCTGTGCTTCGAAACACCATCGTAGGCCTGCAGGGGGTCGATCCCGGCGTGCGCGAGGCGGCGCGCGGCGTGGGGATGAGCGCAGGCCAGAGCCTTTTGAAGGTCGAGCTGCCGCTGGCCGCGCCGGCGATCGTGGCCGGCGTGCGCACAGCCAGCGTCTGGGTGATCGGCGCGGCGGTTCTGGCGACCCCGGTAGGGGCGACCAGCCTTGGAAACTACATCTTCTCCGGGCTCCAGACCCGCAACTGGGCCGCTGTGGTGTTCGGGTGCATCTGTTCGGCCGGGCTCGCCATTCTGCTCGATCAGCTGATCCGCGCCCTGCAGGTCTCGGCGGGGTCGGGAAAGCCGCTGCGCGCCGCGCTCGCGGGTGTTGCGATGATCGCCGTGCCGGGCGGCGCGATCCTCGCCGCCCAGGCGGTCTCCGGCGGCGTGCGAGCGGTCTCCGCCGGCGCCGAGCTCGCCGCAGGCTTCGGCGGCGAACCGGTGGTGATCGGCGCGAAGAGCTTCACCGAACAGTACATCCTCGCCGACGTGATCGCGGCGCGCCTGGAGGCGGAAGGCGCGCAGGTGCGCCGGCGCGACAATCTGGGCTCCACGGTGGTTTTCGACGCCCTGGCCTCCGGGGAGATCGACGTTTACGTGGAATATACCGGCACGCTGTGGGCGAACGCCATGGGCCAGGACGCCCCGGTCTCGCGCCATGTGATGAACGCCGCCGTCTCCAGCTGGCTCTACGAAACCCACGGGATCGTCAGCCTGGGGCGGCTGGGCTTTGAGAACGCCTACGGCTTTGCGGTCTCGCGCGCGCTCGCCGAGGCCGAGGACCTTGAAACCATAGGCGATCTTCAGCGGGTTCAGAACTTGAGCGTCGGCGCCGATCCGGAGTTCTTCTCCCGTCCCGAATGGGAGCGGGTGAGGGCGCTGTATCAGCTCTCAGGCGTGGAGCAGCGCTCCATGGATTCCACCTTCATGTACGCCGCGGTCCGCGACGGTCAGGTGGACGCGGTGACCGCCTACACCACCGACGGGCGCATCCTCGCCTATGATCTGGCGGTGCTGGACGATCCCGCCGGCGCGCTGCCGCCCTATGACGCGATCCTGCTGATCTCGGCCGACGCGGCGCAGCGGCCTGCGATCGCGCGCGCCCTGGCGCCGCTCGTCGGCGCCGTCGACGCCGATCTGATGCGCGAGGCCAACGCGGCGGTGGAGGTGGAGCGCCGCGGCGTGCCGCAGGCGGCGCAGCTCATCCTCGACACCTTGCCCGAATAAAAAAACGCCCCGGCCATGGGGCGCCGGGGCGACAGGGCGGGTGGTGGACCTGAGGAGGAGGCGTCAGCGATAGCCGCCGACGCCGCCGTCCAGCATCAGGGTCATGGAGGAGACTTCGCTGCGCTCGGTGCGGCGCTCAAAGCTCTCCATGTAGATTTCCTCGTAGCGGTGATAGACCAGCTTCACGCCTGGGCCGTGCAGGCGCAGGAGCGAGCGTTCATTGCAATTGCGCCGCGCCTCTTCGGTGGCGCAGAACAGGTGTCCGCCCGCGCCGTGGCGCAGCGCCTGGCCCTTCTCGCACTGGATGGTCTCGCCGCCGTCGAACCGGTCATGGCCGTCCTCGCGCCAGCCGAGCGTGACCTGCATCGCCGTGCCGGCCATGCAGCGGAACAGCTCGCCCTCGAAGTCGGGATGAACCCGTTCCTCCGGATCCGGCCGGGACGCCGGGTGAGGCGTGCCGGTGTCGTCCACGCACACCGCACGCACCAGGCGCCATTCCTCGACGATCCGCGTGCGCTCCTCCTCCACGATTTCGGTGGAGGATCCCGCAAGGCGGAGCCCGGTCAGCGCCGTGGCCGCGCCGGGATAGGTCCCGCCCACATACCCGCCGCCGGAATAGATGAAGGTGTCGGCGCCCGCGCCCGCCCCGCCCGTGGCCGTGGCGATCGCGCTCGCCGAGGCGCTGGCGGTGACGTTCACGTCGACGCTGGAGTGCAGATTGATCCCGCCCACATGGATGTTCGGTCCGCCCACATGCACGCTCGGTCCACCGATATGGACGCTGGGCGCATGGATGCTCGGCCCGCCGGGATGGCCGCAGCACGGATTGTGCGACGGCGGGGGCGGCGAGGGCGGCGTCGGGGCCGGACCGCCCTGGGCGGCGGCGGCGGCGAGCACCGCGCCGGCGACGGCGGTGATGAGGGCGGCGTATCGCGATGAAACGCGCATGGCGGTCTCCACTGCAAATCAATCCCGGTCTTGCAAGGCTCGCGCCGGTTCGGCCCGCCCCGGCGCGGGAGGGCGTCTTCACGAATTGGCAAGACGTTTGCTTGGGGGGCGTCGAAGGGACCGGCGAGCCATGCGCCGGACACGAGTGGAAGGACGCCCGGCTTTGCTACACGCCAACACGAAAACCTTGCTCGCCTATTGGGAGGCGCGCCGCCGCGGCGAGCCGGCGCCGGCGCGCGCCGACATCGCGCCGCAGGATCTTGGCGCCCTGTTGTCGCACATCTTCCTTCTGCGCCGTATGGACCGGGACCATCACGTGTTCCGCCTGGCCGGCACCGGGTTGTGTCGCCTGCACAAGCGCGAATTCCGCGATCAGAACTTCCTGTCGCTGTGGAGCGATTTCGACCGGGCGCACATGGCCGCGCTGCTTGAAGGCGCACTCGGCGCTCCGGCTCCGGCGCGCGCGCTGTGCGAGGCGGTGACGCTGGACGGGCGCGCCTGCGCGGTGGAGGTGACGCTGCTGCCGCTGCGCGGCCCGGAGGGCTGGCTCGACCGGGCGCTGGGCCTTTATCAGCCGCTCGACCCGGACCGGCTGGGCGGGCGTCCCGTTCTGCGCCATCGGCTGACCCAGCTCTTCCCGGCGGTGACGCCGGAGCCGTCCATGGCGTTCTTCGCGCGCGACGACGCGCCGCGCCGGGCCATGGCCGCCAACGACCTTTAGCCGGCGCGCAGCGATTTCTTAAGCCTCACGCGCGTAGGGTGCCCGCTCCCGACACCGGCGAGGGCCATGAGCAGCACCGTCGATTTCCGCACCCGGCTCGACCGGCGAAAGATCAAGATCGCCGCGCGCGGCTCCCAGGAGCGCCGGCGCCATCGCCGCGTGCCGCTGTCTTTGCCGGGACGGGGCCTCGCCGCCAGCACCGGCGAATTCGCCTGCCGGCTGGTCGACGTCTCGCCGGGCGGCGCTAAGATCGCCTCCAGGACGCCGCCGCAGCACGGCGAGCGGGTCGTCTTGCTGGTCGACGGGCTCGGGCGCATGGAGGGCGAGGTGGTGCGCGCCGGACAGGCCGGCTTCGCCTTGCGCCTGACCAGCTCGCAGCGCAAGCGTGACCGTCTCGCCGACGCTATCACCTGGCGGTTCAACATGGATCGTCTGGGGCTGGAGGAAGACCGCGCCGCCCCGCGCAAGCCGGGCCGTGGACGGGCGAAGATCCGCCTGCGCGACGGCGTGGTGATCCAGGCCGACGTGGTTGACGTGTCCATCACCGGCGCCGCCTTCGCCTGTCTGGAGCGGCCCCGCGTGGGCGAGCCGGTGCAGGTGGGCGACATGAAGGGCCGGGTGGCGCGCTGGCTCGAGACCGGGTTTGCGGTGGCTTTCGACCCGCCGGCCTGAACAAGCGCCCGGCTCGCGCGTTGCTTCGTCGAAGCGAAGCGGGTTGATCGCGCCTTGACCTCTGGTCTGCCCAACCGCGCTTCCCATATCTGACTCACGGCCCGATTCTTGCCTCACAGCTGTGGCATGTCTCGGGTTGAAGCAGGCCGAGGCTGGGAGATCTACATGCCGCGCGATGACGGAATCACCATGTCCTGGTTTGTGAAAGTCGAAGGCCGTGTCTACGGTCCCTATACCGGCGCGCAGATGCGCGCCTTCGTGGGCGAGGGGCGTATCGCGCCTCACTCCACGGTCTCCGAGCAGCGCGATCAGGGCTTCCGGCCCGCCTCCGACGTTCCGGCGCTGAAGACCTGGCTGGACGAAGTGCGCCGCGCGCCCGGCGAGAAACGCCCGGCGCCGGCCGATGCCCGCACCGCCAATTTCGTCATCGTCGCCGATCTGCACGCCGACAGCCGCGGCGCTTTCGAAGCCGCGCTTACCGATTTCGGCGACGTTGAAGCGATCACACCGGGTGTCTGGCTGATGCGCGGCGCCTCCAGCGCGGCCCATCTGCGCAACGAATTGAGTCATCTTCTGGGGCGCGACGACAAACTGCTGGTCGTCGACGCCTCGCGCGACCGCTCGGCCTGGTTCAATCTCGGCCGCGACGCCGACGGCCGTATCCGCGATCTTTGGGGCCGGCGCGACTAGGTTCGCCGCCCCGGCGCCGGTGCGCGGAAGCGGAATGCGGGCTGATCGAGACGGGCTCTGGTTTCCATGCCGGTCGCCTGATGGCTCCGAATGGTGCTGAGACCTCGGCTGGTCCATGTGAGGCCGGTGAGCACGCGCCGGCCCGATTCAAATCCCTTTATCACGATCCTGCAGAAGGTTCCCTTTGGAACCGCTGCAATCGCATCTGCAGACTGTCCTTATTTTGAGGAACCCGCGTGTTAGGCGCGCGGTTGCGAAGCGAACGGGTCAAACCCCGGCTTCGCGCCGTAAGCACAGCAACATTCAAGGGTTCTTCATGCGATCAATCCTCCCCCGCATCGCCGCGCGCGCCGGGTTCGCCGCCGCGCTTTGCCTCTCCGCCGCCGCGCCCGCGCTTGCCGACGGCTTCAAGCTTTCCGAATACTCCTCGCGCGATTTCGGCATGGCGAACGCGGGCTATGCGGCGCTCGCCGCCGACCCCTCCACGATCTGGTCGAACCCGGCCGGCTTGACGCGGCTGGAAGACTGGCAGGTCAATCTCGGCGCCTATTACATTTACGGGCGCGGCGAGTTCGAGAACGCCGGCTCCACCAACGCCTTCGGCCAGCCGCTCGCGGGCGCCGAGGAAGACGATCTGTTCGTCGACGAGGTGATCCCGAACTTCTACGCCTCCGCACCTTTGAACGAGGCGGTGACGCTGGGCCTCGGCGTCAACGCGCCGTTCGGTCTGTCGACGGAGTACGAGCCCACCTCGCTGACGCGGTTCCAGGCCGTCAAATCCTCGCTGCGCGTCGTCGACATCAACCCGTCCATCGGCGTCGAGCTCAACGACCAGGTCAGCGTCGGCTTCGGCGTCTCGGCGCAATACGCCGAGGCGACGCTCGCCAACCATATCAACTTCACCGCCGTGTGCCTGTCGCAAGCGCCGGCGGCGAGCTGCGCCGCGGCCGGGCTCGCCCCGCAGACCAGCGAAGGCTTCGTCCAGGTGGACGGCGACGACTGGTCCTACGGCTGGAACGCCGGGGTGTTGTTCGAACCCGAAGCGGGCACCCGGGTCGGCTTCTCCTACCGTTCCGCGGTCGATCACGAGCTGGAAGGCGAGGCCGTTTTCGGCACGCCGCCGGGCGCTGCGATCTTCGCGCCCGCCTTCACCGACACGTCGGGCTCGGCCCCGCTGGATCTGCCGTCGGAGGCGGCGGTGAGCCTGCGCCATGAGGTCAACGGCGCTTTCGCGTGGAACGCCACCGTGCGCGCCAGCTTCTGGGATCTCGACGCCCTCGTGGTGAATTTCGAGAACCCGGCCCAGCCCGACAGCCGGGAAGAGCTGGGCTATCAGACCTCGGTGAAGGCCTCGGTCGGCTTCGAGTACGCGCCGCAAGCCGACTGGGTGGTCCGCGCCGGGCTCGCCTATGACGAAAGCCCCGCGCCGGAAGCCGAGCGCACCGCGCGCGTGCCCGACACCGACCGCGTGGTGGCCGCGCTGGGCGCCAGCTGGACGCCGAGCGACGCGTTCGCCATCGATCTCGGCTATCAGCACCTGTTCTTCGACGATGCGCCGATCGACTCCGTGGGCTCCACCGGCGACCGGCTGGTCGGCGAATTCGACAACGCCGCCGATCTGTTCGGGATCGGCCTGACCTGGCGGCGCTAGGATGCGATGAGGCGGAGGCGGGCTTCAGCGGTTCTGAGGCTCGTCTTCGCCGCTCCCGCCTCCGCCTTCACCTTCACCTTCACCCTCACCGCCTTCCGGCGCGGGCTGCGGCTCGCGCCGATTGCGGTTCAGCAGTCCGCGCAAGAGCGCGCCGGGATCGGGCTGCGTCTCTTCGCCGTCGGCGGGCTCCTCCCCGCCCAGCGCCCGGCGCAAGGCGTCGCCGGCGGCGTTGCGCGCGGCGTCCTCGATCGATTGGCCTTCACCCAGCGCCCGGCCCACATCGCCGCCGATCAGATCGCCGGCGCGTGCACGCACCAGATTGCGCGCCACAGCCTCGAAATCGACGCCGACCGAGACGTCGTTGAACCCGCCGCGAATGCGGATCGGCACTTCCAGGCCCTGCAGATTGAGATCGCCGCCCTGGCCGGTGATGGCCTGCACCGCGCGCGGGGTCAGACGGTATTCGATCTGCTGCGCGCCGAGGTCCACCTGACCGGTCCCGGCCACCCTTAAGAGCGGGCTGAGCATTGTGAGGTCGAGATTTCGGGCCACCCCGTTCTCGATATCGATCGTGCCGGTGAGCGCGGTGAAATCGGTTTGCTGGGTTTCGGCGAACCCCGAGGGCAGCGAGCCGGTCTGGACCGCCTGTTGCACGGTGCGGATCACCTGGGCGAGATTGACGCCGACGATCGCCCCGTCGGCGAAGTCGAACCCGCCCTGACCGGACAGGGACTCCATGATCGCGGCCGGATTGTCGCCCGTGGCCGTGAGGTCGAGATTGAGCGCGCCGAGGCCTGCGAGCCGGTCGAACCCGGCGGCGGCGCTGAGAAAGGGCAGAGCCTCCAGCGAGGCGATGTCGGCGGTGAGCCGGTAGCGCGGCGCACCCGCGCGCGCATTGACGACCGCCAGCACTTCGCCGCGTCCGCCATAGAGCTGGAAGTCGCTCAGGCGCGCGGTCAGCACGCCGTTGTCGAGCCGGGTGCGCACCGTGACGTCTTCGGCCTCGATGTCGCGCGCCTTGAAAAGGTCGGCGCGCACCGTGACGTCGGCGTCCACCGTGCGCAGCGGGGCGAGGTCGATGGGCTCGGTGCTCCAGGGCCCGACGCCTCCGCCGGCGCCGGCGCCCGGCCCGCCCGCCTCGGTTTCGGCGGGGATGTAGGGCGTGATGTCCAGGCGCGGGCTGGTGAGCGCGCCGGTGATCATCGGCCGCGCCCGGTCATAGGCGAGCTGCAGATCGCCAGACGCCGCGATGTCGTCGAAGCCGATCTCGGCGCCGGTGAGATTGATGCGCCCCGGCGCGCCGGACAGGGCGGTGCGCGCGGTGAAGGTCTGGAAAATGTCGCCTTCGGGCAGATCGGTCCCAAGATACCGCGCCAGCGCCCGCAGCGGCAGGCGGATGTCGGCGTCGCCCTCGAAGGCGATCGTCTCGCCTTCCAGAACACGCCCGTCGAACGCCAGGTCGGCGAGCGCGCCGGTGACTTCGAGATCGACCGGCGTCTCCCCGCCCTCGAACACGGCGCGCAGCGAGCCCAGCCCCGCTTCGAAGCTCATGGGCCGGCCGTCCGCGCTGAACCCGCCGGACAGGCGCATGGGCGCGTCGACGCCCGGCAGGCTGACGTCGAGATTGAACTCCTCGATGCGCCTTGTCTGGGTTCCATCGTTGTAGATCACCAGCCCGTCGATCACGCGCACATCGCCGAAGCTCGCCTCGAACGGCAGGGCTCCGGGCGCACGCACGAAGCCTTCCCCGGAGGCCGGCGCAACGCCGGCCTCCGGGGAAGGCGCGCCCAGTGTCCAGTTGTTCACGCCGCCGCGCGTCTCCAGCCGGATCGTCGGCTCGACCAGGATGAACTCCTCCACCTCGATGCGGCGCGACAAAAGCGGCGCCAGCGCGAGGGCGAAGCGCATCTGCGCCATTTCCGCGAACGGTTCGCCGGAAAAGCCTTCGGCGTTGGCGATGCGGGCGTCCGCGGCGCTCACCTGAACGCTCGGCAGCAGGCGCAGGCCGATATCGCCGGACAAGGTGACCTCCCGGCCCAGCGCTTCGCCGGCGGCCCGCTCCACCCGCTCGCGCAAGGCGTTCGACGGGATCAGGGCGGGAATCACGAAGGCCGCGCCGATGACGGCGAAGGCGAGGACGAGAAGGATGATCAAAAGCCGGCGCATGGCGGGCCTCCGGAATCTGACAGCGTGATTTAGCCGACCGCAGCGGTGACGGACGGCTTGGCGTATGCCAGTATATTCACTCAAACGCCATGGCGTTTCCATGGCCGTTCGGGCAGGGCGCGGAAAAAGCATGGCCGGGGTTGCGCGAGCGCTTCGCCCCCGCGCGGGACAGGGGGAGAGTGAGCATGAAAGAGACCGGGATCGAGATTGACGCCGATGCGCTGCCGCGTGTGACCATGGGCCGGCGCGAGGTGCTGATGGGCCTTGCGGCCGGCACGGTGTTCCCCTTCGTCTCCGGCTGCGCGGAGAACGCCGCGCTGGGCCGCAGCCAGCTGATGCTCATCTCGCCCCAGCAGATCGCCCAGCTGTCCGCGCAGACCTGGCGGACCGCGCTGCAGAGCGAACCCGTCAGCAGAGACACGGCTTTGCGCCGGCGGGTCGAGCGGGTCGGTCAGCGCATCGTGCCGGCCTCCGGCCTGACCCAATATGACTGGGAGTTCGTGGTGTTCGACTCCGACGAGGTCAACGCCTGGGTGCTGCCCAACGGCAAGGTCGGCTTTTATCGCGGTCTGCTCGAGGTGACGCAGAACGATGATCAGATCGCGACCGTCATGGGCCATGAGGCCGGGCATGTGGCCGGGCGCCACGCATCGGAGCGGGCGAGCCAGCAAATGGCGGCCGGGCTCGGGGTCGGGTTGGCGAGCGTCGCGCTTGACCAGGCCGAAGTGGAGAACGCCGGCGTCTGGGCGGGCGTGCTCGGCGCCGGGGTCACGTTCGGTGTGCTGATGCCCTATTCGCGCCAGCATGAGTACGAGGCCGACCGGCTCGGTGTGGATTACATGGCCGAGTCCGGATATCGCCCGACCCAGTCGGTGGCGTTCTGGGAAGCCATGATGGCGCGCAGCCGCGGCCGGTCCGGCCCGCCGGCCTTCCTGTCCACCCACCCCAGCGACAGCCAGCGCATGGCGGCGCTGCGCCAGCATATCGCGCTGCGCGGCTACGCCTGACCCCCGGCCGGGGGCGGCCCGCCGGATTGGAACCAAGCCCGGCTGCGATGCGCTTATCCGCCGGGCGAGGCGTCCGCCTCGCTGCACGAACCGGCGAGTCGTAAGGGGTTCCAGCCATGGCCGAAATCGAAATGGACAAGCTGCCGCGCGTGACCCTGGGCCGGCGCGCCCTGTTGCGCGGCCTGGCGGCGGGCACGGTGTTTCCGCTCACCGCGGCCGGGTGCGCCAGCGGCGGGCTCGCCGAAGCGCTGGTCTCCGACCAGCAGATTCTGCAGGCGTCCTCGGCGGCCTGGCAGGAAGCGCTCAGCGAGCAGCCGGTCAGCCGCGATCCGGCGCTGCGCCGCCGCGTGGAGCGGGTCGGCCAGCGCATCGTTCCGGCCTCGAGGCTCACCCAGTACGAGTGGGAGTTTGTCGTGTTCGACTCCGACACCCAGAACGCCTGGGTGCTGCCGGGCGGCAAGGTCGCGTTTTATCGTGGCATTCTGGAGACCATGGCCAATGACGACCAGGTGGCCACCGTGATGGGCCACGAAGTCGGCCATCTGGCGCGCAACCACGCCGCCGAGCGCGCGCGCCGCCAGGCCACGGCCGGCGTCGGGCTCGGGATCGCCAATATCGCGTTGGGCGGCGCCGGGGTTCAGAACGCCGACGCCTGGTCGCAAATCCTCGGCACCGGAGTGATCTACGGCGTGATCCTGCCTTATTCGCGCGAGCACGAGCTGGAGGCCGACCGGCTCGGCGTCGACTATATGGAGCGCGCCGGCTACGATCCTCTCGAAGCGCTGGCGTTCTGGCGCAACAAGGCGCGTGCGGCGCAAGGCGGCGCCCCGCCGGAATTCGCCTCCACCCATCCCTCCGACGCCTCGCGCATCGCGCAGCTGGAGGATATCCTGCGCTCCAAGGGCTATCGGGTCTGATCGCGGCCCTGCGCGGCGCAGGCGCGCCATGTGCGAGAGGCCGCATGGCGCCTCTTGCAAGCGCGCGGGCGCGAAGCTAGGTTCCGCGCCCTGCCGAGCGGCCTTGCGCCGCCGGCCGGGACGCCCGACGGCGCGCCGCCTTAGCTCAGTTGGTTAGAGCGCTAGATTGTGGATCTAGAGGTCCCCCGTTCGAACCGGGGAGGCGGTACCATCGGGAATTCAAGCGGATGGCGCTTAAAGAGATCCCTTGGCCCGATAGGCGTCCGAACGATAGGTCACATCTAGGTCACGAGATTCGCCGGACGCCCGCTTTGTCGACCGTGATAGCGGGCGGTGCGGTGAGGCGCCGGGGCTCGCCCCGCTACTCCTTGATCGCGGCGTACTCCAACAACGTGGCTCTGAACTGCTCGGACTCGACGCGGAACCCGTACTTTTCCTCGACCTGCAGAAGGATATGGTAGGCACGTTCCATCGCGTGGTCGGTCGCGGCGTTAATCTCGGCATATGGCCGGAGATACGCATCATACTCCTCGGCCCAAGCCCACTCCGCATCGGTAACCGATCTTGGTTTGATGCCGTACAAGTACTCCTGATCCAAAGCATCGGTAGCGCCATTGAGGACCTTCGTCGCATTGGCCGGATCGGGTAGGACTAAAGCGTCCATTCTTAAGGTCGTCCCGATCAATAGCTCATAATTGTCTACAGGGATTGAAGCTGCCTCCAGGTTCGCTCGACGATCCAGCAAGCCTCTAATTTCACTGACCGCACGCGTCGGGGGCTCTGCGTACAAGGCGAGAAGCGCCGGAGGTATAAGCTCATCAGCCTCAGGCTGGACCGTCGGCAGAAAATCAGGCCGGAGGGCCCCACGCTGCAATCGGGCTTCCATGGCGCGCTTGTAGAGCGTTATCTGTGGCGGACGAGAATTTCTGATTTTGGCGGCGCGTGCGGCTTCGAGCGGCGCTTGTAGATATCGCTCGATCACCATCCGAAATGTGTGTTCGCGAGCTAGCGCGCCCTCCACGCTCGTGTCCGAGCCAACCTCGGCTGAAATCGCGTTTGAAGTCGCGGCAAAATAATCCAAGAGGGCGGAGAACTCGGGGCCGCCGCGACCATGGTCCTGATCAACGGATCGTAGAAGCCGATGTTCGACTTCAGCCGCCATCGATCGAAGATTCCGGTCCGCGGACTCAGAAATCGACGCGTACAGGGCTTCATTGAATCGAAGCGTCACGCTGCGGCGTAGGGCGCTTCGAGGTTTGCGCTTATTTTCCGTTCGCTCGGACTGATTCGGCATTTTTAAAGCCCTTGTTAGCGAATTTGGCGCTAGCTAGCACCACCTCATTAAAAACAGTCACTATTTATGGGGTTAGCATCAGAGAGGTGGTTTGTGTCTGCGAATTTGAAGCATAAGAATCCAGATGGGGACAGGTTGCTGAAGATCTCGGAGGTCCAGCGGCTCACGACACTGAGCCGCACGACAATTTATGCACTCTTGGCGGAAGGCGAATTCCCTAAGCCGGTGGAGCTAACCCAGCGTCGCGTAGCATGGTGGCTAAGCGGCGTCATGGATTGGGTGGAGCGCCGTTAAATGTGCAACAACGCCGTGAATCGTCCGCTTCGAACTGGCGGCCGTTGAAAACCACTCCCCGTTCCGTCAACCGCTCCGTACCGGGATGCTTGGGGCCAACAATATGGCGAACGACGATTGCAACGAGGACCCGGCTAGACCTGCAGCAACCGGGACCTCTCTGCATAGGCCCCCCGTATTAGGAGAGCCGTGACGATAGCGTTGGGCGCGCATGCGCGCAACAGCGCGGAAAGTATTTCATGTGGAAAATCACACGGGCTCGCTGAATGTGTCTCGCTAGAATGCGGGCATGGATATTCGGGGGCGCATTGAAGCGAGGCTGACCGAGCTCGGCCTTAATCGGACGCAGGCGTCCAGGCGCGCCGGCAAGGGTGCGACCTTCCTTCGAGACTTCCTCGACAATCCGACGGCCTCCATGACGATCGCCAATGCCGAGCAACTCGCCGCCGCCCTCGAAGTCTCGCCGGCCTGGCTGGCGTTCGGCATTGTCGATGAGGACCTGGCGCTAGCCGAGATCGCGACCTCATGGAACCGCCTCGGCGACTCAGATCGTGCGGCGATCTTGACGCTGGTCCGTTCGCTCGTGCGGCCGTAATTCCGCAAATTGTGAAAAATCACATTGCGCTGTGACGCGTGTGATGATTCCCTTGCTCCTCAGTCAGCAAGGAGACGCGCCCATGGGCCCCAACATAATCGCCAGCCTCGAATTCATGCCCACCGATCATGGCGAGCAGCGCGGCGACGCGATCGCGGTGCGTTATCGCGAGCGGGGCCGTGAACGCTTGATGGTGATCGACGCCGGAAACGAGGAGATGGGCGACTTGCTCATCGACTATCTCCGCTCCACGGCCCGGGGACGGCCAATCGATCATCTGGTGTCGACACGTATGACGCCGCTTGCGACGGGCGGGCTGCGCCAGGTGCTCGCCGAATGGGAGGTGCGCGAGTTCGTCACCATGGCGCCCTGGCAGCATACCGATCAGCTGGAGCGTCATTTCGCCGTCGATTGCCTTGAGAAGAGCTGGCACGAAAGCGCGGGCCTTTTCGATATCGGCCGGGCGGTCGAGCAGACCATTGACCCGAAGATCCGGATTCGGGAGGTCATGGCCGGCGACACGGTGGGCCCGTTCACCGTCCTGGCGCCAAGCTGGCGGCGCTATATCGAGACCTTCGTGCCGGGGCTTCAGTCCGCCGCCAGGCGCACGAAGGTGATCCGAGACACTTGCCTTGTCCTCTATGGAGAGATCGGCGGCGGCACGCTGTTGCATCTGGGCGGGGCGGGGCCGGACACGATCGCAGACGTACAAGCGGAAGCTGACCGGCTCGGCATTGATCTGCACAAGGCGGATACGATCATCCTTCCGGCCAATCCGCGCGCGTTCGGCTCGCCGCCGTTGCGGGTTGACGAGTTCTTCGGCCGACGGTCCCGGCCCAGCAAGCGCGTTTTTATAGACCCACCTTCAGCCAAGACGAATTCGAACGCGTACCTGCGCGTCCTTCAACACCTGCCCGAAGGCTGTCTGATCAAAGCAGAACAAGAAAACGTGATCCATTGGAAGGAGGCGGCCTCGTTTCCGGCGCGTAGCCACTTTGCGGTCTCGCGCCGTCCTCATCTGGAGGAGCCGGATGAAACCGAGTTGGACGACGAAGAGCTCGAGCTGGACGAAAAGTATGCGGAGACGACGCGCCTCTTTAACGAGCTGATGAAGTCGAAAGGGTTGTCGAACGAGCTCGGCCCGGAGCTACCGGATGAGGACTGAGGCGCCGGTACGTCCATCGTGCGCCGCACGCAGGGGAGAGAGAGCGTGACCTCCCTCCGCTCCAACGGCTCTGACGAAAGCACGCCGCCGACAAAGGCGCAGCGGGCCGCCTGGAGGAGCGCCTTATCCGCTCTGGCGGCCGCCCTCGATGCGCGCCGGATCGAGCTTGAACCCAGGGAGCAGCACTTCGTCACCCGCTTCCTTCTCGAGGAGCTCGAGGACGCCGGCTTTCGCATCGTGCCGGTCAAGCCGACCAAGTCCATGCTCAGCGCATCGAGGCGAGCGCTGAAGAAGGGAAAGCGACTCGATGTCGTTCGGGTCGATGAGAGAACGAAGCACCGCTGGTGGTTGATGGCGGCGATTGAGGCGGCGTGCGATTGGCGGCCGGCTGCGCGAGCGGAGCGGGACGAACATCAGCTTGATTGAGGAATGCCGCATCTGAGTGATGTGCGCTTTCTTGCTGATAAGCCGCGCACGCCTGCGACTTTGGTGTTGCGATCGCCGCAGGGCTCGGTGAAATTCGCTCAATGTTTCGTTTTATCCATACCGCCGACTGGCAGCTGGGGCGTGCGTTCGATCAATTCGAGCCTGAGCTTGCGGCGCAGCTGCGCGAGGCGCGCCTGACCGTCATCGAACGCATCGCCGAGGCCGCCCGCGAGCACGGCGCCGCGTACGTCCTCGTCGCCGGCGATGTCTGGGACACCGCTTCGCCGTCGGACAGGCTGCTGCGCCAGCCGATGGACCTCATGGCCGCCGCGGCGGACCTCACCTGGTGTCTGCTGCCCGGCAATCACGACCCTTGCGAGCCCCAAGGCTTCTGGGATCGGCTTAGGCGTCAGGGCGTGCCGGATAATGTTTGGCTTCTTACAGACAGCGCGCCGGTTATGTTGTCGGACGGCGTCAGCGTGCTACCCGCCCCTTGGACCTCGAAGGCGCCAGGGCGCGACCTGACCGCCGGCTTCTCTGCGATCGACACCGGGCCGGATGCGCTCCGCATCGGTCTGGCGCATGGGGGAACGTCGACCTTCTTCGATCAATCTCCGCAATCGGCGGCGATCGACGCAGACCGCGCGAACGAAGCCGGGCTCGACTATCTTGCACTGGGCGACTGGCATGGCCTTCAGCAGATCGATGGGCGCACCTGGTATTCCGGCACGCCGGAGCCGGACCGTTTCCCGAATAACAAGTCCGGCCACGTCCTGGCGGTGACGCTTGAGCGAGGGGCGTCGCCGGTCGTCACCCCGGTGCGGACCGCGGACTATGTCTGGACGCGCGACCGGCTGGACTGCCGCGACGGCGTCGACGCCTGCGCCGAGGCTGACGCGATTTTCGACGCCCACGGCTCGCGGCGCCGCCGTCTATGTCGGCTGGAGCTGCACGGCGAGCTCCGGCTCGGCGAGCGGATGCGCTTGTTTAGGCACCTGGAGACCGAGGCGGCGAGTCTGGCGCATCTTCGACTGAAGCGGGACGGACTGCTTTGCCTCGCCGACCCCGACGCCCTGGACGATATCGACCGGGAAGGCGTGCTTCGCGAAACCGCGGCGAACCTCGTCGCCTGCATGGAGGATGAGGCGGCCCTGGAGGCCGATCGTGCCGTCGCTCGGCGCGCGCTCGACTATCTCGCCGCTTTTGCTGGCGAGGGCGACTGACCGATGAAGCTACGCGCGCTCAGAGTTCGTAATGTTGGTCCGTTCGGCGAGGACGGCTGCGCGCTCGAGAACCTCAGCGACGGTCTCAATGTCATCCGTGAGCGAAACGAGGCGGGCAAGTCCACCCTCTTCACCGCGCTGCAGATGGTTCTGTTTGAAAAGCATTCCAGCAGGAAGGCCGCGATTCAGGATTTCCGCCACGATCGCGGCTCGGGCGCCCCGCATATCGAAGTCGATATCGAGCTCGATGGTCGAACCTATCGGATCGCCAAGCAGTATCTCTCCTCGGCGAGCGCGGTCGTACTGGACGCCGTCAGCGGGGAGCGGGTCCATGAAAAGAGCGAGGCCGAGAACTGGATTGTTCGGTCCATGGGCGGCGACCGGCCGGAGAACGGACCCTCGGGCCTGTTATGGGTGCGCCAGGGCGATCCGCTTGTACAGCCCCGGCCTGAGGGCGGGGCGGGCGATGCGCTGTTCTCGCTTCTCGAAGGCGAGGTGGACGCCGTCACCGGAGGCAAGCGCGCCGCTCGGGTGCTGGAGCGCGCCCAGGCGCGGCTCGCCGACATCGTCACTGCGAAGAAAATGACGCCTTCAGGCCGGTTCAAGCAGGCTCATGAGCGGTGCGACGAATTGGAGGCGGAACGGGCGGAGCACGCGGCGGCGCTGCGCCGGTCGCAAGACGATCGCGAGCGGCTGGTCACGGTCGTGTCCAGTATCGAGTCTATGACCGAAGAGGACGACGCTCGGATCAAACAGGAGCTGAAGGACGCCGAACGGGATCTGGAGACCGCTGAGGGCGCCGCGCAGACACTGCAGGCGCTTGAAAACGAGGTCTCCTCGCTCGACGAGCGGGTGGCGGCGGCTGAGACTGTGCTGAAACGGCTTGAGGATGATCTGGGTCAGGTCGAGACCCTGACGCGGTCATTGAAAACCCTTCGGGAGAAGAGGGCTGAGGCGCTCGACGCGATCGCCGACCAGGACAAGGCGGTCGCAGAGCATGTCAAGGAGGCCGACGCGGCCACGGCGGTGCTGGACGACGCAAAGAGCGCCTATAAGGCGGCCTTGAAGCGTGAGCAGGCGCGTCGCGACGCCAGCCGGCGAACAGACCTTGAAAGGGACCTGGTGCGCGCCAAAGCGCTTTTGGAGGAGAAGCGGGACGCCGAGAAGAGGGCGGCTGAACCTTTGCCTGCGCTTACTGACCTTGAGGACGCCGCACAGCAGGCCCTCGAGGTGGAGGCGGAGGCCCGCGCCAGCCGTCCGGTTTTAACGGTCGCGCGGTCCGGCGCGCCTGTGCTGCTGGATGGCGACCCTATTGGTTCCGATCCGGTTCGCCTAAGCGGCGCGGCCTCGATCACCTACCAAGATCTCGAACTGAAGATCGACGCGCCCGATGCGCAAGGGGTGGAGCGCCGCCTCGCCGCCGCGAAAGACAGGCTCGACGATTTGCTCGATCAATGCGGTGTCAAGAGCGTCGCCGCGGCGCGGGTCCGCCATCAGGAGCGTGACGCTGCGCGCGAAACCGCCAAGCGCCTGGCGCAAGACCTCGCAGATCTTGCTCCCGACGGCCTTTCAACGCTGGAGGCGGCGCTGGGCGACTTGCCCGAGGCCGAACTAGCCCCTGAAGAGCAGCACGACCTCGACGCGCTCGCGGCGGCGTTAGAGACGGCCGAACAGGCTGAAGCGCGTGCGCGGGGAGGTCTGGAGTCGGCGCGCAACGCCCGCTCTGACAGCGGCAAGGCCCTCGCCGTGATTGAAACAAGGGTTGATGCGGCGCAAATCCAGCTGAGCGAGCTTGAAGCCGCACTTGGCGACGACACCGAACGCAAGGACAGCCTCGCCGAGCTGACGAAAAGGGTGAAGGCCGCGGGGGTTCGCCGGGATGAGGCGCAGCAGAAGCTTGAGGCGGCTCGCCGCGAGCTGCCTTCGCTTGAAGGAGCCAAGGCGCGCGTCAAACGGCTTGAGCAAGCCCAGGCGAACCGTTCGCAAGAGCGCGTTCGACTCATTCAGGAGGAGGCCGCACTCCGAGCGCGCCTGGACCAGGCCGGGCAGTCCGGCGCCGCGGAGAAACTCGCCGCGGCCGAGGCTGAAATCCGCAAATGGCGCGAACGAATCGCTTTGTTCGAGGTCGAGCGCGATGCGCTGGCCCTGCTGATCGAGCAACTCGTCAAAGCGCGCGCGAGCCGGCGTAACGCCTTTTTTGCGCCGGTGCGTAAGGAGGTCGATCCGCTCTTGTCCATGGTGCTCGGCTCGGCCGCGCTCGGCTATGACGATGCGCTCGGTCCTGACGAGCTGGAGCGCAAGGGCCGCACGGAAAAGCTCTCCCGGCTCTCAGGCGGGACGCAGGAGCAGGTCGCGGTGCTCACCCGGCTCGGTTTCGCGAGGGTCATGGCCGCGAAAGGCCGGCATATGCCGATTGTGCTCGATGACGCGCTGGTCTATTCCGACGATGACAGGATCCAGAAGCTGTTCGACGCCATCAATCTGGTGGCCGACGATGTGCAGATCCTCGCCTTCTCCTGCCGGCAGAAGGCGTTCGAGGCGCTTGGCGGGCATACGGTGCACCCGATCGCGTTTGCGGGCTAGCAGGTTTGGCTCGTCAGGGGTCTGCAAGCCGGAGGGAGGAGCGTCTCCATCGGCAGCGCCGTTCAGCCGCCGCCCAGGGCGCGGCGTTTGGCCTCTTCGATCGCGTCCTCGAGCTGCTGGCGCGTCCCGGCGGCGATACGTTTCAGCCCCAGATCGGCGGCCATCGTCTCGACCGGGTCACCGTCTTTTGTTAGCGCTTTCGCCGCGAGGCCGAGCATTTCGGCGCGAGGCACGTCACGCCAGCTGCGCTCATGGCCCCCCGGCGCCAGGCCGCGATAGGCGATGATGTCGGCGGGCTCGGCGCCGTCTGGCCAGAACAGGGTCTGGCCGTCGGCCTCCCTGGTATGGGTGCGCGCGCTCTTAATCGAGTCCCAGAGCTGGGACTTGATCTGGCTGCCGGTGCGCTGGAAGCCGTGCCGGCGCGCGACGATCTCGCTTAAGTGCTTGAAGGTGATCGGACCGGCTTCATCGATGACCGCGCCGGCGAAGCGGCGCAGCGTCATCCGATAGCCGGGCTCGTAGAAGCGCGCCGGATCGGTAGGAATGTCCGCCGACGCCGTCTCGGCGGGCGGCAGGTCCATCAGCGCGGGCTGGTCGGGCTCAGCCGCCGAGGCCAGGCGCGCCGGTTCGGGCTCGTCGTAGGCGAAATCGTTGGCGGCGGCGGGCGCGCCGTCCGTATCGCTTTCGAACGCGGTTGCGCTTTCGGGCTTGGACGCTGGGGTGTCCATCGGCGCCGTGTCCGGCGCGGAGGCGGAAATCGTCTCCTGGTCGCTCCCAGCGGCGGTCCTCTCTTCTGCGTCCTCACCGGCGTCTTCAGCGCCAGCCGCCGCCGCTTCAACCTGCGCGGCGCGGTCGGCCTCCAGGATCGCGTCGAGGCGTTCGCAGACGGTCTCCAGCGTGCCGTCCGGATCGATGAAGAAGTCCGTCGACCAGATTCGCACCAGCGTCCAGCCGAGGTTTTCGAGGATGGCCTGACGCACCCGGTCGCGGTCCCGCGCCGTCGGAGAGCTATGGTAGGTCGCTCCGTCGCATTCGATCCCGGCGAGGAAGACGCCGGGCCGGTCGGGATGGACGACGCCCAGATCGACGCGGAATTTCGAGACCCCGATCTGGGTGCGCACGTCCCAGCCGCGCGCGCGTAGGCGCTCGGCGACGCGGCGTTCAAAATCGGAGTCGAAATCGTCGGTCCCGCCTATGGAGGCGACCGCTTCGCCCAGCGCGGCCGGACCGCGCTCGGCGAATTCCAGATAATGACGCAGATCGCGCAGCGCTCGCGCGGATGTGCGGGTGAGGTCGATCATTTCCGGGCTGAAGCTTGCGAAAATCACGACCTCGGTGGTCGCGCGGGTGATCGCCACGTTTAGCCGGCGTTCTCCGCCTTCCTTGTTCAGCGGCCCGAAATTCATCGACATCGTTTTGGCGCCGGGCGTGTCCGGTCCGTAACCGATGGTGAGCAGGATGACGTCCCGGGCGTCGCCCTGAACCGTCTCGAGGTTCTTCACGAAGACCCGCTCATCGGCCGTATCGCCGAAATATTCTTCCAGAGACGGATCCGCGCGGCGTTCGTCGTCGAGAAGATTCTCGATCAGGCGCTGCTGCTCGGAGTTCATGGCGACGACGCCGATGGAGAGCTTTGACAGCTCCGGGTCGCGCAGACGGCGCACGATTTCGGCCACGACCGCCTTGGCTTCAGGCGGGTTCGTGCGCGTCTTGCCCTTCATGTAGAGCCCGTCGACCTGGCGGAAGCTGACCGCTGATTGACGGGTCTCGCAAGACGGGTAGGTGACAAGGTCACCCTCGTAATAGCGATGGTTCGAAAACGCGATCAGGCTTTCGTGCCGGCTACGATAGTGGCCGGTCAGGCGGTGATGCTTGACGCTGGCCGCCAGCGCCTCGTCGAGAATGCTCTCAAGGTCTTCGCCGTGGCCGTCCGCCGCGTCGGTGTCGCCGTCGCCGCTATTGGCGGACTTGTTGAAGAAGTTCGTCGGCGGCATCTGCTTGGGATCGCCCACGACAATGGCGTTGCGTCCGCGCGCGATGGCCCCGATGGCGTCCGGCACGGTGATCTGGGAGGCTTCATCGAAGACCACCAGGTCGAACATCTGGTCGCCCGCGGAGAGGAATTGCGAGACCGAAAGCGGGCTCATCATCAGGCAGGGGGTGAGTTGGCCGACCGCTTCGCCCATTTGCGAGATCAGCTCGCGCACGGCGATGCGCGGACGCTGCAGTTGCATCTGGTGACGCAGAACACCGTAGCCGGATTTGCGCGTGACATCGTCGGGCGAGGGGATGTCGCCGCTCAGGTGCGCGCGGATATAGCCTGCGGCCATGTCCGACAGCTCCTGATCGAGCTTTCTGAACCGTTCGATCTTGCGTTCATGGTCCGGCGCCGAGAACCGCTTGAGCGGCGCGCGCGCATCGATGAAGCGCTCCGCCAGCCAGAGATAATAGGCCGTGCGAAGCGCTTCGCGCGCTTCGTCGGGGGGTGTCACGCCGGTTTCGATCGCGTCGACAAGAACCCCGATACGGTGCTCGCGCGCCTCACGCTTGGCCTGATTCAGCAGGGCCCATCGCTGCAGTTTCGGCTGCAGGGCGACGATGGCGCGGCATTGCCCGGCGAGACCAGCGAGCGGGCGGGCCTCGTCGAAGCCGCCGGACTTCGCCCTGGCGGCGAAGGCGTCGCGCGCCTCGGTGAAATTTTCAAAGGCGGTAAGCACCGCCTCGCCGCACCGGCGCAGCGGTGCGCCCTCAGCAAGCAGCTCTCGTCCCTCCACTAATCGCAGCCGCAGCGCCTTGCGCACCGCGGCGAGCTCTTCAGCGTTCTCCGCCAGAGCGAGCATTGCCGCGTTCAACTTGCGGCCGGCGTTCAGCTTGCCGCGCGCGCCCTCGATATCCTGATCGAGTCCCTTCCAGTCAAAGCCCGCTGGAAGATCTGAACCGGCCGTGTCGAGATTGGCGAGGTTGGCGTGCATCGCCTCCAGTACGGGCAGGTCGCGGGCGAGATCGGGACGTTTCGCGAGCCCGGCCTGCTTGGCGGCTGCGCCTTTCAGCAGGAAGGCCTGTACGGGACCGATGACCGGGGGCCCCGCCTTCGCCTTCGACCATTTGGCCGACCATTCGCTCACGGGAGCGGCGCGAACGGCGTTATCGGAATAGTCCGTGCTGAGTTCGTTTTTGTTCAGGCGATAGGCCTTCAGCGCCTCGATCCCGCGCTCCGCGGCGTCGAAATGGCTGCGCGCCTCCGGAGCCAGGGCGAAGCCCAGATCGTAATCGCAAGCGGCCGGCAGCACACGCGCCAGATCGAAGAGGGCCGCAGCGCGCGCCGACGTGGCGTCCACGGCCGGCAATCCGAGCTTGTCCTCAAAATCGTGCAGCGCCGTTTCAAGCGCGTCCGCGCACTTAGCCAGGCGCCCGGCGCCGGCGGCGATCTCGCCCTGCCAGGCGAGCGACCAATCGTCCGCGCCGATGATCGAGAGCGCGTCCTGGTCGGCGGACGACACCGCCGTGAAGGCGCTGGAGAGCCGGTCGGCGAGGTCGAGCAGATCGGTCCATTGCGCCTTCGAGCGGACCGGATCGTCATCAAGATCGCCCGGCCAGCCGAGACGCACCCGGTGGACGTCGCTCCACGCTACGGCGCGCACGATGGCCGCGCGCGGCGTGACGCCCGACGCGCCCGGCGTGTGCAGCGCCGTGACCAGCCCATTGAGGTCGTCGCGCAGGCCCTTCACCTGCCGGGCCTGTTCGGCCCATTCGCCGGCGGTGTGCGTGGTGCGGTTGGTCCAGGCCTTGCCGAGCTGGTCGATCACCTCGCGCTTATTGGCTTTGTTGGAGTGAAGCTCGAGGCAGAAATCGCCAAGGCCGGCGTCTTTCAGGCGCTCATAGACGACCTCCAGCGCCGCCATTTTCTCCGACACGAACAGCACCCGGCGCCCGAGCGCCAGATTGTGGGCGATGATGTTGGCGATGGTCTGGGATTTGCCGGTGCCGGGCGGGCCTTCCAGCACGAAATCACCGCCCTGGGCCGAAGCGTGCACGGCGGCGATCTGCGAGCTGTCGGCGGGCAAGGGCATGAACAGCTCGCCCGGATCGATCTCCTTGTCCAGCTGGTGGGGCTGCAGAACGCTCGCCGACGCCGGGTAGGGCTCGCGCGGTTGCTCCACCAGATGCTTGACCAGCGAACTTTGCTTGAGCTGGTCGGTGCGCTCGCCGAGATCCTTCCACATCAAGTATTTGGCGAAGGAGAATGTGGAGAGCACCACCTCCTCGGTGACTTCAAAGCCGGCCATCTCGCGCACCGCGCGTCGCACCGCGTTCCAGATGCGCGGCACGTCGACGCCGCTGTCATCGGTGGGAAGCTCGCCTTCCAGCTCCGGAATGCGCAAGTCGAACTCCTGGCGCAGGAGCTCTAAGAGCGTCATGTTGAAGACCGGCTCGTCCTCGTGGGTGCGCAGCTTCACGCCGGAGGCGACGCTTCGGCGTTCGAGCTTCACGGGCTTTAGAAGCAGGGGCGCGCGATAGCTCCGGGTCTCATCCGGCGATTGTTTCCAGCGCAGGAACCCCAGCGCCAGATAGAGCGTGTTCGCGCCGCCCTCCTGAATGTCGCTACGGGCCTTGCGATAGAGCTGGACGAGGCCCGCGTCGAGATCCTTTGCGTCAAGATCGGCGACGATCTCGTTGCGCTCCAGCGCGTCTTCGGCGAACCTCGCGCGCAGATCATCGCCGGTGCGCGCGGCGTGCATCGCCTCGTCCCGGCCTTCACCAAGGCTCATGCGCGGGATGATCTTGATGGTCTCTTCGTCCGCAAGCTTGTCTTCAAGACGCCCCGGGTCGGGGCATTCGATGCGGATCGCAGTGCGCGACGGTTTCAGGTTCAGAAGCCGGTTGCGCTTGGTGAGGTCCAGAAGGCTGCGCTTCCACTGATCGAGCCGCGTCTGCGGGGTGTCCGGCGGCGGCGCGTCGTCAATACCGAGATCAAAGCCGGGAAGGTCCGGCGCGGCGTCCAGCGCCTCGACGATCTCCACCGGCGCGCCCGGGTCCGCCGCCGCTGCAACCTGCGAGGCGAGGGGGGTGATCTGCTGGGCGCGGGCGCGCTTGATGTCCAGGGCGTAGACGAACTCGTCTTCGACCGCCTCGGCCACCCGGCGCTTGCCGGCCTCGATCGCCTGTTTGAAGCGCGCCGGCGGCTCGCTTGTGACAAGCGTGGTTTCAAACAGGATCAGCTCGTCAAGGTCCATACGCCGGCGCAAATCGGCGGCCTCGTCGGTCGTGACCGCTTGCAGGGTTTGCGGCTGCAAAAACACGCCGCACAGCGCATGGCCCTCGGTGAAGGCGACAACGGCGTTAAGGCCCGCCTGCTCCAGTGCGCCGGCGAACAGCACCGTGGTGTCGAGGCAGGTGGCCAGCCCGCTCTCCCAGACATGGCTCGGCGCGCGGACCTTCTGGCCCTGGCGCTCAAAGCTGGCGGGCGGTTCGCTATAGGTCAGGCGCTTGGCGGCGACCGCGGACCAGATCGCCGAGGCGATCTCGTAGACGCGAGTGCGCTTGCGGGACTGATAGCCGTCCATGGCCGGGCTCTCTCCGGCCCGGCGCAGCACGTCGCTCGCCTGCTTGATGATCGCCTCGATCGCCGGATCGTTCGGCGCCACGAACGCGGCGAGCAGTTCCGGCATGGTGTTGGCGCCGCCCCATTCAATGCGGGCGAGGGCCTCCAGGGGGTAGCGTTTTTCATCGACCAGCGTTTCGCCGCAGGTCAGCCGCAGCACCGCCTCGCCGCGCTGGCGCTCGGTCAGCTCGGAAAGCTTCGCACCGGGCAGGGGGACGTGGCGGTCCTTTACGCGAAGATCTCTCTCCGCGCTGAGCCTGTCGATCGTCCAGCGGCGCGGCGCGATAATTTCAGGCTCGGTTGTGAGCTCAAGAGCTAGATCTTCGAGTGTTTCTGCGGTCGGGTTCGCGATCACCAGATCAGCGATCAGCGGCACGTCGTTTTGTTGCGTGGCAAAGGTGATCTTCGGCGAGACGGAGGCTTGAATGTCGATCGTTCGCTCGTCGGCGTCAGTCGTCATGTCCAAATGGTTAGCTGTCATTATCGTCCGTTGCGCAATAGAAATGTCGCGGAGACGCTACCTTTGGATGGTCCTGTTTTCAATCTGATTGGTCGCTAAGCGGGGCCCAAAGCTGACCCGGTGATCGGTTTGATCTGGCGCAATTGCAACCCAGAAGGCACGTATAATCTCCAATATGCGAAAGCTGGGTCAACTTCTTCGCCTCCTGGCTATTTCCGAAATGTGAAAATCGGATCAAGCCTTATAACCATAGTGATGTGCGTCCCCGGCCTAGCTTGCGGACCGCCGCGCCGCTTTTGCGAGCTGGACGAGCTTGGGCCGCATTTGGTCCGGTGACGTGAGCGGGGTGTCGAACCATAGCCGGCGGAGCCGGTCCTCAAGGCGCAGGTCCAGTCCTGACGCATCAATGCCGGCGAGCGCCCAGGCTCCGGGTGTTTCACCGAGATGGGCCGTGGCGTAGAGCGCCACCGCGTCGGCGTGGTCGTCGTTCATATGCTCGACCGCGCCAGCCTCGCTTCGCGCCAGATCGGCGTCGATCGGACTTGGCGTCGTTAAATCAGTGCGGTTCAACGCGTAGGCGCGGCCGAAGCCGGCCACAAAGCTCGCCGCGGAGGGCTCGATGCGCCAGAAGGCGAAATCGGGCAGATCGATATAAAGCGTCGCCCTGGGATGCCGGGCGAGACACCGCGCCCGGGCGCGGGCGTGCGTGTCCGGGTCGGTGATCCTCTTCGCGTCTCCAGAGACGCTCAGCCGGGCATGGGCGAGCGGATCGCCGCCCCCGGGCTCGCCCACCAGCAAGCACACCCGCGGATCAGCCTGAAGCGCGGCGCTATGGGCGGAGAGGCCTGACAGGAACACAACCGGCGCGCCGTCGGGGTCGACGCAAATGAGCGCGCGGCTGGCAGCGGGTGCGCCGGTCTGCGGGGTGAGCGTGGCGAGCGTGCAGCTGCGCGCCTCGCGCAGAAGGGTCCGCGCCGCCCGGCGCACGGCGTCGTCGACCGGCTGGAGCATGTCTTTTGAGGCGGCGGGTTTTGACGGCATGCGAGATCAGGCGTGTCCGCTGTAATTCACCGCCCGGGCGGTCATGGCCGCTAAAGTCACGGGCCGGTCCAGGGCAGGAGCCTCGACGATCAGCCCGTTGACGTAAAGTCCTGCGGCCGCGCGGTAGACGGCGTCTTCGGCGCCGATCGGATACTCCCCTGCAAACAGCGACCGCAAATGGGCCGCAACCGTCTCCACTTCGCCGGCCTGGGCGGCGGCGATAGCCGCGGTGAAGCTAAGCTCGTCAGCGGTGATCCGCTGCGCCGGCGGCGGCGCCAGGGTCACCGCGCGCCGTCCGGCCTGTCCGAGCAGCTTTGCGAAGGTCTCAAAAGCGCTGCGGGCGGCCTCAGCTTCGTGGCCGCATTTTTCGCAGAACATCCGACGGACCGTGCAACAATGCGCCGCGCCCCGCGCGCAGGCGCGGAAGGCGAAGATGGCGCAGCCAGCGCCGTCGCCAAGATCGCACAAGCGCGCACCAGACAAGAAACCCGCTTCAGACATGGCGCGCCGCTCCTTGCATCGTGATCGCAAGACTTTCGATCCGATCGCCGAGCCGATCGCGCTCTGCGTCGAGCGCATCCATAAGGCCGGCCACGGGTTCGCCGCGGTGAAGAACCTCCTCACGGCGCTGCTCGAGCGTACGCTCGCGCGCGCACAGCTGCATCAGCTCGGCGTTGATCCGGGGTGAGGGCGTCATGGCCGTGTCCTCTCTTCGTGAATGCGTTTCGCGTTGGGGCGGCGTCCGGGCACCTGCGCGGCGCCGAGTTTGCGATAAAGCGTCGCCCTCGACACACCGAGTTCCTCGGCGATTTCGGGCACAGGCGTTCCGGCGGCGCGCTTTGCGCCAGCCGATTTGATCTGCGCCTCAGTCAGGGCGTTTGGACGGCCCAACTTGCGACCTCGCGCGCGTGCGGCGTCCACACCTGCCTTTGTGCGCTCCCGATGGGCATCGCGCTCGAAGGCCTCCAGCGTTGAGAACAGCCGATAGACCAGCGGGCCTGCGGGTGTCGTAGTGTCGATCCCGTCCTCAAGCGCAATGAAGCCGACCCCAGTCTTGTGAAGGCGCGCGATGATGCGGTTGAGCTCGCGCAGCGACCCGGCGAGCCGCTCAAGCCGCCATACGACCAGCACGTCGCCGCGCTGCACTTTTGCCAGGGCGCGCTTGAGCTCCGGCCGGCTCTGAAGCCCGCCGGGGGCGGCCTCCTTGAAGACCGTCCGGCACCCCGCCGCCGTCAGCGCGTCAAGTTGCGCCTCGATATCCGTGTCGTCTGCGAAAAGATTGGCGTAGCCGATTTTCATAAGGCGTCGTCTCGGTGAAAGGCCATGAACCCGCGCGGGCCCCCGGGCGCGCGATGGGCTTTCGTCAGGCTGCGAAGCTGAAGGGATGGTCGAGGTCGAAGGCGTCGGCCACGGCGCTTTCGGTGAGCACGTCGCAGGGGGCTCCATCGCCGACGATCCGCCCGCCGGACACCAGCACCACCTTGTCCGCCCAGCGCTTCACCAGCGGCAGATCGTGGAGCACGGCCAGCACGCCCCAGCATTCCCCGGCGAGCCGGGCGAGCAAGTGCATCAGGCGCAACTGGTGCTTCAGGTCCAGCGCGGCGGTGGGCTCGTCGAGCAGAAGCCAACGGTTCCGCCCGTCCTGCGGAGCATGCCAGAGCTGGGCGATCACGCGGGCGATCTGGACGCGCTGGCGCTCACCGCCGGACAGCGTCAGGTAATTACGCTCGGCCATGTCGGAAATCCGCACAAGATCCATGGCGCCTTCGACCGCCTCTGCGTCTTCAGACAGGGTCGCGCGGCCGTGGTGGGGCGCGCGACCCATGGCGACGACCTCGTGAACCAGGAACGGAAAGCCCAGCGACGGCGTCTGTGGCAGCACCGCCCGGCGCAGCGCGAGGGTCCGAGCCGGGATCGCGTCCAGCGGTTCTTGATCGATCAGAACGGCGCCGGAATCCGGCTTCATCGCGCCGGAGATCAGATTGAGCGCGGTGGACTTGCCCGCGCCGTTCGGCCCGCAAATGGCGGTGAAGGCTCCGGGCTCGGCGGTGAAGCTGACCGCGTCGAGCAAGGCGCGCCCGCCGCGGCGCACCACGGCGTCTTTCAGAGCGAGGGTCATGCCAGCGTCCCCTTGGTTTTGTCGCGGATCAGAAGCCAGAAGAAGAAGGGCGCGCCGATGAAGGCCGTCACCACGCCCAGCGGAAGCTCGGCCGGCTGGACGGCGAGGCGCGCGACCAGATCGGCGAAGGTGAGGAGGCCTGCGCCGAGCAGCGCCGAGCCCGGCAGGACAAAGCGATGGTCCGGCCCGGTCATCAGGCGCACCAGGTGAGGCGTCACAAGGCCGACAAAGCCGATGATCCCGCACACGGCGGTGGCCGCGCCGACGCCGGCGGCGGTGAACACCGCCGCGCGCAGCTTAAGCGCCTCCACGTCCGTGCCCAGGTGCTTGGCTTCGGATTCTCCCAGCAGGAGGCTGTTCAGCGGGCGCGCCAGTGTCGACAGGGCGGCGATGGCGATGCCCATCAAAATCAGCGCCGGCCAGACCCGGCCCCAGGTCGCGCCGTTGAGACTACCCAGCGTCCAGAAGGTGAGGGTGCGCAGCTGCGCGTCGTCCGCGAGGAAGGTGAGATAGCCGATGAGCGCTGCAGCGAGCGCATTGGCCGCGACGCCGGCGAGCAGCATGGTCGCCACCACCACCCGGCCCTCGAACAAGGAGACGCGGTAGATCAGCGCCACGGCTGCGAGGCTGCCGGCGAAGGCGGCGACGGGAAGCGCGAACGGTCCCAAAAGCGCGATGAGTGGCGCGGCTACGCTGGCGCCGAGCACGATCACCGCAACCGCCGCGGCCGCGCCGCCGGACGAGACGCCGATCAGACCGGGATCGGCCAGCGGATTGCGGAAAAACCCCTGCATCACCGCGCCGGCGATTCCAAGCGCGGCGCCGGCGGCGAGGCCCAGCGCGACCCGCGGCGCGCGGATGGATTCGATGACGGCGCTATGGACCGGGTCGGCGGCGGCGCCGAACCACAGCCCGATCCGTTGGAGCAACACGACCGCCATGTCGCCCGCACCGATGGCCATGGGGCCGAGCGTGAGGCCGAGCACGGCGGCGAGCCCGGCGAATAAGGCGCAGGCGGCGATCACGGCGCGTCCACGGGTTTCGCGGCGGCGCTGAAGCGATACGCCGACGAAGGCTCGGAGCTCAGCAGTCATTGGACCACGGGCGCTTGCAGCGTCGCCTTGAGGTCGCGCGCGGCGTCGGCGAGGCCGTCCGCGGCGCGCGGGCCGAAGCTCATCACACGAACCGAATCCACCGCCACGATGCGGCCTTCCCGGCCGGCCGAGGTGAGGGCGAGGGCGGGGTGGTTCGCCACGGCGTCGAGCCCGCCGAGCGCGCGCACGTTGTGGCTCATGACGAAGATGACGTCCGGATCGGCGGCCACGGCCGCCTCCATGGACAAGGCGCGATAGCCCTGGTGGCTCGCGAAGGCGTTCTCGACCCCGAGGATCTCGAGCACGGCGTGACCGGCGGTTTCGGTCCCGGCGGCTTGCGGCCCGCTGTCCCCCAACGCCGCGAAGAACAGGCCGAGGGGCCGGCCCTCGATCGCGTCGATCTCGGCGCGGGCGCGTTCCCAGTCGGCGTCGATGTCGGCGATCAGAGCCTCCGCCCGCTCCGGCGCGCCCAGCGCGTCGGCCACCTGCCTCACCTTGGTGCGCACCGCGTCGATCGTGTATCGATCATCCACGGTGACCATGTCCAGGCCGACATCGCGCAACTGCTCCACCACTGCTTCAGGACCGGCCGCGCCGCCGAGCAGGAGAATCGAGGGATCGAGCGAGAGCAGGCTTTCAGCCGCCAGCGAGCGCACATAGCCGACCTTCGGGGTTTCCCCGGCCTCGGGCGGATATACGCTGGTGGAGTCCGTGGCGACGATCTGGTCGCCATAGCCCAGCGCGTAAACGATCTCGGTGACGTCTCCGCCGACCGAAACGATACGGTGATCCTCGCCGAGAGCGGGCGCGGCGAGGGCCGCGGCGGCGAGGGCGGCGGCTTTAAGCTTTGCGAACATGGCGAAACTTCCTTTCGGCGGCGGATTCAGGAGGCGAGGCGCGGCAGAGCGTCGAGGATGGTGCGCCAGTCGGCCCGCTCCTCCTGGCGGGGCTTGCGCTCGCCGAAGAACATGGCGAAGTGCCGCTCGTCCGGAGCGAACAGCTCCAGCGAGGTGACGATCCCGTCGCGCGTCGGCTTGCGCACCACGAACGCATTGGCGATGGCGTCTTCGCGCAGGTGCAGATTGAAGCGCTGGTCCAGGACGTTGAGCCAGGGCCCCATGACCTTGATGGTCTTCACCGGTCCGCTGTGGATCTGGATGCAGCCGCGATTGCCGGCAAAGCACATGATGGGCGCATCGCGCTCGGCGGCGGCTTCGAGCATCTGACGCAACGCGCCGGGCTCCACCGGATCGACCCAGTCGCGGCCGACCAGGCGCATGGCCTGCATGCGTCCCACCTTGAAGTCCTTCAGCATGCCGAAGAAGTCGTGCACGTCCTGAAGATCGCCCCACTGCGCGCGCAGGCCGGCGACGTCGATCTCGTCATCGGGAAGGTCCGCCGGCGGGGCGGGCAGCTCCATCACCGAGGGCGGCGAGGCCTGGTCCTTGGCGCAGAAGCTGCGGACCACACGCATCCACGCGTCCATATCCGTCTCGGGCCGCTCGAAAATCTTGTGCACCGCTTCGCCGGACGCATCGAAGAACTGCAGCGATCGCCGCTCGCCGCCGTGCTTGTCGGTGGTCGTGACCTCGAAGCCATGGCGCCAGTGGCTCATGAACAGGCGAAGATCGATGTCCTTGTTCAGCACCAGGCCGTGGCCGGGCTGAATGGACACCTTGCCGAAGGCGCCGACCTTCTCGTGCACGACATGGTCGTTGCGCGTCAGCACCATCACCTCGCCGACTTCCGGCAGGCGCGCGATCAGCTCGCCGAAATCACCGGACAGGCGCACGGCCGCCCAATCGGCGGCGGTGGCGACCAGCTCCGCCTCGCTGACCCCCAGCTCCGCCGCGGCGTCGCGCGTCCGGATCGAGGGCGCACGCTCCTTCAGCGCTCGCCAGCGCTCGGTCAGGTCCGGGGCTTCGGCAATCTCCACATTCGCCATGGCGTGTTGTCCTTCTTGTTCCGTCTTCAGGGCTTGAACCATATCAATATGCGAATGAAAATCAGAATCGTTCGCGGCATCTCGTCGCAAGCGGCTTAACGGCCCTTGTATTGCAAATGCGACCGAATTGCATTGACTCCAAAATCTCGGCACGGTAGCTCGGCCTCAGCGAATGACTCTGATACTCATTCGCAAAATGAGTTTCAAGGCCGGAATTTGGACCGGCCCGCTATGGGGACCCTTGGGAAGGGGATGAATGACATGACACGACGTGGAGCACGTTTTCTCGCGGGTGTGAGCGGTTTGGCGCTCGCGGCCGCGCTAGGCGGTCCGGCCTTGGCGCAGGACGCCGAACCGGAGGGCGACGGCGAGTTCATCGGTACGATCACGCTGGGCGAGAGCAAGCGCGAGGTTCAGACCGACACCGCGACGCCGGTGACTCGGATCGACCAGGAAGAGATCGACGATCGCCAGGCGAGCACCATCGCCGAGCTTATCGATTCAGTGCCCGGCGTGACGCTGGTCAACGGCTCTACGCCGTCCGGGTCGGGGATCAATATCCGGGGATTCGGCGCGAACAGCATTTTCGGAACCGACCAGAAAGTGGCCATCCTCATCGACGGCGCCACGAGCGGATCGGAAGAGCTGTACCGCATCGGCACCCAGCTGTTCACCGATCCCTATCTCTATCGCTCGGTGGAGGTGCAGCGTGGCACGGTGGGCAGCTTCGAATACGGCTCCGGTATAGTAGGCGGCGTGGTGCGCCTTGAAACCATCGACGCGTCGGACCTCACCGGCGGCGAGCCGGGCTTCAAATGGGCCCAGACGCTGGGCGCCTACACCAACCAGGACGGCTTCACGAGCTCCTCGACGTTCGCCTGGCAGCCGACCAAAAACCTTGAATTCCTCGCCAACTACTCCTATCGCGAGCAGAGCAATCAGGAAGACGGAAACGGCGACGAGATCGGCAACAGCGCCTTTGAGCTGCCGTCCTTCCTCCTGAAAGGCCGTTACGAATTCGGCGAAGCCGGCGCCCACGCACTGGAGGCGAGCTACACAGAGACCGAAGTGGCCGAGCGCGACGTGCCCTACGACACGTTCATCACCGGCACCGACATTTTCGGCAATGTGGACCGCGACATCGTCAGCCAGACCGCCGCGCTGACCTACACCTTCAACCCGTTCGCAAACGACTTGATCGATTTCGAGGCGGCGCTCACCTACGCCAATCAGGAGATCGACTCCACCTTCATCGAGGGCAGCACGCCGCTGGCGGCGTTCGTGCGCGATCTGGCCAACGCCGACCAGCAATTCGAAACCACCAAGCTCACGGTCAAGAACGCCTCCTTCGTCGAGACCGGGCCCCTCGTCCATAATTTCCGCTATGGTTTCGAGCTGATCGAACGCGAGCGCCTGGACGCCAATTCCGCGCCCGGCGGGACTGATGAGCGCTACGCGGTCTTTCTGATCGACGAGGTCGAGCTGACGCAAGGGCTGACCGTCACGCCTGCGCTGCGCTATGAAAGCTCGAGCATCGAGGGCCTGATCCCCGATCCCTCCGCGCCCCCCGCGCCGCCGTTCGGGCCGCGCCCGCCGGTCGCCGAAGTGCCTGTCTCCTATGAAAATGATGCGCTCATGGGCGGCGTGTCGGCGCGTTACCAGTTCGATGGCGGCCTCGCCCTGTTCGGCTCCTACGCCTACACCGAGAGCCTGCCGATCCTCGACGATCTGGAGAACCCGTTCTTCATCGAGCGATCGGAGAAGGCGACCACCTGGGAGGCGGGCGCCTCGTTCGACCGGATCGGCGTGTTCGCCGAGCAGGACACGCTGGCGCTGAAGCTGAACTATTACGACACCAAGCTCGATGATGTGACGTCGTATTCGGGCGTCGACGAGGTGAAGATCGACGGGCTCGAGATCGAGGGCTCCTACGCCATCGCTTCGGGCTTCTATATCGATCTGAACGCCAATTTCACCACCGGCGACGAGATCGCCCCGGACGGGGCTGTGAGCGACTGGCGCAACATCCCGCAGAACTCCATCCGCACCACGCTGGGTCAGCGCTTCGGGCCGATGCTGGATCTAAGCGCGGAATGGGTGCGGGTGTTCGAGGCCGAGGACCGCGCGACGACCTTCAGCGACGGCGAAGGCTTCGACGTGGTCAATCTGCGCGCCACCTACGCGCCGCAGGAGGGTGTGTTTGAGGGGACCGAGCTTCGCCTCGGCGTGGAGAACGTCTTTGACGAGGCGTACACGCCGCTCCTGTCCACCCGCCCGGCGCCGGGCCGGAACTTCAAGGTGACGATCTCCCGCGTCTTCTTCTGATCCGCCGGCAAGCTGGGGAAGGGCGCGCCGCGAGAGGGGTCGCGGCGCGCCCACATCCTTTCACAAGGAGGCGCGCATGGCGTCCGATCTTTTTTCACCGGTTGGCGATGTGGCGGCCCTTGGCGGGCCGGTGCTCGTCCTTCTGCTGCTGGTGTCAGTGTTCACGCTGACCCTGGCGCTTTTGAAAACCTGGCAGCATCAGCGCGCCCACGTGGGACGGCGCCGGCATCTGAAAACCGCGCTGCAGCGCTGGGACGAGGGTGACACGGCCGGCGCGCGCGAAGAGCTCGACCGATCGAAGCATTTTCTGGCCCCGGTGGTCGCGCTCGGCATGACGCTCGCGCCGGAAGGCGACGCCGCCAAGCGTCTGGAAAGCGAAGCCGAGCAGCGTTTCGCGCCGCTGGAAGGCGGGTTTCGCATTCTCGACACGGTCGCGCAGCTGGCGCCGCTTTTGGGTCTTCTCGGCACCGTGCTCGGCATGATCGAGGCGTTCCAGGCGCTGCAGGACGCCGGCGCGCAGGTCGATCCGTCGGCGCTGGCCGGCGGCATCTGGGTGGCGCTGCTCACCACCGCGGCGGGCCTCAGCGTCGCCATGCCCACCTCGGTGGTGCTGTCCTGGTTTGAGTCGCGCATCGACGCCGAGCGCGCCTTCGCCGACTACGCGGTTTCCGTGCTCACCCGGCCCGCCCGGGAGGCGGGCCATGGCGCTTAGCCGCACCCGTAAACGCCGCAAAGCCTCGATCACGTCGCTTATCGACGTGATCTTTCTTCTTTTGTTGTTCTTCATGCTCGCCTCCACCTTCACCGACCGCGCCGAGATCGAACTCACCTCCGCGCCGCCCGGCCCGGGCGGTGGTGAGAGCGACGCGCCGGTGCTGCGCCTAATGGTGGGTCAGGATTCGCTGACGCTCGACGGCGCGCCGGTCACGCTTCAGACGCTCGCCGCAACCGTGTCCCGCATCGGGGAGCCGGGCGCGGTGCTCGCCGTGGACCTGGCGCCGGAGGCGGACACCGAACGGCTCATCTCAGTCCTGCTGGCGCTTGAAAGCGTGGAAGGCGTGCAGATCCGCGTCGTGGAGGCTGCGCCATGAAACGCATCGGCCGCACCACCCGGCGCGAACCCGCGATCTCGCTGATCAACATCATCTTTCTCATCCTGATCTTCTTCATGGTGGCCGGCACGCTGGACCGGCCCGCTCCGGCCTCGATCGAGCTTGTTCGGACCGAAGGCCTTGAGAGCCGCGCCGGCGCCCATGTCCTGAACGTCGACCGCAAGGGGGCGCTTTCGGTGAACGGCGCGCCGGTCGACGGCCTGCAAGCCTATCTTGAGGCCGCCCCGGAGGGCGAAAGCATCGCGCGCGTGGCGCCGGACCGGCGCCTGCCGGCGCGCGAGCTGATCGCTCTGGTCTCGCAATTGCGCGCGTTGGGCGCGGAGCGCGTCGTCATCGTCACCGAGACCACGCCGTGACGCGTGGGCGCATCCTCCGCATCGGCGTCGCGGCCGTGCTGGCGGTCGGCGCGCACCTGGCGCTGCTGCACGCGGTGCGTGCGCCCGAGCCCGCGGTTCAGATCAAGGGCGGGGCGGTGTCTTTCGAGATCGGCGCCGTGGCGGCCCCGCAAGGCGGAGCGCCCGCCGACGCAGCCGAGGCGCCGGAGACGCCCGCTGACGACGCCCCGGCGCCGGAGCCTGCCCCGGCCTCCGCGCCAGAGCCCATCCCAGAGCCTGAACCGGTCTCGGAACCGCCTGCGCCGCAGCCGGCGCCCGAACCTGAACCGCAGCCGCGTGAGCCCCTCCCGGAGCCCGCGCTCATCGAGCCCGCCCCCGAACCGGATCCTGCGCCTCGCGAGCCTGTGCAGGAGCCGGTCCAGGAGGAGTCTCCGAGCGAGGACAGGGCGGACGCTGACACCGCGGAAGAAGAAAGAGACTTGGCGGATGCCCGGTCCGAAGATGAGGTGGCCCAGGACAGCGCCGCCGGCGCCGAGGCTGGCGGCGCCGAGCAGGAGCGCAATGCCAGTGAGGTGGGAAACGCCGCCTCGGATAATTACGCCGGCGAGGTGATGCGCCATCTCTCCCGCGTGCGCCGCCCGCGCGCGACAGGTCCGGGCTCGGCCTTCGTCAGCTTCGTGATCGGGCCCTCCGGTGATCTTGAGAGCATTGCGATATCGGAAAGCTCGGGCTCTTCGCGCTTCGACCGCGACGCCCTGCGCGTCGTCGAAAGCGCGGCCCCCTTCCCAGAGCCGCCCGCCGGTGCGAACCGAAGCTTCGTGGTGGAGATCGAGGGGCGGTGACCGCCGAGTCCGCGCGGGCTTCAGGCAGGTTGTTTGCGCTTCCTCCGCACGAATGCGATTAAAGCGGCCGCAGGTCCGATAATAAGCGCCAGGCCTCCGATCACGCCCAGCGGCGTGAGCCAGGCCCCGCCGCCGCGTACGGCGTGCACCGGATAGGCGCCGAGCGCCGCCCGCATTCCGGCTCCGTGGGCGGTGGCGTCCTTCACCCCGAGCAGCGTGACCGTCTGCGGATCGATATAGATTTCTGAGCGCCCATTGGGGTGCCATTCCGCCTCGCGGCGCGTACGCAGCCAGATGATCCCGTCTTCGCCCGGCGCGGGCTTGAACAGCATCACCATGTCGTCGTCGGGGAACGCGGTGTCCGCCACCTGCAGGACGGCGCGCCAGTCTCGGGTTTCGGGATACGGCCTCGGCGCCGGCCAGCTGGATTGAACCGGGCCGCCGAACACCGCGCCCAGCGCCCGCTCTGCGGTTCCGGGAAAGGCCGTCAGCACGCCGGAGATAATCAGGAGAAGAGCGGCCGGCGCGGTCACCGCCATGACCGCAGAGTGGAGGCGCAGCATGGTGCGCGGCCGGGCGTCCTTGGGGGCCAGGTGGCGCGCCTTGAGGCTGCGCCGCCCCGGCCACCAGACCAGGAGGCCGCCCACCGCCAGGGCGAGCGCGCCGACGCCGAGCCAGGCGACGATCGATTCGCCGGAATGTCCCGAGAGAAGGTGAGCGTGAAGCTCGAACAAAAAGGTCTCTGGGCGTTCCAGCGCGTAGAAGCGGTCGGCGAACGTCTCGGCGCCGGGCGCAAAATAGGCGCGCTCATCACTCATCAGCCAGATATCGTAATAGGGCCGCTCCGGCTGGGGCAGACGCACGAGGTTCCAGCCGAGATCGCCCGCCAGGCGATCGATCTGGTCGAGATCGCGCGCGACCTCTTCGAAGCTCGCCGGTGGCTCGCCGCGCAGCTCGGGAAGGCGTCCCTGGATGATCTGCTGGTCGAAAATCAGCACGGTTCCGCTCACGCTGATAAGGGCCAGCGGGAGCAACAGGAGGAGACCGGCCCATTTATGGATGGAACGCAGCAAGCGGATGAGGCGGGCGTAGGCGGGTTTCATGCGGAGAAGGCGTCCAGAAGAAACAGCACGAAGCTCGCGATCGTCAGAGAAGCCAGGAACGTCCCGGTGAAAACGAGAAGCGATATCACAATAAAGGCCGGGCCGGCGCCGCGGAAGAGCCTTAAGTCCTTGCCCGTGATCCCAAGCGCGGCGAACGCGAGGATCGGCGTCATGGTCGCGGTGATGCTCAAAGGCTCGATACGGGCCAGCAGAAATTCCGAACCCGGCAGGACAGGCAGTCCGGCGGCCATGGCCACCATGG
This sequence comes from Oceanicaulis sp., assembly GCA_051117435.1. Taxonomy (GTDB): domain Bacteria; phylum Pseudomonadota; class Alphaproteobacteria; order Caulobacterales; family Maricaulaceae; genus Oceanicaulis. The sequence continues at coordinate 44,867 of JBNPED010000009.1, read as the reverse complement.
AGATCCAGAAAATGTCCGGCAGGCGCCCGGCGAGCGCGCCTGCGGCGTAACCGGTCATGATCACGCCGAACAGGACCGCGAGGCCGCCGGCGGTCTCCAGCGGTCCCGCCGCGCCGGCGATCAGATGACCGAGCCAGGCGAGCGCGAGTGCGGCGAGAAGCGCCGCGGCGATACGCGACAGGCGTCGAGCCTGCGCTTTTAGGGACGGGCGCGCGCGGTTCATGTCGGCGCGCGTCCCATCAGGCGTTCAAGCCGGGCGTAATAAGCCTCGGCCAGCGGGATGGTGATGAACACCACCATGAAAAGAGTGGTGAGCCCGCTGATGAGATTGCTGCTGGCGGCCAGCGCTCCGATCAACGCTTCCTGATCCGGCGCAAGGGTGGTCAGCGAGGCGGCGCAGGCCGCGGTCATGGAGGCGCTGCCCACCCCGCACGCCATGGCGGCGGCGCGGATGTCGAGTTCAACGATGGACAGGATGAGACCCGGCGTCAGCGAGAAGAAGATCGTGCCGAACAGGGTGCCGCAGATATAGACGCCTGTGACGCCGCGCGCCTCGGCGCTGCGCCCGCCATAGGTGGAGAAGATGTAGGCGAGCCCGCCCTCTCGCGCGATGGAGAAGGTGGCGCCGATCGCTTCGCGCCGCATGCGGAAGACCAGCACCGCCACCGGCAAGGACACCAGCATCGTCCCCAGATTGCCGAACTCCTGAAGCAGAAGCGCCGGGCTGGCGCGCCAGATCTGCGAGAGTTCAGGCCCGATATACATGGACAGAAGCGCCATCAGCGGCATCACCGCCACCGCCACGAGCCGGCCGGCCGCCCGCACGTCGCCGCGGGAGAGAACGCGTTTCATGGGCGCGGTGACGTTCGGATTGAGGATGAGCCCGGCGAGGAACGCAAAGAGCAGGGGCAGAAGCACGATGGTCGCCGGGCCGGTGTCGATCGACTGGGTCCCGATCAGCTCCGCCACCACCACGCAGAGCGCCAGCGCAGCGAACAGCGCGCAGCGGCGGACCAGAAGACCAGCGGGGGGCAAGGTCATGTCTCGCCGCTCGCCCATTCCACCACGCTCGCGAGAAGCGCGTCCGTGGGCGCGCGACCGAGCCCGGTGTCGAGCACGCCGCGGGTCCAGCCGATGCGAACCACGATGAGGTCGAGCGAGGGGACCACGAACACGTATTGCCCGCCGATCCCCATCATGAACACGGCGTCGCCCGGCGCGGGCCAGGCGTCTTCGGGCGCATGCCGGTTCAGCCATATCTGGCCGCCATAGATGCTGTCGCGCCAGCCCTTCGGGCCGGGCATGTTCCAGTACAGCCCGGACCAGGCCGGGGCCGGCTCCGCCATGAAGTCTATGAATCGTTCCGGCACGAGGCGGCGTCCGCGCACCATGCCCCGATCAAGGATCAGCTGGCCGATGCGCGCCGCGTCACGGGCGGTGGCGAACGCGTTGCCGGAATAGAAGGGCCGGCCGTAAGGGTCCGTTTCAAGGATCGGCCTCACGCCGAGCGGGCCGAACAGGGCCTCGTGCGCCCAGACCAGCGGGTCGATCCCGCGTGCCGTGCATCGGTCTTCGATCAGGCGCGCGAGCGCGAGCGTATCGGAGTTCTTGTAGGCGCCGAACGTGCCCGGGGCGTGCTTCAGCGGTTTGTCCGCGCCGTAGCGCGAGGCGGCGATCCCCGCCTCGTAGATCCAGTCATGATCGGGATAACGCCCGTCATAATCGGACGCCCATCCGGCGGTGAAATCGAGCCCGCTCGACATCTGCAGAACGTGGCGCAAAAGGATCCGCCCGCGCGGATCGCCGGGCTCGCTCCATTCGGGAAGTCCAATCGGCGCGTCGAGTTCGGCCCGGCCTTCCCCCGTCAGCACGCCGGCGAGCAGCGCCGCCCAGGTCTTGCCGATCGACCAGACCGGCAGCAGGCTGCCCGCGCCGAGCCCGGGACGGTAGCGCTCGGCCACGAGCCGGCCGCGATGCAGGACGACCACTGCTGCGGTCAGCGCCGGCTCGCACTCCTCGAACGCAACGCGAAGCCGGGCCTGGAGCGGCAGGCTGATCGCGGCGGGAAACCGATCTCCCTTCCGTGCAGGCAGGGCGTAAGGGGTGAAAAATGGGGCGTGCACCGCCTCGGGCAGGAGCACGGCACCCTGATCGCCGCACCAGGCGGCGACGCGCTCAAGGGCGCCCTCGGCGCGCGCGACGACCCGGTCTTCATGAATTTCGATCGACGCCATGCGTCCCGAAGGAAGCGTCGGGTCGACGGAAGCAGCCAGCACGTCGGCGGGTTTGCGCCCGGTAAGGAACCAGCCGCTGCACACCTCCTTCGCCACTCGGCTGAGCTTGAGCGAATCCAGCCCATCCACGCTCATGCCGTAGCGCTCGGCGGCTTGAAGGGCCGAGGTGGCGAATCCCGCGCTCACGCGCTGGTCCTTTCGAACACCACGTTGCGGCAGGCGAAGTGGGAGAGGGTGATCCGGCCGGGTTTCGACTGACTGAGCGTCACGGCTCCCGGAGCGAAATGATCAACGCCGCGAGGAAAATCGACAAGGGCCACCTCGCTCCAGTCGTCCCGCCCGAGGTGTCTCAGGCGCCGCCGCGCCGACCGGCCGAACGGGCCTTCGAAGGCGGCGAGCCGGACGCCGTCATGGTCCTCGATCACGAGCGTCGAGCGCAGATCGCCGTTCTCATAGCGCCCTGGTTCGATCCCGCCTGCGCCCTCGTCTGAGAGGTCGGAGACCTGGGCGCTGAAACTGTCCCCGCGCGACGTGATGGAGCCGGTCTGGACCCGCCAGGCGCGCTCGCCGAAAGTATCCGGATCACTCGACCGGCGCCCGCCGTCCACGGTCACGACGCCGTCGCCGAGCCCGAAAGCGAGGCCGCTCACCGGATCAAAGACATGGCGCTGAACGCGGCCTTGCGGCGCAGCGGGCGGGGCCTCATTCATGAGGCGGCGCGCCGCCCCGCCTGCGTCGATCATGGCGTTCGACAGGACGATTGCGGCGCGGTCCCGGTCGATTCGGATCGCCGACCGAAATCCGCGCAACGCCCCTTCATGGCCCGCCGCTCCGGTTCCGTCCGCCGGGCTTTCAACACCGACGCCGTATCTGTAGCGGCGTGAAGACCCGGTGGCGATCAGATCGGCCAGCCAGTCTTCGGGACCGTTCAGCCAGGTGAAGAACTGGACCATGTCATCAAGGCTGGCGCAGACGCCGGCGTCGCCGCGCCAGTGCAGATCGACGATCGCCGGAACCGGCCCCCCGTCCGGGCCGGGTTCGAAACCCGTGGCGCCGTTCGTGACGGGTAGGGCGGTTTCCGGCTCAAGCGCGGCGGTCTCCATGCCGGCCGGGTAAAAGATCAGCGCCCGCAGCGCCGCGTCGAGATCGGTCTCGGCCACGCGTTCGATGATTTCGCCCAGGAGATAGAAGTTCGTATTAGCATAGGCGAAGCCGGAACCGGGCCGGTACATGGGCTCGGCGAGCGCGGTGCAGAGCCTCGCGTTGGCCTCGCGATCAATCCGGGTTTCCGCCTCAGCGCCGCTGAGCATGGCGAGGATGTACTGATCGCGAAGGCCCGAACTCTGATCCATAAGGCTGCGCACCGTCACCGCCTGCGGAAACGCCGAGCCGAACCAGTGCGCAATCGGGGCGTCGAGATCGAGCCGGCCCACCTCGCCAAGGCGCAGCGCGGCGAGGGCGGTCATGGGCTTGGTCAGGGAGCAGACACGGAACCGGGTCTGCGCGGTCACCGGGATCTCCGCGGCCGCATCGGCGAAGCCCTGGACCCTGACCTTGGTCTGGCCGCCCAGCAGCAGCGCCGCCGCAAGGCCAGCCTGGGCGGGAAGATCAAGGACGCTCGCGCTCATGGTTCGTCCGCAGGCTCCACACCGCCCAGATGGCGCGAAAAGAAGTGGCGGATGCGCTCCACCGCGTAGGCGTAGCGCTCGCCCCGGCCGAAATGGGCGTGGTTCGTTCCAGGGAACAGCACCAGCTCGTAAGGGTGGTTCGCTTCGGCGAGCGCGTCGAGCATCTTCATCGTGTTGGAGACCGGAACGTTCACGTCCGCCATGCCGGCGATGAGAAGGAGATCGCCTTCGATCTCGCCCGCCCGTTCATGCAGGCGGCCCGCTTCATAAGCCTCCGGGTTGTCGCGCGGCGAGCCCAGTTGCCATTCGATCCAGTGGGCGCCGTCGCGCATGTCCACCTCCGGCACGCTGGCCGCGCCGGCGCGATAGAAGTCCGGCGCTTCGATCAGGGCGGATAGAACGGTGGGTCCGCCCCAGCTGTTGCCGTCGACGCCCAGGCGCTCAAGATCCATCCAGGGCCGCTCGGCGGCGAGGCCTTCCAGGCCGGCCCGGTGGTCGGCGATTAGCCCTTTTGGCCAGACGCCCCAGGGCCGCAGGTTATACGCTCGGCCGCGCCCCGGGCTTCCGGGCGGGTCCAGCATCACCACGACCATTTCGTTCATGGCGAGCCAGGCGAGCATGGTGCTGTAGTCCGATCCCGACGCGCCGAAATAGCCGCGCACGACCGGCGATCCCTGCATGCCGTCATAGACCCGGTGCACGACCGGGTAGCGGCGCCCCGGGTCGAAATCGACGGGTTTGAGGATGAGGCCGTGCATTATGGTTTCGCCGTCGGCGGCGAGGACGCTGACCTCTTCCGGCTCCGGCCAGTCCGCGCGCCAGCCCGGCGCGATGCGTGCTTCGTCGATGACCGCCAGAACGCTCCCATCAGCCGCGTGAAGCACCGTGGACGGCGGACGGCTGGCGCTGCTGGACCGGCTGACGAAAGCCGATCCGTCCGGCGCCACGTCTACGCGATGCACGCCATCGAGGCTGGACAGGCGCTCCGGCGGCCCGCCCTCCAAGGGTATACGCATCGGAACGGTGTCGAAGGGCCGCTGCGGGTCCGGACCGGCGGTGACGTAAACCCAGCCGCCCTGTTCGTCGATATGGACGATCTCCCGAATGTCGTAGCGGCCTGAGGTGAGCTGGGCGCGGCGTTCTCCGTCTGCATCGTGGCGATAGATCTGGAAGAAGCCGTCTTCGTCGGAGAAGAACAGGAAGCCGCCGTTCTCAAGCCAGTGGAAGGTCCGACGCGCGCCGGGCCATTTCACCCAGCCGCGCTCGACGGCGCGGCTGAGCAGCAATTCGGCCGCACCCGTTTCGGAATCGACGGCGAACACATCCTGGCGGCGCGCGTCGCGGCTGTAGCGCATGACTGCAATGTGCTCTCCGTCAGGGCTCCAGCCCAGAAAGAAGACGAAGCTCTGATCGTCTCCGCGCGGCTCCAGCGGCGTTAGGGCGCCGGTTTCGGCGTTCACCACGTAGAGTGTCGTTACCGGCAACGGGTCGCCGGCGCGCGCCCAATAGCGGAACTGGTGATGGGTTTCACCGTCGGGATCGAGATAGTCGATCCAGTCGATCGGTTCGACGCTGCGCATGTCATGGACGCGCGCCACGAAGCGCGGGGAGCCGTCCGGCGCCCAGAGATCACCGGCCACTTCCCAGATGTCCGCGCCGAAGAACCAGGGCGCCAGCGGGTCGGTCCCCGAACTCAACGCGGTCGGCTCGGCGTCGCCCCGGCGGCGAACGGCGATTTCAGGACCGTCGAGGCTGGCGAAGAGAGATCCGTCCGGGCTCGGCTGTTCATACCGGTCGTAGCCGTTCATGGGGAACATGGAGCGGACCATGCGCGGCCGCTCTGCCTCGCCGATGACGATCGCGCCGTCCGGCGTTACCGAGTAAAAAATATCATCGAATCGCACATCCACGGCGTCATCGAGGAAGCGCGCGGAGTCGCGCCAAGCGTCTGCGTTGGTCGCGCCTACGGCCGTCAATGCCTCCGTGATCGCCTGCGCGGTCATCACGACGCTGCGTTCGCCGGTCTCGGTGTCGAACGCGATCCAGCCCTCGTCCATCAGGGCGTCGAGGCGCGCACCGTCCTCCGCCCAGCGGGTCGGCGGCGACCCGCCGATAATGGAGGCGGACACCAAATCCATGAAGGCTCGCGCCGCCGGCGGGTCAAACGGTGCAGGCGCTTCGTCCTGCACGCTGGGCTGCGCCATCGTAGCGCTGGCGAAAGCGGTCAGCGCGAGCGCCGGCAGAACAGTACGGAAAAACTTCATGACCTCGCCGCCCTATTGCATACAATCGAAATAAGTTTGCATGCGAATCCTTCTCAGGAAAGCCCTATGACGCGGGAAAATTGGTCAGGTCTCGTGTTTCCGGGCGGAATGGCGGTGGAGGGTGATGCGCCCTCGCGGCTTTCCTGCCACGCCTCGATTGATGGGCGCAGCTGGAGGGGGGAAGGAGATCTGGCTTCGCTGGAATGGCTTTACGGCTTCTCCCCCACGCAGGAGCGCGGCGACTGGCTCGCGGCTTGTCTTGAAGATCCGTCTCTGCCGCTGGAACTGGGGATCGACGATCTGGACGGAGTTCGGTTTGCGCTGACGCCCGAGCCTGGCGGCGGTCTGGAATACCGGCGTGTCCCGCCCGACGTTACGGTGGAGGCGGTCCGCGAGGGTGGGCTGAGAGGCGTCTACGCAGCGCCTGATGATCGCGCGCCGGTCAACGCCTGCTTTGTGATCGGCGGCTCGGAGGGCGGACTGGATCCCACCCGTGCGCTGGCGCTCGCCGGGCGCGGCGTGGCGGCGCTGGCGCTCGCCTATTTCGACCATGACGACCTGCCGGTCGACGCGTTCGATATTCCGCTGGAGCTGTTTGCGGATGCGTTGCGCCTGCTCGCGGCGCGAAGCGGCGTGCAAGCGCCCGCCTTCTGGGGCGCCTCGCGCGGGGCGGAAGCGGTGATGCTTACAGCCGGGCGCTGGCCGGACGCTGTGGGGTCCGTGATCGTTCAGGCGCCCGGTTTGATCGTCCATAGCGGGCTTAGTCACGCGCCCGGCGCGAGCTTTGAAGGCGAGCGCCGCGCCATGTGGTCGTGCGGCGGCCGTCCGATCGATGGTCCGGGGCTGCCGCCCCCCGGGCAAGCTGAACTCGACCGCCGGCGACAGGCCATGGCGCGCCCGCCGGGATACCGCTACGCCCCACTTTATGACACGGTCTGGCGATCATGCGCGGCGCGCTACGCATTGCCGGCGGCGCAGATCACCGCGCCGATGCTCATTCTGGCGGGCGATGACGACGGGCTCTGGCCCGCAGGCCAGGCGGCTCGCGCGCACGCCAACGCCAGACAAAAGGCGGGCTTGCCGACCCGGTTGGAAGTCTTCGCGAACGCGGGTCACGCCTTGCCGACGCCCGGGGTGGCGAAGCCCTTCGCCAATACGGCCGTCTGGCGCGGCGGGCGGTTCGGGGTGGACGCAGGCTTCATCGACCTGGGCGGCGACGCGCCCGGCGCCTGGGCGGCCGGCCGCGCGGCGTTCGAGGCGGTCGCCGCTTTCCTCACTCAGCCCCAGAGCGCCGGTTCCGGCGGGTAGGCGAGCCCGTCTTCAAACCGCATGCCGTGCGCATCGTCCTCGACAAGGCTCAACGGTCCGTCGAGATCGCACAGGGCGGCGAACTGGCCCACCAGATGCGCCGGGGCCATGGCGAGCGATCCGCCCAGCATGTTGCCCACCATCACCTTCAGACCCAGCCGCTCGGCGAGCCGGGCGATGGCGAGGCCGGCGGTGAGCCCGCCGCACTTGTCGAGCTTGATGTTGACCATGGCGTAGCCGCGCGCGCAGCGTTCGAGATCCTCAAGCGTCTGAAAGCTCTCATCGGCGCAGAGGACGAGCGGGCCGTCATACCCGTCTAGCGATGCGTCAGCGCCCGCGGGCAGGGGTTGCTCGACCATCTCGATGCGCGCCTCGATCAGCGCCGGGGTGAGCCGCTCCAGCTCGGCTTCGCTCCAGCCCTGGTTGGCGTCGACCACTAGGCGCACGTTTGGCGCGGCGGCGCGGATGGCGCGCAGGCGCTCCTCGTCGCCCTCGGCGCCCAGCTTCAGCTTGATCGCCTTGAAGCGTGTCGCATGGCGCGCTGCGGCATCGGCCATGGCGGCGGGCTCGCCGAGGCTGACGGTCATAACCGTCACCACCGGGCGGGGCGCTTCGGTAAGGCCTGCGCGCCGCCAAGCAGGCACGCCGCTGAGCTTCGCCTCCAGGTCCCAAAGCGCGGCGTCAAGCGCGGAGCGCGCCCCGTTCGCTGGGAGGAAGCCCGCTAGAAGCTCGCGCCGGTCGAAGCGGTCCACGTGACGCGCAACAGTCTCGATCTGGTCGCATAGACCATCGGCGGTCTCCGGCCGGTAATAGATCGGCACGGCCTCGCCGCGACCTGTCGCGCCGTCCTGGCGCGCCTCCACCTGTATGCAGGACAGGCTTTCCCAGCAATGGTTGGAGATCACGAACGGCGCGGACAGGGCGCGCTCGACTGTGCGCACGGTGATTTCCATGGTCATGGCAGGGGCCTGTAGGTGGTGATGAATTTGAAGACCGCGATCGCCGCGGGCGCGTCCGCGGCGGTGAAGCGGACCGTGTACGCCGAGAGCCGTTCGAACATCGGCAGATAGCTGAGAAGTTCGGCCGTCCAGTGGTGCTTGAAATCGATCTCCACTTCGATCGGACCCTCAATGCGATAGGGCGTGCGCGTGCGGGACATGGCGGCTTCGGCGGCTTCGGATATCGCCGCGCGCGCCTTCGCCGGGCTGAGCGAGCGTGCGCTCAGGCGGCCGAGCGCTGTCTTCACAGCGACGGTTGAGACGTCCTCGCCGAGCAAGCGCCGGGCTTCAGCGCAGATCACGTCGTCGCCCGTGACCAGAAGGACCGGCGCGCCGTAAGCGCCCGCCGCGGCGGCGTTCACGCGCATTTCGTCGGCGGGTTCGCCGTTCAAACGGACTTGCGAAATCTGCATGCCGCGAAAGGTGTGGGCGAGAACGCCGTCCTTGAGGTGGGCGCCGGCATGATAGCCGAGCAGGAACACCGCATCGAACCCGGTCTCCACGCCCTGCATCATCGAAAGCGGGCGCGGCCAGGACGAGATCAACTCGACGCCGTCGGGAAGCCCGTCCGGATCGATATTCACCGCGCTTCCATGGCTGTCGGCCACAAGAATATGGCTCGCACCGCCGCGAAACGCGCCTTCGCAGGCGGCGCGCACCTCGCCGGTCATCCAGGCGGCGGCGCGGTCATAACCGTGCGCGCCCGGCGTAGTCTGACACGTGTCCGCGACGCCGGCCACGCCTTCAATATCGGCGGAAATGAATAAGCGCATGGACGCCTCCCGGTGTTTCCCTTAGTTCGAAACTATGATTGTATGCAATCTAATCCGTTTTGGCATACAAAAGGAGTCGAAGTGGCGCGGATCATCGTGGAGCATGCGGGCGGCGTCGTCACCGTTACGCTGAGTAATCCCGGCAGGTTGAACGCCATGACCCGCGACATGTGGGTGAGCCTCGCCGACCAATGGGAGGCGCTCAACGCCGATGAAAGCGTCCGCTGCATCGTTCTGACCGGCGACGGTCCACGCGGCTTCTGCCCAGGCAACGATATTTCCGAATTCGACGCCTACCGCTCCAACGCCGAGAAAGCCCGCGCCCTGTCGGAGATCATGAATCGCGGCCGTGACGCCATCTTGTCGTGCCCGCATCCGATCGTTGCGCGCATTGACGGCGCCTGCGTCGGCGGCGGGCTGGAGATCGCGGCCATGGCGGACATGCGCATTTGCACGCCGGAAAGCCGGTTCGGCGCGCCGCTGAACCGGATCGGGCTTTCGATGGCCTATGAAGAGATGGCTCCGATCCGGCGCATCGCCGACCGGGCCACCCTGTTCGAATTCCTGGTGGCGGGCCGCATCATCGACGCCGCCGAAGCCAAGGCGCGCGGCCTGGTCAACCGTGTGGTGGCCAAAGCCGAACTCGACGCCGACGTCGCGGCCACGGTGAAGGCGATCGCGGACGGTCCCCCGCTCGTGCATCGCTGGCACAAGAAATTCCTCGACCGGCTGGAGCGGCCCGGCCCGATCACAGACGCCGAGCATGATGAGCACTATTTGGCGTTCGAGACCGAAGACTATCGGATCGGCTATCGGGCCTTCCTGGACAAGACCAAGCCGGAGTTCACGGGACGATGAGTCAGGACGCGTTTCCACTGGATGGTGTGAAGGTCATCGAGCTCGCCCACGTGATGGCGGGTCCAACCTGCGGGCGCATGCTTGCGGACATGGGCGCCGACGTCATCAAGCTTGAGCGCCCCGGCGGCGGCGACGACAGCCGGCGCATGGCGCCGCCCTGGGTAGGCGAGGACAGCGCGGCCTTCCTTATGCTGAACCGGAACAAGCGTTCGATCTCGCTGGACCTCAAATCGTCAGCCGGACGCGAGGCCTTCCTGGCGCTCATCGACACAGTCGATGTGCTGATCGAGAATTTCCGACCCGGCGCGCTGGCGCGGCTGGAGCTCGACGCGCCGCCTCTGCTCAAGCGCAATCCGCGCCTGGTGTTCTGCTCAATAACGGGGTTCGGCGCAAGCGGACCTTACGCCCAGCGCGGCGGGTTCGACCTGATCGCGCAAGGCATGTCGGGGTTGATGGCGATCACCGGCGAGGGGCCGGGCCGTCCGCCGGTCAAATGCGGCGCTCCGGTTGCAGACATCACTGCGGGTGTTCTCGCCGCCATGGGGGTGTGCGCGAAACTGCATCAGCGCCATCAGACCGGGCGTGGCGGCGTGGTGGACACCTCGCTCTACGAGGCGGCGGTCATGCACACCTTCTGGCAAAGCGCCATGCATCTCGCCGACGGGCGAGAGCCGGCGGCCATGGGCTCGGCCCATCCGCTGGACGCGCCCTATCAGGCGTTCGAGGCGAGCGACGGCTGGTTCAATCTGGGCGCAGCCAACCAGGCGAATTGGGAGCGTACGGCGCGCGCCATCGGGCGCCCCGGCCTGATCGACGATCCCCGTTTCAAGAACAATCCGGCGCGCATGGAGAATCTCGACGCGCTCATCGCCGAGCTGGCGCCGGTGTTCAAGACCGAGCCGCGGCACGTCTGGCTTGAACGGCTGGATGCGGCGGGCGTGCCCTGCGGACCGATCCACGCCGTGAGCGAGATGATCGCCGACCCGCATACCGCGGAACGCGCCATGGTGACGGCCGGCCCGGACGGCCAGCGCACGCTCGGCATGCCGGTGAAGTTCGACGGCCCGGTCAATCCGGTCCGCCGCGCGGCGCCGCGCATGGGCGAGCACACCGCCGACGTCCTGGCCGAAGCCGGCCTGCCGGACGCCGCGATCCAGGCGATCCTGGGCCAAAGCCGGAGCGAAGCCTCATGAGCGTCACGCTGCCGGACCTGTTCGCGAAGGGCCTTGAGGGGAGAGAGGACAAGGCTCTCTGCCGCTTTGAGGACGGCGCCGAGCTGACTTATGCCGAGTTTTTCGAGCACGCCTCCAAAGCGGCCGGCGCGCTCGCTGCGGCGGGTGTCGAGCCGGGTGACCGGGTGGCGGCTCTGGTGGAGAAATCGGCCGAGGCGGCGGCGCTTTACGTCGGCTGCGTTCTGTCGGGGCGGATCTTCCTGCCGATGAATCCGGCCTATTCCGACGATGAGGTGGGGTACTTCCTCGCCGACGCCGAGCCGGCGGCGTTCATCGCCGATCCCTCGCGCCTGATCTCGCTTGACGCGCCGGCGAAAAACGCGGGCGCGCGTATGACCGCGGCGCTCGACGCGGACGGCGCCGGTTCCTGGCGCGACCGGGTGGACACGGCGGCGCCGTTCCATGGGTCGGCCCCGGAAGCGGGCGATCCGGCCGCCATCCTTTACACGTCCGGAACGACCGGGCGGCCCAAGGGCGCGGTGCTGTCGCAGGCAAATCTCGCTTCGAACGCCGCGACCCTGATCGAAGCCTGGCGCTTCACCGCAGACGACGTGCTGCTTCACACCTTGCCGATTTATCACGCGCACGGGCTGTTCGTTGCGATCAACACCGTGCTCGGCGCAGGCGCGAGCATGGAATGGCTTTCCAAATTCGACACCGACGCGGTGTTCGGCGCCCTGCCGCGCTCCACCGCCATGATGGGCGTGCCAACCTTCTATACGCGGCTTCTGGACGACGCCCGCCTCGACCGCGAGGTGGTCGCGCCGATCCGGGTCTTCATCTCCGGCTCCGCGCCGCTTTTGGAAGAGACGTTCGAGCAATTCCGCGCGCGCACCGGCCACTCCATCCTGGAGCGCTACGGGATGACCGAGACGGTCATGAGCACGTCCAACCCCTATGACGGACCGCGGCTTCCCGGAAGCGTCGGGCCGCCTCTGCCCGGGGTGGAGGCGCGCGTGCGCGGCGAGGACGGCGCGCTTCTGGGCGCCGATCAGATCGGCGAACTTGAAGTGCGCGGCCCCAACGTCTTTTCCGGCTATTGGCGCCGGCCGGAGCGGCGCGCCGACGACTTCACTGAGGACGGGTTCTTCAAGACGGGCGATCTCGCGCGCATCGACGCCGAGGGCGTCGTCTGGCTCGTGGGACGATCGAAGGACCTCATCATCTCCGGCGGGCTCAACGTCTATCCCAAGGAGGTCGAGCGCGTGCTCGACGACACGCCGGGGGTGAAGGAGACGGCGGTGTTCGCCGCGCCGCACCGCGATTTCGGAGAGGGCGTCGTGGCTGCGGTGGTGAGCGAGAATCCGGCCCGCCCTGTCAACGAGGCCGCGCTTGACGCGGCGGCGGAAAAGCTCGCCAAGTTCAAGCGGCCCAAGCGGTATGTCCATCTGGACGCTCTGCCGCGCAACGCGATGGGCAAAGTCGGCAAGGCCGAGCTGCGCAATCGCTACGCGAACCTGTTCGACCACACTTAATCGTCGGCGATCGCGCTGAGGATATCGAGCACGTTCTCGGTGACGATGCCGGTGTGATCGCGCATGAGCTGTTCGGCGCGCTCGCTGTCGCTGGCCAGAATGGCGTCCAGTACGGCCTGGTGCTCGGCGAACGACTTCGATGTCCGGTGCGTGAGGGCGACCTGGCGGCGGCGATAGGGCGTCAGGCGCTCGAACAGCTTGGCGGCGATCTCGGCGAGCGCGGCGTTCTTGGAGCCGTTGAAGATGCGGCGGTGAAACTCAAGGCTCGCTTCGAAGTAATCCACCGGCTGGCCGGCGTCGGCGAGCGCGCGGTAGCCCTCATGCACCGCCTTCAGCTCCTGTTTTTCCGCCTCCGTCATTCGGCGAGCGGCGAAACGGGCGCACACGCCTTCAATCTCGGACGCCGCCTCGAAGAGCGCGATGAGGTGAGTGGCGGAAACCTTCAGGACGAACGCCCCGCGATGGGGGTGCGTCTCGATCATGCCTGCAGAGGCGAGCTGACGCATGGCCTCGCGCACCGGTGTTCGCGAGACGCTGAAGCGTTCGGCCAGCTCCTGCTCGCTCAAATGCGATCCCGGTGTGCGTTTGCCGGCCATGATTTCTTCGGACACCGCGCGCGCGATTCGCTCGGCATGGGTCGTCGAGCGGGTGCGGGCGGGTTTCAGCTTTTGCGCGGCGGCCATAAGGGTCCGGTCAGAACAGCGAGAAGGGTTGGCGATTAGATCGCGCGGTCATCTGACCTGCCGCAAGGGTTATTTGCAAGGCGGGCTCGACGCCGTGCGACACCTTGAGCGCGAGGCCGAGGCGGGAATACAGCTCGTGCGCTCTGTCCGGCTCTGGATTTACGACAGCGTAATCAACCAGCTGAGCGGCCTGGGCCAGCCGTTGCGAGGGGCGCCGGGTCTCTCCCCAGTCGATGAAGAAGGGGTCCGCCCCGCCGAGCGCAGGATGGCTCACGAAGAGCAGCCGCCAGGCGAGCGTCTCGCCGTTCGCGCCGCGCCGCGACCAGTCTTCAGGTCCGCGCGTGGCGAAGCCGGCGGCGCGCGCAATCCCTTCAAGCTCGTCAAGGTGCGCCGATTGAAAACAAAGCGCGGCGCCGCCGTCGCGAAGCCGGGCGAGACGCGCCGCCGTGGGACCTGGCTTCAACGCGTCCGGGTCGGGCGCGAGGATCTCCAGGTAAGGGCCGGACCCAAGCCCGATGAGCCGGTTATGGGTTCCGATGCGCTCATGGCGCCCGCCCGGTTCGGCCGTGACGCCCAGGCGGCGTTGCACGTCTGCGGCTCCCTCGTCGAGCGAGGCGTGCGCGAATACGAGATGATCCAGGGTCAAGAACGCCTCCCAAGGCGATGGTGGACAGTTCAACCGGCTCAGATATATTGCATACAATTCTGATAATATTGCATGCGTAAGGGGTCTCCATGAAAGCGATGATCTATCGGGAGCACGGCGAGGTCGATCGGCTTGAGATCGCCGACCTGCCGACGCCTGAACCGGGGCCCGGCGAAGTGCTGGTCCGCGTGCGCGCCGCCGCCTTGAACGGGTTTGATCCCATGATGCTGCGCGGGGAGACCGGTTTGAAGACCCCGTTCCCGATGATCCCCCTCGGCGATTTCGCCGGAGAGGTCGCCGGACTGGGCGCCGGCGTCAAAGGCGGGTTCAAGGAGGGCGACAAGGTCACCGGCTATCCGATCCTTCCCGAAAAGGGGATGATGGGCGAAGTGACGCCGGGGGCGGCCTGCGAATACGTGACCATGCCCGAGGCCTGCCTCGTACCCATGCCCGACGGCGTGGCGTTCGAGGACGCGGCGGCGTTGCCGGTGGCCTATGGGACCGCCTACCGCATGATGACCACGCGCGGTGGCGTTTCTTCGGGCGAGCGTGTCCTGGTGCTCGGGGCCGGCGGCGGGGTCGGCGTCGGCGCGGTGCAGCTCGCAAAGCTCGCCGGCGCGGAAGTGGTCGCCGCAGCGAGCAGCGACGCCAAGCTTGAGACGTTGAAGTCGATCGGCGCCGACGAGGTCCTCAACACCGCCGAGGGAGATTGGCGCAAGACGGTGTATGCGCGCTTCGGCAAGCCCGATTACGCAGGCAAGACCGACGGCGGGTTCGACGTCCTGGTGAACTATATCGGCGGCGACACCTGGGCGGCGGGTCTGAAAGTCGTGCGCAAGAACGGCCGGATCCTTGTGTGCGGCGCCAGCGCAGGCTGGGGGCCGCCGACCGACCTTCGCTATATCTGGAGCTTTGAGCAGACCGTGATCGGCTCGAACGGCTGGTCGGTGGAGGACCAGGCCGCGCTCCTCGATCTCGTCGCATCCGGCAAGCTGAAGCCGGTCCTGCACGCGGTGCGGTCGGTGGAGGAACTCGGGACTGCGATGCAGGAACTCATCGACCGCAAGGTCGTGGGCAAATCGGTAGTGACGCTATGAGCGCCGACCCATACGCCCTGGCCGGCGATCCGGTCGCCGACGCCGCCGAAGCGATCGCGCAATCGCCCTTCAACAACTGGCTCGCGCCCGAAGTCCTGCGGATCGACACCGAGGCGGGCGAGGCGGAGATGGCGCTCGCCTTCAAGCCGGAATTCGCCCGGCTTCCTGGCTCGGACGGATTTCATGGCGGCGTGCTCGCCGCCTTCATGGACATGGTGGGCGATTTCGCCGTGGTGGCCGTGGTGCGCAAAGCGGTCCCGACGGTCAATCTGCGCATCGATTACATGCGCCCGTGCGGCGGCGGCGCGGTGCGCGCGGTCGGCAAGGCGCGCCGCGTCGGGCGCACCATGGCGGTGGTCGACGTCGATTTGTTTGACGCCGCGGGCAAGCTCTCCGCGGTGGCGCGTGGCACGTATGCGGTTCCCGCCTGATGTCCGGCGGGCGGGATATCGCCGAGGTCTTGTCTGGAAACACGGACCTGAACGCGCCCGCGCTGCATTTCACCGCGGACGGCCGGACCGGCGCGCGCGTCTCACGCGCTGATCTGTTCGCCGCCATCAACGCCGCGGCGGCGCGCGTGGAGCATGGACCGGTGGCCCCCGGCGGCGTCATCGCGATCTGCGGGGCGAACGCGCCGGAACATTTTACCGCGACCCTTGGCGTCGCCCGCGCCGGACGCATCGCCGCGCCCATGAATGTGAAGCTTCCCCCGGCCGATCAGGCGGCGCTGATCGAACAGATCGGCGCGGCCGAGGTCTGGGCCGATGCCTTCAGCCGGTCGGCGCTCGCCGATACGCTGGACCCCAAACCGCTCGCCACGCCGCTGCGCGGTTTCGCCGACGCGGGCCATGGTCCAGTGGCCTCGGGCGATCAGATCGCGCTTTTGATGTTCACCTCGGGCTCGACCGGGCTTCCCAAGGGCGTGCCGATCACCCACGGCGCCTATCGCTGGGCGTTCGAACGGTTCCAGGTCCTCCGCCCGGTGATCGAGGGGCGCCGTTGCCTGGTGGCCGCGCCGATCTTCCACATGAACGGGCAGTTTCACTTGCTGAACATCCTCGCATGCGGCGGCGAGGTGGTGCTGATGGCTCGCTTCGATCCTGACCGGTTTCTCGACGCCGTTGACGCATTTGACGTCCGCCGCGTCACCGGCGTTCCGCCGATGATGGCGCGGTGTCTTCAGGTCGCTCGCGAGCGGCGCTTTGCCAATGTCGAAACCGTGGCGCTGGGCTCCGCACCATTGTCGCCTGGGCTGAGCGCGCGTATCGCAGACCTCTTTCCCAACGCGGTCGTCACCAACGGTTACGGAACCACAGAAACCGGACCGGTCTCCTTCGGCGCCCACCCGGACGGCCTTCCGACGCCGCCGGGCGCGCTGGGCCGCCCCATGCCCGGCGTGGAGCTGAAGCTGATGGGCGGCGAGGGCCCGGACGAGGGCGTGCTTCACCTGCGCTCGCCCATGACGGCGCGCGGATACTGGCGGCGCGAGGCGGGCGGCAAGTTCGACTCAGCCGGCTGGTGCGATACCGGAGACGTCATGCGCCGGGACGCCGACGGCTTCTATTTCTTCGAAGGCCGTGCCGACGACATGTTCGTGACCAACGGCGAGAATGTGTATCCCGGCCCGATCGAGCGCGCGCTCGAAGCCCACCCGTCCGTCTCGCAGGCGGTGGTCCTTCCCGTCGCCGACGATGCCCATGGCGCCGCCCCCATGGCGCTGGCGGTCGCCGCCGGCGCGCCGCCGTCCGAGGCGGAGCTGCAAGCGTTCGTGCTGGAACAGGTCGCCGCCTACGCTCACCCGCGAAGAATCTTCTTTGTGGAGTCGCTGCCCGTTTCCGGGCCAAACAAGATCGACCGGCGCGCCGCCGCCGGCCTGCTGCAGGAGCATCTGCGCAGGGAAGGGGAGACCGCCTGATGATCCGCCTCGCCGCCGCCATGCTGGCCCTCGTCGCCGCCGCGCCCGCCCTCGCCCGGCAGGAGGCGCCGCAGAGCCTGGAGGCGCTCGACGCCGCCATCGCCGAAATCGTCGAGAACGGGAGCGTACCCGGCGCGTCGATCGCTGTTGTGGAGGATGGGGAGATCGTGCTCGCCCGCGGCTACGGTCTTGCGGAGCTTGAAGCCGGCCGCCCCGTGACCCCGGACACGCTGTTCAAGGCCGGCTCGACGTCGAAAAACGTCACCTCTCTGCTCGCGCTTATTCTCCAGGAGCGAGGCGTTCTGGACATCACCGATCCGCTGTCCGAGCTCGCCCCCGGGATCGCCATCGACAACCCGTACGAGACACCGATCCGGCTGGAGCATCTCCTGGAGCATACCGCCGGGCTTGAAGGCTCCACCTATGCTGAATACGCGTTCTCGGAGCCGGGCGTCAGTCCCTCCGCCTACGCCGAGGAACAGGCGCCGCGCCTGGCCGTGCGGTGGGAGCCGGGCTGGTACTGGTCCTACGCCAATTCGGGCCACACGCTGGCGGCGGCGGCGATGGAGCGGGTGACCGGCGAGAGCTTTGACGCCCTCGTGGAAGAGCACGTGTTTTTACCGCTCGGCATGGAGGATGCGACGTTCCTGCGATCGGAAGCCGACCCTGATCGCCTCGCCGCCAGCTATTCAGGCGGGGTTCCGGAGCCGCAGTGGGATATGGCGATCCGCCCTTCCGGCTCGCTGATAGCGACGCCGAGCGACATGGCCCGGCTCGTTCAGCTTTATCTCGGCCGCGGCGAAATCGACGGCGTCCGCCTTCTGGACGAGGCGTCGATCGCGCGGATGGAGGCTTCGCAGACGAGCGAAGCGGCGCGCCATGGGCTGACGGCCGGCTCCTACGGGCTCGGCAATTTTGGTTATTTTGAAGGCGCGCATCTGTTCCAGGGCCATTGGGGCTCCACGGAAGGGTTCCGCACGCATATGGGCTATTCGCGCGCCGCAAACGGCGGCTATGTCGTCATGGTCAATGGCGGGGCGGGCGAAAATCACCGGATCCGCAATCTCGTCGGCGCTTATCTTACACGCGACCGGCCTCCGCCTGAGCCGGTGACGCTCGCCGCCGAGCCGATTGATCCGGCTTCGATCGCAGGCTGGTACGCGCCGTTCAGCGAGGACATGAAAATGCGGGCGTGGTTGTGGCGCCTGTTCGGTGCGGTGAAGGTGAGCCCGGCCGAGGAGGGGGCGATCCGCATCGCATCCGTGCTTCCTCACATCGCGGCGGAGACGGCACGGCCAGCCGGGGGAGCGGCGTTTCGAGAAGGTGATCTCGCAGTCCCGACGATCATCTTCTTCGAGGGCGCGGATGGTGAACCGGTCATGGTGCGCGGACAGGCGTTCGGCAAAGTCGGCGCGGTGACGGCGGTCGGCGGCTTCTGGCTTTTCGCGCTGGCGCTGGTCTGCGCGGCGCTGGCGGCTGCGCATACGCTAATCTGGGCGCCGATGGCGGTTCTTGGGCGAGGGCCTGGTCCGGTCGGGCTGCAGGTCCGCGCCGGGCTTGCGATCGCCGGCGCGTCGCTGCTCGGCGTGATGATCCTGTTCGCGCAACTTGGTCTGCTGGGCGGCTGGGGTGCGCTTACGCAGCTTGGAACGGTGAGCCCGCTCTCGATCGCCTTGCTGGTGCTCAGTCTCGCGGGGCCGGTGGCTTTGGTCTGGGCGATTGGTCGGGCGACAGGGCTTCAGGCCCGCCGTTCGAACTATCGTTTCGTGGCGCTGGCCCTGGGTGCGCCGATTCTCGCCGGCTGGATCATGCTCGCGGTCAACGGGTGGGTTCCGCTCGTCACGTTTGCAGCCTGACCCAGCGTCCGAATTTCGACGCGGAAAAACCGCTAGCGATTTCAAAGAGCCGACATCTGACTGTCACTCGTTCGACACAGGTCGCATGCAAGAAGATTCAAATTGTATGCAATAAGGCTGTTTAACCATACAATCCGTGTCGAGACTTACGGCATGGAGGCTGACATGGCATCGAGGACGGCAAGCGTAAGGCGTTTCGCGGCTCTGCTCCTGGCGAGCAGCGCGCTCTCAGGTCCGGCGTTCGCGCAAGAAGCCGAGGACGGCGAAGCGTCGGCTAGCGAAGACGTGATCACGGTCTACGGGTCCGCGGAGTTTTTCCGACCCACCACCAACACCAGCGCGACGAAAATCCCGCTTCCCATCGTGGAGACGCCCCAGGCGATCACGGTGCTGACGCGCGACGTGCTCGATCTGACCGGGGCGCGCGATCTCGAAGACGTCTCCAGCCTCGTGCCCGGCGTGGTGTTCACCGGCACCTATGGCGGGTTCGATAACCGGTTCAATTTCCGCGGCTTCGCCCTGCCGGTGGACAAGGGCGTTCTGATCAACGGCATCTCGGTCGCCAGCAATGTGGACCGGGACTTCCTGGGCGTGGAACGGCTCGAATATCTGCGCGGGCCGACGGGCATTGTGCAGGGCACGCTAAATTTCGGCGGGGCGGTCAACATCATCACCCGCCGACCGGATGCGGAGTTCGGCGGATCCGTGCAGGCCGAGGTCGGTTCGTTCGAACTCTTCCGGGTTCAGGCGGAAGTCACCGGCGCGCTGAACCAGTCCGAGACCGTGCGTGCCTACGCAGGCGCCGCCTATGAAGACCGCGGCGGTTTCCGCGAGGCGGAAGGCCTCACGAAGATCCCGCTGCGCTTTGCGCTGGATGTGGACTTCTCGCCGAGCACCATGTTGACCATCGACGCGGGGCTTGAAAACGGGGACGGCGATCCGATCGGCACGTTCTCGCGGGACTACTCGAACGTTCGAGATCCGCTGCCCACATACATCCCGCGCAGCTGGAATCCGTGCGCGGCGACCAGCGACTGCAAGAACGATTATGAGAACCGCGAGATCGTCGCGACGCTGACGCACGAATTCGGCAACGGTCTCTACGCCCGCGGCACGCTTGGCTATAACTACACTGAGCGCGCCCACCGCTTTGTCAGCTTTCTCGGCGTCGGCTTCCCTGAACGCTTCGCCACGACCGCGCCCGGGCCGTACGGCTTCTGGTACACCTATGACGACACCGACAGCTTCGAGACCTTCTTCGGCGAGCTGGCGTTCGGGGGCGAGTTCGAAGCGTTCGGCCAGACACACGACTTCCTGCTGTTGGCTGAGCGGCGCGAGCGCGAGGTATTCCAGGACTATCAGCTGAACGATCCCTCACTTTTCTTCGTACAGTTCGCGAGCATCTTCGACTTCGGAACAGACCTGGGCGCCGGCGATATGCCGGTGGTCGAACAGCCGACCTTCTCGTGGGACAACACTACGCGCGATGTGGAGAATACGGCGCTGACCGCCCAGGTGATCCTGCGTCCGGTGGATCGGCTGCAGGTCCTGCTCGGCGCACGCTACGAGGAGGAGGACTTCACCGAGGTCGGGATCAACAATGGCGGCGCCGGCGGACCGTTCGGATCGAGCTACGACGTCGACGTCGACAGCGGGGTCTCCGACACGGTTCTTCGCGCCGGCCTGGTCTACGAGGTCCTCGACGGCACTTTCGCCTATGCCAGCTACTCTGAAGGCTTCTTCCCCGTCCGGGTGCTTGACGACGCCGGACAGCCGATCCCGTCGGAAGAGGGCACGCAATATGAGATCGGTGTGAAGGGCGAATACCTCGGCGGGGCGCTCGGCTTCGGTGCGGCGGCCTTTCTGATTGAGCGGGACAATGTTCCCACCACGGTCGGCGACGGCGTGCTCTCCACTCCCGCCTCACGGGCTCAGGAGCACCGGGGGTTCGAGCTTGAAGTTCTCGGAAAGCCGTTTGACCGGCTGAACCTGATCGCCACATACGCCTATCTTGAGACCGAGATCACCCGGAGCGTTAGCGAGCCGGCGCTGCTCGGCAACGAGATCGCGCTGGCCCCGAACCATCTCGCCAGCATCTTCGCCCAGTACGACATCCCGTGGGTGGAAGGTCTCAGCATCGGCGGCGGGGTGCGCTATGTGGGCGAGCAGTTCGCCGACGCCGACAATACGCCGGAGGTGCTTCTGCCCTCTTACACGCTGGTGGAGGCGAACCTGAACTATCAGGTGAACGACCAGGTCACCTTCCAGCTCATCGGCAAGAACCTCACCGATGAGAAGTACTTCACCCAGTTCGGCGGTTCCGGCTTCTTCGGCTGGACCTGGGGCGAGCCGAGCACCTTCCTGGCGCGGGTGACCGCGGAGTTCTAGGCTGGCGAACAAACGGCCCCGGGCTTGCGCCGGGGCCGGACCAGCCTGGTCAGGGGGGAGGCATGCCTGCAAACGCCGCGCTTGCCGAGGCCGTCGCCCGTCACAAGCGCGGCGACGTCACGGGAGCGATCGCCGCCTACCAGGCGATCCTCGCCGAGACGCCGGAGGACGCCGGCGCGCTGCACTTTCTCGGCTTCGCCCGGTTTCAGACCGGCGACCTCGCCTCGGCCGCCGAGCTCGTCCGGCGGGCCTGCGCGCTCGCCCCGGACGAAGCGCTCTATGCAGCCAATCTTGCAAAGATCCTCAAGGCGGCCGGAGACCTGCAAGGCGCCCTTGAGGCGGCCGAACGGGCCTGCGCGCTGGAGCCTTCAAACTTTGAGTCCCGCGCAAACGCCGGCTCCCTTGCCCATGCGCTCGGCGATTTCGAGGGCGCCGCGGTCCACCTTGAGAGCGCGGCTCGGCTGAAACCCCATCCGGGCGTTCTCGGTCTCTTAAGCGACAGTCTTAAGGAGCTTGGCGAGCGTGGGCGCGCTGCGGCGGTCATCGAAGGCGCGGGGCCGTTGCGCGAACACCCCTCGCTTTTGACCCGCCGGGCGGCGCTGGCGAGCGAGGACGGGGATTTCGAGACCGCAGAAGCGGCGCTGCGAAAGGCCGTCGCGGCTGCGCCGGAGGACGCGCGCGCGCTGGCGGCGCTGCTCACCTTGCGCAGCGTCACGCCGGCTGACGCTGAGCTGGACCGGGCGCGCAGCCTTTTGGCTGCGCCGCGGCTGCCGGACCCGGAAAAGGCCCGCCTCGGCTTCGGGTTGGCGCGGGCGCTGGAGCGTCTGGAACGCTATGAGGACGCCTTCGACGCCTGTGCAGCCGCCAACGCTCTGGTGGCGCGCGAGGCGCCTTTCAGCGCCGAAGCGCTGGAGGCGGAGGTCGCCGCGGTCGAGCGCGTTTTCACGCGCGAGCTGATCTCCCGGCTCGCCAAAGCGGCGCCAAAAGATCGCGCGCCGATCTACATCGTCGGGCTGCCGCGCACCGGAACGACGCTGGTCGAGCAGATCCTCGCAAGCCATCCTTCCGTCTTCGGCGCCGACGAGCGTCAGGACATTCCGCGGCTCGCCGCGCGCATCGCCGCCGACCATGGTGGATATCCGGACGGGCTGGAGAGCCTGCAGCCAGATGACATCGCGCGGCTGGCGACCGAGCATCTGGAGCAACTCCACGCCGTCGCGCCAGAGGCAGCGCGGATCGTCGATAAGCTGCCTTTCAACTTCGCCCATGCCGGCCTGATCGCGGCGTTGATGCCCGGAGTCACGATCATCCACTGCGAGCGCGATCTGCGCGACGTCTTCGTGTCGAACTTCTTCACCGAGTTCAGCGCCGGCTTGCAGGGCTTTCGAACCAGCCCGGAGAACTTCGCCGCCTATGCAAGGCTGTACAGCCGGCTCATGGCCCATTGGGGGAGGGTCATGCCCGGGCGGATCGTCAGGGTACGTTATGAGCGCCTGATCGAGGACCTGGAAGGTGAGACGCGCCGCTTGCTGGATGCGGCGGGGCTTGAATTCGATCCGGCCTGCCTGGCGTTTCACAAGACCGAACGCACGGTGCGCACGCCGAGCCGCTGGCAGGTCCGGCAGCCGGTCTACAAGACCGCCGCAGGACGCTGGCGGTGCTATGAGGCGCGGCTCGGCCCGGTGCTGGACCTCGAAACTGGCTAGAAGTCGGCGAGCAAGACGTCGCCGGTGAAGCCCAGACGCTCGCTCAGCCAGGGCTCCGCGGCGGAAAGGTCGAACGCCTTGCAGCTATAGACGAGGATCGACGCGAAGCCGGCCTTCGTCCAGAAATAGCCCGATATTCCGCTGTCGATCAGCGGCAGGAAGGCGTCGAAGCCCGCGTTCTCCTCCCGCCCGTCCCCGTCAGCCGGCGCGAAGATGACCGGCGCGTCGTAAGTGCGCAGGTCCAACAGCGTCGCGGTGCGAACGAGCACCTCCTCCACCCCCGCCCGGTCCGGCGCTGCGCTCATCCGCGCCTCGATGAGGCCGCGCCGCCGGACGATCTCCGGCGCGAGATCGGGCAGGTCAAACCGGGTCCGGCGTACGGTCACGCCGCACGCTCCTGCGAGGCCAGGATCGCATCGACCAGCACGCCGGCGCCGAAGCGGACCGGGTCGGTGGCCGGAAGGCCGGTTTCGGCCGCCGCCGCCGAGAGCGCGGCGCGCGCCGCCGCTTCGTCGAAGCCCTTGGTGTTCACGCTGAGCGCTGCGGCGCGCACGGCCGAATTGGTCTCGCGCGCGATATTGAGATGAGCCTCGATCGTGCGGGTCAGCGAGGGCAGGGGGCGCGGCTCAAGGCCGCGAACTGTGGTGCGTCCGGCTTCATGGCAGATGATCAGCACGTCGGGCTGTGCGCCGTGGACGAGCCCGGTCGTCACGCCGGCGAAGCTGGGGTGCAGCACGCTCGCCTGGCCCTCGATGACGTCCCAGTGGTCGGGCGTGTTCGCGGGCGCCAGCATCTCCACCGCGCCGGAGATGAAATCGGCCGGCACGGCGTCGATCGCCACGCCTTCGCCGGCGATCAGAACGCCGGTCTGGCCGGTGGCGCGAAAGGTGGCGTTCAGCCCCCGCGCCTTCATTTCGGCTTCGACGGCGAGGGCGGTGAATTTCTTCCCCACCGCGCAGTCGGTGCCGACCATGAGCACGCGCTTGCCGGGCCGTTTCTCGCCCGTTCCGATCGGCAGCTCGCCCCTGAAGTGACGAACGTCGTGCAGGACCCGGCCGCAGGCTTCGGCCGCCGCCTTGATCTCCGGAAACGAGGCGAGCCGCTGGTGCTGACCGCTGGCGATGTCGAGACCGGCTTCCAGCGCGTTGACGAGTTCGGGAATCCAGTTCGGCTTGATCCGGCCGCCGGACGCGGCGATGCCGATGAGGAGCGTCTTCGCGCCGGCCTCCACCGCCGCAGCGTAATCGAGCTCGGGCAAGCCGAGATCGACGGTGCAGCCGGGCATGCTTTTCTGACCGACGCACTGGTCGGGACGCCAGAACGCGACGCCCTGGCCGGTCTTGGCGCCGAAGGTGCGGTCGGCGTCGCCGAGAAACACGAGATAAGGCAGCGCGATCATGTGTGACGGGTCCTTAAAGGGTGGATCTGAAATGCTCTGCGATCAGCGCCGTCGCGGCGCCGGCGCCGGAGAGGCCCCAGCCGCCGTCGGCCGGCAGGATCGCGCCCGTGACATAGGAGGCCAAAGGTGAGGCGAGGAAAAGCGCGACGTCGCCGATCTCGCGCGCCTCTCCAAAGCGCTCCAGCGAGACGGTGCGGCGAACGATGTCTTCGATCTCCGGGCTGGGCGCGAGGCGCGCCATGCCTTCGGTGTTCGCGATCGGCCCTGGGGAGATGGCGTTCACGCGCACGCCATGAGGCCCCCATTCCATCGCCAGGCATTCCACCAGCTTGTCCACGCCCGCCTTCGCCGCGCAGACATGGGCCTGCCAGGCCATGGGCTGGACCGATTGCGGGGCTGAAATTGCGATCGCCGAGCCCCTCGAGGCCTTCAGCGGCTCGAACGCCGCCTTGAAGACGTGAAAGGTGCCGAGCGCGTCGATCTCGTTGACGGCCTTCCAGCCGTTGGTGGAGATCGTCTCGGCGGGCGCGACGAAGTTCCCTGCGGCGCCGGAGACCACCACCTGTAGTCCACCGAAGGCGGCCGCCGCGGCGTCGATGGCGGCCTGAACGGCGTCGAACTCGCGCACATCGCCTCTGAAACTCAGCGCTTGCGGACCAAGCGAGGCGCGCGCCGCGTCTAGCTTGTCAGGGTTGCGGGCGAAGATCGCAACCTTCGCCCCTGCTTCTGCGAAGCGCCTGGCGACGCCGAGATTGATGCCGCTGGAGCCGCCGGCGACGAAGACGCCCTTGCCGGAGAAGTCCAGCGCGCCGGCGGCTCCCGCGCTCATTCGGCGGCCTCTTTGGCGCCTTCGGCTTCGCCGGGATAGAAGCGCTCGCCGTTCTCGATCATGCGATCGAGGAAGGCGGGGGGCTCGAAGCGCTTGCCGTGCCGCTGAGCGAGCGCACGGCACTCGTCGCGGAACCGCTCGAGACCGAGATCCTCCACATAGGAGATCACGCCGCCAGTCCACGGCGCGAAGCCCCAGCCGAAGATCGAGCCGATATCGGCGTCGTCGGCGGCGGTGACTACGTTCTCTTCCATGCAGCGCAGCGTCTCGACCGCCTGAACGTGCAGGAAGCGGCGTTTCAGGTCCTCAATGTCCGGCTGATCCTTGGCGGACGGGAAACGCGCCGACACTTCCGGCCAGATGTGGGAAGGTTTGTTCTTCTCGTCGTACTCGTAGAAGCCCTTGCCGGCCTTTTGGCCCGGCCGCTTGCACTCCTCCACGATCCAGTCGAGCACCTCCAGCGCCTCGGCCGGTTCGCCGCGCGCCTGCATCACGTCCCAGCCGACCTCCTTGATGGTCTCGTGGGTGATCTTGTGGCCGGTGTCGATGCCGACCATGTCGATCAGCTCGAACGGCCCCATGGGCATGCCGGTAGCCTTGCCGGCGTTCTCGATCAGGGCGGGCTTCACGCCTTCCTGCAGCATGACGAAGGCTTCGCGAGTGTACGTGCCGAATACGCGCGAGGTGTAGAAGCCGCGGCTGTCGTTGACGACGATGGGCGTCTTCTTGATCAGGCGGACATAGTCCATTGCGACCGCAGCGGCGTGGTCGGAGGTCTTCTCGCCGCGGATGATTTCCACCAGCGGCATCTTCTCCACCGGAGAGAAGAAGTGGATGCCGATGAACTCCTCTGGCCGGCCGGCGGCCTCCGCGAGGCTGGTGATCGGCAGCGTCGACGTGTTTGAGCCGAAGACGTGCTTCGCGTCGGTCACAGCCTCGGTGGCCTGGGTCACCTTCGCCTTGATCCCGCGGTCTTCGAACACCGCCTCGATGGTGAGCTGGGCGCCGGCGAGGTCGGCGTAATCGGTGGTCGGATGCACGCGCGATACGATCGCGTCGGCCTCAGCCTGCGTCATGCGCCGCTTCTCCAACTGGCGGGCGACATAATCCTTCACATGCTGAAGACCGCGCTGGGCCGCCTCCTCGGAGACGTCGAGCAGAACGCAGTCCACGCCCGCCTGCGCCGTGCACGAGGCGATGCCGGCGCCCATCACGCCGGCGCCGATAACGGCGACCTTGGTGAATGTCGTGTCCGGCACGCCTGCCGGGCGTTTCTCCAGCTTGTTCGCGGCGTTGCGGCCGAACCAAAGCGTTCGGATCATCGCCCGGCTGACGCTTCCCATGAAAAGGGTGGTGAACTGGCGGCCCTCGAAGCTCAGCGCCTTGTCCATCGACAGCTGAAGGCCGTGATATACGCACGCCATGATGCGCTCAGGCGCGGGATAGTTGCCGCGCGTCTCCTTGCGCAGCATCGCGCCCGCTGCGGCGAAGAGCTGGGTCCAGTCCGCCGTGCCGGGCTTGGTCCCGGGAACGCTCCAGAACGGCTCGTCCCAGGGCGCTTTCGCCGGCGCGCGGCCTTCGGCGACCGCGTTGATCGCACGGTCCAGCACCTCGGCCTTGGGCGCGATCTCGTGCACGACGCCGAGCTTCAGCGCTTTGGCCGCGCGCAGATTCTTGCCGGTGGTGAGATAGGGCAGGGCCTCCTGCGCGCCGACAAGGCGGGGCAGACGCTGCGTGCCGCCGGCGCCGGGCAGAAGCCCGATCATCACCTCAGGAAAGCCGAGCTTGGCGTCGTCGGCCGCGACGCGATACCGGCAGGCGAGAGCGAGTTCCGCCCCGCCGCCAAGCGCGTCGCCGACGATGGCGGCGACGGTCGGCTTCTCGGCGGTCTCGATCTCGCGGAACAGCCGGTTCAGTTGCTGGTTCTGCGCGAACACCTCTTCGGCCGAGGAATGCCGCATGCGCCAGAGCATGTTGATGTCGGCGCCCACAATGAAGCTGTCGCGCGCGCTGGTGACGACGACGCCCTTCACCGAAGCGTCCGCCTGGAAGGCGCGCCAGGCCTCTTCATAGGCGAGCAGCGAGGCTTCGGAGAGCACGTTCATCGCGTGACCCTCCATGTCCCAGGTGATGACGCCCACGCCGTCGACGATGGAGGTTTTGACGTATTGGGTCATTGTTATCTCTCCTTCGATCAGACGCGTTCGACGATGGTGGCGATGCCCATGCCCGCCCCGATGCACAGGGTGACGAGGGCCGTGCCCTTGCCGGTGCGCTCCAGCTCATCGACGACCGTGCCCAGGATCATCGCGCCGGTGGCGCCAAGCGGATGGCCCATGGCGATTGCGCCGCCGTTCACATTGAGGTCGCCGTGGTCGAGATCGAGCTCCTCCATGAAGCGCAGCACGACGCCGGCGAAGGCCTCGTTGAGCTCGTAAAGGTCGATGTCGGACGGCTTCATGCCGGCGCGATCAAGCGCGATGCGCGCCGCGTCGGCAGGGCCCGTGAGCATGATGGTCGGCTCCGAGCCGATGGTGGCGAAGGTCTTGAAGCGCGCGCGGGGCTTCAGGCCCGCCGTTTCACCCGCCTCGCGCGAGCCGATCAGCACGGCCGCCGCACCGTCCACGATGCCGGAGGAGTTGCCGGCGTGGTGGCGGTATTCGATGCGCTCAAGCTCGGGATAGCGCTGGACCGCGACGGCGCCGAAGCCGGCGAACTCGGCCATCATCTCGAAGCTGGGTTTCAGCGCGCCGAGCGCCTGCATGTCGGCTTCGGGGCGCATGTGTTCGTCATGGGCGAGATAGGTGAGCCCGTTCTCGTCCTTCACCGGAACGATGGAGCGGGAGAACCGGCCTTCGTCCCAGGCTTTCTTGGCGCGCTTCTGACTTTCCACCGAGTAGGCGTCCAGATCGTCGCGGGAGTAACCGTACTTCGTGGCGACAAGATCGGCCGCAACGCCCTGCGGAATGAAGTAGGTGGGAAGCGACAGGAGCGGATCGGAGGCGAGCGCCATGCCGCCGTCGCCGATCTTGACCCGGCTCATGCACTCGACACCGCCGCCGATAACGAAATCGGAGCCGGCGAGCACCTTGGCCGCGGCGATGTTGCACGCTTCAAGTCCGGAAGAGCAGAAGCGGTTCACTTGCATGCCCCCCACGCGCTGGTCGTATTTGGCGGCGAGGGCGGCGCTGCGCGCGACGTTTCCGCCTTGCTCGCCCACCGGTTCCACGACACCGAAGACCACGTCTTCGACCTTGCCGGTGTCCAGCCCGTTGCGGTCACGGACCGCTTCAAGCACCTGACGCGACAGCTCGACCGGCGACACCTCGACCAGTGAGCCGTCCGCCTTGCCGCGGCCGCGCGGCGTGCGCACCGCGTCGTAGATCAGCGCTTCCCTCATGGAGCATCCTTCCCTGTGTAAAGCCGACCGCACGCGTCACGAGGCGCGCGCGATGATTTCCTTCATGATTTCAGACGAGCCGCCGTATATGCGCTGGACCCGGGCGTCGGCGTAGGCGCGCGCGATCGGGGTCTCCCACATGTAGCCGTAGCCGCCGTGCAGCTGCAGGGCTTCATCGACGACCTTCTGGAGCATTTCCGAGGTGGAGTATTTCGCCATGGCGGCGGTGGAGATTTCGAGCTTCTTTTCGAGCTCCAGCTCCAGGCACTTGTCCACGAACACCTGTGCGATCTGGATCTCGGTCTCCATCTCGGCGATCTTGAAGCGCGCGTTCTGAAAGCTGTTGATCGGCCGGCCAAACGCCTGGCGCTCCGCGCTATACTCCTTGGCGAGCCGCAGCGCGTAGCGTGCGCCGGCGACGCAGCCGATGGCGATCATCAACCGCTCCCAGGCAAGCTCGGTCATGAGCATCATGAAGGCCTGGTTCGGTCCGCCCAGCAGGTTGGATTTCGGAACGCGCACCCAGTCGAACGTCAGCTGACAGGTATCTTGGGCGCGCATGCCGATTTTCTTGAACGGCTTGTCCTTGTGGAAGCCGTCGCGGTCGGCCTCCACCAGGATCAGCGACATCTCCTTGGCGCCGCCGGACACGTCTCCGGTCTTGCACGCGACGATCGCGAAATCGCAGTTCCAGCCATTGGTGATGTAGGTCTTCGAGCCGTTGATCACGAAATGATCGCCGTCTTCGCGCGCCGTGGTGCGGATCGCCTGGAGATCGGAGCCGGTCTGAGGCTCAGTCATGGCGATGGCGCCAATCAGTTCGCCCTTCGCCATGGCCGGAAGGAAGCGCTCTTTTTGCGCGTCGTCGCCATAGTTGACGATGTAAGGCGCCACGATGTCGGAATGCAGGGCGAAGCCGACGCCGTTGACACCGCGGATCGCCTGCTCTTCCAGAAGGATCGCCGAATAGCGCCGATCCACGCCGGCGCCGCCATAGGCTTCCGGCATTGTGGCGCATAGCAGGCCCAGCTCGCCGGCCTTCGCCCAGACGTCCCGATCGACCCAGCCTTGTTCCTCCCAGGCGTCATGCCGCGGCAGAATCTCGCTATCGAAAAACTTCGCCACCGCGCTGCGGAAGATTTCGTGCTCTTCGCCGTAAAGCGTTCTGGGGATCATCGTTTCGCCTCCCGGATGCGCCGCGTTTGACGCCGCATTCAAACTTACATACAGTACGTACTGTATAAAGCTTTCGCCTGCAAGACGGTCCGGCGCGCAGTACGCTCGACGGCGAAACAGCAGGCGAAGCGGGAGGCTCCATGAGCGCGACGGCCAGTAAGAAGCGGCGAACCCAGGAAGAGCGTAGCCGGGAGATGCGGGCGCGCCTTGTGGAGGCGGCCGCCGACTGCCTGATCGAGGAGGGGTATTCCAACGCCTCGGTCAGCCGCATCGTGGAGCGCGCCGGCGTTTCGCGCGGCGCTCACCTCCATCACTTCCCGTCCAAGGACCTTCTCATCAAGGCGGTCTGCGAGGACATTCTGAAGAAGATCTTCCGCAATGCCGGGAAGAACGCGCTCAGCGCCGAACGGCCGGAGGACCGGTTCGAGCGTCTGGTGCGCTATTGGTGGGACGACGTGGTCTACAGCCGCGACGGCAGGCTGCTGCTCGAGCTCATGAACGCAGCGCGCACCGATGAAGCGCTCGCCTCGCATCTGCGTCCCGTCGCGATCAAGGCGTTGCGCCTCTTCATGCATGCCGGCGCGCACTATTTCGAGCCGACCGATCCGAAGGGGCCGAGCGTCAGCGAGCTTCTGCATCTGGTTCAGTGGAGCCTGCGCGGCATGCTGCTGGACGATCCGATCGTCGAGCAGACGGCGTTCTTCGACAAACATATCGACGCTTTGATCGCGCTGGTCGGGAGCCGGCTCGTGGCGCGCAAGGTCTCAGGTCCGCCGCCCCGGATCGGGGATTGGAAGGGCGAGGCGTGACCGCCGCCGCCCTCGCGCCCGATCTCGCCGATCGCCTGGGTCCGATCCCGGCGAGTCTGCCGGATTTTTTGCGCGAGGCGGCGGAAACCCATGGCGACGCGTTTTGCTGTTCGATCGTGCTGCCCAACGGATGGTCAGCGAAGCTGAGCTACGCGCAGTTGGATGCGGCCTCTGATCGGCTCTCCCGATTTCTCACGGCTTCGGGCTTTCAGCGCGGTGACGTCGCCGCGATCCAAGCGCCTAACATCCTGAGCTATCCCGTTGCGCTGTTTGGTGTTCTGAAAGCCGGAGGCGTCGTCACCAACGTCAATCCGCTCTACACCGCCCACGAGGCGGCCCGCCAAATCCGGCGCAGCCAGGCGCGCGTGCTCTTTGGCTTTGATGGGTTCGCCTCCGTCCTGAACGAACTATACGACACCGTCCCGAACCTGACCCTGATCACATTATCGGCTTCGGATTTCTTTCCGGGGCTGGGCTCCCGCGTGCTTGACGGTCTCTTGCGCCTGACCGGAAAGGTCTCGAAAGTCGGTCGCCCGCATATACGGCTGCGCGATGCGCTCAAGCGTTCCGCAAACGTGGAGCCGCCGGCGCCGCTCAGCGGCGAGGAGGTCTGCTTCCACCAGTATTCCGGCGGCACCACGGGCGAGCCGAAAGGCGCGCTTCTGACCGGCCACCGCCTGATGCTGAACGTCGCCCAGACCGTGGCGATGAGCCCGGATAAGCTCACCCGGCCCGGCCGCCGCGCGCTGCTGGTTCTGCCGCTCTATCATATGTTCGGCCTGTTCATGTGCATCGCCGCCATGCGCACGGGCGGGGAGACGGTTCTGATCCCCAATCCCCGACCACTGTCGAACCTGAAGCCGGCGTTTGAGAAATGCCGGCCCGACATCGTGCCCGGCGTGAACACGCTGTTCGCGGGCCTGCTGGAGGAGCCCTGGTTCACCAAAGACCTCGCCGCTTGCGTCGAGCTGACCTTTTCGGGCGCCACGGCGCTGAAGGAGACGGTCGCGCGCCGCTGGATGGAACGGACGGGATCTGTGATCAGCGAAGCCTACGGCATGACCGAGACGACCACCGTCCTCACCTCGACCCCGCTGGACGCCGGTTACCGTCCCGGCCTCGCCGGGCGTCCTCTGCCGGGCGTCGAGATTCGGATTTGTGACGAGGATGGACAGCCGCTGGCTCCGGGCGAGCGCGGCGAGGTGCGCGCGCGAGGGCCGCAATTGATGCTGGGCTATCTGGGCGAGGACGGGCCGGACATCTCTGCCATGCCGGACGGCTGGCTGCGCACTGGCGATATCGGCGTGATGGAGCCGGACGGCTTTCTGCGCATCGTCGACCGGTTGAAGGACATGATCATCGTGTCCGGATTCAACGTCTATCCCAACGAGATCGAAGAGACGCTGCACGCCGTGGACGGCGTCGCCGAAGCCGCCGTCACCGGCGCCCCGGACAACAAGACCGGCGAGCGGATCGTCGCCCATGTCGTGCGGTCCGATCCAGGCCTGACGCGCGAGCAGATCATCGAGGCCTGCGAAGCCCGGCTCACCGCCTACAAGCGGCCGAAGGAGATCCGCTTCGTCGAGAGCCTTCCCAAATCACCGGTCGGCAAGGTGCTGCGCCGCGAATTGAAAGACGCTGCGCCATGACGCCGCTCGAACTGGAAGGCGGCGCGAAGACGCGCGGCCCGGGACGCATCCGCAAGTATTTCGTCATCGGCTCGCTGTCGGCCGCCCATGACATGCCGCTGGCGCTCACCGGCATCATGGCGCCGACCATCTTCGTTCGCGAAGCCGGCATGCCGGTGGAGTGGCTCGGCGTCTTCGGCATTCCTTTGGTGGTCCAGGCGTTGAAATGGCTCTGGGCGCCGCTGGTGGACCGTACCGGCTCCGAGCGTTTCGGGCGCCGGCGCAGCTGGATTCTGCCCGCTTCGCTGGCGGTGTCGCTGCTTTATGCGGTGGTGGCGGGGGTGGAGCCCACGCTCGGCAATCTGCCGCTCATCATCACGCTTTTCGTGCTGATCAAGTTCGCTTTTTCCACCCACGAGATCGCCGCCGACGCCTATGTGGTCGAGAGCTTGCGTGATTCCGGGCGCAGCGTCGGTTCGGCGGTGGTCTGGTTCGGTAAGGAGCTGGGCCAGATTGCGGGCCTTGCGGGCATGCTGATCGTCGCAGACCAGTATGGCTGGGGCGCGGCCTTTCTTTCGGCCGGGCTCCTGTTTTCCGCGCTGAACCTCACCATTCTTCTGCGCAAGGAGCCGGCGCCTGATCCCGCCGTTATGGCGGCGCGCGCCGCGGGACGAAAGGTGAAGGTGCTCAACTATGTGCGCGAGCCGGTGAACCGGCGCGTCCTGGCGCTCGTCTTCGTCTTCGCGCTCGCCGCACAGATGACGCCGGCGATCATCGGTCCGTTTCTCAGCTCCAAGGGGCTCAGCCTTTCCGAGGTCGGCGTCTCCATCGGGATCGCCGCGAGCATCGGCGCGGGCCTTTCGCTGGCGGTGAGTTCGGTGGTGCTCGAAAAGCTGGGCCCGCGCCGGATGGTGCTGCTGTTGATCCCGGTCGGGCTCCTGGCGCTGCCCGCCTTTCTATGGCTCGCCTTCACCGGTGAACCGGCGCTGGCGCTGGTGATCGCGGCCGTTTTCTGGGGCTCGATCTGCACCGCTCCGCAGCGGATGGTGTTCTACGCCGCGCGCCTCGGCTGGACCTCGCGCGGCCAGACCGGGACGGACTTCACGATCCAGCAGGCGACGTATTTCCTCGGCGGCGGCGCCGCGATCGCGATCTCCGGGCTGATCGCCGGCCTGGTGGGCTGGACGGCGTTTTTTCTCGTGAACGCCGTCCTGGTGGTGACGGTGCTCGTCCTGTTCGCCTGGTCCTACGCGCCGATCCAGAAATCCATCGAAGCCCTGCAGGCCGAGGAGCTTCGCCGCGACGTCGCGGACGTGTAGCAAAATTGTGACGCGAGAGCTTCCGCGGGCGAGAGCGGAGAACCGTTCGCAATAAAACAGTATGATCGTACGGCAAAATGCATACAATCATCCTGAGGCGAGATGGGCGAAGCCCGCCGCCACGTCACCAAGGGGAGAGGCATGATGTTCAACTTTGATGGAAAAGGCGGCCTCCGCGCCGCGCTTCTGGCGTCCGCAGCGCTCGGAGTGACGACGGCGGCGAGCGCACAAGAACAAGCGCGCAGCGCGCCAGACACCATCGTGGTGCTGGGCGAGAAGACCGAGCGCAGCCTTCAGGAGACGACCACTTCGGTGGACGTCACCACGGCGGCTGACATCGAGAACCTCAACATCGTCACTTTGGATGAGGCGCTGCAGCGGGTCGGCAACGCCGGCTTTGTAACGACCGGGGGCGGGGACAATGTCCAGTTCACGCTTCGCGGGGTCCAGTCCGGCGGCGTGACCACAGGGGGAGGAACGGTCTCGGTGGCCTCGCTCTACGTGGACGGCGCGCTGGTGCCGAACCAGGTGGTCGGAACAGTCGTGTCGAACGCCTGGGACGTGCGCCAGATCGAAGTGCTTCGTGGCGCCCAGTCCACCGTGCAGGGCCGCAACGCGCTGATCGGCGCCATTGTGGTGCGCACAAACGAGCCTGGCGACGAATTCAACTACGCGCTACGCGCCACATACGGCGAGTACGGGACATCCGAGCTGTCCGCAGCCGCCGGTCTGCCCTTCGCCAACGGCCAGGCAGGGCTGCGCGTCTCCGCACAGCATCTCGACAGCGAGGGGTATATCGAACGGCCCGACGGGCTCGACGGCAACCCGCTGGACAGCGAGCTTTACCGCGGCAAGCTGGTGCTCGAACCCGATGCGCTGCCCAATCTCAGCGCGACGTTCACGGTCATGGCCAGCAGCGAGACCCGCGGCGGCGCACTGGTGGATTCGGCTGATCCCGACGCGCGCGTTCAGCTGACCGATATTCCGACGCGCACCAATCGCGATCTGGAGCTTTATTCCGGCGAGATCGTCTACGGCCTTACTGACTCGATCGATCTCGTGTCGCTCACCACCTATTCGAAGATCGAAAGCGATGGTCAGAACGATTTCGACGGCCTGCCGGATCTGGGCTTCCCGATCCCGTCGCAGCGCACGTTCGATCGCGAAATCACCGACTTCATGCAGGAAGTGCGGCTCGACTTCTCCGCCGGCCGCTTCTCGGGCATTGTCGGCGCGCTCTATGCTGAGTCTGACTTCTACGATGAGAGTCTGGTCACTCAGACTGCGCCGATTCCGGCGTTCGATCTGCGCACGCTTGGCCTCGACGCCGTATATCAGGGCGTGACCGCAGCCGCGACGGGCGGACTCGTCTCCCTGCCGACGCCCCCCGGCGCGCCGTTCCTGCTAAATGATCCGCTGCTCTTCGGCTCGCTCTTTCCGCTGCAGTCGGAATTCGTTTTCGAACCGACCCGCGAGACAACGGCCGTCTTCGCCGATATCGGCGCGGACGTAACCGACCGCTTCCGCGTCACCGCCGGCTTCCGCTGGGAGCAGGAGGAAGCGACTTATTCGGCGAGCCAGACCAATACGCTTCTGGAGGCCAGCGACGCGGCGGCTCTGACGCCGGGCGGCGCGCCTGGCCTGGCCGCAGCGGTGCAAGCGGCTCTGGAAGCGCAGCTCACTCCGTTTGTGGGGCCGGCCAACGCACAAGCGATCGCGGCCGGGGCGACGCCGTCCATCGTCCCGTTCTACAGCCAATTCACAAACGGAGCGCTCGCTCAGCTTACGGGTCCGAACTTCTTGGTCCCGATCAGCCTTGCGGAGACTGAGGAATTCGACGTCTTCCTGCCGAAATTCACCGCCTCCTACGATGTCAGCGAGCTGGTGACCGTGTCGGCGAGCGCGCAGAAGGCCTATCGGGCCGGTGGGCTCGGCATCAATCCGGTGCAGGGCTTCATCTACAGCTTCGACCCGGAGTTCTCCTGGAACTACGAACTCGCCCTGCGCAGCCAGTCGGCGGACGGGCGCCTGACCTTCAACACCAACGTCTTCTATATCGACTGGGAAGACCAGCAGGTCGAAGTGCAGATCACGCCGACGCCGCAGGACACCGCCGTGGTGAACGCCGGCGCCAGCCGGCTCTACGGCGCCGAAGCGCAGCTCGCCTACGACGTGACCGACGCGCTGAACGTGTTCGCCACGCTCGGCGTGCTCGACACCGAGATCACCGAGGACAACCGCTCGGCGGCCGAGGTCGCCAACGCCGGCGGCCTGTCGCTGGAGGGCAGCGAATTTCCGTTCGCGCCGGGCGTTTCCGGGGCGCTGGGCTTCACCTACGACCATTCCAGCGGAATCTCAGCCACGTTCGACGTGAACTATCGCGGCGAAAGCGAGCCGCTTTTGCCCAATCGCGACGATCTGCGTTCGAATGACGCCTACGCCGTGGTGAACGGCCGTGTGGCCTACGACTTCGGCCGCGGCAGCGTGTTCGTCTTCGGTTCGAACCTGTTTGATGAAACCTATTTGACCAACGCGCAGGCGGCGGGCGGAAGCGTCGTGGTCGGCGCGCCGCAGGTCTTCGGTGTAGGCTTGACCTTGCGGAACTAATCTTCTCCTGATCGCAAGGACTGCGCCCCGGCCCCTTCCCCGAGGCCGGGGCGCTTTTTCATGATGAGAGGCGGTGATGGCTCGGACGGACTGGATCCCGGTCTCCATCTGGATGCTCGGCGCAGGCTACTTTGCAGCCTATATCCTGTTCGCCGGCGCTCTGCGCCTGTCGGGAGCGCCTGAAGCCGGCGCCTTCGCGCTGTTTCCCGGATTTCTCACTGGGCTCGCCGTGGGCGCCGCGCCGTGCCTCTATCTGATGGCTCGGCGAGCCCGGCGGCTTGCGCCGCAAATCCCGGCGCTCGGCCTTGATTGGCGCACCGCGGTCTCAGGCGTGGCGACGGCGGTCATCATCGTCACTACCGTGTTCGCGCTCAGCTTTAATGACGTGACGGTCCTTGCGGCGCTGGTGATGATGCGCGGCGGCGTTCTGGCGCTCGGGCCCGCGATCGATCTTGCAAACCGCCGCGCCATTCGGCCCGCCGCATGGATCGCTTTCGCCCTTTCTCTCGCCGCCGCCGGGCTCGCGCTTTCAGGCTCGCCCAGCCTCGCCATGCCGGCGCTGGTGGCGATCAATCTCGCCGTCTACGTGCTCGCCTATCTTGTTCGCCTGAGCCTGATGACGCATGGCGCGAAGCGGCCTGAACCCGGTGAGCGCGCACGCTGGTTCGTGCGCGAGATCAGCGCCGCGGTCATCGTCCTCCTGCTTGCGCTAGGCCTCGGAATGCTGGCGCCGGGATGGGGCCGAGCCGTAGCTGAGGGCTTTCTGAACCCGGCGACGCTGGCGGCGGGGATCGTCGTCGGGCTGGGGTACGCCGCGGTGTTGACTTTCGGCACGCTCATCTATCTCGATCAGCGCGAAAACACCTTCGCCGTGCCGGTCAATCGAGGCGCCAGCCTGATTTCCGGCGTCGTTCTGAGCTTGGCGCTGCACTGGATCGCCGGCCACGCGGCGCCGTCACCGGTGGTGTTCGCCGGAGCCGCACTTGTGGCGGCGGCGCTGCTGGTGCTCGCCCGGTTCGACAATCAGGCGCGGCTCGCCGCCTCGGCGAGCAGGCGGTAGACCTCGTTCAAGGTCTTGTCCACGCCGAAGATCGTGCCAGCCATGTGCCCGAGGCGGACGATCACCAGGTCCAGCGACGGTACGATCACCACCCGCTGAAGGCCGCCGCCGGACATCCAGAAGGCGTCGCGGGGCAGAGTGGGGATGAGGCCGGTGGCGTTGGTCGGGAAAAAGCCGCCATAGTACAGATCGTGCTTCCAGGCCTTCCTCGCAGG
Organism: Oceanicaulis sp.; assembly: GCA_051117435.1. Taxonomy (GTDB): domain Bacteria; phylum Pseudomonadota; class Alphaproteobacteria; order Caulobacterales; family Maricaulaceae; genus Oceanicaulis. The sequence goes on along the minus strand of JBNPED010000009.1, from coordinate 7,364 downwards.
AGTGCGCACAAACTCGGCGAAGCGCTCATCGAAGATCTGATCGCCGCCCCAGGCGCCCCGGTTCAGGTGAAGCTGACCAAGCCGCGCCCAGTCCATCGCCCGCCCGTAATCGTGCCCGGAGATCAGGAAATTTCCGTAGGGGTCGGTCTCAAGGACCATCCCGGTCGAGCCGATCCGGTCGTACAGCCTCTCCTGCGGCCAGCTTAAGAAGCGCTCCACGTCACCGCCCGCGCATCGGTCACGCACGAGCGCCATCGTCAGCAGCGGATCGCAATTGCGGTAACGCCCGGCCGTGCCCGGCTTGTCGGCCAGCGGCTTGTCGAGGCAGAAGCCGTGGGAATCCACGCCCGAGGCGTAGACATAGATGTGGTCGAGGAAGAGTCCGTCCTTCTGCTTGACCGCGTGGTCCTCCTCGCGCCCGAAGCTGCCGGTGAATTCAAGCCCGCTCGCCATGTTCAGAAGGTTGCGCAGCTTGATTTTCCGACGCGGATCCTCGCGGCCGGTCCAGGCGTCGAACAAATGGTCCTCGTCAAGGCTGAGGTCGCCGGAGCGGATCGCCACGCCCGCAAGCGTCGCGGCGATGCTCTTGCCCATGGACCAGGATTCAAACCGGGTCTCACGGTCGAACGGGTCGCGATAGTGCTCCAGCACCACCCGGCCCTTGTGCAGCACCACGAGCGCGTTGGTGAATTCGAAGGTGTTGGCGAACGCCAGCCGCTTGGCCTCTTCAAGCGCCTTGGGGGCAAGACCTGTCGCGCCCGGTTCAATCTCGACCGGGTCTGCCGCCGGCCAGCCGGCGCCCTTCGCCGGCGCGCGCCGGGGCACAACACGGGGCGTGAAGTGGATGGGCGCGTCCGGCCCGTCGACCACGCAGACGCCCTGATCGGAATTCAGCCTTGCATAGGCTGTGCGCCCGAACAGCGTCGTCGAGACCAGCCCCTCGGCCTTGTCCACGACGACGTCGGGTTTCAGCGCGAGCAGGGCGTCGACTTTCTTGGTCTGAAGCGCCGCGCGCATCATCTCCTCGGGCGCGGCCATCCAGTTGCAGCTGAACGAAAAGATTTCCTGCGGATCGCGGCCTGTATGAAAAACGCCCGATGCGATCACCTTGTTCGCCCAGGCGATCCCGCAAAGCTCAGGATCGTTCTGCGGGATCGCCATGTCAGTGATCCACGCAAACCCGCTGGGGGAAGACGCCCACATCTTTCAGCGTGCGGTTCAGCTTCAGCGATTTAAGGTCATAGACATGCACCGTGCCGCTGACCCGGCAGCTGACATAGCACCAGCGGGAGTCCTTGGAGACGGTGAGATAGCTCGGCTGGGTGTCGGTCTCGATCGTCGTGACGAGCTTCAGGCTGGGATAATTATAGACACAGATGAAGTTCCCGGTGGTCGCCAGCGTGATCAGGAACTTCTCGTCCGGCGTGATCTCGATGCCGTGGTCGCAGGTGAAGGGATAGTGCGCCTCGTGGCCGGGATAGGCGCCCTTGAGGCCGGGGCCCTTCACCGTCTCGACGATCTTCATGTCCACAAGATCGACGACGTGGAAGCCGTGCATCCGGTTCAGCTGAACATAGGCGCGCTTGCCGTCCTTCGAGAGGGCGAACGGGCGCACATTGTCGTCGAACGTCATGCGCCGGGTGAAGGCGCCGGTCTCGCGGTCGATCTCGTCCAGCGAGGCCCAGATCATCGAGCCGACATAGACTTTCTTGCCGTCCGCCGTGCAGCGCACCTTATGACCGCCCATGTCGGTGATTTTGATGAGCTTGACGCTGCGGGTCTGCGTATCGACTTCACTGACCACTTTGCGATCGTAATGCGCGTTATACACGTAGCGCTTGTCTGGCGAGGCGGCGAAGTGTTCGATCTGACCGGGAAGATCGACGCTCCATTTCAGCTCCAGCGTTTTGGCGTCGAGCCCGTAGAACTTGCTGCGCGCCAGCGCCTCGGGCTCGTTCCAGAGCTGGAAGCGGTTGGACGCGTTCATGTGCAGCGTCGATCCATCGGCGGACAGCACGATGGAGTCCGGATGCAGCTCGTCGCCGGGCGAAAAGCGGGCGACCTCGCGATCGCCGTCGGTCTCGTCGAACGCGGCGACATCGCCGCCGAGCGTGTTCTGTATGTAAATCATGCACTTCGCCTCCGGGCGGGATTGAATTCATAGTCGCCGTCATGCTCGCCGTGTCGCGGCGCGGGCGCTGCGGGTTTCACGCGCTCGCCATCAACCAGAAACGCGCCGCCGATCCGGGTCATCACACCGTCGACCGGATCTTCGGCCTCGTAGACAAGGCCGCGCTCGGCGAAATGTGGCAGGGTCAGCGCCTGCTCGATTGAAAGCACCGGCGTCACGCAGCAATCTGCGCCGTCGAGCAGCTCTGTCCATTTGCCGAGCGGTTTGGTGGCGAACAGCTTCTCGAGCTCCGCCTTCACATGCTCGCCGTCCGGACCGACGGCGAGGCCTTTGTCTTCGAGATCCGGCCGGTCGACGAGGGCGCAGAAGGCTCGCCAGAATTTCGGTTCAAGGGCTCCCATCGCGATCTGGCCGCCGTCCTTGGTGGCGTAGAAGCCGTAGCAGGGCAGCAGCCCGGTCAGCACATCGGCTTCCGGTTCCGGCGAGCGTCCATGAAACTGAGTCATGGCGAAAGCGGTCACCCCGGCGCTCAATGCAGCTTCAGCCATGGCGACGTCGAGGACGGCGCCTTGCCCATCGCGCACCTTTCGCACCAAAGCCATGGAGATCGCCGCGGCCGCCGTCAGCGCGCCGCCCGCGACGTCCGCGATCTGGAATCCGGGAAGCCGCAGCCGGCCACCATGGCTTGGAAACTGGCTCGCAAGGCCTGCGTAGCCGACCATGTTGATGTCGTGGGCCGCCTTGTCTGCAAGCGGGCCGGTCTGGCCATAGGCGCTGATCCGGCACACGACGAGGCCGGGATTTCCGGCTTGAAGCCGGTCCGGCGCCAGGCCCAGCTTCTCAAGCGTGCCCGGTCGGAAGCTCTCCACCAGCACGTCGGCGTCCCGCACAAGCTCGAGCAACGCCGCGCGACCGTCTTCGCTCTTCAGATCGAGCCGTATCGACCGTTTGCCTCGATTGAGCGCATGGAACAGGTGCGACATCGAAACGCCGAAGGCGAGATCGGTGCGCGCATAGTCGCCCGCGTGCGGATCTTCGATCTTCACCACGTCCGCACCCTGATCGGCGAGGTGCAGGGTGCAAAGCGGACCCGGCAGCAGCCGGGTCAGATCCAGCACCTTCACGCCTTCGAGCAAGCCCGCCATTCAACCCTCGTCGATATCACATACAGTACGTACCGTATGTTTTTGAATCGATCAATCCTGCATGCTCGGCTAGGGTCTGTTCGAGGGCTGGAGACAGTGAGATGGAGGCTGCGATCAACATGTCGGAGCGGCGCCCGTTCAGGCCTGGAGTATTCGAGCCCGGTCCGCTCAACGCAATCACGGACGTGGCCGGCGTTTCGGTCGGCCATGTGACGCGGTGCGCAGGCGAGGCGGTGCGCACCGGGGTGACGGTGATCCGTCCCCACGCAGGCGACGTGTTCCAGGACAAGGCGCCGGCCGGCGTGTTCGTGGCTAACGGCTTTGGAAAATTCATCGGGCTCAGCCAGATCGAAGAGCTGGGCGAGATCGAAACGCCGATCGCGCTGACCAACACGCTCAGCGCGCCCGAAGCCGCCGCCGGCCTCATCGACCATGCGCTTGGTCAAGCAGGCAATGAGGCGGTGGTGTCGGTCAACCCGGTCGTGGGCGAGGTCAACGATTCCCGCCTCAATGACATCCGGTCGCGCCAGGTCCAACCAAGCCATGTCGTCGAGGCCCTTAAGGCCGCGCATACCGGTCCGGTCGTTCAAGGCGCCGTCGGCGCGGGCGCGGGCTCGGAAAGCTATGGCTGGAAAGGCGGGATCGGCTCGGCATCACGCGTACTGGAGGTTCTGGGTCGCGACGTGACGCTGGGCGCGCTCGTCTTGACGAACCAGTCCGGCGTCTTCACGCCGCTTGGCCGGTCGCTTCCGGATGCGCTCCAAAAGCCCTTTCCGAAAAGGGATGCGCCCGGCTCGATCATCGTCGTGATCGCCTGCGACGCACCACTGTGCTCGCGCAATCTGCAACGGCTCGCGCGCCGCGCCATGCTCGGCGTCGCCCGCACCGGATCGCCCATGGCCAACGGATCCGGCGAGTATGCGCTCGCCTTCTCCACCGACGAGGCCGTGCGGCGAACGCCGGCTCGCCGGACGGCGACCAGCATGATCGCCGATTGGCCTAACGCCGCCATGACGCCGCTTTTCCAAGCCGCCATGGAGGCGAGCGAGGAGGCGGTGCTCAACGCGATGATCTGCGCAGTGACCACGCGCTCGAGCCTCGGCTCCCTGGAGCGTTTTCCGTTCGAGCAGCTCTAGGCGGCGCTCGCCGCGAAGAGTTTGGCGTAGCGCGCGGGATCGACATTCGATCCCGAAAGAATCACCGCCACGGTCTTTCCGGCGTAGCGCTCGGGCTCGGCCATCAGCGCCGCGAGCGCGGCGGCGCCCGCGCCTTCCGCCACCAGGCCGGTGTCGCGCATGTAGGCGATCATCGCCGCCTCGATTTGCGTATCGTCGACGCCGCTCCAGCGCGAGGCGAGGCGTGATTTAAGGCTGGAGGGGACAGCTCCGATGTCACGGACCGCCATGCCGTCCGCCAAGGTCGGTGTTAAGGCCGAGCGCCTCTTGGCGAGGCGCACGCCATGGCGTTCGGCGCTGACGCCTAAAGCCTCGGCGGCGAGGCTGATCCCCGCCAGCAAGCCGCCGCCTCCAACCGGCGCGACGACGGCATCAAGATCGGGCCTCGCTTCAAACAGTTCGCGTCCGAGCGTGCTCTGCCCGGCGATCACCCAGGGATCGTCGAACGGGTGCACATAGGTGAGGCCCTCGGCTTGAGCTGAAGCGGCGGCGTGGGCCTGGGCCTCGTCGAAGGAGCGCCCGAACAGGCGCACTTTGGCGCCGAGCGCGCGCGTGCGTTCGACCTTCACCTCAGGGGTTGTCTCGGCCATAAAGATCACCGCTCTGATCCCCTGACGTGCGGCATGCAGGGCGAGGCCCTGGGCGTGGTTTCCAGCCGACGCCGCCGCCACGCCCGCGCGCCGCTCGGAGGTGGTGAGGCTCATGAGCTTTGCGCAGGCGCCGCGCTCCTTGAACGCCCCCGTCGCGTTCATCGACTCCGCTTTCACAAGGAGCTCGCAGCCCAGCCGATCGCCCAGCCTTCGCGCCTCGATCAGGGGCGAGGCGAGATGCGGAAAGCGGCCTTCGTCGCGCCAACGCCATACGGTCGCGACGCAGTCGGCGAGGAAATCGGGCGAAGCTGCAGTCCGGCGCGCCGCACTCAAGTTCGCCTCCATCGGGTCAAGCGGCGGCGACCTGCAATGGCGCTGGCGAAGCCGGCGAAACGGGCCCGAATGATGATCAGCATGACGATTTTCCTCCAGTGAGACGGCCAATAAAAAAGCCCGCTCCGGGGACCGGAGCGGGCTTTTTTTCAGCGCCAGGTTTTCAAATGAATGCTAGCGCGCCGCTCCGATGATCGAGGCGGCGATAATCAGCGTGGCGCGCGGCGTTTGCTGTGAAGTCTGCATCCCCTGACCGTACGTTTTGCTTATCGCCGACGCAAGCAAGAACGAATGAACAGGCGGGACGCTGATCGCTTACACGAGCTTCGCCCTTTCGCCAGGACCGTCCAGACGATGCGCGCGGTCTTGTTCACCAAGGTGACGGTCACGACGAGCTGCGCCGGCTTGTTCGCGGCGAGAGATCTGACCCATTCGCCGGTGCCGATTTGTGGGTTCTGACGTGACGCAACAGCGCGGTCGCGCCAGCGACCAGAAGCCGGCGCAGCTGACTGTCGCCTTTCTTCGAGACGCGGCCGAGGCGGGTCCTTCCGCCTGAAGAATTTTGCTGCGGAGTTAGCCCGACCCACGCTGCAAACTGGTGCCCGGAGCTGAACGCCGAAGCGTCCGCTACGGTCGCCGCGATTGCGGTCGCCGACATGTATCCGATACCCGGAACGGTCATCAGCCTGCGGCTTGTTTTATCTCGCTTCAGCCAGTGGGCGAGTTCGCGCTCGAGCGCGCCGATCTGACCATTCAAGGCGACGATCTGATCGGCCATTCCTAGCAGGATTGTGCGCGCCAACGCCGGCAGATTTTCGGGTGTCGCAGCGCACTTCCTCGATCAGTTTTCAGAGGCTTCTCGGCCCTTGCGCCGCGATCAATCCGAACTCGGCGAGGTGCCCGCGCACGGCGTTCAGAAGCATCGTCCTCTGACGGATCAGAAGGTCGCGCGAGCGGTGAAGCGTCATCACCGCTTGGCGCCCTGCGCTCTTGATTGGAACGAAGAGCATGTTCGGACGCGTGACCGCTTGGCAGATCGCCTCGGCTTCGGCCGCGTCGTTCCTCTGACGCTTCACGTACGGCTTCACATAAGTGGGCGGCATGAGGCGCACTTCGTCGCCTGATTTCGATGGTTCTCGCGCCAAATAATAGGCCGTCGAGCACGCCTCCATTCCGACCAAGCCGGGCGGAAACGAGGCGAGGTAATCCAGCACCGCCGCGCGACGCAATTTCTTGCGCACCACGACGCTCCCATCCGCGGCTACGCCATGCATCTGAAACACGGACTTGGCGCGATCAGGCAGCACGGCGGGGACGTCTATTTCTCACGTTCTCCAACGTGAGGGACGAGCCACCCAGGACACTTGCCCGTCTCGTTGGTGCGCCCCGCATGAGCGGGCTGTTGATCACACAGTATGCACACGTGCGCCGACCGCCTTCAGGGGCCGGGCAAGCGCTTGTTTTCCTTTTAAAAATCGTTCCCGCGCAAGCGCTGCTTTTCGCTATATCGGTGGGGGCGAATTGGGTTCACGCGGCCCTTGCGCCGTTTGTTTTCAATGGCTTAGCGTGGGATCATCTGGAACCCACCTGCACCCATTTGGAACCCACCGCGCCCCCACCTGGAACCCACCGCGTTTTTGCGACTTGCGCGAGCACCTTCGCGCGGTTAGTTGTATCGAGTGCTTCCCCCAGGGTCTCAACTATGGAGACCCTATGCCTATCCTTGGTAACGAACGACTTACCAACCTGCGAGTTCGGATCGACGACGACCTATTGGACGTCATCGACGAAGAGATCGCACGTGGCAAATTCTCAAGCCGCGCATGTGCGGCTCGTGAGGCGTTGAGCGCCTACTTTGGCATCGGCCGGGTGAGCTACTCCCCGGAATTCGGACGCTGACGGAAGCTACGATATGGGCTCTGCTGATCTTCGACGACGAGGAGATCGCAGATGTCGAAACGCAAGCAGCATTCGGCGGAGTTCAAGGCCA
>JBNPED010000004.1:0-163444 GCA_051117435.1 Oceanicaulis sp. | reverse complement strand
GCGGCCCGTCAGCCGACCCGTCGCTTTCCACCGATGCTCAGCGATAGACTGTGATCGTGGTCGAAGACTTTCGGGTTTGATATCAGCGGACTAGGGGGGCTATGATGATCGTTGCCGATCGTCTCCGATGCTTCGGAATCATTCCCACTCGATCGTCCCCGGCGGCTTGCTGGTGACGTCGTACACCACCCGGTTCACGCCGCGCACTTCGTTGATGATGCGGGTCGCCGTGCGCCCCAGGAAGTCGTGGTCGAAGGGGAAATAGTCCGCCGTCATGCCGTCGGTGGAAGTCACCGCGCGTAGCGCCAGCACGTTGTCGTAGGTGCGCGCATCGCCCATGACGCCGACGGTTTGAACCGGCAGCAGCACGGCGAAGGCCTGCCAGATGGAGTCGTAGAGGCCGGCGCGTCTGATCTCCTCGATATAGATCCTGTCGGCCTTACGCAGGATGTCGGCCTTGTCCTTGGTGACCTCGCCGGGAATGCGGATCGCAAGGCCCGGCCCCGGGAAGGGATGGCGGCCCACGAACGCTTCAGGCAAGTTCAGCTCGCGGCCGAGCGCCCTCACCTCGTCCTTGAAGAGCTCGCGCAGCGGCTCGACGAGCTTCATGTTCATGCGTTCGGGCAAACCGCCCACATTGTGGTGGGATTTGATCGTCACCGACGGCCCGCCGTCGAACGAGACCGATTCGATCACGTCCGGGTAGAGCGTGCCCTGGGCCAGGAAATCCGCGCCGCCCACCGATTTGGCGTGCTCTTCGAAGACGTCGATGAAGAGCTTGCCGATGGTCTTGCGCTTCTTTTCCGGATCGCTCTCCCCGGCGAGCGCGGTGAGGAAGCGCTCCTCCTCGTCGGCGGCCACGAGGGGGATGTTGTAGTGCTCGCGAAACAGGGTGACGACCTGATCGGCCTCGCCCGCGCGCATCAGCCCGGTGTCGACGAACACACAGGTGAGCTGGTCGCCGATGGCTTCATGGATGAGCACCGCGGCGACGGAGGAATCCACGCCGCCGGAGAGACCGCAGATCACCTTGCCGTCGCCCACCTGCTCGCGGATCTTGGCGATGGCCTCCTCCTTGAAGGCGGCCATGGTCCAGTCGCCCTTCATGCCCGCGATCTCATGGGTGAAATTGCGCAGGATCAGCGCGCCGCGCGGCGTGTTGGCGACTTCGGGGTGGAACTGCACGCCGTAGAAGCGCCGCGCCTCGTCGGCGATGGCGGCGAAGGGCGCGTGGGTGGTGGCCGCGATAGGATGGAAGCCCTGCGGCAGGGCGTTCACCCGGTCGCCATGGCTCATCCAGACCCGCTCCAGATGGCCGACGCCGCCCAGCCCCTTCAGGAGCGGGCTGTCGGCCGTGATCTCGATATCGGCGCGGCCGAATTCGCGTTCCTCGGCCGCCTCCACGCTGCCGCCCAGCTGGGCGCACATCGTCTGCTCGCCATAGCAGATGCCCAGAACCGGAACGCCCAGCTCGAAGACTTTCTGCGCCGCGCGCGGCGTGCCCTCGCCATGGACGCTCGCCGGCCCGCCGGACAGGATCACGGCCTTCGGCGCGAACCTGTCCAGAAACGCGTCGTCAACCCTGTTGAACGGGTGGACCTCGCAATACACCCCGCTTTCGCGAAGTCGGCGGGCGATGAGCTGGGTGACTTGGCTGCCGAAGTCGATCACCAGCGCTTTTTCGTGATGGGCCTGAATCTCGGTCATGGACGCGGGATAGCGCGGTTTAGGCCCAGCGGGAAGAGGCGGGCGCGGCGCTCAGCGCTCTGCGATCTCCACCAGCGCCTCACCGCTCGCGAGTAGTGCGATCGCGTCATCAAGCCGTGCTTCAAAGACCGCCCTTAGGTTCGCTGCGCTCGTATTGCCCATAGTCAACCAGAGCACGCTGGGCGGTGGGCCGTTCGCAGCAAGCAGGCGCAGGAAATCTGCGTCTTTCGTCACGACCACCGCGTCAGCCTCGCGAGCAAGCGCAAAGATCTTTTCGTCCGCGGTACGCAAATGACCGAGACGCTCGAAGGAGTAGGCGACAAGCCCGAAGCGGTCTGCGATCCACGGGGCGAGCGACGGCTTCAGATGGGCGTCGAGCCAGAGCGGTTTATTCAGCGGCATTGATTACCGGATGATCCAGACGGCGTGCGGCGTAGGCCACAGCCGCCCGGATATCATCGCGCTCAAGGCTTGGGAGTTCTTCAAGGATCTCGTCAAAGCCAAGTCCGGCCTCGAGCAGATCGAGCACGTCGCGCACCCGGATTCGCATGCCCCGGATACAGGGCCTCCCCCCGCAGAGCGCGGGGTCGTGTGTGATGCGGGCGATCAGGTCTTCCATGACCGGAAATCTAACACGGCGCGACGAAGCGGGCGAGCGCCGCTACGCCGCCTTCGACCGCGCGCCCTCGACCGTGTCGAAAACCGCCGCCTTCTCGTCCTCGGTGCGGAACCCCCAGCGCGTGGCGTCGATGACGCGCACGTCGGTGATCCCGATGAAGGCGAGGACATGCTTGAGATACGGCGTTGCGAAGTCGATCTCGCTTTCAAGCGCGGCCCCCCCCCGACGCGACCACAAGCCAGGCGGTCTTGCCTTTCAAGAGGCCTTCCGGGCCGGCCTCGGTGTAGCGGAAGGTGCGGCGGGCGCGGGCGACCAGATCGATCCAGGCCTTCAGGCTCGCCGGGATGTTGAAATTATAGATCGGCACGCCGATGACGATCTCGTCAGCCTCTTCCAGCTCCCTCACCAGCGCTTCGGATGCGGCGAGTTCGGCGGTCTGCGCCTGGCTGCGCTTCGCCGGGTCAGTGAAGTTCGCCCCCACCCAGGCCGCATTCACGAACGCCGGCGGGGTCCCGGCGAGGTCGCGCACGGTGACGGCGCCCGAAGCGCCGGCGCGGCGCTCGGCGAGCCGTGCGGAAAGATCGCGCGACACCGAACCTTCGGTGCGGGCGCTGGAGTCGATACGAAGCACGCGGGTCATGGCGATTCTCCCAATCCTGTCCGGCCGATGCACGGCCGGGTTCACGGACGGGAATGTGGAGCGGACAGACGCGGATTTAATCATCCCATGCGGAAGCTTTTTATTTCCACATCGGAACATTTGCGGGCGAAAAAAGAGGGCCGCGGCGCGCCGCGGCCCTACAAGGGGAGGTATCCGGTAGACGGCGTTCAGCCGGCGCAGGACGCCAGAGCGGTGTTCGTCGCGACTTCGGCCTCACCGGCGCCGAGCTCCGCGGCGCGGGCGAAGTCGGCCGCGGCCGCCTCGCGGTCGCCGGCCAGCCAGAAAGCGGCGCCGCGATTGGTGTAGGCTTCCCAGCGCTCTTCGTTCATCGCCACGGCCGTGTCGCAGGCGTCCGCGGCGCCTTCGGCGGCCTGGTTGGCCAGCGCGGCGCACAGATTGATCTGGGCGGCGGCCTTGTTGCGGCTGGACGTGCCGGACTCCAGCGCCTCGGTGGCGAAGTGCTGGGCCACGGCCCAATCGCCGCGCTCGACGCGGCTTTGCGACGCGCGCACGTCGGAGTTCGCCGCGGTGACGCCGACGAACACCGGAGCGGCGGGGCAGTCCTGCGCCTGGGCGCCGGCGGCGGCGAGCACGAGCGCTGCGCCTGCGAAGAGCGGAGAAAGTCTGGCGATCATGGCGATGCTCCTTTGGGCTCGGCCGGCCTGGGCCCGCCGTTGGGTTTCGCCATTCAGATAGACCCCTCACCGCAATTTGAAAAGTGAACGCTGTTAGATTTTTTCAAAAATTCACACAGCGACAACCCTTGTGCGGCGCACAAGTCACAGCGCCCGTACCGGAATTTCGACGCCGTGCAACGCGTTACTCGGTCGCCGGGTCCCACGCATCCAGCCGTTCGGCGAGATCCACCGCCGTCTCCACCGCGCCGGCGTAGAATCCCGGGTCGATGATGGCGAACTCGTCGCTGGGCTGGTGATAGTGCTCGTGATCCTCCACGCCGAGATAGAGGAAGGGGATCCCCGCCACGTGGAAAGGCCCGTGATCGGACAGGAGCGTCCAGTCATTGCGCGGGTTTCCGTCCGGCCGGTCATAACCGGCGTTCAGCTGCAGCGGCGAGACCGCGGCGGCGGCCTCCACCAGCGGCAAAAGAGACGGCGTATGATAGGTCCCCGCCGCCCAGACATCGCCCTCGGGGCTGTAGCCGAGCATGTCCACGTTGAAGTTCAAGGCGACCGGAGCGGCGCCCGGCGGAGGATCGGCGACGAAGGCGCGCGCGCCGTTCAGCCCGCCCTCCTCGGCGTCGAAGGCGATGATCAGCACGTCGTGCTCGGGCGGGTTCGCCATGAAATGCTCCGCGATCGCCAACATCGCGCCGACGCCCGAGGCGTTGTCGTCGGCGCCGTTGAAGATCTCGCCCGCCTCGCCCGGCCCCACATGGTCGTAATGGGCCGTCACCGCCATCGCCTTCGACCGGTCCGCGCCGGGGATCACGCCGATGATGTTGTAACCCGTCAGCGTGCGCCGTTCGCCTTCAGGATCGCGGAAGTTGACCGGACGCTGGAAGTCGAACGGGTGGACATAGCCGTCACCCACCGGCGCCAACCCGATCTGTTCGAATCGCTCCACCAGATAGGCGCGCGCGAGCGCGCCGCCTTCCGTCCCCACAAGGCGCCCGGCCATCCCGTCATGGCTCAGCACGCAGACATCGCGCAGGGCATCCGGCCGAACCTCGCCGCAATCTGAAACGATTTCGCTCGGCAAAGCGGCGGCCGGGTCCGGCGAACCGGGGCGCGATTCGGTCTCTGGCCCAGCGCAGGCGGCGAGAAGCAAAGGCGCGGCGAGACAAACGAGGCGGCGCATCGGGCTGGCTCCGGTCATGGCGCCGGCGGCGGCGCGTTCCTATACTCCTCCCCAGAGTTAGACGAACGGGGAGACACCGCCAATGCCCATGCAGGCCGACGCCATCGTAGAGCTGATAAAGGACGGCGTTCCCGGCGCCGAGGTGGAGATCATCGATCTCGCCGGCGACGGGGATCATTACAAGGCGGTGGTGGTCGCCGAAGCGTTCCGCGGCGTTCCGCGCGTTAAGCAGCACCAGATGGTGTATGCGGCGCTGAAAGGGCGCATGGGCGGCGAATTGCACGCGCTCGCGCTGGAGACCCGTGCGCCGGCGTGACGCCTCGATCCGCCGGGTGAATCCGCTCAGCTGGGCGCGCCAGGTTGTCCGAAATTCATGCCATTGGCCATGCGGCGTCGAACTTGTTAATGTAACCGGACCTCAAGGGGCGTTCAGCGGACCCGGGAGTCGGCAATGTTGATCGACGATCTGTTCGAACAGGTTTTCAACGCCTCGCCCATGGGCATGGCGATCATCGACCGGAACCATCGCGTTCTGATCACCAACCCGGCCATGGACCGGATCAACGGGCGGCGCGCCAAGCCCGGCGAACCGGGCGCCCAGGTGGCCCCGCACATCGCCGAGACCATTTGCGCCTATGTGGACACGGTGTTCCAGACCAAGATCGCGCCCGAACCGGTGCGCCTCAAGGGCCGTACCGAAGCGCGCGACGGCGCGGAGTCCGAATGGCATTGCGCCTTCACCCCGATCGCGGCAGAAACCGGCGCGCGCGTGGAGCTGTGCCTGGCGGTGATCACCGATCTGGGCGCGGTGGCGGCGGACGACGCGCCGGCGCACGAACTAAACGCCGACAGCGCCGAAGTCGCAGCGGCCTTCGCCGACAATGTCGTGCCCCATCCGGCCGTCTTGACCCGCGACGACGCCTAGCCCACCTATGCGCGGGGAAGATCAGCTCAGGAGCGCGCCATGACCGACCAAGCCACGCTGGACGCCATCAAGAAAGCCGTCACCGAAAACGACGTAGTGGTGTTCATGAAGGGCACGCCCACCTTTCCCCAGTGCGGCTTCTCCTCGGTCGTCGCGCGGGTGCTCGACCATATGCAGGTCGAATACGCCGCGGTGAACGTTCTGGAGGACCAGGACGTGCGCGAGGGGATCAAGGTCTATTCCGATTGGCCGACCATCCCCCAGCTTTACGTGAAGGGCGAGTTCGTCGGCGGCTGCGACATCGTCAAGGAGATGTTCGAGGCCGGCGAGCTGCAGCAGCTCTTCAAGGAAAAGGGCCTGGTCGAGGCCTGAGCGCCCGCCCGATTGATCGACCCCGCCTAATAGAAATCGTGATTGAGCGGGTTGACCACGCGCAGCTCCGCGCCGTCGGGCAGGCCCAGCTCGTCCTTGGTCCAGCTCAGCTCCACGCCGGTGGGCAGGAGGGCGCGGCATGCGTCTTCATGAATGCGGATCAGCGCCATCTCGAACGCCCAGCCGGCGTTCGCCGCGCCGGTGACCTCGGTATGGAAGCTGTTCTTAGTGGTGCAGCCGTTTGACGGCACGCGCACGCGCACCGCGTCGCCCTCGTCGCGCCAGGACAGAACCGGCGTCAGTTCCGGGCCGTCGTCGTAATAGCCGAACCCGCCGTCGTCATAGGTCGCGCAGCTCGCCAGAGCGAGCGCCGCGCCTGCGGCGATGAAGATGAGCGTGCGCGCCATGGCGACCTCCCGGACCGTCCCTCAGACCTGATCCTAACCCGAGCGCACGCGCCGCGACAGCCGAGCCTTGCGCTTTTTCGCGGGGCGCGCGGGTTACAAACCTTTCATACCAAGCTTACTTGCATAGCATGGTAGTCGCTGATACATGCTTTGCATGGATATACGCATAGACAGCTGGAAGGCGCAGTTGCGCAAGGGGTCGGCCGAACTCGCCGTGCTGAGCGTGCTCTCGGGCGGGGAGATGTACGGGATCGAGATCCTGGCCCGTCTCTCCGGTGCGGAAGGGCTGGGCCTGTCGGACGGGACGATCTACCCGCTCTTGAACCGGCTCCAGCGCGAAGGACGGATCAGCGCGCGATGGGTGGAGAATCCCGGCGGCGGCGTGCCCCGCAAATACTACCAGCTGACCGACGACGGAGAGGCGGCCAGACGGGCCATGGTGGAGGCGTGGGCGCAGTTTCGCGCCGGCCTCGACCGCATCGTGGAGAGCGGATCGTGATGATGGCCGGCTGGGCGAATTTCGTCGCCGGCGACGGAACCGGACCGGACGGAACGCCCGTGCTGAGCGCCGAGCAGATGCGCGCATGGACCACCGGCGTCACGCCCAAGCGCGTGAACGGGTTTTACCGCCGCCTCGCCGACACGAACTTCTCGCTCTATGCGCTGGGCTGGACGGTGAGCGACTTCGCCGGCGAGTACGCGGTTCATCATGGCGGCTCGGGACCCGGCGCGATCACCGAGATCATGGTCCTGCCCGAGCGCGGTCTCGCCGTGGCGGTGCTCGCCAACGACATGGTTCCAAGCTTTGTCCTCGCCGGGCAAATTCTTGATAATCTGGCGGGTGACGGCGAGGACTGGATCGCCCTGGGCGCCGAGCGCGTCGCGGCCATGGCCGGCGCCGGCGACGACGCCGCCGAGCCCCTGACAGCGCCCGAGGACGCGGCGGCGCCCACCCTGCCCCTGTCGGCCTACGCCGGCGTTTATCGCAACGCCTGGTACGGCGACATCACGGTCAGCGAGGAGTCCGGCGGCCTCGTCATCCATCTCACGCGCTCGCAAAAGCTTCGCGGGCCGCTCCGGGCCTTCGACGGCGACACCTTCCTCGCCGTGCGGCCCGACCGGTTGCTGAACGCCGACGCGCTGGTGAGCTTCGAGATCACGGAGGGGGCCGTCACCGGCATGCGCCTGCGCGCCGCTGGCGAGGACACGGACTTCTCCTATGATTTCCATCACCTGGCGCCGCAGCGCGTGAATTGAGGCGGTCCGCGCAAGGACGACGAAAAAGGCCCGCCGGAGCGATCCGGCGGGCCTTGGTCTTGAGCGCGTCCTCGCGGATTACGAGGAGTAGAATTCGACCACGAGGTTCGGCTCCATCTTCACCGGATAGGGCACTTCGGCGAATTCCGGCGTGCGGGTGAAAATGGCCTTCAGGCCTTTGGGATCGAGGTCGATATAGTCGGGCACGTCCCGCTCGGGGCTGCCCAGGGCTTCAAGCACCAGCGCCATGTTGCGCGACTTCTCGCGCACTTCCACCACGTCGCCCGGCTTGACCATGTAGGAGGCGATATTGACCTTCTGGCCGTTCACCTTGACGTGGCCGTGATTGACGAACTGGCGCGCGGCGAACACGGTCGGCACGAACTTGGCGCGATAGACGATCGCGTCCAGACGGCTCTCCAGAAGGCCGATCAGGTTCTCGGCGGTGTTGCCCTTGCGGCGCATCGCTTCGGTGTAGGTGCGCTTGAACTGCTTCTCGGTGATGTTGCCGTAATAGCCTTTCAGCTTCTGCTTGGCGCGCAGCTGAAGGCCGAAGTCGGACATCTTGCCGGCGCGGCGCTGGCCGTGCTGGCCCGGGCCGTAGGCGCGGTTGTTCACCGGGGACTTGGCGCGGCCCCAGATGTTCTCGCCCATGCGGCGGTCGATCTTGTATTTCTGCGAATGACGCTTCGACATTATCTTCCTATCTTCGACGCGGCCCGGTGCGGCGCCCTCTTCGCTGCACGATCAAAACGGCGGTTCACGCGTCGCCCGTAAGTGTTGAACGAGCGGTCAGCTTTAGCTGGCCTTGAGGGAAGCGCGGGTTATGACGAGCCGGGCCGCGAAAGTCAATCGCGCCGCAGCGTCAGGCGCCGCGCTCGCACGCCTCGGGCGTCACGCCCTCCGGCTGGATCGTCACGCGCAGGGCTTGAAGCAGCAGGCCGCGATTGGCGCCGTTTCCGTCCGGCCAGAGGCCCACCAGCTCGGGATCCTCCCCAGCCGCGCTCGCCGAGACGGTGTGACAGAAGCCCACGGTCTCGAACGTGTCGGTCACCGGCAGGGTGCGCCAGCCGCTGGAGCCGCCCCCCTCCCCGGTTGTGAAATAGGCCATGCGGGTTTCGTCCAGCCCGCCGGCCTCGGGCGCGGCGCGCAAGGTCGCCTCGACCTTCACCAGCCGCCCCGCCAGCCGCGCCTCGAACTCCGGCGGCAGCACGGTGAAGACGCCCGCCGACAGCGATCCCGCCGCTTCGAAACTCGCCGACGCGGTCAGGCGCGCCATGGGCGTGCCGGTGGCGGTGAGCAGCTGGAAGCCCGTGCCCGGCCCTGCGATCAGCTGAGCGAGGGCTGGACCGGCCATCACGTATTCGGTCTCCGTGGCCAGCGGGTCTTCGCCGGCCGGTTCATAGGCGAGCGCCAGCACCACCAGCCCGGCGAACACCAAAGCGGCGCCGGGCATGAACACCCAGTCGGGCGGCGAGAACCGGCCGAGCCGGCCGCGAGGCGCGGCGCCGCGCGCAGTGTCGATCTCGGTGGCCATGTCCGCCGTCCCGTCTGTTTCCGGCGCCCCGTGCGCCGCGCTTTTCCATCGCGCCCGATTTAGACCAAATCGCGCCGCGCGAACAGGACGCGCGCTGCGCGCTTCGGTCCGGTGGCGCGGCGGCGCGGGCGCGGCTAAGCAGGAGTGAGACGGTGGAGTTCTGGACGTGCGCATATTGGTGGTGGGCGGATACGGGCTGATCGGGCTTGCGGTGGTGCGCGCGCTGCTGGCGCGCGGGGCGCAGGTGCGCGGCGCAGGACGCACGCCGGGGGTGGGGGAACGGCGGGGGCCCGGCGCGGACTGGATCGGGCTGGCCTCCGCCCGCCCGGGCCCGCCTTTCGAGGCCGCGCTGGAGGACGTCGACGCCGTGGTCAACGCCGCCGGGGCGCTGCAGGACGGCGCCGGGGACGATCTCGAGGCGGTCCACCATGCCGGCCTCGCCGCCCTGATCTCGGCCTGCCGGCGCAAGGGCGTGACCCGCTTCGTCCAGATCTCGGCCGCCGGCGCGGCGCCGGACGCGGAGACCGCCTTCCTGCGCACCAAGGCGGCGGGCGACGCCCGGCTGCGCGACAGCGGCCTCGATTACGCCGTCCTGCGGCCCGGCCTGGTGCTGGGACCGGAAAGCCATGGCGGTTCGACCCTGCTGCGCACCCTGGCCGGACTGCCGCTCCTCCAGCCGCTCGCCCACGCCGGCGCGCCGATCCACACGGTGAGCCTCGACGACGTCGCGCAGGAGACCGCCCGCTTCGCCCTGGGCGAGCGCCCCATGGCGGTGACGCTCGACCTCGCCGCGCCGCAGCCGGTCACGCTCGCCCGGCTGGTCACGGCCTTGCGCGCGCGGCTGGGCTTCGGCGCGGCCCGCATCATCGCCCTGCCGCCGGTTTTCGCGGCGATCGCAGGCGCGCTGGGCGACGCGGCCGCCGCGTTGGGCTGGAAAAGCCCGCTGCGCTCCACCGCGATGCGGGTCATGGCGGCGGGCGTCGTCGCCGATCCCTCGACCCACACCGCGCTCGGATACGGCCCGCTGAAAGGGCTGGAGGCGACGCTCGACCAGCTTGGCGGGATCAAACAGGAGCGGTTTTACGCGCGCGCCCTGCCCCTGCGCGTGTTGGTCACGCTCACCCTCGCCGGCTTCTGGATCGCCAGCGGAGTCATCGGTCTTGTCAGGCTCGACGCAGCCGCGGGCCTGCTGACCGAGGCCGGGCTCGCCGACGCGGCTGCGCGGGCCTTCGTGCTGGCGGGCTCGCTCGCCGACATCGCGCTCGGGCTCGGCGTGCTGGTGCGGCGCACCCACGCCCTGGCCCTGTGGGGCATGATCGCGTTGACGCTGGGCTATCTCGGCGCGGCGAGCCTCGTGGTCCCCGGCCTCTGGCTCGATCCGCTGGGGCCGCTGGTGAAGACCGTGCCGGCCATGACCCTGGCGCTCGTCGCTCTGGCGCTGAGGGAGCCGCGCTGATGCTCGTCGAGCTGGTCCTGCGCTGGCTGCACGTGATCGGCGCCGCGGTGCTGCTGGGAACCGGCGCGGGCATCGCCTTCTTCATGGTGATGGCCCGGCGCACCAGGGACCCCGCCCTGATCGCCCATGTCTCCGGCACGGTTGTGATCGCCGACCTCGTGTTCACCGCCACGGCCGTCATCGCCCAGCCGGTCACCGGCGTGCTCCTCGCCCTCGCCGTCGGGTGGCCGCTCACCGAGCCGTGGATCCTTTTGTCCCTTGCGCTTTACGGGGTCGCCGGCGCGTTCTGGCTTCCCGTGGTGTGGATCCAGATGCGGTTGAAAACCCTCGCCGAAGCCGCGGCGGCGCAGGGCGCGGCGCTCCCCCCGGCCTTCGACCGGCTCTACGCGGTCTGGTTCGCCTTCGGCTTTCCCGCCTTCTTCGCGGTGCTGGCGATCTTCTGGCTGATGATCGCGCGGCCGGCGTTTTAATCCCGCCTCACCCGCGCCTTGCCCCGCCCGACGGCCAGCGCCTTCACCACGCCGCGCAGGGTGCGCACCTCCTGCGCGGTCAGCCGGGCTCGGGCGAAGATGTTGATGAGGTTCTGCATCATCAGCGAGGTCTTTTCCGGCGGGTAGAAAAAGCCCGCACGATCGAGTTCGTCGTGGAGATGGCCGTAAAGCCCGTCGAGTTCGCCTTGGCTCGCCGGCGCCTCCATGGGGGTCCAGCCGTCCGGAACGCCCTCCCCCGCCCGCCATTCATGGGCGAGCACGCCGCAAGCCATGGCGAGGTTCAGGCTGGTGAAGTCCGGATCCACGGGCAAGGAGATCACGGCGCGCGCAATCTGGATCTCCGCATTGGAATGGCCGGATTTCTCCGCGCCGAACATCACGCCGATGCGATGGCCGGCGGCGATGTCGGCGCGCGCCTCCTGCATCGCCTGGCGCCCGGTCACAACGGGTTTGACCATATGGCGCGGCGTGCCGGTGGTGGCGTAAAGCGCGTGGCAGTCCGCCGTCGCCGCCTCCAGCGTGTCGAAGACCGTGGCGTTCTCCAGCACCGCGCTTCCCGCCGCCATGGTCTCTGCGGCCTGGTTCGGCCAGCCGTCGCGCGGCGCGACGATCCGGAGGTCGGGAATGGCGAAATTGCCCATCACGCGCGCGCACGCGCCGATATTCTCGCCCAGCTGCGGGCGGCACAGAATGAAAACGGGAGCCTGATCCATCGTTTCGACCATGGTGGGACGAAAGGCGCACAGCCGCGCCCTTTCTCTCGCCGGTTCGCGGTGCTAGACACCCGCGCGACATCCGTCCACCCCCGCGCGGCCGCACAACGCCTTTGGCGCCGCGCGCGTGAATTGAATCGAAAGAGTTGCGAACATGGCGAAGATCAAGGTCGACAATCCGGTTGTGGAACTCGACGGCGACGAGATGACCCGCATCATCTGGGCGCTGATCAAGGAAAAGCTCATCCTGCCGTATCTGGATATCGATCTGAAATACTACGATCTCTCCATCCAGAAGCGCGACGAGACCGATGACGAGATCACGCGCGAGGCCGCCGAGGCGATCAAGCATTACGGCGTCGGCGTGAAATGCGCCACGATCACGCCGGACGAGGCGCGCGTGGAGGAGTTCGGCCTGAAGAAGATGTGGCGCTCGCCCAACGGCACGATCCGCAACATTCTCGGCGGCGTGGTGTTCCGCGAGCCCATCGTGATCACCAACGTGCCGCGCCTGGTGCCGGGCTGGACCAAGCCGATCGTCATCGGCCGCCACGCCTTCGGCGACCAGTACCGCGCCACCGACATGAAGATCCCCGGCCCGGGCAAGCTGACGCTCACCTACACCCCGGACGACGGCGGCGAGCCGGTGACCCACGAGGTCTACGACTTCCCCTCCGCGGGCGTGGCCATGGGCATGTATAACCTGGACGAGTCGATCCGCGACTTCGCCCGCGCCTCGCTGCGCTACGGCATGGATCGCGGCTGGCCGGTCTACCTGTCCACCAAGAACACGATCATGAAGGCCTATGACGGCCGCTTCAAAGACATCTTCCAGGAAGTCTACGAGGCCGAGTTCAAGGCCGAGTTCGAGAAGAAGAAGATCACCTACGAACACCGTCTGATCGACGACATGGTGGCCGCGGCGATGAAATGGTCCGGCGGCTTCGTCTGGGCGTGCAAGAACTACGACGGCGACGTGCAGTCCGACACGGTGGCGCAGGGCTTCGGCTCGCTCGGCCTGATGACCTCGGTGCTGATGACGCCGGACGGCAAGACCGTCGAGGCCGAGGCCGCCCACGGCACGGTGACCCGTCACTATCGCCAGCACCAGCGCGGCGAGAAGACCTCGACCAACTCCATCGCCTCGATCTTCGCCTGGACCCGCGCCCTGCACCATCGCGGCCGCATGGACGGCAACGAGGACCTGATGGCCTTCGCCGAGCGGCTGGAGAAGAGCGTCGTGAAGACGGTGGAGTCCGGCTACATGACCAAGGACCTCGCCCTCCTGGTGGGCGACCAGCAGGGCTGGCTCTCCACCGAAGGCTTCCTCGACACCGTCGGCGAGCGCTTCGCCGCGGCGATGAAGGACATCGTGTAGGGCTGCGAGCCGTTACGCGAACGCAGAGGCCGGGCGGAAACGCCCGGCCTTTTTTGTTTCAGCGCCGGCCTCGCCTTCAATGTGCGGCGCACTCGGGGCGCGCCGCTTCAGAACGGCTCGGACGTGATCATGTGGGCGAGCACCGCGCCGAGCGCCACGCCCCAGGCCAGAAGCGCCCAACGGGCGTGGCGCCAGGGCCGGCGCCAGCGGGTCGATTGGACCAGCAGATCGGGCGCGTATCCAGCGCAGTAGACCAGGTTTGCAAGTGTGGCCAGGACAAACAGGCCCATCAGGCCCTCAGCCGGATAACCTGCCAGAAAATCCGTGTTCGCAAGCGTGATCGCCGCGAGGAGGAGATTATACCCGACCCGTCCGCGCTCCCAGAACACAACCGCGTCGGTGGCGATATCTTGAAAGGGCGTTCGGGTCCGGCCGAGATCGAGACTGTCAGCGCTCATTCATTTCTCCCGCACCGAGCGTCGGCGACGCCTTGAAGAGAGCGCCTTACAGGTCGAGAAAGCAAGCGTTCGAAGACCAAGACCTACTCCCGCGCGTATTCGTCGTCGCGCTCCTGGGCGAGGCGGTCGCGCACCGTGCTTTCGGGCAGGCCGAGATGCTCGAGCGCGCGGCCGGCGAGCTGGAGGGCGGCTTCGATGGCTTCCGGCGTCACATGGGTGGCGCCGGCGTTTCGAAAGCGCGCGGCGTGCTCGCCGTCGCGGGCGCGCGCGAGGATCGGCGCGTCGGCGCGCAATTCGCGGATGGCGGCGACCATGGCGCAGGCCGTGTCAGGATCGTCGATGCTGACGGCGGACAGCTCCGCCTTCGCCGCGCGCCTGCGCAAATGATCGCGCCGGGCCGCGGAATCTGACAGCATGGTCGCGACACGTTCAACGCCAGCCCAGAGACCGCCCGCCCCATGGCCGAGATCATCGCCCAGTCCGTATTTTACGAAATCGCGCTGCTGTTGACGGTGGCCGCGCTGGTCGGGCTCGCCGGGCACGCCCTGCGCCAGCCGCTGATCGTCAGCTTCATCGTGGTGGGCATACTGGTGGGCCCCTCGGCGCTGGACATCATCCGCTCGGACGAAAGTGTCGGCGTGCTCGCCCAGCTGGGGATCGCGCTCCTGCTGTTCCTCGTGGGCATCAAGCTGGATGTGAACCTGATCCGCTCGCTGGGGCCGGTCTCGCTGCTGACCGGGCTCGGCCAGGTGGCCTTCACCTCGATCATCGGCTTCTTCATCGCGATCGCGCTGGGGTTCGATCCCATCGCCAGCATCTATATCGCGGTGGCGCTGACCTTCTCCTCCACGATCATCATCGTGAAGCTGCTCTCCGACAAGCGCGAGATCGACTCCCTGCACGGGCGCATCGCGCTGGGCTTCCTGATCGTGCAGGACATCGTGGTGGTGCTCGCCATGATCGTCTTGAGCGCGCTCGGCGTCGGCGGCCAGGAGGGCGCGGGCGCGCGCGACGTGCTGATGGTGCTGCTCGCGGGCCTGGCCATGCTCGCCGCCGTGGTGGTGTTCATCCGATTCCTCGCCAACCCGCTCACCGCGCTTCTGGCCGGCTCGCCGGAGCTTTTGATCACCTTCTCCATCGCCATGGCCGCCGCCTTCGCCGCCATCGGCGACATGTTCGGCGTCGGCAAGGAGCTCGGCGGACTGCTCGCCGGGGTGGCGCTCGCCTCAACCCCTTATCGCGACGCCATTTCGGCGCGCCTGGCGCCGTTGCGCGACTTCCTCTTGCTGTTCTTCTTCGTGGCGCTGGGCGCCCGGCTCGACATGCAGCTCATCGGCGCGAACGTGCCCGACGCAATGATCCTGTCGGCTTTCGTGCTGATCGGAAATCCGCTCATCGTCATGGTGATCATGGGGGTGATGGGCTATCGCAAGCGCACCGGGTTTCTGGCCGGCCTCACCGTCGCGCAGATCTCCGAATTCTCTTTGATCTTTATGGCCATGGGCCTGGCCATCGGGCATGTGGACGAACAGGCGCTCGGCCTCGTCACCCTGGTGGGGCTGATCACCATCGGCGCGTCGACCTACATGATCACCTATTCCCACCGGCTTTACCCGCTGCTTGAACCGGTGCTGGGCGTGTTCGAGCGCCGCAACGGCGGCGCGGCCGAGCGCGCCGCCGCCGAGGCGCTGAGCGGGCGCCATGAGGTGATCTTGTTAGGCCTCGGCCGCTATGGCGGCGCCATCGCCCAGCGGCTGTTGAAGCAAGGCGTCTCCACGCTGGGCGCGGACTTCAATCCGGCCTCGGTCGGGCTCTGGCGCCAGCGGGGCCTCGACGCCGTCTACGGCGACTTGAGCGACCAGGAGTTCATCACCCATCTGCCGCTCAACGGCGTGAAATGGGTGATCTCCACCGCCGCCGACCATGAGCTGGGCGTCGCGGGCGAGGACAGCCGCATCGCCATGATCCGCACGCTGCGCAAGTTCGGCTATGCCGGCAAGATCGCGGTGACGAGCCAGCACGGCGTGCGCGTGAACGAGCTTAAGCAGGCCGGCGCCGATCTGGTGCTGGAGCCGTTCCACGACGCGGCCGACCGCGCGGTCGATCTGATCAGCGGACGCGCGCGCAAGTCCGACGCCGACCGCGTCGATCCGGTCGAAGACGATCAGAAAGAGATTCCCGAGTAGGCCCTAATCCGCGCCCGCTTCGCGTGAGAGCGTGACGAACACTTCCGCCGCGATGCGCCAGGCGCCGTCCCCGACACGGCGCCACTTGGCGAAATAGCGCCCCGAATAGCGCGCGCTCACACCGTCGGCCGACCAGGCGCTGCGCCAGCGGCCGGTTTCGGCGGCGAGCAAGCCGTCCTCGGCCAGATCAATGCGCTGGGGCGCGCGCACATAGGCCACGTCCGGCGCCTGAGCGAAGATGGAGCGCCAGGCGTCCAGCTGCGCCGGCCGGCCGGCGATGAGCTCGGCGTCGTCGCCGGGTACAAGCGTGCAGTCCGCACACAGCGCTCGTTCGATGGCGTCGAAGTCCCGATCCGCGAGCGCGGCGTTGAACCGCGCGCGCATCTCGGCGATCTCGCGCGCGAGCACGCGATCGCCGGTCATCTGGATGTCGGCGGCTTTTCGCGCGGCGCGCGCCATCAGCCCTTGAGCGCCTTTCGGATCGCGTCGAGCGCGGCTTCGGCGTTCGATCCGTCCGGGCCGCCGGCCTGGGCGAAATCGGGCCGGCCGCCGCCGCCCTTGCCGCCCACTTCGGCCGCGCCGGCCTTCACCAGTTCCACCGCGTTGAACCGCTCCGTCAGATCATCGGTCAGACCCACGGCCAGCGCCGCCTTGCCGTCATTGACGCCGATGAACACAGCGATCCCCGACCCCATGGCCTGGCGCGCCTCGTCCACGAGGCCGCGCAGATCCTTGCCGCCGACGCCTTCGACGATGCGGCCGGTGAACTTCACCCCTGCGATCTCTTCGGCCTCGGCCGGCTTGGCGCCGCCACCCCCGCCCATGGCGAGTTGCTTTTTCGCTTCGGCGAGCTGGCGCTCCAGCGTCTTGCGCTCGGCCTGCAGCGCGGCGATGCGCTCAGTCAGGTCCGCGGTGGGGATTTTCAGCGCGGCGGCCGCGTCCTTCGCCCGTTTCGCCTCGGTCTCCAGATACTGGCGCGCGGCTTCGCCGGTGAAGGCTTCGATCCGGCGCACGCCGGCGCTGACCGCGCTGTCGGAGACGATCTTGAACAGGGCGATGTCGCCGGTGCGCGCCACATGGGTGCCGCCGCACAGCTCCACCGAATAGGGCTTGCCCTGGGCCTGGAGCGAGCGGCCCATGGTGAGCACGCGCACGCTCTCGCCGTACTTTTCGCCGAACAGGGCGAGCGCGCCGGCATCGATGGCCGCCTCCGGGCTCATCTCGGCGGTTTCGCCCGGCGCGTTCTGGCGGATCACGGCGTTGACCTGGGCCTCGATCTTCGCCTGCTCGTCCTCGCTGAGCGCCTTGGCGTGGGAGAAGTCGAAGCGCAGCCGGTCGGGGCCCACATAGGAGCCCTTCTGGGTCACGTGCGGGCCGAGGACGTCGCGCAGCGCGGCGTGCAGCAGGTGGGTGGCGGAGTGGTTCGCCTTGGTCCTGGCGCGCTTGGCGGCGTCGATCTTCAGGATCGCGCCTTCGCCGGGCGTCACCGAGCCGGACTCCAGCGTGCCGATATGGGCGTAGAGCGCCCCGGCGCGCTTCTGGGTGTCATCGACGATGAATGTCGCGCCGTTTTCAAACTCGATGACGCCGCTGTCGCCGATCTGGCCGCCGCCTTCGGCGTAGAAGGGCGTGCGGTCGAAGACGAGCGCGGCCGGATCGCCGGCGTTCAAGGTCTTGACTTCTTCGGCGCCGGCCACGATGGCGCGCAGCACGCCGTTGGCCTCTTCCGCCGCGTAGCCGACGAAGCCGGTTTCGGCCAGACGCGCCTTCAGGTCGAACCAGAGCGCGTCGGGCGCGGCGTCGCCGGAGCCCGACCAGCTGGCGCGCGCATCGGCCTTCTGCTTGGCCATGGCCTTCTCGAACCCGGCGGTGTCCACGCCGATCCCTTTGGCGCGCAGGGCGTCCTGGGTCAGGTCCAGCGGAAAGCCGAAAGTGTCGTAGAGCTTGAACGCGGTCTCGCCGGGCAGCGCCTCGCCCTCCTTCAGGCCCTCGGCGGCCTCCTCCAGCAAGGTCAGCCCGCGCCCCAGCGTGCGCTGGAAACGTTCCTCCTCGGCGCGCAGCGTCTCCTCGATGACGGGAAGCGCCCGGTTCAGCTCAGGGAAGGCGTCGCCCATCTCAGCCGCCAGCGTCGGCGCCAGCGTGTGCAGGACGGGCTCGGAGGCGCCGAGCATGTGCGCATGGCGCATGGCGCGGCGCATGATCCGGCGCAGCACATAGCCGCGCCCTTCATTGGACGGCGTCACCCCGTCGGCGATGAGGAAGCTGGACGAGCGCAAATGGTCGGCGATCACCCGGTGGCTCGCGGCTTCCGGTCCGGCCGCCTTCACCTTCAGCGCCTGCTCGCTGGCCGCGATCAAGGTCTTGAACAAATCCACATCGTAATTGTCGTGCTCGCCCTGCAGCACCGCGGCGATGCGCTCCAGGCCCATGCCGGTGTCGATGGAGGGTTTCGGCAGGTCCTTGCGCGAGCCGTCGGCCTGGCTCTCGAACTGCATGAAGACCAGGTTCCAGATCTCGATGAACCGGTCGCCGTCCTCATCCGGGCTGCCCGGAGGCCCGCCGGCGATTTCCGGCCCGTGATCATAGAAGATTTCCGAGCACGGCCCGCACGGGCCGGTGTCGCCCATGGACCAGAAATTATCGCTGGTGGCGATGCGGATGATCTTCTCGTCGGGCAACCCGGCGATCTTTTTCCACAGGTCGGCCGCCTCGTCGTCGGTGTGGTAGACCGTGACCAGAAGCTTATCCGGATCAAGGCCGAACTCCTTCGTGGTCAGCGTCCAGGCATGGTGGATCGCCTCCTCCTTGAAGTAATCGCCGAAGGAGAAATTCCCAAGCATTTCAAAGAAGGTGTGGTGGCGCGCAGTGTATCCGACATTGTCGAGATCATTGTGCTTGCCGCCGGCGCGCACGCATTTCTGCGAGCTCGTGGCGCGCGGGTTCGCGCGCTTTTCCGCGCCCGTGAACGCGTTCTTGAACGGCACCATGCCGGCGTTGACGAACAGCAAGGTGGGATCGTCCTGCGGCACCAAAGGCGCGGACTGGACCACTTCATGGCCGTGTTTCGCAAAGTAGTCGAGGAACTGGCGGCGGATGTCGCGCAAGGCGGTCATGAAAGGCTCCGTGCGCCGGTGCGGCGCGTCGTTTCGTCAGGGCGCGGGGTATGTCACATCACGCGCAGGGTTTCGAGCGCACATATACGAACGCGCGCCCGGCTTCGCCAAGCGCGCGTTGTAGAATTCAGCCGCGCCGCCGGCGCCGCGCGCCCAGCGCGAGCGTTCAGCCCGCCGCTTCCTCCGGACCCTCGTCTGCGTCGGGCTCCGGCCCGCCAAGCATCTCTTCGGCGATGAGGCCGGCGTTGGTGCGCACCTTCGCCTCGATCTGATTGGCCATGTCGGGATTGTCGAGCAGGAATTTGCGGGCGTTCTCGCGGCCCTGGCCGATGCGCTGGGAGTCGTAGGAGTACCACGAGCCCGACTTCTCGATGATATTGCCCTTCACGCCGAGATCGAGCAGCTCGCCGGTCTTGGAGATGCCCTCGCCGTAGAGGATGTCGAACTCCACCTCGCGGAAGGGCGGGGCGACCTTGTTCTTGACCACTTTGACCTTGGTCTGGTTGCCGATCACCTCGTCGCGGTCCTTCAAGGCGCCGATGCGGCGGATGTCGAGACGCACCGAGGCATAGAATTTCAGCGCATTGCCGCCGGTGGTGGTCTCCGGCGAGCCGAACATCACGCCGATCTTCATGCGGATCTGGTTGATGAAGACCACGAGGCAGTTCGATTTCGAGATCGAGGCGGTGAGCTTTCTGAGCGCCTGGCTCATCAGGCGCGCCTGCAGGCCGGGCAGCGAGTCGCCCATCTCGCCTTCAAGCTCGGCGCGCGGGGTGAGCGCGGCCACGGAGTCGATCACCAGCACGTCGATGGCGCCGGAGCGCACCAGCGTGTCGGCGATCTCCAGCGCCTGCTCGCCGGCGTCGGGCTGTGAGACCAGCAGTTCGTTGACGTCGACGCCCAGCTTCTTCGCATAGATCGGATCGAGCGCATGCTCGGCGTCCACGAAGGCGGCGGTGCCGCCGGCCTTCTGGCATTCGGCGACGGTGTGCAGGGCGAGCGTGGTCTTGCCCGAGCTTTCCGGGCCGTAGATCTCCACGATCCGGCCCTTGGGCAGGCCTCCGACGCCCAGCGCGATGTCGAGGCCCAGCGAGCCCGTTGAGATCGCCTCGATATTCTGGTTCGGCCGCGCGCCCAGCTTCATCACCGAGCCCTTGCCGAAGGCGCGGTCGATCTGGGAGAGCGCCGCGTCGAGCGCCTTCTGCTTGTTGTCGCCGGTTTCTTTAACCACTTGAAGCCTCGCCTGAGCCATTACCTTTTTCCCTTTATTTCACGCATCGCCTGAGTCGGGCAATGAAGCGGCCGCGCCGCGAGTCACCCATAGTCGTACTCATTTTGTTCCAGGAACGCAACAAGAACATTTTCTGCAAACAAGAACGGGCCGCCCGATTGCGGACCGCCCGTTCCCCAACACACTGAAACTCCAGCCCTATCCGCGCGCCGCGGCGAGCTCCTGCTTCACCCGCTCGGCGAGTTGCTGGATGTCGAAGGGTTTCGGCAGGAACGAAATCTCCAGATCCGAGGAGAGCGTGTCGGAGAACTCCTCCTCGGCGTAGCCGGAGATGAACACCACGCGCGCCGCGCCGAGATATTTGCGCCCTTCCTTCAGAAGCGAGGGCCCGTCGAGCCCTGGCATCACCACGTCGGAGATCAGGAGATCGAAGCTTTCCGGATTATCCTCGAGGATCTCGAGCGCCTCCTCGCCGTCGCACGCCTCCACCACCTCATAGCCGCGCCGGACCAGGGTCTTGGCCGCGATCTTACGCACCGCGTCCTCGTCCTCCACCAGGAGGATGCGGCCGTGGCCGGCGAGGTCGGACGGCTTGGGCTCGGCGGCCTTGGCCTGGGCTTCGGCGGCGATTTCCGCGGTCTCTTCGGCGCTCGGCGCATGGCCGGGCAGGTAGATGGAGAAGGTCGTGCCCTTCCCCGGCTCGGAGTCCACGAACAGATAGCCGCCCGACTGCTTGACCACGCCGTAGACCGTGGCGAGGCCGAGCCCGGTGCCTTCGCCCGTGGCCTTGGTGGTGAAGAAGGGTTCGAAGATCTTCTTGCGCGTCTCCTCGTCCATGCCGCAGCCGGTGTCGGCCACATGGATCGCGGCCCAGCGCCCCTCGCCCGGGCTCGGCGCGCCGGCTTTGCGAACCGTGTCGGCGTCCACCGCCTCGGTGGTGATGGTCAGAACGCCCCCGCCCTGGCCTTTCATGGCGTCGCGCGCATTGGTGGCCAGGTTCACCAGAATATTGTCGATCTGGTTGCGGTCGGCCCGAATCAGCGGCAGGTCGCGGCCATGGCGGATGTCCAGCTTCACGGTCTCTTCGAGGATCTGGCCCAGCATCACCGAGCAGTCCGACAGCACGTCGGAAATGTCGAACACCGTCATGCGGAAGGTCTGCTTGCGCGAAAACGCCAGGAGCTTCCTTACAAGCCCCGCTTGGCGGGTGACGGTGGAGTTGATCTGCTGCAGGTCCTGATAGCTCGGATCGCCCACCGGGTGGCGGTTTAGAAGCTCGCCCACATTCAGCCGGATGGCGGTGAGCATGTTGTTGAAGTCGTGCGCCAAGCCGCTGGCAAGCTGGCCAACGGCCTGCATCTTGCCGGCCTGGGCGACCTGGGTCTCCAGCGCCTTCCAGGCGGTGATGTCGACGATATAGGCCGCCCGCTTTCCGCCGCGCGCCGGCGCCAGGAACAGATGCACCGGCCGGCCGTCCTCGCCCTTCAGGCGCGCCTCGCCGGGCTCGCCCGAGCCCGACAACGCACGCTCGAACGCCGCCGTCAGCCCGTCCTGGACGTCGAACAGATCGGCGAACTTCACGCCGGGCAGCGCCGCGCCGCCGGTGAGCTGGAGCAGCGCCGGATTAGCGTCCTCCACCATGGCCGAGGCCGGATCGGCGCCGTCCAGACGCGCCACGCCGAAGGGCGCGGCGGCGAACATGTCGTCGAAGGTGCGCCCCGGCTTGGCGCCGCTTTGCGCCGCGATCTGAGCGAGGCCCGGCGGCGCGCCGGTGGCCGACAGCCCGTAAACCACGCCGCGGGCGCGCGCGGGCTTGTCGTCGCTCCACACCACGCTGAGCACCACCGGGCTCTCCACGCCTTCGCGCGCCACCATGCGCGCGTCCAGGCGCGCCGCGCCCTCGGCGCCGCGCGAGCGCGCGAACGCCGCCGCCGCATCGCCGGCGAGGAAATCCTTCAGCTTCAGCGCCTGGTCCGGCGTCGCCCCGATCCAGCCGCGCAAGGTGGCGTTGGCGGCGAGCACCCGGCCTTCGGCGTCGGCGAGGAACAGGCCCACCGGGGCGTGTTCGGCCCAATCCGGCGCGGCGTCGGCGGCCTCGCCGTCTTCGCCGCGCGCGACCTGAAACCGCCACAACGCGCCTCCGCCCTCCACCGGGCCGACCTCGGCGCGATACACCGCCGCGCCTTCGCCGTGCAGACTGAGCGGGCCGAGCATCTCCTCGGCCCGTTCGCCCGAGTCGGCGGCGCGCGTCAGGCGATAGACCGGGCCCGCCGCGGCGCCGGTGAACAGGCGCTCGGGCGCCGGCGCGGCCGCAGGACGGGGCGCCGACAGCCCGGCGCCGGCGAGATCGCGATAGGCCTTGTTGGCCCAGACCGGACGCCCGCCGCGGGCGGTGATCAGCACCGGATCGCCGAGCGCCTCCAGCGCCGCATGGGCGAAGCCGGGCGCGGCGGACGCCGGCGCATCGCGTCCGAGCGCGCGGCCGGCGGCCTCCCCGGCGGCGAGGGCGTACATCAATAGCAGCGCGCACGCCGCGATGCCGGAGAGCAGAACCACGCCCTGCCAGCCCGCCCCGGCGCCCGCCACGATCGCCACCGCAGCCGCGATCAGCGCCATCAGGCTGGCGGTCCAGAACACCGCCCGGGTCAGCGGACGGGCGAGCCGCCCCTCGCGCGGCGCCGGCCGCGCCTCGGGCGCGGGGGCTTCGGGCGCGCCGCCCTCAAGCGCATCGGGTTGCGCGGCGTCGGGAGCGGTCTTGGCGGGGGCGTCGGTCATGGCGGGCTCCCAAGATGGGCCGGTGCAGCTGATTCGGCCTTCCAGCATGGCGCGTGGAAGTTAACCATAGTTTCGCGCGCGCAAGCGAGCGCGCCGGCGCGTCACCGCCGGCCCTTCAGGCTGAGCACGTAGCCGATCACCTTGGCCACCGCCTCATAGTGTTCGGGCGGGATCGCCTCCTCCAGATCGACGCTGGCGTGAAGGCCGCGCGCCAGGGGCGGGTCTTCGAGGATCGGAATCCCGTGCTCTTCGGCCAGTTCGCGGATGCGCAGCGCGACCGCGTCCACGCCCTTGGCCACGCAGATCGGCGCGGGCGTGCGACCCTGCTCGTATTCCAGCGCCACCGCGTAGTGGGTGGGGTTGGTGATCACCACCGCCGCGTCGGGCACGCGCGCCATCATGCGGCGCTGGGCGCGCTCCTGGCGGATCTGGCGCAGCTTGGCGCGCACCATGGGATCGCCTTCGGTCTCCTTGAACTCGTCCTTGATTTCCTTCTGGCTCATCTTGTTGCGGTCGATGAACTGATGGCGCTGGAAGGCGAAATCGGCCGCGGCGATGAGGGCGTAGACGATGAGCGCGGCGATCAGAAGCTGGATGGAGGCCGAATAGATCTCCTGCAACAGCCCGATGGGAGCCAGCGCAGGCAGCGCCATGAGCTCGTCGCGGCGCGGCCAGAGGACGATGGTCACCGCCCCGCCCACCAGCGCCATCTTGCCGACGCCCTTGAAGAAATTCATCCAGCCTTCCGGGCCGAACATGCGCTTGAGGCCATTGACCGGATTGAGCTTGTCGAGCTTGGGCGCGATCTTTTTCGGCGTGAACATCAGCCCGTGCTGCACCAGATTGCCCGCCGCCGCGGCGACCATGATCAGCAGAAACACGAAGCCGAGGATGACGATGAGGCGCAGGCCCGTGGCGGCGGCGAGCTCCATGGCCGCGCCGACATCGAGGCTCATTTCATGGGGCCGGGCGAGAAAGATGGAGAGAATGCGGGCGAGATCGCTGGACACGCCCGGCGCCAGAAACGCGAACACGGCGAGCCCGGCGGCCAGGGTGAACCAGCCCGAAATCTCTTGCGATTTCGGGACGTCGCCCTCCTCGCGGGCCTTTTTCAGGCGCCGCTCGGTGGGCTGTTCGGTCTTCGAACTCTTGTCTTCTTCAGCCATGGATCATTGCAGCGTCACGGCGAACTGTTCGAAGCGCTCGAGCCAGACCAGCGAGATCGCGCCCAGCGTCATGGCCAGGATCGCAAAGCCCACCAGGATGTTCAAAGGCATGGCGATGAAGAAGATCTGCGCCTGCGGCATCAGGCGCGAGAGCACGCCGAGCCCGAGATAGAAGATCAGCCCGAACGCCACCAAGGGCGCGGAGATCTGCAGAGCCAGCGCGAAGGCGTCGATGAAGAGCTGAAGCGCCCACAGCGCCGCGTCGCCGAGCGGCGGAAGCGCGCCGGCGGGCATGATCTCATAGCTCTGCGCCGCGGCGAGCAGCAGGTAATGGTGCAGATTCGTGGCGAAGATCAGCACCATGAACATGAGGTTCAGAAACTGCGCCGGCAGCGCGCCGGACTGGCCTTGCGTGGGGTCGAAACTCTGCGCCATGGCGAGGCCGGTCTGGTAACCGATGATCTGACCGGCCACAGCGCCCGCCATCAGCAGAATGCGCGAGGCCGCCCCGATCATCAGCCCGATCAGCGCCTCCAGCGCCACCAGCCCGGCGGCCGCCGAGAGGCTTTCGGGCAGGGCCGGCAGGTTCGGCGCGATCAGCGGCCCCACCGCGAAGGCGAAGGCCAGCGCGAAGGCGAGCCGGATGCGCGTGGGGATGCTGGTCTCGCCGATCCCCGGCAACAGCATCAGGATCGCCCCCAGGCGCGCGAACACCAGGGCGGCGGCGAAGACGGTGAGGGAGATGTCGAACCCGGCGACCATACGGTCAGCCTGCGACGATTCGATCGACGATCGTCGTCATGAAACCGGACAGGAGCGCGCCCATGAGCGGCAGGAATATCAACAGCGCCAGGAAGATCGCGATGATCTTCGGCACGAAGACCAGCGTCATCTCCTGCACCTGGGTCAGCGCCTGCAGGAGCGCGATCACCACGCCCACCGCCAGCCCGATGAGCATGACCGGCGCGGCCATGGCCAGCATGGTCCAGATCGCTTCAGCGCCGATGTCCAAGACTTCGCCGGCCGTCATGGCTTCTCTCCGCATCGCGCCTGCTTTCGCGGCGCGCCTCAGCGTCGTGCACGGATTCTCCCCGCTTGGCCAAAGGTTAACCAAACCGGTTAAGGAAGATTGAAGCCGCGTTAACGCCGCGCAGCCGCCAGCGGATGAAACACGTCGGAGGTGACGCTCTCGCCAAGCACCCGGCGGGTAGCCCGTCAGCCCTTAGATCGGCATGCGCATGATTTCCTGATAGGCGCGGATGACCTGGTCGCGCACCGCCACGACCGTCTCCAGCTGCACTTCGGCGGCCGCGACGGCGGTGACCACGTCGACCAGCTCAGCCTGACCGACAGCGGCGGCGGCGGTCATGGTCTCGGCGGTCTTCACGCTCTGCTCCACCGAACCGACGGCGGATTCAACCATGGCGCCGAAATCAGGCGCGCCGGCGGCCTGGTTCGCGGCGGCGCCGGCGGCCTCCTCGGCGGGGTTGCGGCCCTGAATGCGGCCGGCCTGTTGAGCGACTGCGGCGTAGGCGCGGATGGCGGCGAGATCCATTCTGGACCCTCCTTAAAACTCTACCGGCGCAGCAGGTCGAGCGTGCGCTCGAGCATGCGGCGGGTGCCTTCCACCATGGTCAGATTCGCTTCGTAGGAGCGCTGCGCGTCGCGCATGTCCATCAGCTCGATCAGGCTGGAGACATTGGGGTATTTCACATACCCCTCCCCGTCCGCGGCCGGGTGGCCGGGCTCGTAGACCAGCTTGAATTCGCTCTGATCGGCGCGGACATCGTTCATCCGCACCACGCGCGCGCCCAGTTCGCGGTCCATCACGGCATCGAAGAGCGGGATCTGGCGGCGATACGGGTCCTCGCCCGCCGTGCGCGCCGTGGAATCGGCGTTGGCGACGTTCTCGGCGATGACGCGCATGCGCGAGGATTGCGCGCGCAGGCCGGCCGCCGCGATCTGGAGCGTTTCGGAGGCTTTATCCATGGCTCAAGCTCCTTACTGGCCCGCCGGCCGGGCGGCCGTGCGGATCATGTTGAGGCTTTTCTGATAGAGGCTCAGCGCGGTTTCGAACTTCATCCGGTTCTCGTTGGCGCGCACCATCTGCTCCTCGATCACCACCGAATTGCCATTTACCGTGGTCTCGGTGTCGGGCCGCTGCTCGGTGCGATAGGCCGCGGCTGAACCGCCCGTCGCGCCGCCGGTGAAATGGCGCGGATCGGTGACGCGCAAGCCGCCGGCCGCCGCGCTCGCCTGGCCGTTCAGCAGACGCTCGAACTGGCTCTGGGAGATGTCGCCGGGCGTGAAACCCGGCGTGTTCGCATTGGCCACGTTCTCGGCGATCACGCGCTGACGGGCGTTATGATAGCCCAGCGCCTGGCGCAGCGTGGCGAGCACGTTGATGTCGTCGAGGGCCATGAACGCGGCTCCCACATGTTACTCAAGGATTCATCCTGCCTTGCGCCGGTTAAGAGCCGCTTAACCGGACTTAACGCCGCGTGCGACTCCCGTTAGCCCTTTGAAGATGGAGCGCTCGCGCGAGCGCGCCGGAGGGCTGAGTGCTGTGGATCTGATTGATTTCTCCCGCTATTTCGCCGCCTTGCTGGTGGTGCTCGGCCTTTTGGGCGGGGTGGCGGTGATCCTGCGCAAGGGCTGGCTGCCCTCAGGCCTCGCCGGCTTTCAAGGGCTTGAGCGCCGCGATCGCCGTTTATCGGTGAAGGAAAGCCTGACTCTCGATCCGCGCCGCCGGGTGGTGATCGTCAAGAGCGACGATGTGGAGCATGTCCTGCTGCTCGGCCCGGAACGCGAGACGGTGCTGCACAGCCGCCCCGCCAAGGCCGAGCCGGTGTTCGAACCGGCGCTTCCCGAGGACGAGCCCGAAACCCTGAGAGCGGCCGAATGACCGGGCGGCTGTTAAAGCTCGCCGCCTTCGCGGCCGGTCTCGCGCTGATTTTCGCCGCTCCGGCGCTCGCGACGCCCGCGGTCAGCATCGATTTCGGGGAAGGCACGGGTTTGACCGAGCGCGTGCTCCAGCTCGTCGCGCTGCTGACGGTCTTAAGCCTGGCGCCGTCCATCCTGATCATGACGACGAGCTTCGTGCGCATCGTGGTGGTGCTGTCGCTCCTGCGCACCGCCATCGGCCTGCAGCAAAGCCCGCCCAACGCGGTGCTGATCTCGCTCGCCCTGTTCCTGACCGCCTTCATCATGGCTCCCGTGTTCACCGAGAGCTATCAGCAGGGGATCGAGCCCCTGCTGGACGGTCAGATCTCCACCGAGGAAGCGTTCGCCGAGACCACCCAGCCGGTGAAGCGCTTCATGCTCGCCCATACCCGCGAAGACGACCTCGCCCTGTTCCTGGGCATCGCGAACATCGAGCCGGAAACGCCGGAAGCCACACCGGTCCATGTGGTGGCGCCGGCCTTCATGATCTCCGAGCTCCGACGCGCCTTCGAGATCGGGTTCCTCCTGTTCATCCCCTTCCTGATCATCGATCTGGTGGTGGCCTCCATCCTCATGTCCATGGGCATGATGATGCTGCCGCCCATCGTGATCTCGCTGCCCTTCAAGCTGATCTTCTTCGTCTTGGTGGACGGCTGGCGCCTGGTGGTGGGGTCTCTGGTGCAGAGCTTCGAAACCGGCGGTCTTCCCCCGCCGGGGTGAGAGGCGAAACGCATTACGTGATGTCTCCCCCCGTCTACGGCAGGGCCATCGCATATGACGCGCGACGGCCCGTTCATGCCTCCCTCCCCCTCGGGGGAGGGAGAACGCTTCGTCGCCGCAATATGCGACAGCCCTGCCGGTTACGGGGGGAGTGGACCGGAGCGAACCTCCGGGCCGAGGGAGGCTGCGCCGACCATCGATCACGCAGCCGCCCCCTCCGTCCGCTTTGCGGACACCCCCGCAGGCGGGGGAGGACAAAACACCCGTCACACCACCCGCTCGCGCTTCTTCAGCCGGTAGTGGATCGCCAGCCGGTCGAGGGCCGTTTTCAGAGCCGGCGCGCCCGAGCGCGCCTTCCAGCCGAGATCGCGTTCTGCGCCGACCATGCCGGTTTCGCGGATCAGCACGTTCATCAAGAGCCGGTCGAAGCCGGGCCCCACCGCGTCGAGCGCGGCGAGAACCCGTGCCTGGGCGTCCAGGCGGGAGACCGGCGCCTCGCAGCGATCCTTCGGCGCGGCGCGGGATTTCGCGCCGGGCATGCCCGACCAGTCCTGCGTCACCCGGCTGTTCAGCGCCGAGCGGTGATGGTCGCGGATGAAGGTCGCCGCCGCGACCGCATGCATCTTGTTCAACAGGGCGGGCTTGCCGCCCATCGGCGCGAGATAGCGGTCCAGCGGTCCGCCGGTGCGCGCGAACACCGCCCGCTCGCCTGCGGGCTCGATCACGATCCGCCGCGCGATGTCTCCGTGCTGGACCGAGAAGCCCGCCGCGCCGGCGCCGTCGCGCCGGACCCGCGCGCGTCCAGCCTCGGTGAGGACATGGCCACCCTCGCCCGGTTCGATCGCGCCGTCGCTGAGCGCGCGCCGGACCTCGGCCTCGCTCGCCAGCGCCAACGGGCGCCGGCGGCGGTCGCCCCTGGGGAACACCCCGTAGCCGGGCTTGCCTCCGGGCAGGCGGGCCAGGAGGGCGCCGGGCCGGGCCAGGCGGCCGAGCCAGCCGGTCATGCCTGCTCCATGACGCGGGCCGGGGGCGGCGCGGCGCGCAGGCACGCCTCCAGCTCGTCCAGAAAGGCGTCGAACTCCGCGTCGTCGCGCCGGTCCTCGATGCGATGACAGGCGTAGGCGGCGGTGGAGCGATCGCGCCCGAAGGCCTGCGCGCAGCGTTGCAGACTCATCTCGAACGCCACATGGCTGAGATAGATCGCCACCTGGCGCGCCATCGACGCCCGCGCCGCGCCGCGCGTGGGTTGATCGATCTCCTCAGCCGGCACGCCCAGCGCGTAGGCCACCGTCTGCAGCGCGAGGCGCGCGCGCGCTCTGTCCTCCAGATCTCGTTCGTATGTCACGTCGTCCTCCCGGTCTCATGTCCTTCAAACCCCACGGGTCAGGGAGCATGATAGGAACAAGAGAGGAACGCGAGGATAACTTTCCTATATCAGGTGCAGAACTTTCTAGCGCACGCTGGAATATCGCCCATCAGGCGACCCGCCTACAACGGGGAGAAGTACGCCACCAGCACCACGCCGGCGAGCACGATGGCCGTCCAAAGCGCCATCAATCCGGACGGGAAGTCGCGCGACAGTCCGCCGGCCGGGCTGAACAGGTTGAACAGCTTGCCGCCGAACGCTTTCAGCCCGCCGCCGAGCAGGGCCTCGAGATTGCCCACCAGAAGCCGGCCCATGGCCGCGCCCCAGCGCGCCGCGCCGTCGCCCACATAGCGATAGAGCCAGTCGGCGTCGAGAATGGTGCGGTCGTCCTTCAGCGGGTAGAGCTTCAGCCAGATCAGAGCCGCGAAGGCCAGCGCGCCGGAGGCGAGGATCTGCAGCTGACCGATCACCGAATCCAGCTTGTAGGGCTTGTAGTCGATCTCAAACGGCAGGAGCGCGTAGAGCGCCTGATAGTTCACGCCGAAGAACACGCCCAACAGCGCGCACAAACCCATGGCGATGAGCATCCCGGTGGGCGCTTCGGCCACCCGCCATTCGCGCGTCTTCCCGAAGAACGCGAAGAACGGGACTTTCAGCGCGCTCTGCTCCATCACGCCGGCCGAGGCGAAGATCAAGACCACGTAGAGCCAGGTGATGTGCTCGTAATGGACGCTTGAAAGGATCAGCGTCTTGGCCACGAAGCCGGAGAAGAGCGGCGCGCCGACGACGGCGAGCCCGCCGAGCACCGCGAAGACGCCGGTGACCGGCATGGCGCTGAACAGGCCCCCGAGCTCGGTCGCCTTCACCGTGCCGGTGCGCTTGAGGACCGCGCCCATGACCATGAACATCAGCGCCATGTAGATCACGCCGACAAAGGCGTTCGCCGCCACGCCGTTGAGCGCCAGCTGCGACCCGATCCCGACGCCGACCACCATGAAGCCGAGCTGGTTGATGAGGCCGTAGGCGAGCGTGCGCCGCAGATCGTTCTCCAGGATCGCGAAGACGATCGGAAACACGGCCATCACCGCGCCGACATAGATCAGCAGGTCGAGACCCGGAAAGCCGCGCGCCAGGGCGTAGATGGCCATCTTGGTGGTGAAGGCCGAAAGAACGACCGCGCCGAAGGCGGTCGCCTTGGGATAGGCGTCCGGCATCCACATGTGCAGCAGCGGGAAGCAGGCCTTGATCCCGAAGCCGAGGAGCAGCATCCAGC
Source organism: Oceanicaulis sp. (assembly GCA_051117435.1). GTDB lineage: Bacteria > Pseudomonadota > Alphaproteobacteria > Caulobacterales > Maricaulaceae > Oceanicaulis. The sequence continues at coordinate 132,872 of JBNPED010000004.1, read as the reverse complement.
CGGCGAGGCCGGAAAGATCCAGCGCTTCGAAGGTCCAGGAGCCGGTCTCGCTCGCCCACAGGCTCGCGCCGCCCAGCACCAGGACGCCGGAAAGGACCTGGATGGCCAGGTACCGCAGTCCCGCCCGCCGCGCGGCCGGGCCGCCGGCGGCGAAGATCAGCGGCGCCGAGGCGATGGCGGTGATCTCCCAGAAGAAGAACAGGGTCAGGAGATCGCCCGCGAACACCGCGCCCACCGCCGAGCCGGCGTAGATCAACGAGCTGGCGTCGGAGATCGGTCCGCGCTCATGGAAGGCGTAGATCCCGTTGATGAACGCGATGAGCACGAAAACCAGCGCCCACACGCGCGAAAGCGCATCGAAGCGGAAGGTCTCCAGCGTCACCGGACCCAGGTCCAGCACGCCGTATACTCCCGGCTCCCGGGTCGCGAACCAGCAGGCCAGCGCGATCAGCGGCGCGGCGATCATCACCGCCTTGCGCAGCCCCTGATTGGGGATCACCAGCGCCGCGATCCCGCCGAGAATCAACGGCCAGGCCGGCGAGACCCCATGAAGGAAGCCGAGCAGATCGGTCACGACGCCCCTCCGGATTTCGAACCGTCGAACGCCTTGTCGCCCGGCGCGCCCACGGTCCCGCCGAGATCGGCCTCGCCGGTCTTAACGTCGCCGCGCTCGTAGAACCCGGCGCTGGCCGACACCAGCCCGCGCACCACCCAGGAGATCAGGATCGCCGCCGCCAGCGCCAGGGCCGGAAGAATCTCGTAACCGCCCAGCACTTCGGGATATTTCGACCAGCCCTCGCCGCCGGTCACCGCGAACTCCACCGCGAAGCTGACGAGCAGCGCGGCCAGAATCCCGGCGATCACGAGCAGGCCTGTGCGCGGTCCCGACAGGCGTTGAAACGGCTTGGCGAGCGGGTGGACCCGGCCGGCGGGAGGCGGTGCGGCCCGGCTCATGGCGTCATCTCCGTGGTGAAGACGGGGGCGAGATAATCGATCAGCGGACCCACGGCGAAGAACAGGACGATGGTCCCGGCCGCCGTGATCGCCGGCGCGATACAGGCGAGCGGCGGCGGCAGGCCCGGCTTCATGGGGCTGACCTTCGGCTTGGGCTTCAGGAAGCCGCGGATCACGATCGGCAGGAGATAGCCGATATTGAGCAGGGTCGAGCCGATCAGCACGAAAATCAGCCAGGGCTGACCGGCGTCGGCGGAGCCTTCCATCAGGAAGATTTTCGGCCAGACGCCGCCGAAGGGCGGCACGCCGATGATGGAGAGCGCGCCCACCAGGAACGCCCCGAACGTCACCGGCATGTACCAGCCGAGCCCGTCGAGTTGGCTGATCTCGCCCTTCTTGGTGCCGGTGTAGATGCCGCCGGCGGTCATGAAGAGGGTGATCTTGCCCCAGGCGTGCATGACGATCTGCAGCGCCCCGCCCAGAAGCGCGGCCGGACTCGCCAGCATGGCGCCCAGCGTGATGTAGGAAAGCTGGGACACCGTGGAGAAGGCGAGCCGGCTTTTCAGATTATCCTTGGTGAAGGCGATGACCGACGCGATGACGATGGAGGCGCCGGCGATCCAGGCCAGCACGTCCGCGGCCGGCAGGGTGTCCATGTATTCCGGGCCGAAAATGTAGATCACCACTTTCAGCATCGTGAACACGCCCGCCTTCACCACCGCCACGGCGTGCAGGAGCGCGGAGACCGGCGTGGGCGCCACCATGGCGTTGGGGAGCCAGGGATGGATCGGCATAAGCGCGGCCTTGCCGATGCCGAAGGCGAACAGCACCAGAAGGATCGAGCCGGCCACCGGGCCTGCGGCCTGCGACAGGATCCCGCCGGCGGTGAAGTCCGTGGTGCCGGTCATGAAATAGGTGATGAACACCGCCGGCAGCAGAAGGCCGATCGAGGTCGCCAGCAGGATGCCGAGATAGATCGTGGCGCCCTTCTTCGCCTTGGCGTCGCCCTTATGGGCCACCAGCGGATAGGTGGAGAGGGTCAGCGCCTCGTAGAAGAAGAACAGGGTGATGAGGTTGCCCGCCAGAGCAATGCCCATGGCCGAGGCGATGGACAGGCAGAAGCAGACATAGAACCGGGTCTGGTCGTGCTCTTTATTCCCGCGCATGTACGCGATGGAATAGAGCGAGTTCACGATCCACAGCCCGCTCGCCACCATGGCGAACACTGCGCCCAGAGGTTCAAGCGTGAAGGTGAGCGTCAGGCCCGGCGCGAACTCCACCAGGGTGATCGTCGGCCGGCCCGAGGCGGCCTCGACCAGATAGGCGACCACCACGGCGAGCGCCACGGCGCTCACCAGGGTCACCGCCTCGCGCCAGTTCGGCGCCTTGCCGAGGGCGGCCACGCCGGCGCCGCCGATCAGCGGTATGACCAGCGCCAGGATGAGGGCGAGTTCGGGAGTCCAGCTCATCGCGCGACACCCCCGTTGATCGCGGCCTCGGCCGCGGTGCGCGCCAGATCGACGATGGGCGTGGCGTCCAGGCCGAACCAGAGATTGGCGAGCGCTAAGACCCAGAGCGGAACAAGGATCATCATCGGCGCCGCGCGCACAGCCCCGTTGGGTCGATGCTCAGCGCTCGGCGGCGGAGCGACCCAGAGCGCGACGAGCATGCGATAGCAATAAAACACCGCCAGCACCGAGCTTGCGAGGATCGCGGCGACCGCCCACCACCAGCCTTTGTCGAGGGCGGCCTGGACCAGATAGAATTTCGAGATGAAGCCCACCGTGAACGGAACGCCGATGAGCGAGAGCGCGCCGATGGTGAAGGCCGCGCTGGTCACCGGCATGGCCTGGCCGAGGCCCTTGAGATCGTCGATCCGGCGCACCCCGTAGGCGATGGCGAAGGCGCCCAGCGCCATGAACAGCGCGCCTTTCATCATGGCGTGGTTCAAAAGGTGCAGGACGCCCGCGGTCACGCCCGCCCCGGTGGCGATCCCCAGGCCCAGCAGCATGTAGCCCACCTGCGCCACCGAGGAGTAGGCGAGCAGGCGGCGCGCATCGGCCTGGAACAACGCCTGAGCCGACGCCACCAGCATGCCGGCGATGGCCAGCGGCGTGATGACGTAGGTCATCGCGTTCGCCACGAAGCCGCTCTCGATGGAGAACACGTCGTAGGAGAAGCGGATGATGACGTAGAACGCCACCTTGGTGGCGGTCGCGGCGACGAAGGTGGTCACGAAATTCGGCGCGAAGGCGTAGGCGTTCGGCAGCCAGAGATGCAGCGGGAACATCGCCGCCTTCAGGCCCATGCCCACAAGGATGAAGGCGTAGGCCACCAGGATCACCCGGTCGCCCGGCTGGTTGGCGATCTCCACCGCCATGTCGGCCATGTTCAGCGTACCGGTGGCCATGTAGAGGAAGCCGACGCCGATCACGAAGAAGGTCGCCCCGATCGTGCCCATGATCAGATAGTTGAACGAGGCCGTCAGCGCGCGCCGGTCGGCGGTGTGGCCCATGGCCACGAGCGCATAGGTCCCGATCGAGCTGATCTCCAGGAAGACGAACAGGTTGAACGCGTCGCCGGTCAGCGTCACGCCCGACAGGCCGGAGAAGCAGATCAGGAAGGCGGAATAGAACAGCGAGCGCTTGTCCTTGGCGATCTCGTCCTCGACGCTGGGCGCGGCGAAGATTAGCGCCAGAAACCCGATGACCGAGAGCAGCAGCGCGATCGCCGCGTTCATGCCGTCGATGCGGAACTCGATGCCGTAGGGCGGCTCCCAACCGCCCAGCGCATAGCTGACGATCTGGTATTCGCCGCGCGTGGCGAACACCAGCTCGATCGCGCACAGAAGCGACACCGTGACGGAGAACAGCGCGATCATCCAGGCCGCGCGGCCCGACGGGATCGCCGCGCACACCGCGGCGAGGGTCAGCGGAACCGCGGCCAGGAACACCGGCGCATGGGCGGCCAGCGCCGCCGGAAGCAGAACAGCGTCGTTCACCGGTCAAACGCCCTTTTCAAGTTCAAGCGAATAATCGGCTTCGGCGATCTCGTCGTCCTCGATCGTGCCGTAGGCTTCGCGGATGCGCACCACCAGGGCCAGGCCCACCGCGAGCGTGGCGACGCCCACGACGATGGCGGTGAGGATCAGCACCTGCGGCAGCGGATTGGCGTAAAGCGTCGCCGGATCGAGCGCGTCGGCCTTCAGCTTTTTATAGTCGAGGATCGGGGCGCCGCCGCCGAACACCTTGCCGATGGCGATATAGAGCAGGAAGACCGAGGTCTGGAACAGGGTCAGACCGACCATGCGCTTGACCAGGTTTCCGGTCGCCATCAGCGCATAGAGCCCGACCATCATGAGGATGATCGCCGCCACGAAGGGCAGGCGTTCGAGGATCATCTCGACCATCTCACCAGTCCTCCTCGGTGATCTCCGGGCTGCGCCCGGCGAAGGCGTAGAAGATCGCGATGATCACGCAGGTGACCGTCAGGAGGACGCCGATCTCCACCGCGACGATGCCGATATACTGACCGCGCGCCATCTCTTCGTTGGGATGCAGCGGCGTGTAGTCGAGGAAGTTGGCGCCCAGCGCGATCGTCACGAAGCCCACCGCCGCGAAGATGAACGCGCCCAGGGCCATGCCCACGCGCACCACCCAGGGCGGCACGGCCGTGCGCGCCGCGTCGACGCCGTAGATCAGCGCGTAAAGGATCACCGCCGCGGCGAGGATCACGCCCGCCTGGAACGCGCCGCCGGGCGCGTACTTGGCGTGGAAATGCACATAAAACCCGTACACGAGGATGAGCGGGATCAGCAGCTTGGCCACCACCCGCAAAATCAGATGCGGCGGCATCACCGGGCTCCCTGCTTGCGGCGGCGGCCGGCGAGATTGAGCAGCAGCGCCACCCCGACCCCGGCGGCGAACACCACGAACACCTCGCCCATGGTGTCGAAGCCCCGATAGGAGCCCAGCACCGCGGTGACGACGTTCGGGATGATGATGTCGTCCGCCGTCATCATCATGTAATCCATGCCCACCCCCGAATTGGCCGGGCTGGTGACGGCGCCGTACTCGGGCATGTCCGGCAGGGCGTAGAACAGGGCGAGCCCGGCCGCCGTCGTCACGACCAGCGCGGCCCAGTGCCGGCCGGCCTTCACCGGCGCGCACTCGCGCGCGGTGAGCAGCATGGCGGCCAGGAGCAGCACGGTGGAGATGCCCGCGCCGACGGCGGCTTCGGTGAAGCCCACGTCCAGTGCGTCCAGCGAGACGAACCAGGCCGCCGACAGAAGCGAGTAGACGCCGGTCAGCATCACCACGGCGAACAGATTGCGCAGCCGGATCACGGCGATGCCCACCGCCAGCATCATCAAGAGCAGCGCGTAATCGAAGATCTGGGTGTAGTCGAAATTCATCACGCGCCCCCTTTTCCATCGCCGCCGCGTGGCCGGAAGCGGGTCAGCACCGGCTTCAGCCCCGCCTTATAGGCCGCGTTGGCCGTGGCGTGGGTCGCGGTGGGGCTCGTGAGGAAAACGAACAGACCCAGAAGCGCAAGCTTCACCGTGTCCAGCGACCAGCCGGTCTGCAGCATCAATCCAATGACGATCAGCTCCGCACCCAGCGTGTCGGTGACGCCGGCGGCGTGCAGCCGGGTGTAGAAATCGGGAAGGCGCAGCATTCCCAGCGCGCCGGCCAGGACGAACACCGCGCCGGTGAGCATCAGCGCCGCCGAAACCCCGTCCAGGAGGATCTCAAGGATCAGTTCGGGCACTAGTCGTCCTCCCGGTCCAGCGCACGGCGCAGCGCCATCTGCGACAGCGCCACTTCCAGCGAGCGGTAGCGGAAGAATTTCAGGATCGCGATGGTCGCTATGAAGTTCACCAGCGCGTAAAGCAGCGCGATGTCGATGGCGGCGGTCTCGCCCACCATCAGCGCAAAGCAGACCAGGAAGAGCACCGTCTTGGTGCCGAACGCGTTCACCGCAAGCACGCGGTCGTACAGGGTCGGCCCGGCGAACAGCCGGCCGAGAATCAGCGCCATGCCGACGGCGAGCATGCCCGCCACGGCGAAATCGACGGCCGCCATGATCATCGCTCGGTCTCCCCGTCGGCCGCCGCCACCGCACGCCGCTCCATGTCGCGGAACGCCTCCTGGTCGGCGAAGCTCTCGTCCAGCGCATGCACGAGGAAGCCGGTCTTCTCCACTTCCACCGTCACCGTGCCCGGCGTGAGCGTGATGGAGTTGGCGAAGGTGGCGAGCGCCATGTCGCTGCCGCGGGTGGCGGCCACCCGCGTCATCACCGGCTTGATGTTGAGATCGGGCGCCATGGCGAGCTTCACCACCTGGATGTTGGCCTTGAAGATTTCTCCGCCGAGCCAGACCCAGTAGCCGAGGTAGCGCGGCAGGCCGGCGAACGGCGCCGCCTCGCCGTCCAGCACGCCCATGCGCAGAGTGAGCCAGACGGAGAACACGACCGAAAGCGCCCCGACGGTGAGCAGCAGGATGTGCTCCCACTTGCCCGACAGGAGCAGCCACAACACCGCCAGCACGACGGTCAGCACGGCGATGTAGACGAGCTTGCGGCCCAACGACGTCTCCCCGGTCTCTCCCGCGCCGGCGCCCCGGCGGTTGGCGGGGTTCTAGGAAAACCGGTTCACCATTTCCAGCAAAACCGGCCGCGCGCCATGCGGAATCTTCACCGGATGCGCAGTAGGGACTCGCCGTCGCGCCTCCGAAAGCCGCGCGCGAGCACCCTTCTTCGCTCCGTTCAACTCGGACCCGCCTAGGGCGTCAGGACAACCTTGCCCTTCACCCGGCGCTCCATCAGGTCTTCGAACGCCCCTTGGACATCCTCCAGCGGATAGCTGGCTGAGATTTGCGGATCGATCTTCCCGGCTTCAAAGAAATCGAAGATCTCTTTCATGTTCTGCGCGTTGGCTTTCGGCTCGCGGCCCACCCAGGCGCCCCAGAACACGCCCATGATGTTGCGCGAGTTCAGAAGGGCGAGATTGAGCGGGATCTTCGGGATCGGACCGGAGGCGAAGCCTACGACCAGATAACGCGCATCCCAGCCCGAGGCGCGCAGCGCGGCTTCGGAAAAGTCTCCGCCGACGGGATCGTAGACCACGTCCACGCCCTTGCCGCCGGTGAGCTCCTTGACCTTCGCCTTGAGGTCCTCGGTGGTGTAGTTCACCGTCTCGTCCGCGCCGTTCTCCCTGGCGAAGGCGAGTTTCTCGTCGCTGGAGGCCGCCGCGATGACCCTGGCGCCCATGGCCTTGGCGAGCTGGACGGTGGCGATTCCCACCCCGCCCGCAGCGCCGAGCACCAGCACGGTCTCGCCCTCTTTAAGCTTCGCCCGGTCCTTCAGCGCGTGATAGCTGGTGCCGTAGATCGTGGTGAGCGCGGCGCCCTGCTCAAAGCTCATGGCGTCGGGCATCGGCACGATCTGGGTGAAGTGCGCCGGCACCTTCTCGGCGAAGGCGCCGAGCATGGTGGCCACGATCACGCGCTGGCCTTCGGACACGCCCTGGACCTTCTCGCCCAGCTTCGAAACGACGCCGGCCGCCTCCATGCCCGGCACGAAGGGCGTGGGCGGCTTCATCTGGTACTTGCCCTCGACCAGAAGGATGTCGGGGAAGTTCACGCCCGCCGCCTTCACGTCGATCATCACCATGCCTTCGCCCAGATCGGGCTCGGGCACGTCCTCCACCTGGAGCTGGTCGTACGGGGCGAAATCCTTGCAGACGAGGGCGCGCATGGGGCGTCTCCTTGTGGGGTGAACGGCGATCGCGCGCACGATAGAGGCGCCGCCCCGCTTCGCACAAGAAAACGCCCTGCGCGAGGGGGGACCGCGCAGGGCGCCGAGCGGGCCGCTTCAAGCCTTGCGGGCTAGAAGCTGTAGCGCAGGCCCACCTCCAGAATGTGGTTGGTGTTCTCGATGTCGAGCGAGGCCGGGACCAGCACCGAATCGGTCTCCGCGTCCTGGCTCTGGCGGAAGCGATAGCCGGCGAAGCCTTCCACCCCGTCGGCGAAGGCGTAGGAGCCGCCGAGCATGACCTGGTAGAAGCCGACCATCTCGGTGTCGCGCACGATCGGCGTGGCTGACGGCGAATAATCCACTTCCACTTCCGCGATCCCGACGCCCAGCCCCGCATAGGCGGAGAAGGCCGTGCCCTGGATCGGCAGGTCGTAATAGCCGTTGACCGCATAACCGAGCGAAGTGACGTCGCCCTGCCCGTCCGCGACCAGATCGGCCACGGTGACGCCCAGCGGGGCCGATCCGGTGATCAGCACCGCCGCGTCGGCCGCGCCCAGCGCGTTCCCGCCCGCGGTCACACCGGTATGGGTGTCCACGTCCGCCGAGGTGTAGGAGATTTCGCCTTCGAGCCGGAACGCGCCGCCATTGGCCATGCCGGCGTCGAAGCGATAGCCGTAGGCGGCCGCCAGAAACAGGCCGGTTTCAAACTCCGTGGTCCAGCCGAGCGCCGTGCCAGACGGCAGCGTGGTCCCGGCGGGCACGGCAACCCCGTCGCCGGTGACGAAATCGCGCGTGAACGCGCCGGAATTGTCGCTGTCGGCCTGGAAATTGAAGCCGGCCGACCCGGATACGTATTGCTGGGCGAAGCCGGGCGCGGCGGCGGCGGCGGCCAAAGCGGCCCCGGCGGCGAGACGAGAAATCAAGCGCATGAGGGTCTCCCGTTTGCGACAGCGCCGGCCGATCCGGCGCGCTTCTATATCGTATATGCTATATAAAAGCCCTTCGGCAAGATCGGTTGCGGCGAGCGTTGGTGAAAAATGCGACGGAAGGCCCGCGGCTTTGGCGCCGCCAGCTGCACGCCTGCGCCGAAACCCCGCGGGCGCAGCCCGGCCTTTCTTCATCCGCCCACGGCGTTAGAGTGGACTCGGTGAGTCGCAATTTCACCGGCGCAGGGGGCGCGCCGTCGGCATGGGGCGTTGAAACGATATGGCGAGCACGGCGGCTGCAACCGGTCCGGCCACGGACCGCAAGAGCGAACTCCTGGCGATCCTCGCCCGCACGGCCATCGCCGAGCGCAGTGCACCGGTGAGCCTGCGCCAGTTCGCCATCAAGGCCGGCGTCTCCGAGCCGACCTTGCGCCATTATTTCAACGATCGTCAGGGCGTGGTGATCGCCATTATCGGCTATTTCGCCGACGGCGCGCGCGACTGGCTGGAACGCTCGGCCGAGCCGGCGGTCTCGCTGGAGGCCGCGGTGACCGGCTATGCCGGCCTCGCCATGGAGGGCTCCAGCAGCAATGTCTTCGCCCAGGCCCACGCCTTCGCCTTCGTGGAATCCATCCATGACCGCACCGTGGCGCGGGCCTATCTCGATCTGATCATCGAGCCCTCGCTCACCGCGCTGGAGCGCCGCCTTGCGCCTGGGGTGGATCCCGGCGCCGACGATCCGGAACGGGTGCGGCACGCGGCGATTTTCCTTTACGCCCCTGTTCTTGTGGCGGTTCTTCACCAGCGCCTGCTCGCCGGAGAGGAGTCGCGCCCGCTCGACATGGGCCGCTTCTTCGATGATCTGACCCGGCTGTTCACCGCCGGGCTCAACCCGCCCGGCGAGACCTGACTTGATGGACGACACCACCCCTGCTCCGGCCTCCTCGCTTCAGGCCTTCTGTCCGAGCGTGCAGCTGAATCTGAACGTGCGCGGCCTCGGCCTCTCGGCCACGCTGGAGATCAACGAACGCTCCGCCGCGCTGATCGCGCAAGGGCGCAAGGTGTCGAAGCTCGGGCTCGGCCAGTCTCCCTTCCCGGTGCCCGAAATCATGCAGCGCCGTCTCGCCCAGAACGCCCATCAGAAGGATTATCTGCCCGTCCAGGGCCTGCCCGCCCTGCGCCAGGCGATCTGCGGCCATCTCAAGCGCACTCAGGATCTCGATTTCGACGCCGAGGACATTCTCATCGGACCGGGCACCAAGGAGCTGATGTTCCTGGTGCAGATGGTCTATTACGGCGATCTGGTGATCCCGACGCCGAGTTGGGTGAGCTACGCGCCCCAGGCCCAGATCCTCGGGCGGCCCATCAGCTGGCTGCCCACCGATCCCGAAACCGGCCTCGGAGTGACCGCGAAGGCGCTCGGCGCCATGTGCGCCGACGATCCCCAGCGCCCGCGGCTGCTGATCCTCAATTCACCCGGCAACCCCACCGGGACCGCCTACACCGTCGAGCATCTGGAGGAGATCGCGCGCGTCGCCGGCGATCGCCGCATGCTGCTTCTGTCCGACGAGATCTATGGCGGCGTGCAGTTCGACGGCAAGCATCGCTCGGCGGCGCGCTATTATCGGGGCGGGACGATCATTTCCGACGGCATCAGCAAATGGGCCGGCGCGGGCGGCTGGCGCCTGGGCTTCTTCGCCTTTCCCAAATCCCTCGCCTGGCTTCGCAAGGCCATGGCCGCGGCCGCGAGCGAGACCTACACCTCGGTTTCCGCGCCGATCCAGCACGCCGCCATCGCCGCGTTCGAAGGCGGACCGGAGCTGGAGCTTTATCTTCAGCGCTCGCGCGCGGTGCTGAAGGCGCTGGCCGAGTACGTGTCGCGACGTCTCTCCGCCGCCGGGGCGGCGGTGAATCCGATCAAGGGCGGCTTCTACGCCTTTCCCAATTTCGATCCGGTGCGCGAGCGCCTGGCCGGACGCGGGGTGACGACGAGCCTTGAGCTTTGCCGGCGGCTGCTCGACGAAGCCGGCGTGGCCACCCTGCCCGGCTCGGCCTTCGGACGCCCGCCCGGCGAGCTGTCGCTGCGCCTGGCCTTTGTCGATTTCGACGGCGAAGCCGCGCTTGACGCGCTCGCCGGCGGTGAAGACCTCGACGCGGCGTTCCTGAAGCGCCATTGTGGCCGGGTCGTCGAGGGGATCGAGGCGATGGCCGGCTGGGTCGAGGGATAGACCGGCCTTCGCCCGACTGAAGGATCGTCATGGAAACCGCGTTCTGGGGCTCCGACTTCTGGGGCGAGGTGCTGGCCGATCCGGCGATCGCGACCTGGCTGCGCATCATCGGCTGGGGCTTCGCGTTTCTCTGGCTCTGGCTGATCGCGAACTTGCTGCGCGGCGGCTTCAACGATCTCACCGAAATCACCGCCAGCCCCTACGCCACGGCGCGCGAGCGCTGGAATGCGAGCGTGCAGATGCCGGTGCGCTTCGTCGCGATCATCGCCGCGGCCGGCGTCGGCGCAGCCGGTTTCGCGATCGGGATCTTCTTCCAGGGCGCGGTGGCGATCTTCCTGTGGCGCCAGGCGTTCGGCTGAGAAAAACGCCCCGAACCTCAAAGGCCGGGGCGCTTGATCGGCCGTTGGAGAGCGTCGCCTAGAACTCCAGACGCAGATTGAGGCTCCACAGCGCGCCGTGGGTGTAGTAGCGGCTGCCGCGCGAGCCCGGCGTCGCCGCAGCGCTGCCTGCCAGGAAGATGTCCTCGTCGGTGACGTTCTGACCTTCCAGCTGAAGACGCCAGTTTCCATTCTCCAGCGCCGCGAACAGATCAACCGTGGTCACCGCCGGCGAGACGATGGAGTCGTCATTGGCCACGTTGCGGAAGAACTCGTCGGAATAGGTCGCCGAGCCGCCGAACGAGAACTCGCCATAGGCGGTGCTGTGGAAGAACGCCGCGTTCAGACGCGCCGCCAGGTCGGGGAACTGCTTGCCTTCCAGCTCGTCATAGGGCCGGTTCACGCCGGGATCGACCCGCGAGCCTTCATCATATTCGAAATCGTTGATCCCGACATTGCCGCTCAGAAGCACCCAGTCGGCCGGCCGCCAGGTGCTTTCCAGCTCAAGGCCCTGGATGAGGGAGTCGGCGTTGATGATGCCGAACTGGAACACGGGCGGCGGCTCTAGAATGGACAGCTGCAGCGCGTCGTACTGAGAGTAGAAATACGTGGCGTTGAAGCGCAGCGTATCGTTCAGCAGGTCCGAACGCAGCCCCAGCTCGTAGGCGGCCAGTTCTTCGGGCTCATAGGTGTTGAACGAATTGCCCGGCGTAATGGGCCGCGTGCCGCCGAACCCGCCGGCCTTGTAGCCGGTGGAGTAGGACGCGTAGAGCATCAGATTGTCGCGCGGCATGTACTCCGCCACCGCCCGCCAGGAGAAGTTTTCGTCCTCATAGCTCGGATTGGTGCGCCAGATGTCGGCGAGCGTCGCCGGGTCGAGCAAGGCGCGCTCGGCGGTCTTTTCGTCGGAGGTGAAGCGGCCGCCCAGCGTGAACGCCCATTGCGGAGAGAGATTCCAGGTCCCCTCGCCGAACACGGCGACGCTTTCGGTGGTCTGCTGGTCTTCGTTCAGCCCGTAGGCTTCTCCCAGAATGATGGTGGCGAAGACGAAATTGAACCGGTTGTCGGCCAGCTGTTCGGCGTCCTCGTGGAAGTAATACGCGCCGAGCACATAGTCGAAGGATCCGTTGGAGCCGACGAGCTGGATCTCCTGGCTGAACTGGTTCGCCTCCAGCTCCTGATAGAGGTCGACGATGCCCGGCCCGTCCAGATCCACCGACGTGTCCTGGCCGAACGCGCGATAGGCGGTGATCGAGGTCACCTCGCCCCAGGGCGTGCCGAACGCCAGCTCGGCGGAGAGGCCGCCGCCCTCGTATTCGTGGAACGGCGCGATCGACATTTCACCGGCGCGCCGGCCGAACGGTTCGACGACCGTTCCGTCGGCCTGGCGCAGGATCGGCGTGGGGATGAAGGCGCTGGAGTCGTCGATGGTCCAGTCGCCGACGACATAGAGCGAGAGGTCCCGTTCCGAGCTGTCCCAGAGGAAGCTGGCGCGCCCGCCATAGCGTTCGACATTATTGGGGTCGTCGGGATCGTCGCCGGGATCGAAGGTGAAGGCCTGGCCGCCGGCGGGGGGATCGTTGAGAAGCGTGAAATCGCCGTCCCGGTTGCGCGTGAAGAGGTCGATCTTGAAGCCGCTCTCGCCGTTGATGATCGGCGCCGACCAGCTGGCGCGCGCATCGAACCGGGACTGGGTGCCCACCGACACGTCCAGCACCCCGCGCGTCTCCTCCAGCTCAGGCCGGCGGGAGATGAACCGGATCGCGCCGCCATTGGTGTTGCGGCCGTAATAGGTGCCTTGCGGGCCGCGCAAAATCTCCACGCGCTCCACGTCCACCAGGTCGATGGTCGATCCGTTTTGCTTACCGAGATAGACGCCGTCGAGATAAATCCCGACGCCCACTTCGGCGAACAGGGAGCTCTCGTCCTGACCGACGCCGCGGATATAGACCTGGGCGGCGTTGGCGAGGCCGGTGTTCTTCTGAATGTTCACGTTCGGCGCGGTGAAGCGCAGATCGGTGATCTCCTCGATCGCCTGGCGCTGGATCTCCTCGGCGCTCACCGGGGTGAGCGCGATGGGCACGTCCTGCGCGTCTTCGGCGCGGCGCTGGGCCGTGACGGTGATGGTGTCGACGCCGCGCGCGGCGGGCTGCGCCGGTTGCTGGGCGACGCTATGGGCGGTCAGAACACTGGTGGCGGCGCCGGCGAGCAGCGCTATGCGAAACGCGGTCGTCATCGGTTCTCTCCCCTGGTGATCGCCCGGCCGGTCGTTCCGATCTCTGGGCGAGCTTCAGGGTAGGCCCGATACGCGACCGGTCAATTTGTCCGGACCTAATGATCTATAAGTGTGACATTTGCGCATCGCCGCGGCCCTTACGGCTGTTCGAACAGCTCCACGACGATCCCGCTGGGGCTGCGCACCGCGGCCCAGCGCACGGCGCCGTAGGGCGACCGGGCGCCTGATTTCGGGCCCGCCGCCGGGTCGAAGCCGAGCGCCGACAGGCGGCCGAGCGCGGCGTCCAGGTCGTCGACCGGGATGCGCACGCCGAGCAGGCCCAGATTGGGCGGCCGGGCACGATCGGAGAAGTCGGCGCCGTCGAGGCCGACGAACTGCATGAGTTCGATGCGCCCGTCCTCGCCCTGACGCTGCTGCAGGATCGCCGTGCGGCGCGGGATCTCAGGCGCAAGATTGTCCGGCATGGCGAAATTGGTGTCGACCGGGCCGGCGTCGATATAGTCGCCCTCCCAGAATGGAAAGAAGCCGAGCCCGGCCTCGAAGAAGCGGCGCTCCGCCTCGATGTCGTGCACCATGGCCATGGTGTTGAACGGGTAGGAAAAACCGTCGAGATCGTCCCAGCCCTCCACCGGAGGGCTGACCCTGGAATAGACGGCGAGGTTCACCCCGTCGGGCAGACGCACGACCACGTTCTTGATGGTGAGCGGCCCGAACTCGAAAATCTGGGGCTGGTTGAACACGCTCCAGCCGCGCGCATGGGCGGCGTCGGCCACCTCTTCCGCCTCCTCGCTGCGCACCATGAGCGAGAACAATCCGCCCTGATCCCAGGCCTGCGCCCCCGGCCGGATCAGAACCTGCTCGACCCCCTCAAAGCGCACCAGCCGCACCCAGCCGACCGGCTTTCCCGGACTGCGCAGAAGCACATAGTCGCCGCTCGCGGCGTCCGGCAAACCCCAGGCCGCCAGCCAGGCCGGGTCGAGCGCGCCGGTCTCCATCACCTCATAGCCGGCGAACTCGGTCATAAATTCGAAGATCGGCGCAAGGTCGCGCACGCTCACCAGCGCCTCCTGCCAGCCGCGCCCCGTCTCCGCGACAAAGCCGGTCTCGGCGGCGATCTGCGTCTGCGCGGGGGGTGGTGCGCCGATCACCAAAGCGGCGGCGACCGCCAGAAGTCTGAGCATCATGACCGCTCTCCCTTCGTCAGGGCGACACCATGGCGCATATGTCCGGACTTTTGAAGCACGGCTCGCCGGCGCCTCACCGGTTGGCGGTCAGTCCGTAGAGCATGCGCGCCAAAGCCTCGTGATCGATCGGCTTGGTCAGGGCGGGCGCGTCGCGCATGGCGTCGGGGCGATGGCGGGCGTCGACGCCGGAGACGGTGACGAAGGGCGTTCCGCGCGCGGTCAGCGCCTCGGCCGCAGGCGCGGCGGTCTCCTCGCCCAGATGCACGTCGAGCACGGCGGCGTCCAGATCGCCGCGCGCGATCAGGTCCAGGGCTGCGGCGACGGTGGCGGCGGGTCCCACCGTTTCAAACCCGGCTTCGGTGAGCGCGTAGGCGAGGTCGGCCGCGATCAGCGCCTCATCCTCCACGATAAGCACGCGCGCCCGCGCCGGCCGGCGATCATTGGCGGCGCCCGAAGCGGCCCGCCCGCCGGTCAGCCGCCAGCGCAGCCCGTCGCGGTGATAATCGACCGACACGGCCCCGCCGAGCGCGTCGGCCACCACGGTCTTGATCACCACCGAGCCGAACCCTGACCCGGAGGGCGCGGCGACCTCAGGCCCGCCCTGCTCGATCCAGTCCATGGACAATCCGTCCGGCTCGCAGCGCCAGCTGAGCGTCACACGCCCGTGCGCATTCGCCAGCGCGCCGTACTTGCAGGCGTTTGTGACAAGCTCGTGAATCGCCATGCCCAGGCCCTGGGCGGCGCGGGCGCTGACGCGCACGTCGCGCGCGCCGTCGATCTGGATGCGCCGGCCGATCTCGGCGGAGAACGCGCCCAGTTGACCATCCACCAGATCGCCCAGCTCCACATCGCCCCAATCGCGCGCCGTCACCAGATCCTGGGCGGCCGAGAGCCCGGCGAGCCGGCGCAGAAACTTGTCCCGGTAATCGGCCAGATCGGCGCCGCGGGTCTGGCGCGCCACGGCCTGGACAAGTCCGAGCATGTTCTTGGAGCGGTGATTGACTTCCTGCAGCAGAAGCTCGATGCGTTCGGCGGCCTGCTTGCGCTCGGTGATGTCCACGGCGGAGGCGATCACCCGGCGCACCGCGCCGTTCGCGTCCAGCTCCGGCGACAGCATCAGATCGATCACGCCGTTCGGCCCGGCCTCGCTTTCGAACTCCACGTCGAAGCGCACGCCCTGGCCGTTGAGCGCCAGATTGACCGCGTCGCGCACCAGCGCGCCGGACTGGCCGCGGCGCGCCCACAGGGTCTCGCTGAACGAGGCGCCCGCGAGCGCCTTGCGATCAAGGCCGAACAGGCTCGCCGCCGCGGCGTTGACGTCGGCGATGCGTCCATTGGGATCGATCACCGCGACGAGGGCCAGCGTGCGGTCGAGCACGGCGCGCAGATCAAATCGGCGTTCGGCCGTCACCTCACGCACGCAGGTTCCCACCGCCGCCACCTCGCCGTCCACCATGACGGGATAATAGTCCGCCACGAAATCGCGCAGCACGCCGGGCTGGGACGGCATCTCCGCCTTCACCTCCAGCCCCAGGACCGGCTCGGCGGTGTCGAAGATCGATTTGATCAGTGGCGTCACCGCCGGGTCGACGCCGGGCAGAAGCTCGTCGCCCTTGCGCCCGATATGCGCCTCGACGGGCAGGCCGTCGATCTCGGCCATGCGCGCGTTGACCCGCAGAAAGCGCATCTCCCGGTCATGCAGGGCGACGCCGACCGGCAGCGCGTCGTAGAGCGACTCAAGCTCGGCGAGGCCGCGCGCGGCCTGCGCCTCGGACAAGGATGGAGCGTGTTCTTCGCCGGTGACCAGGATCTCGGCGACCGCGCCGTTGTCGGCGAACACCGGCGCGAGGCTCAGCGTGAGCGCCTCGCCGCGAGGCAGCCGCACCTTGAGTCGGACCTGTTCACCGCGATGCGCGCGGGCCAGTGCGCTGGTGAAGTCGCCCGACCCGTCCGGTTCGGTCGCGAGCCCGGACGCGTCGGCGAATCGGGTCCCGATCAATGCGTCTCGCGCTCCGCCGAGCGTCTGTGCAGCCCCGGCGCTGAGCGCACGCACGCCCCCCTCCGCGTCCAGCAGGACGAGGAAGGCGTCAAGCGAATCGAGGATGTGCTCCAGCCGGACGGCGCCTGTCCGACCGGCGTCTTTCATGGCCACGCCTGCTCTCCGTCAGCGGCCCAGCACCGACCTTCGGCGCGTGACCCGTGCCTGCTAAACGCACCACACCGAACCAGGCTCCGCAAGCAGCGCGGCGGCTCTTGCACACATCGCCCGGCCGAGGCGCGTCTTCGGACCGCCCTGACGCGCCTTGCGCGACCTAGACCCAACCCAGCTGCACCGCAATCCGGACCAGGGCGGCCGTGGAGTTGACGTTCAGCTTCGCCATGGCGTTCTCGCGATGCTTGCGCACCGTCGCCGGACTGATGCCCAGACGCTCCGCGATCTCGGGCACGCCGAGCCCGGCCGACAGGGCGCGCAGCACGTCGCGCTCGCGCGCGGTCACCGCCGAGACGGCGAGCAGTCCTTCCGGCGCCGGTTCCGGCGCCCGCCGCGACCGCGGAACCGCTGCGGCCTCCTCAACCCCCGCCATGAGGGCGTCGAGACCGCTTTCCTTGTGCAGGAACACGTCCGCCGCGCGCGCCAAAGCCTCGCGCTCCGCCGCACTCAACGGCGTCCCGGTCAGAAGCACGAAGCGCGCGCCCGGGCAGGTCTTTCGAACCTCTGCGATGATGTCCGGCCCGGCCATGTCGCCCAGCGCGAAATCGATGATCATGACGTCCGGGCGCGCCTGCGGCGCCAGATCGATCGCGGCGGCGCCGTCGGCGCATTCGCCGACGATCTCGAAGCCCGGCCGCGCCGACAACGCCGCCGACAGCGCCTCGCGAACGAAGGCGTGGTCGTCCACGATCATCACCCGCACCGTCATTTCGTCAGCCCCGTCGCCCATGACCCGCCCTGGATGGTTCGCCGCCTCGAGGATTTTGCGAACATGCGCCGATTCCCTCGTGACCTTCTCGATTTAGGTTATAAATATGCCGCGTCACAAGCGGGGCGGCGGGCATGCAGGGCGGCGAGATCAGCCATATCACGGCGCGGTTCAAGGACGAGCGGCTGGAGGCGGAGTATCGCGCCGAAGCCTGGCCGATCCTGCGCGTCCAGTTCGGGCTGACGCTGTGCGGCCTGGCTCTGGGCCTGTTGTTCACCCTGTCGAGCGATTTCGCCTATCTGCCCGGAACCGGCTGGCTGGCGCCCACGGCGGGCCTGCGCGGCGGGGCCGGCGCGGCGGGGCTGGTCATCGGCGCCTGGCTGCTCCTGGTCCGCCCGCCGCGCGAGACCCGGCTGGTCCAGGGCCTGATCTGGAGTTGGTTCCTGGCGGGGCTCGCCGCCGCCGTGACGGTGGCGTTCGCCTTCCCCGCCGTGGAGACCACCGCAGACGGGCGCAGCGACGTGCTGGTCTTCACCGCCTACTGGATGTGCGTCTTCGCCATCGTGGTCGGGTTCGGATTCTTTCCCTACCCCAGGGCGGTCGCGGTGTTCTGCACGGTGCTCGCGCTAACCTATCTCAGCCTCGCCGCGCTTTACTGGTCGAGCGCGGCCTACCCCAAGATCAGCCAGTCGGTGCTGGTGGTGATGGCCTGCGCCTTCGGCTGGATCATGGCGGTGGTGACCGGCGTGAGGACGCGGCGGCGCTTCCACCTCACCAAGCTTTATGAAGAGGCGCGCGCCGTGGCCGAGAAAGGTCTGGACCTGCAGAAGATCCTGCTCGCGGCCACGGGTCACGACATGCGACAGCCGGTCTACGCGCTCGATCTCAACGCCGCCGCGCTGGAGGCGGCCGCCGACGCCGGCGATCTGGACAAGACCCGCGCGCTGGCGCGCCGTCAGCGCCAGGTGGCGCGCAACGTCACCGGCATGTTGTCGTCGATCCTGCGCCTGTCGCAGTTCGACACCGGCCGCGCCGAGCCGCAGCGGGACCGCGTGCCCGTGGTCGATCTGTTCGATGAAGCCCTTGAGCCGCTGCGCGAATTCGCCGCCGATCGCGGGCTGGAGATCCGCATCGTCCGCTCAGGACTGGCGGTCCGGATCGATCGCGGGATCGCGGTCCACATCCTCTCCAACCTCGTGGCCAACGCCATCTCCCACGCCGGCGCCGGGCGACTGTTGTGCGGCGCGCGCCGGCGCGGCGAGCAGGTGGAGATCGCCGTCGCCGACGACGGCGCCGGCTTCAGCGCCGCGCCCGCACTCTACGCCTCGCTCGCCGATCTCACCGCGGCCGCCGACGCGCCGCGCAAGACCGGGCTCGGCATGGAGATCATGTTCCGCCTCGCCGAACGCGGCGGCCTCACCCTCACCCTCGCCTCCCGGCCCGGCCGCGGCGTCCTGGCGACGCTGCGCGCGCCCCGCGCCTGATCGGCGCGCGGCGGCGCCGGCGGGTCGGAGAACGCCCGTTCACGATTGAAGAGGTGTCGGAAAGAATGGTGCCCAGGGGCGGAATCGAACCACCGACACGCGGATTTTCAATCCGCTGCTCTACCAACTGAGCTACCTGGGCCAGGCGCGGGCGGGCGCATGCCCGCCGCGCTGAGGTCGGCGTTTATAGGGCCGTGTTTTCGCTCTGGCAACGCCTGTTCGGCGCCCGCTGCACATGGACGCCGGACCCGCGCCGGCGGCCGCCTTTAGCTTCGATGGGGCGGCGTTGGACCGGCTCCGGCGCGCCGGCGCAAAGTCCGCCCGGCGGGGGGCCGGAGGCGCGAGCCCTTGCCGCGGCGGCGGGGCGCTGCTAACCCCGCCGCTCATTTTCAAATGACTGTCATGTGCACGCCCCGCCTTAAGCGGGCGTGCGTGAAGGGGTCCGCCATGATCAAGTCTTCCCTGCGCAGCGCCGCCAGCGCCGCCGCTCTGTTCTGCGTTGTCGGCGAGGGTCCGGCTCTGGCGCAAGAGGTCCAGGACGTCATCACGGTGACCGGCGGGCGCGCCGCCGGGGCCGAAGCCGGCGACCGGCCGGTGACGCTGCTGACCGGCGAGGCGCTGCGCGCGGGAGGGCTTTCCGATCTCGGCGACGCGCTGGCCTTCGATCCGGCGGTGGTCGGCTCGGAGTTCAATGACGACCCCGGCACCCAGAACGACACTTCGGGCACGTCCAGCGTCAATCTGCGCGGCCTCGGGCTCGGCGCCACGCTGGTGCTGATCAACGGCCAGCGTCAGACGCCTGCGAGCGTCGCCAGCGACGACGGCGCAAGCTTCGTCGATCTCAACGCCCTGGTGCCCGATATCGCCATCGAGCGGGTGGAGATCCTGAAGGACGGGGCCAGCCCGCTTTACGGCTCCGACGCGCTCTCCGGCGTGGTGAACGTGCTCACCCGCGACCTGTATGAAGGTTTCGCCGTGGAGGCCGAGGCGCGCGGCCCGGACGGGTTCGGCGGGGGCGGGTTCACCTCGATCTTCTCCGCCATCGCCGGAGGCGCGCTCTCCGAGACGCTCCACCTGACCGGCGCGGTCTCGTATCGCGACACGGACGGGGTGGAAGGGTTCGAGACCGATTTCATCCCCGGAACCGGGCTGTCCGCCCTGGGTCAG
Source organism: Oceanicaulis sp. (assembly GCA_051117435.1). GTDB lineage: Bacteria > Pseudomonadota > Alphaproteobacteria > Caulobacterales > Maricaulaceae > Oceanicaulis. The sequence continues at coordinate 112,639 of JBNPED010000004.1, read as the reverse complement.
CCGGGCGCCTACTACATCCCCGCCCCGGGCGGTGGGTTCGAGGTGACGACCCCGGCCGGGGGGCCGCAGGCGATCCTCGATCAGGACTGCGCGGCCGCCAGCGGAAACCCGCTGGTACTCGGCGCGGCGACGCCGTTCGGCGATCCCGGTTTCTGCCGGCTGGACTTCGGCCAGTTCTTCTCGCTCATCCCCGACGAGACGCGCCTGAACGCCTTTTCCGCCCTCACCGCAGATCTCGGCGAGACCCGCCTGACCCTGCGCGCCGCCTACGCCGATCAGCAGCTCACGCGGGGCAATTCGCCCTCGCTTCCGGCCCTGAGCTTCCCGACCATCCCGGCGGACAATCCGGGCAATTATTTCGGCCGTGACGTGGTCTGGCTCGGCCGGCCGCAGGGCGTGAACGCCGGTGCGGCCCGGCGCGGGTTCGATCACGACACCTGGCGGATGGACGCCGAACTGGCGCGCGATTTCGCGCTCGCCGGCCGGGACTGGACGGGCGTCCTCACGCTCAACCACTCCGAAAATCACCTCACCGCCACGATCACAGACACCATCGCCGACCGCCTCGACGTCGCGCTCGTGGGGCTTGGCGGTCCGGACTGCACCGGAGCGACCGCAGGCGCCAACGGCTGCCTGTATTTCAATCCGTTCGGCTCAGGCGCGATCGTCACCGATCCGTCCGACCCGCGCTATAACGATCCCGCGCTGATCGACTGGCTGATCGGTGAGAATGTACGTCGGAGCGAAGCCGCGCTCACCAGCGCCGAGGCGGTGATGAGCACTGAGGACGCCTTCGCCGCGCCCGGCGGGCGCGCCTCTCTGGTCCTGGGCGCGCAGGTGCGCCGCGAGACTCTGGACGTGGACAATGGCGAGACCTTCAACACCGACGCCTTCCTGTTCATCGTCGGCGGGCCGGATTACGCGGGCGAGCGCGACGTCGTCTCCGCCTTCGCCGAGACGGTCGTGCCGTTGTCTGAGCGCCTGCGCCTTCAGGCTGCGGTGCGCCACGTGGATCTGGAGCAGTTCTCCTCCACCGATCCCAAGCTCGCCCTCGCCTTCGACGCCACGGGCGCGCTGACCGTGTCGGCGGGCTGGAGCCGGTCCTTCCGGGCGCCCTCCCTGCACCAGCAGGTGAGCGCCACCACCACGCTGCAAAGCCTGACCCTCGGCGCCCAGTCGCTCTTCCGCCCGGTGCGCACGGTGGGCGATCCGGACCTGGAACCGGAGAGCGCGGACACCTTCACCCTGTCGGCGGACTACTCGGCCGCCGGCTGGTCGGTGCGCGCCGATCTCTGGCGCATCGAGGTGGAGGACCTGATCGTGGAGGAGAGCGCCAACGCCATCCTCGCCGCCGATCTCGCCGATGACGGGATCTACAACGACCCCCGCGTCGAGTTGAGCGGAACGGGCGACGTGGTGCTGGTGCGTGCGCGCTTCGTGAACGCGCCGCAGGTGGAGGCGCAAGGGCTCGACCTCGCCCTGTCGCGAGACCCGGTCAGCCTTGGCCGGTACGGCGAACTCGGCTTCGGCGCCGACGCCACCTATGTGAACGAATACACCATCATCGATCCGGTGCTGAACGCCGAGATCGACGCCGCCGGGAACCGGAATTTCACCAATTTCGCCCGCTCCCTGCCGGAGCTGCGCACCACCGCCTACGCCGACTGGGCGAACGGCCCGCTCACCGCCCGCCTCCAGGCGCGCCACATCTCCGCCTATGACGACGACGAGAACGCCGGCGCCGAGATCGACGCCTGGACGGCGGTGGACCTGCAGGCGGGCTGGCGCGGCGATGTTGCGGGCCAGGCCTTCGAGGCCACGCTCGGCGCGCTCAACGTGCTCGACGAGGACGCGCCGTTCGTGGCGACCCCGCTCGGCTACGACACCAAGGTTCACGACGCGCGCGGCCGGGTGTTGTATTTGCGCGTCCGGGTCACGGGTTAGGTGGGGAGCCCTACGGCTCCACCACCGCGCGGCCGATCGTGTTGGTGTCGGCGCCGAACCAGATCACGCCGTCGGGGGCGTAGTACTGCATGTGGCGCACCGTTCCGCCTTCGGACGGGACGGGCGTTGAGGAGAAGAAGTCCTCGGACGCCGGGTCGAAGCCCACGAAGACGTTCGGCTGCGGGCCGGTCTCCACGAACCAGAGCCGGTCCTGGCCGTCCACCTCCATGGCGTAGGGCGCGCTGTTCGCGCCGGACGGGGCGCGCCATTCCTCAAAGGTTTCGGTCTCGGGATCGAACGCGCCGATATAGCCGCCAGCGTAATCCACGTACCAGACCCGGCCGTCCGAGGTGAGCGCCATGCGGCGCGGGCGCGCTTCGGTGCGCGGGATGTCGTGCTCGGTGAGCGTCATGGTCTCCGGGTCGATCTCGGCGATCTTGTTGACGCCCAGCAGCACCACCCAGACCGTGCCGTCCGGCGCCACCTTGATGCCGTAGGGGCGCGCGCTGGAGGTGGGGACCTCGATCGTCTGAACCGTGTCGTCGGAGACATCAAGGACGCTCACCGTGTTGGCGCCCTGACCGGTGAACCAGATGTCGCCGTTCGCATCGAAGGTGAGCGTGTGCGGGTCCTCGGGATGTCCGTCCGGCATGTCGATGCGGTCGATCCCGCCGGTCTCCGGATCGACCCTGCCGATATGGGCGGCGCGGTTGCCGGCGTAGTAGGGCGTGCCGTCCTCGGCGACGATCACGTTGTGCGGCCCGGCGCCTTCGGGCAGGTCGATGCGGCGGAACTCGTCACTCGCCGTGTCGAAGCTGGCGAGATAATCGCTGCGCTGGCCCACGAACCAGATCGTATCCCCGTCGATCGTATAGGGATCGCGCGGACGGCTCTCCTCATAGGGAACCATCCACTCCTCGATGAGGATACGGCCTTCGCCGGGCTCGGACGCGAAGTCCTGGGCGGCGGCGGGCGCAGTGAGCGAAGCGGCGGCGAACAGCACGACGAAGCGCATGGGTCCCTCCCTTGAAACGCGGCTCGATCCCAGCGTAACGCAGCCGCCGCCGTCAGGCTCCCCTCAATCCCAAAGTTCGGACCGGAAGAAGCGCGGCGGGCGCGCCTCGCGCACTTCAACAAGGATCGTATCCTCGAAAACGATCCCGTTGCGGTCTTCGCTCGTCACCGTGATCGCATGCACGCCCATGGGCAGGTCTTCGGGCAGACGCGCGGTCCACAAATGCATGTTCCGATCGGCGACCACCAGCTGCGGCTGCGCGGCGCCGGGGCCGAAGCTCGAACCTTGGAACAGTTCGAAGCCTTGCGCGCGCGGATCGCCGGACCGGCTTTCATAGGCATAGCGCCCCACGGTGAGCTGGCGCTCGGTGGAGACCGGATCGGCGTAGTCCGCGCCGATCCGCGGCGCTTCGCCCTCGCCGGCCTGGGTGCGCGTCATCTCCAGCACCCGCCCTCCGGGCAGCATGGCGCGCACCTGCGTTTCCGCCGAACCCGCCCAGACGTTCGCGGTGACGAAGACGCCGCCCTCAAGTTCTTCAGGGGTCAGGATCGAGGTGTCCGGCAGATCGTGGACCGTGAGAGGCGGCAGGCTGTCGCGCGTCGCCGGATCCTCGCCGCGCCAGTCCATGATGGCGGTGTACCAGTCGCGGAAGTCCGGCGTGGACACGCCGACCCACTGACCCCGCGCCCGATCGATGCGCTGGCCGACATAGCGCTCGGTATAGTCCGTGCCTTCGAACTCCATGTGGAGATAACCGTTGGGCGCGCCCATGCGCTGCAGCGCCATGGGATTGCCGTCGACGTTGAAATCGCCCTGATACCAGGCGCCCGAGGCCGCGCCGGCGATGATGTGGCGGAAGGGCAGCGGCCCGGCGCCGGTGTTCTCGCCCCACCCCTCGAAGAGCTGGCCCGGCGCGTGGTTCTCGATCGTGTGGGTGTGACCCGACAGGGACAGCGCCTCGCGCCCCTCCAGCATGGCGTGGATGCGGTCCAGATTGTCGGTCTGGTGCTTGTTCGAGCCGGCGTCCACGAAGCTGACGAACGGGATGTGGTGGGCGAGCACGATCAGCCGGTCTTCCGGCGTCTGATCGATCAGCGCCTCCAGCCAGCTCAGCTGGGTCTCGGTGACCCGCCCGTTATAGGTGGGCCGCTCGCCCTCGGCGCAGAATTCGTGGCCCGTGGCGGCGTCTTCAGGCCCGCACGGGTAGACCACGTTGTCCAGCGCCACGAAGAGCACTTCTCCCATCTCGAAGGCGTAATAGTTCGGCCCGTAAATGCGCCGCCAGCTGTCGGCGGAGTCGGCGTCGCTGCGCGCGTCGAAGTCGAAATCGTGATTGCCGTGCACGAGCCATTGCGGCGCGCCGGCCATGGCGCCGACCTCCAGAAGCCGATCCAGCAGGCCCAGATCATCGCCCACCACGTCGCCCACATAGAGCGCGCAGTCGTCGGACCCGAGACCGGCGGCTAGCATGTCGGTGATCGTCCCGTCGCGCAGCCAGCTGACCTCCTGATTGGAATAGGTCTGGCTGTCGCCGACGATCGCGCAGGTGAAGGTTGCGTCCGCCGCACCGTTGCGGATGATCGGGAAATTCACCGCCGCCGGCGCCGGGCCGGTGTCGGAAAGCCCGCCATAGCGCATCTCATACCCGGTGCCGCCGGGCTTGTGGGTATAGGAGAATTGCGCAACCAGCCGGCGGTCGGTGGGCACGCGCCAGTCGGAAGGCTGCACGATCGAGAGATCCATGTCGGCCCGCACCGCGATCTCGTAGCGGCCGTCTGCATCGGTGCGCGTCCAGTCGAGCCCGTTGGTGACCAGAACGCCCGCGACGCCCTTTTCGCCTTCACCGAGCCGGCTGTTGCGGTCGGCGTCCTCGAACACTACGCCGGTGATCGTCTCGCCGCCCCCGCCGGACCGGATCACCTCCGGCGCGCCGAAATAGGTCTGGGCGAGCGCCGGCGCGGCGCCGAGGGCGAGGACGGCGGAGGCGGAAAGACAACGGATGAGCATGGCGGACCCCTTCGCAGATCAGAAGCTGCGAAGGGTTAGCAAGCCGCCATGACGGGCGCGTGACGATTCCCCCACGGCCTGCGGCGATGAGCTTGACGATAGGGGAGCTCCGCCGCAGGATTCAACGTGCGAATTATGGAGACGACATGACGGTGGAAATCTCCCTTAGCGCTGAACAGGAGGCCTTCGCGCGATCCCTTGTCGAGCAGGGGCGCTATAGCGACATCGATCAGGTCTTCGCCCAAGCGATCGAACTTCTGCGCCTTGAAAGCGAAGGCGGTGGAGTTGCTACTACCGGCCTGGCGGACGTTCTGGCCGACCGCCGGAAGGGTCCGTTCCTGAGCGCCGATGAGTTGAGGTCGGAACTTGACCTCAGACTGGCGCGCAACCGGGCTGGACGTGGGGGATAAGCTTAAAGTCTCCGCGAGCGCGCTGGATGATCTTGAGCGGATTTACGAGCATCTCGTGGACGCGAACCGCCTGTTCGGCCACTCTTTCTCTGAGGCCGATGCGCGTGCGAAGTCCCGCATCGACAAGCTCCTTGATGCGGTTAGCGGTCTGCAGCGCTCCCCGCTCAGAGGAACACGGCGTCCCCAGCTCGGAGAGCGCGTCAGGTTCATCGCCTTTGAACGATCCGTCGTTTGGTTCGAAGTTGACCAGGCCCGACGCGAGGTCCACGTGCTGGCGATCTTCCACGGCGGTGAAGATCATCAGGCCAGGATGATCAGGCGATTGAAGCGCTAAGCCTCCGCCTCCGCCCGCGCCGGCTTCGCCGCGTTTTTCGTCAGCAAGTCGGCGAAGCGGTGATTCACGTCGCGGTGGCCGGCCTCGTCCTCGCGCACCTTGATGACCACGTCACGCAAGGTCGCATCGGCGGGCAGGCTCCAATAATCTTTGGCGATCTGTGGGGCCGGGCCGTTTTCCAGCGCGCCGGCGTCAATCGCTTCGAGATATCGCGTATAGCTGATCACCGCCTCCTCCTCGAGATAGGCGACGAAGCGGTGGGCGGTGCGTGGGGCGAACAGGTAGAGCCAGAAATAGGCGTGATAGAACGCGCCCTGGGCGAGCACGATGAGCGTGCGCTCCAGCGCGCTGGGCTGAGCCACCTTGATGAAGGTCATCAGGTGCATGCGCTCGTTTTCCGCCTCGTCCAGCAGCTCGCGGATCCAGCCCTGATCGTCGCGGATATGGCGCAGGCTCTTAAGGTGCTGCAACAGCCCGCCCACCATGCCCGGCACGGCGGCGACGGTCTCCAGCACCACCGCGCGGTGGCCGTAACGCTTGCGGAAGAACAGATCGGCGAACACGCGCATGACCTTCACCATGCGCAACGCAAACCGGTCGCCGAACCCTTCCGGGGTATGGCGCTCAGTCAAGGCGTCGTCAGTGTAGGCGGTCATGCCGGTCTCTCCAGTGCAGGCTTTGACGCTGCACTGAAGATGGGGTGGTCAGCCCCTGAAACAACAAGACCGGAGCAAATGCCGCAGGGGTTCGGGCAAAGCCCTGACGGATCGAACGCTTCGACTTCTCCCTAATTTGATTGGGGTATTAATCCGGCTCACTCGAACCCGCCTTCGTCGAGCCGGCGTTCCAGCTTCGCCAGCAGCGCCATGAGCTGGTCGCGCTCGGCCTCGCTGAAGGTTTCCAGCATGGCCTGTTCATAGCGCAGGGCCAGCGGGGCGATCTCGGCGTAGACCTCCGCGCCCTCTCCGGTGAGGGTGACGTCGCTCGCGCGCTTGTCGGCGGGGTTGGGTTTGCGCTTCACAAGACCGCGCTCGTCCAGGGCGCGGATGGCGCGGCTCACCGTCACCTTGTCCATGGCGGTCGCTTCGCACACCGCCTGGGCGGTGAGCGGACGGCCCTCGCCGAGCACGGCGATCACCCGCCACTCCCAGATCGTCAGCCCGAACTTCGCCTGATAGGCCTTGGCGATCAGGCTGGACGCCTTGTTGGACGCGACGCTCAGCCGGTAGGGGAGATAGGCGGGCAGGCGCAATTCAGACCGCTTGACCGGTTTCGCGTCGTCCATGGACCGTCTCCCGTCCCCTGCTGGACGCCACCTCACTCCTCCCCCCTTCACGGGGGAGGTGTCCCGGATCGCAGATCCGGGACGGAGGGGGTGGCGGCGTGGAGGAGTATCCTGAACCGTCACCCCCCCACCCGACCCGAAGCTTCGCTTTAGCCCACCCTCCCCGCAAGGGGGAGGGACTTAAACTGCGGCGCGCCCCGGCTCCGGGTCCTTACTCCGCCGCGCCGGTCTTGATGACGCCGCGGCGGATCTGGTCGAGTTCGATGGATTCGAACAGGGCTTTGAAATTGCCCTCGCCGAAGCCTTCATTGCCCTTGCGCTGAATGATCTCGAAGAAGATCGGGCCGATATTGGTGGTGGTGAAGATCTGCAGAAGCAGGCCGTCGCCATTTTCCGGATCGCCGTCCACCAGGATCGAATTCTTCTTCAGCCGGTCGAGGTCCTCGCCATGGCCCGGCACGCGCTCGTCCACGAGCTCGTAATAGGTCTCCGGGGTGGACTGGAACACCACGCCGTTCTCGCGCAGCTGCTCGACGGTCTTGTAGATGTCGGGCGTCGTCAGCGCGATGTGCTGGATGCCTTCGCCGTTATACTCGCGCAGATACTCGCTGATCTGGCTCTGATCGTCGGAGCTTTCGTTCAGCGGGATTTTCAGCTTGCCGCACGGGCCCGTCATGGCGCGCGAGAGAAGGCCGGTGTGTTGGCCCTTGATGTCGAAATAGCGGATTTCGCGGAAGTTGAAGACCCGCTCGTAGAAGCCCGCCCAAGTGTCCATGTTTCCGTTGAACACGTTGTGGGTCAGGTGGTCGAGCACCTCCAGCCCGGCGCCGCCCTCGTCGACCTCGCCCGTGGGCTCGAACTCGTCTTCGTAAAGCGCGTCCCCGTACGTATCGACGAGATAGAGCACCGAGCCGCCTATGCCGTGGATCGCCGGGAACTTGTCGGTCCACACACCCTCGTCGAAGCTTTCCGCGCCGCGCTCCAGCGCGTCCTTATAGGCTCTTTTCGCGTCCTTCACCCGGAAGGCCATGGCGTTCGCGCTCGGCCCGTGGGCGGCGCGGAACTCGGCGGCCTGGCCCTCGTCCTCGCGATTGACGAGGAAGGTGATGTCGCCCTGCTTGAAGCGGGTGATGTTCCTGGTCTTGTGTTTGGCGACCGGCGTGAAGCCCAGCAGCTTGAACAGCTCTTCCAGCTTTTCCGGTTCCGGGCTGGTGAATTCGACGAATTCAAAGCCGTCGGTGCCCAGCGGATTTTCGAACAGATCGGCCATGGTCGCGCTCCTTGAAGGCGTTGCGAAGGGCGCGAGGGCTTGAGTCCGCCGGCTCGCGCGCGCAGTGTTGCTGGAGGAAAATAGTATCATTTGCAACTAAATTCACCCCCGGCCGGCGCCGCGGGTGCAGGGAGGATCGCCATGAAGCTGGTTCTGCACGGGTATTTCCGCTCCGGCACGACCTACCGGGTGCGCCTGGCGCTGAACTGGAAGGGGCTGTCGTACGACTATGTCCCGGTGAACCTGGTGGAAGGCGAGCAATCCCGGCCGGGCTATGTGACGAAGAACCCGCAAGGCCTCGTTCCGGCGCTGGAGGCCGACGGCGTGATCCTTACCCAGAGCCCGGCGATCCTGGAATGGCTGGAGGAGACCTTCCCCGACAAGCCGCTATTGCCTTCCGATGCGATTGAAAGAGCGCGGGTGCGCGCCTTCGCGGCGGCGATCGGCTGCGACATTCACCCGATCCAAAATCTGCGCGTGATGAAGAAGGTGAAGAGCGATTTCGGCGCCGATCAGGACGGGGCCCAGGCCTGGGCGCGCCACTGGATCACCGCCGGCTTCGACGCGCTGGAGCGCCTCGCCGAAGACGCGGGCGGAGAGAACGGGTTCCTGTTCGGCGACGCTCCCACGTTCGCAGAGGTCTACCTTTTGCCGCAGATGTATAATGCACGCCGGTTCGGCGTCGATCTCGATCCCTATCCGCGGCTGGTCGCCGCCGATGCGGCGGCGCGCGTCCTGCCGCCCTTCGAACACGCCGCGCCGGAGAACCAGCCCGACGCGCCGGCGGCTTAGCGCTTCAACCAGTCGCCGCTTTCGATACGCACCGCGCCGTCCAGATCCAGCCGCCAGAGATAGACCCAGGCCTGCCGGCCCGCCGGTTCGATCAGGTCGACTCTGCGGCGTTCATAACGCGACCGCGCCAGGTCGTGCGGCCAGTAATCCTCATAGGCGTCGAGATCGGCCATGACGGAGGGATCGCGCACCTCGAACAGCTCGCCGAGCACGCGGCCCTCGCCCTCCACCAGGCCGGGATAGCGCCCGAGATCCCAGAGTTCGCCTGCGAGCATGCACGGCCCGGCGTCCCTGAAGGCGTGGGCGAGGCCGAACTGCTCGAACCCGACCTCGCCGGCGCGCAACAGGCCGTAAACCGCGATCAGATCGCCGCGCCGCACCGCCCCGTCATCGGCCATGTCAGGCGGCCGCAGGCTTCGCGCCGCCGCCCTTCAGAATGGGCTGCAGCTTTCCGTAGCTCAAAGAGCGCCACAACCATTCGAACGGGCCGAAGCGGAAAACCGCGAGCCAGAGCGGCGAGACGATGAGCTGGACGATCCAGACCACGATGACGAGCTGCACCTGCTGCACCCGTTCGATCTCGCCCCACAGCGCCGCTCCGAACACGCCGGTGGACAAGGCCACCATGACGAAGGTCTGGGTGAGATAATTGGTGAACGCCATTCGTCCGGCCGCCGCGAAGGGCAGGCGCAGAAGCTTCAGCCAGGGCGCCTTGCAGATCAGCATCACCAGACTGGCGTAGCCGAACGCCACCACCAGGCTGAGCGCCGCGTTCGCTCCGCCATGGCGCCAGACGGTTTCGGCCGGGAAGCCCGCCGCGACCGCTTCAGAGCCCAACATCCACAACACCGGCAGGCCCGCGCCCAGACAGATCACCGCCAGCACGGCGTACACCACGGCGCTCCAGCGCGCCTGGATGAAGCCCGACTTGTAGAGCGCCATGCCGATCAGCATCAGGCCCAGAAGCCGCGGGCTGTAGCCCACAAGCTGGCTCAGAAGCGACACCCCGTTGCCGATCGCGTTGACGATCCGACTTTGCAGGAAGCCGCTCTGATAGGCCTCGGTGAACATGGCGAGCGTCTCGGCGTCGGGCACGGTGCCGAACTGCGTCGGCTCCAGCGCCGCCGGGAAAGCGCTCATGGCCCAGACGTTGGCGAACACCAGCAAGGTGCCCAGCGTGACGAAGAGCAGCCCCCAGATCAGCAGCTTGGCGACGCTCATTGTGCGGAAGAAGACCGCGATGAAGCCGACGATGGCGTAGACCGCGAGGATGTCGCCGAACCAGAACACGAACCCGTGGATCAGCCCGATCAGCAACAGCCAGCGCATGCGGGAGAAATGGATCTTGCGCGAGGCGTCCGGCTTGTCGCCGACCATCAGCATGATCCCGGCGCCGAACATGGTGGAGAACAAGGTGATGAACTTGGCTTCGAAGAAGGTGAAGGTGACCAGCCAGGCGAGCCCGTTCGCGCCGGTCACGTCCATCTGGGCGGGCGGGTAGGCGTAGGCGCCGAAATACATCATGAACGCCTGCACGTTCACCATGAGGATGCCGAGCACGGCCACGCCGCGCAGAACGTCCAGACTCTCGTACCGGTCGGCCGCCTTCACCGGCGCCGGCCGCACCGCCGCTTGAGCTTCGCTCATTCCATTCTCCCCGATGCGTTCACCCCAAGGCGCAGACCGTCGCCTCGCCAGCGCGCCTTGGCAAGCCTGGGCTCGCAATTTGTCACCGGTCTCCACGCCCGCCTTACCAAGGTTTCATCTTTCACCCGCCGGGTTTCGCTTGCGGGCGCGGGCGTGCAGGCGTAGTCAGGCGTCATGACTATTTTGCTGGACCTCCTCCATCTGGTCGCCGCCGCAGCGCTGTCGCTGATCGGCTTCGGCTATGAGCGCGACGAGGAGTGCAATCCGGTGCGTTTCCAGCCCGCCGCCATGGTTGAGACCGTCGAAACGCCGGCGGGCCGGGACGAGCTGCGCGCCGAAGCGGTCGCCGATTGCGAGGCCGCCGCGCCTGCGGTCCGGCTTCCCGTGCTTTAACTCCGCACAATTCACACGTAAAACAGGGGTTCGCTCGACCGCGGCGGCGCCTTGGCGCCGACTCGCTGCAGGGTCGGGCCCGATGTGGATGAAGCCGCGCGCGACGCGGCTGGGAGACGACGAGCCGCATGGCCGCGAAAGACGCTTCCGAACGCGAAGAGCACTGGTCCGAGGCTGCGACCGAGCCCGGCGACGCCGGCTTCGACGAGCCGCGCGGCGGCGCCCTCGCCCAGCGGCGCGCCCAGGCGCCGATGGACGCCGCGCCGCACGCCGATGCGGCCAAGAGCGGCGGCGGGGGCGGCTGGATCGCCTTCGCCGGCCTGGCGTTCGGGCTGTTATGGGCGGGCGGCGCCGGCGCCTATCTCGCCGGCTATGTGGACGTGACCGCCCTCACCCCGGCCCAGATCGCCGGTCTGTCCATCTTCGCCGTGGCGCCGGCGCTGCTGTTCATCATCGCCGGTCTTCTGGGCCGCGAGGTCGCCCGCGCCGGGGCCCGCGCACGGCGGCTGGACGCCGCCGTCGCCCGCCTGGCGAGCCCGGCCCGCCACGCCGACGAGGACGCCGCGCGCCTCGCCGACGCGATCTCGGTGCAGGTGGACCGCGTGAACTCGGCGGTGGAGAGCGCTCTGGCGCGCCTGGCCGCCATGGAGGAGGTGATCGCCCATCACGCCGAGAGCCTGGAGGACAGCTCCGGCCGGGCGAAGGAGAAGGCGGAGAGCCTCGTCAAATCCCTGCGCGGCGAGCGCGAGAAGCTGTCGGAGGTCTCCGAAACCCTCGACGACAAGGCGGCCCTGATCGCCGCCGCCATCCAGGATCAGTCGAAAATGGTCGCCGCCGCCGCCGAGCTGGCCGAATCGCGCGCCCATGAAGGCGACAAGCTGATCCGCGCGGCCGCCGCGCGCCTGGAAGGCGCAGGCAAGGCGGCCGAGGACAGCGGCGACAGGGTCGCCCTGGCGCTGGATGCGCGCGCCACCGAGCTGCGCGATTTCTCCGACCGGCTGAAGGAGCGCAGCGAAGGGCTGGAGGCCGCCTATCTCAAGCACAGGGACCGGCTCGCCGACGCCAGCGAGGTCCTGCGCAAGGAGCAGGAGAAGATCGCCGCCGCGCTCGACTTCCACAAGGCCGAGCTGGAGACCATGAGCCGGACCGCCGCCGACGGCGCGCAGACCCTGAAGGACGCCGCGCGGCGCGCCGGGTCGGTCTTCGAGACCGCCGTAAGCGAGGCGCTGGAGCGCGCCACCGGCCTCTCCGAGGAGATCGCCGGCCAGAGCGAGGCCGCCGCCAAAGCCCAGGAGAAGGCGCTGGAACGCCTGCAGGCGGCGGTGAAGGCTGCGCGCCAGGCGGCGGAGGCGGCCGGCGAGTCGCTGGGCAAGCAGGCGGGAGACGCCGAAGCCGCGCTGGAACGCGTCAGCGAAGCCGGGTTCGAAGCCGCACGCCGCTCCGACGAAGCCTTCCAGGCCCGGCTGCGCGAGGCCGAGGACCTGACCGAGCGCGCCGCGCGCGCCGCCGAGGAGGCCTCAGACGCCGTCAAACGCCGCCTCGCCGATACGCTCGCCGCCGCGCGCGAGGAATCCCGCGCCGTCGAACAGGCGCTCGAAGCGCTGCGCGAGAAGATGGACGCTGCGCCGCGCACCGCCCGCGAGAGCGTGCAGTCCATGGAGCGCATGCTGGAGGACGGCCTGGCCCGCCTCAACGAGACCGCGGCCGAAGCCAGCGAGCAGGCGCGTGAGATCGACGCCCAGTTCCAGGCGCGAATCCGCCAGAACTACGAACTCCTGTCCGACTTCATCCTGCGCATGGGCGGAGTAAGCGCGGGCAGGAAGCCGATCGAGCTTGGCGTCAATGAGGTGCCGGACCCGCTCAGCGCGCGCCGCGGCGCGCCCCGGCCCGAATCGCGCGGCGAGGATGCGCGCGCCCGCACGCCCCGCCGCGACCCGGCGCCGCGTCCCGATCCGAACGAGCCCGAGCCGTACGAACTCGGCGCCCCGGAGCCCGACGCCGCCGACGAGCCGCTGGATCTGTCGCAGGCCCAGCGCGAGGATTCCGGCGAGCAGCGCGAACCGCGCCGCGAAGGCGGCTGGCGCTGGCGCGACCTGCTGGCCAACATGGATCCCGAGGACGAGGCCGGCCGTGAGACGCGTCGCGACGAGGACGACGAGCGTCCGACGTCCCGCCGCCGTCCGCGCCGTTAGGCTTCCCCTCACCGCGCCGTAACCTGAAAGCGCCCGGCCGGGTCGGTCAGGGTTCTCCCACTTGACGGATTAAGTCTACATATGTAGATTTTCGGCATGAGAATGCCCTCACCCGCCACGCTCGCCGTGCTCGCCTCCCTGCTCGAGCACCCGCAGGCCAGCCGTTACGGATACGAGCTGATACAAACGACCGGCGTCGCGTCCGGGACGCTGTATCCGATCTTGATGCGGCTGCACGACCGGGGGCTCGTCGAGGCCGAGTGGCGGACGTCTTCGCAGGCCGGCCCGCCGCCGCGCCAGGTCTATCGCCTGACGCCGGCCGGACTGGAATACGCCGGCGAGCATGTGTCGCCTCAAAGCGAGCACGACGCCGCGAGACAGGGGCGGGAGCCGACATGAACGGGCTGATCGACAAGGTCTCGCGGGCGTCCCTGCGCACCGCCGCCCGCCTGCTGCCGCCGGAGCGGCGCAGCTGGGCGCGCGCGATCGAGGCGGAATACGGGGCGGTCCCGACCGCGCTTGAGCGGCTTCGCTTCTCCCTTGGCTGTCTGTCCTTCGCGCTGACGCTCTGGGCGCAGACAAGAGCCGGCTCGGTGCGCTTGGCCCGCAGCGCCGTCGCGGCGGGATTATGGATTTTCAGCGCCGCCGGCATGTACGTCGCCGCCGGGCTGAACCATGGCGCCGGCCTTTTGCTGACCTCGGCTTGCATCGCTTACATCGGACTGGGCGCGCTCGCCCTGATCTCCCTGCGCGCGCTCCGGCGGGCCGCAATGCTGTCGCTGCTGGCAACGATCGCCCTCGGCGCGGTGCTGTCCACCGGCTCCCATCCCGCCGCGGCCTTTTACAGCGCACTGCTTGTGGAGGCCGGCGGTCTCATGATCGGCCTGGCGGTCGTCGCGACCGTCCTGTCGCGCCTGGCGCAAGGCGGGCGGCGGAATGTCTAGGCTGGCGAACACCCTGCTCGCGTCCGCAGCCTTGCTCCTCGGCCTGGTTCATGCCGGCCTTGCTTTCACTCAGGACCGCTTCACGCTCGATTTGCTCTGGTTCGTCGGATCCGGTCTCGCGATCATCTGCGTGGCGCTCGGCAATCTGCTCCAGGCAACGCCTGTTTCAGTCGGCGCCGGCGTGGGCCTTTGCCTCCAGAACGCGATTCTCATCGGCTTTTTCATCGCCGCCTGGTTCCTGATGCCTCAGCCGCAGGTCGTCGGCGGCGGCGCGCTGTTCGCCGGCCTTTTTCTGTTGAGCGCCTTGCGCCTGATCAGGATGCGCGCCGCACTGGACGGTCCGGCCCCTTAGAACAGCGAGCCCTGCCCTGGCGGCGTCTTCGGCTTCGCCGGCTTGCGCTTCGGCGGGGATTTCGACGCCGGCTTCGGCGCCTCGGCCGAGTCCGGAGCCGCCGGAGACGCCGCCGCGGCGCCCTCGCCGATCCTGGCCACACGCGCGCCGTCGTGCAGGCGGAGCGTAACGGTCTGGCCGTCGCTCAACGAAGCCGCAGAACGCACCAGCCGACCGCCGCTATCGCTCACCAGCACAAAGCCGCGCTTCAGCACCGATTCATGGCTGACGGAGTCCAGGCGTGCGGCAAGGCCGTCCAGCGCCCGGCGATGCTGGACCAGGCTGCGCGCATAGACCGGGGCCAGACGGTCGCCGGACTGGGCGAACCGGCGGCGCTTTTCGGCGATGTCGCGCCTCAGCGCGTTCGGGCGAAGACCCGCCGCCACGGCCTCGAATCGGCTTTTGCGGGTCTGCAGCAGGGAGCGTCCCGCCCCGTCCAGGCGCCCGGCGGCGAAGTCCAGCCGCTGGCGGGCGTCGCCGAGCAGGGTTTCAGGGCGCGGCAGGGCGCGCGTCGTGCTCCTGAGGTCCGCGGACTTGCGATCGAGCCCGCGCTGCAGCGCGCCGGCCAGACGCAGCTGGGCCTGAGCGATGCGTTCGGCGAGTTCGCGGCGGACCGGCACGGCGATCTCCGCGGCGCCGGTGGGCGTCGGCGCGCGCCGGTCGGAGGCGTAGTCGATCAGCGTGGTGTCGGTCTCGTGGCCCACCGCGGAGATCAGCGGGATGCGCGAGGCCGCCGCGGCGCGCACGACGATTTCCTCGTTGAAGCACCACAGATCCTCGATCGAGCCGCCGCCGCGCGCCACGATCAGCAGGTCGGGCACGGGAACCGGCCCGCCTTCGGGCAGGGCGTTGAAGCCTTCGATGGCCGCGGTGATCTGCTCGGCCGCCTTGTCGCCCTGGACCAGGACCGGCCAGAGCAGGACGTGGACCGGGAACCGGTCCTCGAGCCGGTGGAGAATGTCGCGGATCACTGCGCCGGTCGGCGACGTCACGACCCCGATGGTGCGCGGCAGGAAGGGCAGCGGGCGCTTGCGCTCCTCGGCGAACAGGCCTTCGGCGGCCAGCTGGCGCTTGCGGGCCTCCAGAAGCGCCATCAGCGCGCCCTCGCCGGCCGGCTCCAGCCGGTCGATGATCATCTGGTATTTCGACCGGCCCGGGAAGGTGGACAGGCGGCCCTCCGCGATCACTTCGAGTCCTTCTTCGGGCCGGAAGCTCAGACCACCCGCCATCCCCTTCCACATGACGCCGTCCAGGCAGGCGCGCTCGTCCTTCAGGTCGAGATAGAGATGGCCGGACTTCGCCCGCGTCACCCGGCCGAGCTCGCCACGCACCCGCACATGGCCGTAGGCGTCCTCCACCGTGCGCTTCAGCGCGCCGGAGAGTTCCGAGACAGTGTATTCGGGCGTGTTGGAGATCGGCGCATCGGTCATGGGGGGCGAGACTAGTCCAGATTCGCGGCGAGGCCACGTGTGGGGAGACACCGCGCCTTCGCCCCGTTGACCTTTCCGCCCGTCCCCGCCATTCAGCGGTCGTACGGACAAGGAGCGCGCCATGAACATTCTCATCGTCGGGTCGGGTGGGCGCGAGCATGCGCTGGCCTGGAAGATCGCCCAGAGCCCGCTGGTGGATACGGTCTGGTCCGCACCCGGATCGGCGGCGCTGGACAAGATCGGCCCGTGCTTCGATGTGAAGGCCGACGATGTGGAGGGGCTGGAGGCGCTCGCGCTGCAGCTGGAGCCCGACCTGATCGTCATCGGGCCCGAGGCGCCGCTGGCGCTGGGCCTCGCCGACCGTTTGCGGGCGCGGGGCTTCGACGTGTTCGGTCCCGACCGTGAACCGGCCCAGCTCGAAGCCAGCAAGGGTTTCGCCAAGGATCTGATGGCGAAGTTCAACGTGCCCACGGCGCGCTATGGCCGCTTCACCGATCCCGAGGAGGCCAAGGCCTTCCTCGCCAAACTGCCCTCGCCCTACGTGCTGAAGGCCGACGGGCTGGCGGCCGGCAAGGGCGTGGTGATCGTCGACACGCTGGAGGCGGCCCAGGCCGAAGCCGAGGCCATGCTGGCCGGCAAGTTCGGCGCGGCGGGCGCGGAGCTGGTTATCGAGGAGTTCATGCCCGGCGAGGAGGCGAGCGTCTTCGTCCTCACCGACGGGACCAATCGGCTCACCCTGCCCGCCTGCCAGGACCACAAACGCTTGATGGACGGTGACGAAGGCCCCAACACCGGAGGCATGGGCGCCTATTGCCCGGCGCCGGTGATGAGCCAGGCCCTCCTCGCCGAGGTGGACGAGACGATCTCCAAGCCGATGCTCGACGGGCTTCATGTGGCCGGCCACCCGTACAAGGGCGTGCTTTATATCGGCCTGATGATCACGCCGGACGGGCCCAAGGTGGTCGAGTTCAACGTGCGCTTCGGCGATCCGGAATGCCAGGTGCTCATGGCTTCGCTCACCGACGACATCGTGCCGGCCCTGCTCGCCTGCGCCACCGGCGGCATGCCGGAGGCCGATTTCGCCAGACTCCTGCCGGATCTCGACCAGGCGAAGCCGGCCGCGACCGTGGTCATGGCTGCGAAGGGCTATCCCGGCGCTTATGAAAAGGGCTCGGTGATCAAGGGCGTGAAGGACGCCGGCGAGGTGGAGGGGGTCACCGTCTTCCACGCCGGCACTGGCGTGAACGACGACGGCTGGTGGACCGCGCAGGGCGGCCGCGTGCTGACCGTCACCGGCGTCGGCGAGGATCTCAGGACCGCCATTGCGCGCGCCTATGAGGGCGTGGCGAAGATCGACTGGCCGGACGGCGTTCACCGCACCGATATCGGCTGGCGCGCTCTGAAGCGGGATTAGGCCCGCGCCGTTTCGCTCCAGCACGAAGACGCGCTGCGAACGCGCCTCAAGCCGCGCCGGGAAGCCCGGCGCGGGTGAAGCGAAGACGGACGGCGCGGGCGGCCCTTCGGCCGAACGCAATTGCAAAACTAACTGGCCGGCGGATCGCCCGCGCCTCGGTGCTGTTCGACGGAATCGCGCCTTACACGCCAATTTGAAGCCCGGCGGGAATGGCTCGCCACGCCTGCTCTCACCCCGTCTTGTCGGGACGGGCCATCGAACAGGTTTGCAGCTCGCTTCGCCGGGATGGCGACCGCGTCATCGCCCTTGTGGCCGCCGCCTCGCATCCAGCCGGGGATTTCCCCGGCTGAAGCGGCCGCCCCTCGGGACACCGCCCCCACCCCGACCGTGACGCGTCGCGACCGCCGCCTTAACCGGGTGAGAGGGGGAGGAGTATACGCGCGGAGAGAAGGGGGCGGATAAGTCGCCCCGCCCGTTCCCCGGCGAGCCTGCGGGCGACGGCCGAAATCGAAGGCGGGGCCTGGCCTTCAGAACACAAAACCGCCCGGCGGCGGGAGCGCCGGGCGGTTGATTAAGCGGCTTGCGACCGGCGCTTAGCGGCCGAAGAGCGACAGAATGATCTGCGGTTCGGAGTTGGCGATGGAGAGCGCCTGGACCCCGAGCTGCTGCTTGACCTGGAGGGCCTGCAACCGGGCGCTCTCCTTGGCCATGTCGGCGTCGACGAGATTGCCCACGCCTTCGTTGAGGCTGTCCATCAGCTTGCCGACGAAGGTGCGGTGGGCCTCCATCTTCTTCAGATCAGAGCCGAGATTGGCGAGCGCCTGATTGACGTTGTCCAGCGTGGACTGGATCTGGGCCACCACCTGACCGGCGAGCGACGCAGTACCGAGGCTCGCGCCGGAGGGAATGGTGAAGATGGCGCCGGTGGCCGGCGTCGCGGCGATCGAGAGATCCTGCGCGGCGAGCGTGACGGTGCGGCTGGCGTCGGCGTCGGCCAGGAAGGCGATGCCGTTGGTTAGCGAGCCGTTCAGGAGGTTCGCCCCGTCGAACTCGGCGTTGTCGATGATCACCGAGATCTGCTCCATCAGCGCCTTGAAGTCGCTGTCGAAGGCCTGGCGGGAGAAGGTGTCGATGGACGGGTCCATCGCCGCGGTCGCCTTCTCGCGCATCTCGATGAGCAGATCGGAGATGCTCTCCCCGGCCGCGATGGCCACGTCGCCGATGGAGACCGCCCGATCGAGCGAGCTTTCCACCGAGGAGAGCGCGCCGATATCAGAGCGCATGCCCTGAGCCACCGCGAAGACCGAGGAATTGTCCTTCGCGCCGGAGACCTTGAGCCCGGTGTTGATCCGCTGCTGCACGTCGCTGAGCGAGGTGTTGGTCTTGTTCAGGTTCTGCAGGGCGATCATCGCCGAGGTGTTGGTGTGGACGCTCAGCGTCATTGGAGTTCTCCCGCGTGGCTGGCCGGGCCGCATTCGGCGGCGTTCACGTCACACGGAGAGCAAGCTGAGGGCCAAGTCGACGGTTAGAGTTAATCGATATGATTTTCAATGCTTTAAATGCAATGCACCCCGCCGGGCCGAGCCGCGGCGGGGAGGATGCATGGTTAATTCTGCCTGCGCCCGGTCATTTTTTGCCGAGCCTTCAGGCCTCCTGGTCGACCAGACCACCTTGTTGATCGCGCAGATAGGCGACCAGTTCCAGATAGCGGTCAGGCGGCCATTGCCGCATGGTTTCGCCGGTCTGGGGATCGAGGATCTTGTAGACGAAGCGTCCCGCCTCGCCCTCGCGCTCGATCATCAGGCGCGATCTGGAGCTGGCGTTGATCTTCGCGCGCATGGTCTCGATGCGTTCGACCACGGCGCGGCCGTCCTCCTTGCCCGACGCGTCGCCTTCGGCGGCCGCTTCCGGCTTGGCCGGCGGAGCGGGCCGGGCCTTCTGCACGGCGATCTCGTCCTCGGCCGTGACGGCCATGCGGGCGAGCGCTGTTCCCTGCGTGAGCTTTGCGATGTCCATCTTGCCTGCCGCAAGACGCTTTTGCTGCGTCCGGCGCCTCCTTTCTCAGCTTCCGGCTGTCAGGCGAAAGATCGAACGGCCGGGGAGGAACCCCACGTAACGCCCCGGCCGTTCTCTCTATCGGTTACCGGAAGTAACCCAGGATCGAGCTCGGCGCGGAGTTCGCGATCGAGAGCGCCTGAATGCCCAGCTGCTGCTTGACCTGCAGCGACTGGAGACGGGCGGACTCTTTCGCCAGATCCGCGTCGACCAGATTGCCGATGCCCTTTTCAAGAGCGTCCGACAGCTTGCCCACGAAGGTCTTGTGGATGCCCAACGCCTTCGACCCGGTGCCGAGCCGCGCAAGCGCCTCGTTCAGGTTGTCCAGCGAGGTCTCGATCGTGCCCGCCGCCGTGGAGGCGGCCGCGGCCGTGCCGAACGACGCCGTCGCCGCGAGCGTCACGATCGTGCCGCCCAGGCTCAGGTCTTCGTCGTCGATGTCGAGCGAGTTCGAGCCGTCGGCGTTGGCCAGAGCCGAGATGCCGGCGGTGTTCGAGCCGTCGATCAGGTTGATGCCGTTGAACTCGGCGTTGGAAACGATGGTGTCGATCTGATCACGCAGCGCCTTGAAGTCTTCGTTCAGAGCGTTGCGCGAGGCGGTGTCCAGCGAGGAATCCGCGCCCGCAAGCGCTTTTTCCTTCATCTCGACGAGCAGATCGGAGATCGCTTCGCCCGCGGCCAGCGCCACGTCCACGGTGGACGAGGCCAGGTCGAGGGACTGGTTGACGGCCTTGTAGCCCGCCACGTCGGCGCGCATGGACTGGGCGATCGCGTACACGCCGCCATTGTCCTTGGCCGAGCTGATCGCCAGGCCGGTGTTGATGCGCTGTTGAACCGTCTCCAATTCCATATTGGTCTTGTTCAGGTTCTGCAGGGCGATCATGGCGCCCGGGTTGGTGTTGATCGTCGCCATTTCTTGGCTCCTTCAATTGATCCGTTTCTACGGGTGGTCTGCGTGCGTTTTGCACGCGCTCCCAGGCGGGTGCGCCTTCTACGCGCCCGCCTGGAAACTCTCAGGCTCGATTACCGGAAGTAACCCAGGATCGAGCTCGGCGCGGAGTTCGCGATCGAAAGCGCCTGGATGCCCAGCTGCTGCTTGACCTGCAGCGACTGGAGACGCGCGCTCTCCTTGGCGAGGTCGGCGTCGACAAGATTGCCGATGCCTTTCTCCAGAGCGTCCGACAGCTTGCCGACGAACGTCTTGTTGATCGCGATCGCCTTCGAGCCGGTGCCCATGCGGGCAAGGGCTTCGTTCAGATTGTCGAGCGAATCTTCGATATCCACGACCACGTTCTGGGCGTCGGTCGCGGTGGCGAATTCAGTGCCGGCGGTGATGGTCAGCGTGCCGCCGGTCAGGCTGAGGTCTTCGGCCTGGACGGTCATGGTGCTGCCGTTCACCGACGTGATCACGGTCAGGTCCGTGCCGCCGTTATTGATGAGATTCTTGCCGTTGAACTCGGCGTTCGCGACGATGGTGCCGATCTGGTCACGCAGCGCCTTGAAATCCTCGTTCAGAGCCGAGCGCGAGGCGGTGTCCAGCGAGCTGTCCCCGCCGGCGAGCGCCTTTTCCTTCATCTCGACGAGCAGATCCGAGATCGCCTCGCCGGCCGCCAGAGCGACGTCGGTCGTGGACGCGGCGAGATCGAGGGATTGGGTGATGGCCCGGTAACCGCCCACATCGGAGCGCATGGACTGGGCGATGGCGTAGATGCCGCCATTGTCCTTGGCCGAGCTGATCGCCAGGCCGGTGTTGATGCGCTGCTGAACCGTCTGAAGCTCGGAGTTCGTCTTGTTCAGGTTTTGAAGGGCGATCATCGCCCCCGGATTCGTATTGATGGTCGCCATTTCTTGGCTCCTTGACGTTTCTACGTTGGGGACGCGCCTTTTGCGCGCCGGGCCTTCTGGCCCATCGGAGCAACAGCAAGGGCGGGGCCAGTTTGCGGCGACGCCTCAGAAAAACACGCTTTCCCGTTGAATTCGCTTGAGGTTTCTGATCTCGCCGACACCGGCCGCATGGCGAGCGTCGGCAGGTTTTGCCGAGCGCGGGGCCGTTTGCTCGGCAGATATTGCCGCAGCGGCAGTTTCTGCCGGTAAAGGAGCGGTGAAAATCAAGCCAGATCAATGATTTGGTTATCAAAACCTTAATCACTGGATCAGCGAGAAGAAGAGCCGGGACCGCGATGCGGCCCCGGCCCGTCCGGCTAGCCCCTGAAGAAGGACAGCACGCTTTGCGGTGCGGAGTTGGCGATGGACAATGCCTGAATGCCCAGCTGCTGCTTTGTCTGCAGCGCCTGGAGCCTGGCGCTCTCCTTGGCCATGTCCGCGTCCACCAGATTGCCGATCCCCTTTTCCAGGGAGTCCGAGAGTTTGGTGACAAACGTGGAGTGGATCTCGATGGATTTCGACTTGGTCCCGAGACGCGCGAGCGCCTCGTTGACGTTGTCGAGCGAGGTCCCGATCTGCGATGCGATCGTGTCGGCCTGCGTCGCGGTGGCGAACGAGGCGGTCGAGGTCAGCGTCAGGATCGAGCCGGAGAGCGACATGTTCTCCGAGCTCACCGTCAGCGTGTTCGAGCCGTCCTGGTTGGCCAGGGCCACGAACGAGTTGGTCGACCCGTCGATGAGGTTCAGGCCGTTGAACTCCGCATTGGTGACGATCGTATCGATCTGGTCGCGCAGGGCCGTGAAATCTTCGTTCAGGGCCGTCCGGCTGGCCGTATCGAGCGACGCGTCGGCTGCGGCGAGCGCCTTTTCCTTCATCTCGATCAACAGATCCGAGATCGCTTCACCCGCGGCGATGGCGACGTCCAGCGTCGCATCGCCCCGGTCCAGAGATTGCTGAACGACGCCGTAGCCGGCCACCTGGCTGCGCATGCGCTGGGCGATGGCGAAGATGCCGCCATTGTCCTTCGCGCCTGCGACCTCGAGGCCGGTGTTGATACGGTTCTGCACCTCGCGCAGCTCCATATTCGACTTGTTCAGGTTCTGGAGCGCGATCATCGCTCCGGGGTTGGTGTTCACCGAATTCGTCATTGTGGGGTTCCTCCGTTCTGGAAGCGAACGGCCGTTCTTGGCCGGCGGACATTTTGTCCCGCAGGCGCACCCGCAAGCCCCGTGCCGCGGACGGAGCGTTCAGAGAAGGAAATCAGTCAATGAATACAGAGGCCTGAGCGGACCCTGGGGAAGCCGCGCCGGCGCGCGCCGCCTTCGGCTCGGCAAAAACCGCCGATGGGCAGGTTGGGGTCGCAAAGAGGAAGACCTGAAGCAGCCAAGCCGCCGCCAAGCGCTTCCGCCGCGTAGGGGGCGGCGTGAAGCGGCCGCGCCTAACCCGCCGCCGCGGCCGCCTGGGGCGCGAGGCCCTGCATGATGGTGCGGTTGATGTCGATCAGCGTGTCGATGTCGCCGCCGCCGCGCATGGCGGCGCTGGTCTCTTTGGAGATGAAGATCGACAGCGAGATGATCGAGGCGCGCAGGGAGTCCGGCAGCCGGTTGTCGGGGCTGGCGCAATCGGCGGCGAAAGCGGTCCAGACGCGCCGGTTCCAGTCCAGCGCCGAGGCGCGCCTGCGGATTTCGGTCGACGGGGCGTCCTTGGCCTCCATCAGGGCGCGGGTGACCTGCCCCATGAGACGGTATTCGGTGGAACGCGGGTCTTCCGTGCGCGCCGAAGCGGTCTGGTAGGCCTTGTACGACATCTCAGCCCTCGCCGCCGGCTTTCGCCTGTCCGCCGCCCAGGCGCTCGGCCTCGTAGGCGATGAGCTTGCGGCAGCGCAGCAGCGCCTTGTAGTACTCCCCGCCCATCACCTCGCGGCTCACCGCCACGCAGTCGGCCAGCGCGTCGGGATTGGAGAGCGCGCCCATGAACTCGGTCATGCGCATGACGAACTCGTCATACAGCCCGTCCTGGCTGGAGGCGGAGAGATACATCATCATCACAGGGAAATAGATGCGCTTGGCCGGCGTATCGGCCTCGTGCTCCTGCATGATGTCCTTTTCGCGCAGGACGCTGGCCTTGTTCTGCAGGATCAGCGTGGCGCGGCGATCGCCGTTCTCCACGACCGCGCCGTTAAGCACGAATTTCTCACCAGGCTTGAGTGACAGCTTGAGCGGCATGCGGGCCCACCTCCAGGCGCCTCGTCGAACGGCGGAATCACCACCTTGATCCCAGTCTTTTCAGGTCGGAGTGAATAAAGGGTTTCGCGACCGGCCGGGCGCCGCGTGCGGTTCGTTAGCGAAACCTTAATCGAAGCGGCGCGCCATGGCGATCAACCTTGCTCAAGACCCACCGACAGGATCCGCCATGATCGCCGGCTTTGATCTCGACGCCGAACTCTCCAAAGGCCGCGAAGAGGCCAAGCGCACGGTCGAGCGCGAGCGCACCGGCGCGGCGCGCGCCATCGCCGCGGCGCTGGAGGCGCGCGGCGCTGCGAAGGGACCGGTCCTCAAGGCGGCGGGCCTGATCCGGCGCGCAGTGAACTCCATGGACAACGGGCCGGTGGAGGCGGCGAAGGCCGCCAAGCTGTGCCTGAAGGCGATCGACGCCGCGCCGGACTTCGCGCTCGCCCACCAGGCCATGGCGCTGTGCCTGGAACGCCTCGGCCGGCTGTCGAGCGCGCTCGGCTTCTATCAGCGCGCCTATGAGCTGGAGCCGGGCAATCCCGAGCTTTACCTCAATCTCGGCATGCTGGCCTGGAAGCTGGACATGCTGGACGCGGCGGAAAAATTCCTGCGCCTGCACAATCAGATGGCGCCCGCCTCTC
This sequence comes from Oceanicaulis sp., assembly GCA_051117435.1. GTDB lineage: Bacteria > Pseudomonadota > Alphaproteobacteria > Caulobacterales > Maricaulaceae > Oceanicaulis. The sequence goes on along the minus strand of JBNPED010000004.1, from coordinate 88,360 downwards.
CCGCCGGGATCTGCAATTTCGCAGGCCTATTGCGCGACAAGCAGAACTTCGCCGATTCCATCGAAATCCTGCGCGCGGCGATCTACGCCGCGCCGGACAATCCCGAGCTGTGGAACTCGCTGGGCACCACGCTTCTGGAAAGCGGCGATCCGCACCAGGCCGCGACCTTCTATCAGGAGGCCTTGCGCCTGGATCCCGACTATAATCGCGCGCACCATAATCTGGCGTTCTGCCTCGATCTGATGGGCGACATGCCCGGCGCGATCCGCCATTTCCGCACCGCCCTGTCGCTCAATCCCGGGCCGGTGGACAAGGTGACCATGGAGCACGGCCTGTCGCTGGCCCTGCTCTCCGACGGGCAGCTGGAGGAAGGCTGGAAGCTCTACGAGGCGCGCCTGTCTCCGTTCTACAAGAGCAGCGTCCATTTCCACGCCGCCGCGCCGTTCTGGAGCGGCGAGGAGCGCGAAGCGATCCGCGGCAAGCGCCTGCTTCTGGTGGGCGAACAGGGCCTCGGCGACGAGATCATGCACGCGACCGCGCTCGCCGAAACCATCGAGGCCGTGGGCCCGGACGGCGCGGTCGGCCTGGTGTGCGAAGCCCGCCTGATCGGCCTGTTCAAGCGCAGCTTTCCAGAGCTCGCCTTTGTCGGGCGCCACGCCACGGTGTTCCGCGAAGGCCGACAGATCCGCTCGCTTCTGAACGCCGAGCCGGAGTTCAAGCCCGATCTCTGGGCGCCGCTGGGCTCCACCCAGCGCGCCTTCCGCCCGACGCCGGAGAGCTTCCCGGACACCGGGGCCTTTTTCTCGCCCGACCCGGAAAAGCTTCAATCCCTGAAGGCGCAGGTCGACGCCCTGCCCGACGGGCTGCGCGTGGGCTTCTGCTGGAAGTCCAAGCTGATGAAGGGCAACCGCACGAAATATTTCTCCCCGTTCGAGATGTGGCGTCCCGTCCTGCAGACGCCGGGCTGCACCTTCGTGTCGCTGCAATACGGCGACACCGACGCCGAACTGACGCGCTGCGCCAAGGAGTTCGGCGTCACCATCCACACCATCGACGGGCTCGATCTGATGAACGATCTCGAAGGCGTGGGCGCGCTCGGGGCGCTCATGGATGTGAGCGTGGGTCAGCATAACGCCTCGCTGGCGCTCGCCTCGGCGTGCGGCGGGGAGACCTTCCTGCTCTCGCCCTCCCGCCATCAATGGACCAGCTTCGGCACCGACCGCCATCCCTGGGCGCCCGGGTCCACTGTGTTCGCGCCGCAGGCCTTCCGCGACTGGGCCGACCCGATCGGGCGCATCGCCGATGCGCTGGCCGCGCGGGCCCGGACGGCGCAGCGCGGCGCGGCCTGACCGTCCTCCCACAGGCCCGATGCGGGCCGCCCCTATGCGAGCGCGGCGCGGCGCCCTAGGTTTTCGAACGATTTACGATCGCTCAACAAGGGTCCGCCATGCGCTTTGACGGCACCAAGTCCTATGTCGCAACCGATGAACTCGCCTCCGCGGTGAACGCCGCGATGATTCTGGAGCGTCCGCTCCTGGTGAAGGGCGAGCCGGGCACCGGCAAGACCGAACTCGCCCGCCAGGTGGCCGCGGCCACCGGCGCCCCGCTTCTGGAATGGCACATCAAGTCCACCACCAAGGCGCGCCAGGGGCTTTACGAGTACGACGCCGTGGCGCGCCTGCGCGACAGCCAGCTGGGCGACGACCGCGTCCATGACGTGAAAAACTATATCCGCAAGGGCAAGCTGTGGGAGGCGTTCACCGCCGAGCAGCGCCCGGTCCTCCTGATCGACGAGATCGACAAGGCCGATATCGAGTTCCCGAACGATCTCCTGCAGGAACTCGATAAGATGGAGTTCTTCGTCTACGAGACCGGCGAGACGATCCGCGCCGAACAGCGCCCCATCGTCATCATCACGTCGAACAACGAAAAAGAGCTGCCCGACGCCTTCCTGCGCCGCTGCTTCTTCCATTTCATCGCGTTTCCCGACGAGGACACGATGGAGAAGATCGTCCAGGTCCACTTCCCCGACCTGAAGGGTCGGCTCCTGTCCGAAGCCCTGAACATGTTCTTCGAGATCCGCTCGGTCCCCGGCCTGAAAAAGAAGCCCTCCACCTCGGAGCTTCTGGACTGGCTGAAGCTTCTTCTGGCCGAGGACATCGACCCGAAGATCCTGCGCGAGCGCGACCCCCGCAAACTCATCCCGCCCATGCACGGCGCCCTCCTGAAGAACGAGCAAGACGTGCAGCTGTTTGAACGCCTGGCGTTCATGTCGAGACGGGACGGGGGGTAGGTGAACACAGCGCGCAACGCCGCGCTTCTTGAGCGCCTGAAGCCACACCGCGACGGCTGGGGCCCGCGTCCCGCGGATGTGACCCCTGAACCCGCCAGCCCCGGCGAGCAGAGCGTCTGGGACTATCCCCGCCCGCCTCTGGTGCGCGAGGCGCAAGGCCGGGTGATCGTGCGCCATGGCGGGGTGACGCTCGCCGACACCACGCGCGCGCTGGAGATTTGCGAGACCGCCGGCGCGCCCGTTCCCTACATCCCGCCCGAGGATGTCGCGCTCGACCATCTGCGCCGGGCGCGCGGGTCGAGCCTGTGCGAGTGGAAGGGCGAGGCGGTGTATTTCGACGTCGTCGCCCCGGGCGGTCAGGCGCGCAAGGCCGCCTTCATGTATCCCGATCCGCTGGATGATCTGGACCGCGGCTTTTCCCGCCTCGCCGGCTGGATCGCCTTTCATCCAGGCCTGGTGGAGGAAGCCTGGATCGACGGCCTGCGCGCCCGCCCCCAGCCCGGCGGGCTCTACGCCGGCTGGGTCACGGAGCGGATCAAGGGCCCGGTCAAGGGCGCGCCCGGGACGGGGCATTGGTGAGCTGATCGGACCCGGAACGCGCCCCCTCCCCTCTCCGTTGCCCCTTCGAACCCCAGCTTTCGAAGGAGGCTCCCTTGACCGACATCTACAAGGAAATCAAAGCCGACCACGATCACGCCCGCGATCTGATGGGCCGGATCATGGACACGTCGAACCAGGCCTCGAAACAGCGCGCGGAGCTGTTTGAAGAGTTCAAGCTCGACATGTGGTCGCACAACAAGATCGAGGAAGCCCTCCTCTATCAGCCGCTGCGCGAGGCGAAGGAGACGCGCGGCGAGGCGATGGAGGCGCTCAACGAGCACCATGTCGCCGGCGGCCTCATCGAGGAGCTCGACGCCATGCCGAAGGATTCCGACGCCTGGATCGGCAAGTTCTCCGCCCTGAAAGACATGATCGAGCACCACATGCAGGAAGAGGAAAACGAGGTCTTCCCCGACGCCAAAAACGTCATCAAGGAGGACCGCGCCGAAGAACTCGGCGACAAGTTCCAGAGCCGCAAGAATGTCGTGGTGCCGGCGCTGAAGCCGGAGCACTAGCGCGGCCGAATTTTAAGACGAAGGGCGGCCCGCCGGGCCGCCCTTTTTTTCGGCGGAAGGTTCGAAGCGACTATCATCAGCCTGGATGGCGGACGATCAAAACATCGCCGTCTCGTCGAGCACGCTTGCGAAATTGAAATTTTGGAAAACAGGGCGGCGGCGTCGCGAGCGTGCTGGGTTCCCGCTTTCGCGGGAAAGCCGACGGTGGGAGGCTTGCAATGAAAGGGAAAACACCGCCGATGTTTCGCCCGGTACCTTAACCATCCCGTGTTCAAACCTCCCCCTCGATCCGTGCTGGAGAAAACTGCTGAGCAAGGAACGACGGGGCGGTGGGGGCGTGCAAACCAGCGCCGGAGGCGCGGCGGTTTATCGGCGCAGGGCGCACCGCCCCCTTTGCCGCCAACCCTGCCCCGCGCTAGTCTCGCGCCCATGGCCAACGCCCTCTTCCATCGCTTTTTCACCAATCTGCGCGCGGCGAAGATTCCCGTCTCCACGCGCGAATATCTCACCCTGCTCGAAGCGCTGGAGAAGGGCGCGATCGAGCAGGATATTGACAGCTTCTACGCGGTCAGCCGCGCCGCGCTGGTCAAGGACGAGCGCAATTTCGACCGGTTCGACAAGGTGTTCGCCCATTTCTTCGAGGGCGTCGAAGCGCTCGGCGATCTGTTCAAGGGCGAGGAGATCCCCGAGGACTGGCTGCGCGCCGAGCTTCAGCGCCACCTCACCGAAGAGGAGATGGCCGAGATCCAGGGCATGGATTTCAATCAGCTCATGGAGACCCTCAAACAGCGCCTCGCCGAGCAGCAGGAGCGCCATGAGGGCGGGAATAAATGGATCGGCACGGGCGGGACGAGCCCGTACGGCCATTCCGGCTGGAACCCGGCCGGCGTGCGAATCGGCGGCAAGTCGAAGAACAAGCAGGCGGTGAAGGTCTGGGAGACCCGCCGCTTCAAGGATTACGACCAGGACCGCGAGCTGGGCACGCGCAACCTGAAGGTCGCCTTGCGCCGGCTGCGCAAATTCGCCCGCGACGGCGCGGAGGAGGAGCTCGATCTCGACGACACGATCTCCGCCACGGCCCGGCGCGGCTATCTGGACGTGAAGATGCGCCCGGAGCGGCGCAATGCGGTGAAGGTGCTGGTGTTCTTCGATGTGGGCGGGTCCATGGACCCCTATATCGATCTCACCGAGCGCCTGTTCTCCGCCGCCGCGTCAGTATTCAAGAATCTCGAATATTTCTATTTCCACAACTGCCCCTATGAGGCGGTGTGGAAGTCTAACCGGCGACGGATGAGCGAAACCACGCCGCTGATGGATGTGCTGCACAAATATCCCAGCGACTACAAGGTGGTGATGGTCGGCGACGCGGCCATGAGCCCGACCGAGATCACCCATCCGGGCGGCTCGGTGGAGCATTGGAACGAGGAGGCCGGCGGGGTTTGGCTGCGCCGGATCAAGGAGACCTACCCCCATTTCATCTGGCTCAATCCGACGCCGGAAAACTGGTGGCCGCACACCTACTCGGTCCAGCTCATCCGCGAGATCGTCGGCCCGGAGCGGATGTTCCCGCTCACCCTGGACGGCGTGGATCGGGCGATGAAGGAGCTCGCCAAGCGCTAACCCTCCGCGCGACCCCGAAAATCCGTCGGCTCCAGCAGCGTCTTGATGATGTCGTCGATGAGCTTGATCTCGGCGTAGAGGGTCTCGATGCGGGCGCGTTCGGCGAGCGGCTTGAACAGCGTGCCGGGCTCGAACTTGTTTCCCGTCTCCGCCGCGATCAGCAGCTCGCCGCGCCCGGCCTCGGGCGCAAGCGCCTCGTCGAACACCGCGCGCGCGTTCTTGCCGGCCAGAAGCGTCTCCAGCTCCAGGAGCCGCTCCATGAAGCTGGGGGTCAGAAGATAGCGCGCCATCACCTGGTCGGTGCCGTAGACCTCGAACAGCTTCTCGAATGTCGGATCCACCAGGCCGATGCGCTCCAGCTTGCGGCCGGCCCTGCCGAAAGTCTTGTGGGAGAAACCCTCGAACATGTTGAACACGCCCTTGTCGCGCGTGACCAGGGTGACCCCCTCCACCGTGCGCGGAAAGGCGATGCGGATGAGCACGCCGCGAAACACGGTGACGTAATAGGTGCGGTTCTTGGAGCGCCGGCGCTGCTCGAGATGGGCTTCATAAAGCTCGAACGCGGCGCCGTGGGCTTCGCCGGAGAAATGATCTTCAAAGCTGCGCCGGTCCGACCCGGGGATGAGGCCGTGGCTGCGGAACGCGTCATAGCGCGCCGCATGGGCCGGTTCGTCGGCATAGCTCAGCCCGAACGCGTCGGCGAGCCGGGCGTTGAGCCCGGCCTTGAGTTCCCTGGACAGGGTGCGCATCTCGCCCGCACCCAGCGCCATGACCAGGCCGGCGAGGATCACGCCGCCGACGACGGCCAGCTCCAAAGGTCCGCCGAACAACGTCATCGCGATCGCGCCGGCGACCGCGGCGCCGAGCGCCAGCGGGATCGCCCAGTAGAACCGGGTCACGGCGCGCCGGCGGCGCGCCTCCAAGCCCTCCAGCCAGGGTTCGATCTCGCCCCAGGCCGCATCAAGCTCGCGCATGTCCCCCTCCCCGCTCACAAACAGAACGGGCGCCGGATCCGCTCCGGCGCCCGCTCAGCTCAGACATGCTTCGCTGCGCCCTAGCGGCGACGGCGGGCGATGCGTTCGATCTCGGCCTGGACCTTCTCCTCGACGATCGAGGGCAGATTGTCGTCCAGCCATTGCTTGAGCATGGGGCGCAGAAGCTCGCGCACGATGCCTTCCAGCGTCTGGCCCTGGTCGGACGAGACGCGCAGGTTTTCAGACAGGGCGGCGAACATGCCGGCCGCCGCGCTCGCCGGGGCGTCGTCCACCAGGCTCTCCTCGTCCTCCACCGACGGCTTGGGCGCCGGGGCGGGTTCGGGTTCTTCGGTTTCGCGGTCGAGGATCATCAGATCATCGGCGATCGAGACATGCTCCGGCTCCGGCTCGGGCTCTTCCTCGACGCGCTCGGTGAGTTCCAGCGCGTCCTCGTCGCCGTCGACCTCCGCATCGAATTGCGGTTCAGGTTCAGGCTCGGGCTCCGGTTCTGGCTCGGGCTCCGGCTCGGCCGCCGCTTCCGGCTCGGGTTCGGACGGGGCGGCCTCGGCGGGCTTGTCGTCCTCGTCTTCGTTGATGATGCGCCGGATGGAGGCGAGAATCTCCTCCATCGTCGGTTCCTGTTCGGCGTTTTCCTGAGCCATGGCGATCCTTCATCCGTCGAGGGGAAACGGCTTAACCAAGGTTAGGCGCGCACCGGAAGCTGAGTCCAGCGCCGCGCCTGAATAAGCTGGTGTCTTAATCCCAGGGCGTTAAGTCGAAGTTGAAGCCGCGGCGATCGTCGAACGCGGCTGCGGGATCGTATGGATCCACAGGGAGCGCGAGCCGGCCGGAGTGCAGAAGCCCCATGGCCTGCATCAGGGCATAGCTCGCCACGGTCAGATCGCGCTCGGCGCGCACCAGCTCCAGGCGCGAGTTCAAGAGTTCCTGCTCGGCGTTGAGCACGTCCAGCGTGGTGCGAAGCCCCACGAAAGCCTCCTGCTCCACCCCTTCGAAAGCGATCTCGTTGGCGCGCACGGCTTCCCGGCTTGATTCGATCACCGCCAGCGCCGCGAGATAGGTGTTCCACGCGTTGGAGACGCCCTCGACGACGCTGCGCCGGGCCGCGAGCCCCTGCAGCCGGGCCTCGTCGGCGCCGGCGCGCGCCTCGCGCACTCGCGACTGGTTCAGCCCGCCGGTGAAGATCGGCACCGAGACCTGGGCGCGCACGCTCGCCGAGCCGCGCGACTGGCCGGTGAAGTCGGAGGGCCGGTTCTCGCCGGCCGACGCGCTGACGCTGACGTCGGGCAGCATGGCGCCGCGGGCCACGCGCACGCCCAGCTCGGCGGCGCGCTCGGCGTACTGGGCGGCCAAGAGGTCGGGATTGTTGGCGATCGCCACATCGACCGCCTCGGCGTAATCCTCCGGCACCACCGGCGCGGCTTCAGGGTCGGCCGGCTCGATCGGTTCGATCCCGGTCACGCGCTGATAGGCCGCGCGCGAGGCGGCGAGGCCGGCCTGGGCGGCGGACAGCTGGGCGCGCGCGCCTGACAGGCGCGCCTCGGCCTGGGCGACGTCGGTGCGGGTGATCTCGCCAACTTCGAAGCGGTCGCGCGCCGCACGCAGCTGCTCGGCGAGCACCTCCACGTTGTTGGAGCGGATGGAGACCACTTCAAGATCGCGGACCACGTCGGCGTGGGCGGAGATTGCGGCGATAAAGATCGTCTGTTCGGTGGCGCGCAGCTGTTCGCGCCCGGCGAGGATGCGCGCCAGCGCGGCGTCGATGGAGCCGGAGATGCGTCCGCCGCGATAGATCGCCTGGTTGACGCTCACGCCGTAGCTGGCCGAGCCTTCCGGATCGGCCTGGAACTGGCCGGCGCCGCCCCAATTGTGCTGTTCGGTCACCGAGGCGTCGGCGCCGAGGCTGGGAAGCCGCGCGGCGCGGGCCTGGAAATAGCCTTCCTCGGTCTGCTCCAGCCGGGCGCGCTGGGCGGCGAGCGTGGGATTGGAGGCGTAGGCCGCGGTCAACGTCTCTTCAAGCGTCTGCGCCGCGGCGGGCGCGATGGAGGCCAGCGCCAGCATCGCCGCGCCGATCAAGAGCCGGTGTTTCATGACTGCGTTCTCCCGCCGATCCGTATCGCTCTTCGCCGCCCTGGCCTGATCCCCGCTCACATATGCACTCCCGGCTCACGAATGCAAAGTGAACAGCGTTCACTTTGTCAGAAAATTTCGGACTGCGGCGCAGGCGCCGCGCAGGCTAGAAGACGAACCCGGTCGGCGGCTCGAAACCGGGCAGGAAGGGCGGCGCGGCGTCGAACACGGCGCGCTCGCCCACATGCCCGCCGGCCTTGGTGTAGATCTTCGCCCGGCCGACCACGCCGTCGCGCTCGATGACCGCCAGGCGGCCGTGCTCGGCGAGCTGGTCCAGCCAGGCCGGCGCCGGGGCGGCCACAGCGCCGTTGACGATGATCACGTCGAACGGCCCCTGGCCCGGCACGCCGTCGGCCAGCTTGCCCTCGACGACCACCGCATTGTCGGCGCCGACTTTCGACAGACGTTCGCCAGCTTTCGCCGCCAGCTTGCTCTCGGCGTCCTCCAGACCGATCACCGTCTCGGCCAGACGCGCCAGGACGGCGCTGGAATAGCCCCGGCCGCAGCCGATATCGAGCACCACGTCGCCCGGCCGCACCCTGGCGGCCTGGATCAGCTTGGCGAATTCGCGCGGGCGCAGCATGGCGCGGCTGTCGTTCAGCGCGACCTCGGCGTCGGCGTAGGCTTTCGCCAGCTGGGATTTCGGCAGGAACAGCTCACGCGGTATCGCGCCCATGGCGTCCTGGATCCGGTGATCGGTGACGTCGGAGGGGCGGATCTGGCTGTTCACCATCGCCAGGCGGGCCTTGGCGTAATCATACATGGCGCAGGCGGTCCTCGTGTTCGCAAGTCTCGCCCGGCTTATACGCTCGCGCGGGAAGCCGCCGCAAGGCGCGCGGCGCCGCGGAGGAACGCCTGAGCCCCGCGCGGCGCTGCGCCGTTCCCTGCAAAGCCCGTTGCGGGCGCGGGCCTGTTTGGGTAAGCATCAGCGCTCGCTCTGAGCGGCGCCATGGCGGAGTGGTGACGCAGAGGACTGCAAATCCTTGTACCCCGGTTCGATTCCGGGTGGCGCCTCCAGAGCCCTTCCGTCTTCACCACAGCGGAAACGAAAACGCCCGGACCCATCGGTCCGGGCGTTTCGCGTTTGACTGTGACGCCGCCTATTCCGCAGCGCGCGCGTGCGGATGGCCGATGACGCCGGCCTTCTCCAGCTCGGGCTTCAGCTGGCCGGTGAAGGCCAGGAACGTCATCCGATAATCGCTGATGAGCGACCAGAGCGGATGGGTGAAGGTGGCCGGCTTGTTCTTTTCCACGAAGGCGTGGCTCGCCCAGGCGAAGCCGTAACCGGCCAGCGGCCAGAGCGCGATCATCCACCAGGTCTGGGTCGCCAGCGCGAAGGCCAGGATGGCGGTGCCCAGCACGGTGCCGGCGTAATGGAGATAGCGCGTGCCCGGCTCGGCGTGTTCGCGCAGATAGAACGGCCAGAACTCGGAATAACTGGCGCTGCGTTCGGCCATGGCGGTCTCCTCCACATGTTTTTCCACATCTTAGCACGCCTGGCGCGCCGACGCGAAGCGGCCCGGCGCCTCAGGCGCGCCTGTGAAGCGGCGCCGCGATTCAGCTTTGAAAAACTTTTCTCGCAAAACCCGTTAACGTTAGGGCGCTGTTAACCGCCGACTCAGTAATTGTTTACGTGTCTTCCCTCGAAGACACCCCACCATCCACCCAATGCCTTTTCGGGAGCGCTCGCGCTCCCGATTTTTTTTGCCCGCCGTCAGCCGCGCTGCAATGGGCGTTGGATCGGCGCAGCGCGATGCTTGCGCCTTTGAAAAAGCGTTGCTAAAGACCACGCCTCCATTGCGGATGGGGTGTTCCCCGGTAGCTCAGTTGGTAGAGCAAGCGGCTGTTAACCGCTGGGTCGCTGGTTCGAGTCCGGCCCGGGGAGCCATCCACCCTTCCGCGCCTTTCCTGACAGTTTCGCCGCCTCGTCGGTTCATCAGCGCGGTCCGCAGCCGGCCCGGGTGCGTGCAACCCCTTCGGTCCGCTTACGTTTACCTCTCGATGATGACGGAGACGGCGCGCCAGGCTCCAAGCCTTGGCGAGCCTGCGTCCGCCAACGCAATCAGAGGAGCGCCGGACAATGAGCGACTCCCGTTTCGCCGACGCCCGGCGGCGGTTCGCCGGGCTGTCGATCGAATTGAAGACCGTGGCCGCCTTCGGACTGATCCTCGCCGGCGCAGGCCTGTTCGCCTGGCTGACGGACGAAGTGCTGGAGGGCGACACCCAGGCGTTCGACCGGATGATCTTCCTGGCGCTGCGCACCGCCGGCGATCCGGAAAACCCGGTCGGGCCGGGCTGGCTGGAATACGCGGTGGCCGACCTGACCGCGCTGGGGGGCTACGCTGTGCTCACCTTGATGGTGGCGCTCGCCTCGCTCTACCTCATTCTGCTGGGACGCACGAGCAAGGTGATCGTGATCCTCGGCTCGATCCTTTCCGGCACCTCGCTGGTCTCCGTGTTCAAGGGCGCGTTCGACCGCGCCCGGCCGGACATCGTCGAGCACCTGACCCACGCCACCAGCTCCAGCTTCCCGAGCGGTCACGCCACGGCGGCCGCCCTGACCTATCTCACCCTGGGCCTGATGATCGCCAGCGCCCAGCACCGCCGGCGCGCCAAGATTTTCGTGATCTGGAGCGCGGTGCTCATCGCGGCGCTGGTCGGGGTCAGCCGGGTCTATCTCGGCGTTCACTGGCCGACCGACGTGCTCGCCGGCTGGGCCTTCGGCGCGGCCTGGGCGATCCTCTGGTGGCTCGGCGCCCGCATGCTCATCGAGCGGCGCAGCCCCGCCGGCGCGGTCCGGGAGGATTGTGACGACGCCGCATCGGGCGCGGCGGACCGGGCGCCGGCGGCGCGCGGCTGAAGACGGCCGCAGCTTCGGAGGAGACGTCGGCCGGTCTTGCGCGTTGTCGCTGGGCCGGAGCGCGGCGCCGCTGCGCTCGCCTTCGCCGCCGCGCCCGGCTAGAACCGCCCCGTCCACCGAGAAGCGCTGAGCCCCTCCATGCACCTTCCCACACCGCTGACCCGCGACCTGGTGCTGATCGGCGGCGGGCACGCCCATGCGCTGGTCCTGAAGCGCTGGGGCATGAAGCCGCTGCCCGGCGCCCGGCTCACCCTGATCGATCCAGCCCCCGCCACGGCCTATACCGGCATGCTGCCGGGTCATGTGGCCGGCCATTACGCGCGGCCGGAGCTGGAGATCGATCTGGTGCGCCTGGCCCGGCGCGCCGGCGCGCGGGTGATTCTCGACCGGGCCTGCGGCCTCGACGCCGAAGCGGGCCTTGTCCGGCTGGAAAACCGGCCGCCGGTGCGCTTCGACGTGGCGAGCCTCGATGTGGGCGTGCGCGGCGCCTTGCCCGATAAGGACGGCGCGGCCGAGCATGCGGTCCCGGCCAAGCCGCTGGATCGGTTCGCCGATCGATTCGAAGCCTTTCTCGCCCGGCTGGAGGCGCGCGAGGCCAAGCCGAAAGTCGCCGTGATCGGCGCGGGCGCCGGCGGCGTGGAACTGGCGCTCGCCTGTGCGCATCGCCTCGCCGAGATCCGGCCCAAAGGGTTCGAGGTCAGCCTGATCGAAGCGCGCGAGGACATCCTCGCCGAGTTTCCCGGACCGGCGCGCAAGGCGCTGAAAAGCGCGCTGGCGAAGGCCGGGGTGCGGGTTCATCCCGGCGCGCGGCTGCGCAGCGTCCAGGCCGATTCGGTGCGTCTGGCCGACGGCGCGGCGATCGAAAGTCATTTCACCATCGCCGCAGCCGGCCCGGCGCCCTGGGACTGGATCGCGCACACGTCCCTGGCGCTCGAGGCCGGATATGTAAAGGTGGGCCGCACGCTGCAGTCCATCACCTGCGCCAACGTCTTCGCGGCGGGCGACTGCGCGCATTACACCCACGCCCCGCGCGCCAAAGCCGGCGTCTACGCCGTGCGCGCCGCACCGGTCCTGTTCGACAATCTGCGCGCCGCGCTTCAGGGGCGGGAGCCGCGCCGCAGCTTCGACCCGCAAGGTGATTATCTGCGCCTCGTCTCCACCGGCAAGAAATCCGCCGTGGCGGCGAAATGGGGGATGAGCGTTAAGGGCGCGCCGGTCTGGCGGGTGAAGGACCGCATCGACCGGGCCTTCATGGCGAAGCTCTGCGACCTTGAACCCATGCAGCCGCCGAAGCTGAAGGGCGCGCGCGCCGCCGGCGTCGACGATCTCGCGGGCGGGCGGCCGCTGTGCGGCGGGTGCGGCGCGAAGACCGCGCGCGGCCCGCTCCTGGCCGGGCTCGCCGATCTGCCCTCCCCGCAGCGGGCCGACGTGGTGGCCGGGCGCGGCGACGACGCGGCCGTGCTGGCTTTCGGCGACCGGGTCCAGGTGCTGTCCACCGATCATCTGCGCGCCATCATCGAGGACCCCTATCTGTTCGCGCGCATCGCGGCGGTCCACGCGCTCGGCGATGTCTGGGCCTGCGGCGCGGCGGCCCAGTCGGGCCTTGTCCAGCTCACCCTGCCGCCCATGAGCGAGGCCATGCAGAGCGCCACGCTGAAGGAGGTGCTCGCCGGCGCCCAGTCCGTGTTCGGGCCGGAAGGCGCGGACCTCGTGGGCGGCCATACGGCCACCGGGGCGGAGTTCACGCTCGGCTTTTCGGTGACCGGGCTCGCAGCGCGCGCCATCCGTCAGCGCGCGGCCAAGCCCGGCGACGCGCTGATCCTCACCAAGCCGCTGGGAACCGGCGTTCTGATGGCCGGCGACATGGCGCTGAAGGCGCCGGGCCGGCATATGGCCGCCTGCTGGACCAGCATGGCCCGACCGCAAGGCGCCGCCGCGCGCCAGCTGGCCGAAGATGCGCGGGCGATGACGGACGTCACCGGTTTCGGCCTCGCCGGGCATCTCTTGAGCCTGTTAAGCTCCGACGCCTGCGCGCGGATCGAGCTGGACGCGCTTCCCGTCCTCGACGGCGCGGAGGATTTAGCGTCCAGCGGCGTGCGGTCCTCGCTGTTCGAAGCCAATCGGCTCGGACCGGCCGATCTCGACGCGCCCCGCGGCGCACGCGCCGATCTTCTCATGGACCCCCAGACCGCCGGCGGCCTGCTCGCCGCCGTGCCTGAAGAGGCGGCCCGGCGCCGGCTCGAGGCGCTGCACGCCGCCGGCGAGCCGGCCTGGATCATCGGCGTCGTGGAGAAACACCGCGAGGGCCGTTCGAAAATCCGCGCGCGCTAACCGGATCGCCCTCAAAGCCGGCCGAGCGCCGCGGCGATATCGGTCGCCAGAGCGTCGAGCCTGGCCGGGTCGAGGCTGTCAGCCTCGAACCGGGCGAGCACCGGACGGTCATGGCGCTCACGCTCGCGGGCGTAGGCGGGATCGTAATGGCGGTCCATGAGTTCGGCGGCGAGCCCCTGCATCGCTCCGGCTTCGGCCAGGGCGCGCCAGGCCTCGATCCGTTTGCGGCCGTGGAAGGGTTTGAGCGCGTCGAGCCGGTCCAGCAGCCGCGCGCGATCGTCCACCACATCCCGGTACGCCGAAGCGAGATACGCCGCGCGCGCCTTGAGCGGCGCCTCGACCACCAGGCGCGGCGCGGCCTCCATGGCGGCCCACACGGCGGGCGGAACCTGAAGCCGGCCGATCTTCGCGCTCTCCGCCTCCATCAGCACCGGGCGGGCGGGATCAAGACGCGCGAGGCCGTCCCAGATCCGGGTTTCGAAGGCTTTCTGGCTCGGCTGACCGCCCTCGCGCCAGCCGAACAGCGAGCCGCGATGGTTCGCCGCGCCTTCCAGATCGAGCGTCTGCTCGCCGCGCGCCGCCAGCCGGTCGAGCAGCGCGGTCTTGGCCGTCCCCGTATCGCCGTCCAGCAGTACCAGGCGATGGGTGAGCGCCCGGTCGTAGAGGTCGGCGACGACCCGGCGGCGGAAGCTCTTGTACCCGCCGTCCAGCACGCTCACCCGCCAGCCGATGGCCGACAGGATCGTTGCGAACGAGCCGGAGCGCTGCCCGCCGCGCCAGCAATAGACCAGCGGCCGCCAGCCGCCCTCCATGTCGCAGAGCGCCGTCTCCAGCCAGGCCGCGGTGTTCTTCGCCACCAGCGCCGCGCCGATCTTGCGCGCCTTGAACGGATCCTCCTGCTTGTAGATCGTCCCGACGCGCGCCCGCTCTTCATTCGAGAGCACCGGCATGTTGACCGCGCCGGGCAGATGATCCTCGGCGAACTCCGCCTGCGAGCGCACGTCGATGATCGTGTCGTAAGCGGCGCGGTCTTTGAGGAAGGCGTCGAGGGGGAGTTTCATGGCTGTGGATATGTCGCCACATGTCGCAATGCGCAAATCGGAAGAATTCGGAATCCGTTGACCGTTCGATTGAGACGAGCCTTAATCCAGTCTACTGGCGAGGGGGGAGCCATGATCTCGATTGCAATCATGATGCGCCGACGGCCGTTTGTCGCTGCCCTCGCTGCGCTTCTTGCGGGATCCGCGGTGTTCGCGCTGCTGATCGCGGTGTTCGAATTCGCAGCTGTGACTTTCGTCAATTCCGGCGGCGCGGAAACGCTCGGAGAATCCGGCGAGTATCTGAACTTCCTTTACGGGGTTCCGGTGGCGCTGCTCGGTGCAGTCCTCGGCGTTTTTCTGACGGTCCTCGGCTTCATATTTGCGAAGCAGCAGAACGAAATCGAGATCCTTCGTTTCGTAGAGGAAAAAACTCTTGGCGCGACGAAAACTTACATCTTGCTACGCAAGATCATGGAGCGCGCCATGATCCAGTGTTCGCAACTGACCCAAGTGTCCAGGCGGGCGACGAAGAGCCGTGAAGAACTGGAACAGTCGGAGCTGAACACGGACGAAAAACGCAGACGGCTCGATGAGATCGCTCAGCAACATCGCAAGGATGCCGAAAAACAGATCGCGCGCCTCGCCGGCGTTCTCAGCAATCCCGCGGAGGACGAGCCGGGTGACCCGAACCTGTTGGAGATCGTCGAAAATCTTGCGACCGACCCCTACACAGCGTTGTTCCTGCGCGAACAGACAGAAGCACGAAAACTCACCTCGCCGCTGCGCTACCTCTCCGAACACTGGCCGCTCGACGATCCAAGCGGACTGCTTCGCGACGACTTTTTGTCGATAAGCGATAATCTCGCTCTGGTCTCCGCCACTCCGACGTATGACGACTGGGAGATCGCCTACACTGAAACTCCGATCAACGCGACGAAGCTCGATATCCTTGGGGCGATGCTGTTCTCCGCGATATTCCAGCTGAAGACGCCCCGAGAGACGAAGGCCGGCCGGGTCACCGGCTTCATTTACAATGTCGGCGCGGCGTATCTACTGGGGCTATACGACATGCTTCCGCGCAAGGAGAATGTGGAAGCCGCGTTTTCGAGAATCTTCTCCGATCGCTCGGAAGCGGCGTCCAATTTCCTCAGCGCCGCCGGGCCGGACAGGACACGCATCGCCAGCCCCGACTGGCTTCTCGGCTTCGAGCCCTTGCTCGACAAGCCCGAACGCATGATCATCACGGTCATCGAAGGCACGGCGAACCAGTTCTATGATGGCGTGTCGCACGGCCCGCTTCCGACAATCGGAGACCTAGATGTTCGGGCGTAAGAAAACACGCGGATCGGCGAATGCAGCACACGTTATCGAAAAGGCGCGCCTTGTCAGGCAAGCCTTCGAAAGCGGCGTGCCGCTTGAACAGGCTCTCCGAGACCAGGACCTGGGCGAGGATCAATATCTCGACATTCTTGCCAAGACCGCCGGCTCAGGAAAGCTTACGCCATTTAAAGGCTGACCCAGCCGCCCCTAAGCCGCCTCGGCCTGCTTTCTCCACATGGCGGCGTAGCGCCCCTCCGCGTCAAGCAGCTCGGCATGCGGCCCCGCTTCGGTGAGCTTGCCGTCCTCCATGACGAGGATCAGGTCGGCCTTGGCGATGGTGGACAGGCGGTGGGCGACGGCGATGGTGGTGCGCCCGCGCGCGGCTTCGGCGAGCGCATCCTGCACCTCAGCCTCGGTCTGGCTGTCGAGCGCGGAGGTGGCCTCGTCGAGGATCAGGATCGGCGGGTCTTTCAAGATCGCGCGCGCCACGCCGACGCGCTGCTTTTCGCCGCCGGAGAGCTTCAGCCCGCGCTCGCCCACGCGCGTGTCGAGCCCGTCGGGCAATTGCTCCACAAAGCTCTTCAAGCGCGCGCGCTCCACCGCGTCCCACAGCGCGCCCTCGTCGGCTTCAGGACGGCCGTAAAGAATGTTCTGGCGCAAGGTGGTGTTGAACAGGACCACCTCCTGCGGCACGAGACCCAGATTGCGGCGCAGGCTCTCCTGGGTCACCGACGCGATGTCCTGGCCGTCGATGAGCACCCGGCCTGAATCAGGATCGTAGAAGCGGAACAGAAGGCGCAGCAGGGTCGATTTTCCCGCTCCGGACGGGCCGGCGAGCCCAACATAGGCGCCGGCGGGAATCTCGAAGCTCACCTGGTCGACGCTGCGCGAGCGGCCGTCATGGGCGAAGCTGATGCCCTCGAACAGGATCGCCCCGCCGGTGACCGCGAGCGGCTGGGCCTCAGGCGCGTCGGCGATCTCCGGTTCCAGGCGCAGGGTCTGGAACAGGCGTTCGAGATCGACGCTCGCCTGCTTGATCTCGCGATAGGCCCAGCCGAGAATGTTCAGCGGCTGATAGACCTGCATCAGCATGAGGGTGAGCGCGGCGATGTCGCCCACCTCCATGGCGCCGTTCACCGCCTTCCAGGCCCCCACCAGCGCCACGGTGAGCAGCCCGCCGTTCATGATCGCGGCCTGGGCGGCGTTGAGCGCGGCGAGGCTCTGCTGGGATTTCGAAGCGGCGTCGGCGTATTTGGTCTTGGCCTGGTTGAAATGCTCGGCCTCGCGGGTTTCCGCGGCGAAGGCCTTCACGGTCTCGAAATTCGACAGCGCGTCCACGGCGCGCGCGTTCACCTCGGTGTCGGCCTCGTTCATCTGCCGGCGCAGCTTCACGCGCCATTCGGTCATCGCCCAGGTCAGCGCCGCATAGCCCAGAACGGCGAGCACGATGATGACCGCGAACTCCCAGCCGTAGAGGACCAGAGCGACGCCGGCGGCCAGCATGAGCTCCACCAGAGCCGGCAGAATGTTAAACACCAGAAAGCGCAGCAGGAAATCGACCGCGTTGGCGCCGCGGTCGATGATGCGGTTCACCGCGCCCGTGCGCTTGGTCTGGTGATAACCCAGCGAAAGCGACTGGACATGGGCGAAGCCCTGCACGGCGGTCAGGCGCTGGGCGTCGTTGGAGACCGGCGCGAACAGGGCGTCCCTGAGCTGCGGCGCGCCGGTGGAGGCGAAGCGCAGCAAGCCGTAGAGCAGAAACAACCCGCCGGCCGCCGCGAACACGCCCGCGCCCACAGAAGCGGCGGCCGCCGCCGTCTCGGCCGGCCCGGCCCCCTCCCCGCCCTGCAGCGCGCGCGTGATCACGTTGACGCCTTCGCCGAAGGCTACGGGCGCGAAAACCGAGAACAGCTTGGAGACCAGCGTGATCGCGAAGGCCACCGCCATGCGCGGTCGCCAGCGGCGCATGTCGTCGGAGCGCAGGATGGCGAACAGGCGGGAGACCGCCTCGGACAAGCGGCCCTCGGGCGCGGGTCCGTCAAGGACGTCTTTATAGGACGGGGGGCTCATGTCCGCTTACTTAGGCCGAGCCGCGCCCCGGCGCCAGACGGGGGGGCGATCAGCCGTCTTCGGACGGCGCAGAGAACACCTGACCGGGATAGATGAGGTTCGGATCGCGGATCTGCTCGCGATTGGCCTCGTAGATCACGGTGTACTGGAAGCCGTCGCCGTAGAGCCGGCGGGCGATGCGCCAGAGCGAATTGCCCGGCTGGACCACGACCCGGCCCTGCTGGCGGGCCTCAAGCGCCTGTTCGGCGCTGGCGCGTTCGAACGGCAGGACGATGACGGCGGTGACCCGGCCCTCCTCGTCGAGCATGTCGATCTGAAGATCGTAGACGCCGGGCTCGAACGCCGCGCCGGCCTGCAGCGACCAGCGCCCTTCGGCGTTGGCGCGCACCGCACCCACCAGCTCGCCGTCGGCGAGCACGCGCACCCGCATGTTCGGCGTGGCCCGGCCGGAGAAGATCACCGTGCCGCTCTCGTCATAATCCACCGTCTCCAGCGCCAGAGGCCCGGTGGCGACGCCGTCGAACGGGCTTTGCAGAACCCGGCTCGCCTCGCCGGGCCGGCCGAGCACCACCAGGGGCGTCTGATCGCGGCTTTCGGGCACGGCGACCACGACGATCTGCTCGGAGCGGATCTCCTGACCGGCCGCGGTGGTCATCAGCAGCGACAGCTCCACCGATCCGGCCGGCAAGGGGTCGTTGATGATCATCACCCACTCCCCGCCGCCGTCGACTTCGACGCTCGCGACCTCGCGCTCGCCGGCCATCAGCGAAACGCGCGCGCCCGGCGCGCCGCGCCCGGCCACCACCGCGGTGCCGCGCGGATCGACGCGCACGATGTCGAAGGCGGGCGGGGCGAGCGCGCTGGCCTCGGCGCCCGCGGCGGGCGGGGAGAGACTCTCCTGCGCCGCGCCGGGGCTTGCGGTCTCGACCTCCTCGGCGCCGGGGCGCGTGACGATGAAGGCCGCCGCGGCGACGACCGCGATGACCAGGAGGACTGTGGCGATGAGAAAGGACCGCGTGGCGGCCATGGGCGGTCTCCTGGCTGCGTTTGCCCGTCGCGCGCCGCCTTAGAAGGCTCGCGCCGAAAACGGAGGCTGGCGTACACTGGCGCGCGAACGCGCCTGATTCAATCCGGCGTCGACGACAATGTCAGCGGGCCATGGGGCGAAAATGCGGAGCATCTGCGTCTTCTGCGGGACGAAGACAGGTCGCGAGGACCGCTATGAGGCGCTGGCCGCCGAGACCGGCCGCGCGATCGCCGCGGCCGGGGCGCGCCTGGTCTATGGCGGCGCGGAGGCCGGGCTGATGGGCGTCATGGCGCGCGCCGCGCTTGAGGCGGGCGGGCCGGTGCTGGGGGTGATTCCCGAGTTCCTGATTCCGGTCGAAGGCCGCCAGGACGGGGTCGAGATCCGCATCACCGCCACCATGGCCGCGCGCAAGGCGATGATGGTGGAGGAGGCCGACGCCTTCCTCATTCTGCCGGGCGGCGCGGGCACGCTGGAGGAGGTGTTCGACATGGTGATGCTCGCCCAGCTGGGCCGCCATCAGAAGCCGGCCGCCTTTCTGGACAGCGCGTTCTGGGGTCCGCTGGAGACCCTGCTGCGCCATGTCGTCGAGACCGGGTTCGCCGATCCCAAAATCCTGAACGGGCTCAGCTTCCACGGCGGCGTCGAGGACGCGCTGCGCGCCCTCGACGAACATCTGGCCGCTTGATCCGGTCCGTCCCGCTCAGGGGCGCAGGTCGAGCCGGTCCCGGCACACGGTCCGGCCGCGCGAGTCGCTGAGCGTCAGCTCGGCGAGCAAGGGGCGCTTGACGAGATCGTTGGCGCGCGTCCAGCGGTTCATCTGCAGGCTCTGGTCCACGGCGTAGATCCGGCTGAGGCGCTCCATGCGCAGGTCGTCGCCGGGCAGATCGCCGCCCTGCTCCACGACCAGGCCCGGCGCGCGCACGGACAGGCTCCAGCTGTCGGCCTCATAGGCCGCGCCGAGCGCCGTGACCGCGCCGCCGTTCAGTCGAAGGGCGCACATGGCCTGCGGGGTGAACACGATGGGCGCTTCGCGCGCGATGCGTCCGGGCGGATCGGCGAGCGCGGCGCCGCCCAGCACGGCCAGTCCGGCCAATGCGATGAGTGCGGTTTTCATTGCGGACTCTCCTTGAAGTGAAACGGCGAGGCCGCGCCCGCCCGGACCCGGGCGGGCGCGGTCCGGCCTAGTGGTTGCCCTGGATCACCAGGGTGACGTTGCCGCTGCCGGTCTGGCGCACATTCGCGCTCTGGCCGCGGCCGGCCTGGATCACGCCGACCATGTTGTTGGAGCCGGCCTGATCGGTGACGGCCCTGTGGCCGGTCCCGATCTGGGCGATCCCAGCCTGGTTGCGGTATCCCTGCTGATAGGCGTAGCCGCGGTTATAGGCGCCGTCCTGGGCGATCACCGCGGAATTGGAGCGGCCGTACTGGTCGAGCCCGGCGCTGTTGCCGTGACCGTACTGCGCGACCGTGGCGCCGTTGCGCAGCCCGTCCTGATAGGTCGAGATGTACTGGCGCGAACCGCGCTGCTCCAGCGAGAGCCGGTTGCGGTGGCCGATCTGGCGTCCGCCGATCTCGTTGGAATAGCCCGACTGGTTGATGTCGACCCGGTTGCGCTGCTGGGCTTCGGCCGCAGACACGGTTCCGACCAGCGTGGCGAGGCCGAGGCCGGCGGCCAGGAGCATTTTCAGTTTCATGGCGAAGTCTCCTCTTCGTGGATGCAGGCGGAACCCGCCTGTCGAAAAGGAGCCTCGCAGGGCCGTGGTGAACGCAAGCGGAGCGAGGCGTTCACCCGGCGTTGGGCTAGCTGAACGCCCCGTTCAGCTTCGGTGCGCTTAGGTGAACGGGTGGGTTTTCCCCGTCCTCCTTCGCTCCGCTCAGTCGGTCCTCGCTGCGCGCGGCCAAGCCGCGCTCGCTGCGGGCGGGCGGTCGCCCTTGCGGCGGCTTACGCCGCCGGGGTGTCTGGCGTTGCCGACGCTAGCGTAATCCTCCCCCTCGTCGGGGGAGGTGTCCCGAAGCGTCAGCTTCGGGACGGAGGGGGTGAGGCCGCAAGTTCTGTCTTCAATGATCAAGCGCCGCGTGCGCACACAGCCCCAGCGATCACCCGTTTGGGTCGAACACATCCTCGATCTTCAGCTCGAAAGCTTCGGCGATCTTGAACGCGAGCAAGAGCGAGGGGTCGTGCTTTCCGGTCTCCAGGCGGGCGCGCTAACCCCGCCCGCGATAGGGCTGGACGCCCTGGTCGGGGATCCACAAGCCTTTCGGCGCTTCGCCCCACTGGCCGAAGACGTCGATGGGAATGCCGCCGCGCGGATACCAATAGCCGCCGATGCGCAGCCATTTGGGGCGGAGCTCGTCCACCAGGCGCTTCCCGATCATCATGGTGCAGGCCTCGTGGAAGGCGCCGTGATTGCGGAAGCTCTGCAGATAAAGCTTCAGCGACTTGCTCTCCACGATGTGCGCCGCGGGCGCGTAGTCGATCACCAGATGGGCGAAATCGGGCGCGCCGGTGACCGGGCACAGCGAAGTGAACTCCGGGCAGGTGAAGCGGATCAGGTAATCGGCCTCCGGCGTCGGGTTCTCCACCCGCTCCAGAACGGCGTCTTCGGGGCGCGCGGGCGCGTCGGTCTTGGCGCCCAGCTGCTCGAGTTTGGAATAGCGCTCTTCGGTCATGGGCGCGGATTTAGCGCGCGGCGCGGCGCACGCCAAGCACGCACGGCGGCGTCAGGCGGGCAGGGTCAGCTCCACGACGACGCCGGTTTCCTCGCTGCGCACGTCGAGCCGGGCGTTCAGCCGCCGCACCAGCTCCTGCACTATACGGCCCCCGTGGCTGTTCCTATCGGGCCAGTTCGCGCCTTTCAGCCCGCCGCCATTGTCCTCCATCCGCAAGAGCACGCTGCCCTCGCGCCGGGTCAGGCTGACGGCGACCCTGGGATACCGCCCGGTGTCGTCATTGAAGGCGTGGCGCAGCGCGTTGGTGAGGATTTCCGACAACAGCAGCCCCACGCGCGCCGCGTCCTCCAGACCGGCGGTGACATCGTCGGCGCCCACGTGAAGCTGGACCGCCACGGTGTCGGACAGCGCCTGCATCGCCGCGGACACCTGGCGCACATAGTCGGCGAGCGCGATCGCCTCATTGCTTTCCGACGCCACACCCACCTGGGTGTAGAGCAGGCTGATCGCCTCCACCCGCTTGGCCAGAAGGAGCGCGGCCTCTTTCGGCTGCAGCCGGTCGGCCTGGCCGCGGATCATCGCCACGATCAGCGCCATGTGGTTCTTCATCCGGTGCTGCAGCTCGCGCAGCCGCTCGTCGAGCTCTACGGCGCGCGCCCGGGCCTCAGGCTCGTCCGGCAAGGCGGTCATCACGCCGAGATAGTACAGCCCCTCGACCCGTTCGGCTTTGACCGGCGTCATGAGAATCCGGTTCCAGAACGCGGCGCCGTCCTTGCGGTAATTGAGAAGGTCGATGGCGAGCTCTTCGCCCCGGTCAAGCGCGTCGGCGAGCCGGGCGGCCTCGTCGAGGTCGGTGTGCTCGCCGTGCAGCATGTCATAGCCGCGCCCGACGACCTCCTCGGCCGCGTAGCCGGTGATCGCCGCATAGGCGTCGTTCACATAGACGATTGGACAGCCCGGCATGGACGGGTCGCTGACCACCATGGCCACCGGCAGGCGTTGCAGGCGGTCGGCGTGGAGGCGGCCGGGAATGGCGGCCCGGGACGTTTCGATGGTCATCGTTACAGGCCCTGCGCTCTGTCTCGCAGGCGCACTGTACCAAGCCCTTGAACGTAATCAATTATAAGGCGTATTCCGCGCACGGGATCGCATCACCGCGGCAGGCACAGCTCCACGGTGACGCCGTCGGCTTTGCTGCGCACGTCGAGATCGCCTTTCAGCCGGCGCACGAGATCCAGCACGATCTGACCGCCGAGGCTGCTCTCGTCGGGCCATTTCGCCTCGCCGAGACCGGAGCCGTTGTCGATGACCGTGAGCCGGATCGCCCCATCGTCGCCGGCCACGCCCACCTGCACCGCGGCCTCCGAGCCGGAGTCCTTGAAGGCGTGCTTCAAGGCGTTGGTGAGGATCTCCGACACCAACAGCCCGACCCGCGCCGCGTCCTCGATGGGCAGGCGAACATCCTCGGCCTTGACGTCCACCTTCACCGCGACGGTGTCGGACAGCGCCTGCATCGCCTCGCTGACCCGCGTGACGTATTCGCCGAGATCGACGCTGCGCCCGGTGGCGTCGGCGTCCAGCTCGATGCGACTGTAGAGCAGGCTGATCGCCTCCACGCGCTTGGCCAGCATCTGGGCGGCCTCGCGCCGGTCCATGTCGCTGGCCTGGGCGCGGATCATCGCCACGATGAGCGAGAGGTGATTCTTCACCCGGTGCTGCAGCTCCTTGAGCCGCTCGTCCAGCTCCGCGGCGCGCTTGGCGTAGCTCTTGGGCTCGCCGATCTCGTGCTGCAGGCCGAGGAAATACAGGTCCTCGCCCTCATTGGCGCGCACCGGCGTGATGAAGAGCCGGTTATGAAACGCCTCGCCGCTCTTGCGATAGTTGAGGATGTCGATCGCCAGCTCGCGCTCGGCTGCGATGGCGTCGCGCAGCTCCTTGCGGTCATGGGGATCGGTGTTCGGCCCCTGCAGAAAGCGGCAGTTTTGCCCGATCACGTCTGCGGGCGAATAGCCCGTCGTGGTCTCGAACGCGTCGTTGACATAGACGATCGGATTATCGTCCTGGGACGGGTCGGTGATGACGACCGACACCGGCAGGCGCTGAAGACTGTCATGGCTGAAACCCGCCGGCATCCCGGAGAGCTTGGGGGCGTCGGCCATGGTCGAACCTTTCAGGCGCTGCAGACAGCTTCGAACGATTGCGTCTAAGCTAGCCGAAACCCAAGTCAGGGCAACCGAAGGGCGCCGTTCAGGCCCGCGCGATCACCTCGAACCCCTCGCCGCGCCAAGGCAAAATAATATTATTCATAACCTGGGGCCTGGAGACCCGCCATTGACCGAAGCGCTAGCGATCCTGCCCGCCGTCACCCTCCTCGCCGTGGGGCTCGCCTGCATTCTGGCGGCCAAGCTTGCGCGCACCTCGCCCATCGTGATGTTCATCGCCGCCGGGCTTCTGATCGGTCCGAACGCGCTCGGCCTGGCGCCGCTGAACCAGACCACCGCGCTGCTGGCCCAGCTGGGCGTGGTGTTCCTGCTGTTCGAGATCGGGCTCGGCTTCTCGGCGCGCACCATTCAGGAGAGCGGGCGCGATCTGGTGGTGCTGGGGCCTTTGCAGATGCTCGTCACCGGCGCGGGCTTCGCGGCGCTGGGCCTGGCCTTCGGCCTGTCCGCGCCCATGGCGGTGCTGGTGGGCCTCGGCGCGGGGATCTCCGCCACGGCGGTGGTCAGCGCGACCCTCGCCGAGCGCGGCCTCGTCACCTGTCCGCTCGGCCGGTCCGGCACCGCGCTTCTGGTGTTTCAGGACATCGCCGGCATCTTCCTTCTGGTGTTCGCCACATCGCTGGGCTCCGAGGAGGGCTCGCTCGCCCTGTCGCTGGGCCTGGCGGCGGGCAAGGCGGCGCTGGCGGCCGCCGCCGCGCTGCTGATCGGACGCTACGCCGCGCGCCCCGGCCTCACTTTGCTCGCCCGCACCAACAGCCCGGAAGTCTTCACCGCCGCGGCCCTGCTTCTGGTGCTCGCCACCGCGGCGGCCACCGGCGCGCTGGGCCTGTCGCTGACGCTCGGGGCCTTCCTCGCCGGGATGAT
The DNA here is from genome assembly GCA_051117435.1 of Oceanicaulis sp. Classification (GTDB taxonomy): domain Bacteria; phylum Pseudomonadota; class Alphaproteobacteria; order Caulobacterales; family Maricaulaceae; genus Oceanicaulis. Next base: position 63,809 of record JBNPED010000004.1, on the reverse strand, counting down.
CGTGGCGCAGACCCCCTATCGCACCGTGGTGAAGAGCGAGGCGAAACCCTTCGGCGCGCTGCTTCTGGGCTTTTTCTTCATCACCGTGGGGATGGGGCTGGACTGGCGCCTGCTCATCGAGAAGGCCGGCTTCATCCTCGCCGCGCTGGCGGTGTTGATGATCGGCAAGACCCTGCTTGGCGCCGTCGCCGCGCTCCTGGCGGGCTGGAGCCGTCCGGGCGCGACCCAGCTCGCCTTCCTCACCGCGCAAGGCTCCGAATTCGGGCTCGTCCTGCTGGCCCTGCCCGCCGTGTCGGAGGCGCTGGGTCCGGAGGTCGCGGGAACGCTCGTCGCCGCCAGCGCCGCCTCCCTCGCGCTGACCCCGGCCTGGACGGGACTGGGACTGAAGCTGGCGCGCAAGCTCGCGGCGCGCCGAGCCAGCCCCTCCAGCCCGGCGCCGGCCGCGGATCGGCCGATCCTCGTCTACGCCATGACGCCGTCCGGACGCATGGCGGTGGACGGGCTGAAGGCGTTCGGCGTGCCGGTGGTGGCGATCGACGGCGACGCGGACCGGTTCATGGCCGCCTTGAGCGACGGCTATGACGTCAGCTTCGGCGACCCCAGCGACATGCGGCTGATGGAGGCGGTGGGCGTCACCGGCGCGCGCGCCCTCGCCCTGGGTAAGTCGCGCTACGACATCTCGCGCGAGGTCACCGATTATGTGCGCGAGACCTATCCCGACCTCGCCCGGTTCGTGGTGGTGGAGAGCGACGCCGAAGCGGAAAAGCACCGCGCGCTCGGCATGACGGCCGTGATCAACCGCTCCTGGCCGGAAGGCCTCGACTTCGCCGCCTCGCTCCTGCGCTATGCCGGCGTCGCCGAAGCCGACATCGCCCACTGGATGCGCCGCGTGCACGAGCGCTACGACCCCGACCCCATGCCCGGCGTTCAGCCGGCGGCGTGATCGGCGCCGCTCCCTCGTTCTTCGGTTTCGAACGTCGTTTCCGCCAGCTCAAGCGCAGCGCCGACCATGAAGGCGGAACGCGTGACGCCGCGCCTCGCGGCCGCCCGGTCGATACGCCCGAGCGCGAATTCATCGGCGGTGAGGTTGATCCGGCGCCTGTCTTAATGTCCCGTGCAGGGTGGGGAACGGTGACCAGAAACGCCACGCCCGCCTTCTTGAAGTGGTGATGATCGCCGTTCACGCGAACGAGAGTCCAGCCGTCGGCCTTGAGGCGCCGTATGACATCCCTTGATTTCACGACCGCCCCCGCCGCGATCGCCAAGAAGAGGAGATCGCCTCAAGCGGGAATTCTATGATCTTTGAGGCGAAACCGCCACCGGAAGCGCCGTTCTGGCGAACACCGTGCGCATGGCGATGTTGGAGACCAGGCGCGCCAAACCCGGCAGGCCGGACAGGCGCTCGCGGTGGACGCGCTCATAATCGCGCGCGTCGCGCACCTGCAGGCGCAGGAGATAATCCTCCGCTCCGGTGGTCAGCCGGCACTCCATCACCTCCTCGATCTCGGCCACGGCGCGCTCGAAGGCCTCCAGCGTGTCGCGGCGCTGATTCTCCAGCGTGGCGAGCACCAGAACGGTCAGCCCGCGCCCCAGCGCCTCGGCGTCGAGCAGCGCCACATAGCCCCGGATCACGCCGGACGCCTCCAGCGCCTTGACCCGGCGATGGCAGGCCGAGGCCGACAAGCCCACACGCTCGGCGAGCTCGGCGTTGGAGCGCCGGCCCTCTTTCTGCAGTTCGGTGAGGATGACGGCGTCGGCGGCGTCGAGGTCGATCATGGCGAAAGTCTTGCGCGGCGAGGGTGAAAACGGCCGAATGGCCGAAGAAAAATGCGCTAGAAGGCCATTGCATGCAAGAATAATACGCTCTTGCGAAGCTGCTTGCCGCATATGGTTCGTCCAGCGTATTTTCCGCGCAATTTCACACCAAGGGGCGGCGACGGTCCGCCCGCCGGGAGGACCTCCATGCGCATCGGCGTGCCCACCGAGATCAAGAACCATGAATACCGCGTCGGCCTCACCCCGAACGGCGCGCGCGAACTGATCGCCCACGGCCATCAGGTGGTGGTGCAGCGCGACGCCGGTATCGGCGCGGGCTTCACCAATGAAGAGTACGAGGAGGCCGGCGCGGCGCTGCTGGACGGCGCCGAAGCCGTGTTCGGCGAGGCCGAGCTGATCGTGAAGGTGAAGGAGCCCCAGCCCAGCGAAACCGCCATGCTGCGCGAGGACCAGACCCTGTTCACCTTCCTGCACCTGGCGCCCGATCCGGTGCAGGCGGAAGGCCTGCGCAAGTCCGGCTGCACGGCGATCGCGTACGAAACCGTCACCGACCCCACCGGCCGCCTGCCGCTGCTGCGGCCCATGTCCGAAGTCGCAGGCCGGCTTTCGGTGCATGTGGGCGCCAACGCCCTGCACAAGGCGGCCGGCGGGCGCGGCGTTCTGATGGGCGGCGTGCCCGGCGTGCGTCCGGCCAAGGTGGTGATCCTCGGCGCCGGGGTGTCGGGCAGCCACGCCGCGGAGATGGCGGTGGGCCTGCGCGCCAACGTCACGGTGATGGACCGCTCCCTGCCCAAGCTCGCCGAGATCGACCAGCTCTTCCGCGGCGCCGTGACCACCCGCTATTCAACGCAGGGCGCGATCATCGACGAGCTCGCCGACGCGGATCTGGTGATCGGTGCGGTGCTGATCCCTGGCGCGGCCGCGCCCAAGCTCGTCACCTGCGACATGCTGAAAATCCTCAACGAGGGCGCGGTGCTGGTGGACATCGCCATCGACCAGGGCGGCTGTTTCGAAACCTCCAAGGCCACCACCCACCAGGACCCGACCTATGTAGTGGACGGGATCGTGCACTATTGCGTCGCGAACATGCCCGGCGCGGTGGCGCGCACCTCGACCCAGGCGCTGACCAACGCCACCCTGCCCTTCACCCTGGCGCTGGCGAACAAAGGCGTGCGCCAGGCGCTCAACGACGACATCCATCTCGCCCGCGGCCTCAACGTCGCCGAGGGCGAGATCGCCTACAAGGAAGTCGCCGACGATCTGGGCGTGGTGTACAAAAAGCCGGACTGGTTGACGGTGATTTAGGGGAAATTCTGAGGGAGGTCCCGAATCTTCGCCCTGCGGGCTCGTCCGGGAATTCAGCTTCGTAGCGAGATTTGTTGAATTCCCGGCCAAGCCGCAAAGCGGCGCCGAGCCGGGACCTCTCTCAGAGCGCCCTACCCGAACCGCACCAGGAACCGCTTCGCCTTGCCCACAGACAGGATCACCGCGTCGGCGCCGGCCTTGTGCTCGCGCAGGTCTTCGGTTCCTTCGGCGAGCTTCTCGCCGTTGGCGGAGACCGCGTTCTGCTTGATGAGACGGCGGGCCTCGCCCTTGGAGGCGGCGGCCTCGACGCTGACCATGGCGTCGATGAGCGGACACGGCTCGGCCGCGCTGGCGTCCAGCGTCGGCACCGCGCGCGCGATCATGGCCACCAGCTGCGGCGACAGCGTATCGGCCTTGCCGCGGAAGATCACCGCGCTCGCCTCTTCGCTCAAGGCGGCCGCTTCTCCGCCATGGACGCGGGTGGTGAGCAGCTCGGCGAGCGCCTTCTGCAGCCGGCGCTCATGGGCGGGCGCGGCTTTGAGCGCTTCAAGCTCTTCAAGATCGATATCGGTGAGCCAGGCCAGGAAGCGCGGCGCGTCGGCGTCGGCGGTGTTCAGCCAGAACTGGTAAAACTCATACGGGCTCGTGGCTTCCGGATCGAGCCAGACCGCGCCCTTCTCGCTCTTGCCGTATTTCTTGCCTTCCGAATTGGTCAGCAGCGGATAGGTGAGCGCATGGCTCTGCACGCCCTCCATGCGGCGCAGGAGATCCACCCCGCCGACGATGTTCCCCCACTGGTCCGACCCGCCCATCTGGATGGCGCAGCCGTGCTCTCTGTACAGGTGCACGAAGTCGAAGCCCTGAAGGAGCTGATAGGAGAACTCGGTGAAGCTGATGCCCTGATCGCGGTTCTCGATGCGGTTTCGCACCGATTCCTTTTGCAGCATGGAGTTGACCGAGAAGTGTTTGCCGATCTCGCGCAGGAAGCGGATCACGTCCATGTCGCGGTACCAGTCGGCGTTGTTCACGAAGATCGGCGCCGGGCCGTCGGTGGCCGCGAACAGCGCCTCGAACTGCGCTCGCTGGCTTTCGATATTAGCCCGCACCGCCTCTTCGCGCTGCAGGCTGCGCTCGGAATCCTTGCCCGACGGATCGCCGATCATGCCCGTGGCGCCGCCCTGCAGGATGATGATCTGACCGCCGCGCCGCCGGTAGCGGTCGGTGCCCAGAAGCGGGATGAGATGGCCCGCATGCAGGCTCGGCCCGCTGGGATCGACCCCCACATAGAGCGGCGGACGCTCCTTTTCGATCAGGGCGTCGGTCAGCTCCGGCGTTTTCTGATTGAGAAGCCCGCGCGCCTCCAGCTCGGCGAGGAAGGGCGTGTCGGCGGGATCGGCGAGGGTGTGGCTCATGAGGGCGTCTCGAAGGCGCGTGCGAACGGAGCCGAGGGCTTAGCCGCGCGGATGAGGGTTTGCAATGCTTTGGGCTTTCTGTCCTCGTGGGCGATGCGCGAGGCGGAGAGTTCAGCCCCCCTGCTCCCGTGGATCGATCGCCTCGCCGCCCGGTCCGGCGATGAACACGGTGCGGGTGGGATAGGCGAAATCGACGCCTTCGGCGGCGAAGCGGCGCATGATCCCGAGATTCACCTCCTGGGTCTTGTCCATGAAGATGACGTAGTCCGGCTTCTCCACCCAGAACACGATCTCGAAATTCAAAGAACTGTCGCCGAAGCCGGTGAAATGGGCGCGGTCGAAGGTGACCAGCTCCACCGTGTCGATGTGCTCCTTGATCCAGCCGGGAATGGCTTCGATCACGTCGGCCGGGGTCTGGTAGAGCACGCCGATGCGCACCACCTGGCGCCGACGCATGAGGCGCTGGAAATTGTGCACGCGTTCGGACGTGAGATCGGTGTTCGACACGCTGATCTGCTCGCCCGAGAGCGAGCGGATGCGGGTGGTGCGCAGCCCGATTTCCTCCACCGTGCCTGAGATCGTGCCGAAATTGACGAAATCGCCCTTCTTGAACGGCTTGTCGAACAGGATGGAGAGCGAGGCGAACAGGTCGGAGAAGATGCCCTGGGCGGCGAGACCGATGGCGATGCCGCCCACCCCGAGACCGGCGATGAGCGCGGTGACCTGAACCCCGGCGGTGTCCAGGAGGACGATGATCGTGAGGATCCAGATCGCCCCGATGATCAGCCATTTCAGGACGCTGACCGCGCTGGAGAGGTCCGACCCGGTCTCCCCGGCCCGCGCCGCCTTGCGCTGCAGGAGCGAGACCGCGATCTCCTGGGCGAGCGCGGAGACCTGCAGCACAAGCGCCACCAGCATAAGCCAGGACAGGATGTCCTCGAACACGCCGGGAATGGGGTAGAAGCGGATGGTGACGGCCAGCGACACCACCAGCAGGAACAGCGAATTGATCTTGCCGACCGCGCGCCCGACGATGGCGGGAAAGGCGGTCTCGTCCTTGCGGCCCAGGCGCTTGAGCGCGGCATGGGCGAGCATGCGCAAGACAAGCAGCGCCACGTAAAGCCCGGCCGCCACCCCGGCCGCGGTGAGCGCCAGGGTCTCGTTCGCCTGCGCCCAGGCGATCACGTCGGTGACCGCCTCGCTCAGGCGCGAGACGCCCCGCGTCACGGTCTCGGTGATCTCCTCGTCGGTGACTGCGGGGGTCTCGGGCGCGGTCTCTTCCTGCATGGCGAAGCGTCTTCCAGCTGCGGTTCGGGCGAGCGGCATCATGGCCCAACTTGCAGCGCGGCTGAAGGTTCGCGCACGTCCTGAGTCATTCCGGCGCCGGTGGCGCAGGCGCGCAAGGCTGCAAACGTGCCCGAACAGGCCGCAGGCGGGAGGGCGAAGCATGTACGAACCGGTCACGATTTCGGCCGTCCAGGCGATCGCGGAGGCCGACCCCGCCTTCATCGACGCCACATGGTTCATGCCCGCCGGCGGCAAGACCGGCGGCGACGCGTTCAAGGCGCGGCGCGTGGCCAAGGCGGTGCATTTCGACATCGACCAGGTGTGCGATCCCACCTCCGGCCTGCCGCACATGGCGCCGGGCGCGGCCCGGTTCGCCCGCTGGCTGAGCGAAGCCGGGCTGAGCGGCTCGGAGCGCTTCGTGGTCTATGACCAGAACGGCGGGCTGGCCGCGTTCCGGGTGTGGTGGACGCTGCGCCGGTTCGGCTGCGACGCGCGGGTGCTGGACGGCGGGCTGGAGGCCTGGCGCAAGGCTGGCGGCGAGGTGGAGAGCGGCTTCATCCATCCGCGCGCCCGCGCCTTCGAGCGCGGGATCAGGCTGATGCGCGACGACGCGGTGAACTGGGCCGACGTGCTGCACCATGTTCACGCCGGGGACGCGCTGATCGTCGATGCGCGCTCGGCCGGCCGCTTCGCCGGGAGCGAGCCGGAGCCGCGCGAGGGGCTCGCCTCCGGCCATATCCCCGGCTCGATCTCGCTGCCCTTCCAGCAGGTCCTCGACGACCAGGGCCGGCTGAAGAAGGAGGACAAGCTGGCCGCCGTCCTGCCAAAGCGCGACCGCGACCGGCGGGTGATCTGCACCTGCGGCTCCGGCGTCACCGCCGCGATCCTGCACGCGGCCTTCATCTGCGCGGGCTATCGTGACGTGCGCCTCTATGACGGCAGCTGGAGCGAGTGGGGCGCGCGCAACGACCTGCCGATCGAGACGGGGGCGTGACCGGTTCGGCTTCGGACGGCGGAGACTAGGCGGCGCCGGCGGCGAGCTGACCCAGAAGCACCGCAAGCGCGATCACCGCGATCGTCATCTGCGGCGGGCGCAGGCGCGCCATGAACAGGGGCAGGCGTCCCGCGAGCGCGGAAGGCGGGTCGGCGAACAGGAGCGTCCCGTATCCCGCCGTGAGAAGACCGAGGCTCGCCGCGGGCCAGGGCGCCAGCAGGGCGGCGAGCCCCAGCGCGAACAGCCATCCCATGACCACAAGCTGCGCGGTCGCGGGTCCGTCCTCGGTGCGAAAGCTCAGTCCGCGTCGAACTCCGGCGAGAAAGACGAGGATGAGCGCGCCCCACACGATTGCGAGCGCGCGGATTACGGCGGCGGCCTCCGGCGTGATCCAGACCAGCACCGCCGCGCCGGCCAGCGGCGCCATGGCGGCGTAGCCCAGCCCCTGTGACAGCTTCGGCGTCTCGCGGCGCTCCGAAATCAACTGGACGCGGTTGGCGTCGTCGGTCTTCTCCGCCGCTTCGGATAGGGCCTCGCTGTTTTCCATGAGGGAGCAAACCTGCGTGCGGCGCTTGGTTCCACCCCGGCGGCGGGCGCAGCGCCAAAACCCCCTTCCCCCTCGCGCAAACCGCGCTAGCTTGGCGGCGAACACTGTTTACCACTGACCAAGCGGGGAGAGCGCCATGGCGGGACTGGACATTCTTGAAGGGCGCCTGAGCGTGCCGGTGATCGGGGCGCCGCTGTTCATCATCTCCAATCCCAAGCTCGTCATCGCCCAGTGCAAGGCCGGCGTGGTGGGCAGCTTCCCCGCGCTCAACGCCCGCCCGCAGAGCCAGCTGGACGAATGGCTGGACGAGATCACGTCCGAACTGGACAGCTATAACACGGCCAATCCCGACAAGCCCGCCGCGCCGTTCGCGGTGAACCAGATCGTCCACCGCTCCAACGACAGGCTGGAGGCCGATCTGGCGACGTGTGAGAAGTACAAGGTCCCCCTCGTCATCACCTCGCTGGGCGCGCGGGTGGAGCTGAACGACGCCGTCCATGCCTGGGGCGGCAAGACGATGCACGACATCATCAACATCAAGTTCGCCCACAAGGCGCTGGAGAAGGGCGCGGACGGCCTCATCCCGGTGTGCGCGGGCGCGGGCGGGCACGCCGGCGAGCTCTCCCCCTTCGCGCTGATTGCGGAGATCCGCGAGTTCTTCGACGGGCCGATCGCGCTGTCCGGCTCGATCTCCACCGGCGCCGGGGTGCTGGCGGCTCAGGCCATGGGGGCGGACTACGCCTATATCGGCTCGGCCTTCATCGCCACCGACGAGGCGCGCGCCACCGAGGACTACAAGCAGGGCGTGGTGAAGGGCCGGGCCGAGGACATCGTCTACACCAACCTCTTCACCGGCGTGCACGGCAATTATCTGCGCGAAAGCATCGAGAGCGCCGGGCTGGACCCGGACAACCTGCCTGAGAGCGACCCCAGCGCGATGAATTTCGGTTCGGGGGGCGGTTCAGCCGCCAAGGCCTGGAAAGACATCTGGGGCTGCGGCCAGGGCATCGGCTCGATCACCAAGGTCCAGGGCGCAGGCGCGTATGTGAACCAGCTTCAGGCGGAGTATGAGGCGGCGAAGAAGCGAATCTCTGCAGGCTAGCGCTCAGGCTGCAAATCACACTACCCTTAAGCTTCTGCTTTCTGGGAGTGCTCGTGGCCAAGCTATATTCCCGAAAACTGCTTGAGATAGAAGTGGCTGTGATCAAGCGGATGCGCCAGCTCGGCTTCCCGCGCGATTACATTTTTTCATTCATATCACAGCCAGGCCGCGTAATTTCACCGGCAGCGGTAGACGAGGTTCACAAGGGTAAAATTGGGCCAGATGTGGTGGTCGCGTCAGACTCCACTGTTCGCACTTTTGTCCTTGAGCGACTGCTCGCAGCTCGGCTGCCTCAAGCGAGTGGACGGATCGAAGCCCCAATTTCTCCATGGAGCGTTCAGCAAGCCTTACTTTGGGCTCAACGGGGAGATCAGTCTCTTTTCATTGGAGAGGGATACGACGTTGAACTGAAAATTCTTTACAATGACGAAAGCGAATACAAGTATTTTAAGACGATGATGGCTTTTGCGAATTCATATGGCGGCTATATTTTATTTGGTATTGAAGATACCGGGCGGGTTTGTGGCTTTGATCACGATAATTTCCTAAATAAGGATTGGATACAATTTGGTCAACGCCTCGGCGCTCACACTAATCCCGCTGTGGAGTGGGAATGGGACGTAGTGGATGCTCCATCAATCCCAGAATTCCGTTTCGATAGCCGTTTATTGCTTCAATTAGCGAAACAACGAGGTATCGAAAAATCAAAGATCGATTGGTTGAAAGATTTGGCACCCAAGCACGATAAGCGGATAGGCGTCATTTACGTTTACCCGTCGCTCAAACCGATAGTTTGTAGAAAGACAAAAAAGGGTCAATTTGTATCCGGCGCGTATTACTTCCGTGACCAAGAGCGGAACAACTACACGCTGGATGCTGAAACTTTGCCTTCCGGTCGCCCCACTCGAATTCAATCAAACCGGGAATCCGAATTTATAAAGCGGATTCGTGAGTTAGAATTTATGTTGCGTCTCAAAGGGGTCGCGTCAACCTCAAACGACCAGCTCTTTGATTCTCCCTCGCTATTCTGAAGCAACAAATTCAGCGATAGAGAAGTCCCCCTACTCCGCCGGCGCCGTCGCGCCGGAGCCGGCGCCGGCGTCGGTGGAGGTCTCCGCCTCTTTCTCCAGCCTGCGGCTCATCCAGTTCGGTGTCTTGGTGAAGCGGCCGGCCGCGGCGTAGGCGGCGGGGACGACGAACAGCGTGAACAGGGTCGCCACCATCACCCCGGTGAAGATCACCACGCCGATCGTGCTGCGCGCCTCCGAGCCCGGGCCGGTGGAGAGCACCAGCGGCAGCGCGCCGATGGCGGTGGACACTCCGGTCATCAGGATCGGGCGGAAGCGCACCGCGCTCGCCTCCAGCGTGGCTTCGAGCACGCTCATGCCCTCTTCGCGCAGCTGGTTGGCGAACTCGACGATGAGGATGCCGTTCTTCGCGGCGAGGCCTATGAGGATGATCAGGCCGATCTGGGAATAGATGTTCAGGCTTGATCCGGCGATGTAGAGGCCGAACAACCCGCCGGCCACCGCCAGCGGCACGGTGAGCATGATCAGGGCGGGCTGGATCAGGCTTTCGAACTGGGCGGCCAGCACCAGGAACACGATCAGGAGCGCCATACCGAAGGCGAACAGCACCGCCCGGTTGGCGTCGAGATATTCCTTGGCGCCGCCCAGATAGGTGGAGGAGACCTGCGGGGGCAGCTCGGTCTGCGCCCAGGTGTCGAGCCAGTCCACCGCCTCGCCCAGCGTGTAGCTTTCGGTAAGCGTCGCGCTCACTGAAATCGCCCGCTGGCGATTGACGCGGTTGCGCTCGGCCGCTTCGCCGACCTCGCGCAAGGTGACGAGATTCGACAGCGCGATCAGCTGACCGGTCGCGGAGCGCACATAGAGGCTCTCCAGATCGGTGGGCGCGGACCGGTCGGCCTGCCGGTTCTCCATGATCACGTTGTACGCCTCGCCGCGGTCGATGAACTGACCGACCCGGCGCGAGCCCAGATGGGTCTGCAGGGTGCGGCCGATATCGGCCACCGCAACGCCCAGCGAGGCGGCGCGCTCGCGGTCGATGTCCACGATCAGACGCGGCGTGGTGGGCTCGTAATCGGTGCGCGGGCGCTGCAAGCCGGGATTGTCGCTGTTGATGTCGGCGATGAGCGCTTGGGCGTAGGCGTAAAGCTGGTCGTATTCGGGGCCTTGCAGGACGAACTCGATATCGTCGCCGCCGCCCCCGCCGCCGAACGTGCTGCGCATGGAGGCGAAGGCGCGCACGCCGGTGAGCTGGCCGAGCTCGCGATTGATGTCGGCCATGATCTCCTCGCCCGGCCGGCGCTGATCCCAGGGGACCATCGTGCCGATCACCAGCCCGGAGGAGAAGCTGGATCCGCCGCCGAAGCCCGGCGCGACGATCAGCACGCGCTGCAGCTCTCCGTTTTCAAGATAGCCGAGCATGATCTCTTCAACCTGGTCGGCCTGCTCGGACAGGTATTCAAAGCTCGCCCCTTCCGGCGCGGAATAGCGGCCGAAGAAATTGCCGCGATCCTCCGGCGGGGTCAGCTCGCCGGGCAGATTGTTGAACATGAACGCCGCGCCCGCCACCGAGACCAGCACCAGAGGCACCACGCTGACGGGGAGTTTCAGGATCAGCTCCAGACTCTCCTTGTAGCGGTCGCGCAGCCAGTCCACGCCGGACTGCACCCAGCGCGCCGGGCCGCGCGCCTCGCGCGAAGGCTTCAGGAGCTTGGAGGTCATCATGGGCGACAGGGTCAGCGCCACGAAGCTGGACAGCACCACCGCGCCGGTGATCGTCACGGCCAGCTCGGTGAAGATCCGCCCGATCAATCCGGGCAGGAAAAGCAGCGGCACGAACACCGCCACCAGGGTGGCCGTGGTGGCGATCACCGCGAAGAACACCTGGCGCCCGCCGCGAAGGCTCGCCAGGGCGGGCGGCTCGCCGAGATCGACCCGGCGCTGAATGTTCTCCAGCACCACGATGGAGTCGTCCACCACAAGTCCGATCGTCAGCACCAGGGCGAGCAGGGTGAGGATGTTGATGGAGAAGCCGAAGGCGGCGAGCACGGCGAACGTGCCGATCAGACAGACCGGGACCACCGCGGCGGGGACGATCGCGGCGCGGATGCTGCCCAGGAACAGATAAATGGTCAGCACCACGAAGGTCGCCGCCACCAGAAGCGTCCGCCAGACCTCGCGAATGGATTCTTTGATGAACACGGTGTCGTCGCTGGCCGCGATCAGCTCCATGCCTGCGGGAAGCTGGGGCATCAGGCGTTCGGCCTCGGCGCGAATGCCGTCGGCGACGGCCACAGAGTTCGCCTTGGACTGGCGCACGAAGCCGATGCCGATCATGTTCTGACCGTTGCCGCGGAACACCGAGCGGTCCTGCTCGGCGGCGAGCTCCACGTCGGCGACCTCGCCGATGCGGATGACGTGCCCGTCCGCGCCCTCGCGGATCGGCAGGCGTTCAAACGCCTCGGGCTCGGTGAAGAGACGCTCCACGCGCACGAAGAGCTGGCTGTCCTCGGTCTCCACCGCGCCGCCGGGGGCTTCAACGTTTTCGGTTCGCAGCGCGTTCTCGATGTCGGCCACGGTCACGCCGCGCGCGGCCATGGCCGCCGGGTCGAGCCAGATGCGCATGGCGTAGCGCCGCGCGCCGCCCACCTGCACCGCCGCGACGCCGTCGATCACCGAGAACCGGTCGACGATGTTGCGCTGGGCGTAGTCGGTGAGCTCCTCGCTGGTCATCCGGTCGGACAGCAGATTGTACCAGATGAAGGGGCGCGCATCGGAATCGCGCTTGGCCACCTGCACGTCCTCCACGTCCTGGGGCAGGCGCGGGCGCACGCGGCTGATGGCGTCGCGCACGTCGTTGGCGGCCGCCTCGATGTCGCGGTTCAGCGTGAAGGTGATGTTGACGTCGCTCTCGCCGTCTTCGGACTGGGAGGTGATGGTCTCCACGCCGTCAATGCCGGACAGGGCGTCTTCGATGACCTGGGTGACGCGGTTCTCCACCACTTCGGCGTTGGCGCCGGGATAGGCGGCCTCCACCGAGACGACGGCGCGATCCACGTCGGGCAGTTCGCGCAGCGGCAGGCCGCGCAGGCCCAGAACGCCGAAGACGATGATCAGCGCGCTCACCACGAAGGCGAGGACAGGGCGGCGGACGGCGACGTCTGAGAGCGTCATGGCGGAAAACTCCTAGCCGGCGGCCGGCGCGGCGATCGCGCCCGCGGCGGTTTCGCCTCCGCGCCCGTCCGGGCGCGAACCGCCGGTTTCGCGCAGAATGACGACAGGGGCGCCGTCGGTCAGCCGGTGCACGCCTTCGGCCACGATCCGGTCGCCCGGCTCCAGCCCGCCGAGCACTTCGACCACGCCGGCCGTGCGCTGTCCCAGCTCCACGTCGCGGCGCACCGCGCGCGGCGTCTGCCCGGTTTCATCCAGCGCGAAGACATAGGCGGCCTGGTCCAGGCGCACGACGGCCGCCCCCGGCACGGCGGGCCGCTCGCGCTCGGCGCGGCGCAGCTCCACCGTCATCAGCATGCCCGGCCGCAACCGGCCGTCGGCATTGTCGATCAGCGCGCGCACGGTGACGGCGCGAGTGGCCTCATCGACGCGGCTGTCGATCTGATCGACCTCGCCCTCGAACACCGTGTCCGGCCAGGCGTCGGAGCGCGCACGCACGGTCTGACCGGTCTCCAGCACGGAAAGGAAGCGCTCGGGCACGGTGAAGTCGAGCTTGATCACGCCGGCGTCGTCGAGCTGGGCGATCACGTCGCCGGGCCGCACCAGCTCGCCCTCGGAAACATTGCGCAGGCCCACCACGCCGGAGAACGGCGCGCGGATGATGCGGTCGGCGACGCGCGCCTCGATGGCTTCAACCCGGGCGCGCGCGCGCTCCACCGCGGCCACCGCCTCGTCCAGGCGCGAACGCGGGGCGACGCCGCGCTCGGTCAGGTCGCGGATCCGCTCCACGTCGCGATTGGTCTCGCGCAGCGTGGCGCGGGCTTCGGACAGGCCTGCGGCCTCTTCGGCGTCGGCGAGCTCGACCATGATCTCGCCCGCCTCGACCCGGTCGCCGGAATCAAATTCCAGCCGGGCGATGACGTCGGACACCTTGGCGGTGATGGTCACGCTTTCGTTGGCGCGAGCGGTGCCGAGCGCTTCGACCACGTCGGCGAACTCGTGGGTCTCCACGGTGTGCACCGCCACCGGCGTTTCGCGACCGCCGCGCTCGCCGCCGCCTTCGCTCTGCGACGTCACCGCGCGCAGCGTTACGGCGCCGGCCATGACGGTGAACGCGACGGCGACGAAAGCGATGAACAGATAGCGGCGCATCGGCGACCCTCTTACGACTACGGACGCGGATATGCTCCGTTTTACCGAAAAAGCAAAGCGCGCGCCCCGGTTACCTGCTAGAATCGCCGCCAGAGCGAGATCAGCACGGCGTGTTCACGCGCCATGTCGCGGCTCGAGGCGGTGGCCAGGGCGCCCACCTGAAGCCTTGCGCGGCGCGAAACGGGAAGCAGAACAGAGGCTTGCACACGGTGGCCGGAATAGCCGCCCGGCCGGCCGGTTTCTCCGCCCACTGACCAGACCGAGTAGCTTTGCACGAAAATGTGAACACCGCGCCCGAGCGCGCGGCCGCCGGTGAGGTCGAGGCGGATCTCGTCGCGCGGCTCTCCGCGCCGGTTGCGCCAGCCGCCCGATGCGGCGAGGAAGCCGCCCTCGCCCACCGCCCGGCCCAGCTGCAGGCGCAGATCGGTGTCCCCGCCGCCCTCTCCGAACCGGTTGTTGATCTGGTTCTCGCCCGAGCCGGGCACGCCGAACACGCCTTGCGCCGACATCACCCAGGGCCCGTCCGCGGCGAGGCGGACCCGGGCGCCGAGCTCGAGGCCGCCGACGCCGAACTCGCGCTCCGGCTCGACGACCCGCTCGGTCTCGACGCCGTCCACGACCACGGTCTCGCGCCTTGCCGGAACGGCTTCATGCACCGACTGGGCGGCGCCGCGCGCGATGAGGGTGAGCGTGTCGGTGAAGCCGTACTCGGCGTAAAGCGCGGTTTCGGTCTTGATCAGGTCCGGCCGGTCGGAGTCGCTGTCGAGGCGGTGAAATCCCACCGTGGTGATCAGGAGATGGTCGTCCTCCGCGCGCGTCCACTGACCGGCCGCCGCCGGCGTGAACGCGCCACAGAGCAGGAGCGCGCCCGCCAGGAGCGCGACCGGTCTCCTCGTTGCGGCGGCTGTCGCCAATGACGCCTCCCCGCCTTGACCCGCGCGCGATTAAACACGCGGGAAAGGCGAAGAGTCGAGAGGGAATGCGCGCGTCAGGCGATCAGCGGTCGAAGCCCGGGCTGTCGCGGCGCACCCGGTCCAGCAGCGCGGCCCAGGCGATCTCCAGGAACAGCTCGTTGGTGACGCCTTCGCTGCCCTGCTTGAACACGCGGGTCTGCATCGCCTGGTCGTGCTCGATCAGCTCGGCGTTCGCGCCTTGCGCCTTGGTCTGGATCGCGCAGGCGCGCTCCAGAAGATACATGCGCAGATAACAGCTGAACGGGTGATCGCCGACGCTGAGCGTACCGTGATTGCGCAGGATCATCAGATGCTTGTCGCCGAGATCGCCGACCAGGCGGGCCTTCTCCGCCTCCTCCAGCGCCAGGCCCTCGTAATCGTGATAGGTCACGTCGTCGAGAATATTCATGGCCAGCTGGCTGATCGGCAGAAGCCCACGCTTTTGCGCCGATACTGCGACGCCGTTGTCGGTGTGCAGGTGCATGGCGACCTTCACGTCCGGACGGGCGTGATGGATGGCCGAATGGATTGTGAAGCCGGCCGGATTGATGCCGTATCGGCTCGGCGGAAGCACGTTTCCGTCCAGGTCCACCTTCACGAGGTTGGACGCGGTGACGTCCTCGTACAGCAGCCCGAACGGGTTGATCAGAAAGTGCTCGTCCGGCCCCGGGACCCGCATGGAGATGTGGGTGAAGAACAGATCGTCCCAGCCGTGCAGGCGCACCAGGCGGTAGAGCGCGGCCAGGTCGCAGCGCGCCTTCCATTCCTCTTCGGTGACCTGGTCCTTCACGGAGATGGTCGCGGCGTCGTCCATGGCGTCCTCCCTGACGGCGGCGTGGGGTGTTCATTTCGCGAACAAGGATCGCGCTTCGCGCCGCCGCCGTCAAACGCAAGGCGCCGCGGCGGCCGGGACGGGACGGCTAAGACATTGCTAACCGTATTCAGGCGATCCTGAGCGTTGATTTTGCTGAAGGGGCCTTAGCGTGGGCAGCCGAACCGGGATGCACGAGACCGGGCGCGACCCGGCCGGACGCAAGGCGCAGGCCTTGTCGAAACTGTGCGTGCTGCGCCCGCTGCCAGACCCTGTGCTGGCGCAGGTGGATGAGGCGCTCACCGGCTATCTCGCCGCCGCGATCGCCCAGGTGCGCGCCGAAGTGGCTGCGCGCCTGGCCGACTGCGACTGGGCGCCGGTGGAGGCGGTGCGCATGCTGGCGTTCGACGAGATCGAGATCGCCCGACCGATTCTGGAGCGCTCCCGCCGCCTCGCCGAGGCCGATCTGGAGGCCATCGCCGCGCTCGACCGGCCGCATCGCTGCGCGCTGGCGCGGCGCGAAAGCGTGAGCGAGCGCCTCTGCACCCTGATCGCCGGGCGGCGCGAAAGCGAATGCCTGATTGTTCTGGCCGACAATCCCGGCGCCCTGCTGCCCGACGCCGCCGCGGCCGATTTCGCCAGCGTCGCCCGCGGCGCGCCGGAGCTGCAGCGCCGTCTGGCGGCGCGCACCGATCTGCGCCCCGGACTGGCGCGCGCGCTCATGGCCGTGGCCGGCGAGGCGGTGAAGACCGCCCTGCGCGAGCGCTGGCCGGATCTCGCGCCGGAGCGGGTCGAGACGGTGGTGGACGCCGCAGCGGAAGCGGCGAACCCGGCCGACGGCGAAAGCGCGCAGGCTGTGGCGAGCCTCGCCGGCCAGGGCCTTTTGAGCGCCGCCGATCTGGTGCGCGCGGCCGAAGGGCTTCGCCAGTCCATGACCGACCATGTGGCCGCGCGCCTGACCGGGCTGGAGGTCGCCGACTGGCGCCGCGCGCTCAGCCGTTCGCCGCTGCGCGCCGCACTTTTGTGCGCACGCTCCGTCGCCCTGCCGCCCGACGAGGCGGCGCGGTTCCACGCCGCCCTCGCCAACTCGGGCCGCGCCCATGCGCTTCAGCCCGACCGCCTGGCGGCGGCGTGCGAGGACGTCTATGCGGGCTATGACCGCGATGCGGCGCGGCGCGCCTTGCACCGGCTTGGCGCAGGCGGTTCAATCCATTAGGCCGGACCTTCGCTCCGGACCCCGCCTGTTTGAGGACTTCGCCCATGCGCCTCGCCTATCACTGCGCCGAACGCGACGACGCGCGCGCCGCGCGCGAGCGCCTGAAAGCGCGCTATGGCGAGACCAGCCTGGACCAGGCCGATGTGCTGGTGGCGCTGGGCGGCGACGGCGTCATGCTGGACGCCCTGCACCGGGTGATGGGCCGCGACCTGCCCGTCTACGGCATGAATTACGGCTCGGTGGGCTTCTTGATGAACGAGCCGGACGGCGAGGACCTGCCCGACCGGCTGGCGCGCGCGGAACGCGCCCGAATCCATCCCTTGCGCGCGGTGGGCCGGCGCTGCGACGGGCAGACCTTCGAAAGCCTCGCCATCAATGAAGTCTCGCTGTTTCGCGAGACCCGACAGACCGCGAAGATCAAGATCACGGTGGACGGCAAGACCCGGCTCGACGAGCTGATCGCCGACGGCGTGCTGGTGGCGACGCCGGCCGGCTCGACCGCCTATAACTTCTCCGCCCACGGCCCGATCATGCCGCTGGACGCCCAGCTTCTCGCCCTCACCCCGATCAGCGCGTTCCGGCCCCGGCGCTGGCGCGGCGCGCTCTTGCGCCATTCCAGCACCGTGCGCTTCGACGTTCTGGAGCCGCGCAAGCGACCGGTTTCGGTGGTGGCCGACAACACCGAGTTCCGCGACGCCGAGACCGTCACCGTGTGCGAGGCGCGCGACCGCATGCTCACCATGCTGTTCGACGAAGGCCGGGCGCTGGAGGAGCGCATTCTGGTGGAACAATTCGCGCCGGAATGAACAAAGACCCCGGCTGCAGTCCGGCTTAGCGCGCCATTAAGCAAATCGGCCCTAACATCGCTTCGAGCTGAACCTCGTGGATGCGACCATGCCGGCCGAGCCTGTTGATCCGCTGACCGCCCTGTCCAAACTCCGCATCGCCGTGGTCGACGACAACGCGGCCATGCGCGGCATCGTGCGCACGGTGCTCGCCTCGCTGGGCTGTGAGAACGTCCATGAGGCCGCCGACGCCCAGAGCGCCTTCGCTTTGCTGCAGGGCGAGCCCATCGACATCCTGATCCTGGATTGGAAGATGAAACCGGTGGACGGCCTCGCCCTGGTCAAGAAGATCCGCGATCCCGAGCAGAGCCCGATCCCGTTCCTGCCGATCATCATGCTGACCGCCTATGGCGAGCCGTCGAAAGTGCGCGAAGCGCGCGACGCCGGGGTCACCGAATTCATGATCAAGCCGTTTTCGGCCGAAGCGCTTTACCGGCGCCTGGCCGCGATCATCAACCGCCCGCGCCCGTTCGTGCGCACGAAAGCCTTTTTCGGCCCCGATCGCCGCCGGCTGGAGGCCGCCTATGACGGTCCCGAACGCCGCGAAGAAGCGCCGATTTCCTGAACGCCGCCCCGGAGAGCCCCATGACCCAGCGCGAAAAACCCATCGAGATCATCAATCCTCCCAACATGTTGAAAGTGAAGGTGGGGGGCAAGCTGCCGACCGCGGACCAGGCGATGATCCAGCGCGCCGAGAACGCGCTGAACAATCTGAAAACCGAATTCGGCGACTGGCTCGGCGAGGAAGTCGCCAAGCTTGAAGAATACCTGAAGGCCTGCAAGGCCCAGGGCCTCGCCGGCGACATGGGCGAGATGCTGTTCACCTGCGCCCATGATCTGCGCGGCCTCGGCACCACATACGAGTTTCCCATCATCACACGCATCGCCGCCTCGCTGTCGAAGCTGATCGAGACGCCGCAGCAGCGCGCGCACGTGCCCATGGCGCTGGTGGAGGCCCATGTGGGCGCCATCCGCGCGGCGGTGCTCCAGAACATCCGCGACGACCGCGACCCCATCGGCGCCCAGCTCGCCGACGAACTGGAGACGCGCGTGGTGGCGCTGGTGGGCGAACGCAATTAGGCGGTGGTGCAAGCTCAAGCCCCGATTGCGTTTCCCGCATGACAGGCGCGACAAATCAGGCTAGCCGATCGTCATGACGATCGCGAACGCTCTAAAAACTTACGCTCACGAAATCAGGCGGTTGCGCCGCAACGATCCGGCCGTGATCGAGCCGGCGCTCGCTCCCGCCTTTCGTGCGTTGATCGAAGCGCTGGTCGGCCTCCTCCCCGTGCCGCAGTCCCTGCAGGCCGCTCCCGAGTACAACCAGCCTGGAGCGGGGCGTCCGGATATCGCCTTGAAGCTGGAGGGCGGGCTCCCGCGCGCCTTCATCGAGCTGAAAGCGCCGAACCGGCCGTCCGACCCGACGCGGTGGACCGGGGCCGAGAAACGCCAATATCACCGGCTGCGCGAGCTTGGCGTCTGGGCCACAAGCAATTTTCACGAGCTGCGCCTGTTTGAGCGCGACGCGCCGGCCGGCGTCGTAACCCTCCTTCCGGCCGAGGCGTTGGAACCGGCCACGCCCGACGCGCACGCCGACCGGCTGATCGACGGGCACGCTACGCAGCCCTTCCTCGATTTGGCCACGCGGCTCTTAAACAGCGCCGCCATCGCGCCGGCCGCGCAATCCGCGCCGCAACTGGCCACGTTGCTCGCCCATTCCGCCAGGCTGGTGCGCGAGACCGTGCGCGAGCGGCTGCGTGAGCTGGATGAAGCGGAAATCACGAACGATCCGCTTCAGGACGTGCGCGCGGAGTTCCGCAACGTGCTCTACGCTCACCCGGAGGCGGGCGGTTACACCAATACGAGCTTCGACGAGCTGTTTTCGGCCGCGTTCGCCCAAACCCTCGCTTTCGGCCTGCTTCTGGTGCGTGAGGCGACAAACGCTGACGTCACTGAGAACGCCTGGCGCGACATGCCCGAAGAGCACCCGCTGATGCGCACGGCCCTGAGGGTGGTCAGCATGCCCGAGGTGGTCGAGGCGATCGGCGTCGGCTTCGAAGTCATGCGCGACACCGTCAACAGCTTCGATCCGGCGATCCTGGCGTTACAGCCGAACGGCCGCGACCCGATCCTGTACTTCTACGAAGAATTTCTGGAGACCTTCGATCCCGACGCGCGCGAACGCCACGGGGTCTATTACACGCCGGTGGAGGTGGTCCGCTACATGGCCGGGGCGCTGGACCGGGCCTTGCGCGAGCATCTGGACGTGGACGGCTTCATGGACGCGCGCGTGAACATTCTCGACCCGGCGGTGGGCACGGGCACGTTCCTTCTTGGCGTGGCGGAGCGGGTGCGCGAGCAGCAGGGCGGCGCGGGAGCCGGCATGGCGGCGGCCGCGCTGCATGATCTCGCGCGGCGCATGTACGGATTTGAACTGCTCGTCGGCCCGTACGCCGTCGCCCATTACCGGCTGCATCACACGCTTCGCCGCGGCGAGGACGAGCATGGCGACGACGTGGAGATGGCGCCCTTCCCCCGGCTCGGCGTCTATCTCTCCGACACCCTCGCGGAACCCGGCGCGGACGCCCCGGGCGGCCAGCTCGGCTTTGTGTCGGCAGGCATCTCCGAAGAGCGCCGCGAAGCGAACCGCATCAAGACTGAGCAGCCGATCCTGGCGATCATCGGCAATCCGCCCTATCGCAGGCTGAAGCGCGGTGAGAATGAAACCCTTGTCGGGCGCTGGATGGACGGCCTTTGGGAGGATCTCAAAGAGCCGGTGAGAAACGCGGGCAAGGCCAATCAGCTCAACACCTTCCCGGAGATGTCGGTGGCGTTCTGGCGCTGGGCGATCTGGAAGCTGTTCGAGGCGGAGAACGCGCCGCAGCGCGGGGTGGTCGCCTTCATCACCAACCGGAAATTCCTCACCGGCTGGCCCTATGCGGGCCTGCGCCAGATGATGCGCGAGCGGTTCGACCGGATCGAGATCATCGATCTGCGCGGCGATGTCCGCGCCGGCGTGCGCGGCGGGATCGACGCCGATGTCGGCGTGTTCGATATTCAGGTGGGCACCGCGATCACCCTCGCCATCGCCGATGGAAGTCGGAACGGGGCTCCGGCGGAAGTCCACTATCTGGACAGCTGGGCGGAAAGCCGGTTCTCCCGGCGCGCCAAACTGGACTGGCTCACCGACGGCGCCGAGGACGGCCGCCTCGCCAACGCCGTACCGGTGGAGCGCGAGCGACTGGACAATATGCGCCCGCTGCCGTTCCAGAATGGGGAGTGGGTGAGTTTGGATGAAGCTTTTCAGTTCAAATCATCGGGAATGGAAAGCAAGCGCGATCCGGCTGTGTATGCACCAACCTCAATCGCACTGACAGCGAAAATCAATCGCGCCCTTGAGATGAACATCGAACAATTCTCTGAGTTTTTTCACGGCACAGATCAGAATCCGGCTCACAGAGCGCGTAGTGTGGGGTTGAGTGATGAATTCGTCAGACCTGCATCATATCGACCATTCGATGTAAGGGCTCATTACGCGCATCGCACCTGGAACGACCGACTTCGCACGGATTTAACGAACGTCTGGGGCGATCAAAACCTATGCTTGTTTACGCTGCCGGGGGGAGTAAAGGCCGGTCCGGGCGCTTGGTGCCACCACCTCTACCCCGACCGCCACGCCTTCCGAGGCAGCTATGGCGGCTACGCCTTCCCGCTCTATGACCGCCGGCCGGGCGGTCCGGAGCATAATCTGCGCCCGGCTTTGCTGGAGGCGTTGGGCGTCGCCTATGGCGGCGCCGTCACGCCGGAGCAGGTGTTTGACGCCATGCTCGCCTTGCTTTCGGCGACGAGCTATTCGGTGCGGTTCGCCGAGGACCTCGAGGACGTGTTTCCGCACATCCCCTTCCCCGCCGAGCGCGCCGTGTTCGAGGACGCCGCGCGCATCGGCGCGCGCATTCGCGCAGTGGAGACCTTCGCGGCGCCGCCCGCCGACCCCAGCGCAGGCTTTGCGCGCGTGGTCACGCAGCCTTCCGGCCCGCTGGCGCCGGTCGTCGATGAAGACGCCGGTGAGGTGATCCTGTGCGAGGACGGGTCGGGCCACGTCACCGGCTTACCTCGCGCGGTGCTGGAGTTTAAGGTGAGCGGATACAGCGTGCTCGCCAATTGGCTCGCCGACCGGGCGGGCCTTGAGGCGGACTTCGACATGATCCGCCAGTTCCGGGACGTCGCCATGCGCATCGCCGAGCTTCTCGACCTGTGCGACTCAGCCGACCCTGTCCTTGACCGGGCGGTGGACGATCCGCTCACGCGCGAAGCGCTCGGCTTTGAAGACGCTTAAGGGATGGCGGGTATGTTCGACAGCGCTCAGGGGAGCCTTTTCGGCGAGGGCGAAGATCGCATGCAGGCGCCCGCCGCCGACACGCGCCCCGACCCTGATAGACTTCGCATCCGGCTCAACAAGATCATCACCAAAGCGCGCGAGGCCGAAACCATGCCCTGGTCCGAGCGCGAAGTGCGCATGTGGCGCAAGATTTTCCCCAACATGGTCAGCTGGCTGCCCGAAGACGAGGGCCGACGCCTGCTCGCCGAATTCACCGCCGAGTTGGATCGGCTGTCCTGAAACGCTCTACGCCGCGCCGGCGCGTTCGTCGGCGATGAGGTGGTCGTCCATGTCGAGGCGGTCGAGCACGTAGGTGAGCTCGGACAAGGGCGCGCCCTGGAACTGGGTGAAGATGCGTTCGGCCAGGCGCTTTCTGAAGCGCGCGATGTCGCGCGCCCCGCCCGGGCCGATCTCCAGCGAATGCCAGGCCTGGATCGAGGCGCGCACCGCCGGGAGCACGCGATCGGGCAGGCCCGCACGCTTGAACACGGCTTCCAGGCCCAGCGGCCCCGCGTCATGGATCAGCAGCCAGGCCTTGGCGTGGTCGATCTCGGCGAGCTCGGCGATGCAGTGCTCGAAAAAGGTCATGTGCCCGCGGAACAGGGCGCGCAGGATCAGCGACGGGGTCAGGCGCGCGTTCAGCTGCAGCTGTTGCACGAAACGGCGCGGATCGGCCGACAGCCCGGCCTGATCCACGAGATCGACGGTGGCGCGTTCGCGCGCGCCTTCGGCGAGCTCCACGGCCAGCTGGGGCGGCAAGGCGTGGCGATGCACCAGGCGCTGGATCGCGGTGTCGGAAATGTGCGCCACCAGGCGCTCGGTCACCTCCAGCGGCAGGGTGCGCCGCTCCACGAAGCCTTCCAGGACCTCGGGGTCGGTCTCGAACCGGGTGAAGCAATCGGCGAAGGCGCGCGGGCTGAAGGCCGCGCCGTCATTGGAAGCCGCCGTGCGCACCGCCTCGCGGGCGCCGTGCTCGACCAGGGCCTCGACCACGGCTTCGGAGATTTCCGCGCGTGAGGCCAGCGCCATTTGACGGTTGGCCGGCGCGTTTGAGGCGAGGCGGATCAGGTCCTCGTCCTGCAGCACCGGCGAGCCGGCGATGATCGGGACCGCGATCGAGTCCACGTCCTCGATCATCTTCTTCGCCACGTCCGAGGGCAGGTGCGGCGAGCGCTGCAGCGTCACGGCCAGCGCCCGGCGCACCAGCTCGGCGGCGTCGGAGGCGAGGATGCGGACCACTTCCGCGCCCAGGGCCCGGTCGGCCTCGGTCAGATCGGTTTCGGCGAACCGGGCGCAGAATTTGCGCGCCGCCAGGGCGCGCGACTCGGGGTCGGTCTGGTTGACCAGCCGGTCGATATCGGCGCGGTTCAAGCGGGCGCGGAGCGTCTGCACGGCCATGGCTCACCTCGTGATCAAAGGGCACGACTAGAGTGCGCGCCAAGTCTTAACGGCGCATTGCCCCGTATAGCTAAGCGTACGCTTACCCTTTTCGCCGCGCCGGAGCCGGCGCGTCGAGCGAGGCGAGAAGCTCCACCAGGGCCGGGCTCAACACGCTCGCCCCGGCGCCGAACGCCGCATAGCCGGAAACGCCTGCGCGCGCCGGCGCCTTCGTCGGTTCACCAACCACGGGGTCGCGCCGCGCCCGGGCGACCTGCTCGGGCGCGGTCACGGACCCCGCCTCGCCGGCGAGGCGCGCCAGCAGGTCGGCGGCGCGAATCGGCCGGCCTTCGGGCCGGAACACCGCGCGGTTCGCCGCGGCCGCCTCGGGAAACA
This sequence comes from Oceanicaulis sp., assembly GCA_051117435.1. Taxonomy (GTDB): domain Bacteria; phylum Pseudomonadota; class Alphaproteobacteria; order Caulobacterales; family Maricaulaceae; genus Oceanicaulis. The sequence continues at coordinate 40,062 of JBNPED010000004.1, read as the reverse complement.
GGCTCTCGGCGTTGACGCCGGGATCGGCGTCGACCGCCTGGATCAGTCGGGCCGCCCCGCCGGCGCCGAGGAAATGGGCGGCGTAGAGCTCGCCGGAGCTGGGCTCGCGCCCGATGGAGGCGCGCAGATGGGCGGCGTTCTCCGCCGCCAGCTCGCCGGCCATGACGCTGGCCGCCTGCGGCTCGAATCGCAGATCCAGCGCACGGGCGCGCAGTTCGGGATCGGCGATGGAGAAGCGGCCGTGCGCATCCTGTTTGACGGCGTTTGCAAGCTCGCCATAGCCGTGCTTGTCGCCATGGCGGTGGAGCATGGCGAACCAGGTCTGCTCGATGAACTGGAACAGGCCCGCCGCGCTGGAGGTGCGCGCCTTGGCGCCGGGATCGAAGCTGCTTTCACGCGCCGCGGTGCGCATCAGAAAGTCGAAATCCGCGCCCGTGCGATGCGCGGCGTCGGCGATGACGCGGCGCGGCGAAAAGCTCAGCTGACCGGCGGCTTCGATGTCGGACACGGTGCGGCTTCCCGGCTTCAACGCGAATCAAGTCCGTTAACCCTCGCGCGCGGCGAGATAAGGAGTCGTTAAGCCTGGGATCGGTTTACAGCGTGAGGCCGGGCCGGGTCGGCGTGAACGGCGCGGCGGCGCCCTCGATGCGGCCGGCGGCGGCGTAGGCGGCGATCGCTTCGGCGATGGCCGGCGCCAGCAAGACCCCGTTGCGATAGGCGCCGATGGCGAGCACGAGGCCCGGCGCCGCCTCCCCGATCACCGGCATGGCGTCGGCCGAACGCGGACGCAGGCCCGCCCAGCGCTCCGTCACCGGGACCGCGGCGAGGCCCGGCGCGGCGCGGCGCGCGGCGGCGGCGAGCGCCTCGATCGCGGCCTCGTCGGTGTCGAGGCCGTCCGCGCCGGGCTCGCACGTGGCCCCGGCGAGCAGGCGCACGCCCGGCTTGGCGGCGAGATAGATCGAGAAGCCGCGCACCACCCGGTTCGGCGCCAGCGGACGGTCGGCCGCGAACGCGATCATCTGGCCTTTGACCGGCTCGGTGACGGCCATGGCCGGGGCGCCGTCGACCGATCCGGCGCCGGCCGCGAGCACGATGAGATCGGCCTCCACCGTGCGCGCGGCGTCCAGCACCAGGCGAGGCCGGCCGGCCTCGGTCTCGAGCCGGGCCTCGCCGGTTTCGAAGCGCGCGCCGACCGCTGTGGCGGCGTCGATCAACGCCTGGCGCAGCGCCCGGCTTTCGAGCTGGCCGTCGCCTGGAAATTCGACGCCGCCGAGCGTCGGGGCGAGGCTCGGCTCGCTCTCGGTGATCTCTTGCGCGCCGAGCCGGCGGGCCTCGAAGCCCAGGGCGCGCGCGCGCTCCATCACGGCGCTGGCGCGCTCGCTCTCCTCGGCGGTGAAGGCGGGCAGAAGCGCGCCGCGGCGTTCATAGCCGAGCGCGCGGCCGGTCTCGGCTTCCAGGCGCGCCGCCCAGTCCGGCCAGAGATCGCCGGCGCGGCGCGCGAGATCGGAGAAGGCGCCGGCGAGCGGATGGTCCGGATCAAGCTCGGCCCCGGCCTCGAAACCGCCGGCGAGCATGCCCCCGGACGCCCAGAGCGCGCTCAGGCGCGCCTCGCCGCGATCGACCAGCGTGACCGCATGTCCGTCGCGCGCCAGACGCCAGGCTGCGGCCAGCCCGGCCGCGCCTGCGCCCAGCACCGCGATGCGCAAGGCCTTAATTCGTCCTATATTAAGAGGCATACAGTCGGATCGAACCTTCGGGTCGAGCGGGCGTTGACGAACAGATAGAGGCGATAGAGGCCCATTCCCATGGCCAAGACTGCACACCTGACCGCACTGGTCTCCGCGATTGCGCTTCTGGGCGCGGGCGGAGCCGCCGCCGCACAGGAGAGCGACGAGGCGAATTCGTGCGTCTCCTTGCGCTCGATCAACGGCTACCAGGTGATCGACGACCGCCATCTGGTGCTCACAGGCGGCGCGAGCCGGTATTACCTCGTCACCACGCGCACGCGTTGCTCGGGCCTGCGCTTCGGCGCCCAGATCGGCACCAGCTTCGCCGACAACGCCAGGCTCTGCCCGCCCATGGTGGAGTACGTCATCCCCGATGACGGCTGGCGCTGCGCCATCGACACCGTCGTCGAGGTGGAGAGCGTCGAGGAAGCCGAGCAGATCGCCGCGAGCCGGTCGGAAACCGACTAAAGCGTTCATCGCTGGCCTTCTCGATCGCGAGACCGGCTGTCAGCCTCGCTGAAAGCGCGTCAGCCGCCTGCAGCGAGGTTGAGCGCCGGGATCGGCGGGGCGTCCACCGCCTCGCCGCGCTCCAGCGGCGCCCGGCAATCGGCGAGGAAGCGCTCCCCGCCCGCATCCCCGTCCCCGGTCCACGGCCGGGTGAGCACGCGGGTGTAGAACTCCGTCAGCTCCGCGCGCCAGGCCTGCGCGGGGTCCTCGCCGGACCGTGTGCAGGCCTCCAGGGCGGCGTCATAGACCTCGGCGAGCCAGGCCAGCGTTTCGCGCACTTCGTCGAGTCGCGCGCCGGCGGAGCCCGCACCGACCCGACGCTCGCCCTCGCGTAGGGCGGAGAGATGACAGCGATTGAGCGCCACGCTCGCCCGGTCCGCGCCGACCTGACCGCTTTCGGGGGTGAGTTCGCCCAGCTGCTGGGCGAGCTGGCGTCCCAGGCGCAGATCCTGGCGGATGCGCGCCAGCTTGGCGGGCTGGGAGATCAGCCGGCGCCGGTCGAGAAACGAACGCCCCGCCTCCTCCAGACGCCGCCAGAGCCGGCCGCGCACCGATTGCGGCACGGCGTTGCGTTCGCAGATCCGCGCGATGTCGTCCTCGCTGTAGAGCGGGTCCCCGTCGAGGATGACGAAGGTGGTGCGGCCGTCTTCGCACAAGCGCGTCATGGCGGTGTCTCCCGGCTCGCGGCCTCGGCTGAAGGTTAACGAGGATGGACGAGTCGTTAACCCTTGCGAAGCGCCGGCGCCGGCGGTGTTCGCAAAAGCGTGTGGAAAACTATCCGGTCTGCATCGCCGCGGCGGGGTCCGCCGGCAAGGCGCTGGAGCTTGGGAGATGGCTCCTCGACGCCGACGAGCCCGCCGGGACAGCGCGCCCCAGGCCGCGCCCGGCCAAGCCCTATTCCGCCGCAGCGAGTTCCGGCGGGGTCCATTTCTCGCGCATTGTGACCAGCTCCTCGGCCACGGTGGGGTGGACCGCGCAAGTGGCGTCGAACTGGGCCTTGGTCAGCCCCGCCTTCACCGCGATGCCGACGCCCTGGATGATCTCCGGCGCGTCGTCGCCGGCGATGTGCACGCCGAGCACCCGCTGATCGGAGGCGCGCACGATCAGTTTCATCATCATCCAGTCCGGGCTGTCGGTGAGCATGCCCTTCATGGGGCGGAACTTGGTCTTGTAGACGTCCACCTCGCCATGCATGCGCCGGGCGTCGTGCTCGGTCAGGCCCACCGTGCCCACCGGCGGCTGGGTGAAGACGGCGCTGGGGATGCCGTCATGGTCGTAGGCGATCGGCTTCTCGCCGAACAGGGTCTCGGCCACCGCCGCGCCCTCGCGGATCGCCACAGGCGTGAGATTGACCCGGTTGGTCACGTCGCCCACCGCGTAGATATGGTCGATACTGGTTTTCGAATAGGCGTCCACCTTGATCGCGCCGCGCTCGTCCAGCTCGACCCCGGCGTTCTCCAGCCCCAGCCCCTTCACATAAGGATCGCGCCCGATGGCGAAGACGATCTGATCGGCCTCCAGCTCGTCGCCGTTGGCCAGGGTGATGACCTTGAAGCCGTCCTTCTCAGTGTGCTTGGCGATCTTGTCGAACACGGTGTGGGTGATCACGCGCACGCCGGACGCCTTCAGCCCTTCATGCACGAAGGTGCGCACGTCTTCGTCGAAGCCGCGCAGCACGGTGTCGCGGCGATAGACCAGGCACACCTTCACGCCGAGGCCGGCGAAGACCTGGGCGAACTCGCACGCGATATAGCCGCCGCCCGCGATGACCAGATGCTCGGGCAAGGTCTTGAGGTGGAACAACTCGTTGGAGGTGATGGTGTGCTCCACCCCTTCCAGATCCCAGTCCTTGTTGGGCGTGCCGCCGGTGGCGATGAGGATGTGCTTGGCGGTCACGCGGCGGTTCGAGCCCTTCAGGAGAATTTCATGCGGCCCGACGATCTCGGCGCGCTCCTCGATCAGATCGACGCCGGCGTTGTTGAGATTGCGCGCATAGATGCCCGACAACCGGTCCACTTCGGCGTTCATGGCGTCGCGGAATTTCGGCCAGTCGAAACCGACCTCTTCGGGCAGGTCCCAGCCGTAATGGCGCGCATGCTTGAAATGCTTGGGATAGGCGGAGGCGTAGACCATGAACTTCTTCGGCACGCAGCCGCGGATGACGCAGGTCCCGCCCGGCCGGTGCTCTTCGGCGATCCCGACGCGCGCGCCCTTGATCGCGCTCATGCGCGAGGCGCGCACCCCGCCCGAGCCCGCGCCGATGGTGAAAAGGTCGTAGTCGTATTCGGCCATGGATATTCGTCCCGCGTCTGATCTCGCTGCTGGCGCAGAGATGTGCGGCGGCGAGGAGCAAAGGTCAAATGACGCAGGTGTGAGCCGCAGGAACACCGCCCGCCCGGCGCTCGTTCGCTTTGCTCCTTCCCCCGATATGGAGCGCGCCCGTGGCGGACCCGATCAAGACCATCAACCCGGCCACCGAACAGGTGATCGAGACCTATGACCGGATGAGCGATGAAGAGGCCTTCGAGGCGGTCGAGCGCTGCCATGCCGCCTTCACCGACTGGCGGCTGAAGAGCCTCGAAGCGCGCGCCGAGGTGATTCGCGCCATCGGCCGGGAATTGCGCGAGAACGCGGACGATTTCGCCAAACTGATGACAGAGGAGACCGGCAAGCTCCTCTCCGACGGCAAGGCTGAAGCCGAGCTGTGCGCCGCGATCTGCGACTACACCGCCGATCACGGGCCCACAGAGCTCGCCGACGAGGAGCGGGAATATTCGCCCGGCAAGCGCGGCCTGGTGAATTACGCGCCGATCGGCGTCATCTACGGCATCCAGCCGTGGAATTTCCCGTGCTATCAGGCGGTGCGCTATTCCATCGCCAATCTCATGGCGGGCAACGGCGTGCTTCTCAAGCACGCGGAATCCTGCACCGGCAGCGGGATTTTCCTGCGTGATCTCTACGAGCGCGCCGGCCTGCCGAAAGATCTCTTCACCCTCCTGTTCATCGATCACGACCAGTCCGACAAGGTGATCGCCCATGAGCATGTGCGCGGCGTCACGCTCACCGGCAGCGACGGCGCGGGCAAGATCGTCGGCAAGACCGCCGGCGAGGCGTTGAAGAAGACCGTGCTCGAGCTGGGGTCCAACGACGCTTACCTCGTGCTGGAGGACGCAGATCTCGACACAGCAGTGAAGTACTGCATCCAGGGCCGGCTGTTCAACAATGGCGAGACCTGCGTGAACGCCAAGCGCTTCATCGTCACCGACAAGGTCTACGACGCCTTCATGGAGAAGTTCGTCGCCGCCATGGACGCCACCAGGATGGGCGATCCCACCGACGACGACACCGAGCTCGGCCCCATCGCCCGCGAGGATCTGCGCGACACCCTCGCCGACCAGGTGGAGAAAAGCGTGAAGAACGGCGCCACGCTGCTGTGCGGCGGTCAGATCCCCGACATGACGGGCTTTTATTATCCTGCAACCGTGCTCGCCGACGTCGAACCGGGCCAGCCCGCCTATGACGACGAGCTGTTCGGGCCCGTCGCCTCGGTGATCCGCGCCAAAGACGATGACGACGCCATGCGCATCGCCAATGACAGCCGCTACGGCCTCGGCGGGGGCATCTTCTCGAAAGACGAGGACAAGGCGCTGAAGATGGCGCGCGATCATTTCGACACCGGCATGGTGTTCATCAACGGCTTCAACATCGCCCAGCCCAACATGCCCTTCGGCGGGGTGAAGAATTCCGGCTATGGCCGCGAGCATGGCGGGTTCGGCATGAAGGAGTTCGTGAACATCAAGGCGATCGCGGTCTTCTAGCCGGACCTCCGCGCGGCGGCGGGCTGGCAGGCGTTCCGGGGGGCGGACTCGCGTCTTCCTGTCGCCGGTTCGTCGCAAATACCCTCGCGACAGAAGGTGTGGAATCCGCTAGAGAGACCGTGAATTCGGGCGGCTTCGCCACACCTCGGCCTTCAAAAGGATCGAGGCGTCGGCGAAACGATCCGGAAGACCCGCGCGAGACGCCGACCCTGACCCCGTCGCACGCCTTCCCGGCCAAAATTTTCATCACCTTCGCACCCTCCTCGCCGACGGCGAGGAGGGTTGCGATGCAGGACCGCCCCCATGACGACGCCCACCCGCCGTACAATCGTCACCACCGGGCTCGCCGCCCTGGCCGCAGCCGCGTTCGCCGCGCCGGCGGCGCGCGCCCAGGGCGCGGCGCGCCGCTTCGCCCACGATCAGGTGATCGAGGAAGCCCGCGCCCTGAGCCGTACGGCGTTCGTCAACCCGGCGCCGCTTCCCGAAGCCCTCGCCTCGCTGGGTTATGACGGCTATCGCGCCGTCCGCTTCCGCGGCGAGCGTGCGGTCTGGGCGAACACGGCCTCGAAGTTTTCGCTGCAGATGTTCGCGCCCGGCTCGATCTATCAGCAGCCGGTCGATATTCTGATCGTGGAAAGCGGCGAGGCGCGCCCGGTCGTGCTGTCCGAGGACGCGTTCGAAGCACCGAGCGCGCAGATCGCCGCACTGATCGCCGAGGTCGGCCGGTTCGCCGGTTTCCGAATCCACTACCCCCTCAATACGCCTGGCTACGCCGACGAGTTCGTCGTGTTCCAGGGCGCAAGCTATTTCCGCGCGGCAAGCCGCGGCCAGCTCTACGGGCTGTCCGCGCGCGGTCTGGCGGTGGACACCGGCGAGCCGGGCGGGGAGGAGTTCCCGGTCTTCCGCAAGTTCTGGATCGAACGCCCCTCGCCCTCGATGACCGCCATCGTCGTGCACGCCCTGCTCGACAGCCGGCGCGTCACCGGCGCGTACCGCTTCGCGATCGAACCCGGCGCCCCGACCGCCATGGATGTCCAGGCGGTGGTGTTCCCGCGCGAACGCCTCAGCCATGTGGGGCTCGGGTGCCTGACCTCCATGTACATGCACGGCCCGCTCGACGCGCCCTCCGCCCCCGCCGCGCCCGATCACCGGCCCGCCGTGCACGACTCGCTCGGCCTTGCGATCCATACCGGCGCCGGCGAGCGGCTTTGGCGCCCCCTGGTCAATCCGCGCACCTTGCAGATGTCGGCCTTCGTCGACCGCGACCCGCGCGGCTTCGGCCTGATCCAGCGCGACCGCGCGTTTGAGGATTACCAGGATCTGGAGGCGCGCTACGACCTGCGGCCGTCGGCCTGGGTGGCGCCCCAGGGCAAATGGGGCGAAGGCCATGTCCAGCTGGTGGAGATCCCGTCCGATTTCGAAGGCAACGACAATATCGTCGCCTATTGGCGCCCGGCCGGCGGTTTGGCCGTCGGCGCGGAGCACCGCTTCGCCTATCGGCTGACCTGGCCCGACGACGTGGCGCCGGGAGCCGGTCTCGGCGCGGTCGTGCGCAGCGCCTTCGGTCGCCGGCTCACCGACCGGCGCGCGCAGCTGGTGATCGACTGGACCAATCCCCGAGGGTCGGCGATCGAGGACGTGACGCTGGAAGTGTCGCTCTCCGGCGGCACGGGCCACGAAACGCATGTTTCCCCCAATCCGGTGATCGGCGGCTATCGCGTCCACCTCACCCTCGGCTCCGACCTTCCCGCAGTCACCGAGATCCGCGTGCGTCCATTCGCCCGCGGCGAGACGATCGGGGAAACGTGGCTCTACAGGCATCTCAACCGTGGCTAGCGCCCTGCCGCCGGAACACCGGCTCGAAACACCGCGCCAGACCCTTCACGCGCCCCAGCGGCGCGCGCGGCCCATGCGCGTGATCCGGCGCATCGAGCTCTATATAGGCCGGATCGCCCTCATCGCGCTGACGGCGGCGATCACCGGCTACGGGCTGCATGAAGCCCATGGGGTGATGACCGTGGGCGGCGGGCTCACTTTGTCGCAATGGGTGTTCCTCGTTCTGTTCGGCTTGAGCTTCGGCTGGGTGGCCTTCTCCGCCGCCCAGGTGATCCTCGGCTTTCCCGCCGCCGTGCTCCACACCCGCCGCCAGCGCCTGCAGGCCGACGCCAGCGCCAGGACCGCCATCCTCATCCCCGTCTATAACGAGGAGCCCGCCCGCATCGCCGCGGCCGTCGAGGCCATGAGCGAGGCTCTCGGTGCGAAGGAGCCCGGCCGCTTCGCCGTGTTCCTCCTGTCCGACACCAACCGGGCCGAGACCTGGATCGGGGAGGAGGCGGTGTTCTCCCGCCTGATCGCGGCGGCGTCGCCGGACTGCCCGGTCCATTACCGGCGCCGGCCGGTGAACACCGAGAAGAAGGCCGGCAATGTCGCCGAATGGGTGGAGCGCTGGGGCGGCGCCTACGAGACCATGCTGGTGCTCGACGCGGATTCGGTCATGGGCGCAGGTGCGATCTGCGAGCTGGCCCGGCGCATGGAGGGCGATCCGGGCCTGGGCCTGTTGCAGACCATTCCCCGCATCGTGCGTGCGCGCACGCTCTTCGGCCGGCTGCAGCAATTCGCCAATCGCTGCTACGGACCGGTGTTCGCCGCCGGGCTCGGCTTCTGGCACGGGCGCGAGGCGAATTATTGGGGCCATAACGCCATCATCCGCACCCGCGCCTTCGCCGAAAGCGCCAAGCTGCCGATCCTGCCTGGCAATCCGCCCTTCGGCGGGCCGGTGATGAGCCACGACTTCATCGAGGCCGCCCTGATGCGCCGCGCCGGCTGGCGGGTGGAGCTGGCGCCGGACATCGTGGAGACCTATGAAGAGGCGCCGCCCGCCCTGTCCGACGTGATCATCCGCGACCGGCGCTGGTGCCAGGGCAATCTGCAGCATGTCCGCTTCCTCTTCGCGCGCGGCATAACGGTGGTGAGCCGGATCCATCTTCTGATGGGGATCATGAGCTACGCCAGCGCGCTGATCTGGCTTTTACTCATCGCCACCGGCCTGGTGATCGCCGTCCAGGCGGGCCTGACCGAGCCGGACTATTTCGCCGAGCCGGGCCTCTTTCCCACCTGGCCGGTGTTTGATTCCGAACGCGCGGTCTCGCTTTTCATCGTCGCCATGGCGGTCGTGCTGACACCCAAACTGTTAGGCTGGCTCTCGGTCATGCTGCGTCCGCGCCGTCTGATGCAATACGGCGGGCCGGTCGCCTTCACCCTGTCGGTGCTGGTGGAGACGGTGCTCAGCGCGCTCTACGCCCCGGTGATGATGCTGGCTCAGGCCAACATTATTCTCGACATTCTGCTCGGCCGCGACGCCGGCTGGCGGCCCCAGCGCCGCGACGACGGCGCGATCGCCTTCACCGCCGCCTGGCGCGCCCATGTCTGGCATTTCGTCACCGGGCTGGTGCTGGCGGGCCTCACGGCGACGATCGAGTTCGGCCTGTTCCTGTGGACCCTGCCCGTGACCGCCGGGCTGGTGCTCGCCCCGCTCCTGTCCTGGATCAGCGGCATGAGAAGCCTCGGCCTTGCGTTGAAGCGTGTCGCCGTCCTGCGCACGCCGGAGGAGCAGCGCCGCGCGGCCCCGGCCCTCGACGCGGTGGTGGAGCGGCTGGAGCGCTGGCGCGCCCTGCCGCCGGCGGCGACGCTTCCTGATCTCCTGGGCGACGAGAGCCTGCTCGGCTTCCACCTGGCCCAGCTCAAATCTGAAACGGGCGCGCTGGACGACCCAGGCGTGCTCGCCCGCGAGCGCCTGACGCGCGCGGCGACGCTGGAGGAGGCGTGCGCCAGCCTGAAGCCCGCCGAACTCATGGCGGTCCTGAATTCAGCCGCCCTTCTGGATCAAGCCGCCGCCCTGCCCCGCCGCGGCCCCGCAGCCGCCGTGACGCCCATCGCCAAGGCGGCGAAGCGCAGCTGAGGAGGCGTCTTCAGAAAGAGTACGCAGTGGTTCGAACCCGAACCCAAAGGGTTCGCAAGCGCGACCGCGCGCCCGCAGCGTAAGCGAGGACCGACTGAGCGGAGCGAGGCTCGACCATGTGAAAAACGGCGCGCCCTGGCGGGCCAATTTCGAACGCGAAGCGTTCGCAAGGGCGACCGCCCGCCGGTCCCTCATGGGCCGCTCGACTGAGCGGAGCGAGGGTCGTACAGTGTGAGCGACGGCGCCGGTTGAGGGACTCGAACCCCCGACCTTCGGTTTACAAAACCGCTGCTCTACCAGCTGAGCTAAACCGGCCTGCCGCAGCGCTCACTGATACGCGAAGGTTTCGCGCCCGCCAAGGCGGCGGCGCCGTGGCGCCGCGGGTCAGCGCGGCGCGTCCATGGGGAGGTCGGCGACGGACAGCCCGTGAAGCCTCCAGGCGCCGGCCTCCTGCACGAACACCATGTCGAAACGCAAGGACCGGGGCCGGAATTCAAATCCGCCGCGCAGGCGCAACGTGGACGCATCGAGCATCGCGGGCGGTTCATACCAGTTCGGCGCGGCGAGCACGGCCCGGCCCACATCGAGGCGCGCCGCCCGCAGGGGCGCGAACGTCTCCGCTAGCGAAGCCGGGCTGTTGCGCGCTTGAAACGCTTCGCCGCCCAGTGCGTGCAGCATGGCGTAGTCGTTGACGCGGTTGGCGTTGTCGAGCGTGATGAGGGTCTGCCAGACAAGGCGTGAAAGGACAGGCTCGTCCGGCGGGGCGGACGGCGTCTGAGCCCCCGCCTGCGGCGCGCAGGCGAGCAGCATCAGGAGCAACGCTCCGCATCCGGCGGCGGTGAGCCGCCGGATGCGAAGCGCCGCGGCGCGAGCCGGGGCGTGGGGCATCGCCTACCAGCTCGCTGCGAAACCGACGCGTCCGCCGGTCTCCCCGCGATCGACGCCGCTCGCCACGCCGGCGTTGAACTGGACGCGGCGGTTGAAGCGGTACGCCGCAGACAGACCCAGCGCGCCCTCGTCGTCATAGAAGCCGTACCCGCCGCTGACCGCAAAGGATTCGCCGGGCGGGACATAGGCGGTGTCCAGCGCGATCGCCGCGGCGATGCCGCCCCGGTTCTCCGCAATGGCGTCGCGATTGGCCGCGATCAGGCCGGCGTTCCCGGAAATACCGGCCGAAAGGGAATAATCGGCCGCCAGATTGCCGAACCGGTCGGTGGTCACGACGCCGAGCTCGCCGGACTGGGCGGCGCGGCTCGCGTCTGATCCGACGCCCGCCATGGTGTAGGTGCTGTCCGAGCCGCCCATGGCGACCTGACCGTCTCGGACGGCCTCCGCGCCATTGCCGATGGCGACCGAGTTGGCGCCGCCGGCCGAGGCTTCGTTGCCCAGGGCGACCGCGCCCATGCCCGACGCGTTCGCCGCTTCGCCCACAGCCGTGGATCGCACGCCCGAGGCGGTCGCCAAATGGCCGATGGCGTGGGCGCGCTCGGCCGAGGCGTTGGAGCGCCAGCCATAGGCCGTCGCGCCCGGACCCGCCGCATTGGCTTCACCGCCGACGGCGGTGGTGGAGGGGCCGGTGGCCGTTGTGGTCGTGCCGATGGCGATCGCGTCGGGACCGTCCGCGGAGGCCTGATTGCCGGCGGCGATGCTCTCCAGCCCGGAGGCGTCGGCCGCCTCGCCCACGGCGAGCGAGCGCACGCCCGAGGCCGACGCCAGATGGCCAAGCGCATGGGCCCGCTCCGCCGTGGCGCTGGACCGCCAGCCGAACGCGGTCGCGGCGACGCCGTTCGCTACAGACTCTCCGCCGGCCGCGATCGTGGACGGGCCGGTGGCGTTCGCCATCGTGCCCAGCGCCACCGCGTCGGTTCCGTCAGCCACGGCGAGATTGCCCACCGCGACGCTCTGCTCGCCGCTGGCGCTGGCGGCTTCGCCCACCGCAAGCGAGCGTACGCCGGATGCCGAAGCCAGATGGCCCAGCGCATGGGCGCGCTCTGCGGTGGCGCTGGCTCGCCAGCCAAAGGCGGTGGCGGCGACGCCGGTGGCGTCGGATTCACCGCCCACCGCCGTTGTGGAGGTCCCGTCGGCGTTCGCCTCTGTTCCGACCGCGAGCGCATCGACGCCGGACGCGGACGCGTCGACGCCGCATTCAAGCGCGGTCGGTTCGCCGGCGGCGGCGTTGCAGTCAGGCGTCGGATCGGCCATGGCGGCCGGGGCGCCAAGGGCGAGCAGGCTGGCGGCGCCGGCGAGTTGGGCCAGATTTGAACGGGTGAGCATGGAGCGTCTCCTTTTCCAAGGCCTTCTGAAACGAGGCCCTGAAAGGGAGGACGCAGCCGGCGCCCGATCGGATTAAAATCAGTTAACCGATCCGCATCACAGCGAGCGCACCGCGCCGGCCGCCACCACCGGACCTGTGGGCGCGCCGGTGGGCGAACCGCCGGGCGGCTCCAGGCTGATGGCGAGCGTCGCGCCCTGGGCGATCGCCCGGCCGGTGTCCGCGTCGATCTCCAGCGCCTCGGTCAACGCCCCGTCGAGCCCTGCGATCAGTCCCAGAGAGCGCGGCGCGCCGCCCGGGGGGATCACCCAGAGTTCCGGCTGCACCGGCTCGGCGGCCTCCGCCCCCAGCGGTCCGGCGATGGAAAGCCGATTGGTGTCCGGATCAAAGCGGATCAGAACCGAGGGCGCGCTCGGGTCGGCCTGAAGCGCGGCGTAATAGGCCTCGGACGGCGCGGGATCCGGCGCATCCGCGTTCAGCCAGAGCAGGGCTGCGAGAAGCGTCGTCGCTGCGAACACCGCCGCAGCGCCGCGCCAGAAGGCGAGCGACGCCCAAAGGCCGCCCGGTTCGGAGCGCGCGCCCGCCGGCTCGCCGAACACCGCCGTTTCGATTCGCGCCTTCAGGCCGGCCGGCGGGGTAACGGGGGCGAGCGCTTCGGCCAGCGGCGCCAGGCGCAGCGACCACGCCTCCACAGCCGCGGCGAAGGCCGGGTCCTCCTCCATCCGCGCCAGCGCGCCGGCGCGCGCCTCGCCCTCGAGCACGCCCAGCGCCAGCTCCGCGGCCAGAAGGTCTGGGCCTTCCTCGTCTGTGCGGTCTTCGCTCATCGTTCGAGACAGCGCCTCATCTTCATCAGGCTGCGGCGGATCACGCTTTTCACGGTGCCCAGCGGTTTGGCCACCGCCGCAGCGACTTCGGAATAGCTCTCGCCCCCATAGTACGCACGCGTCAGGAGCCCGGCTTCGATCCCCGTCAGTTCTTCAAGGCAGGCGCGCACCCGGCGCGCCTCGTCGCTTTCCACCGCCGAGGCTTCCGGAGACGGCGCGTCGTCCACTGGTTCGTCCAGCGCCTCCAGCGATCCGGCAGGCCGGCGCCGGCGCAGCCGGTCTATGGCCGCATTCCGCGCGATCATCGCGAGCCAGGCCATGGGGCGCGCCTTCTCCGGATCGAAGCTCTTGGCGCGCCGCCACAGATTGGCGTAGCAGTCCTGCAGCGCGTCCTGGGCTTCGCCGGAATCTTTCACGATGCGCAGAACGATCGCGAACAGCCTTGACGAGGTGGCGTCGTAAAGCTCCGAAAACGCCGCGCGGTCGGCCAGCGAGACGCGCTGGATCAGCGCTGTAACCCGGGTGTCGTCCATGTCGCCCTTTTCGCCGGGTGCGCCTCGCCTGCCATTACACTAGCCCGCAGGCCCGCCCGATCAAGCCATGGCGCGAGGCGCGCGCGGCGGTTTCCCTTCACGGCGCGGAGGGCTATGACGACCCCCGACGCCCATCCCAAGCAAGGTTCGCCATGGCCCGCATCCTCGTCACCAGCGCCCTTCCTTACATCAACGGGATCAAGCATCTCGGCAATCTCGCCGGGTCGATGCTGCCCGCCGACGTCTATGCGCGCTTCAAGCGGCTGCAGGGCCATGAGGTGCTGGCGATCTGCGCCACCGACGAGCACGGCACGCCGGCCGAGCTCGCAGCGGCCGCGGCCGGACAGGACGTGGCGACCTATTGCGATGAACAGCACGAAATCCAGAAGACCCTCGGTGAACGGTTTCATCTCCAATGGGACCATTTCGGACGGACCAGTTCGGAGCATAACAAGCGGCTCACCCAACACTTCGCCGAGGTGCTCGAAGCCAACGATCTCATCGCCGAAGTGGTGGAGAAGCAGGTCTACTCCATCGACGATCAGCGCTTCCTGCCCGATCGCTATGTGGAGGGGACCTGCCCAAATTGCGGCTATGAAAAAGCCCGCGGCGACCAGTGCGACAATTGCGGCAAGCTGTTGGATCCGGTCGATTTGATCGATCCGTACTCGGCCGTCTCCGGCTCGCGCAATCTGGAGGTCCGCGACACCCGCCATCTCCAGCTGCGCCAGTCGGTGATGGAGGACCGCATCCGCGCCTGGGTGGACGCCGCCAGGAACTGGCCGCCGCTGGCGAAATCAATCGCTTACAAATGGCTCGACGAGGGCCTTCGCGACCGCACCATCACCCGCGACCTGAAATGGGGCGTGCCCGTCACCAGGGACGGTGCGCCGCGCGAAGGCTTTGAAGACAAGGTGTTCTATGTCTGGTTCGACGCGCCCATCGGCTATATCTCCGCCACCGCGGAATGGGCCGACAAGACCGGCGGGGACTGGGAGCGCTGGTGGCGCACCGACAAAGGGGCGGACGACGTCTCCTATGTCCAGTTCATGGGCAAGGACAATGTCGCCTTCCACACGGTGAGCTTCCCGGCGACGATCCTCGGCTCAGGCGAGCCGTGGAAGACGGTGGATACGTTGAAAGCCTTCAACTGGCTGAACTGGTACGGCGGCAAGTTCTCCACCTCGCAAAAGCGCGGCGTGTTCATGGACCAGGCGCTGGAGCTTCTGCCGGCCGACTATTGGCGCTGGTATCTCACCGCCTATGCGCCCGAGGGCGCGGACGCGCAGTTCACCTGGGAGCATTTCCAGGGGGCCATCAACACCGATCTCGCCAATGTCCTGGGCAATTTCGTCAATCGGATCACCAAGTTCGCCGCCTCGCGCTTCGACGGTCAGATCCCCGAGGCCGGCGCGCCGGGCGAGAACGAGGCCTGGCTGGAGACCGAGCTGGATGAGCGCCTCGCCGCCATCACCGCCCATTACGAGGCGATGGAGTTCAGGAAGGCCGGCGCGGAGACCCGCGCCCTGTGGGCGGCCGGCAACGAATACCTCACCCGGGCCGAGCCCTGGGTGAAATTCAAGACCGATATGGACGCCGCCGCCCTGGGCGTGCGCACCGGGATCAATCTCGCCGTCATCGCCGCCATCGTCGCCCAGCCGATCATCCCCGAAGCCGCCGCAACCATTCTCGACGCGCTGGGCGTGCCAGCGAAGAACCGCACGTGGCCGACCGGACCGGCGAAGGCGCTGCTGGACGCCCTGCCCCACGGCCTCACCTTCGAGGCGCCGCCCATCCTGTTCAAGAAGATCGAGGACGAGCAGGTGGCCGAATGGACGCAGCGTTTCGGCGGCGCGACGAATTAGGTCTTCGTTCAACATGATGGGCCATGGTCGCCGCTTCAGCCGACGAGCATGGACCATGGCCGCGGATCAATTGGGAGAAGGCGCGCTTGACGCCGAGGCGCTTCGGCGCGCCAACGTCAACCCGGCCACCGGGCTTGCGACCGATTATCTCAATCATTTCAACGAAGCGGTCATGCTCATCGAGATGGCCGCCGACATGCCCGATCTCGCCGAGGACGTTCTCGCCTGGGCGCCGTGCGGCTATGAAGCGCATTTCGAGCGCACGCATTATACTGGCAAGGATGTGGCGATCGCCGCCTGGCGCGCCGCCCCGCGGCCGGTGCGCGCCCATTTCGAAACGCTGATCGCGGCGCTGGACGAAAGCCTCGCCGACGCCCAGTCCGCCGTGCGGGCGGGCGATCTCGCCGGCGCCGGACGGATCGCGGATGAAGAGATCGAACCCCTGCTCGCCGCGGCGCGCGCCTGCGTCAACGGACGGCTGGAGGGCGAAGACGTGGACGACTCCCACGCCGCCCAGGCCGGCGTGGACGCGCTGTTCGGCTAGCGGCGCTTAAGCCCCCACCACCTCCGCGGCCAATTGCGGCATGCGATGCTCGGAGCGCGCATCAAGGCTGTTTTCCCAGGTCTCGGCCAGCTCATGGCGGTCCCAGCGCTCGAACAGCGCGCCCTGCACGGCCCGGATCAGCGGCGCGTCGCGCCAGCCCGGCGCGGTTCCAAGATGGGCGAGCGCGGCGGCGACTTCGCGCATCTCGCCGACGCACTCCCAGGGTTTCGCGCCGGCGAGCCCGGCGATCTCGCGCAGGAATTCCAGATTGGCCTCGTCATGCAGCGGTTTCGACTGGAAGATTTCGGCGTGGCGCTCCACCGGCAGGAAGGGCGCCAGCAGGACCGCGGTGTAGACGCATTTGGCGCACTTGCCGCACCAGCGGCGGCCGGGCTCCAGCGCATTCGGGCCGGCGAAGACGAAGTTTCGATTGCAGCTGGCGAAAATCTCCAGCGCGAAGTCCGCGCGCGTAGCGAGATAGTGCGCGGTCCAGATCTCGGTGACCGGGCGCAGCACGGAGAAATACGCGAACCCGGCGCCGGCGGCCTCGAAGGCGGCGCGCAGCGCGTCCTCGAACTCAAGCGATTTGGAGAACTGGTGATTCACCGGATGCCCGTTCGTCTCCATCGTCGGCTCGCTGGCCGCGCGCTCATTGGCGAACACCACCCAGTCCAGCCCCCGCGCCGCGGCGTAAAGCCCGAGCAGGGTGGAGTTCACGCCGGTGATCGGGATATGGCCGTTGAGCGCCTCGCCGGACTTTGAAATATCGATCAGGCGCGGATCGAGGGTGCGGTGGATCAGGATGACCGGCGTCTCGCTCATGGACTGCAAGCGATCGCCCACCTTCTCAGAAAGGATGACGCTCACGCGCTCGGCTTCGCCGCCGGCCTCGGCGACGATTGCAGAGGCCACATGGCTGTCCTTGCCGCCGCCGAACGCCGTCACCGCGCGCGGCGCCTGCGAAGCGTCGCGGCGCGCGGACCCGCCGCCCTGCGCCGTTTCCGCCTCGATCGACAACGCCGGCGGATAAGCAAGATCATTCCTGACGTAGAACTCGCCAAGTCCCGGCCCGTAGGTCAGCTCGGCGAGCGTCTTTGCTTCGCCCGTGAGCGGAAACTCGAATTTCAGCGCCTGCGTCGGCGCGGCCTTGAAATAGCTCGTCCCGCTCAGGATGGCGGCGAGCTGAAGCAGCTGGTCTTGCAAGCCCGCCTCAATCCCATCCAGCCGCGCCGTTTCGGGAAACGCCACGGTCTCTTCAAATCGGCCGAAGCGCGGAACGTCGAAGCAGAACCGGGCGGTGTTGTCCGCCGCGTCGAACTCGGGCGCATGAAGGATGAAAGGCTCGGCCATGAACGGTCTCCGGCGGGATCGGACACGGCGAACCCTAGGCGCCCGCGCGCCGTTCCGCCAGCGCCTGCGGCGCCGCTCAGTCCGGCTTCGCGTCCACGACCCGCCACATATAATACGCCAGGTGCGAGCGGTGCGGCGCGAAGCGGGCCGCGGTGCGCACGGTCTTGCGGCGCGCGCTGGTGAGGCGCTCCAGCGTCTTGCGCGCGGCGATGTCGCCGTCCGGCCAGACATCCTCCTCGCCGAACCAGAACATGTTGGCCATGTCCGCCGTCCAGCGCCCGACGCCCCAGATCGTCACCAGTTCGGCGGCGCGCGCCTCCGCGTCGAGGCGTGCAAGATGCGCCGGATCAAGCCGGCCGTCGTCGACGGCGCCTTTGATCGCGATCAGCGTCTTCACTTTGGCGTTCGACAGCCCGCACGCCCGCAAGGCCTCGGCCCGGTCAGAGCGGAACCCGGCGAGGAGATCGCTACCCTCGCCCGCGGCCTCCACCCGGGTCCAGATCGAGCGGGCGGCGATCACGCTGAGCTGCTGACCCGCGACGGCGCGCGCGAGATAGACCGGAAACGGCGTTTCGTCCCGGCGCGGCAAGGGCGCAGGCCCCGCCCGCGCGATCGCTTCGGCGAGCGCCGGGCTCAGCTGCGCGGCGGTGTCAAGAAAGCGGGCGTGAATATGCGCGGTCATGGCCGCGTTATCGGGCGCGCGCCGAGCGCAGGCAAGCGCTTCAGCGCGTCTGCTTCTTCGCCAGGCGCACGCCGCTCATCTGCCAGCGGGCTTCGGGCGGGAAGAAGTTGCGGTAGGTCTCGCGCCAATGGCCGGCGGGCGTGAAGCAGGAGCCGCCGCGCAGCACCATCTGGCCGGACATGAATTTGCCGTTGTACTCGCCCACCGATCCGCCGGGCGGATAGAAGCCGGGATAAGGCGAATAGCTCGAAGCCGTCCATTCCCAGACGCCGCCGGAGAGGTGCTGCAGACCGGCCTCCGGATCGGCGGGCAGCGGGTGGCGCGACGGCGAGCCGAACAGGAAATTCGACGCCGGAGCACCGGCGCGCGCGGCCGCGACCTCCAGCTCCGCCTCGCCGGGCAGGCGCGCGCCCATCCATTCGGCGTAGGCCGAGGCCTCATAGCCGGAGACATGGCAGACCGGCAGGTCCTCGCGCACCGGGACGAGCCCGTGCAGCGTGTATTCGAACCAGGCGCCGTCCATCTCGCGCCAATGCAGCGGCGCCGTAACGTGGTGCTGGTCGATGTAATCCCAGCCGTCCGACAGCCAGAGCCCGGACGCCTCGTAGCCGCCGTCGGCCATGAAGGCGAGCCATTCCCCGTTCGTCACCGGCCGCTCGGCGAGTTCGAAGTCGTAGAGCCAGGTCTTATGGCGCGGAAATTCATTGTCGTAGATGAAGGCGCCGCCGTCGGACCCGGTCTCCACCAGCCCGCCCTCGAAGCCGTGAAAGCGCAAGGGCGCAGGCGTCACCGAATCCGGCAGGCCGTCGCCGTCCTTGCCAAAGGGCGCGAAGGGGGCGGGCGACTGGGAGAGCACGTGCTTGATGTCAGTGAGCAGAAGCTCCTGATGCTGTTGCTCGTGGTGGATCCCCAGCTCGATCAGCGGCGCGATCTTGGCCCAGGTCGCGTCCGAGCAGTTCTCGCCCTTAAGGACGATCTCCGCCGTGACGTAGTCGCGATAAGCCAGGATGTCAGCCAGCAGCGGCCGGCTCAGAAGCCCGCGCTCGGGCCGCGACCAGCGCTCGCCTACCGAGACGTAATAGCTGTTGAACAGATAGCCGAAGCGCTCGTCATAGAGCTTGTACTCGGTGAACACGGCGTCGAGCACGAAGGTCTCGAAAAACCAGGTGACATGGGCCAGGTGCCATTTCGTCGGACTGACGTCCGGCATGGTCTGGACCTGCATGTCCTCGGCTTCCAGCGGCGCGATCAGCGCTTCGGTGTTCGCGCGCGTGCGCCGGAACGTCTCCAGAAGACGTTCGCGCGCGCCCAGCTCCTCGCGGTAGATGAGTGCGGGGTGCATCACGGCTCCTTCGTGCACGGCGCGCATTCGCTTCATCTCCGGCTCGCCTGCGATCATGACAAGCCCGCCCCTCACGGCACAAGCGTAAATTGGTCTAACACCCGCGCCTGTGAAGGGCCCGACCCTCTAAACGCCTCAACCGACGAAAGGAAACGCCCCGCGCTCAGATGGAAACGGTCGCGCCGAACGGTTTGCGACCCGGGAACAAGCCCGCACGCGGCGCGGTTGCCATGGTGAAACGGAGCGAAGTGGAGGCTTCCATGGCCCAGTGCGACCAGTGCGGACACGACTATCACGACCCGCTGATCATCGAGAAAGGCGGCGAGCGCTACACCTTCGACAGCTTCGAGTGCGCCGCGCACCGTCTGGCGCCGACCTGCGCCAATTGCGGGGTGCGGGTGATGGGCCACGGGCTGGAGGCCGACGGCGGCGCGATCTTCTGCTGCGCCCATTGCGCCGAAACGGCGGGCGAACCCCAGGCGCGCGCGTAATCGGCGGGAGCGTGACGAAACGGTGTCTGCAGCAACGCCGAGAACGCCCGCCCGCCCGGCGCGTTGCCCTACTCCACCGCGAATGAGGAGCCGCCATGAGCGCGCGCAAGACCATCTGCGTGATCGGGTCGGACGACTATAATCTCGACCTGATCCGCGCCATTCCCGAGGCGAAGGACTGGGACGTGGTCCCCATTCTTCACTCCGACGACATGCAGCCGCCCCATGGCCGGATCGACTTCGACAAGCTCTACGCACGCGCCAAGAAGGCGATCGAGGCGCTGGACGCCGAGCCCGACGCGATCATCGGCGATCTCGACTTTCCCGTGACCGCGCTCGTCAGCCTGTTACAGCGCGATTTCGGCCTGCCCGGCGCGAGCCCGGAGGCGGTGGCGAAATGCGAGCACAAATACTGGATGCGTCAGGAGCAGAAGAAGGTCCTGCCCGACCTCACCCCGACGGTGCGCGGGATCAATCCCTTCGACATCGACGGTTCATACAAGACGGCGCCGAAATATCCGTTCTGGATGAAGCCGGTGAAGGGCCATTCCTCGGTGCTGGGCTTCATGGTGGAGGACGAGGATGATTTCGACCGCGCCCTGCACGAGAGCCGGCTGAAGATCCACCTCATCGGCGAGCCCTTCAACCAGTTCCTCGACCATCTCGAAGACGAGACGAAGCCGAAGGATGTCGACGGCAATTACGCCGTGGCGGAAAGCCTGATCGACGCCAAGCGCCAGTTCACGCTGGAGGGCTATGTCCATCAAGGCGAGACGGTGATCTACGGCGCGGTGGATTCGGTGCGCTTCGGCGAGGCGAAGAGCTCGTTCTCGCGCTTCCAGTATCCGGCCGACCTTCCCGAGGAGGTGATGGAGCGCTGCCGCGACATCACCGCGACGATGATGAAGCAGATCGGCTATGACAACGCCCCGTTCAACATCGAATTCTTCTGGAATCCCGAGACCGGCGATCTGAACCTTCTGGAGATCAATGCGCGCATCTCCCAGTCCCATGCGCCGCAATTCCACATGGTCGACGGCCGGTCCCACCATAAGGTCGCCATCGATCTGTCCATGGGGAAAAAGCCCGACTTCCCGCAAGGCGAAGGCAAGGACAAGATCGCTGCGAAATTCATCCTGCGCAGCTTTGAGGCCGACGCCATCGTCAAGCGCGTGCCAGACGAGGGCGAGATCGCGCAGATGAAGCGCATCCTGCCCGATGTGCAGGCCCATGTTCTGGTGACGGAGAACCTGCAGCTCTCCACCCTGTTCTATCAGGACAGCTATTCCTACGAGCTGGTGGACGTCTATCTGGGCGGGCGCGACGCGGAGATGCTGGAGGACAGCTACCGGCGCTGCGTGGACTCCCTGCCCGTCTGGCTGAAGCCCATCCCCGACACGCTGTAACGCGCTGAACAAAGGAGCGGCGATGAAGACCGTCTCCGAACTTCCCCACGAGATCATCGAGCAGGAGCACGTCCAGATCCCGGTCACCGACGGGTTGAAACTGTCGGCCCGGATCTGGCGGCCGAAGGATTCCGCCTCCAACCCGGTTCCGGCGATCCTTGAATACATCCCTTACCGCAAGCGCTTCGGCTCCACCGAGCGCGACGAGATCACGCATAAATACCTCGCCGGCCACGGATACGCCTGCATCCGGCTCGACATCCGCGGGTCTGGCGAGAGCGAGGGCGTGCTTACCGACGAGTACATGCAGTCCGAACTCGACGACGGGGTGAGCGCGCTCAACTGGATCGCCGACCAGGACTGGTGCACCGGCGATGTGGGCATGATGGGCATCAGCTGGGGCGGCTTCAACGGCCTGCAGATCGCCGCGATGAAACCGAAGCCGCTCAAAGCGATCGTCACCGTGTCCTCGTCCGACGACCGCTACGCCGACGACATCCACCATATGGGCGGCGCGCTGCTGGGCGATAACCTGTCCTGGTCCTCGGTGATGTTCTCCTTCAACACCATGCCGCCCGATCCTGCCCTGGTGGGCGACAAATGGCGCGATATGTGGCGCGAGCGCCTGGAGGGATCCGGCCTGTGGCTGTCGAAATGGCTGGAGCACCAGCGCCGCGACAAATACTGGCGCCACGGCTCGATCTGCGAGGATTATTCCGACGTTGAGATCCCCGTCTACGCCGTCTCAGGCTGGGCGGACGGCTACACCAACACCGTGTTTCGCCTGGTGGAGAATCTGCCCGGCCCCGCCAAGGGGCTGATCGGGCCGTGGGGGCACACCTATCCCCATATCGGCCGGCCGGGCCCGGCGATCGACTTTCTCTCCGAGCTGTTGCGCTGGTGGGATCGCTGGCTGAAAGGGATCGAGAACGGCGTCGAGGACGAGCCGCCGCTCTGCGTCTACCTGCAGGACAGCGCCCCGCCCAATCCCGAATACGACCACCGCCCCGGCCGCTGGGTGACGACGGAGAACTGGCCGAGCAAGGACGTGGAGGAGCGCGTCTTCAAGCTCGCCGAAGGCGGCTCGCTCTGTCCCGGCGACGCCGAAGTGGAAGAGCGCGGCCTCGACGTCGCCTCGCCGGTGACGCTGGGCCTGTTCGCCGGCAAATGGTGCTCCTACGCCAACGGGCCCGACCTCGCCGGCGATCAGCGCTTCGAAGACGGCGGCGCGCTGATCTTCCAGACCGAGCCGCTGGAGGAGGATCTCGACATTCTCGGCGCGCCGGTGGTGCAGCTGGAGTTGAGCTCCGACAAACCCATCGCCATGGTCGCGGTGCGCCTGTCGGACCGCCGCCCCGATCACCAGATCACGCGCGTCACCTACGGCATGCTCAACCTCACCCACAGGAAGAGCCGCGAGCATCCCGCGCCGCTGGAGCCGGGACAGCGCTACACCGTCCAGGTGCCGCTCAACCATATCGGCCAGACCATCCCGAAGGGCCACCGCATCCGGGTCTCGGTCTCCACCGTGTATTGGCCGCTCGCCTGGACCCCGCCGGAGCCCACCAAGCTCACCATCCAGACCGGGGCGAGCAAGCTGCTCCTGCCGGTGCGCACCGAGGAGGCGCGCGCCTCCACCACGAACGGCTGCGAATTCGGCCCGCCCGTCGCCGCCCCGGGGCCGGCCACCACGATCATCGAGCCGCCGGAGAACACCTGGAAGGTGCGCCGCGACCTCGCCAGCAAGCAGTCCGAACTGGAAGTCGTCGACAGCCGCGGGATGTTCCGCCTGGACGATATCGACCTGACCGTCGGCGCGAAGGCCACCGAAACCTATTCCGCCGTCACCGGCGACTTCACCAGCGTGCGCGGTCATGTGGAATGGATGCGCACGCTGGAGCGCGGCGACTGGTCTGTGATGACGCGCACGACGACGACGCTGACCAGCGACGAGAAGAACTTCTATATTACCGCCGAACTCGACGCCTATGAAGGCGATGTCCGGTTCGCCTGCAAAAGCTGGAACGAGACGATCCCGAGGGATCTGGTGTGAGGATGTCTCCCCCCGTTTACGGGGGGAATGGCCCGAAGGGCCGAGGGGGGCTGCGCGAGCAGTCACCGCCACCCCCCTCGGTCCGCTCCGCGGACACCTCCCCCGCGGGGCGGGGGGAGGACATCTTCACGTTCCGCTAAACCCCGAACCGGCTCCACAGCTCGCGGCTTTCCAGCGTGTCGGCGGCCGCCCCCATGAAGCGGGCGAGCAGGCCGCCCTTGGCCGGGGCGAGCACCTTGATCTTGGTCTTGTCGCCGAACCGGCGTTGCAGTTCGGAACGCGCCTCGGCGAGGCCGTCGACAAGGCCGGCCGCCACCGCCTCCTCGCCGGTGAAGACCGAGCCGTCGAACAGCTCCATCTCGGCGTTGAGCTTGCCGGACCGGGCCTCCTTCACAAGCTGGATGAACTGCTTGTGGATCCCCTCCATGAGCCGGGTCATGCGCGCCTTCTGCTCCTCGGTCTCCTCGGAGAAGGGATCGCCCAGCGATTTGCTCTTGCCGGCGGTCTTCAGCCGACGCTCCACGCCCAGCTTCTCCATGGCGCGGGTGAAGCCGAAATTGGCGTTGATCACGCCGATCGATCCGATGAGCGAAGCCGGGTCGGCGAAGACCTCGTCGCCGGCGGCGGCGATCATGTAGCCGCCCGACGCCGCCAGATCCTCGCAGAACACCAGCACGGTCTTCTCGTTGGTCTTCGCCAGAAGCCGGATGCGTTCATGGATGAGCCGCGACTGCACCGGGCTCCCCCCCGGCGAGTTGACCGCGATCGCCACGGCGGGCGCGTCGGCCATGGCGAAGGCCTTGTCGAGCAGCTTTTCGACCTTGGCGAGATTGAGCGCGCCGGAATTGCGGCCGCCCGCCGCGATCATGCCCTCCAGGCGCACCATCGGCACCACGGGCACGTCCGATCCGGTGGCCTTGATCAGCGCCTTGCCGGCCTTTCGCGCTTGTTCGGTGAGGGATTCGAAGACAGACGACATGGGCGCTCCGCTTAAAGCCTGCCCCATGAACTGGCCCCGTCAGGAGTGAAGCGCAAGGCTCGCCTCGCCTTTCAGCAGCGCTTCGGCCTCGGGCGTGTAGGCCGAACCGGTCTCCGGGTGGAGGACCAGGCCCGGCAGCAGACGCAGCGGCGCCTTGCTCACCTTGCGCGCCGCGACGATCACGCGCTTGGCCGGCGCGCTCGCGCGCGGATGAACGGGTTTGACCGCGACATCGCCCGCCCGGCCGTTCAGCCCGGCGAGAATGTCGGCGAGCGCGTCGGCGCGGTGGATGAGCGTGATCACCCCGCCCTCCTTCAGCCGTTTCAGCCCGGCGTCGATCCAGGCGGAAAGCCCGGCCTCGTTCATCCAGGCGCCGGCCTTTTCCGGTTTTGGCGCGCGCAAGGCGGACGGATCGTCGAAGAAGGGCGGATTGAAGAACACCGCGTCGAGCTGCGCATCGGAGCGCCAGGCCAACGCATCGGCTTCGAAAATCATCACCCGGTCGCCCAGCCGGTTGAGCGCCGCATTGCGCTGGGCGAGCCCAAGAGCGGCGGGGTCGCGCTCCACGCCGATCAGCCGGGCGCCGGAATTGAGCACGGCCGCGCTGAGGAGCGCCGCGCCGGCGCCGCAGCCGAATTCGGCGGCCAGCGCGCCCGGCTTCAGCGCCAGAGCCGCGGCCAGCAGCGCCGCATCTATCCCGGCCCGGTAGCCGTCCGGCGCCTGGGCTAGGCGGAGCTTGCCGCCGAGATAGGAGTCCGGATCAGCCGCGCTCACGCGCGGGGCTCGCCGTCGTCTTTCGGCAGCGCCTCGGCGAGCAGGCGCTTGGCGCGCGCGCCGTCCTCCTCGGACACCAGCAGCCGGCGTTTGATCCAGGGCAGCGAGCCGCCGAAGATCGCCGCGGTGTTGGCGTCCAGGGTGAGCGTTTCGATGCCGGCCTCCTTCAGCACGGTCTGTGCGAAGTTCAGGCGGATGGGATCGTTGGTGGTCAGGACCTCGATCACGCGGGGCCTCCGTACTAGATATCAACCCCGGCCCCGCGACCGAAACGCGCGGGCGCCGCTTGATGCGGCGCCGTGCGCTTGCCGGGGCGCCGGGCGCTACCTATTGTGCCGCCGCAATACTCGCGACTGCAAGAGGGCCTTAAGGGGTGAACGGTCTCCCGCAAGCGGACATGACAGGCGACGCGCTCGATCCGGTGTCGCGCCTCACCGCGCTCGCCCGCGAGGACATGCGCGCGGTCGAGACCTTGCTCGCCGAGCGCATGGCGAGCGAGACCGACATCATTCCGAAGGTAGCGCGCTATCTGGTGGAGGCCGGCGGCAAGCGCATCCGCCCGCTGATCACCGTGGCGAGCGCGCGCATGCTGGGATACGAGGGCGAGGGCCATATCGCGCTTGCCTCGGCGGTGGAGTTCATCCATTCGGCCACCTTGCTCCATGACGACGTGGTGGACGATTCCGATCTGCGCCGCGGCAAGACGCCTGCCAATCAGGTCTGGTCGAACCCGCACTCGGTGCTGGTGGGCGATTTCCTGTTCGCGCGCGCCTTCATGATGATGGTGGACGCCGGCTCCATGCCCGCCCTGCACGTGTTGAGCCGCGCCGCCGCGGTGATCGCCGAGGGCGAGGTGCGCCAGCTCGCCGCGGTGCGCGACATCGCGGTCAGCCGCGAGGCCTATATGGGCATCATCGAGGCGAAGACCGCCGAACTGTTCGCCGCCGCCGCCCATGTGAGCCCGATCCTCTCCGGCGCGGGCTCCGAGCTTGAAGCCGCGCTCGAGACCTATGGCCGCGAACTCGGTCTCGCCTTCCAGCTGGTGGACGACGCGCTGGATTATGGCGGGCTCGCCGCCGATCTCGGTAAGAACACCGGCGACGATTTCCGCGAGGGCAAGATCACCCTGCCCCTGGCCCTCGCCCTGGAGGCCGCCGACGCCGGCGAACGCGCGTTCTGGGAGCGCACCATCGCCGATCTCGACCAGCGCGAAGGCGATTTCGACGAAGCCGTCCGCCTGATGAACGCCCATGGCGCTCTGGACGCCACCCTGGCCCAGGCCCGCGGCCACGCCCGCGCCGCCGTGAACGCCCTGGACGCCGCGCCGAAAAACGTCTGGTCCGAAGCCCTGGTGGCCCTGGCGGAGTTCGTGGTGGAGCGGGCGTACTAGGCGCTGAGTTCAATGCTGCGGGCGAGGCCCGTTTCCCACCTTGGCGCCGCGCCTTGCGTCCCTTAAGCGACACCAGCAGCTTATCGGAGCCTCCCCATGCGCATCTCCTCCACCTTCGACGCCGGCAATATCGTCGTTAAAGACGCCTCGAACCCGAGCCATGTCCGCCTGGAGATCCGCAAGGATCATCAGAGCGATTTTTATCAATGGTTCTATTTCAAGGTCTCCGGCGCGAAGGGCGAGGCGTGCCGGTTCGTGATCGAGAACGCCGGCGGCGCGGCCTATGAAAAGGGATGGCCGGATTATCGCGCCTGCGTCTCCTCCGACCGGGAGATCTGGGAGCGGGCCGAGACGGCGTACGAAATCGGCGCGCTGACCATCTCTCTGACGCCGGAGGCCGACGCGGTGTGGATCGCCTATTTCGCGCCCTACTCCATGACCCGCCATGACGAGCTGATCGCGGCGTGCCAGCAGCACCCGCGCGTGAAGCTGGACGTGCTCGGCGCCACGCTGGACGGGCGCGACATGGACCGGCTGACTATCGGCGAGCCTGGCGAAGCCAAGAAGACCATGTGGGTGATCGCCCGCCAGCATCCCGGCGAGACCATGGCCGAATGGGCCGCGGAGGGCTTCCTCCAGCGCCTTCTGGACGACGCCGATCCGGTCAGCCGCGCCCTTCTGGACAAGGCGGTGATCCATGTCGTGCCGAACATGAACCCGGACGGCTCCTTCCGCGGCCATCTCAGAACCAACGCCAAGGGCGTGAACCTCAATCGCGAATGGGACAAGGCGAGCGAAGACACCTCCCCGGAGGTCTTCCACGTGCTCGAAGCGATGAAACAGACCGGCGTCGATCTCTTCCTCGACATGCACGGCGATGAGGCCCTGCCCTATAATTTCATCGCCGGCGCGGAAGGCACGCCCGGCTGGAACGAGGACGCTCAAGCCCTTCTCGACCTCTACAAGGCCGAGCTGAAACGCTTCAATCCGGACTTCCAGACCGAGCACGGCTATCCGGTGAGCCCGCCGGGAACCGCCAATCCTTCAGTGGCCACGAACTACATGGCGCCGGCCTTCAACTGCCTCGCCATGACGCTGGAGATGCCGTTCAAGGACAGCGCCATCACGCCGGACGAGATCGAAGGCTGGTCGCCGGCGCGCTGTCTGCACATGGGCGCTGCCCAGGTCGACGCCATGCGGGCGGTGGTCGAGAAGCTGTAGAGCCGGCATGTCCTCCCCCCGCCGGCGGGCGGCGACATCATGATAAGCGCTTAAGCGTTCAGCATGGACGAGACGAGCCGGTTGAGGCTGACGCCCTCTTCGGCGGCCTTGATCGCCAGGCGGCGATGCTGCTGGGGAGGCAGGCGGACCTGAAACTTGCCGCTGAAGGTCCTTGCGGACAGCGGCTCGGGGACCGGTTCGCTGTTCCCGGCCATCTCCGACGCGATTTCAGCGACCAGCGCCACCACGCCCTCCAGCGCTTCGGTCTGGGTCGCGGCGAGCCAGGACAGGCTTGGAAACTCGGCGCAGAGGCCGACGAACTCGCCGTCCTCTTGCGACCAAACCACGCGATATGTGTACTGTTTGGGATCAACCACCGCCCGTCTCCATGAGCTTCGCGATCGCTGCAAGCACCTGCCTGACCTGATAAGGCTTCGCCTTGCCGGCTTTACCTTCCTGAATGTTCACCCGCGGATCGCCCGGCCAGGGTGTCTTGAATACCTGGTGACTGGTCCCGCGCTGGCGCGGCGCGCCGAAATAGTGCTCGCAGATCAGAGCCAGATCGGAAAACCGCACATTCTGGGGTGCAGCCTTCATGTCGCGCAGGATTTTATCGACGCGCGGCGTGTTCAAATATGGTATCTATATTGATACTGATCAAGCGCTTTCTACTCGCTCGCCGCCGCCTCCGCTTCGGGCCGGAACTCGATGTCGGTGTCGGCGACCAGATACGTGAAGATGGTCCAGGCGGCGACGTTCTGGGCCATCTCCTCCGGCACGATCTTGTCGAACGTGTCGTTGGGCGTGTGGTGGAACTCGAAATAGTCCTCGCCGTTCTGATCCAGCCGCGCCATGGGCACGCCCATGAACTGCAGCGGGATCATGTCCGGCCCGCCGCCCGACTCGTTGCCGCCGCGGATGATCCCGAGAAAGACGAGTTCGCGGCCGATGGCGTCGAAATAGGGCAGCGCCTCCTCGCTCACGTTCGAGCTGAAACGCCAGACCTCACGGGCGCCGAAATCGCTTTCGGAGCCGATCTTGTGGTCGGCGAGCGTGCCGTCGCGGCGCCGGGCGTTGGCGTAGGCGCGCGCGCCCACAAGGCCCACTTCTTCGGCGCCGAACAGCACCACGCGGATCGTGCGGCGCGGATGCTCGGGCAGGTCGCCGATGAGCTTGGCCGCGGCGGTGACAATGCCGACGCCGGCGCCGTCGTCGAGCGCGCCCGTGGCGGTGTCCCAGCTGTCGAGATGGGCGCCGATGATCACGATCTCCTCGGGCGCCTCGGAGCCCGGGATCTCCCCGATCACATTGCCGCTCGTCACCTCGCCGCGCCAGCCGGCATAGGTGCGCAGACGCATGCGGATCGTCTCTCCGCTCTGATGAATCCGTTCGATCTGGTCGGCGTCGGGCGCGGAGACCGCGAGCGCGGGAATCGCCGGGCGCCGGTCGTCGGGAAAGCTCATCATGCCGGTATGGGCGAAACGGTTCGAGCTGGTGCCCACCGACCGGATCAGCACGCCCGCCGCGCCGCGGTCCTCGGCCTGATGCCAGGCCTGGGTGCGCTTGCGGTTCGCCCAGCCATAGCCCTCCCCGGTGCGCGCGGCGACCATGCGGTCATTGATGAAGACGAGCTTGTCCTCCAGCGCCGTACCCTCGGGGTCGGTGGTGATGAAATCGTCATAGCTGTCGAAAAACACGATCTCGGCTTCCAGCCCGCCTTCCGGCGTCGCCGCCGCGCCGCCGAGCGAGATCGCATAGACCTCCTGGGGATAGGGTGCGGTGATCGACACCTCTTCATAAATCGACCGCCCGCGCGTCCACAGGTCGAGAGGAAACTCCTCCACGCGCACGTTTTCGAACCCGAGCCCGGTCAGCATCTCCACCGCCCAGTCGCGGGCGCGCGCCTCGTGCGGGGTTCCCGCCAAACGCGGCCCGATCTCGGTGGTGAGGTCGCGCGTGATTTCATAGGCGAGGTCGCTGTCCAGCGCCGTTTCCGCCAGAGCCCGGGCCGTGGCGGCCTGGTCCTCGGCGATCCGGTGCACGGCGTCCTGCGCCAGCCCCGGCGCGGCGGCGAGGCCAAGCGCGAAAATGGAGGCGGCGGCGAGGCGGAAGGTCTTCATGGCGGCGGTCTCCCCGGCTAGTGTCGCTTCGAGCCTAGCGCTGCACGGCGCGCGGTGAAAGCGGCGCGCGCCGGGCGGTGTTCGCGCCCCGTGCGAGCGTCTATAAGGAGCGCCATGACCGACACGCCCGACTCCACCCGTTCTGAAGCTTCCGGCGCCGGCGACGAGCCGGGCGGCGCGGAAATGATGACCGCTGAAGACCGGTCGCCGCGCACCTCGGTGTCCGGGCCTCAAACCGCGCCCGGCCACGGCGCGTTCGCACCGGGCATGGTGGCGCGCGTCGGGCTCGCGATCGGGCGGGCGCTGCCCAAGGGACGCGCCGGGCTGCGCATGGCCGGCGCGGCGCGTCCGCTGGCGCTGACCGGGCTGAAGGATGGACGCAGCGACGTGGAGGCGCTGGGCCTGAAGCTCCGCCTGCACCCGCGAGACAATCTGTCGGAGAAGCGCCTGTTCCTTACGCCGCAATGCTTCGATCCCGACGAGCTGGACGCCGTGCGCGCCGTAATGGCGCCGGGCAAGGTCTTCTTCGACATCGGCGCGAATGCGGGCGCCTACGCCCTGGTCGCGGCGAAGGCCGGGGGGCCGGGTTGCCGGGTGATCGCGGTGGAGCCCCAGGCCGAAATGCGCCGGCGCATGCTGTTCAACGCCCGCCAGAACGGGCTGGAGACGCTGGAGGTCACCGGCGTCGCGCTCGCCGACTATGAAGGCGAGGACGTGATGCGGATGGTGGCCGGCAATCTCGGCCGCACCGCGCTGACCGGTCCCGGCGAAGCTTCAGGCGAGGCGGTGCGCGTGACCACCCTGCCCCGGCTGATGGAGGAGATGCGCGTCACGCGCATCGACGCCATGAAGATCGACGTGGAGGGCGGCGAATTCGCCATCCTGTCAACCTTTTTCAAGCAGGCCCCCGAGACGGCCTGGCCGGAACTCTTGATCCTCGAACGCGCCGATCTGGACGGTCGCGACGCGCCGGACGCGTCCGCGCTGGCGCAATCGCGAGGTTATAAAGTTCACCACACGACACGAATGAACGTTATTCTCACCCGCTGACGACCGCCGGGGCCGCGAGCCGCGGCGCAACCAATCGACACACGCGCGCAAGGGGCGGCGAGCATGAGCGTTGAACGAATCATCACCGGCCGATCGAAGGATCTGGGCGGCTTCACAGTTTCGCGCGTCCTGCCCTTCGCCAAGAAGCGGCGGGTCGGGCCCTTCGTCTTCTTCGACCATATCGGGCCGGCCCGCTTCAAGCCGGGCAACGGGATCGACGTGCGCCCCCATCCGCATATCGGGCTGTCCACGGTAACCTATCTGTTCGACGGCGAGATGGACCACGCCGATACGCTGGGCGTGCAAAAGACCATCACGTCCGGCGCGGTGAACCTGATGACCGCAGGGCGCGGCATCGTCCATTCCGAGCGCACCGGGCCGGACGCGCGCGCCGCCGGTCATCCCCTGCACGGAATACAGGTCTGGATCGCCCTGCCCAGAAGCGAGGAGGAGCGCGAGCCGGACTTTCAGCACGTCGCCGCGGCCGACCTGCCCGAACTTGATCAAGGCGGTGCGCGCCTGCGCCTGATCATGGGCGAGGCCTATGGCGCGGCCTCTCCGGTGCGCACCGCCTCCCCGACACTGTACATCCACGCCGAATGCCCCGCCGGTTCGGCCTTTGAACTGCCGCAGGGCCAGGGCGAACTCGCCGCCTACGTGGTGTCGGGCAAGATCGAGACCGGCGGAGAGCCGGTGGGCGCGGGCTGCATGGCCGTCTTTGCGGCGGGCGAAGCGCCGGTGATCCGCGCGCGCGCCGACAGCCGGGTGATGATCCTGGGCGGGGCCGACATAGGCGAGCGGCACATGGAGTGGAATTTCGTCTCCTCGCGCAAGGAGCGGATCGACCAGGCCAAGGCCGACTGGCGCGCCAGCGCCGCCGCCGGATTTGAAGGCGCGGTCTTCGCCCTGCCCCCCGGCGAGCACGACCACATTCCCCTTCCCGGCGACCCCGACCCCGGCCCGCCGGCGCGCACTCAGGCCGAGCCGACGAGCTGAGCCTCGCTCCGGCGCCGCCTGCGCAATGACGCGCTGCAGCATGGATTTGCAGGTGATTTGCCCGCGCTGCAAGGCTAGAACAATGCCCCGGTGAGGCGGACCGCGGCGTTGCAAGAGCGCGGCCGCAAGATGAGCAGGCAACCCGAACGGGGGGACATCCCATGGCCGACGGTATGGTCACGCCGCGCGATCTGAGCGATCTCGGCGTCGAAAACGCATTGAAATTGAACGTGAACTGGAGCGAAGAAGCGCTCTACGAAGAAGCGATCCGCCGCGGCGAAGGCCGCGTGGCCAAGGGCGGCGCCCTGGTGGTGGAGACCGGACAGCACACCGGCCGGTCGGCGCGCGACAAGTTCACCGTGCGCGACGCCGCCACCGAGGACACCGTGTGGTGGGACTTCAACGCCTCCATGACCCCGGCCCATTTCGACGCGCTCTGGGATGATTTCCGCACCCATATGAACGGCCGCGAGCTGTTTGTTCAGGAGCTGTTCGGCGGCGCAGACGCGGCCCATCGCCTGCCGGTCCGCGTGGTCAATGAACTCGCCTGGCACTCGCTGTTCATCCGCCATCTGCTGCGCCGTCCCGACCGCAGCGAGCTTGAAGACTTCGCCGCCCAGTTCACCATCGTGAACCTGCCGAGCTTCAAGGCCGATCCCGAACGCCACGGCGTGCGCAGCGAGACCGTCATCGCGGTCAATTTCGCCAAGCGCCTGGTGTTGATCGGCGGCACGTCCTACGCCGGCGAGACCAAGAAATCGGTCTTCACCATCCTCAACTATCTGCTGCCCGAGCGCCGCATCATGCCGATGCACTGCTCGGTCAATGTGAGCGAGCAAGGCGACAGCGCGATCTTCTTTGGTCTGTCCGGCACCGGCAAGACCACCCTGTCGGCCGATCCCAAGCGCAAGCTGATCGGCGACGACGAGCATGGCTGGTCGCCCGACGGGCTCTTCAATTTCGAAGGCGGCTGCTACGCCAAGATGATCCGCCTCGACCCGAAGGCCGAGCCCGCCATCTTCGCCACCACCAAGATGTGGGGCACGGTGCTGGAGAACGTGGTGATGGACCCCGTCACCCGCGAGCTCGATCTCGACGACGCGACGCTGGCCGAGAATTCGCGCGGCGCCTATCCGCTGCACTACATCCCCAACGCCTGCGACAAGAATGTCTGCGGCCATCCCAACAATGTGGTGATGCTCACCTGCGACGCGTTCGGCGTGATGCCGCCCATCGCCAAGCTCACCCCGGCCCAGGCGATGTACCACTTCCTCTCCGGCTACACCGCGAAGGTCGCCGGGACCGAAAAGGGCGTCACCGAGCCCAGCGCCACCTTCTCCACCTGCTTCGGCGCGCCCTTCATGCCGCGCCACCCGTCCGAGTACGGTGCGCTTTTGCGCGATCTGATCGCGGAACACGGCGCGGATTGCTGGCTGGTGAACACCGGCTGGACCGGCGGACCCTATGGCGAGGGCGAGCGCATGCCGATTCTGGCCACGCGCGCGCTTCTGAACGCCGCGCTCGACGGCTCGCTGGCCGGGGCGGATTTCCGCATCGACCCGGTCTTCGGCTTCGCCGTCCCCACCAAGGTGGCGGGCGTCGACGAAAAGATCCTCAACCCGCGCGACACCTGGGCGGATCCGGCCGCCTATGACGCGCAGGCTGAAAAGCTCGCCGACATGTTCGTGGCGAACTTCGAGAAAATCGAAGAGCACGTCGCCCCCTATGTGCGCGCCGCGGCGCCGAAACCCGGAGAGGCGACAGCCGCCGCGGAATAAGACGGCCCCCGCCCGCCAACGCGACGAAAACCCCGGCGTGGGCCACGCCGGGGTTTTTGCTGTTCAGGCGTCATGGACGCTGATTTCCTCGCCGCCTTCGACCGGCTCCAGCCAGGCTATCAGACCGGCCGGTTCTGCGGTGAGCGCTGGGGCGTCACTATCACCGGCGCGCTCATTGCGGTGTCCGGCGTGGTCGTCGCCGGGGGGATCGTGCTCGCCAGGCGGCGCCGGGCCGAGCTCGACCTCCTGCGGATGCGCGCGGAAAACCGCCCCGAGCGGGCGTAACAAATCTCGCTGGCTTGCGACTGTTCGTGCAGCGCCGTTGCGGCGCAGAGAAAGGAGCCATACGCCATGAAAGTTCGTTTCATACCCATCTTGACCGGCCTTGTCGCCGCGGCGCTTTACGCCTTGAACGCCTGGAGCGAATACGCCAGCGGCGAGACGGGCGCAGCGATCAAATGGGCGATCGGCGGCATGTGTCTGACCGTCGGGTATGGGTTGATGATGCTCGCAAGCAACCGCCGCGCCTGCCAGGAGACGCGCTCATGAGCCGTAACGAGATGAAACTCTCCGCCGCCGTGGCGATTGGGATCGCGTCCGGCTTCGCCGTGCTCGCCTGGCTGTACTTTGGCGCGTTGGCGGGCTGAGGCCATACGTCCCGCCCGCCGGCGCGCTTAACCCTGCGCCGCCGCGTTCGGCTTTCCGCCGCGATTACGGCGGCGCGGCTTGCCGCCGCCCGCCTGACCACCGCCCTGACCGCCGCGCGACTGGCCGCCTTGGCCGCCACGGTTCTGACCGCCCTGGCTTTGTGGACGCCCGCCGCCGGAGCGGCCGCGGCCGCCTCCGCCGCCGCCGCGATTGCGTTTCGGCTTGGCCGCCTCGCCCTTGGGCATGGGCGGGGCGTCGTTGAGGCCGGCGATCTCCTTGCCCATGAGCTTCTCGATGTCCTTCAGGAGAATGCGCTCGTCCGGAGCGACCAGCGAGATCGCCCGGCCGTCGGCGCCGGCGCGCGCAGTGCGGCCGATGCGGTGGACATAGCTCTCCGAGACGTTCGGCAGCTCGTAATTCACCACCACGGCCACATCGTCGATATCCAGGCCGCGCGCGGCGATGTCGGTGGCCACCAGAACCGGCGCCTTGCCGGATCGGAACGCCTCCAGCGCGCGCTCGCGCTGGCCCTGGGACTTGTTGCCGTGGATGGCGTTGGCCTTGTGGCCGTAGCTGACAAGGCGCTTGGCGACCCGGTCGGCGCCGCGCTTGGTGCGGGTGAAGACGATGGCTTTCTTGCCCGCGTCCGGCGCCATCAGCTCGATCAGAGCCTCCGGCTTGTCGGCGGAGTTCACGTAGAAAACCTTCTGGTCGATGCGCTCCACCGGCTTTGAGGGCGGGGTCACGGCCACGGTCACCGGATCATGCAGGAAATCATCGGCGAGCTGGCGGATCTGAACGGGCATGGTGGCCGAGAACATCACCGTCTGGCGCGGCTTCGCCACCTGGGACAGGATTTTGCGGATCGCCGGCATGAAGCCGAGATCGAGCATCTGATCGGCCTCGTCCAAGATCACCGTGCGGGTGTGATCAAGGCGCGCCTTGCCGGTGGACATGTGGTCCAGAAGCCGGCCGGGCGTGGCGATCAGGATGTCGAGGCCCAAGGCCAGCTTCTTGATCTGCGGGCCGGGTTTCACGCCGCCGAACACCACCGCATGGGTCAGCCCGGCGTGCTTGCCGTAGGTCTCCACGCTCACCCCGATCTGGGCGGCGAGTTCACGCGTCGGCGCCAGGATGAGGGCGCGGCAGGTGCGGCCGGGCGCCTGTTTCTTCTCTTCCAGCAGGCGCGTGATCAACGGCAGCACGAAGGCCGCCGTCTTGCCGGTGCCGGTCTGAGCCAGGCCCACCACGTCGCGGCCGTTGAGGACCGGGGTGATGGCGCGCGCCTGAATGGGGGTCGGGGTCTCATAGCCTTCGTCCAGAACGGCGCGCAGCACCGGTTCGGCGAGCTTGAGATCGGTGAATTTAGTCATATCAAACCTTCTCGCGCGCTCCGGATTTCGAAGCGCGGCGTAAATCAATCAATTGGGGACAACTGCGTAGATCAGCCGCCGTCGACGGGCGCGTTTTGCGCCCAACGCCCGGACAGGAGTTCCTGAAGCCCTGAGGCTTGAGGCCGATCCGATCGCGATCCGGCGGAGAAGCCTGACGCTCCCTCCACGCGCCGAAACGCTTGCGTGACCCCCATGTGGACGCGTTCTGCGGCGAAAGCAAGGCGCGCCGCGCATTGCGCCATCAGTCGCGCCGGTGTTGAATACCGTCATTCCGTCTGGGGGGCGTCATGGACCGGTCGGCGGGCGCCGAGCGCTCGAAGGTTTTCATCTCCTATTCGCGCGTCGACGTGGACTTCGCCCGCCAGCTGGTGGACGCGTTGGCGGTCGCCGACATCCAGGCCTTTCTCGATCTGGAAAGCATCGACGCGGGCGAGGATTGGCGCGAGCGCCTCGGCGGTTTGATCCGCTCCAGCGACAGCGTGGTGTTCATCCTCACGGAAGCTTCAGCGGGCTCGGACATCTGCCGCTGGGAGGTGGCTGAGGCGGTGCGCCTGGGCAAGCGCTGCATTCCGGTCCTGCCGGCGCCGTTCCAGGGCGAGGCGCCGGAACAGCTCGCGGCGTTGAACTACATCTTCTTCCATCCCCATGACGGCATGCCCGGTTCGGGTTTCGGCGCGGGGCTGTCGCGCCTGGTGGAGGCGCTGAAGACCGATCTCGGCTGGACGCGCGAACACACCCGCCTGATCGAACAGGCCGCGGCCTGGATCGCACGCGGTCGGCGCGAGGACCAGCTCCTGCGCGGCGGCGCGCTTGAAGACGCCGAGGACTGGCGCGGACGCGCGCCGGGCGATGTAGCGATCCATGAGAGCGTGCTGGAATTCCTCGCCGCCTCCTCCGACGCAGAAGCCCTGCGCAAAAGCACCGCCAAACGCCAGGCGCGGCGGATCTTCGCCGGCGCGGCGGCGCTGCTGCTCCTCGCCCTCGCCGCCCTGGGCCTCGCCGGACAACAGGGCGCCGACGCCGAGGCGCTGCGCAGCCAGCAATTCGCCGATGTGGCGGTGGAGCTGTTTGAAGAGGGGCAGCACCTTGAAGCCATACGCGCCGCGCTGCTCGGCGATCCGGCGGCGACCGGTTCGATCTGGTCGCGGGCGTTCTTCTGGCGCAATGATCGCGGACCGGCGCGGCACGCGCTGGCCGCGACGCTCACCCATTATCGGCTGGAAACGATCACGCCGCCTCATGAAGGTCGGGCTCAGCAGGTTGCTTTCAGCGCCGATGGGGCGCGATTTGCGACCGGAGGCGGGTCGGACGGGCGCGTTCGACTGTTCGAACGGACCGCAGACGGGCCGCTCTTGATCGATGAGTTTGAGCTTCCCGGCACGGGGATAAGGAGCCTCGCCCTTAGCCCGGACGGGACGCGCCTCGCTGCGACTTCCTGGGTCACCGAAGACTCCCAGGTATCCATTTGGCGCGCCGACGATCCGGCGCCGTCGACTGAGATCGCCAATCCGGGGGGCGACTTCTTCGTTGCGGTCGCTTTTAGCGCGGACGGGTCGCAGCTCATCGCCGCGCGGCGTCAGGCCATCGACATCTTCGAGCTCGATACGACGACGCCGCGGCTCACGATTGGGCTTGATCTTCCGAACGCATATGAAGTCAACACGCTCGCGGCGTCCCCTGACGGGGTCCATATCGCGATCGGTCTCGGTTCAGTGGCCGGTGGTCAAATCTCCGACCCGTTAAGGATTCATCGACTGACCGACGGCGCGCAGATCCAGGCGTTTTCGACAAGAGATCCTTACGCTCTAACCTTCGACTCGTCGGGTAGCGTGCTGGCCGAAGTCGATCTGTTCGGGCGGGTCGACATTTGGGAGGCGAATGAGGGACGCCTGCTCGATTGGATGGAGTTTCAGGCGTTCCGTGCGATCGCGCTTTCGCCCGACGCTTCGATGTTGGCGTCCGGTGACCAGAACGGGTTGATCGAGGTCCATGAGCTAACGTCGAACGGCGACTTTCCTCCCATGGCGATCACCCTTTCCGACGCCGCGTCGGGGATGGTGTTCGACTTGAAGTTCGACCAAAGCGGCGAGACGGTGGCGTCCGTCCACCAAGACGGTCGCGCCCGGTTATGGCGGCTCCCCGATACGGCCGCGCCTATCGCCTCTGCAGTCGTAAATCGAGCGACACCACCGCTGTTTTCGCCGGACGGGCGCCATGTTTTCGAGCAAGCGCCGTTCGGAGCCTCGAATTTGCTCGGACGAATTCTCGACGCGCAGACCGGCGACGTCCTCGTTGAATTGCCCGACTCTCTTTCCGCCTCCGGGTCTCATGTCGACCGCGCGACCTTCTCACCGGACGGCGACAAGCTCGCGCTGTTTCGGCGGGACAAGGTGGAGATTTGGGAGGTGCGAGCGGGTGTGGCGGCTCCTTCGGCATCTCTTACGCTTGCCGATACGCGCCCCAGCGCCTTGAGTTTCGACACAAATGGCGACGCCCTTTGGCTGATCAGCGACGCGGCCATAAGAGAATCTGTGACGACGCGAGACGGGCGCAGGACCTGGGTCACGGCCGAGGAGGGCGTGGCGCACATGTGGCGCTTCTCGGATTCGACTGATTTCGTGCAGTTGAATTATTCCCCCAACGGGCACGCCGCATCTGAAGTCAGCACGAACGGCCTCGTGGTCGGGCTGCGCGCCGACGGTCAGGGAGCCCAACTCTACGACTTGAGGGCGGGCCAGGTCGTGGAGCCCGCCATTTCGTTGCGCGACCGGCTTGAGGACCTCGCGCTCACTCCGGACGGGACGCGGATCGTCACGCTGGACCGAAGTGGCGTGCTTGAGGTTTGGCGGGTGGGCGCACCTCGCCCGGAGCAGCGCGTGCAAGCCGGCGATCCGGCGTACGCCTTTGACACGATGGACGTAGCGGTTTCCGTCGACAATGAATATTTCGCAAGTCTCGACAGCCGGACTGTGAAAATCTGGCGCTTTGGCGAGCCGATCCCGCTCGAGACCATCCAATTAGATGCCGGCCGCTTTTCTCATGCCGCGTTCGGCCAGGAAGGTTCAAACCTCATCCGCCTGTCCGGTTATGGCGAAATCGTTACTTTTCAGCTTGATCCGATCTTGCAGTCCTCTCCTTCCAACCAGCTGTCCAGCGCCTGCTCCGCGCTCCAATCCGCCGGCGCGTCTGATTTCCTCGACGAAACAGTCGCCCGCCACCGCATCCTTCAGCGCCTGCAACGCGACCCGTGCGCGCGGGTGCGGGTCTTGCCGATCCCGGAAAACCTGCAGCCGCGCCCGCCGGGCGGTACGCCTGCTCGCCTCTCGGCGGAATGAGGCTATAACGGCTCTGACAAGCTTGGAGCTGCGCCATGGACGCCAAGACCGCCGCCCGCCCCGCAGACGTCAACTACACCTTTTCCGAGGCCGAGCTTGAAGCCCTGAAAGCCTATGGCGAGGTGCGCGCCCATGACGAAGGCGCGCTTCTGGTCGCCGAGGGCGACCGGCGGGTGGACAGCCTCATCACCCTGTCGGGCGAAACCCATATCTTCGTGGAAGGGCCGGACGGGCCGAAGCGGCTGGGCTGGATGGAGCGCGGCCAGTTCGCCGGCGACATCTCCGTGCTCACCGGCCAGGCGAGCCTGGCGCGGGTGACCATGGGCAAGGCGGGCGAGGTGCTGCACATCCCGTTCGACCGGTTCCAGCGTCTGCTGGTGGAGAACTCCGCCCTGTCGGACGTGTTCGTGCGCACCTTCACCGCAAGGCGCGCCTTCGCCCTGTCGCGCACCGAGGCGCCGGTGATCGTGCTGGGCTCGGCGCTGGATCGCTCGGTCTTCGTCCTGCGCGACTTCCTCTCCCGCCACGGCGCGCCGCACACCTGGTGCGATCCGGCGCTGGACGAGCTGGGCCGGCGCATCGTCACCGCGAAGGGCCTTGCCGACGCGGACCTGCCCGCCGTCGTTCTGGGCGCCCAGCGGGTGCTGATCAAGCCGACCGTGAACGATCTCGCCGCCGAGCTGGGCTCGGACCTTCTGCCTGACGGGGCGGCGGCGGACGTGCTTGTAGTGGGCGCCGGGCCGGCCGGGCTCGCCGCCTCGGTCTATGCCGGATCGGAAGGGCTGTCCGTGCTCACCCTCGACGCCGAAGCGCCGGGCGGGCAGGCCGGCACCAGTTCGAAGATCGAAAACTATCTGGGCTTTCCCATGGGCGTGTCGGGCCGGGTGAGCTACTCCCCGGAATTCGGACGCTGACGGAAGCTACGATATGGGCTCTGCTGATCTTCGACGACGAGGAGATCGCAGATGTCGAAACGCAAGCAGCATTCGGCGGAGTTCAAGGCCA
>JBNPED010000016.1:0-34183 GCA_051117435.1 Oceanicaulis sp. | reverse complement strand
GCGAAGATCGACAGATAACGCCTTGGACATGTCCGCCGGCCTCCTCTCCCGGCAGACAGTCTGAATCAGAGTTCGGTCTCCATGGGAATCCCCAATCCGATTCAATCAGTCAGGATGACGCTCTAGTGATGTGCGGTGGATTTGCCATTCTTCACCAGCGAAATCTTGAAGAGCCGGGCGTCTAGGCTTCTTACAAAAGCGGGATGGGCTCCGCCATATGGCTATGGAGTTCTGACTTGTTATGACGGCATGGTTGGCGATTGATTAGTATGCCGGCACCTTCGACAGCTTTTGCTCCGGCGCTCATTGATCGCCAGCCGTTCCAACAATCCGCGAAATCTCCCCGCCCCATCTCACAAGTGCGTCCCGCTTCTCAGCAAGGTAATCATAGAGATCATACACCTGCGTCACCTCTGCGCCGCCGGTGCGTGAGTCCCTGTGGTTCAGGACCTGGGAGACGACGAAGCGGGGCACGCCTAGGCGTTCGGTCATTCGCGTTGAGCCGGTGCGCCGGAGGTCATGGGCTTTCGCGACCGGCTTGATGCCGAGCGCTTCGTTCAGCTTCGCCATGGCGCGGCTCAACGCATCAGACGTGATGGGCTTTTCAGGGTCTAATGGGGACGGAAAGAGCGGGCGGTTGGGCTTGAGGCTCCAGGTTTGTGAGCTGTCGCCGTGCTGAATCGGGGTGTCGGTCTCACGAAGATGTAGCGCGTCGCGAATAAGCTGTGAGGAGAGCTTGGAGAGCGGCACGATATGATCGTGACCGTTCTTGGTCCGATCGCCAGGGATCAGCCAAGTCCCGCCATCCTGGTCGACCGACTGGATTTCCGCGGTCATTAAGCCGGCGATCTCACTGCGCCTCTGAAGCGTGGTCGCGCACAGCAGGAGGGCGAGGGCGGTCCCAGGAGCGATCGCCGGCTCGTCCTGGTCATCTGCCAGTCTCGAGTCCAAGCGCCCGCCTGCAGCCTTGGTCTCAAGCGCGCTCCAGAGAAGCTGGAATTCTTCATCGGTAAGGATGCGCCGCCGGGGCTTCGGGTTTTCCGGCGGTGTGGTCTGGTCGATCGGATTGGCGCCGATGAGGCCTTTGAAGCGGCAATAGGATAAGAGCTGACGGATAACGACGTACGATCCACGAGCCCTGGACGGTACGCCGGTCTCGAGAAGCTCCAGCGTCATCTCATCAATGTCGTCGGCCGTGATGGAGCTAACAGGACGGTCCCCGAACCACGGAAGTACATGGTTGCGCGCCCAGACCTCGTCATGGTCCATCGTGCTTTGGCGTTTGGGCTTGGGGGAGCGGGTCTTCTTGTGGCGACCCAGTAGGGCGTCAGCCTTGTACCGCTCCCAAACCGATTGAACCGTATTAGCTTCGGCGACCTTCTGTTCGACGCGCCGATCTTTTTGGGTCTGCGCCGGATCCTGACCCTCGTCACGGGCGGCGAGCGCCGCCCGCGCGTCCATACGGGCTTTCGCCAATCCGACCTTCGGATATGCGCCAAGCGAGATGCGGCGCTGCGTGCCGCCTAGGGTCCGATACCGCAGCGTCCAACTCTTCTTGCCGCCCGGCGAAACGCGGAGCGCAAGACCCGGGACGCCGGAGCGTCCTGCATCCGGGAAGTCTCGCTGGCGGTCGGGGTCGGGTCTAACGGTTTCGACGAAATTCGCTGTTAAATTCATCTGTGACCTTTTCCGCAAAATAGGTCACGAAGCGGGCGAAATAGGGCGCACGCCTTCGGACCAAGGCGGACAAAGCTTAGCGCATAATTGCCTGAAAACAATACGGTATGGGCGCCTATCGAGCGAATTCGGACAGCAGGGGTGCTAGATTGTGGATCTAGAGGTCCCCCGTTCGAACCGGGGAGGCGGTACCATCCAAACCCCTGAAAAATAAGACCTTTTTCGTGAAAACTTGTCCGGAGTCGGATAATATGCGGTAGCTGGGTAATTATAGGGTAATTATTTTCGGCGCTGTTCCAGCAAGTCAGTTACCCAGGCCACCTGACGCAATTACCCAGCGATTACCCAGTGAGCGCCTGCCAGCAGGCCCTTGGGGGATGCGGGTTCACTTTCACCGCTGCGCCACACCGTCGTCATTCCCGCGCAAGCGGGAACCCAGTCCCGCGCCGCCGGTGCTCGATTATCTCTGGGTCCCTGCCTTCCCCGCCTGCGCGGGGACAAGCCGCGGGGATGACGGGCGAGGGTGGCCTCCCCCTTGATGGCCGAGGGGGTGAAAGCCGGCGCAGCCGGCTTCGCGCCGCTTTGCGGCGCGCCTCCCACCCGACCGCGCCTTGCGGCGCGCCCACCCTCCCCGCGTTGGGGGAGGGACTTGGGATCGGCGCCGCTGCGCAAAGTCCTCCCTCTTGATGCGGTAGGAAAAGGGTCACCCCTCTGTCGGGGCCTGGCGCCGCAGGCCGCCCCTCCCGGCATACCCGCATGCGCCGCGCCTGTTGGCGAGCGGGGCGGGGCTCGCTAAGTTGCGGGCGGTAAAGAGTCGATTATCCGCCCGGAGCTTCGCATGACCGCCGCCGTCATCCGCTCGACCGGCTTGTTCACGCCGGAAGAGTCCATCACCAACGCCGAGCTGGTCGAAAGCTTCAACGCTTACGTGGCCAAGTACAACGCGGACCACGCGCCGCAGATCGAGGCCGGCGCGCTGGCGCCCCTGGCGCCGAGCTCGGTGGAGTTCATCGAGAAGGCCTCCGGCATCAAGAGCCGCTATGTGGTGGACAAGACCGGGGTGCTGGACATCGAGCGCATGGTGCCGTTCATCCCCGAGCGCTCCAACGAAGAGCTGTCCGTGCTCGCCGAGATCGGCGTGAAGGCGTGCGAGGATGCGCTTAAGCGCGCCGGCAAGACGGCCGCCGACGTGGACGGGGTGATCGTCGCGGCGTCGAACATGCAGCGCGGCTATCCGGCCATGGCGGTGGAGATCCAGGAGGCTCTTGGGATCGAGGACGGGTTCGGCTTCGACATGAACGTGGCGTGTTCGTCCGCCACGTTCGGGCTGCAGGCGGCCGCCGACCAGATCGCCTGCGGCCATGCGCGCGCCATCCTGGTGGTCAATCCGGAGATTTGTTCCGGCCATCTCAACTGGCGCGACCGCGACAGCCATTTCATCTTCGGCGACGTGGCGACCGCCATCCTTCTGGAACGCGAGGATCTCGGGCAGGGGGGCTGGCGCATCCTGGGCACCAAGCTGAAGACCAAATTCTCCAACAATATCCGCAATAATTTCGGCTTCCTGAACCGCGCCGAGAAGGCGACGGGCGACAACAAGCCGATCCAGAACGGGTCGCCGAAGGACGACAAGCTGTTCATCCAGGAAGGCCGCAAGGTGTTCAAGGAGGTGGTGCCCATGGTCTCGGAGATGATCCGCGGCCATATGGACGAGCTGGGCCTTGAGCCCGATCATCTGCGCCGGGTCTGGCTGCACCAGGCCAATATCAACATGAATCTGATGATCGCCAAGAAAGTCTTCGGCCGCGACGCGGGCGGGGAAGACGCGCCGACCATTCTGGACGAGTATGCGAATACGTCGTCGGCCGGCTCGATCATCGCGTTTCACAAGCATTCCGACGATCTAGCTTCCGGAGACAAGGGCGTGATCTGTTCCTTCGGCGCGGGCTATTCGGCCGGCACCGTGTTCGTGGAGAAGCTGTGAGCCTGCCCGCCGACGGGGCGCTGTTCGCCCGCATCCTTGCGAAGACGAACGAGTATCTCGACTTTCCCAGCGTGGTCGGGCACGAGACCCCCTATCTCGATCATCTGGCGCGCGACTTCACCGCGCTGGGCGCCGAGGTCGAGCGGCCGCGCAATCTGTGCGTCGTGCGCCTGGGCGGGGCGCGGGACGGCCCGGTCTTCCTCGCCCATGTGGACCGCCACGGCGCGGTGACGGCCGAGGATGGGGCGGCGGTGTACGCCGCCCATGCGGTGAAGAACACAAAATACGGCGACGCCTCCACCCCCAGCGCGGACTTCGCGGGGACCATCTCCAAACGCTATGCGGGCGAGGAGATGTTCGCCTATGACCGCAAGACCGGCGGGCGCATCGCCTATGGCGACGTCACCGGCGCGACGCTCGA
Source organism: Oceanicaulis sp. (assembly GCA_051117435.1). GTDB lineage: Bacteria > Pseudomonadota > Alphaproteobacteria > Caulobacterales > Maricaulaceae > Oceanicaulis. The sequence continues at coordinate 30,101 of JBNPED010000016.1, read as the reverse complement.
CGGCGAGGGGCGGCTGGTGCTGACCTTGAAGGACATGCCGAAGCTGGAGCCGGGCACGCCGATCGCCTTCGCGCGCACGCTGGACCGCAGCCAGGCCGGTTATGTGACGGGGCAGCTGGACAATCCGGTCTCGGCCGCGGCGCTGCGCATCGCGGCCGAATTCGGCCTGCGCGGAACCATCGCCTTCACCGCCGAGGAGGAGATCGGCCGGTCCGCTACGCATTTCCTCAGCTGGGCGCAAGGCGGCGGGGTGGCGCCGGGGCGCGAGCTGGTGGTGCTGGACACCACCCCGTTCGACGACGGCGCGGCCGCGCTCGCCGGCGCGGTTGTGCTGCGCCGCCGCGACGCCACGGCGAGCTTCGACGCCGAAGCCGTGCGCCGGCTGGAGCGAGCGGCCTCGGGCGGCGGGGCGCCGATCATCTTCAAGGACAGCTTCATCGAGCGCGAGAACGACGCCCGCGCCCGCCGCGGTCAGCCGCCCAAATCCATGGGCCTCACCGAGCTCGGCCGGATCGCGCGGGACTCCGACGGCGCCTATACCGGCGCGACGCTGCAAATCCCCACCTTCAATTATCACTCGAACAATGAATCCACGACGCCCAGAGCGCTGACGGCGTTCGTGCGCACGCTGGCGGGGGTGGGGGCGTAAGGCGGGAAAGCGGGCGACATCAAGGTCGCGCGCCCGCCGCCACGTCATCTCACAGGCTTCATGCGTTGCGGCCGCTGAAAATCCCTCCCAGGGCCCGGCGCAAGGGAGGGGCGTGCGGTCCACCGCACACGTCGCTCAGCCTGATCTTTGCGCGCTGAACGTCGAGTCAATCGACTCAGGCGCTGAAAGTTCGATCAGTCTTGTGCGCAGCAGCAGTCACTGCAATTGGCGGAGTCGCAGCAGCAGGCGTTGCAGCACGTGAAGCAGCTTGTCGTGCAACAATTATCGCCGGGGTTGAAGGTTTGCGCATTGGCCGCCGCCGTCAACGACATCGGCCACAGTCCACCGGGCGCGAGCGTATCGATTGAACACGACGAGTTGGGAGACGCGGGTCCTTCGAATTAGCTGGCGTCAACCTCGGTGACCAAGAATTCAAGCTTTATCGTATCGACGAAGTCTTCGGCGCCGTCCCGGCGATAGTTCCGGGCGTAGACATCATGCTCCACAAGCGCGCGCTCATCGAGGCTCGCGAGCACCGTCGGCTCCGCGATCTGACGCCAGGCGCCTTGCTCGGGAAAATGGAGCCGTCCTTCGAGAACGACCTCTTGCGGTAACGGCGCCCGCCCGAAACGCGCCGCTGTCTCAGTGCTGGCGCGCGCGACCGTGACCTCAAGTGCGAAACCTCGCTCTTCGCCTTGGGCGAGCATCCCCGTCACGCCTTCGCGTACTGTGAGAACGGGTGCGCCGATCAGCTCACCCGACTCATAGACGAACGCGGACACCGAATAGACCCTGCGGTCTTCGGCCGGCTGGCCGGCGGCGTTGACGCTGAACAGGCCCGTGAAAAGCACGGCGGCCAGACCTGCGCCAATTGTGCGAAGGGAGAACATTTCAGGCTCCGAACAAAATTGGACCTATAGGTAGTGTGAGCCACCATAGAGTAAAGTCAACAGGGAAAAACGTGTTGCTCTAGAGCGTAAAAAAAGCCCCGCCGGGGCTGGCGGGGCCAGTCGGGAGGAAAGGTGTAGCGGGCGCGCCCCTCGCGCGCCCGCACTGGGCCTCAGGCGCTTTCGCCGTGCAGCGCCACGTCGAGGCCGGTCACCTCGTCTTCGGGATCGACGCGAAGGGCCATCACCCGTTCGAGAAGCCAGAGAATGAGGAAGGTGGCGATGGCGCACCAGGCGGCTGCGGCGAGCGCGCCCCAGGTCTGGGTCCAGATCAGGAGCCAGTTGCCCTCCACCGCGCCGCCGGTCCCGCCCACGGCGGAGCTGGCGAACACGCCGGTGAGCACCGCGCCGGCGAAGCCGCCGATGCCGTGCAGGCCGAAGGCGTCCAGGCTGTCGTCATACTTGCCGAGCTTCTTCACCAGGGTGACGCCGTAATAGGCCGCCACGGACGCCAGCGCGCCGATGATGAAGGCGGCGTAGGGCTCCACGAACCCGGCCGCGGGCGTGATCCCCACCAGGCCCGCCACCGCGCCCGAGGCGGCGCCGAGCACGCTGGGCTTGCCGCGCGTGATCCACTCGATCAGCGCCCACACCAGCGCCGCGGTGGCGGCGGCGATCTGAGTGACCAGCGCGGCGTGGGCGGCCAGCGCGTTGGCGCCCAGCGCCGAGCCGCCGTTGAAGCCGAACCAGCCCACCCAGAGGAGCCCCGCGCCGATGACCGTGAGCACCAGATTGTGCGGCGGCTGGCCCTCCTTGGGATAGCCGCGGCGCGGGCCGAGCTTCAGCGCCAGGATCAACCCGGCGACGCCGGAATTGATGTGCACCACCGCGCCGCCGGCGAAGTCGAGCACCCCGGCGTCGTAGAGGAAGCCCTCGCCCCAGACCCAGTGGGCGATGGGCGCGTAGACGATCAGGAGCCAGCTCGGGGTGAAGACCATCCAGGCCTTGAAGCTCATGCGCTCCGCGCCGGCGCCGGCGATGATCGCCACGGTGATGATCGCGAAGGTGAGCTGAAACAGGATGAACGCGCTTTCGGGAAGCCCGCCCGACGCGCTCTCCACCGTAAGGCCGCTCAAAAAGATGCGGTCGAACCCGCCGAACACCGCGCCGTCCCCGCCAAAGGCGAAGGAATAGCCCGCGATCGCCCAGGCCAGGGTCACGATTCCCGCCGCGCCCAGCGCCTGCATCAGGGTGGAGAGCACGTTGGTGCGCCGCACCATGCCGCCATAGAACAGGGCGAGCCCCGGCAGGGTCATCATCAGCACCAGGGCGCAGGCGGTCAGGATCCAGGCGATGTCGCCGCCGGCGAAGTCATCCATGGTTCGCGCTCCATCTCTATCGATCTGGGCTGGAGCTTAGGCGTGCGTCGGCCGCTGTCAGCGATCCGGACAAATTTTGCAGCGCAGCATCCCTGCGGCGCCCGCGCATGGAGCGCCCGTGCACACGAAGCGTGCATGACGCCATTCAAAGGCGGGGCCCCCACGGAGGGAATTTCGCGTGTGATTTCGGCTGACAGGCGAGCGCGCGGGTCTTATGTCTGGGAGTCGCCCCAGCTTCGAACGGTCATGCTCCATGGCGCAGAACCAGACCGAGACGCCGCATTATCACGGCCATCGCGACCGGCTCCGCTCCCGGTTCGCCGAGGCCGGGGGCGAGGCGCTGGCCGATTACGAGCTGTTGGAGCTCGCCCTGTTCCGCTCGATCCCGCGGCGCGACGTGAAGCCGCTCGCCAAGGCGCTGATCGCCCGGTTCGGCGATCTGGGCCGGGTGTGCGCGGCGAGCCTGGATCAGCTGGCGGCGGTGCAGGGGGTGTCGGAGAAGACGGCGCTCGATATCCGGCTGATCCACGCCATGGCGGTGCGCATCGCGCGCGAGCAGGTGACCGGGCGCACGGTGATCTCCTCCTGGTCGGCGCTGCTCGATTATCTGCGCGCGGCGCTGCAGCACGCCTCCACCGAGGAGTTCCGCGTCTTGTATCTGGACAAGAAGAATCGCCTCGTCTCCGACGAATTCGCCGCGCGCGGCACGGTGGACCACGCCCCGGTCTATCCGCGCGAGATCGTGAAGAAGGCGATCGCGCTGGACGCCAGCGCGCTCATTCTGGTGCACAACCATCCCAGCGGCGATCCCACGCCCAGCCAGGCCGATATCGAGATGACCCGGCGCATCAAGGAGGCGGCGAAACCCTTCGACATCGTGGTGCACGACCATATCGTGGTGGGCCGGGAACGCACGGCGAGCTTCAAGGCGCTGGGCCTGTTGTGACCCGCCTTGCGCCCGTGTGACGCGCCGGGGTTATCGCGGCGCAGCAAGGGCGCTATCTTGATCGGCAAGGTCCGGACAAGCGCGCCGGCCGATTGAGGAAGAGATGACCGCCTGGAGTCCCGACAGCTGGCGTTCGAAGCCGGCCAAGCAATTGCCGACCTATCCTGATCTCGAGGCGCTGACGCGCGTCGAGGGCGAGCTTGCGCGCCGGCCCCCGCTGGTGTTCGCCGGCGAGGTGAAGCGCTTGAAGCGCCAGCTCGCCAATGTGGCGGCCGGGCAGGCCTTCCTGCTTCAGGGCGGCGATTGTGCGGAGAGCTTCAAGGAATTCTCCGCCGAGACCGTGCGCGACACCTTCCGGGTGCTGTTGCAGATGGCGGTGGTGATGACCTTCGCCAGCGCCAAGCCCATCGTGAAGGTGGGCCGCATCGCCGGCCAGTTCGCCAAGCCGCGCTCGAGCGACACCGAAACCATCGACGGGGTGGAGCTGCCGAGCTATCGCGGCGACTCCATCAACGACATGGCGTTCACGCCCGAGGCCCGCGTGCCGGATCCCGAGCGGCTCCTGCGCGCCTACGACCAGTCGGCCTCGACGCTGAACCTGCTGCGCGCGCTGGCGTCGGGCGGCTATGCCGACCTACACAACGTCCACCAGTGGACGCTGGACTTCCTCGCCGGCAGTCCGGCGGGGGAGAAGTATCAGGAATACGCCGACCGGATTTCAGAGGCGCTCGCCTTCATGCGCGCCTGCGGGGTGACGCCGGACGGGGCGCCGACGCTGGAAGGGGTGGACTTCTTCACCTCCCACGAGGCGCTTCACCTGCCGTTTGAAGAGGCCATGACGCGCATGGATCGCCAGACCGGGCGCTGGTACGCGACGAGCGCGCACCTGACCTGGATCGGCGACCGCACCCGCCAGCCGGACGGCGCCCATGTGGAGTTCATGCGCGGGATCGAGAATCCGGTGGGCCTGAAATGCGGTCCCACCCTCGATCCCGACGAGCTCATTCGCCTCATCGACACCCTCAACCCGCGCGACGAGCCGGGCCGGATGGTGCTCTATGTGCGCATGGGCGCCGACAAGGTGGCGAACGGGCTCGTGCCGCTGGTGCGCAAGGTGCGCGCCGAGGGCCGCCATGTGGTCTGGGCCTGCGACCCCATGCATGGCAACACCCAGAAGACGTCGAACGGCTACAAGACCCGCGATTTCGACAAGGTGCTCGCTGAGCTCAAAACCTTCATCGAGGTGCTGCGCGCCGAGGGCGCCGAGCCCGGGGGCGTCCACTTCGAGATGACCGGCCAGGACGTCACCGAATGCGTCGGCGGCGCCGGGCACCTCTCCGAAGCCGACCTCTCCAGCCGCTATCACACCCATTGCGACCCGCGGCTGAACGCCGACCAGGCCCTGGAGATGGCCTTCCAGATCGCCGACGCGCTCAAACCGGCGCAGGGGATGCGGACGGCGGCGGAGTAGGGGGGCGCCGCTGAAGGCGGCTTCTACGGATTCTCTCCGGCGCCGCATATCCGGCCCGTCAGGCGGCCGGTTTCGGCGCAAGCGGCGCGGGCGCTGTCCAGCGTCCCGCCCCACCAGCGCGCCATGGCGAGACTTGAGGCGTGATTTTCCAGAACGGCCTGTGTGAAGTCCGGGCTCTCGAGCGCGCGCCGCCAGTCGATCGTGTAATCAACATCAAGCCCCCGGCCCGGCGCGAACGTTCGTGTGAGAAACTCAAAGTCCGTGACGGACGTCTCGGCGGTGTGGCTCCACCGCATATAGTCGATCTGGCCTTGCAGGTAGGCGATGCTCGCTTGGTACACTCCAAGGGCTTCGCGAAGCTCGGCGTCGCCCAGATCGGACAACATTCCCGAACTCACGATTTCCGAATAGACGCCCTGGCGCGGTGAAAACGCGGGCAGCACGTTGACGGAAAGGATCATGCGCGCTGCGCCGTCATCTGCGGCGAGCGCCTCTGTCTGGCCTGCGACCATTAGCTCTATGACCCGCCTGCGGCTCGCACCGTTTTCTTCAAAACCGTCCGTCATCCGTTGGAGCAGCGCGACGGAGGCTTCCAGTTCGTCATGCAGCCGGTCGAGCAGCACCGCCTCCCGCGCAGCTGCGGCGCGCGCTTCCGCCCACGCGTTGATCTGAAAGCCGATCACCACGCCGGCGATCACGATGACGAATTCGATCCCGGCGGCGAGCCAGTTCTGGGTGCGGATTGCGCGGGAGAGGTTGTCGAGGATCATGGGGTCGTCTCCGGCGGCGGCGCGCCGAGATTGGCGAGGACGGCGTTTGCTTCGACGAGTGCGCTCTCTGCAACGCTCCGAACGGAATAGTGGTGGGTCGTGATGCTGCGAACAAGCCGAACCACCTCTGGATCATCCCGCATGCGGACCGCTAGGGCCACAGCCTCGTCCGCCGTGAAAAGCTGATGCGGCGCGCCTGACGCACGAGCCGTCATGATGGCGTCGATCTCGTCGGCGGTAAGGTACCCCTCAAGCGCGATATTGTACCGGCTCCACGGATTCCAGTCGTTGATCAGAATCGCGTCGCTTCTGGCGACCATCCGGTAGAAGGTCCGAATCTCCTGCACCGCGCCTTCGTCATCGATCAGGGCGATGCGCCCTGAGCTTTCCATACCGTCATAGACCGTACGCTGAGTATCGCGGTAACCCCGGTAACGGCTGTACCAGATGGCGCTGATGAAGTGGTCCGGGTCGGCCCGCACGCTTTCGGGGTCATCAATCGCAGCAGCAACGATTCTCACATCCTGAAGGATGCTCGAGGAGCCACTGACCATGTTCTGGTAATCGGCTCGCTGTCGTTCGATTTCGCCGACGATGAGCGTCTTGTAGGTCTGCCCGAGCGCGCGCTCTGCCCGCGCCTTATTCCACGCATTAATCTGGAATCCGATCACCACGCCGGCGATGACGATCACGAACTCGAGAACCACAGCGAACCAGTTCTGCTCGCGGATCGCCTTGGAGATGTTGGAAAGGATCATGGGGTCGTTTCCTCGTTCAGAACTTGGTCGAGTTGCTCAATCAGCTGCGCAACGCGCGTCGCATGGTCCTCCACGACGTCAGTGAAATAGTATTCGTACCGCCATGCATTTTCCGCAAATGCAGAAAGGAATTGAGCATCCTCGCGCATCCCTTGTACATCGCAAATATAAGCGGCTTGGATGCGTCCTGAGTTCGGATCAATGCGCGCAATCTGCCTGAAATGCTGTGGAAAGGCTTGATCAAGATTGACTGAACCGCGGGTATACCAATCAACCGACCGCGGCAAGGTCTGCCGAAACTGGACATAGTCGGCGATGCCCGAACGCAGTTGAGGATTGGAAATCAGCGACAAGCCTTCATCGCCAGAGAGGAGTTCAGCCAACGCGGTCGGGGGCGAAGACGCATCAGAGAAGAAATCAGACGTGACCACGGCCCCACAGAAGGAGTTGCTATTCTCAATGGGGGCATTTTCGAACAGGACCGCGACTGCGGCGCGAAGGTTTTCCAGTCTATTCAGATTATTGGCACTTGCGGCGCGTTCAGCCTGATCAGCGATTAATCCCTCCCTTAGCCGCTCAAGCACGGATGCCTCACGCGTAGCCGCCTGCCGCGCCTCATTCCACGCATTGATCTGAAAGCCGATCACCACGCCGGCGATCACGATGACGAACTCGATCCCGGCGGCGAGCCAGTTCTGGGTCTTCAGCGCGCGGGAGAGATTGTCGAGAATCATGTGAGCCGCCCCAGCCCGTAGCGGCAGGCCATCCCGCCTGCAGGCGAAGCTTCGCGCGTTCAAGGCGCGGCGCGCAAGGCGCCTTCGTCCGGAGACGGTTGAGGCACGGCCAGATTTGACGTGGCGTGGTCATTGGTCCCCCAAAACAAAACCGCCGCCCGGTCTCCCGGGCGGCGGCGTCATCGCGCTTGAAACGCGATAGAAGGCTTAGATGTCCTTCAGAGCCGAAGCCGGGCGGAAGGCCAGCTGGGTCTTGGCTTTGGACATCATCTTCTCGCCGGTGCGCGGGTTGCGCACTTCGCGCGCTTCACGGTGCTTGGCGTGGAACGTGCCGAAGCCGGCCAGTTGAACGGAATCGTCCTTCTTGGCCGCGTCCACGACCGCGTCCACCAGGGCGTCGATCGCATCGCCCGCCTGGGCGCGCGTGATGCCGGCTTTGTCGGAAATGGCTTTGGCGAGTTCGGATTTGTTCATGAGAGGGTTCCCCCCTTGATGGGTGTTTTTAAGCGCCGCGGGACCGTTCGTTCCATCGACGTCGTCGTTAGACCGCCACATCAAGCGCGATTCTAAGCCGGGATTGCAAGGCTATACAGGCGATTTCGCTGATTTTGCCGTGAACGGCCGTTTGCAAATTGCGATATGGTAAACAAAATACCCCAAATTCGGCCCGCTGTTTGCGTTTGGGAAACCATGACCCGATCAAACGCCCCATTCCTGAACAGAATCGCCAACACCGGCCTGGCGGTCGCCGTGACCGTGATGGGCTATGCCGGCTTCATGCACCTCTTCGGCCACGACTTTCTGGCCTGCCTCGTGGGCGCGGTGCTGGGCGGCTTCACGCTCGGCCGGCTGATGCGGGCCGAGCGCGCGGCCCGGGCTCCGGCGAGAGATTAGACCATCAGGACCGTGAAGACGGCGGTCAGCGTGTGCATCACGACACCGCCGATCATCACCAGCGCGATCATTGTGAGCGCCAGCACGGCGCTTTTGACGATGCGTCCGCTGCGCGTGGACGCGATGTGCTCGGGCAGCCCGCGCAGCCAGGTGATGAAATACGCCGCTCCGATGACCGCGACGGACCAGGTCGGCGTCGTTTGGCCGAAAATGTTCACGCTCAAGAAGGCGATGCCGATGACGCTGCCTGCGGTGAGCGTCGCGAACACCAGATTCAGATTCACCGCAAAGGCGCGCTTCGCTCCGAACGCGCCGAGCACGAAGACCGACAGGGCGGTGAAGGCCCCTACGATCGGGGCATGGAGCGCTGATGCGATATTGCCGTACATCGAGAAGAAGGCGTCGGGCGTCGTGCCCATCGTCTCGAAATAGGCGCTGAGTTGCGCCTCGCTCATTTGCGCGGCGATGGCGTCCTGGATCATCGACCCGTATCCGCCCCAAAGCACCGAAACCGCAATCTGCACGCCGATCAATGCAAGAAACAGACGGACCATCGGCGTGTAGGAGACGCGGTCGCGAAGAACGACCGCATCCATCACCTTGCGTGGCCGGATCCAGAGGTCGGCGAGGGTGCGAAGACTGCGCAGATTGAAGCCGAGCGTGTCTTCGAGAAGTTCGCTGCGCGTGCTTCGGGGATCCCGACCTGTCTCACTCATGACGTCGCAGTCTCCCGGTTCACACCTTCACCAGCATCTTGCCGATATTCTTGCCTTCAAACAGGCCCTGGAAGGCGTCCGGAGCCTTGTCGACGCCCTCATAGACGGTGTCGCGCGTCTTCACCTGGCCCGCCATCATCCAGCCGGAGAGGTCCTGGATGAACCGGCTCTGCAGGTCGAAATGGTCCGACACGATGAAGCCCTGGATCATCAGTTTCTTGGCGACGATTTGGGTCATGTTGGTGGGGCCGGGCAGGGGGGTGTCGTCGTTATAGCGCGCGATCATCCCGCACGCCGCGATGCGCCCATGGGCCTTGATCACGTCGAAGGCGGCCTGAAGGTGATCGCCGCCGACATTCTCGAAATAGGCGTCGACGCCGCCCAGAGGCTTGGCCGCGTCGCGAACGGCTTTGGCGAGATCGTCTTCGGCCTTGTAGTCCACCACCGCGTCAGCGCCGATCTCGCGGCAGAAGTCGATCTTCTCCCGGCCGCCGGCGGTGGCGACGACCTTCGCGCCCATGGCCTTGGCGAACTGGATCCCGGCCGAGCCCACCGCGCCGGCGCCCGCGCTCATCCACAAGGTCTCGCCCTCTTTCAGGTCGATGCAGCGCTTGATGCCGACATAGGCGGTCATGCCGGTCAGGCCCGCGACGCCCAGATAGGCTTCGGGCGGTAGAAGATCGGCGTCCACCTTGCTCATCACCGCCGAGGCCGGGCCGGTCCAGCCCTCGCGCCAGCCCATCATGGACATGACCCAGTCGCCCTCGGCGTAATCTGGATGGTTCGACTTCACCACCTGGCCGACCGCGCCGCCCTCCATGGGCTTTCCGATGGCGAAGGGGTCGATATAGGTCTTTATCCCCGTCATCCGCCCGCGCATGTAGGGATCGACGCTGAGCCAGGCGTTCTTCACCTGAATCTCGCCCTCGCCGGGATCGGGCAGGTCCACCTCGGCGAGTTCGAAGTATTCCGGCTTCACGGCGCCCAGGAAATGCTGGGTCAGGCGGATTTCGCGGCTTTTCATCACGTCTCTCCAGATGGCGATTCGGCGCTCACTCTTGCGGCCTCCATCATCTCGAAAAGCGGGACGCCTTGAAGGTCCAGCACGAACCAGGCTGCAGTGAGCTGCAGCACCCCGATGATGATGAACGTGGGCAGAAAGGCCAAGAGTACCAGACATAACAGTAAGATCAGCCGTCCGACCCCAAGCTCCAGCACGCTGGAGCCCAGGCGCATCAGCTGCACGATGAAGACGATCATCGTGGACATTTGCAGCGCCAGATAAAGCTCCAGGCTGACAAGCCGGGCCGCCATGAGCGGGATGCCGATAAGCGTCATGGCGTTGCTGGCGATGAGGTAGATCAGCACATGCCCGAACCAGGTCACGGACGGCTTTGATATCTTCAAGACGAGGATGTAGACGGCCGATGCGATCGTCATGATCGGCCAGACGAGGAACCCGCCCCAGCGCGACATCGCGGCGTTCACATCGACCGGGTCCGCGCCCTGGGCGCGAATGAAATCGAAAGCCGCGCCGACCTGGCCGGGCGGCACAAGCGATTCGATGGTCATGGCGGTGGGCGCGCCGAAGAACGCGCCTGCGCTCAGATAAAGCCCGAACAGGACGGCGAACAATTTCAGCTGGGAGACATGATCATCGGCCCGGTCGAAGGCCGCCCGCGCTGCGCGGCCGGGCCGGATCAGCGTGTCATAGAGCGTCTTGAAGATCTTGCGCTCAAGACCGATGCCGGCGGCGTCAGCGAGCTCGGACAGTCTCGGCCCGGCCGGACCTTGCGCCGGCCTTTTTGATTGATCGCTCATGATCAGCCCCCGCATTCGCTGCATACCACCATGCAGGCGCCCGCCGCATCGCGCAACGCAAAGAAACCAATCGTGACGCGGCCCGCCCGTTGCGCGCTCCGGCCCGGCGTGCTTCTTGCGCGGCCATGAACGAGCAAACTCAAACCTTGCGCGCCGGCGTCGTCGGCGCAGGTGTGTTCGGCGGCTATCACGCGTCGAAACACGCCGGCTTTCCTGATGTCGACTTCCTCGGCGTCTTCGATCCCGTCCATGATCACGCCGAGGCGCTGTGCGCCAAGCATGGCGGCGCGCCCTATGAGAGCCTGCAAGCGCTGATCGAAGCGTGCGACGTCGTCACCGTGGCGAGCCCGGCGGTGTTCCACCACGACGCGGCCCGGCGCGCCCTGAACGCGGGCAAGGCGGTGCTGGTGGAGAAGCCGCTGGCGGCCACGCTGGAGGAAGCGCGCGAGCTGGTGCAGCTCTCCGATCTCAATGGCGCGGTGCTGCGCGTGGGCCATCAGGAGCGCTTCGTGTTCGCCGCCATGGGTCTGTTCGGCGATCTGCCGCGCATCCAGGCCCTGGACGCGCGGCGCCTGGGCGTGCCCAGCGCGCGCAATCTGGACGTCTCGGTGACGCTGGATCTGATGATCCACGACATCGATCTGGCCCTGGCGCTGGCCGGCGCGGGGCCCGACCGGGTGGAGGCGGAGATGTACGAGCATCGCGCCGAGCTCGCCGACCATATCAAGGCGGTGCTGCATTTTCCCGGCGGCGTCACGGCGACGCTGGAGGCGAGCCGCGTCGCGCCGGACCGCGACCGGGTGATGACGATCGACTATGACGGCGGCGCGCGCGTGGACGTGGATTTCATCAAGCGCAGTTTCGCCAATCCGGGCGGTCTGCCGCTGGATCGCGATTTCAACGAGACCGCCATGGCCAAGGACAGCCTGGGCGCCAATGTGGCGGCGTTCCTCGCCGCGGCGCGCGGCGGCGACAGCGGGCCGGCGGCCGACGGCGCGGCCGGGCTCGCCGCGCTCGAAGCGGCGCTGCGCATCGACGAGGCCTGCGGCTCGCGCTCGCGCGTTTGATTTCCCCTCCGGGCGGGTCTAAAGCCGTCCGCCTCAGGCTCCCCCAGGCGCGCCGGACAGGGCGCGCCGCAACCCGTCCGGCTCCGCCATGACCGTCAAAGTCCGCTTCGCCCCCAGCCCCACCGGCCGCATCCATGTGGGCAATGTGCGCACCGCGCTGATGAACGTGCTGTTCGCGCGCAAGCATCAGGGCGTGGTGCTCCTGCGCATCGACGACACCGATCTGGAGCGCTCCACCGCCGAGTACGAGCAGGGGATCAAGGACGATCTCACCTGGCTGGGGCTGAAATGGGAGGAGAGCTTCAAGCAGTCCGAGCGTTTCGACCGCTATGAGGCCGCCAAGCAGGATCTCATCGACAAGGGCCTGCTCTATCCCTGCTACGAGACCGAGGACGAGCTCGACAGAAAGCGCAAGATCCAGCGCGCGCAAGGCAAGCCGCCGGTCTATGACCGCGCCGCGCTTTCGCTGAGCGACGAGGACAAGGCCAAGCTCGAAGCCGAAGGCCGCCGCCCGCACTGGCGCTTCAAGCTGTCGGGCGGGCGCATCGAATGGACGGACCTCGTACGCGGGCCGAGCCATATCGAAACCAGCTCGGTCTCCGACCCGATCCTGATCCGCGCCGACGGCAGCTATCTCTACACCCTGCCCAGCGTCGTGGATGATATCGAGGCGAAGGTCACTCACATCATCCGCGGCGAGGACCACGTCACGAACTCCGCCGCCCAGATCGAAATTTTCGAAGCGATCGCGGGCAAGGGCGGCGCGCCGGAGATGGGCCATTTCCCGCTTCTGGTGGGCCCGGACGGGGAGAAGCTCTCCAAGCGCCTGGGCTCGCTCGCCATCGCCGATCTGCGCAGCGTGGAGGGCTTCGAGCCCCTGGCCGTGCTCTCGCTCCTGGCCAAGATCGGCACGTCCGATCCGGTGGAGATCCGCACCCGCATCGATCAGCTGGCCGCCGGGTTCGATCTGGCGAAAATCTCGCGCACGCCGGCCCGGTTCGACCCGGCCGAGCTGGAGCGGCTCAACGCGAAGCTCCTGCACGCGCTCGACTACGCCGATGTGAAGGAGCGGCTGGCCGGCATGGACGCCGACGGCGGCGAGGCGTTCTGGCATGCGGTGCGCCCGAACCTCACCCGGCTGAAGGACGTCGCGGAATGGCGCCGGCTGGTGGACGGCCCGGTGGACCCGGTCATCGAGGACGAAGCCTACGCCGCCGAAGCCGCCGCGCTGCTGCCCGCCGAGCCGCTGGGGCCGGAAAGCTGGGCTCAATGGACCGGCGCTCTGAAGGAAAAGACCGGCCGCAAGGGCAAGGATCTCTTCAAACCCCTGCGCCTGGCCCTCACCGGCCAGGAACGCGGCCCCGAAATGGCCGAGCTCCTGCCGCTGATCGGCGCGGAGACGGCGAGGAAACGGCTCAGGGGAGAGCGGGCTTAGGGAGCCGGGCGGGGATGGCGTCTCCCCCCGCTTGCGGGGGGAGTGGCCCGAAGGGGCGAGGGGGCGGCCCATCACTGCTGAAGCCGCCCCCTCCGCTCGCTTCGCGAGCACCTCCCCCGCGGGGCGGGGGAGGACATCACGAACGGCCGCTCTTCCGGGGCCTGCCGGCCCGTTCGCTCTCTTCAATCGATCCACTGGATCGATTGATCGCCTATCGGCGACCGCGGCTCACCCCCACCGGCTGACCCGCGGCGCTTTCCTCGGCCGCTCGGTCGGGTCTTCGGCGGCTGAGCCGATATAGATGAAGCCCGCCACGCGCTCGCCGGGATCGAGGCCCAGGGCTTTTTTCGTCACCCGGTCATAGGCGTACCATTCGGTGAGCCATTGGGCGGCGAAGCCCATGGCGCTGGCGGCGATCAGCATTTGCTGACACGCCGCGCCTGCGGACAGGACCTGCTCCCATTCGGGGATCTTGTGGTTCTCCACGACGTCGCTGATCACGGCGACGACCACAGGGGCGCGCTCGAACCGGGAGCGTTCCAGCGCGTAGCGTTCCTCCGGGCCGTCCGGCTCCAGTTCGCGCAGGCGCGCCTCCAGGATCTCGCCGAAGCGCGAGCGCGCCTCGCCTTCGAACACCACGAAGCGCCAGGGAAACAGCTTGCCGTGATCGGGCGTGCGCCCCGCGATCTTCAACAGCGTCTCCAGCTGGTCGCCCGACGGGCCGGGCCCGGTCATGGACTTGGCGACTGTGGAGCGCCGGCGGGCGAGAAGCTCCAGCGTCTCCGGGCTGGGGCGGCTCGCGGCGAGGGCTTCGCCCGGCTCGGGAAAGGTCGGCGCGTGGGTCATGGATCGTCCTGGATGCGGCGCGCCCGTCAGCGCGCGGAGGTTTGTGGATTGCGCAAGGCGCCGATATACCTGAAGCTTGATGCGGGCGCATGCAAGGTGCCGGACACCGGGTCAGGACAGGGACGAACAAGCGCGATGGCGGCCGAGACCCATAGCGAAGCCGAACTCAGCCCGGCCGAACGCCGCCGGCGCAAGGTGCGCGATTCCATCATCGACGCGGCCGAGGCGATCTTCGCCGAGGAGGGCGAGGCGGGCCTGTCCATGCGCCGCATCGCCGAGCGCATCGATTACTCCCCAGCCGCGCTCTACAAGTATTTCGATTCCAAGGAAGCGCTGTTCAGAGAGATCCGCGAGCAGTTCTTCGAACGCCTTCTGGCGCGCATGCAGCAAGTCTGCGTGGACCTCGAAGACGGCCCGCTTCTGTGCACCAAATGCATGCGGGCCTATGTGGAGACGGGGCTGGAGCAGCCCGCCCATTACAAGCTCGCCTTTGGCGGGGCCTGGGACGAGGAGAAGCCGGAGGAGGGCAGCTTCGGCTACGCCGCCGCCGAGCATCTGCACGAGATGATCGCCCAGTCCATGGAGGCGGGCTGGTTCCGCCAGGCTCATCTGGGCCTCGCCGCCAACTCGGTCTGGGCGGCCTCGCACGGGCTCACCATGCTCGCCGTGACGCTGCCCGAGTTTCCCAAGGAAAGCTTTCCCGGCTGCGAAAACGATCCGAGCGTGACGCTGGATTCGATGATCGCCTTCCACGCCGAATTGGTGATGCGCGGGCTGGGCTCGGACCGGCTGATCGAGCGTCTGAACGCCGGGCTCGAAGTCTGACCTCCAGAAAATCTTTCTAAAAATATAAAAAGTGAACGGCGTTTAATTTCCAAACGGCGTTCATCGGTTTATATTGGCATTCCGTGAAGGCGCGGGAGGCGGTCTCATGGCGGGCATATCCATTCCAGGCGGGCGCTTCGCCCTGGGCGTCGTCGCCGCGATCGGCGCGCTCGCCGTCGGCGTCGTGGCGGTCAGCGCACTGCGCGGCGCGGACGCCGGGCCCGGCGCGCCGGATGCGGCCGAGCCCTTGCCGGTGACGGTCCTGACCGTGCGCTACGGCGAGGCCGCCGGCATTGAGAGCGCCTATCCCGGGCTTGTTGAGGCGCGCCGGTCCAGCGCGCTGGGCTTTGAAACCGGCGGCCGGATTGCGGAGATCACCGCCGATGTGGGCGACCGCGTCGAAGCCGGCGCCGTGCTCGCCCGGCTCGATCTGCGCGCCCAGGAGGCCGCGCTCGCCGCCGCGCGCGCCGAAGCCGCGGCCGCCGAGGCCCAGGCCCGGCTCGCCGAAGTCACGCTGGAGCGCCGCCGCACTCTGGTGGAGCAGGGCCATGTCTCCGCCCAGGCGCTCGACCAGAGCGAGGCCGATCATGATGCGGCGCGCGCGCGCGCCGCGGCGGCCGGCGCCGGGGCGGCGCAGATCGCCGTGCAGATCGAGCTCGCCCGGCTGGAGGCGCCCTACGACGCCGTGGTCACGATGCGCCATTTCGATGAAGGCGCGGTGGCCGGCCCCGGCGCGCCGGTTCTGACGCTGGTGGAGACCGGAGCGCTGGAGCTGCGCGTCGGCCTGCCCGCCGGCGCGGCGCGCACCCTGACGCCCGGAGAGCTCTATCCGGTGGAGATCGGCGCCGAGCGGCGCAGCGCGCAACTGCGCTCGGCGACCGGGGTCATCAATCCCGGCGGGCGCACGGTGGAGGCGGTGTTCGATCTTGAGGACGGCGCGGGCGTTGAAAGCGGCGCGGTGGCGCGCCTGCTTCTGGAGACCGATCTAGATCAGCGCGGCTTCTGGGCGCCGGTTACGGCGCTCTCCGAAGGCCGGCGCGGACTTTGGTCGGTCTACGCCCTGGCGCGCGATGACGGCGCCTTCCGCCTGGAGCCGCGGCCGGTGGAGATCCTCCACGCCGAAGGCGACCGGGTGTATCTGACGGGCGCGGTGGAGGAGGGCGCCTCGATCCTCGCCGCCGGCGTCCACCGGGTGACGCCCGGCCAGCGGGTGACCGCCCGCACGGAGGGCTGAGCCGTGGCGACGCTGTTCTTCCGCTTTCCGCGCCTCACCGTCCTGTCGCTGTTCCTGATGATCGTGGCCGGGCTCGCCGCGCTGGCGGTGGTGGGCCGTCAGGAGGATCCGAGCCTCGCAGAACGGTTCGGATTGGTGGTGGTCGCTTTTCCCGGCGCCGACGCGGCTCGGGTGGAGGCGCTGATCACCGAGCCGATCGAGGCCGAACTCCAGGAGCTGGTCGAGGTCAACGAAATCGATTCGACCTCGCGGGCGAACATTGCGGTCATCGACGTCTCGGTGCGCGAGGATCTGAACCTCGCCGAAGTCGAGCAGGCCTGGACCAAGGTGCGCGAAGCGGTCTCCACCGCCGAGACCCGGTTTCCCGACGGGGCGGGCCGCGCAGAGGTGCGCCGCATGTATATGGGCGCGGCCACGCTGGTGGTGGCGCTGAAATGGCGCGAGGGTGAGGCGGGGTTCGGCCCGCTCTCGCGCCTGTCGCGCGATCTCGCCGACCGGATCCGCGCGGTCTCCGGCACGGACGAAACCGATATTTTCGGCGCGCCGGAGGAGGAGGTGCGCGTCACGCTCGATCCCGAAGCGGCCGCTGCGCTGGGCCTTGACGCCGGCGCCGTCGCCGCGGTGCTGGCGCGCTCCGACACCAAGGCGCCGGCCGGCCGGCTCACCGGCGGGGCGCTGGACCTCACCGTGGAGGTGGACGGCGCGTTCGACAGCCTCGACCGGCTGCGCGCCGCGCCGATCGCCACGCGGGACGGCGCCTTCGTGCGTCTGGGCGACGTGGCCCGGATCGAGCGCGCCGAGGTGGATCCGGCCGCCTCCCGTGCGCTTCGCAACGGCGAGCGGACCATTCTGGTGGCCGGCTATCTGGAGCCGGGCCTGCAGGTCTCCGCCTGGGACCGGCGCGCCCAGGATGCGGTGGCCGCGTTCGCCGCCGCCAATCCCGGCGTCGAGGTGGAGATCGTCTTCGCCCAGGCCGAATACGTGGTGGACCGGCTGGCCGGCCTGGCGATCAATCTGGGCTTCTCCGCGCTGATCGTGTTCGCGGTGCTGTTCCTGATGATGGGCTGGCGCGCGGCGCTGATCACCGGCTCGGCCCTGCCGCTCACCGTGCTTCTGGTGATCCTGCTCATCAACATTTCCGGCGAGCCGCTGCACCAGATGTCGGTGACGGGGCTGGTGGTGGCGCTGGGGCTTCTGATCGACAACGCCATCGTGGTGGTCGACGACTACAGGCTTCTGCGCGCGCGCGGCATGGAGCGGCTCGAAGCGGTGGACAAGGCGGTGAAGACCCTCTTCGGACCGCTCCTCGCCTCCACGCTCACAACGATTTTCGCCTTCGCCCCGATCGCGCTCATGCCCGGCGTCGCCGGCGAGTTCATCGGCATGATCGGCACTTCGGTGATCTTCGCCGTCGGGGCGAGCTTCGTGCTGGCGTTCACCGTGATCATCGCGCTCGCCGCCTGGTTCGACGACGGCCGGGCCGGCGAGGCGAACGCGCCCTGGTGGCGCGACGGCCTGCGCTCGAGGCCGCTCGCCTGGGTCTATCGCAAGGCGCTCGACGGGGTGATCGCCCAGCCTTTACTGGGCCTGGTCGTGGGGGTCATGCTGCCAGTGGCCGGCTTCGCGGCGGCGACAACGCTGCCGAGCCAGTTCTTTCCCCAGACCGAGCGCGACATGTTCCAGCTGCGCCTGATCGCGCCGCCGGCGAGCTCGATCGAGGCGACCGAGGCGCGCGTCCAGGCCGCCACCGAGCTGTTGCGCGAGTATCCCGAAATCCTCGATAGCTCCTGGGTGCTCGGCCAGAGCGGGCCGCGGGTCTATTACAACATGCTCGCCGGGGTGACCGGCCGGCCGAACTACGCCCAGGGCTTCGTGCGCACCACCTCCGAGCGCGACACCCGGCGCATCGTCGGCGAGGTGCAGGCGCGCCTGCGCGAGTCCTTCCCCGACTCCCAGCTCCTCGCCCTGCCGTTCGAGCAGGGCCCTCCGGCCGCCGCGCCGATCGAGCTGACCATCGTCGGCCCCGATCTCAGCGTGCTCGACACGCTCGCCGACGACATCCGCCTGATCCTCGCCGAAACGCCAGGGGTGAGTTACACCGACGCCGGCCTGGCGCTGGGCGAGCCGGTGGCGCGCCTGTCCGCGGACGAAGCCGCCGCCAGCCTGGCGGGCCTGCGCCTGACCGATCTCGCCGGGCGCCTGCGCGGCGAGGTGGACGGCGTGGTGGGCGGATCGGTCCTCGAAGGCGTGGAAGAGCTGCCGGTGCGCGTCATCGCGCCGCCAGACCGGCGCAGCGCGCCGGACGCGCTGGGGGCGGCGCCGATGCCGGTTCGGCCTGGCGAGGCGCCCTCCAGTATCGCCGCCTTCGGGGCGGTGACCCTCGCGCCGGAGACCGCGATCATCACCCGCGTCGACGGGCAGCGGGCGAACTCCGTCTACGGCTTCCTGCAGCCTTACGTGCTGCCCGCCCCGGTCCTCGCGGACTTCTTCGCGCGCATGGACGCGGCGGGGCTGGAGACCCCGGAGGGCTATCGCCTGATCGTCGGCGGGGAGGCGGAGAACCAGGGTGAGGCCATGGCCGATCTCATGTCCACCGCCGGACCGCTTCTGATCATGATGGTCGCGGCGGTGGTGCTGGCGTTCAACTCCTTCCGCTACGCCGGGATCATCTTCGTGGTGGGCTTTCTCTCGGTGGGGCTCGCCATGTTCGGGGTCTGGCTGTTCGGCACGCCGCTGGGCTTCAACGCCATCGTCGGCTCGCTCGGCCTGGTGGGCCTGTCGATCAACGGCTCCATCGTGGTGCTGTCCGCCTTGAAGGCCAACGACAAGGCGCGCGGCGGCGATCCGGACGCGATCCGGGAAACCGTGATCGACGCCACCCGCCACATCCTCGCCACCACGCTCACGACGATCGGCGGGTTCGCGCCGCTCCTGATCGACGGCGACAGCTTCTGGCTGCCCTTCGCCGCGGCGGTGGCGGGCGGCGTGTCCGGCTCGGCGATCCTGGCGCTGATCTTCGCCCCGGCCGCCTTCGTCCTGCTCGCCCGGTTTGACCGGCCCGTCTTGGCGGGCGAGCCTCAGCCGGCTTGAGGCGGAAGGGATGACGATGACCACGCGCGGCCCCTGGACGATCCATGGCGAGCGGCTCGCCTATGACAATCCGTGGATGGCCGTGCGCGAGTTCGACGTGGTCAAGCCCGACGGCGCGCCGGGCCTTTACGGCGTGTTGGAGCCGAAATTCCACGCCGTCGGAGTCTGTCCGGTGTTCGAGAACGGCGACACGCTTCTGGTGGGCCAGCACCGTTTCGCGCTCGACGCCTTCAGCTGGGAATTGCCCGAGGGCGGGGGACCGAAAGACGCCGACCCGCTGGAGACGGCGCGCCGCGAGCTGGCCGAGGAGACCGGCTACACCGCCGCGCATTATCGCCATCTCACCAGCCTCGATCTGTCGAACTCCATCACCAATGAGCGCGCCGACGGCTATCTCGCCTGGGAGCTCACGCCCGGGGCGCCGGATCGGGAGGGCAGCGAGGCGGACATGAAAATGAAACGCCTGCCGTTGCAGACCGCGCTGGCCATGGCCATGTCGGGAGAGATCCGCGACGCGTTCACCGTAGTCATGCTGAGCGCGGCCGACCATCTGGCGCGCACCGGCGCGCTTGAACCGGCGCTGGCGCGCGCCATTCTCACCCGGCCGTGACGGCCCGTCTGGAAGAGCTGGAGACCGCATGTCGCTCGCCGAAACTCCGCACCAGGCTCAAAGCCTGCAAGACCAGGTCTGGTCGCGCCTGCGTTTCGAAGCCGCCTCGGCCGCGGCCGGCGAGCCCTTGCTGGCGAGCTTTCTGAACGCGGCGATCCTGCGCCATGAACGCTTCTCCGACGCGCTCGCCCACCGGGTGGCGGAGAAGATGGCTGACGCCCAGCTGGACGCGCTGCAGATGCACGACATCGCGCGCGAGGCGCTGGACGCCGATCCCGGCATCGCCCGCTGCGCCGCGCGGGACATGCTGGCGGTGGACGAGCGCGATCCGGCGAGCCGCTCCCTCCTGCAGCCCTTCCTGTATTTCAAGGGTTTCCATGCGCTCCTGTGCTACCGCATCGCCCATTGGCTGATGAACGAGGAGCGCGAAACGCTGGCCTTCCATCTGCAAAGCCGGATGAGCGAGCGCTTCGGCGTGGACATCAATCCGGCCGCGAAACTGGGCTGCGGGATCATGATCGACCACGCCACCTCGGTGACCATCGGGGAGACGGCCGTGGTGGGCGACGACGTCTCCATCCTTCACGAGGTGACCCTGGGCGGCACCGGCGCCGATGAAGCCGACCGCCATCCCAAGATCGGGCGCGGCGTGCTGATCGGCGCCGGCGCGAAGGTGCTGGGTAACATCACCGTGGGCGAGGAGGCGCGCATCGCGGCGGGCTCCGTGGTTCTTCAGCCCGTGCCGCCGCGCTGCACCGTCGCCGGGGTGCCCGCCAAACCCGTGGGCGGCGCCTGCGCGGAGCCGGCCCGCAGCATGGATCAGACTTTGCCCGAAGGCGGGTAGGCGCTAGACGACGCCCAGCGCCTCGCGCGCCTTTGCCCGGTGCTCGTCGGTGATGGAGCCGCCGACCTGGGCGATGATGGTGGCGAGCACCGTGCCGTCGTCGGCAAAGCCCATCACCCCGAGGAAGTCGGGGATGATGTCGAAGGTCCACAGGAAGTACATAAGCCCGAACACCAGCGCGGCGCGCGCCTGCAGCGGGGTCTGCGGATCGCGCATGGCGTAATAGGCGGCGAGCAGATCCTCCAGGAAGGGGATCTGGCGCGCGACACGCTTCAGCTTGTCCCAGAAATTCGCCTCGACCTTGGCCTGCTCGCGCGCGACTTCGGCTTCGGTCTTGGCTTCGGCCTCGGCGACCTTCTCCTGGGCCACCTCCTCGGCGCGGTCGAGCGCCTTGGCGCGGCCGCCCTTGTAGAGCGGCGCGTATTCGCCCACGGCGCGCGCCTCGATGCGCGACAGCTCCTTCTCACCCTTGCCGGGTTTGAAGATGCGCAGCGGTTTGTCGCGTCCGAACATGGGCTTCCCCTCGTCTCACACCCCTTACTACCATAGCGCGCCGGCGTGACGGCGTCATTACGCGCCTGACCAATCGGTAAGAGTTCAGGGGCTGTTCAGCTGCGCGCGGCCTACTTAAATGGACGCAAGGTTTTGTTGATTAGACGAGGCGTTCCCATGATCCGATCCGCGACCCTACTGGCGGCGGCCGTGCTGTCGTTCGCCGCGCCCGCCTGCGCCCAGGAGCGCGCCGAGCCCGCCGAGCCGGCCCTGTCGGGCGCGCGCGAAGTCCCCGAGAGCCGGGCCCAGGTCCAGCTGAGCTTCGCGCCCGTCGTGCGCGAGGCCGCGCCGGCGGTGGTGAACGTCTATTCGCGCCGCGTGGTCAATCAGCGCACGCCCTTCGCCGGCGATCCCTTCTTCGAGCGGTTTTTCGGACCCCAGGTGCGCCGGCGCGAGGTGAATTCGCTGGGTTCCGGCGTGATCGTCGACGCCTCCGGCGTCATCGTCACCAATAATCACGTGGTGGAGGGCGCCCAGGATCTGCGCGTGGTCCTGAGCGACCGGCGCGAGTTCGAGGCCGAGCTGCTTCTGGCCGACGAGCGCACCGACCTGGCGATCCTGAAGATCGACGCCGGCGAAGACGTGCCGGTTCTACCCTATGACGAGGCCGGCGACGCGGAAGTGGGCGATCTGGTGCTCGCCATCGGCAACCCGTTCGGCGTGGGCCAGACGGTGACCTCCGGCATCGTCTCCGCGCTGGCGCGCACCGATGTGGGCATCACCGACTACGCCTTCTTCATTCAGACCGACGCGGCCGTGAACCCGGGAAATTCCGGCGGCGCGCTGGTGGACATGGACGGCGAGCTGATCGGGGTGAACACGGCGATCTTCTCGCGTTCCGGCGGATCGAACGGCATCGGCTTCGCCGTGCCGGTGGAGATGGTGCGCACCGTGGTGGACGCCGCGCTCGCCGACGGAGAGATCGTCCGCCCCTGGCTCGGCGCGAAACTGCAGCCCGTCACCGCCGATCTCGCCAATTCCATCGGGCTCGATCGCCCGCGCGGCGCCATCGTTTCGGAACTCTGGCCCGGCGGCGCGGCGGCCGAGGCGGGGCTTGAGCGCGGCGACGTGGTGATCGCGGTGGACGGCGTGGACGTGAACGACGAGGCCGGCGTGCGCTTCCGCTTCGCCACGCGGCGGATCGGTCAGGATGCGAGCCTGACCGTGCTGCGCGACGGCGAACCGCTGGAGCTGGAGGTCGACGCCCGCCCGGCGCCCGGCGACGCCTCGGGGGACCGGCTGGCGGTGGACGGCCGCAATCCGCTCTCCGGCGCGGAACTGGTGGAGCTGTCGCCCGCCTTCAACGAGGAGAACGGAATCGATCCCTTCACCCGCGGCGTGGTGGTGCTCGACGTGGGCCGGCGCAGCGCGGCGGATTATTTCGGCTTCCAGCCCGGCGACCGGCTGATCGCGCTGGACGGCGAGCCGGTGGAGACGCTTTCCGACGCCGAAGCCGTGCTCGAAGCGCTGGACGGCGCGCGGCGCTGGCCGGTGGAGATCGAACGGCGCGGCGACCGGTTCTCCAGAGTCCTGAGCCTGTAAACGGCGATCGGTCCGTGCGGCGGATCGCGAGACTCACCTCATAGTGGGCCGCCACAACCGCACAGGCGCCCCATGACCGATTTCCTGCCCTATGGACGCCAGTCCATCGACGAGGCCGACATCGCCGCGGTGACGCGGGTGTTGAAGAGCGACTACCTCACCACCGGCCCGGAAATCCCCGCCTTCGAAGCCGAGTTTGCGGCGGCGACGGGCGCAACCCGCGCCGTGGCCTGCAACAGCGCCACGGCCGGCCTTCATCTGGCGCTGGACGGCTTGGGGATCGGGCCGGGCGATGTCTGCATCGTGCCGACGATCACCTTCCTCGCCACCGCCAACGCCGCGCGCTATTGCGGCGCGGACGTGGTGTTCGCCGACGTGGATCCGTCAAGCGGCCTGATGACGGCGGAGACCTTCGCCGAGGCGCTGGCGCGCGCCGGCGGGCGGGCGAAGGCGGTCCTGCCCGTACATCTCGCCGGCGCCCTGTGCGACATGGCGGCGATCGCGCCGCTGGCGCGCGAGGCAGGTCTCGCCATCATCGAGGACAGCTGCCACGCGCTCGGCGGGATCGACGCGGCGGGCGATGCGGTCGGCGCGTGCACCCTGTCGGACGCGGCGACCTTTTCCTTTCATCCGGTGAAGACCATCGCCAGCGGGGAGGGCGGCATGGTCACCACCCGCGATTCCCGCCTCGCCGACCACATGGCCCGCGCCCGCTCGCACGGTGTGGAGCGCGATCCGGCCGCTTTCCGGCGCGGCGATCTCAAAGACGCGCCCTGGGCCTATGAGCAGCACCAGCTCGGCTGGAACTATCGCATGCCGGACATCCTCGCCGCGCTGGGCCGCTCGCAGCTCGCCAGGCTGCCCCGCTTCGCCGCCAGACGCGCCAGGCTGTGCGCGCTCTATGACGAGGCGCTCGCCGATCTGGCGGAGCTGGTGACGCCGCCCGCGCCGCAGCCCGGCGTGACGCCCTGCCGGCATCTGATGAACGTCGCGATCGACTTTTTCGCCGCCGCCGTGACGCGTTCCGAGGTGATGGCGCGGCTCAAGGCGCAAGGGGTCGGCAGCCAGGTCCATTACATCCCGGTGCACACCCAGCCCTATTACACGGCGCTCTGTGGAGAGCAGGCGCTGCCGGGCGCGCGCGCCTATTACGAGGCGACCCTGTCCCTACCGCTCTTCCCGGACATGGAGGCGGAGGACGTGACGCGCGTGGCCGGCGCGCTGAAGGCCGCGCTGGGACTTTGAGCGTGCTTGTGGAGATCGCCGTGGACGGCGGGCCGGGCATGGGGTTCGGCCATCTCTCGCGCTCGCAAACCCTCGCGGCGGCCTTGCGTGATGCGGGCGCCAAGGTGCGCTTCGATCCGCGCTCGGAGACCGCGCGCGACGCGCTCGGCGTGAAAGACAGCCCGGAGGGCGCGCCTGACATTCTGGTGCTGGATCTGCCCTACGCCGACGACCGAGCGATCGAGGCGGCGCGCGCGGCCGGCCGGCCGGTGGCCGTGCTCGATCATGTGGGCGCGGCGAGCGCCGATCTCGCCGTGCGCACCGATCCGCGCCGGATCCCCATGGCGGCGAGGCGGTGCGAATACGGGCTCGCCTACGCCCTGATCCGGCGGGAGATCCTGGATCAGGCGCCCCATGACGCCGGCCATGTCCTGGTGTGCATCGGCGGATCGGACCTGGGCGATCTGGGGGTGGAGGCGGCGCGACGGCTGGCTGCTGCGGATGAGCGGGTCGTGCTGGTGCGCGGCCCCCTGGCGGCGCCGCTCGAGACGGCGCCGAAGGGCGTGGAGGTGCGGATCAATCCGCCCGACCTGCCGAGGCTGCTCGCCGGCTGCCGCTACGCCGTGACCAACGCCGGGACCACCGCGCTGGAAGCCATGGCGCTGGGCAAACCGGTCCACGTGATCGGCCAGACAGACCTCGAGCGCGCCACCGCACAGGGATTTCTGGACGACGGGATCATTCTCGGCCTCGGCCTTGAAACGCTGGCTCCGCCGGACCCGGAGCATGCCGCGCGGGTGGCTGCGGCCGGGCGCGCGCGCGTGGACGGGCGCGGCGCGCAGCGCGTGGCGGGGCTGGTGCTGGAGCTGGCGGGCCGAACGCCCCGCGCACCGGCTTAACCGTTACGCCGCGAATCGCGCGATAAGCTAGGGAAAGCAGGCTTAGAAGGGCGGTCCCATGGACGCGAGCGGCGCGCCTTCCACACCCCATCTCAGCATTGACGGCCGGCGCATCGGACCGGGCGAGCCGCCCTATGTGATCGCGGAGGTCTCCGGCAATCACAACAAGGATCTGGGCAAGGCGCTGGCCATGATCGACGCGGCCAAGGCCGCCGGGGCCGACGCGGTGAAGTTCCAGACCTACACCGCCGACAGCCTCACCCTGCCCAGCGACAAGCCGGATTTTCAGATCACCACCGGGACCTGGGCGGGCTGGAACCTGCACACGCTCTACCAGGAAGCCGCCACGCCCTATGACTGGTTTCCGAGGCTCTTCGAGCGGGGGCGCGAGATCGGGATCACGGTCTTCTCCTCGCCCTTCGACGATGATGCGGTGGACCGGCTGGAGGCCTGGGGCGCGCCGGCCTACAAGATCGCCAGCAACGAGTTCACCGACTGGCCGCTGGTGAAGAAGGCGGCGAGCACCGGCAAGCCGCTGATCCTCTCCACCGGCACCGCCACGCTGGAGGAGATCGAGGCGACCACGGCCTTCCTGGCGAAGATCGGCGCGCCGGAGTATGCGCTGCTTCATTGCGTCAGCGCCTACCCCGCGCCGCTCACGGCGGCGAACCTGATGACCATTCCGGCGATCGCCGAGCGGTTTGGCGTTGTGGCCGGGTTTTCCGATCACACCCTCGGCGTCACCGCGCCCATCACGGCCGCGGCGCTGGGCGCCTCGATCATTGAGAAGCACTTCATCCTCGATCGCGCCGACGGCGGGCCGGATTCCAGCTTCGCCATCGAACCGGACGAGCTCGCCCTTTTGTGCCGCTCGGTGCGCGAGGCGTTCGACTGTCTCGGCCGGGCGGAGTTCGGGATGAAGGAGGCCGAGACCAAGTCGCCCATCTACAAGCGCTGCTTCCACACCACGCGCGCGATCAAGGCCGGCGAGGTGCTTGGGCCGGATAATCTGCGTGCGATAAGAGCCCGCGCGGGGCTGCCGGCGCGGCGGTTCGAGGAGATTTTCGGCCGGCGCGCGGCGCGCGACATCGCCGAGCATGAACCGCTGAGCGACGACATGGTGGGAGCCGCGCCGTGAGCCGCCCGCTGGTGATCTTCGGCTCCGGCGAGATCGCGAGCCTGGCCCGGTATTATTTCGAGACCGATGCGGGCCGCGAGGTCGCCGCTTTCACCGTGGATGATGACTACGCCGAAGCCGAGACTTTCGAAGGCAAGCCGCTTCTGGCCTGGTCGGAGACCCTCACACGCTTCCCGCCGGGCGAAGCGGACCTGCATGTGGCGCTGTCCTATCAGAAGCTCAATCGATTGCGGCAGGCCAAGTACGAGCAGGCGAAGGCGGCGGGTTATTCGCTTGCGAGCTATATCTGTTCCAAGGCCAGCGTCTGGCCCGATCTTCAGCACGGCGAGAACTGCTTCATCCTGGAAGACCAGGTGATCCAGCCCACCTGCCGGATCGGGAACAATGTCATGCTCTGGTCGGGCAATCATATCGGCCACGGCTCGGTGATCGGCGACCACACCTATTTCGCCAGCCATGTGGTGGTCTCGGGCCATTGCACGATCGGCAAACGCTGCTTTTTCGGCGTCAACGCCGCCTTGCGCGATTTCCTGACCATCGGCGACGACTGCTTCATCGCCATGGGCGCGAGCGTGGTGAAGGATCTCTCCGACGGATCGGTGGCGCTGGGTGCGGCCTCCACTCTGCTCGACGGCGCGGACGAGAAGGCTATTCGCATCCGAAACAAATATTTCGGGCTGGCATGAGCGCGCGCTGGGACAAGCTCGGCCTCGTCATCGAGCCGGACACGGCGCTGTGGTGGAGCCGGACCCACGCCATGTTGCCCACGCCCGAAAACGTGGAGGGCTCGCTCTGGCGCATCTGGCAGGCGGGGCGAAACGATCAGAACCAGTCCCATGTGGGCTGGGCGTTGATCGATCTGGAGCGGCCGGACCGGGTGATCGAGCGCTCCGCCGAGCCGCTGCTGGCGCCGGGGCCGCTGGGCGCGTTCGACGATAACGGCGTGCTGCCGAGCTGTCTGATCCAGGACGGCGCGGACACGCTGCTTTATTATATCGGGTTCAAGCCCGGCGGCACGACGCGCATGGATCTGTTCGGCGGCCTCGCGGCGCGCACAGGCGATGACGGGCCGTTTGAGCGGGTGAACCGCGCGCCGATCCTGGAGCGCTGTCACGTCAATCCGTTCATCAACACCGCCCCGTGGGTGGTGCGCGACGGCGCGGCCTGGCGCATGTACTACGTGGCCGGAACCGAATGGGTCCACCCCGACCTGCCGCGCTACAACATCCAGATCGCCACCTCTGCCGACGGGCGGCGCTGGCGCCGCGACGGGCGCGTGGCGATCGATTTCGAGCCGGGCGAGAATGCTTTGGCGCGGCCTTACGTGTACCATGACGGTGCGCGCTGGGTGATGTGGTTCGCATCCAAAGGAGAGGCGTATCGCGCGCAGATCGCCTATTCCGAGGACGGTCTGACCTGGACGCGCGATCCTGACGGGCCGGGGCTCGCGCCCACGCCCGGCGGGCCGGACTGCGACATGCTGGAATACTTCATCGTGCTGACGCACAAGGGAAAACGCGTCGTGTTCTATAACGGAAACGACTATGGGCGCGCCGGGGTGTGCGCGGCGGTGGAGCGATGAGCGCAAGCGCGAACCCTGCGCCGACCTCGGCTGTCGAGACCCTGGCGATCATGCAGCCGACCTTCCTGCCCTGGGCGGGGTATTTCGCGCTCATGGACCGGGTGGACCGGTTCGTGCTGCTGGACGACGTGCAGTTTGACAAGCGCTCCTGGCAGCAGCGCAACCGCATCAAGACCGCGAGCGGCCCGCTCTGGCTCACCGCGCCGGTGCTCACCAAGGGCAAGCGCGACCAGACCATCGCCGAGGCGCGGCTCAATCCGGACGCGGACTTTGCGGGGACGGCGCTGAAAACGCTGGAGCACGCCTACGCCAAGGCGGCGTACTTCCCTCAGGTGATGGACCAGATCGCGCCGGCCTTAGGCGCGGCGGAGGACGGGCTTTGCGCGCTCAACATCGCCCTGATCGAAGCCCTCGCCGGGTTGATGGGTCTTCAAGCCGACCTGGTCAGGGCGTCCGCAACGCCCGTCGCCTCGGCCAAGGCGCAGCGCCTGGCCGATCTGTGCACCATCCATGGCGCGCGGCGCTATGTCTCCCCGCCGGGCTCGAAGGATTATCTCGACGGTGATGCGGCGCTCGGCGCGGCGGGTGTCGAGCTGTCCTACTTCACCTATGAACATCCGGTCTGGCCGCAGCTTCACGGGCCGTTCGAACCTTATATGAGCGCGCTCGATCTGGTCATGAACGCGCTGCCGGACAGTCTTGAAATCCTCCGCTCCGGCGTGCGCGCGGATCAGCCCGGGTGAGCGCGCTGTGCGTGATCCCGGCGCGCGGCGGCTCCAAGCGGATCGCGCGCAAGAACGCCCGCGATTTCGCGGGCAAGCCGATGCTCGCCCATGCGCTCGGCGCGGCGCTGGCCAGCGGCGTGTTCGACACCGTTCACGTGTCCACAGAGGACAAGGAAATCGCCGCCATCGCCGCAGCTTACGGCGCCGCGCCGGATTTCGCCCGGCCGGCTGACCTGGCCGACGACCACACCCCGATCCGCGACGTGGTCAAGGCCGTGCTCGCCGAATACGCCCGAAGGGGCCGGGCCTTCGACACGGTCGCTCTGGTCTACGCCACCGCCGTGCTGATCGAGGCGGAGGATCTGCGCGCCGCCCTGCGCGCCTTCGAGGCGGACCCGGCGCGGCCGCTCCTCTCCGTGGTGGAGGCCGGTACGCCGCTGGAGCGGCTGATGGTGGAGGAGGGCGGGGCGCTGAAACCGGCCTTGCCGGAGCGGTTCGCCAACCGGACCCAGGACCTGACGCCCGCCTATCGCGACGCCGGCGCGTTCGGCTTTTTTGCAAGTGAAACATTGCGCGCCGACACCGACGGCGCGGCGGCGCTCGCCTTTCGCCCCTTCGTCCTGCCGCTCTTCAAAGGCGTGGATATCGACACCGAGGACGACTGGCGCTTCGCCGAGATCATCAAGGCGGGGCGCGCCGCCCTTTCAGGAGAGACACCATGAGTTACCGCACCGAGCAGGAGGCCTTCTGGGCCGGCGAGTTCGGCGACGCCTATCGCAAGCGCTGCGCGCTCACCGACGATCTCGTGGCGGCGCGCACCAACTGCATGGCGCGCATGCTGAAACGCGCCGCGCCGGTGGGAAGCGCGTTCGAGATCGGCTGCAATATCGGGCTCAATCTGGCGGCGATGAAGCGCGTCTCGCCCGCCACGCAGCTCTCCGCCATCGAGATCAACGCCGAAAGCGCCGAAGCGGCCCGCAAGCTGGGGATCGCCGAGGTGGAGCTGGCGTCCGCGCTCGGCTACGAGACGCAAGCGACCTACGATCTCTCCATGATCTGCGGGGTCCTGATCCATATGAATCCCGACGCCCTGCCGGAAATCTACGACCTGCTGCACCGCACCAGCCGGCGCCACATTCTCTTGTTCGAGTATTACAACCCGACCCCGGTCGAGGTGACCTATCGCGGCCATACCGCGCGCCTGTTCAAGCGCGATTTCGCAGGCGAGATGCTGGATCGGTATGAGGATCTAAGGCTCGTGGATTACGGGTTTTTCTATCACCGTGACCCGATCGCGCGCTCCGACGACGGGACGTTCTTCCTTTTGGAGAAGCGCGGCTAGAGCGGCGTCCTACCAGTCTGGATCATATCCGCAGGCGGCGAAGTAGTTGGCGCATTCGGCCGGCGTGAAGGTTTCCGATATCCGGCCGATTGTGTTCCAGAGCCCGTCCACGGTTCGCTCC
>JBNPED010000012.1:0-35702 GCA_051117435.1 Oceanicaulis sp. | reverse complement strand
GCGAAGATCGACAGATAACGCCTTGGACATGTCCGCCGGCCTCCTCTCCCGGCAGACAGTCTGAATCAGAGTTCGGTCTCCATGGGAATCCCCAATCCGATTCAATCAGTCAGGATGACGCTCTAAGGGCTCTCTTCCACTGTCGCAGAAACGAGAAACCCCGGCTCTGGCGAGCCGGGGTTTCTTGCGCCCGGAGTCTCATCCCGCCCAAATGGCGCCTAGCGAAGCATCCGATGCGGATCGCCTCCTAACCTCGCTCCAGCGCCTTCAGGCGCTCCACCGCGGCCATCTTGTCGATGGCGGCGCGCACATAGGCGTCGAGCTTTGAACCTTCGGAATAATCCGCATCGGCGGTGAAGTGGACGCGGCGGTCGGCCTTGAGGCCGGCGGTCTTCTCCGCCAGCGCCGCGTCGCCGGGCGGGTGCACGGCGATCGAGACCCCGCCCTGCTCCTTCACCGTGCGCATGCACGGCACGTCGGTGTCGCCGTCGCCGATATAGATCATGTTGCGGAACGGCACCGGCCGGTCGTCCTCGGGGATGTAGCGGTTGACCTCGGAATGGTCGGAGAGGTCGAGCGCGCCCTTGTTGATGCGGAACAGGAACTGGGTCTTGTTGGTGTAGTTCACCGCCGCAGCCGCCCATTCGGGCACGTCGTTGGGGTCGT
Source organism: Oceanicaulis sp. (assembly GCA_051117435.1). Taxonomy (GTDB): domain Bacteria; phylum Pseudomonadota; class Alphaproteobacteria; order Caulobacterales; family Maricaulaceae; genus Oceanicaulis. Next base: position 35,036 of record JBNPED010000012.1, on the reverse strand, counting down.
ATTTGAATTCGCTCGCGAAAATCGCGTCGAACTCGCACCCCACCGCGCTCGCCTCGATCATTTCCTTCAGGCCGGAGGAGATGATGAAGTGCCGCACCTGGACGTCCTGCGCCGCGCCGTGGTCGCGCAGGCGCTGAAACCAGCCCTCGGCGACGCCATTGAAGAAGCCGATCTTGGCTCCGTGACGTTTGATGTCGTCGAGCCGGAAGCGCTTGCCCTCCCGGCGCGCCGCTTTCACCATTTCATGCATGTAGATGAGGATGTTGTCCGCGCCCAGCCGCGCCGCCTCCCCGTTCACCCGCGCCCAGAACGCCGCCTTTTCCTCGCCGATCTCCGGGATGAAGGAATGCTCCTGCATGGAGCCGGGCGACAGCGTGCCGTCGAAATCATAGGCGATGGCGATGGCGGGGGTGCGGTGAGTCATAAGCCCATCCCTACCTGAATTCCCGGACGAGCCGAAGGCGAAGATCCGGGACCTGGTTCACAATAATGCGCGGCATGTTGAGAGAGGTCCCGGATCTGCGCCCGGCCGAAAGCCGGGCTTGTCCGGGAATTCAGAACCTCGAAAAACTGGAGATCACGCCTCCAGCGTCACGTCCCAGTAGAGATAATCGAGCCAGCTTTCGTGCAGATATTTCGGCGGGAAGCGGCGGCCCTGGGCCTGGAGCTGATGCATGCCGGGCCGGTCGGCCTCTTTCAGCAGCGGCATCTTGGCTTCGCGCGGCGTGCGCCCGCCCTTTTTCAGGTTACAGGGCGCGCAGGCCGCGACGATATTGTCCCAGGTCGTGCGCCCGCCCTTGGAGCGCGGGATCACGTGGTCGAAGGTTAGCTGGTCGAGCTTGTTGGTGCCGCAATACTGGCAGCGGAAACCGTCGCGCAGGAACACATTGAACCTTGTGAAGGCCGGCGGGCGGTCTTGGTTGATGTAATCGCGCAAGGCCACCACGCTCGGCGCGTTCATGGCGAAGCTGGGACTGCGGATCGGCGTCTCGTATTCGGAGATGATGTCGACGCGTTCCAGAAACACCGCCTTCACCGCCTCCTGCCAGGGCCAGGTGGACAAGGGGTAATAGGACAGCGGCTGATAGTCCGCGTTCAGGACCAGACAGCGGAGGTCTTCAGGCGCGGTCTTAAACACGCGCATGGCGCTCTCCCCCGACCAAGGCCGCGCCGGAGAGCTGGCGGCGAGGGGCGAGGCCCCGATATGTCATGGCCGTCCTGAAGACGCGCCTCCCTCAAAGTCCAGGCTCCTGAATTCGCGAAACGAATCACTCAGGAGCGGTTTCGAGACGGCGGCACTTTAACCGAACTCACGTGACGGTGACATGACACCGCGCACACGGGTCTTTGACAATGTGGGATCTGCGCTCGGTTTCGGCGAGCCGAGCCGGGTTTTCGCTTCGGCGCAGCGGGCGGCGGATCGCCGCTGCGCGGCGGAATTCACACTCGGAGCTCGCGCCAAGACTCTCCCATGAGACACTTCGTTCACACCGCCCCGTCAATCCATGCTGGAAGACACCGCAAGGCGATCGAGGCGCGTCAAGGACGACCGAGCTTTGCTCGGTCGCCGCGGAGCGGCGGGGCGAAGCCCCGTCCTTGACTCGCCTCGACGCTTGCGAAAATCGCTCAGCAAGGATCGACGGGAAGGGCCGGTCGGTTCAGCGCGCTCTGCGTTTCACGAACAATCCTCGGCAGACGGCGCGCATGGCTTCTCGCCAGCTTTAAACCAGCTTGCCCGCCACCGCATTGGCGATGAAGCGCTGACCCAGCTCCAGCCCGTCCGGGCCGATGGAATGGGGGATGCCCGCGCTGATATGGAACTCCGCTCCGTGACCGGCCGCGCACAGGCCCTGCGCGGCCATCAGCGTCATGCCCAGCGGAAGCACCTCGTCCTGATCGCCGTGGATCAACAGGATGGGCGGTTTGCAGGTCATTTCATCCTTCAACCGCTCCGGCCCGGCCAGCGCGCCGGAATAGCCGAGGATCCCCGCCGGCGCGGCGTCGCGGCGCAGCCCGGTATGCAGCGCCATCATCGTGCCTTGGGAGAAGCCCACCAGAAGCACGTCGCCGCCCTCAAGCTCCCAGCGCTTCAGCTCGGACTTCACGAACTGCTCCGCGCTCGCATGGGCCGAGCGCACGCCCTGCTCCATCAGCGCCGGATCGAGCCGCGAGATGGGAAACCATTGATACCCGCCGGGAAAGCCGGGCACGGATTCGGGCGCATTCGGCGAGGCCCAGGCGATGTCGGGAAACTGCGGCGCCCAGGCCTGGGCGAGGCCGATGAGATCCTGGCCGTTCGACCCATAGCCGTGAAACAGCACCACCAGCTTTTTCGCCTTGCCGGATTTGGGCGCGATGCGCGGCCCGTCGATGAGGATCATCCGCCCTCTCCCTTCTCTGTTGCGGGCGCGATCATAGCCGCGGCTGCGCCCGAAAAAAGCCGCGGCGATGACGGGTGCGCAGTCCTGGGCTAACTCTCACGGCCATGACCGATTTCGTCACCCGCTTCGCGCCCTCGCCCACCGGCCTCCTGCATCTCGGCCACGCCTTTTCCGCGCTGACCGCCTTTAACGCCGCGAAGGCCGCAGGCGGCGCATTCCTGCTTCGCATCGAGGATATCGACACCCAGCGCTGCAAGACCGAGTTTGAACAAGCAATCTATGACGATCTCGCCTTTCTGGGCCTTGATTGGCCGCAGCCGGTGCGCCGGCAGAGCGCCCACTTCCCCGAATACGCCCGCGCCCTTGAAAGCCTTGCGCAGCGCGGCCTCGTCTATCGCTGCTTCAAGACCCGCAAGGAGATCGCCGAGGAGATCGACCGGGCGCCCCACCATCCCGGCGAGGGCCCGGAGGGCGTCATCTATCCCGGCCCGGAAACGCCCTTGAGCGACGCCGAGGAAGCCGAGCTCCTGGCGCAGAACACGCCCTACGCCTGGCGGCTCTCCATCACCGCCTGCCGCGACGAATTGGGCGCGGCCTGGGACGCGCTGCACTTCATCGAGGAGGGTGAAGGTCCCGACGGCGAGCACGGCCTCGTCAAGGCGCGGCCGGAAACGCTGGGCGACGTCATCCTCGGCCGCAAGGACGTGGGCGCGAGCTACCACCTCGCCGCGGTCCATGACGACGCGCTGCAGGGCGTCACCCACGTCATCCGCGGCCAAGACCTCTTCTTCGCCACCCATTTGCACGCGCTGCTCCAGCGCCTGATGGACCTGCCCCGCCCGGTCTACCGCCATCACCGCCTACTGCTCGACGACACCGGCAAGCGCTTCGCCAAGCGCGATCAGAGCGTGACGATTAGGGCGATGCGCGAGGCGGGGATGAGCGCGGCGGAGGTGCGGGCGAAGGCCGGGGGTTTAGGGGGTATCAATGTGTGATTAGGTGCGGAATGCTTTTGCCGACTGCTTCAGCCGGAACGAGTATCGCGACGTCCGCAAGAAGCGTTTGGTCTGCTCGAACCAGGTCTCCACGATGAGCCGCAATGCCACGATCCGCTACTGTGTTCATTGTATCGGACAGAGCTACATACTTCGCTGTTACCGAACTCGGGTGTGAAATAACGATTTCAACAGGAAGAATGTTGGAGTTCCCAAAAGACACTCCAAAATCAAACTGATAACTCCTTCCGCTCCGGCCGCGCAGCTCAATCTCCCGACTAACGCGGTGCTTAGAGGTCGCCAGTACAAGCTGCTCATAAACGAGCTCGGCCGTTTCATTCTCTGATCGACGGAGTTCGTACTCTATAGCGATATAGGCAGCGTGCGAAGCTGCATTTGCGACGGTCAGAATTGCCGGGCGAAGCCACGACGCATCTGCAATCTCAATTTTAAGATGACCGTTGACCGCATTAGCGCCAAATCGCTTGGCTGACGCTTTTAACGCCCGATCCTGCAACTTCTCCCCTCGATCATGCAGATCAATTTCCCTGGCTGCGTCGCCTCCATCATGGACGATATATCCGCTACGGCCATGCCGGACGACATAAACACTTACCGGTTCGAAGGACGGATATAGGCAGTGGGTTACGAAGCGAGCCCCGCGTGAAGTTTGTTCACACGCCTCAAACCCAGCGAAGGCCTTCCATACCTCGTCGCACGTCATCTCAAATCTCAATCAAACAAGTTGCTACGAGGAGGTATATCAAAAGCGCGTTGAGATGGCTCTAACGAAATGTTCGCTCGGTCACACAACCAAGGGAGCATCTGAGCTGGCCGACGTAGATTCGGTTCTACAGGTTCGCGGATGGGCATCGCCCAATCCCCCGACATTAGAATTCGCTCCTTATTGAACTCCCACGCGTGGAAATGACTCCCACAAACTAGAGCTGGCAGTCCGAATTTTGCCGCGAAAGGGGGATTGTCTTTGCAAGGTCCATCAGGCACCACGTCCAAGCGGCAGATGAAACGATCTTGAAATACGATCTGTACGGTCGGGCTATGGTTGCGATCTTTAGGGACGGTAAAGCGCAGGTGGCTTCGTACAGCTTCAGTACTCTCAGCGATCAACCATTTAGCCTCGATTTCATGGGCGCGAGACCCTGCTACCCATCCCGGAGGAGGCCCTACAAGGCGCTTCTCGTCTAGCAAGTAGCGGTCTACCGCCGCGGCAAGCCGTTCCAGTTCAACACGTCCCATGGCGTATGCTATAGACACGCGTTGCGCGAACGGCCAAGAACTTTTGGCGCGATCTAGCTGAAGTACGGCCCGTACAGATCCGTCCGCCGATCCCGGAAGAACCCCCACGCCGCGCGGTGGCGATCGAGGAACGCCCGGTCGAAACTGGCCGTCAGCACGCCCGTCTCCGAGCGCCCCAGCTCGCTCACCACCTCGCCGGTATGGTCGCAGATGAAGCTGGTCCCGTAGAATGTCTGGCCGTCCTCGTCGCCATGGCGGTTGGCGGCTCCGACCGGCATGACGTTGGAGACGGCGTGGCCCTGCATCGCCCGGCGCCAGCGCGCGGCGGTGTCGAGGGAGGCGTCATGGGGCTCCGAGCCGATGGCGGTGGGGTAGAGGAGGACCTCGGCGCCCAGCAGCGCCAGGGCGCGCGCGGTTTCGGGGAACCACTGGTCCCAGCAGATGCCGACGCCGATCCTGCCGTGCCTGGTGTCCCAGACCTTGAAGCCGGTGTCGCCGGGGCGGAAATAATACTTCTCCATATAGCCCGGCCCGTCGGGGATATGGCTCTTGCGGTAGACGCCCAGCGGCTCGCCGCCGTCCAGCATGACCAGCGAATTGTAATAGCGCGGCCCCTCGCGCTCATAGATCGAGACGGGGATGGCGATGCCGAGCTCTTCGCTCAGGGGCTGAAGCGCGGTGACGCAGGGGTGCTCGTAGGCGGGATAGGCCTCGGCGAACCAGTCTTCGGCTTGCGTCTTGCAGAAATAATGGTTCTGGAAAAGCTCAGGGGGAAGGATCACCTTCGCGCCCTTGCCGGCGGCCTCGCGGGTGAGCGCTTCCACCGTCTTCAGATTTTCGGCGCGGTCGCGGGTGAACGCCGCCTGGAGGACGGCGATGGACAGCGTGTCGGTCATGAAAGTCGTCTTACCTTTAGTCGATCTGGTCGAGCCAGTCGCCGGGGCCGTCCCCGGTGCGTAGATCCATCACGGTGGGCCAGAGCCGCCAGGGGGCGCGGCCGTCCGCATTCCATAGCGCCACGAAGGCGAAGCCGGTCTCCGGCTCCATCACCACCTGGGCGCCGTAGCCGGACAGATAACCGGAATGGGCGATCAGGGTGCGATCGCCCCACTCATACACCCGCCATCCAAGCCCGTAATAGGTCTCGTCCACCCGCGCGCGCAAGGGGCCGAGCCCGCGCGTCTCGCGGCGGCTTTCGGCGTAGGGGGTGAAGACCCGCTCGCGCACGTCTTCCGGCAGGCCGTCCATCCAGGCGAGATTGGCCTGGGCCCAGGCGATCATGTCGTTGAGCGAGACCGTGATCGCCGCCGCGCTCGGCACCCGGTCGTAATAGCTCGACGGATCGCCGGCCTGGTCACGCGAGCGCACCCAGCCGCGATGGGGGCGCGCCCAGCTGGGCCCGGAGACGAGATCGTCCTCGCCGACCCCGGCCGTTGTCAGGCCGTAAGGGCCGAAAATGTAACGGCGCACCGCCTCCTCATAGCTGAGGCCCGTCGCCTGCTCGATCAGGAACTCGGCGGCGGAAAAGGCGACGTTCTGATAGGTGTAGCACTCGCCCGGCTGGCACACGAGATCCACGGTGGACAGGCGCGCGCGCGCCTCCTGCGCGCTCACCCCGCCCTCGATCAGATTGTCATAGGCGTTCGGCGGCAGACCCGAACGCTGGCTCATCAGCTCGATCCAGGTGGGCTGGGCCGAGCCTTTAAGGTCGAGAATGGAGGTGGGGACCTTCGCATTGAGATCGATCAGGCCTTCGCTTTCGAGGATCGCCAGCAGCACGCCGGTGAAGCTCTTGGTCAGCGAGGCGGCGCGGAACCGGGTTTGGGCGGTCACCTCTTCGCCGGACCCGGCCGCGGTTTCGCCAGCCGTGTAGATCATCGCCACTTCGCCGTTCTCGATGATCGCGGCGGCGAGGCCGACCGTCTTGTCGAACGTGGCGGCCTGGTCCAGCCGGTCGCGGAGATCGTCGAGATACTCGGGCGGCTCCAGCCGGATCTGCGGCGAGGCCTTGGCGGTGCGACGCGCGGTCTCGGAGGCGGCCAGCGCGCCGGTGGGCGAGAACGGTCCCACGGACGGGCCCGAGCCCTCGGTCTGCTCATACGGGCCGGTGCGCGCGATCTCGATCGCGCCCATGCGCGAGAGGGACTGGCCTTCGGGCGGATAGAACTGCGCAGCCGCAGGCGCAGCCAGAGCCAGCGCTCCGGCGGCGGCCAACAGACCTTCATTCAAGCGCATCAGCCCGGCCATGCGAGCGTCTCCGGCTGCTGGCGCCGCCGGGACTATCCCGCCGGCTGGTTGCAGGTCACGCAGTGGAACGATCCGCCTCCCGTCAGGATCGCGTTCGATCCTGAAACGACGACTTTGCGCCCCGGAAACGCGCGCTGCAAGCTGCGCGCCGCCAGACGGGCCCGGTCGTTATAGGCGGGCATGACCACATGGCGCGGACCGACCACCCAGTTCATATGGGACGCGGCGGCCGGTTCGCCAGCGTCGATCTCCACACGTCCTGGGGAGGCAACGCGCAACACCTCCAATCGGCGCCCGCGCGCATCAGTCGCCCGGGCGAGATCCTTTGCGATGCGGTCATAAATCCGCGCATTGGGATCGTCCGGCCCGGACGGCGCCTGGCACACCACCAGGCCCGGCCGCGCGAAGCGCGCGATATTGTCCACATGGCCGTCGGTATGATCGCCCAGAAGCCCTTCTTCGAGCCAGACGACCTTGGTGACGCCGAACAGCGCCTCCATGCGCGCTTCGAACTGGGCTTCGGTGAGGCGCGGATTGCGGTTCGAATTGAGGACGCACTGGCGCGTGGTGATGACGGTCCCCTCGCCGTCGAACTCCAGCGCGCCGCCCTCGCAGATGAAGTCGGTCTCAAGCATGTCGGCGCCGGCCTCGCTCGCAATACGCGCCCCGATCGTGAGATCGCCGGGCAGGTCGTACTTGCCGCCCCAGCCGTTGAACTTGAACCGCACGGCCTTCAGCCCGCGATCCGCGCGCACGAAGACCGGCCCGGTGTCGCGCGCCCAGACATCGCCATAGGCCTCTCGCACCACCCTTGCGAAGGCGCCGCAGCGCCGGCGCGCGTCGGCCTCGGCCTCGGCGCTGGCGGCGTAGATCGTCACCGGCAGCGGTTTGCCGTCGAGCCCCGGCGCGGAGACGAGGCTCAGGAAGCGCGCGAACTCTTCGCGCGCGGGATGGATGTCGTCCTCCCACAGCTCGTGGGCGGCCGGCCAGGGCGTATGGATCATCGCCTGGCGAGCGGTTTCGTGGGGGACGGTGAAAGCGGGGGAGGTCTGTGTCGTCATGGCCGCGCTGATAGCATGGGCGGCGCGGAGCGCACAGGGGAGGCGTGCGGGGAGCGATGCGATGTTCGCACCCGAGACCGGGGCCGTCCGAGCGTCCTGAAAGCGCCCGGCGCCAAGATCAGAGTGAACGCTCACTCACCTATTCTGGCGCGCCGCCGGTCCGAGGAGCCGCCGGCCCGACGCGCCGCGCCGGCCGGCCGACTCCCCTGAACCCTTCCTTAACTTCGCGCGGCCATGGTGAATGCAGCGTTCACCATGGCCAGGGAGACGTCCGATGCGCATCCGGCCCGGAGACCCCCTCTCCGCCGCAGCCCGGCGCGAGCCGGCCGGCGCGGCGCGCCCGTCCCAGACCGGGGCGGCGTCAAGCGCCGCCTCCGCCTCGGCGCCGCGCGACAGCGCCTCCATCATGGGCGTGCCGGAAAGCGAGCTGACGCCCAACGTCCAGCGCGCGCTCCTGACGCTCATGGGCGAGGTGGATCAGCTGCGCAAGGAGACCGAGGCCCTGCGCGCGAAGATCCGCGATCTGGAGACCCTGGCCGATCACGACGTCTTTCTCCCGGTCCTCAACCGGCGCGCCTTCCTTCGCGAGGTGTCGAAGGCCCTGGCGCTGGCCGAGCGGCACGACGCGCCGAGCGCGCTGGTGTATTTCGACCTGAACGGCTTCAAGGCGATCAACGACACGCACGGCCACGCCGCCGGCGACGCCGCGCTCGCCAAGGTCGCCGACATCCTCACAGCCCATGTGCGCGAAACCGACGCCGTGGGCCGGCTGGGCGGCGACGAGTTCGGCGTGGTGCTCACCCTGACCCCCGTCTCCGCCGCCGAAGCCAAGGCGGCCGAGCTCGCCAAGGCCATCGCCGACGCCCCGATCCGCCATGACGGGCTGGATTTGCGCCTGGGCGCGGCCTGGGGCGTGCGCGCGCTGGAGCGGGGTCTGGCGGTGGAGGCCGCCATGGCCGACGCCGACAAGGCCATGTACGAGCGCAAGACGCGCGCGGCGTAAGTGGCCGGGACCCGGCCACGCGTCCTGCTGACCGCCTTCGGCCCGTTCCCCGGCGCGCCGGTCAATCCCACCCCCGCCATCATCGCGCGCGCCGCCCGCCTGTTGGAGGCGCAGGCCGACATCGAGACGCAGGTGCTGGAGACGTGCTTCGCCAGCGTGCCGGATGCGCTGGCGCACGCGGCGCGGCGCACGCCGGAGGTCGTCATGATGACGGGGCTCGCCGCCGGCGCGCAGCGGATGCGCCTGGAACATCGCGCCCGCAACGAGACCCTGCCCGGCCGCGCCGACGCCTCCGGCGCCGGTCATCAAGGCGGGCCGATCGATCCCGGAGCGCCGGCCGAGCTCAGCGCACGCGCCGACCTGACCGCGCTCGCCGCGGCGCTGACGGGCGCCGGCCTTGAGTGCGAGCTCAGCCGAGACGCCGGTCGCTATGTCTGTGAATTCGCCTATTTCCACGCCCTGCGGCTGTTCGCAGAGGCGCGCGTGGTGTTCGTCCATCTGCCCATTACCGACACCGCGGCGCGGACCGCCGGTTCTGAGACGCATGCAGGCCCGGTGCTGCCCGAAGCGGACGCGGCGCGCGCGGTCGCAACCGTGGTCGCCGCGCTGGCCGTCGAACGCGACGGCCCGGCGGGCCTTACGCGATGATGTCGGGGTTGAGGATGTCCTCGACGCGGAAGATCTCGTCCTTCAGCTGCAGCTTGCGGCGCTTTAAACGCATCACCTTCAGCTGATCGACGACGCCGCACATGGTCAGCGCCTTGACCTCGTCGTCGAGGGCGCGGTGCTCGCGCTGCAATTCCTCCAGGCGGCGCTCCAGCGCCGCTTCGTCGAATTCACCGTCCATGGCCGGTTCGCCTCCAACCGTCTGCTGCGCTCGCCGTCTCGCCCTGGCGGGCCGCCAAGCGCGCACGCTGTCAGATACCGTTTTACGTCAAAGACCTGTCCTGTCGCCGGCGTCGCTGTCTGACGATCCGCGCACGCCGTTGCGGTAAAGATGAATATTACACGGTTTTCAACGCGGAGAAAACGGTCTCGGTGAAGGCGCCGGTCTGCGCGCCCGACCCGGCGCGCTGCGCATAGGCCTGAAGGCGCTCGGCGCAAAGCTCCGCCAGATCGGCGCGGTCATGGGGCGGACAGGCCGCGGCGAACCGGGACAGGGCGCGCTGCTGCAGGCGCTCGCCCTCGAGCTCGGCGGCGAGGATGCGCGCGCGCAGCGCTTCGGCGTCGCCGGGGTCGACATAGGCGGGCGCCGGTTTCAGCGCGTCGCGCGCGTCGCGCAGCGGCTGGACCGCCTGAGCGCGCCAATGGGCGCTGAGCGCCATGGCCTGGCCGAGCGCCGGGCCCGGATCGCGCCCGGTCACCACGCTCCAGACGATCCACAGCGCCATGTTCACGTCGAGCCCGGCCTCCTGCAGAGCCAGGCAGGCCGGCTTCACGCCGGGCCGCGAATACACGGCGGTGGAGAAGCTCCAGAAGCCCGGCTTTCCCGGCGCGGCGGCGGACGGCGGGGTCATGGCGCCGGCGCGCCCCGGCGCGCGGCCGGACGCCGGCCCTGCTCGAGATCCTCGCCCCAGCGCCGCGTCGGTTTCCAGTCCAGCCCGAACAGGTCGAGCGCCCGCCCCACGCTCTGATCGACCATCTGCTCAAGGCTTTCCGGCCGGGCGTAGAAGGCCGGCAGCGGCGGCATGATGATCGCGCCCATCTCGGTCAGTTGCGTCATGGTGCGCAGATGGCCGAGATGAAACGGCGTCTCGCGCACCATCAGCACCAGCCGGCGGCGCTCCTTCAGGCACACGTCCGCGGCGCGGGTGAGCAGCGAACTGGTCACGCCGGTGGCGATCTCGCTCATGGTGCGCACCGAGCACGGCGCGATCACCATGCCCAGCGTGCGAAAACTCCCCGAGGCGATGGGCGCGCCCACATCGGGCATCTTGTAGGCGTAATCGGCCCGGCCGGAGAGTTCGGACGGCTTCAAGCCGGTCTCATAGGACAAGGTCATCTCGGCGGCCTTGGAGGCGACCATGTGGCTCTCCACGCCGAGTTCGCGCAACGCGTCGAGACTGCGAAGCGCATACACCGATCCCGACGCGCCGGAGACGCCGAGGATTAATCTCGCCGGTTCAACCGGTTCCCTCATTGGGTGTTCATGATAGGTCAAACTGGTCCGTGCTCCGGATGATTTTGTGAATTTACAGGCGCCCGCCGAAGGTGGTTCAATTCTACTCCCAATCAGCAAGGGAGGCATATATGGCCGCTGAAGCACGCATTCGTGAGCTGGACGCCCGTCACCAGGCCCTCGACGTTCAGATTACCAAAGCCATGAAATCGCCCGCTTCCGACACGCTTCAAGTCGCCGACCTCAAAAAGCGAAAGCTCAAGCTAAAAGAAGAGATTGAGCATCTGCGCCGACGACAATAGGCGCTCAAGCCTCAGGTTTCAGGCGGGCGCGGCTGCGCCCGCCTTTTTCTTGGGCGGAACCCGGCGGCGCTCCGCGCCATTGCCGTGACGGGGCCGACGGCCCATTTTCCCATCTCCGTTCACCGTCTGGAGCCGCCCATGGCCCTTGCCCGCACCCTCGCCGCCCTCGCCGCCTTCGCCGTGGCGGCGAGCCTGTCGCTCGACGCACGCGCGGCCGCCCAGCCGGCGGACCTCTGCCCGGACGGATACGCCGCCTTGTCGAAAGGCGAGGCCGAGGCCGCCAGCACGGCGTTCGAGGACTGTCTCGCCGAACGGCTCTATGACTGGCCGGTGGAGGCGGAGCTGCGCGCCCGGCTCGGCGCGGCGCAGCTGGCTGCCGGGGAGTCCGAAGCCGCGCTGCTCACCTATAACCAGGTCTTCGCCCTGGTGGAGGGCAATGGCGGGGATGTGGACAATCCGCTGATCCGCCGCAACCGGGCCGCGGCCTATCTGCAGTTGGACCGCCATGAAGAGGCGCTGGAGGATATCCGCCGCGCCCTGGCGCTCGCCCCCGACGACGCTTTCGCCCAGCTGCTGGCCGGCTCGGCCTATCTCGATCTCGACCGGCCCGAAGAGGCGGTCGCCGCCTTCGACAGCGCGCTGCGCGTCGATCCGGGCTATGTCTCGGCCTGGATCGGACGCTCCGCCGCCTTCGTGGAGTTGGGGCTGGATGACAACGCCGTGGCCGACGGGCGTGAAGCAGTTTCGATCGATCCCGACGACGCCGGCGCCCTGAACGCGCTGTGCTGGGCGCTGGTGAAGGCGGGACGCGCCGCGGACGGGCTTGAAATCTGCGACGCGGCGGTGGAGGCGGAGCCGGACTCCGGCCCGATCGTGCACTCGCGCGCCGCAGCGCTTGAACAGCTCGGCCGCCAAGAAGAAGCCGCCGAACTTTACGCCCGCGCCTACGAGCTGGCGCCGGACGATCCGGAGATCACCGAGGATTATCGGCGCATCCATGGCGATTAGCGCTTCGCGATCAATTGGCTTGGGCGCCAGGCGGGAGGACGGATGGGCGCTCCACCCCCAGCACGAACACGCTGAGCTTCGCCGCCAGAAGGATTGCGAAGACGGCGAAGGCCGCCCCACCGCCGGTCAGAGCATATACAAGCGGCGCCTCGACCGCGTGAACGGCGAAAAACACCGCACGCAGACGCGGACGCGGCCGCCACCAAGCGCGCACGGGTTCCGCAGCGTTCGCCACCACGCCGCCCGCCCAGTCAAACGCGAGTAGAGCGAGCAGGGCCGCTTTCCAGCTCCACCCAAAAACGATCACCGTCAGGAGCGCTGCGGCGGAACCCACGATCACGCTGCTGAGGACCTGGAAACGGGTCGGTCGCTCACCCATCACCGCGCCGAGCATTCGCATCTCCTTCAAATGTAGCACTTGCTACAGTTTACCGGATTGTAGCGGGTGCTACAAGTAGAGCCATGGAACAGGATTTAAGTAAGCGCCGGGCGCTGGTGATCCGGCTCACCGACCATGTTTTGCAGCACGGCCTGACCGGCGCGGGCTTACGGCCCATGGCCCGCGCAGCCGGTACGAGCGACCGGATGCTGATCTATTACTTCAAGACCAAGGACAGCCTCATGGCGGCGCTTCTCGAGGAAGTCGGCGCGCGCATCCAGAGGCATCTCGAAACCGACCGTCCGGCGGGCAAGGTTGGTCGCGACCAACTCTTGGACGAGATTTGGGCGCAAAGCCAGCGCGAACCGATTGCGCGTTATCTATTGCTCATGGTCGACTTGGCCATCCAGGCTAGAGGCTCGCAAGGCCCCTACGCAGCCGGAGCCCAAAGAATGGCGGAGCACTTCTGCGACTGGATCGCGACGCGCCTGGACATCGAAGATGAGGCGGAGCGAAGCCGGACCGCGTTCGACCTTATGGCGACACTCGACGGATTGCTGCTGCTGAAGACGTTCGGCTTGGAGCGGCCACCGGGCTGATCCCCTCACCTGGATCCGACGGTTCGCATACTCACGGCCGCCCCGTTCGACGCGCCGCGCCGCCGGGCTGCGCGCGCCATCCCAACCGGGAGGCGCCTGACGCGTTTACATGAGCGGCGCAAGCGGCTTTGATCGCGCCGCGTCAACGGCCAGCGGAGATCCTCATGCCGTCCTCAGATCGTGTCGCCGTCATCACCGGAGGCGCCAAGGGAATCGGCGCGGCCTGCGCGCGCCGTTTCGTCGAGGAGGGCCTGCGCGTGGTCATCGCCGACATCGACGAGAAGGCCGGCGAAGCCCTCGCCAAGGATCTCGACGGCGGCAAAGAGAAAGTCCTGTTCGTCCAGTGCGACGTCGCCGACAAATTGTCGGTCGCCAATCTCATGGCCGAGACCCGCTCGGCCTTCGACCGGGTGGATGTCCTGGTCAACAACGCCGCCATGGTGGCCGCCGGCGACGTGCTGGAGCTGTCGGTGGAGGATTTCGACAAGGTGATGGGCGTCAATCTGCGCGGCGCGTTTCTGGTGGCGCGCGCCTGCGCGAAACAGATGGTCGAGCAGATCGAAGCCGAGGGCGCGCGCGCCGAGGAGTGCCGCAAGCGCTATGCGATCATCAATATGAGCTCGGTCAACGCCGTGGTGTCCATCGGATCCCAGCTGGCCTATTCCGCGAGCAAGGGCGCGCTCAACCAGATGACCAAGGCCATGGCCCTGTCGCTGGCGCCCTGGGGCGTGCGCGTGAACGCGGTGGGGCCCGGCTCCATCAACACCGACATCCTCAAGGCCGTGGCCGAGGATAAGGCGATGATGAAGAAAATTCTCTCGCGCACGCCGCTGGCCCGCCTCGGCGACCCCGACGAGATCGCCGGCGTCACCTGGTTCCTCGCCTCCAAGGACGCCAGCTACGTCACCGGCGAATGCGTCTACGCCGACGGCGGTCGCCTCGCCCTGAACTACGTGATCCGGCCGGAGGATTACGAGGATTGAGGCGAAAAAGCCCGGCCTCGCGCGTGCGGGCCGGGCTCGTTCGGTCGGTTGATCCCAAACCCTAGTCCTTCTTCCCGAACAGCTCGTCGAGCGTGGTCGGGGCGTTGGACATTTCGTTGTCCTCGGCGGGTTTGAGCGTGTCTTCTTCCTTCTCGATCGCGCCGTCGGCCTCCATCTGCTTTCGGCGTTCGGAGGCTTTGGAGACCATGGCGTCCAGATCGATCTGGGTGCACAGGCCCAGCGAGACCGGGTCGGTCGGCTTGATGTTCGGCGCGTTCCAGTGGCTGCGCTCGCGCACCGCCTGGATCGTCGTCTTGGTGGTGCCGATCAGCTTGGAGATCTGCGGATCGGTGAGTTCGGGGTGGTTGCGCACCAGCCAGGCGATGGCGTCGGGCCGGTTCTGGCGGCGCGACAGGGGGGTGTAGCGCGGGCCCTTGCGCTTGCCTTCCTGCAGCTCGGCGTATTTCGGCTTGGAGGCCTGCATGCGGTAGTCGGGATTTTTCTCCGCCTTGTCCAGCTCCTCGCGGGTGAGCTGGCCGGCCGCCACCGGATCGGAGCCGCGCACGCCGGCGGCCACGTCGCCGTCGGCGATGCCCTTGATCTCCAGATGGTGCAGCCCGGTGAAGTCGGCGATCTGCTCGAACGACAGGGCGGTGTTGTCCACCAGCCAGACCGCCGTCGCCTTGGGCATCAGAATTTCGGCCATGTCCAAACCTCGTCGCAAATAAAGAAAGCCCGGCGCGGTCGCCGGGCTTGATCCGTGGAACCGACCTTTCGCGGCTCCCATGAGCCTTGGAGCGAAAGGATTTCGAGTCCTGTATACCGCGCCGCGGGCGCTGTGAAAACACCCGTTCGCGCCGTCTCGCGCAGCAACTACGGGATCAGCAGAATCTTGCCGGCGTGCGCGCCGGAATCCAGGCGCGCATGAGCTTTTGCGACGTCGGCGAGGGGGAAGCGGGAATCGACCACCGGGCGCAGGAGGCCGCGGCCTATCCACGGCCAGACGGTGGATTTCACGGACGCGGCGATGGCCGCCTTATCCGCGTCTGAGCGCGCGCGCAGAGTCGAGCCGGTGAGGGTCTGACGCTTCAGCATGAGCTTCATCAGATCGACCTCCACCCGCGATCCCTTCAGGAAGGCGATCGTCGAAATCCGCCCCTCGGTGTTCAACACGTTCAGATTCTTCTGCACGTAGTCGCCGCCGACCATGTCGAGAATCACGTCCGCGCCGCCGGCCGTCTTCACCTCGGCCTCCCAGTCCGCCTCGCGATAGTTCAGGGCGAGATCGGCCCCGAGCTCCCGGCACAGCGCGCACTTCTCCGGCGTGCCGGCCGTGGCCGTCACGATCGCGCCATGGGCTTTGGCCATCTGGATCGCGGTCGTGCCGATCCCGCTCGCCCCGCCATGGACCAGGAACCGCTCGCCCGGCGCCAGCGCGGCCCGGTCGAACACATTGGCCCAGACTGTGAAAACGGTCTCCGGCAGGCCGGCCGCGTCGACGAGGTCGACGCCGTCCGGCGCGGCGATCACCGCGCCGGCCTTCGCCCGGGCGAGGTCGGAATACCCGCCGCCGGAGACCAGGGCCACCACCGGCTCGCCGACCTTGAACGCGGCGCCCGCGCCGGCCTCGCGCACGGTGCCGGAAACCTCCAGGCCCAGCCCTTCCGGCGCGCCCGGCGGCGGCGGGTAGAAGCCCATGCGCTCGAACACGTCGGGCCGGTTGATCCCGCAGGCGGCCACGTCGATCAGAACCTCGCCGGGCCCGGCCGGGGCGAGATCGCGCTCTTCGATGCGCAGAGCGTCCGGGCCGCCGGGCTCGGGCGCGGTGACGATGCGGGTGGTGTTGGCCATGGGGCGGGACTCTCTGGAGCGTATGGTTTATTCTACACGCCCTTGTGCCACGAAGACCGGGACGAAGGCCATGTTCGACGCCGACGAGCCGCGCCACACCGCCGCCGTGATCCGGCCCGGCGAGGATTTGTCGGTGCTCGGCCTGGAGCAACTGGCCGAGCGCAAGCGCGTTCTGGAACAGGAGATCGAGCGCACCGAGGCGATGATGACGCAGAAGCAGGCTGGCCTCGCCTCGGCGGAAAGCCTCTTTAAGAAACCGTAGACACATGGCCTCGCGCTTGCACCGGCGCGGCCCGAACCGTCCGCATTCGGCACAAGCCGGGCGGGCTTAAGACGAACGCTGCAAGGAACGGAAGACGCGATGAGCCCGGTGACCCCGACGACGAGCGCGCCCGACATCGAAACGCGAGTGGCCGATTTCGCCGGCTCCGAACTGTTTCGGCGCCTGTTCCGCGAAGGCATGGATCTGGTGGAGGAGACGGCCGGCTATCTCGACGGCCCGGGCCGCGAGGACGCCAAGCGTCTGGGCCGCACCGGCGCCCTGTCCTACGCTGCGGACTCCATGGCGCTCACCACCCAGCTCATGCAGTGCGCCAGCTGGCTCCTGACCCAGCGCGCCGTGGCCGAGGGCGACATGAAGCCGGGCGAAGCCGCCGAGCAGCGCTACCGGCTCACCGCGCCGAAGCTGAAGGACGGCGTCTGGCCGGCCGGCGACGATCCCTGCCCGCCGCGCCTGGGCGATCTCGCCCTGCGCGCGCGCACCCTGCACGAGCGCCTCTCCCGCCTCGACCGCTCCCTGTTCGAGAAGGAGACAGAGACCGCCCGCGCACCGGCCAATCCGGTCGCCGGCCATCTCGACCGCCTCAATCAGGCGTTCGGGGGCTAGGCGCCGACGTCTTGCGCGCATAGTGGCGCGCCGCCTTTTCCCGATTGCCGCACGTCGCCATCGAGCACCAGCGGCGCGGACGTCCGCGCCCGCCGCTCAGAAACAGCCAGCTGCAGCGCTCGCATCGGCGGAGGCGGGCCATGTCGCCGCCGGTGAGCAGCCGCTCCGCTTCCAGCGCGAGCCGGTCGCTTAGAAGCAGGCCGCCCGCGGCGCCATCGGCGCGCCAGACGTAGCCCGCCTTTGAGCGTTTCAGTAGTGCACGCCCGCGCGCCTCAACGATCCAGCCGCTCACCACATCCACCGCCGCCTCCGGCGCCGGCGCCCCGGCGGCGTGCGCGCACAAAACCGCATGAAGCGCCTCGCGGCGCGCCAGCAGCCTCGTCCGGGAGAACCCCGCCCCCGCGACCGCCTCGTTCCGGCTCAGCAGACCGGCCCAGACGCCCCAATCCAGAACGGCCGCATGGCCGGTCAGGCGCTCGGCGTCGCGCGCCTCGCCCGCGCCGCCGGCGGTGTTGACGAAATCGAGGATCGGCGCGCCGCCGACATCGCTCCAGACACGCTCCAACCAAAATTCTCCATTTAACGGTTAGACTCTCGTTCTAACCTTTTATACCATTATTTTGGTTATAGAGGAGAGACGCCGTCATGGGGTTGGACCTGCCGGACACGCTGGACTTCGAGGGCGCGCCCGTGCGCTGGGGCGCTCTGGGCGATCCGGCCGCGCCGCCGCTGGTGCTGATCCACGGCACGCCGTTCTCCGCCCAGGTCTGGCGACGCATCGCGCCCTGGCTGGCGCGGGGGCGGCGGGTCTTCTATTTCGATCTGGTCGGCTACGGCCTGTCGCAGCCGGGCGCGCCTCGCGACGTGTCGCTGGGCGTGCAGAACCGGGTGCTCGGCGCGCTTCTGGACCATTGGCGGCTCGACCGGCCCGAGGGTCTCGCCCATGATTTCGGCGCCGCCACGGCGCTGCGCGCGCATCTGCTGGACGGGCGGGACTTCGCCGCGCTGACCTTGATCGACCCGGTGGCGATCCGGCCCTGGGGCTCGCCCTTCGTGACCCATGTGCGCCAGCACGAGGCCGCCTTCGCCGGGATGCCGGACTACGCCCACGCCGCGCTGCTGGACGCCTATGTCCAGACCGCCGTTCATCGCCCGATGCGCGCCGAGGACCTCGCCGTCCACACAACGCCCTGGCGCGGCGCGCTCGGCCAGCCGGCCTTCTATCGCCAGATCGCGCAGATGGATCAGGCCTTTACCGACGAGATCGAAGCGCGGCTGGGCGAGGTCCGGTGTCCGGTGCGCCTGCTCTGGGGCATGGAGGATCAGTGGATCCCGCTGGAGACCGGCCGCCGTGTGGCCTCGCTCTTGAAGCCGGATCATTTCATCGAAATCCCCGGCGCCGGCCATCTGGTGCAGGAAGACGCGCCGGAGGCGATCCTGGCGGCGATGGCGCCTGCGCCCTGAATCCCGCGCCGCCCAACAGCGAGGACCGATCGAGCACGAGAGAGGACAACGGTCCGCCGAGCCCAGAGGGCTCGCAGAGGCGACCGCCCCGCCGGCCCCTGATGGGCCGCCCGAAAGCCCGGACGGGCTTGAGGATGAGGAAAGAACGAGCCCAGAGGGCTCGCAAAGGCGACCGCCCGCCCGCAGCGAGCGGGGCTCGCCCCCGCGCAGCGAGGACCGACCGAGCGGACGCGAGGGAGGACGAGAAAAACCGAGCCCGAAGGGTTCGCAAGGGCGACCGCCCGCCCGCAGCGCAAGCGAGGACCGACCGAGCGGACGCGAGGGAGGACAGGAATAAAGAAAAACGCCCGCAGTCGAGGGGAGACTGCGGGCGTTCCTCTAAAGGTCCCGACGGAGCTGAGCTCTCGCCGCCCCCGATCGAGGGGGGATAGGGGACGGTTTTTAAACGCCGAAACCTTTGAACTTGTCCTTGAAGCGCGACACGCGGCCGCCGCGGTCGACCAGGGTCTGCGACCCGCCGGTCCAGGCCGGATGGGTGCGCGGATCAATGTCGAGATTGATGACGTCGCCATCCTTGCCGTAGGTCGAGCGCGTCTTGAACCGGGTGCCGTCGGTCATCACCACTTCGATGAAGTGATAATCCGGGTGAATGTCCTGTTTCATGGCGCGTCGCCCTCTTGAACGTCCGCGGGCGGCCCTTCGCCGGCCGCCCGCAGAAGTTATCCTGCCGAATTTGAGGCGCGGTGTATACACACACTTGAGGCCCGCTTCAAGCCGGGATTCGCACCCCTTGAAACTTCAGCGCGTTAGCGCGGCGGCGCCCGCCCCGATCCTGTGGAAATCCCCACCTCAAGGCGCCTCGCAGGCGCAATACGCAGTGGGCGCGCGCCCGCCCTATCCCCGCCGCCGGGTTCGGCTTTAGTCTAGGCCGGCGCCCGCACCGGATGTGAAAGGATGCTCGTCATGGCTGATTTCGATCGCGCGCTGGAGGTTGTGCTGCGATGGGAAGGCGGGTTCGTCGATCATCCCGACGATCCCGGCGGTGCGACCAATCTGGGGATCACGCTGGCCACGCTGAGCGCCTGGCGCGGCGCCGAGGTCACCGCCGAGGACGTGCGCGCCCTCACCCACGCCGAGGCGCGCGACATCTATCGCGACCGGTACTGGGCGGCGGCCTCCTGCGCGGCGTTCGATCCGGGCGTGGCGGTCATGGTGTTCGACGCCGCGGTCAATCACGGGCCGCGCCAGGCCGCTCTCTTCCTGCAGCGCGCCGCCGGAGTGCGCGCCGACGGCGATATCGGCCCGATCACGCGCGCCGCGGTGGACGCGGCCGACCCGGCGGCGCTGTGCGAGGAGATCGCGGCGCGGCGCATGGCGTTCTACGGCGCGCTGTCGACCTTCGACACGTTCGGGCTCGGCTGGTCGCGCCGGCTGATGAACGTGCTGCGCCACGCCCTGTCGGCGGTGGAGCCGGGCTGACGCCGCGCCCGGCTTGCCGGGGCCGCGCGGCGCTGTTACATGGGCGCGCGAATTTTCAAGCGCCGCCCGCGCCGCCGGGCGCGCCCGCCATCATGGCGCTTCAAGGACATCAAGCGATGAAGATCAACGGCAACGAGATCAAGCCGGGCAACGTGTTGAAGCACGACGACTCCCTGTGGGTCGCGGTGAAGACCGAGCACGTCAAGCCGGGCAAGGGCGGCGCGTTCGCCCAGGTGGAGCTGAAGAACGTCTATGACGGGCGCAAGCTGAACGAGCGCTTCCGCTCCGCCGACAAGGTCGAGCGCGTCCGTCTGGAGCAGCGCGACTTTCAGTATCTCTATCCCGAAGGCGAGATGCTGGTGTTCATGAACACCGAGAATTACGAGCAGATCTCGCTGCAGACCGAGTTCGTGGGCGAGGAGCGCGCGGCCTATCTCACCGACGGCATGATGGTGACGCTGGAGTTCTACGAAGAGAAGCCCATCGGCATCGAGCTGCCCCAGCACGTGGAGCTGGAGGTGATCGAGACCGAGCCGGTGGTGAAGGGCCAGACCGCGGCCAATTCCTACAAGCCGGCGATCCTGACCGGAAACATCCGCTCCTCCGTGCCGCCCTTCGTGGGCGTGGGCGAGCGCATCGTCGTGGCCACCGAAGACGGCTCTTACGTGCGCCGGGCCGACTAGTGGCTCAAGTCTCCGCTCTGATGCAGGTGATGACCGGCGCGGCCCGCAAGGCGGGCCGCAAGCTGGCGCGCGACTTCAACGAAGTCGAGCATCTGCAGGTGTCCCGCAAAGGCCCGGCCGACTTCGTCACCAACGCCGACGTGAAAGCCGAGGAAGTCGTCTTCGAGGAACTCTCCAAGGCGCGGCCCGGCTACGGCTTCCTGATGGAGGAACGCGGCGCGGTCGAGGGCACCGACAAATCCCATCGCTGGATCGTCGATCCGCTGGACGGCACGCTGAACTTCATGCACGCCCAGCCCCATTTCGCCGTCTCCATCGGGCTGGAGCGCGAAGGCGAGCTGGTGGCCGGCGTGGTCTATAATCCGGCCACGGACGAACTGTTCCACGCCGAGAAAGGCCGGGGGTGCTTCGTCAACGACCGCCGGCTGCGCGTGGCCGAACGACGCAATTTCCAGGAGGCGGTGATCGCCACGGGCATGCCCTTTTTCGGCAAGTCCGGCCATGCCCGCTTCTTGAAAGAGCTGCATCAGGTCATGCCCCTGTGCGCCGGGATCCGGCGCAACGGCTCGGCGGCGCTGGATCTGGCCTGGGTCGCGGCGGGCCGGTTCGACGGCTTCTGGGAACGCGGCCTGAAACCCTGGGACATCGCCGCCGGCATCGTGCTGGTGCGCGAGGCGGGCGGCTTCGCCGGCTCCATCGAGGGAACCGGCGACGTGATGGAGACCGGCGACATCGCGGCGGGCAACGAAACCATGCTCGCCGAGCTTAAGCAGCGGCTGGCGAAAGCCGCCTAGAGCGGCCTCGCCGCGGCTAAACCGCGCCCCGGCTTCACGAATTCGCAGCAGCGCCGGGATCGCCGCCTCCGCTCCCGGTTCGCTGCGCCGCACAAAATACGCTATACTCAGGAACGCGGCGGATGTTCGCGCTTTATCCGCCCGGTGTCCTTGGCGGCGAAGCGGTTGAATTTTTTATGAGTTCCGGCCCGAGACTGGTCATCGCCTCCAACCGCGCGCCCGCCGAAGGGCTGGGCGCGGGCGGGCTCGCCGCGGCGCTGCAGGATGCGCTGACGGATCGTGAAGCGCTCTGGATGGGCTGGAGCGGCGAGGTCGCCGAGGATGCGGCCGCGCGCGAAAACCGCGACCAGAGCGACGGCGCGCTGACGGTCTCGCTCATGGACCTCACCGCGGCCGAGCGCGACGGGTATTATCTCGGCTATTCCAACCTCACCCTCTGGCCGGCCCTGCATTACCGGCTCGACCTCTCCGATTTCGAACCGGCGCATCTGGAGATCTATCGCGCGGTGAACGCGCGCTTCGCCAAGCGCCTGGCCGAGCGGGTGCGGCCGGACGATCTGATCTGGGTGCACGATTATCACATGATCCCGCTGGCGACCGAGCTTAGGCGTTGCGGCGTGCGCAATCCGATCGGGTTTTTCCTGCACATCCCCTTCCCGCCCCAGGAGCTTTTCGACGCCATCCCCGGCGGCGACGCGCTGGTGGACGACCTGCTGGCGTTCGATCTGGTGGGGTTCCAGGCCCAGCGCGACCGGTCGAATTTCGAGCGCGTGGCGCTGGCCCACGGCGCGGCCTACGGGCCGGACGGCCGGCTGTCGCGAAACGGGCGGCTGTGCCGGGCGCGCGCCTATCCCATCGGCATCAATGCGCACGCGTTCCGGGAGCTCGCCGAACAAAGCCCCAGCCAGGCCGTGCTCGCCGGCGAAGGCGTCACGGCCATGATCGGCGTGGACCGGATGGACTATTCCAAGGGCCTGCCCGCGCGCATGGAGGCGGTGGGCGCGTTCTTCGAAGAGCATCCCGAAGCCTGCGGCAAGCTCTCCCTGGTGCAGATCACGCCGCCCTCGCGCGGCGACCTGCCCGCCTACGCCGAGCTGCGCCGGAAGCTGGACGAGGCCGCCGGCCATGTGATCGGGCGGTTCGCCACGGTGGACTGGACCCCGGTGCTCTACATGGCGCGCGGGCTGGAGCGGGAGAAACTGGCCGCGCTCTACCGCCAGGCCAAGATCGGTCTGGTGACCCCCTTGCGCGACGGGATGAACCTGGTGGCCAAGGAATATGTCGCCGCCCAGGACCCGGACGATCCCGGCGTGCTGATCCTGTCGGAATTCGCCGGCGCCGCGGAACAGCTGACCGAAGCGCTGCTGGTCAATCCCCACCATCCCGAAGCGGTGGGCGAGGCCATCTCGACCGCCCTCGACATGCCGCTCGAGGAGCGCAAGCGCCGCCACGCCGCGCTCTGGCGATCGGTGAGCGAGGAGGATGCGGCCTGGTGGTGCGCCCGGTTCGAGGCCGATCTGCAAGCGCTGCGGGCCGAGCCGGACGGCCGGGTGGCCGCGGCGCTGGGCGCGTTCTCAGCGGCGAGAGGCTGAGATGACCCTGTTGGTTTCGCCGCGAGACGCGCGCGTCCCGTCTGCAAGGAAGTCTAGCGTGCCGGCCCTTAAAGACGCCTTATTTCTCGATTTCGACGGCACGCTCGCCGATCTCGTGGACGATCCCGATGCGGCCTTCGCGCCGCCGGGTTTCGGCGGGGTGCTGACTTCGCTGAGCCTGGCCTGCGGCGGGGCGGTGGCGATCGTCTCCGGCCGGCCGGTGGCCTGCCTCGACAAGCGCCTGCCCGGCGGCCTGTGGCGTGTGGGCGGGCATGGCGCGGAGATCGCCGCGCCCGGCGAGCCCGCGCCCTTGCCGCGCACCCTGCCCGAACGCCTGGTGGAGGCCGCGCGCTTTCTGGAGCAGAGCTATCCCGGCGTGCGCGTGGAGACCAAACCCACCGGCCTCGCCGTCCATTTCCGCGCCGCGCCGCACGCCGAGACCGCCTGCCGCGAAGCGCTGGCGCGGGCGGTGCGCACGCTGGACGGCTTCGTGATCCAGGAGGGCAAGTGCGTGGCGGAGGCGCGTCCCTCCGGCGCCGACAAGGGCACGGCGCTCGCCGCGCTCATGGCGCGCCCGCCGTTCAAGGGCCGTCGGCCCTTGGCGATCGGAGACGACCTCACCGACGGGGCCATGATGCGCGCCGCGCGCGAGCTCGGCGGGGAGGCGTTTTCGGTGGGCGTGGAGCTTCCCGACGCCCGCCGCCGCTTCGAACAGCCGGTGGAGGTGCGCGCCTGGCTCGCCTGCAGAATCGCCCCGCCCGCGCGCGAACCGCAGCCGGGCCCGCACCCGTCGCTCACGGGCGCCTTGGTGCGCGGTTAAGCACGCGCGGTTAAACGCAGACGATTAAGCGCGCACCGGGCCGGAGCCGGCGACACCCGACAGCTCCGCCGGCGGCCAGTCGCCGCGTTCGCCGCGCCAATTTCCGTATTGCACGTCGATCGGCTCGATCAGCTCGTCGCCGTAGCGCATCCGGCAGTCGATCCAGAACCCTTTGGCGCGCATGTCGATCTCCAGCGGTGCATTGAGCCGGGTCTCCTCCACGGGAACCGTGAACCGGCGCCGGGTCTTCATCTCTTCACCCGTTTCCCGCACGCTTTCGCCGTCGACGACCACGCGCTCCTGCGCCCATCCGGTCCAGCTCCAGGCGTTCTCGACGCTCACGCGCCGGCCGCCGATATCGTAAAGCCACCGCTTGCCGCGAAGTGTGAGCATGACCGCACCTCCGGATTGAAAAATTAGCGGCTACCGAGCCGGCGCGCAAGCGGCGCCGATCGCGGCCCCGCGATCGCCTCATTGCGGTCACGACCCTTGCGTTTCATTGCGGTGCGGGCCAAGCCTTGGCCTCCCAACCGCGCGCAAGGATGATCGGCATGCCTCAATCGCGAGACCCGGGCGGACGCACGCGCACGACCCGCTTCACCGGGCCGGGCCAGTATATTCTCTGGATGGCCGTGTTTCTGGCCGCCGTGGTGCTTCTGGCGGCGCTGCTGCACCAGCCCCTGATCGCCGCGTTCGAGGCCAATCCGGCGATCAACGGCGTGATCCTCGGCGTCCTGCTGATCGGCATCGTCTACACCTTCCTGCAGGCGCTCGCCATCGGACCCAGCGCGCGCTGGCTGGTGCGCCTCCACGACGCCGAACACCCCGAAGAGCTGCCTCCGCCGCCTTCGCTGATCGCACCCATGGCCGCGCTTCTGTCCGACGCCGCGGACGGGCGCTCGCGCATCTCGGCGGCCTCGGCGCGGGTGGTGCTGGATTCGGTGGCCGCGCGCATGGCCGAAAGCGGGGCGTTCACGCGCTATTTCGGCCGGCTTCTGATCTTCCTCGGCCTGCTCGGCACGTTTTACGGCCTGCTGCTGGTGGTCTCCGACGTGGGCGATGCGGTGCGCGCGGTCTCCGCCACCGCCTCCGGCGCCGGCGAGGAGCAGGCGGCCGCGCTGATGAACGCCATCGAGGAGCCGATCTCCGGCATGGGCACGGCCTTCGCCTCCTCGCTGTTCGGGCTCGCGGGCTCGCTGATCATCGGCTTCCTCGAACTGCAGGCGAGCCGGGCGCAGAACCGCTTCTATAACGAGGTGGAGGAATGGCTGTCCTCGATCTCGCGCCTGGCCGCGGCCGGTCCCGCCGGCGCGGCGGGCGGCGAGGAGGCGGCGGGCGGCGCCTATGTGGGCGCGCTTCTGGAGCAGTCGGCCGAGGCCCTGGACCGGCTCTCGCACAATCTGGAGCGCCATACCCGCCAGCTTGAAACCATCATGACCCGCTTCGCCGACGAGGCGGCCGAGAGCCAGCGCGAAAGCGCGCGCATGCTCAGGGACGAGATCAAGGTGCTGGTGCGCGCCCTGGAGGCCCAGGCGCGGCTCAATCGCGAGCGCGGCGAGCGCTCGGACAATTCCAGCCCGCCGCCGCGTCCGGGAGAGCGCTAGCCCATGGCGCTTCCCCGCCATCTCGCCTTCTCCCAGACCGATTCCGGCGATTACTGGCCGGGCTTCGTGGACGCGCTCGCCACGCTCCTTCTGGTGATCGTGTTCCTCCTGGCGGTCTTCACCGCCGGCCAGTTCGCGCTGTCCCAGGCGCTCACCGGGCGCGACGAACAACTCGCCGACCTCAATGCGCGCCTCGCCACGCTCGCCGAGGAGCTCAACCTCGCCCAAAGCGAAAACCAGCGCCTGTCGCTGCGCGTGGAGGGGCTGGAGCGCGACAACGCCGCGCTGGAGGACCAGAACGACGCCCTGTCAGCCCAGGTGGCGGGCCTGCAGGAAGGCCTCGCCGCGGCGCAGGCGAGCCTTGAGGACGAAGAGGCCCTCAACAAGGAGGCCCAGGCCACCATCGCGCTTTTGAACAACCAGATGGCCGCCCTGCGCGAGGAGCTCGCCCGGCTGAACGAGGCGCTGAACGCCAGCGAGGCGCGCGAGGCCGAGCTTGAAGCCGAAGTGGTCAATCTGGGCCGCCGCCTCAACGCGGCGCTGGCCAGCGAAGTGGCGCGCCTGGCCGCCTACCGCTCGGAATTCTTCGGACGTCTGATGGAGATCCTCGGCAATCGCTCCGGCGTGCGCGTGGTGGGCGACCGCTTCGTGTTCGAAACCGACGTGCTGTTCGCCTCGGGCTCGGCGACCCTGTCGGAAAGCGGGCGCAGCTCGCTGGATCCCATCGCCGACGCGATCATCCAGCTCACCGAGGAAATCCCCACCGATATCGACTGGGTGCTGCGGGTGGACGGGCATACCGACCCGATCCCGCCGGGCCCCAGCATCCCCTTCGCGACCAACTGGGAGCTCTCCACCGCCCGCTCCTTGTCGGTGATCGAGTATCTGATCGACCGAGGCGTCCCGCCCCGCCGCCTGCTCGCCGCCGGCTTCGGCGATAATTATCCCATCGCCGAAGGCCGCTCGGCGGAAGCCAATGCGAGAAACCGCCGGATCGAGCTGAAGCTGACGGACCGGTAGGGGTATCCCATCAATGCCGCCGAACTCGGGCGGTTCGGCGACATCGTGCAGCCTCGCCGCCCCCTCTCCCACGCTTGCGGGGGAGAGGGGGAAGAACGCCGAACTCATTTTGAAACCCGGCGCATGACCTGACCGGGCGCACCCCGCGCCGCCGGGCGGGGAAGGACAAATCCCCAAACGAAAAACGCCCGCCGTCACCGGCGGGCGTCTTCGTCTCAGAAAGAAGCGCGGCGCTTAGGCGGCGGCTTCGGCCTGGGCTTTTTTCAGTTCGCGCTTCACCTTCTGGGCGGCGAGCGAGAGGTTCTCGTCGCGGGCCTTGAGAAGGAAGGCGTCGAGCCCGCCCACATGATCCACGCTGCGCAGGGCGCGCGCGGCGATGCGGAATTTGAACGCGCGGCCCAGCGTTTCCGAAGCCAGGGTCACCTGGCACAGATTCGGCAGGAAGCGGCGCTTCGTCTTGTTGTTCGCGTGGGACACGTTGTGACCCGAGACCGGGCCCGTGCCCGTAAGTTCGCAGCGGCGCGACATGGCTTCCACCTTGATTAAGTCAGTCGTAAAAACCGGTGTGCGACCGCGCATCGGGCGAGCCCTCGCGGCGCAAGAGCGGGCGATCTAAACGAGCCTTACGGCCCCGTCAAGGCTCCGCGCCCTCTTCCCGCCATGGTCAGCTGCAAGAAACTCAGCCGATACAGCGTTTGGAGCGGGTGTTCATCTTGCAGCCAGCCGCCGCGATGTCCCATATCGGCATGACCCGCAAACGGAAAGCCCAGCCATGACGTCCACCGCCTTCTCCCGCGCCGCGCTCGGCGCCGGCCTCGCGCTCGCCGCCGCTTTCGGCGCGTCCGCCCAGATCGCTTCGGACGGCGCGACGGAGATCGAGCCGCCCGCCGAGCTGTTCGTGGAGTATTCCGGCTCGGTCTATTTCCTGTCGGTGGCCGACATCTCCCTGTCGGCGCGGTTCTCCGAGGTGGATTACTCCGCCGCGGCGACCTTCCAGAGCGCCGGGCTTCTGCGCTGGTTCGACGACACCAATATCGAGGCGACCTCGATCGGCTATCGCGGCCAGGACGGGCTACTCCCCTATCGCTACGAACACGTGAACTACGCCAGCGACAAGGGCCGCGTGGTGGGCATCGACTTTCCCGAGCGCGTCGCCACGCCCGACATCAACCCGCCCTTCGGCTCCATGGGCGAGCCGCCCGCCAGCGACGCGGAGCGCGCCGGCGCGCTTGATCCGATCACGGTGATGCTGGGCCTGACGCTCGCCATGCCGGGCGACCGCGGGACGCCGTGCTCGGGCACGCTGCCGGTGTTCGACGGCAAGGCGCGCTACGATCTGCGCTTTGAAAATCGCGGTCTCGACACCGTGCGCACCCGCGCCTGGCGCGGCGAGGCGGTGCTGTGCGAGGCGTTTCTGGAGCCGGTCTCCGGCTATGATCCCGGCGACCGCCCCTCCGAAGAAGAGACCGCGCGCCCGGTGAGCATCTGGCTCGCCGAAGCCGGCGAGATCTACATCCCGGTGCGCTTCCGCGCGGCGACGCAGATCGGCGACATCTCCATCTCGGCGCGCCGGATCTCCGTGGACAACCAGCCGCTCGACTGAGTCTTTTCGCCGCGAGGCCTTATAAGCGCGCGCGGCGCGGCCTATCTTGGTGAAAACTCCGGGATAGGGCCTTGGCCATGACCAGACCCAACGCCGGGCGCGTCACCGCCGTGCTCGGCCCGACCAACACCGGCAAGACCCACCTTGCGCTGGAGCGCATGATGGCGCGCGCCTCCGGCGTGATGGGCCTGCCGCTGCGGCTGCTGGCGCGCGAGCTCTACGACAAGGTGGTCAAGGCCAAGGGCGTTCACGCCGTGGCGCTGATCACCGGCGAGGAGAAGATCCGCCCGCCCGGCGCGCGCTATTTCCTGTGCACGGTCGAGGCGATGCCGCTGGACATGCGCCCGGCCTTTCTCGGCGTCGATGAAATCCAGCTCGCCAACGATCCCGACCGCGGCCACATCTTCACCGAACGGCTCCTGAACGCGCGCGGGACCGAAGAGACCATGTTCATGGGCGCGGCCACCATGCGCCCGCTCCTGCGCCGCCTGGTTCCCGAGGCCGAGATCGAGGAGCGCGAGCGCTTTTCCGTGCTCACCTACGCCGGCTCGAAGAAGCTCTCCAAGCTGCCGCGGCGCTCCGCCGTCGTGGCCTTCTCGGCCGAGGACGTCTACTCCATCGCCGAGCTGATCCGGCGCCAGCGCGGCGGCGCGGCCGTGGTGATGGGGGCGCTTTCTCCACGCACCCGCAACGCCCAAGTGGAGCTCTACCAGTCCGGCGAGGTGGATTTCCTCATCGCCACCGACGCCATAGGCATGGGCTTGAACATGGACGTGGACCATGTCGCCTTCGCCGCGCTGCACAAGTTCGACGGCCGCAAGCGCCGCAAGCTCTTCCCCCACGAGATCGGCCAGATCGCCGGGCGCGCCGGGCGCTTCCGCTCCGACGGCACGTTCGGCGAGACCGCCGACGCCAAGCCGCTGGAGGCCGATGTCATCGAGCGGGTGGAGAGCCATGAGTTCTCGCCCGTGGACAAGCTGACCTGGCGCAATTCGGACCTGGATCTCTCCAGCCTTCACAATCTGCGCATCTCGCTGAACATGCCCGCCCCCGATCCGGTGCTGGAGCGGGTGCGTTACGCCGTCGACGAGGAGGTGCTCGACATCGCCGCGCGCGACGGCGAGCTGAAGGAGCGCATCAAGTCCCGCGCCGGGCTCTACCGGCTGTGGGACGTGTGCCGCACGCCCGATTTCCGCAAGACGACGATCGACGACCACGCCCGGCTCATCAAGACGGTGTTCGGCCATCTCACCTCAGGCTCCGGCTTCCTGCCCGACGCCTGGCTCGACGCCCAGATCACGCGCCTGGACAAGACCTCCGGGGATGTGGACGCGCTCTCCCAGCGCCTGGCCCATGTGCGCACCTGGGCTTATGCGGCCCATCGCAGCGACTGGACGAAGGATCCCGAGCACTGGCAGGGGCGCACGCGCGAGGTGGAGGACCGGCTCTCCGACGCCCTGCACGAGCGGCTGACCGCCCGCTTCATCGACCGGCGCACCAGCGCGCTGATGAAGGGGCTGCGCGAGAAGAGCGATCTGGAGGCCGGCCTCGCCGCGAACGGCGAGGTGACGGTGGAGGGCCATTATGTGGGCCGTCTGTCGGGCTTCATCTTCAAGGCCGACACCGAGGGCGGACCGCTGGCGCGCCGCGCGGTGGCGAACGCCGCGATGAAGGCGGTGCGCCCGGAGATCAACCGGCGCCTGGGCGCGCTGACGCGGGCCGAGGACGACGAATTGCGACTGGGCGAGGACGGGGCGATTTTCTGGCGCGACGAGAAGGTGGCGCACATTCAGGCCGGCGCAGACCCGTTCGCGCCCGGCGCGCGCCTGATCGGCGGCGAGCTGGGCGCCGGGGAGGCGGTGGCGCGCGCCGAACGGCGTTTGGAGCGCTTCCTCGCCCACGAGGCCGAAACGGTGCTGAACCCGCTTCTGACCCTGCGCAGAAAAGTCAACGGCGCGAAGGGGCTGGACGGGCTGGCGCGCGGGATCGGCTACCGGCTGGTGGAGGGGTTCGGCGCGGCGCCCCGCGCGGCGCTCGCCGCGGATATCGCCCAGCTTTCTGTCAATGAGCGCCGCCAGCTGAAGAGCGCCGGCGTGCGCATCGGCGAACATGCGGTGTTCCTGCCCACTCTGGTCAAGCCGCGCCCGGCCCGGCTGTCCTCGCTTCTCAAAGCCGCTCATCGCGGCGAGGCGGAGGCCGCGCTGCTGCTCGAACCCGGCCTGACGAGCGTGGAGATCGATCCGCGCCGCAGCGAGGCCGATTACGGAGCGGCGGGCTTTCAGCGCTGCGGGCCGCGCGCGGTGCGCCTGGACATGCTGGAGCGCCTGGCCGATCTGATCCGCGAGGCGCGCGACCCGGCCCACAAGCACGCCTTCGCCCTCAGCCCGGCGATGATGAGCCTTCTGGGCTGCGGCGAGGAGGAGCTCAAAGCCGTCCTCAAGGCCCTCGGCTACAAGCGCGTGCGCAAGGCGGGAGGCGCGGGCGAAGCGGCGGCGCCGGAACTCTGGGGCGGGCGGGCGCGCTCGCTCACCCAGACCCGCGAGCCGGCGCCCGAGCCGGCCCGCGCCGACACGCCCTTCGCGGTGCTCGCCGACCTGCCCGTGGCGCGCCCTGTTCAACCGGCCAAGGCCAAGCGCGCGAAACACCCGCGCCACCCCCGGCCCGCCGAGGCGGCGGCCTCCGCACCCGCGGCCGAGGCGCCGCGCCCCAAGCGACGCCGGCGGCGCAAGGCGAAACCGCCTCGCCCGGCGGGAGACGCCTCTTGAGCGCGGGCGAGGAAAGCCAGCGCTGCGATGTCTGGCTGTTTCGCGCGCGCCTGTTCAAATCGCGCTCGGGCGCGGGCGCCTTCATCGAAGGCGGCGGCGTGCGCGCGGAGCGAAGCGGCCAGGTCGTACGTTTGAACAAGGCGAGCTGGGCGGTGCGCCCCGGCGACCGGCTGATCTATATCCGGTTCGACAGATTGGTGCGGGTCACGGTGCTGGCCCTGGGCGACCGGCGCGGACCGGCGAGCGAGGCGCGAACGCTCTATACGCTCGAAGACGCCGCCACCGAAGCGGAGTGAAAGGACGAAGTGCATGTTCGAAGCGATCAAGAAGATGTTCTCCGGCGGCGAGGCCGAACCCAAAGAGACCGCCCCCGCGCCGGAAACGGCGGCGGCGGTGCTTATGGTGCAGGCCGCCCTCGCTGACCGCGACTTCTCTCAGGCCGAGCGCGAGAAGATCTGCCAGATCCTGCGCGAGGGCTTCAAGCTCAGCCCCGAGCGCGCCGATGCCGTGCTGGCCGAGGCCGAAACGATCGCCGAGAGCGCCGTGGGCCATCACCGCTACACCCAGGTGGTCAAGGACATGCCGCTAGTGCACCGCAAGATCTTCATGACCCATCTCTGGCTCGTGGCTCTGGCCGACGGGAAGAAGGACGATGCGGAGGACTCGCTGCTGCGCCGGCTGTCGCCGCTGCTCGCCCTGTCCGACCGCGACCGCACCGAAGCGCGCGAGGACGCCGAGCGCTGGTCGCAGACGTGAATTTTCTGCGGCGGAGCGGCCGGACGCCTTGCGCCTTTCCTGTTGCGACGTGATCTTTGAGCCATGAGCGATCCGACCAATCCCTTCGACCAATGGTTCAAGACCTCGGGCCTCGCCGATCTGTTCGACGCGGCCAAGACCACGCCTGCCCTGCGCGAGGCGGTGGGAAAGGCGCGCGACCTGGTCGAGGCGCCGCCGGTGCCGGTGGAGCAGAGATTCGACATCGACATCGCCGGGGGCGACGGCCCGCTGCCGGCGCGCATCTACGTGCCCTACGGCGCCGATCCCGCGCCCGCGCCGGGGCTGATCTTCTACCATGGCGGCGGGTTCACCCTGGGCTCTCTGGACACGTACGATCCCATGTGCCACCGCCTCGCCGCGGTCTCCGGCGTGCGCATCTGCTCGGTGGGCTATCGTCTGGCGCCGGAGCATCCCTATCCGGCGGCGGTGGAGGATGCGCTGGCGAGCTTCGACGCGGCCGCGGCCGGCGCGCTGACCAGTTTCGGCTTCGACCGGACACGTCTGGCGGTGGGCGGCGACAGCGCCGGCGGCAATCTCTCGGCCACCATTGCGCGCGAGCGCCGCGCGCAGGTGGCCTTCCAGCTTCTGCTCTATCCGGTCATGCAGCTGGTCCAGGTGAAGAAGGACCGGCCGCGCTGGCAGGAGGGGCCGCTTCTGTCCACCGCGACGCTGGAAGAGATCAAGAAGCGCTATGTGAAGGACGCCGACCCCGCCGACGTGCGCATCTCACCGCTGCTGGCCGGCGATCTGAAGGGCCTGCCGCCGGCCTGGATGCTCGCCGCCGAACTTGATCCGCTCAATGACGAAGGCGAGGCCTACGCCGCCAAGCTCGCCGCCTTCGGCGTGCCCGTGGAGCGCAAGATGTACAAGGGCGTGCCGCACGGCTTCCTCAATCTCTCGCGCATCATGCCCACCTGCATCACCGCTTTGGAGGACGCCGCCAAGGCGCTCGCCAGGGGCGTCTCGCGCCCCGCCCGCATCACGCCCGCCTGAGGCAGAAAAACGGACGCCATGACCGCGCCCTATCGCCCCGATCCGCAATTCGCCCGTCTGGGCGACGCCGTCTCAACACCGGTCGATCCGGCCGATTTTCCCAAGGCCGAGCCGGTCTGGTGGAATGGACGCTGGGCGCACGCGGTGGGGCTCGACCTCGACGAGGCGGGCCGCAAGGCGCATTTCCACCGGTTCGATCCGCTTCCGGACAATCAGGCCGAGCCGCGGGCCATCAAGTATCACGGCCATCAGTTCCGAGTGTACAATCCCGAGATCGGCGACGGGCGCGGCTTCCTGTTCGGCCAGGTGCGCGACGGCCATGGCCGGCTGCTGGATTTCGGCACCAAGGGGTCGGGCCAGACCCCGTTTTCGCGCTCCGGCGACGGACGGCTGACGCTGAAAGGTGCGGTGCGTGAGATCCTCGCCGCAGAGATGCTCGAAGCGCTGGGCGTCTACACCAGCAAGATCTTTTCCGTCTTCGAGACCGGCGAACAGCTCCATCGCGGCGACGAACCCTCGCCGACCCGCTCGGCCGTGATGACCCGGCTGCAGCACTCCCATATGCGCTTCGGCGTGTTCCAGCGCCACGCCTATTTCAACGATTCCGAGACGATCCGGCGGCTGATCGATTACAGCCTGGACCAGCTTCTCCCGGACGCCGATCACGACCGGCGCGACAAGGCGGCCGCCGTGATGGACGCCGCGGCGCGCAATTCCGCCCGGCTGGCCGCGCAATGGATGGCGGCGGGCTTCGTGCACGGCGTTTTGAACACGGATAATCTGGTGGTGACCGGGGAGAGCTTCGATTACGGGCCCTGGCGCTTCCTGCCGTATTTCGAGCCGGGCTTCACCGCGGCCTATTTCGACCAGACCGGGCTTTACGCCTACGCCCGTCAGCCGGAGAGCGTGTTCTGGGCGCTGCAGCAGCTGGGCGGCGCGCTCTCGATCGCCGGCGATCGCGACGCCTTGATCGAGGCGCTGTCGGCCTTCCCGGAGCATTACAAGCGCGAGATCCGAACCGCCTTCCTGAACCGGCTGGGCGTCGCCGAGCAGGACGAGGCCGCGGACGGCGCTCTGGTCACCGGGCTGCTGGATTTCATGAAGGCGAGCGAGATTCCGTTCGAGGCGGTGTTCTTCGACTGGTTCTGCGGCCCGGCGTCCGCGACCCGCGCCGAGGCCGGTCCGCGCAAGTCCTTCTATGCGCGCGACGCCTTCAAGCCTGTGCGCGACGCGCTGGAGGCGCGCGAACCGGTGCGGCCCGAGCGCCTGGCCCATCCCTATTTCTCCCGCCCCGATCCGCTGCACATGACCATCGAGACCGTGGAGGGCCTCTGGGCCCCGATCGCCGCCGAGAACGACTGGTCGGCCTTCCACGCCGTCACTCACGATATCGCGCAGGCGCGCGCCGCCTATGATCTGGGGCGCGGACGGATCGGTTTTCTTCCGGAGGCGGACGCATGAGCGGGCTGGAGCTGCTGACCGCGCCGGGATTCGGGGATGAGCGCATCGTCCACGCCTTCACCACGCGTACCGGCGGGGTGAGCGCCGGACCTTATGAGAGCCTGAACCTCTCCTGGTCGCGCGGCGACGACAAGGCCAATGTGGAGGAGAACCGCGCGCGCCTCGCAAAGGCGCTCGGCGATGTGGATCTGGTGTTCCTCAATCAGGTGCACGGCGCGGAAATCATCAAGGTGGACTCCCAGCCCGAGGGCGTCTGGTCGGCCGGCGAGGCGGATGCGTCGATGACGGACGTTCCCGGCCTCGCCCTGTGCGCCCAGACCGCCGACTGCGTTCCGATCCTGCTCTTCGATCCGGTCCGCCCGGCGGTCGCCGCGGTGCATTCGGGCTGGCGCGGCACGGTGAGAGGAATTGTCGGCGAAACGCTGGCGGCGATGAAAACGGCTTACGGGACCGAACCGGCGCAAGTTCAAGCCGCCATCGGTCCGGCGATCAGCCAGGCCAATTACCGCGTGGGGCCGGAAGTGCTGGAGCAGTTCGAAATTCAGTTCGGCGGGCTCGACGACGCGCTGGCGGGGCCGCGCGACGCCGAAGGCGGCGCCGGGCTGGACGTGGCCGAAGCCTGCCGGCGCCAGCTCATCGCCGCGGGCGTGCCCGAGCACGCCGTCACCGTGCTGAACCATTGCACCTTCGCGGACCGCGCGCGCTTCTTCTCCTGCCGCCGCGCGGCCAAGGACGGCCATGCCGGCGCGTTCGGGGGGCAGGTCGGCGTGATCGCACTCAAGCGCTAGAGCGGCGTCCTACCAGTCTGGATCATATCCGCAGGCGGCGAAGTAGTTGGCGCATTCGGCCGGCGTGAAGGTTTCCGATATCCGGCCGATTGTGTTCCAGAGCCCGTCCACGGTTCGCTCCG
>JBNPED010000031.1:0-37961 GCA_051117435.1 Oceanicaulis sp. | reverse complement strand
TCATGCCGAAGCCGGTCTACCCCGACAACGGCTCGGGCATGCACGTGCACCAGTCGATCTGGAAAGGCGGCGAGCCGCTGTTCGCCGGCGACAAGTACGCCGATCTTTCCGAGACCTGTCTTTACTATATCGGCGGGATCATCAAGCACGCGCGCGCCATCAACGCCTTCGCGAACGCCTCGACGAACTCCTACAAGCGGCTGGTTCCGGGCTTCGAGGCGCCGGTCCTGCTCGCCTATTCGGCGCGCAACCGCTCGGCCTCGATCCGGATCCCGCACGTCTCCTCGCCCAAGGCCAAACGCCTGGAGACCCGCTTCCCGGACGCGGCAGGCAACCCCTACCTGACCTTCACCGCCCTCTTGATGGCCGGTCTCGACGGCATCGAGAACCAGATCCATCCCGGCGACGCCATGGACAAGGATCTCTACGATCTGCCGGCCGAGGAGCTGAAGGACATCCCCACCGTGTGCCGGTCCTTGCGCGAAGCGATGGAGTCGCTCGACGCCGACCGCGACTTCCTGAAGAAGGGCGGGGTGATGGACGACGACCAGATCGACGCCTACATCGATCTGAAGATGGAAGAGGTCACCCGCATCGAACACCACCCCCACCCGGTGGAGTACGAGCTGTACTACAAGGTCTAACCCTTGAGGTCCGCCTGAAGCCGCGGCCGGTCCGGGAGCGCCCGGGCCGGCCGTTTCATGTCTGTAACGCCTCCGGCCCGCTGCGCGGAAGCCTTGCGCGCGTATCGACGCGCGCGAAACCTTGGTCTAGAAGTTTCATCCGACGCTTAAGGTCCGATCAACGCTCATTCCTGATCGCGCCGAACCGGAGACGTGTCCATGCGCCGCAGCCTTCTCGCCGCCGCTTCGATCGCCGCCCTCGCGCACGCCCCCGTCTGGGCTCAGGACGCGACGGAAATCACCGGGGAGGTTGACGAGCCGATCGACACCGCCACTGCGGGCGAAAACGACACCGCCTCCGACATCGTCATCACCAGCTCGGGCCGGGTGATCCTTGACGGCGCGGCGGAAGCGACCGGGCCTGCGGTGCTGGTGAACTCCGACAATGATCTGACCATCGACAGCGGCCGCATTGAGATCACCGACATCGACGCCAACGGCGAAGACGCCGATATCGACGGGGCGGTCGGCGTGCAGATGCTGGGCGGGGTGGAGAGCGACCTCACCCAGAACGGCGGGATATTCCTTAACGACAGCTACACCGCCGTCGACAGCGAGATCGACGACAACAGCGATTTCGACGAGGACGGCGATCCGGACCCTGACGGCGAGGCGGACGGCCCGTTCGCACAAGACACCAACAAGACCGGTGTTCTGATCGGCGAGGTGGACGGCGATTACGACCCGCTCGCCGGTCAGAGCGATGTCGACGGCTCGGCGAGCTTCGGCGCGGCCTCGAGCGTCGTCGTCGCAGGACAGGACAGTTACGGCGTGCGCGCCGTCACCGGTCTGACCGGCGATCTCATCGCCGCAGGCGCGATCAATGTCCGCGGCGAGCGCTCCACGGCGCTGTCGGTGGAAGCCGATATCGGCGGCGACGTGGAGATCGACAATATCAACGCCGACACGCCCGACGGACATGGCGCGGTGCTTGACGCGAATGTGGGCGGCGGGCTGCGCCTGACCGGCTCCATAGACGTGAACGGATACCGGATTTCCTCGCGCCTGACCCAGCGGGCGTTCGAACTGCTGGACGCCGACCCGAACGGGCCGGACGGCGTCGCTGGGGACCCTGAAGGCGGCGATGATATCGACGCGCGCTCCGCCGTCGTGATCGCCGGTTCGGTGGTCGACGGCGTGTTCATCGGGTCCGGCGCGAACGTGCGCCTCACCTCCGGCCAGGGCGCAGCCATCGATATCGGATCCGGCGACCGAGACGTGACCATCGGCGAGGCGGTGCTGCCGGACGATTTCAACAACGCAGAACCGGACGAGGACGAAGACCCCGAAGAGCTGGGCTTCGCCCTTGTCAACGAAGGCCAGGTCGGCGCGGTGAGCCTTTATGACGGCCGCGACGCGACGGCCTTCCTCATCGCCGGGCGCGACGAGAACAATAATCTGCGCATGGTGGTGCTGGAAGCCGGCGGCATGCTCAACGAGTCGGCGATCAGCGCCATCTCGTATGACGGCGAAGCGCGCGGCGTGGTGTTCGGCGCGAACGCCTCCGCCAACGCCACTGCTGACAGCGGCCTTGAGAACCGCGGCGCGATCACGGCCACGGGCGCGCTCGGATTTGACGGCGACGGCTTCGGCGACGACGATCCGGATACCATCGACGTGGTGGAAGGATCATACGGCCAAGCTGCGGCGTTCGCCCTGGTGCTGGGCGAGGGATCGCAATTGTCGCGCATCCTCAACGAGCAAGGCTCGATCATCGCGCGCATCGTCGGCGGCGGCGTGAGCGCCACGGCGATCACCGTGGAGAACGACGCCACCGGCCTCATTGAAAACTCCGGCGTGATCCGCGCAGACGCGCAAGGGCTTGAGGGCGACTGGGCGGACGGGACGAAAACCGTTCAGCTCGTCGCCATCGACGCGCGCACCTCCACCCAGGGCCTTCGTATCGTCCAGACCCAGGCCGTGGCGGAGGAGGGCGAAACCGTGCCCGACGCCACGATCGTCGGCGACATTCTGTTCGGTTCCGGCGACGACACGCTTGAAGTGCTGGGCGGAACCGTCACCGGCGACGTCAGCTTCGGCGGTGGCTCCAACCGGCTGATCATCAACAACGCGACGCTAACCGGCGCTGTCACCAACACGGGCGACGCATCCAACGGCGGCGGCTTGACCCTGGACGTGGCCGACGGCCGGCTTGTGCTCACCGGCGACGGCACGCTCTCGCTCACCGAAGCCAATTTCGGCGAGGGCGGCGTGCTTGAGCTCGAGGTCGACAGCACCCAGCGCGCCGACGCCTTCCTGAGGGCCAGCGGCGACATCAATTTCGCCGCCGGCGCGGACCTCAACGTCTCGCTCGCCAATCTGGTGGGCGAAAGCGCCGATCTGACGATCCTCACCGCCGACGGCGCGCTTACGCTGGCCGACGAATCCGTGCTGGACGCGACCGAGGCGCCGTTCCTTTACAACGCCACCCTGGCGCGCTCGGACACCGATCCCGACACGCTCGTCCTGTCTCTGCGCCGAAAAAGCGCCGAGCAGGTGGGCCTGGATGAATCGCGCGCCGCCGCTTACGGCGAGGCGCTCGCCGCCTTCGAGGCGGTCGAGGCGCTGGGCGCGGCCTTCGCCGGCGTGCGGACGCAGCAGGATTTCTTCAACGCGTACAATCAGCTGCTTCCTGAATACGCCACCAGCGCGATCCAATTCGCCCTGGCTTCCAACGACGCCGCCGCCGGCGCCTTGTCGGTGCGCCTCGCCAATGCGCGCCTGGCGCCGGACGACCTCGCCGGCGTGTGGGCCCAGGAGTTCGGGTATTTCGCCGACCGCTCGGCGAACGCGTTCGGACCGGGGTATCGCGGACAGGGCGTGGGACTCGCCGTGGGTCTCGACCGTCCGCTGGGTCCGTTCTACGCGGTGGGCTTCAACGTGCTCGGCGCAGCCAGTGAAGTGGAGGAGATCGAGGGCTTCGACGAGCCCATGGTCGCCCTCACCGGCCAGGTCGGGACCTATGCCGGTCTTGAACTCGGCGGCATGGATGTCTCCGGCGCGCTCAGCCTCGGCTACGACTATTTCGAGAGCGAGCGCAACATCCTCATCGGGGAGTTCAACTCCACCAACACCGCCGAATGGAACGGCTGGCATTTCTCGGCCAGCGGCAAGGCGGGGCGGGACTTCACCTTCAATCGCTGGATCGTGCGGCCGGAGGCGAGCCTGACCTATCTCGCCCTGTTCGAGAGCGGTTACACCGAATCAGTGGAGGATGAAGCCAACGAGCGCCTGGCGCTGATCGTGGACGACCGGGAGAGCTCCGCGCTGCTCGGCGCGGCCACGCTGACGGTGTCGCGCCGCTTCGGCACGGATCTGTCCTGGTGGGCCCCCTCGCTCAATATCGGCTATCGCGGCGATTTCCTCAGCGACGAGGCGGAGACGACGGCGCGCTTCGGCGAGGCGGGTTCGCCCTTCACGCTGCGCTCGGCGACCCTGTCCGGGTCCGGCGTGCTCCTGGGCTTCGGCCTGAGCGCGGGGTCGAACTACTCGACTTTCTCGTTCGCCTATGACGCGGACGTGCGCGACGACTTCGTGCGCCATGTGGCGCGGCTCGTGATCCGGCTTACATTCTAAGTTTAGACCTTGCTCGCCTCAGGGGAAGGGATTAGGGTTGCATTGTCTTCCCTGTCCTGACCCCATGCTGACGGTGGAGACACGGGGCCGGCGCGAGCGCAGACGCACCGGCCCCGCTTTCAGCCGAACGGTCGGCGCCGCGCTCCGCCCCCCCATTGCGCGACGCCGCGCCGGCCGTTCACTCCGACTTAACCAAGCCCGGGCATGCTTTCCGACATGTGGAAAGGTGTGCTCCTTCCTGCGCTGGGCGCGGCGATGCTGGTCACGGGCTGCGCCACCGCGCCCCCCGACCAGGTCCACGACGCCTGCCTGATCTTAGAGGACAACCGCGCCTGGTGGCGCGATCTGCAGCGGGTCGAGCGGCGCTATGGCGTCTCGCCCGGGGTCCAGCTCGCCATCCTGAAACGCGAATCCAGCTTCCGTCACGACGCCCGCCCGGCGCGCCAGCGCCTTCTGGGGATCATTCCCTGGACGCGGCCCTCGTCGGCTTACGGATACGCCCAGGCGCTGGACACTACATGGGACTGGTACCGCGAGGAAACCGGACGGCGCGGCGCGGACCGGGACGATTTCGGCGACGCCGTGGATTTCATCGGCTGGTACAACTCCATGAGCCACCGGCTGGCCGGCATCTCCACCGGCGATCCCTACAATCTCTACCTGGCCTATCACGAGGGTCATGGCGGCTTCCGGCGCGGCACCTATCGCGGCAAGGCCTGGCTCGACCGGGCGGCGCGCGAGGTGGAGTCCGACGCTCGGCGTTATGACGCGCAGATCCAGGAATGCGAGCGTCGCCTGGGCCGGCGCTGGATCCCGTTTCTGTAGATAAGCACGCGCGGCGCTGACGCGCGCCCTTTCCAGAACACCGTGCGAACGTGCACTCTCGGGCGCACCATGGCTCACGATTCTCAAGACGATCTGTTCTCCGCCTCGCCCGGGCCCAAAAAGCTGGCCGCGCCGAGCGCGCCTGCGCCGAAGGCCGAGACCCCCGCGCCTGC
Organism: Oceanicaulis sp.; assembly: GCA_051117435.1. GTDB lineage: Bacteria > Pseudomonadota > Alphaproteobacteria > Caulobacterales > Maricaulaceae > Oceanicaulis. Next base: position 32,704 of record JBNPED010000031.1, on the reverse strand, counting down.
GCCGAAATCCGCGCCAAAGCCCGCCGTGAAGCCGGCTGTCGCCGCCGCTGCGCCGGGCGGCGCGCAAGGAGCGGGCTATGACGCGTCATCGATCGAAGTGCTCGAAGGCTTGGAACCGGTGCGCAAACGCCCGGGCATGTATATCGGCGGCACCGACGAGCGCGCCCTGCACCATCTCTTCGCCGAAGTGCTCGACAACTCCATGGACGAAGCGGTGGCCGGCCACGCCGACCGCATCGAGGTGAGCCTGGACGACGAGGGCTATGTCACCGTCACCGACAATGGCCGCGGCATCCCGGTCGATCCGCACCCGAAATTTCCTGACAAGTCGGCGTTGGAAGTCGTGCTCACCACGCTCCACGCCGGAGGCAAGTTCTCCGACAAGGCCTATCAGACCGCCGGCGGCCTTCACGGCGTCGGCGTCTCGGTTGTGAACGCCCTGTCTGAAGAGCTCGTCGTCGAGGTCGCCCGCGACCGCCAGCTCTGGCGCCAGGTCTATGCGCGGGGTTTGCCGCAGGGCCCGATCGAGAATCTGGGCGCGGTCCATAACCGGCGCGGCACCTCGGTGCGCTTCAAGCCGGACCATGAAATCTTCGGCGGGCGCATGATCAAGGCGGCGCGCCTGTTCGCCATGGCGCGCGCCAAGGCGTTCCTGCGCCGCGGCGTGGAGATTCGCTGGAAATGCGCGCCGCACCTGGTGGAAGGCACGGACATCCCGCACGAGACCGTCCTCTCCTTCCCCGGTGGTCTCGCCGACCGCCTGGCGGAGATGCAGGGCAACGCGCAGCTCGTCACCGACGCCTTCTCCGGCCGCGTGGAGCGCGACGGCCGCATGGGCGCGGTGGAGTGGGCCGTCGCCTTCTCCGATAACGGCTTCGGCGAATATGACGGGTTCTGCCAAAGCTTCTGCAACACCGTGCCCACGCCCATGGGCGGCACGCACGAACAGGGCTTCCGCTCGGCGCTCAGCAAGGGCCTGCGCGCCCATGGCGAGCTGATCGGGCTGAAGAAGGCCAACCAGATCACCGCCGACGACGTCATGGGCGGCGCGGGCGCCCTGCTCTCCCTCTTCATCAAGGATCCCGAGTTTCAGGGCCAGACCAAGGACCGCCTGTCGACGGGCGAGGCCCAGCGCCTCGTGGAGCAGGCGATCCGCGACCAGTTCGACCATTGGCTGGCCGCCCGCCCCAAGGACGCGTCGCGCCTGGTGGACTGGGCTGTGGAGCGCGCCGAGGACCGGCTGAAGCGCAAGCGCGAGAAGGAAGTGAAGCGCCAGAGCGCCACCCGCCGCCTGCGCCTGCCCGGCAAGCTCGCCGACTGCTCGCAGAGCAATTCCGACGGCACCGAAATCTTCCTGGTGGAGGGCGATTCGGCCGGCGGTTCGGCCAAGCAGGCGCGGGATCGGAAAACCCAGGCCATCCTGCCCCTGCGCGGCAAGATCCTCAACGTCGCCTCGGCCACCGCCGACAAGATCGCCGCGAACCAGGAGATTTCCGATCTGCTGCTGGCGCTTGGCGTTCAGCCGGGCAAGAAATTCCACATCGACGATCTGCGCTATGAGCGCGTCATCATCATGTGCGACGCCGACGTGGACGGCGCCCATATCGCGGCCCTGCTCGCAACCTTCTTCTATCGCTTCCTGCCCGGTCTCATCGAATCGGGCCGGCTCTACATGGCCCAGCCGCCGCTTTACCGGCTCACCCAGGGCGGCAAGACGCTCTACGCCGCCGACGATGCGGAGAAGGACCGGTTGATCGAAACCGAGTTCAAGAAGGGCAAGGTGGAGGTGGGCCGCTTCAAGGGCCTGGGCGAAATGACGCCGCCGCAATTGAAATCCACCACCATGAACAAGGAGACGCGCTCGCTCGCCCGGGTGACAGTGACGGAGGAGATGCGCGCCGTCGCCGACCAGCTGGTGGAGACGCTCATGGGCAAAAAGCCCGAGCTGCGCTTCCAGTACATTCAGGAGCATGCGCCGTTCGTGGCGGACGTGGACCTTTAGCGCCCGGCGCTTCGCACGTAATACAATAACACCTTTCCTTGTAAGGCGATTTTCGCCACCCTCCCCGCGGCTACGGAGCGCGCCGCATCTCTGGCGCGCGAGACCATCCGGGGAGAGACCATTGCTTAGATCCTTCAAGGGGCTGTCGGCCTCGATCGCGGCGCTGTCCGCGATCGCGATCGCCGGCTGCGCCGATACCAACGGGCAGTCCGGCGATGACGGCGAGGCCCGCACCAATACCGGCGACGGCGAAGTCGTGCGCTACGACCAGAACCCGTTTCCGTCCACCTATCAGCCGTTCGAAAGCGGCGTGACGCTGATCACCGGCGCCACCGTGTTCGACGGGGTCGGCGGCATGATGGAGAACGCCGACGTGCTGGTGCGTGACGGCCGCATCGCCGGTGTCGGCCAGAATCTGGAAACGCCGGAGGGCGCGACGGTGATCGATGCGGCCGGCCGCTACATCACGCCCGGCGTCATCGACATCCACTCCCATCTGGGCGTCTACCCCTCCCCGGCCGTAAACGCGCACAGCGACGGCAACGAGGTGACGAGCCCGGTGACCGCCGAGGTTTGGGCCGAGCATGGAATCTGGCCGCAGGATCCCGGCTTCGACACCGCGCTGGCGGGCGGCGTGACCACGCTGCACGTGCTTCCCGGCTCGGCGAACCTGTTCGGCGGGCGCGGCGTGACGCTGCGCAACACGCCCTCGCGCACCGTGCAGGGCATGAAATTTCCCGACGCCCCCTACACGCTGAAAATGGCCTGCGGGGAAAACCCCAAGCGGGTCTACGGCAATCGCGGCCAGGCGCCCGGCTCGCGCATGGGCAATGTGGCCGGCTATCGCGAAGCCTGGCAGCGCGCGGTGGAGTATCGCCGCTCCTGGAACACTTACTGGGAGGACGCCGAAGCCGGCGAAGACGTGAACCCGCCCACGCGCAATCTCGAACTCGACACGCTCATGGGCGTGCTGGACGGCGAGATTCTGGTGCAGATGCACTGTTACCGCGCCGACGAGATGGCCCAGATTCTCGATATGGCCGACGAGTTCGGCTATCGGGTCACGACCTTCCACCACGCAGTGGAGGCCTACAAGATCCCCGATCTGCTGGCCGAGCACGAAACCTGCGCGGCGGTGTGGGCCGACTGGGGCGGGTTCAAGATGGAGGCTTACGACTCCATCCCTGAAAACCTCGCCCTCACCCATGCCGGCGGCGCCTGCGCCATGATCCACTCGGATTCAGATCTCGGCATTCAGCGGCTCAATCAGGAGGTCGCCAAGGCGCTTTCCGACGGCCGTCGCATGGGGCTCGACATCTCCGACGCCGACGCCGTGGCCTGGTTCACCTCCCGTCCGGCGCAGGCTTTGGGCATCGCGCAGGAGACCGGTTCGATCGAGCCGGGCAAGCGCGCCGATCTGGTGATCTGGTCTGCTCATCCCTTCTCCAGCTACGCCCTCGCCGACCATGTCTATATCGACGGCGCGCTGATGTTCGACCGGGCCGATCCGGAGCGGCGCACAATCCGCGACTTCATGCTGGGTCAGCCCGGTGAAGGAGACTACTGATATGAAAACGCTGCTCCTTTCCCTCGCCGCCGCGGCCTTGACCGCAGGCTCCGCGCTCGCCCAGGACGTGCTTGTGATCAATAACGGGCGCGTGGTGACCAACACCGATCGCGGGATCATCGAGAACGGAACCGTGGTGATCCGCGACGGCGCCATCATCTCGGTCGGCGACCCGATCGAGTATGAGGCCGACCAGGTCACGGTGATCGACGCCGACGGCGGCTGGATCACGCCGGGCCTGTTCCATCCCCACACCGAGCTCGGGCTCGTGGAGGTGGGCGCGGAAGGCTCGACCCGCGACGACGCGGCCGACGACAGCCATTTCACCGCCGCGCTGGACGTGGCCGACGGGTTCAATCCGCAAGGCACCCATATCGACGAGGCCCGCACCGAAGGGATCACCCGCTTTGCGGTCTATCCCTCCACTGGTTCGGCGATCATCGCCGGGCGCGGCGCGCTGGCCGACAGCTCCGGCGATTTCGACAGCCTGTTCGCCACGCGCCGTTTCCTGGTGGTCGATCTGTCGAGCTCCGGCGCGGCGACCGCAGGCGGCGCGCGCACGGCGGCCTGGGCCTTCCTGCGCGCGGCCATCGAGGACGCCCGCTTTTATCCCGGCCGCTTCATGGCCCACCACGAGGGCGACGCCATCGACCGCTACGACGCCCAGGCCATGGTCTCGGCGGTGCGCGGCGAAATCCCGCTGGTGATGATGATGGACCGGGCGAGCGACATTCGCCGCGCGCTGTCCTTCGCCGACCAGTACCCGGCGATCCGCCTGATCATCGCCGGGGCCGCCGAGGCCCATCTGGTGGCCGATGAACTCGCCGCGGCGCAGATTCCGGTGATCTACGATCCCATGCGCAATCTGCCCGACAGCTTCGACCGGCTCGCCTCCACGACCGAGGCCGCCGCAATCCTGCACCAGGCCGGCGTTCAGGTGGCCTACACCACAGCGGGCTCGGACCTGTACTTCAATCCGCGCCTCCTGCCCCAGCATGCAGCGATCGCGGTCGCCCACGATGCGGACTGGACCGACGCCTTCCGCGCGATCACGCTGACGCCGGCGGAGATCTACGGCGTCGGAGACCGGTACGGCGCGCTCGCGGCGGGCTATGCCGGCGACGTGGTGATCTGGGACGGTGATCCGCTGGAGGTGATGAGCGCGCCGGTGCGCGTCATCATCGACGGCGAAGTCCAGTCCATGGAAACTCGCCAGACGCGTCTGCGCGACCGTTACGCCGAAATCGTGCGCGAGGGCGCCCAGGCCTACCGCCATTAGGCGCCCCGACTAGAGACATCCCGGCCACACCGGCCTGGATTGTCAGTGCTCAAGGGCCCGGCCGCGTTGACAGCGCGGCCGGGCTTCTTATGTTCCGCCGCGTACGTTCGCGCCTCGAAAACGGCGCACCGGATCGATTCCCGTAACGCCGCCCGCATCAGCTGCACTTAAACGAGGCGCATGACTTTCAAAGATCTTGGGCTCAGCCCCGCCCTGCTCTCGGCCATCGCCGAAGCCGGCTACGAAAAGCCCACCCCGATTCAGGCGGGCGCGATCCCGGTCGCGCTGACCGGCCGTGACGTGCTCGGCATCGCCCAGACCGGCACCGGCAAGACGGCGAGCTTCACGCTTCCCATGATCGAGCGCCTGGCGCGCGGCCGCGCCAAGGCGCGCATGCCGCGCTCGCTGATCCTGGCGCCGACGCGCGAGCTGGCCGACCAGGTCGCCGACAACGTCAAGACCTACACCAAGAACCACAGGCTCACGATGGCGCTGCTGATCGGCGGCGTCGCGTTCGAGCCTCAGAAGCGCCTGATCGACCAGGGCGTGGACATCCTCATCGCGACCCCGGGCCGGCTGCTGGACCTTGTGGAGCGCGGCGGGCTGATGCTCATGGGCATCGAGATCCTGGTGATCGACGAAGCCGACCGCATGCTGGACATGGGCTTCATCCCCGATATCGAGCGGATCCTGAAACTGCTTCCGGCCCGGCGTCAGACCCTGTTCTTCTCCGCCACCATGCCGAAAGAGATCCAGCGTCTGGTGGACACCTTCCTGAAGGACCCCGAGCGGGTCGAGGTTTCGCGCCCGGCTTCGGCCGCCGAGACGATCACCCAGCTCCTAGTGCGCACGAAGGACGGTCAGCCCAAGACCAAGCGCGACGCGCTGCGCAAGGCGATCAACCGTGAAGGCGTGAAGAACGGCATCATCTTCTGCAATCGCAAGCGCGATGTGGACATCGTCGCGCGCTCGCTGCAGCGCCATGGCTTCTCCGCCGCGCCGATCCACGGCGATCTCGACCAGTCCCAGCGCATGAAAACCCTCGCCCAGTTCAAGTCCGGCGAGCTGCGCCTTCTCGTCGCCTCCGACGTGGCCGCGCGCGGACTCGACATCCCGGCGGTGAGCCATGTGTTCAACATGGACATTCCGCGTAACGCAGACGACTACGTGCACCGCATCGGCCGCACGGGTCGGGCCGGAATGACCGGCGAAGCGGTCACGATCGTGACCCCGGAAGACAGAAAAGCGCTGGCCAAGGTCGTCGAACTGATCGGCGCCGAACCCGCGACCCTTGATGTGGAGGGCGCGCCGAGCGATGCGACGGCCGCCGCCCCGGTCGAAGCGACGAAAGACGCGGCCTCCGCCCCGGTCGAGGCGAAAAAAGACGCTGGGTCCGAGAGCGGCGAGGCGAAACCTGCAAGGGGCCGCAATCGCCGGCGCAAATCCGACGAGACGCCGAAAGCCGAGCGCGAAGCGCCCGCCCGCGCCGCCCGCACGATGCCCGAGCGCGAGGATCGCCGCGCGCCCGGGTTCGGCGAACATGTGCCGGACTTCCTCCTCAGGCCGGCGCTTTAGGCGGCGCGCGTTTACCTCATCTTTCCATAATCGGGCTTAGCCTCCCCCTCATGGACGGTGCAAAACGCGCCGCCGCCGCTTTGGGGGATTCCGGTGAACGGACGTTTGCACACCGCTGAAGGCATCGAGCTGGCCAAGAAAGCGCTCGACCTCATCGCCCGGCACGAACTCGCGCCGAGCCCCCAGAATTATGCGGTCTTCACGGCCTATGTGTCTGACACGACGGCTGAACTCTGCACCGATCTCCAATCCGTGCTTGAGGCCGGCGGCCCGATCTCGCAAGACGTGCTCGACGATCTCTACGACCGGCATTTCACCTTCCGGCGTATTCAGGACGCGGTGATGGACGCCGGCGGCGCCATGAGTCGCGAGCTCGGCGCCGTGGTTAAGACGCTTGAGGCCGCCGAGCGCGACACCGCGGCTTACGGCGAAGCGCTCGCCGGCGCCTCCGGCCAGCTCGACCGCGCCACGGACAGCGCCAGCGTCAAGCGCATGGTCGAAGGTCTGGTCGCCGCCACCGCCCGCATGCAGCGCCGCTCGCGCGAGCTTGAACGCCGCCTGTCGGAGACGTCCCAGGAAGTCGATCAGCTGCGCAACAATCTCGAAAAGGTGCGCGAAGAGGCGATGACGGACGCGCTCACCGGCGTCGCCAACCGCAAGCGCTTCGACGAGAGCATGCGCAAGGCGCGCCGCGATGCGGACCTGAAGGGCGAGCCCTTCTCGCTGATCCTGTGCGACATCGACCATTTCAAGCGGTTCAACGACACCTGGGGCCATCAGACCGGCGACCAGATCATCCGCTTCGTCGCCGCCTGCCTGTCGCGGTTCTCCAAGGACTATCACGTGGTCGCGCGCTATGGCGGGGAGGAGTTCGGCGTGGTGATGCCGAATACGGGGATCGACGAGGCCCGCATCGTCGCCGAGAAAGTCCGCGCCACGGTGGAGAGCAAGCGCCTCTTGCGCAAATCCACCAACGAGGATCTGGGCAATATCACGGTCTCGCTGGGCGTGTCGCAGTTCCGGAGCGCGGAATCGGTGGAGTGCCTGATCGAGCGCTGCGACACCAATCTGTACAAATCCAAGCAGAACGGCCGCAACCGCATCACCGTGGACGCCGCCGGATCGGACGCGGCCGCGGCCTGACGGCTTCACGCGCGCGCCGGCTCGGGCCATGCTCGCCTCCTCGTGACAAGGAGCGACCATGGCCCGCCACCCCCTGCTTCGCGGCGAACCGCATTTCCGATGGCGCAGCCCGGAGGTCAGCCGCGTCGAGAACCTGTCCGACATCGTCTTCGCCCTGGTCCTCACGCTCGCCGCGGCGCAGACCATCCCGGCCTCGTTCGCCGATCTCGCCAATCTATGGCGCGACGCACTGGCGCTGACCGCCTGCTTCGCCCTGATCCTGACGATCTGGCACACCCATCACGTCTTCTTCCGGCGCTATGACCTGCAGGACGGCTGGACGGTGTTTCTGAACGCGATTCTGCTCCTGCTCGTGCTGATCTTCGTCTATCCGCTGCGCTTCATGGCGGACTTCGTGCTGACCTTCTTCACCGGCGGGTTCGAAACCCAGGACCAGATCGAGGCGGTGCTCACGACCGGTCAGGTCAAGCAGCTCTATCTGATCTTCGGCGTGTTCTATATCGGCGTGCAGATCGTCTTCGCCCTGCTCTACACGCACGCCCTGCGGCTCGGCGAGGCGATCGGACTGAACGAGACGGAACGTGCATGGACGCGCTATGAGGTGGATGTGGCGATCGGCATCATGGCGGTGACGCTGTTTGTGATCGCCTGCGCCTATCTGCTCCCCGATCACATCGGTCCGATGTCGGGCATGCTGTTCTTTCTGATCGGGTTTGTCGCCTGGGGCTTCGGACTTCTGGCCGAGCGGCGCGCAAGCCGCGCTAGCGCTTCGCCTTGAGCGCCACGTCGAGCGCGCGCCGCCCCCAGTCGCGCGCGGTCGCCTCGTCGTCCAAGGCCTCTTCAGGCAAGCGACGATAGCTCATCGCCTTCGGCTCTCCCGACTTCGGAGTGAACATGAGCGGCTCGCAGCCGAGAGCCTCCAGCTCCGCCCCGAGATCGTCATCGACCTTCAGATAGACCACGTCTTCGGCGAGAATCGCGAAGATCAGGTCGTCGGCGTAGAGACTCACGCCCCCGAACATGGCTCGGGAGCGAACGTGACCGATGCCGGAAAACAACTCGCGTGCGAAATCGAGGAATTCGGCGCTGACCGTCATCTCAAACCGCCGGCGGCTCGGTGAGCTTGAAGCTTTCGCGCTCGCACCAGCGTTTCGCAAAGGCGTCGAGGTCGGGATAGCGCGTGCGCCAGTCCAGCTCGCCGTACCGCAGGTCGAGATAGCACAGCGCCACCGCCACAGAGAGCGCGCCAAGATCGACGGAGCGCTCGAACTGGCTGCGATCGGCGTCGAGCCGGTCCAGCGTGCGCAGGATCGAGGCCTCCCAGCGTGTGGTCCAGAACGGCCAGCGCAGCGCCTCCTCACGCATCAGCTCGATGCGCCGCCCGATGGTCAGATCGACCAGACCGTCGGCGAGCGCCTGCTGGCGCAGCACCAGAATCCGGCTCTCGCCCTTACGCGGGATCCAGTTCTCGTCGCTCAGCCCATCGATGTATTCGCAGATCAGCGGCGAATCCATGAGCGCCGGGGCGCGCTCGCGCTCCAGCGCCGGCACCTTGCCCAGCGGGTTGGCGGCGAGCAGTTCGGACGGGTCGTCGAGCGGCAGGCACTCCACCGTCTCGATCTTGTGCTCCAGGCTTTTTTCGATGATCAGCGCCCGGCATTTACGCGCATAGGGCGAAGTGGGCGAGTAGTAAAGCTTCACTGGTACAGTCCCCCGAATGCATCTCTCCCAATCTGCCCGAGCGCCTCGCGAAGGCAAGCGCGTGGCGCAGACAGAAGCTGGCGGGGACCGCCGTTCCGCCCTAGCTTCGCGCGCACATATACGGAGCGCGCCATGCCGGTCATCACCACCCTGTCCGAACTTCTCGCCCTGTTCACGGCGAGCGCGCTGTTCGGCGCAATGGTGTTCTTTCCCCTGGCGGTCGCCCCGACCGTGTTCCGCGCGCTGGCGCCGGAGAGCGCGGGCCGGTTCCTGCGCGCCTTGTTTCCGGCTTATTACGCCTTCGTCATCACGACCTCGGGCGTGTGCTGCTTCGCGCTGCTTCTCATCGGGGAAAGCTGGGCGGTGGCGGCGGGCGCGATCGCCCTCTCCACCCTGGCGCTGCGCACAGTGCTGGTTCCGCGCATCAACGCCTGGCGCGACGCCAATCTGGAAGGCGACCCCGGCGCGAAGGAGAAGTTCGACGCCGGCCACCGCGCCAGCGTGATCGTCAATCTCGTGCAGATGGGCCTGGCGGCCGGCCTCGTCTGGGTGACCGCCTCGATCTAGCGGGCCTTGCGCCAGAGCAGGCTGGAATCCCCGTAGGAGAAGAAGCGATAGCGCTCCGCCACGGCGTGGGCGTAGGCGGCGTGCATCTCCTCAAAGCCGGCGAGCGCGCAGACCAGCATGAACAGGGTCGATTTGGGCAGATGAAAATTCGTCATCAGCGCGTCGACCACGCGGAAGCGATAGCCCGGCGTGATGAAGATGTCGGTCTCGCGCGCTTCGGCGCGCACCCGCCCGTCAGGCTCGGCGGCGCTCTCCAAGGTGCGGATCGAGGTCGTGCCCACCGCCACGATGCGCCCGCCCCGCGCGCGCGTTTCGTTGATGAGCGCGGCCGTCTGTTCGCTCACCTGATACCATTCGGCATGCATCTGGTGCTCGGTGATCGTCTCCGTCTTCACCGGCAGGAAGGTCCCGGCGCCCACATGCAAGGTCACGTGGGTCTTCGCCACGCCCCGCGCCTCCAGCGCGGCGAACAGGCGGTCGGTGAAGTGCAGGCCGGCGGTCGGCGCGGCGACCGAGCCGGCCTTGTCGGGCGCGGCGTAGATCGTCTGGTAATCCTCCCGGTCGGCGGCGTCGGCGGCGCGTTTCGAGGCGATATAGGGCGGCAGAGGCGGCGCCCCGGCGGCTACGATCGCCGCGTCGAGGTCAACGCCGGAGCGATCGAATGTCAGGATGATCTCGCCGCCGTCGAGCTTGCCGGTCACCGTGGCGCCGAGACCTCCTTCGAAGCTCAGCGTATCGCCCGGCTTTAATCGCTTGGCCGGCCGCGCGAAGGCGCGCCACACCGCCTCGCCGTCGCGCTTGTGCAGATTGATCTCCACCTCCACCTCGCCGCCGCCGCCCCGGGGGCGCGCCGGGCGGACCCCTGTGAGCGCGGCTGGAATGACGCGGGTGTCGTTGAAGACCAGGAGATCGCCGGGCTGCAAGAGCTCAGGCAAGTCCAGCACGCCCCGATCCTCCAGGGCGCCGTTCTTCACATGGAGAAGGCGCGCATTGTCGCGAGGCCGCGCCGGACGCAGCGCGATTCGGTCTTCGGGCAGGTCGAAATCGAAATCGGAGAGCTTCATGGGCGCGGGAATTAGCCGGGGGGCGGCGCCGCCGCAAGCCGGGAAACCCGTGCAGCGTCGCCCCCTGAAAGACAAAGAGGCCCGGAGCGTCGCGCCCGGGCCTCTTCAAGGGTCAATATGTATCGGAACCCTACTGCACCACCGCCTTGTGGATCTTGCCGGGATTGCGCGGCGGCTCGCCCTTGGGCAGCGCGTCCACATGCTCCATGCCGTCGGTCACCTCGCCCCAGACGGTGTACTGACCGTCGAGGAAATTCACCGCATCCAGGCAGATGAAGAACTGGCAGTCGGCCGAGTTCGGGTCGTTGGTGCGGGCCATGGATACCGCGCCGCGCTCATGCGGGGCGTCGTTGAACTCGGCCTGGATCTTTTTCCCCGTGCCGCCGGTGCCGCGCCCGTCCGGGCAGCCGCCCTGGGCGACGAAGCCGTCGACGACCCGGTGGAAGGTCAGCCCGTCATAAAAGCCGTCTTCGGCCAGTTCGGTGATGCGCGCGACATGCTTCGGCGCCAGATCGGGGCGCAGCTTGATGGTCACGTCGCCCCCGTCGAGGGTGAGCACGAGGGTGTCGGCCATGTGTAGACTCCAGTCCGTCGAGATTTATTCGGAGACGCGCACGGGCACGTCGATGCTGCAGATGTCCGGCAGGGCGCCGTCCTCGCCGCGCAGCGCGTCGAGATAATTGGCGAAGGCTTGCGAGCCGGTGTCCATGACTTCGATGCGGACCCGCTCGTCCTCGGGCAGATCGCTCGCCACTTCCAGGTCGCGGATGAAGGAGGGGCGGAAATTGAAATTCTCGCCCATGGTCCCTTCGTTCAGCGCGTAGACCACGTCGAGGCCCTCGCGCACCTTGCCCCAGACGGTGTATTGCGCGTTCAGGTGTTCGGCGTCGCCGCGCACGATGTAGAACTGAGCGTTGGCCGAATTGGGGTCGCCGGTGCGCGCCATGGCCGCGGCGCCGTCGCAATGGATGAGCCAGGAGGAGACCCGGCCGTCGCCCATGATGCCCGCCGCGGCGCCCGGCTGGGTGCCGGCCGGGAAGCCGTTATAGAAGCCGGCCTGGGCGCGGGACCGGTCGGAGCGCGGATTGACCACGCGATCGCCCAGCTCGCTCACCTCGATCTCCGCGGGGTCGCGGCGGATGGTGAACTCGGCCTGGAGCGGCGGGGTGGGCGCGTCGATGGCGGGATTGTCCAGCGCGCCGCCGCCCTGGGCCATGAAACCGTCGATGACCCGGTGCCAGACCTTGTAGTCGAACCAGTCCATGCGCGCGAGCTCGCGCATGCGCGCGGTGTGGGCCGGCGCGAAGGAGTCGGCGAGTTCGACCCAGATCACGCCCTCGTCGGCGGTGATCTTCAACAGGTTCTCCGGATCCACCGTGCGCCAGGCGCTCTCGGGCGCGTTCTCGATCGCCTGCTCGGCGGCGCTCGGGCCATCCGGTTCGGCCGGCGCGTCCTGCACCGTTTCGCCGGCGGCTTCGGCCGGCGCGGCCTGCGTTCCGGCGGCCTGTGTTTCAGCAGACGCGATTTCGGCTCCGGCTTCGCTCTCGCTGTCCGCACAGGCGGAGACCGACAGGGCGAGACCGGAAACGCAGGCGGTCAGGGCAATCGCGAAGGACCGGCTCATTTTGCGACTTTCTCCAACAGACGGGATTTGACCAGGGGCGGCACGAAGGGATCGATGTTGCCGCCCAGCTTGGCGATCTCCTTGACCAGGCGCGAGGCGATGGCCTGGTGGCGGGGGTCGGCCATGAGGAACACGGTTTCGATGTCGGGATTAAGGCGCTGGTTCATCCCCACCATCTGGAACTCGTACTCGAAATCGGACACCGCCCTCAGGCCGCGAATGATGGAGCTCGCTCCCACCTCTTCTGCGAAGTGCATCAGCAGGCCTTCAAAGGGCCGGACCTCGATCTCGGTGCCTTTGGCGACGCTTTCGGCGAGCTCGCGCGCCATCTCAACGCGCTCTTCAAAGGAGAAGAGCGGCCCCTTGGAGGTGTTCAGCGCCACCCCGATGACCAGCTTGTCATAGAGCTTCACCGCCCGCCCGATAATGTCGAGATGGCCGTTGGTGATGGGATCGAAGGTCCCCGGATAGAGCGCGACGCGCTTTTTCATAACGCCCTCTTCAACTCGTCCGCCGCGTCGCCAGCCAACCTGCTGCGGCGAGCAGGGTCAAACCGGAGGCGCGACTGACCCCGGCGCGCCAGCCTGGACGCGACAGGATCGGTTTCAACGCGCCGGCAAGCAGCGCATACCCGCCGTCTACGATCAAGGCGATCGCGAGATAGATCACGCCGAGAACAGCCAGCTGTGGTCCGGCGGCGTGCGAAGGATCAATGAACAAGGGCAGAAAGGCGGCGTGGAACGCCAGCGTCTTCGGATTGGCGAGCGCGGTGGCCGCGCCCCGAAGCCAGAGCCGGCGCAGAGTGAGCGCCTGCGCCTCTTCCGGCCTTGCGGCGCTGAGGAGCGCCTTCGCGCCCAGCCAGACAAGATATGCGACCCCAGCCCATTTCAGCGCCACGAACGCCCAACCGAAAACCGAAAGCAGTGCAGCGAGCCCGAGTGCGACCAGCGCGCTCTGAAGCGCCTGCGCCGCGATCGCGCCCAGCACCACCTGCAGCGCTGCACCCCGCCCATAAGCGGCCCCGGTGGCGGCGATTACCGCCACGTTCGGCCCCGGGACGACCATGAGGGCCGTCACCGCAAGCGCGAACGCCGCAAGGGTCGCCAGATCCGGCATCAGGCTTCGCCGTCTCCGCCTTCAGGCGCTTCGGGAGCCTCGCCCTCCTCGCCGCCACCGCCTTCTTCATCGCTTTCCGCGACGCGGACCACGGAGACGACCTTCTCCCCTTCGCCGAGGCGGATCAAGCGCACGCCCTTGGTGGCGCGGGCTGCGATCCGGACTGTATCCACCGGGAAGCGGATCAGCTGGCCGCCGTCGGTCACGGCCATGACGGTGTCGCCGTCTGTGACCGGGAAGCAGGCCGCGAGCGAGTCCGCCTTGCTCATGTCATGGGCGGCGACGCCCTGATTGCCCCGGCCCATCACCCGGCAATCATAGGCGCTCGAGCGCTTGCCGAGCCCGTCGGAGGCCACGGTGAGCACGAACTCCTCCGCCGCGCCGAGCTCGGCGATGCGTTCAGTGGACAGCGCCACGTCAGGCAGATCAGCGTCTTCCGGCGAGGGCGCGCCGTCTTCGGCCTCAAGCCCCGCTGCGCGGCGCATGGCGTTGGCGTGCTTGAGATAGGCGCGGGCCTCTTCGCTGGTGACGTCCACATGATTGAGGATCGCCATGGAAATGAGCCGGTCGCCGGTCTTCAGGCGGATGCCGCGCACGCCGGTGGAGTTGCGGCCGGCGAACACGCGCACGTCGGTGACCGGGAACCGGATCGCCCGGCCGGAGGCGGAGACCAAGAGCACGTCCTGTTCCGCGTTGCACAGGCGCACGTCCAGGATCTGCCCGACCTCCTCGTCGAGCTTCATGGCGATCTTGCCGTTGCGGTTCACCTGCACGAAGTCCGACAGCGAATTGCGCCGCACCGTTCCGGCGGTGGTGGCGAACATCACGTCGTAATCGCCCCAGCTTTCCTCGTCTTCGGGCAGCGCCATCACCGAGGTGATCCAGGCGCCCTCGTTGAGGCTCGGCAGGAGATTGGTGAGGTACTTGCCCTTCGAATTCGGCGCACCGACGGGCAGGCGCCAGGTCTTGGTCTTGTAGACCATGCCGTCGGAACTGAAGAACAGGAGCGGCGCGTGGGTGGAGGCGACGAACAGCGTCGCGACAAAATCCTCGTCCTTCATCGCCATGCCGGCCCGGCCGCGCCCGCCGCGATGCTGGGCGCGATAGGTCGAAAGCGGCGTGCGCTTCACATAGCCGCCATGGGTGAGCGTGACGACCATGTCCTCGCGCGGGATGAGGTCCTCGTCCTCCATCTCCAGCTCGCCTTCGACGATGGCCGAGCGGCGCTCCACGCCGAACTGGCCTTTCGCGTCGAGAAGCTCGTCGCGGATGATCTCGCGAATGCGCGTCGGGCTTTTGAGGATGTCGAGATAGTCGGCGATCTGCTCGGCGAGCTTGGCGGCTTCATCGCCGATCTCGTCACGGCCCAGAGCCGTCAGGCGATTCAGGCGCAGATCGAGGATGGCTTTCGCCTGCTCCTCGGTAAGGTGGATGACGTTGCCCTCGCGGATCACCGAACGCGGATCGGCGACGAGCTCCACCAGGGAGGCGACGTCGGCGGCCGGCCAGGCGCGCTCTTTCAGCTGCTCGCGGGCGGTCGCCGGGTCGGGCGCGGCGCGGATCAGGCGTATGATCTCGTCGATATTGGCGACGGCGACGGCGAGACCGACCAACACGTGGGCGCGGTCGCGCGCCTTCTTCAGGTCGAACTTGGTGCGCCGAACCACGACTTCCTTGCGGAAGGCGATGAAGGTCTCAAGGAAGGTGCGAAGCCCCGCCTGCTGCGGGCGCCCGCCGATCAGGGCGAGCATGTTCACGCCGAAGCTGGTCTGCAGCGGGCTCCAGCGGAAGAGCTGGTTCAAGATGACGTCAGCGTTGGCGTCCTTCTTCAGCTCCACCACGACCCGCATGCCGGAGCGGTCGGATTCGTCACGCAGATCGGAGATGCCCTCGATGCGCTTCTCGCGCACCAGATCGGCGATCTTCTCCACCATGGTGGCCTTGTTCACCTGGTAGGGAATCTCGTGGATGATGATGGCGTCCTTGCCGGAGCGCACCGTCTCGATGCTGGTCTTGCCGCGCACCACGACCGAACCGCGGCCCTCCATCAGCGCCTTGCGCGCGCCGGAGCGTCCGATGATCTCGCCCCCGGTGGGGAAGTCGGGCGCCGGCACGAACTCCAGAAGCTCGCCGTCGGTGATGGACGGGTTTTCAAGCAGCGCCGTCGTCGCGTCGACCACTTCGTTGAGGTTATGGGGCGGGATGTTGGTGGCCATGCCCACCGCGATGCCGCCCGCGCCGTTGACCAACAGGTTTGGATAGCGGGCGGGAAGGACGACCGGTTCGCGCTCGGAGGCGTCGTAATTGTCCTGAAAGTTGACGGTTTCCTTGTCGATATCAGCCAGCAGCGCCTCGGCCGGCTTGTCCATGCGTATTTCGGTGTAACGCATGGCCGCCGGCGGATCGCCGTCCACCGAGCCGAAATTGCCCTGACCGTCCAGCAGCGTCAGGCCCATGGAGAAATCCTGGGCCATGCGCGCCAGCGCGTCATAGACCGCGCTGTCGCCGTGCGGGTGATATTTACCGATCACATCGCCGACGACGCGGGCGGATTTCCGGTACTGCTTGTCGCTCGTATAGCCCTGCTCATGCATGGACCACAGGATCCGGCGATGCACGGGCTTCAGCCCGTCGCGCGCGTCGGGGATCGCGCGGCTCACGATCACGCTCATGGCGTAATCGAGATAGCTGCGCTTCATCTCGTCTTCGATGGCCACCAGCGATCCGGGGACCGGGCCGCGCGGCTCGTCGTTCATAGGCTCGTCAGGAGGCAGATCGCTCAAAACGTCTCGTCCGTCGCTGGCGCCCGATCCGACCCGCGGGCCGGAACAGGGCGCGATACCAAAGGCGGGGCCCGCCACGCGGAATCACACGGGCGAGACTGTCGCATTGGTGTAGCAAGCAGGGCGAAGAGCGGCAAACGGCGGGGGCTGTGACGTGTGGAGAAAGGCCGGTCGCGGGACGCCTCACCAATACCCGTCGAACACGCCTCGCGGGGGGTCTTCGGCCTCGGCCTCGCAGATGCGCCCTTCTTCCTCGCCGTTCATCTCCGCGACCCAGGCCCGCTGCTCGGCTTGGGTGCGCACGCCGAGCGCCTGGCGATCGGAGTCGGAAATCTCCGCCACGCTCGGCCAGAGGCACATAACGAAGCCCTCTCCGTCCTCACGCGGAAACCCCCGGCTGTTGGTGGCGTAGAGCTGCTTGTATCCCTGGTTCATGAAATAGCGGTCGATGGCGCGCGGGATCAGCCAGGAGGCCTCCTCATCGCCCAGCTCCACTGCGCGAACGGCGAGCTCGAACGCCGTGCGGTAGTCCTCCGGAGCGCCGCCATGCTGGTGGATCAGCGCGGCGTTGTGATGGTCGCGCCCGGTGGCGAGACAGCCTCCCGCCAGATAGGCGTCCACATGGGCGCGCCGAGCCTGGTCGTTCTCGCGCATCACCAGCGGATCGATGCGATTGCGGCGATCGGCCTGATCGGCCTCGCGGATCGCCTCAAGATGGGCGGAGACGCTGTCATGGCCCTCCGGCGGGGTGCAGGCGGCGGCCTGAAGCGACAGGGCGGCGGCGAGCATCAGCATGGCGAACAATCCCTTTTGACGTGCGCGAGAGAACGTCTAGATTGTGCGGGCAACACCGGGCCTCGTCAACGCGTTTCGCCGTGATAGGTTGTTGCTGAACCAGAGCCCAACGGAGCGCCCCATGACCGCCCTGAAATTTCTTGCCGCCGCCTCGGCCGTCGCCCTCGCCGCCGCCCTGCCCGCCTGCGCGGAGAGCACCGGCGCCGAAACGCAGGAAAGCCGCGCCGAGGCTGAGACCGGCGCAATGGAGACATCCGGCGGCGCGGCGCAAGACGGCGCCATGGCGGACGGGGCCGTCCAGGAGACGGGCGCGGCCGGGATCGCCGAGGCTGTCGCGAGAATCATCAATCGCGAGCGCGAAGAAGTGGGAACGGCCTACTTCCAGCAGGGCCCTGAAGGCGTGGTGATCACCATCGAGGCCGATCTGGGCCAGGGAACCGGCCAATGGCACGGCGCCCATCTGCACAAGATCGGGGATTGCTCGAACGAAGATTTCACCAGCTCGGGCGGACATATCAATGTCGACGACAGCGCCCACGGCTTCCTGCATCCGGACGGGCCGGACAACGCCGATCTGCCCAATCTCTGGGTCCATGAAGACGGGACGCTGATGGCGCAGGCCTACACCCAGAACGTCTCCATCGACGGCCAAACGAGCGCACCCGCGCTGCTGGACGAAGACGGGAGCGCCTTCGTCATGCATGAAAACCGCGACGACATGCGCACCCAGCCCATCGGCGGCGCCGGGGCGCGCATTCTGTGCGGCGTCATCGAACCGCGCGGCGAATAGACCGCGGGGTGGGGCGATGACGGATGCAATCACGCGCCGCGCCGCGCTCACCGGAGCGGGCGCGAGCCTGGCGCTCGCCGCGTGTGCGCGCGGTCAGGTGTTCGAGGAGCAGGCCCTGGCGCCGGGCTGGACCAGCGGGCCGAGCCTGCCGATCCGGGTGCAGGAGATCTATCCCGCCGTGCTGTCGGGCACGATCTATGTGGCCGGCGGGCTTTCGCCGGACACCGGAACGGGCTCGATCGGGATCACCGACCGCGTCTTCGCCCTGACGCCCGGCGCAGGCGAATGGCGCGAGCGCGCGCCCCTGCCCCTTCCAGTCCACCATCCCAATCTCGTCGCACTTGACGGCTATCTCTACGCGGTCGGCGGCTTCACCGCGGAGAACGGCGGCGCCTGGACCATGAGCCGGGCGGTGCGACTCTATGACGAAAGCCGGAACCAGTGGTCGGCCGGTCCCGACATGTCCCACCCCTTCGCCGAGACGGTGGCGGCGGCCTTGAACGGACGTATCCATGTGGTCACCGGGCGGCGCCCGGCCGGGTCGGCGAACCGGGCCTGGTCCGATCACGCCGACACCAACGCCCACATCGTGCTCGATCCGGCGACGGGAAACTGGCTCACCGCCCCGCCCGCCCCCACGGCGCGCAACTCCGCCGCCGGCGCGGCGCTGGCCGGCCGGCTGCACGTGGTGGGCGGACGCACGGTGACCGGCGGCAACACGCCCGCCCACGAGGTCTACGATCCCGGTGCGCAGAGCTGGGAGCGCGCGGCTCCGCTGCCGGAACCGGCGCAGGGTCCGCGCGGCGCAGGCGGCCTCGCCGCCGCGGCGCTGGGCGACGCGCTCTACGTGTTCGGCGGCGAGTGGTTCGACAATTCCGGCGGCGGCGTCTACCGCCAGGTCTGGGCCTATGACGCGGCCGAAGACCGCTGGCGCGAGGCCGGCGCCATGCCGACGCCCCGCCACGGGCTCGGCGCGGTCGTGCGCGACGAGGCGATCTGGACGATAGCCGGCGCGGCGCAGGCGGGCGGGAATGAGACCAGCGCGGCGGTGGAGGTGTTCACTCCGTCCGCGCTTTAATCGGCGAGAAGCCCGGCCGGCGCGCCAGCTTCCACGAGGGCGGCGCGCGCGAGCCGTTCGCGCAGGGCACCCTCGCCGGTTTCCCAGTCGAGATCGACGTTCACAGCGAAGAGCCAGGTTTCGGCGCCCGCCCCCGCGCCCGTCTCCAGCCAGCCCACATACCAGCCATGATTGGGTTCGTTGCGGATCGCCCAGCCGGTCTTGGCGAACAGGGCCCAGTCCTCGCCTTGGCGATGACGCATGATGTCGATCACGGCGTCCTGCGTCTCGACACTCAGCGGCAGAGCGCGGGCGTGCAGGCGCTGCAGGAAATCCACCTGCTCGCGCGCGGAAATCTGCAGCGGGCCTTCCAGCCAGAACAGATCGACCTTCTCCGGCCCGCCGATTTCGGCGTTTCCGTACTCCAGGCGCGCGACCAGCTCGCTCATGCGGGCATGACCCACCTGGCGCGCCCAATATTGATACGCCCATACGGCCGAGCGGCGAAGCGCGGTGCGCAAGGTCTGATCCTGATCCCAGCCCGGCGAGCGCTCCACCCCGTCCCAGGCGAGCGCGTCCTCGTAAGGATCGACGACCACCCCGGTCTCCAGAATGATCAGCGAGTTGGGGATCTTGAAGGTTGAAGCGGGCAGCATGCGCCGCTCCACCCGCTCACCCCCGCCGGTCCACTCCGCACCGTCGGAAAGCCGCCGGATGAGGATCGCGCCGGTGGCGTTCTCTGCGGCAAGCACGCGATCGAGCGTCTCCGCGCCCGGCGGTGTCTGAGCGGGAGACGGCGCCGCCAGCGCGAACACGGCTAGCGCCGCAGCGAAAAGGTGTTTCATGACACGCTCCCGCCTTTCGTACATACGCCGGGCGCCGGAACGACAAACGGCGCCGCGCGCGCCGCTCACGATCAGAACGGAATGTCGTCGTCCAGCGTATCCGAGGAAAAGTCCTCCCGCGCGCGCTCGTTGGAGCGCCCGCCGGAGCTTCCGCCGTAGGAGCCGCCGCCATAACCGCCGGACTGGTCCTCCATGCGGTCGTAGGATCGTCCGCCGCCGCCTTCGCCCTTGGAGTCGAGCATCTGAAGCTCGCCGCGGAACTTCGCCAGCACGATCTCGGTCATATAGCGGTCCTGCCCGTTCTGGTCCTGCCATTTGCGGGTCTGGAGCGAGCCCTCCAGATAGACCTTCATGCCCTTCTTCAGATAGTTCTCCGCGACCTTGGCCAGATTGTCGTTGAAGATCACGACATTATGCCACTCGGTCTTCTCGCGGCGTTCGCCGGTCTGGCGGTCGCGCCAGGTCTCCGACGTGGCCACCGGGAATTTCGCCATGCGGTCGCCCGACGGCATCGCCTTCATTTCGGGATCGGCGCCCAGATTTCCGACGATGATCACCTTGTTGATGCTTCCGGCCATGCTCAAACACTCCCGATTGCGTCCGCGCGCAAATCTGTTCACATTCTGTTCCGCCGGTCAACGCTGGGGCGACTCATTCGTTAACGAACACCAGAAGGACCGGGCCTGTCCACGCCGGGCGCAGCGCGCTCCACAGCTTTGTGCTGGCGAGGCGGGCGGCGGAGACCTAGTTAAGACCCGATTGGCTTGAAGGACGGATTTTTCGATGGGCGAACCGCTGAAATACATCTCGGTGCGCGGCGCGCGCGAACATAACCTGAAGGGCGTCAGCGTCGATCTGCCGCGCGACGAGCTCATCGTGTTCACGGGTCTTTCCGGCTCCGGCAAAAGCTCGCTCGCCTTCGATACGATCTACGCCGAGGGCCAGCGGCGTTATGTGGAGAGCCTGTCGGCCTATGCCCGCCAGTTCCTGGAGCTGATGAGCAAGCCGGACGTGGACTCCATCGAGGGTCTAAGCCCGGCGATCTCCATCGAGCAGAAGACCACCTCGAAGAACCCGCGCTCCACCGTCGGCACGGTCACCGAGATCTACGATTACATGCGCCTGCTCTGGGCGCGTGTCGGCGTGCCCTATTCGCCGGCCACCGGCGAGCCGATCAGCGCGCAGACCGTGTCCCAGATGGTCGACCGCCTCACCGCGCTGGAGGACGGCGCGCGGCTCTACCTGCTCGCGCCCATCGTGCGCGGACGCAAGGGCGAATACCGCAAGGAGTTCGCCGAGCTGCAGAAGCAGGGATTCCAGCGCGTGAAGGTGAACGGGGCGTTCTACGAGATCGAGGAGGCGCCCGAGCTCGACAAGAAATACAAGCACGACATCGACGTCGTCGTGGACCGGGTGGTGATCAAGGAGGGGCTGGAGCAGCGCCTCGCGGATTCGCTGGAAACCGCCCTGCGCCTCGCCGACGGCATCGCCGTGGCGGAGTTCGCGTCGGATTCCGGCGATTACCAGAAGCACGACCGCATCGTGTTCTCGGAGAAATTCGCCTGTCCGGTCAGCGGGTTCACGATCGAGGAGATCGAACCGCGCCTGTTCTCGTTCAACAATCCGTTCGGCGCCTGCCCGGCCTGTGACGGGCTCGGCGCGAGCCTGAAATTCGACGAGCACCTGGTGGTGCCCGACCGCGACAAGTCGCTCTATGACGGCGCCATCGCGCCGTGGAGCCGCGCGACATCGAAGCTCTATCAGCAGACCCTGCAGGCGCTCGCCGACCATTACGGCGCCTCGATGTTCACGCCCTGGCGCGATCTGCCGGCGAAGTTCAAGCGCGCGGTGCTGGAAGGCACCAAGGACAAGATCAAGTTCACCTATGAGGACGGGCTGCGCCAGTTCTCCACCACGAAGAGCTTCGAAGGGGTCATCCCGAACCTGTCGCGGCGCTGGCGGGAGACCGATTCCGCCTGGGTGCGCGAGGATCTGCAGCGCTTTCAGTCCGCACAGCCCTGCGAGACCTGCCATGGCAAGCGCCTGAAGCCCGAAGCCCTCGCGGTGAAGGTGGCGCAGTGCGACATCTCCGAGGCCGGAGAGCGCTCGATCAAGGATGCGCGCGACTGGTTCGACACGGTCGAAGCCACGCTTTCACCCAAGGATCAGGAGATCGCCCGGCGCATCCTGAAGGAGATCCGCGACCGGCTGAAATTCCTGGTCGATGTGGGACTCGACTACCTGACGCTCAGCCGCGCCTCCGGCACGCTGTCGGGCGGGGAAAGCCAGCGCATCCGGCTTGCAAGCCAGATCGGCTCCGGGCTCACGGGCGTGCTCTACGTGCTCGACGAGCCGTCCATCGGCCTGCACCAGCGCGACAACACTCGGCTCCTGGACTCGCTGCGCGGCCTGCGCGATCTCGGCAATACCGTGATCGTGGTGGAGCATGACGAGGAGGCCATCGAAACGGCGGACTATGTGGTGGACCTCGGCCCCGCCGCCGGCGTCCATGGCGGCGAGATCGTCGCCGAAGGCACGCCGAAGGAAATCGCGGCGAACCCGAAATCGCTCACCGGCCAGTACATGGCTGGGACCCGCATGGTCCCCCTGCCTGAGCAACGCCGGAAACTGGACCTCAAGCGCGCCGTGACCGTGAAGGGCGCCAAGGGCAACAATCTAAAAAACGTCGACGCGGCGTTTCCGCTGGGCGTGATGACCTGCGTCACCGGGGTGTCGGGCGGCGGCAAGTCGACCCTCACCATCGAGACCCTCTACAAGGCCGCTGCACGCCGCTTGTCCGGCGCCAACAATGTTCCCGCCGAGCACGACACGGTGGAGGGGCTGGAACAGCTCGACAAGATCATCGATATCGACCAGTCGCCCATCGGCCGTACGCCGCGGTCGAACCCGGCGACCTATACCGGCGCGTTCACGCCAATCCGCGACTGGTTCGCCTCCCTGCCCGAAGCCCAGACCCGCGGCTACAAGCCGGGGCGCTTCTCCTTCAACGTGAAGGGCGGGCGCTGCGAGGCCTGCCAGGGCGACGGCGTGGTGAAGATCGAAATGCACTTCCTGCCGGACGTCTTCGTGGAGTGCGATGTCTGCCACGGCGCGCGCTTCAACCGGGAGACGCTTGAAGTGAAGTTCAAGGGCAAGTCCATCGCCGACGTGCTCGACATGACGGTCGAGGAGGCCGCCGACTTCTTCAAGGCGGTCCCAAGCGTGCGCGACAAGATGGAGACCCTGAAGCAGGTGGGCCTCGGCTATGTGAAGGTCGGCCAGCCGGCGACACAGCTTTCAGGGGGCGAAGCCCAGCGGGTGAAGCTCTCGAAAGAGCTCGCCAAGCGCTCCACGGGCCGCACGCTCTACATCCTCGACGAACCCACCACCGGGCTCCACTTCGAGGATGTGAGGAAGCTTCTCGAAGTGCTCCACGAGCTCGTCGACGCCGGCAACACCGTGGTGGTGATCGAGCATAATCTCGATGTGATCAAGACCGCCGACTGGCTCATCGATCTGGGCCCCGAAGGCGGGTCCGGCGGCGGCGAGATCGTCGCCTGCGGCACGCCGGAGGACGTCGCCGACGTGGAGGCCAGCTGGACCGGCCGCTATCTCAAACCCCTTCTGGAACGGGACCGGGCCCGTCAGGCGAAGCTGGCGGGGTGAGGGTCTAAAACACTATCATAACCACGAACACGCTGCCGCCGATCACCAGCGCGGAAACCACCGCGCCCAGCGCCACCAGGAGCCCGTCATGGGCGGTGAGGCCGAGACATAATAGCACCAGCGCCAGGCCCGGCGCCACGACTCCGCCGGGCACGGCGGCGTAGAGGAACATCAGCGCCCCCAGCACCGCGCATAGCCAGATCACCACCATGGGCCAGGGCTTCTTGAAGGCGAAATGGAACCGGTCGGAGAGAAAGCCGTCTACGAAGCGCAGGATCGGCCGCGCCTTGTCGAGGCCCTTGGCGAAGGTTTCACGCTTGAAACTCGCCTTGCGAAGACGGCTGGGAAGCCAGAGCTTCTGCTGGGAGAATGCAGCCTGGATCGCCAGCAGGAAGATCAGCAGCGCCATGGTGTAGCTCACCAGCGGCAGGGCGCCGATCACCGGGAAAATCGAGATGAGCGAGGGGATGAGGATGATCGGCCCGTAGGAGCGGTGCGCCAGCCGGCCGAGAATATCGTCGACGCTGATCTCGCCGCCCTCGCCCGCCTCCTCGCATAGGCAGGCCATCAGGCCCTCGAGCGTGGAATCGTCATGCTCGGACGTCTGAGACTGCATGCGCGCGCGGCGCGCCTCGTCCTTATCGCCGATCGGTTGATCGTCCTCGTCCGCGTGCCCGCGTGCGGTCGCGCCCATCTGCTCACCCTGAAACTGCCCTGTCGTCAGGCGCGCTTGCGCGCGCGGCGCGCGATCAAGGCGGCGAGCACCGCACTGATCACGCCTGCAGCCAACGCCTGAGCGAAGGTTTCAGGTCCCACGCTGGTGCTCTCCGGCCCCGCCATGCCGGTGGCCCTGGCGAACACCTCGGCGAAGGCGGCCTTGGCCGAGAGGGTGGGATCCTCGAACATCAAGGCGAGGGTCGGAGCGCCCACCGCCGCGGCGTTGAAGGCGCCGTGGGCGGCCGTCGCCTCCCAGACCGAGCGGGTCAGCACGCACAACAGGGCGAAGGCGAGACCCGTCATCCCAAGCCCGAGGAGCGCGACCAGGCCGAACGCGACTCCGGAGACGAAGACATGAGCGTGAAAGACCATGAACAACAAGCTGGAGACGATCACCGCCGCCGCCACGCCCCAGCGTGCGGCGAGCGTGCTCATCAGCCAGCCGCGGAACACCAGCTCCTCCGCCGCGCCCTGAACCAGGAAGACCGAGCATCCCAGCAGCACGGCGAGCACCGCCCCGGCGGGCGGAAACGCCCGCGCGGCGTCACCGGCGGCGTCCGAGGGCTCCGGCGCGGCGCCGAGCGCGAGGGCGGCCAGGCCGATGGCGGCCACCAGGATCAACCCCAGCACCACCCCGAGCAGATAGCGCCCGGCCGCGCCCGATCCGAAGCCCAGCGTGGCCAGAGGGCGGCGTTCGAACAGCCTCGCCCAGCCCAGCACCAGCGCGCCCCAGACGATGAACTGACACAGCAGCAGAGGCAGCATGAAGGTGAGCGTGTCGTCGGTCATGCGCTGTTGGATCTCGGCGCTCGACGCGCCGCCCATCGCCAGCACGAACCCGTAGGCCGCCGATCCGATGAGAATCACCACGGCCGACGCGGCGAAGGAGACGAGGGTCAGTACAAGCGCGGCCCATCCCCAGGTGCGCCGTGCACCCTCCGGCCAGGGGGCGTAGAGCGCGCGCGTCATGAGCTCTCGGCTTCCAGCGCCAGGCGCACGCCGATCCCGCGTGACAGAGCGGTCAACGGCGTGAAGAGCAGGTTCATCACCACAAGCGCCGCAAAGCCCAGCGCCGCCGCGCCTGCGCTCTCGATCAGCGGCGTGTAGGCCGCGTACTGGGCGAGCGGATTGTCCGGTTCGGCGAGCGCGGCCTGGAGGCTGCGCCACGGCCCGCCCGGCATCAAGGTGAAGATGGCGAACGCGGCGGCGGTCACGACGACATATAGCCCGGCATAGGCGAGCCAGGACAGAAACAGCGCGCCGAGCCGTCCCCGGGCGAGACCCAAGGCGCGCCCGACCGGCAGGCCGCGGCCGCTATGGACCAGCGCGGGAAGCGCCGTGAACCGCATCTGAACGAAGATCAGGAAGGCGAAAAAGCCGGCGACCGCTGCAACGCCCACCAGCGCGCCCGCGAGCACCCCGGCCGCCGCGCCCGCCAGCAGGGCGAGCAGCAGCCCGACAAACACGATGGCGAGGTATCCGCCCATGAACACGGCGAAGGCGATGACGAAGCTCAACAGCAGGCGTCCATAGGGGCCCCAGCCCGGCCAGAACCGCAGGCGCCGGTTCAAAAACACGTCGAGCCAGGCCGCCTCGAGCCACACTATGACGACGAGCATGACGAGATTGAGTGTGGAAACCGCCGCTCCGGCGCGCAGGACGGCCGCCATCTGCTCCTCGACCGGCAGGGCGGCGCTGCGTCCGGCCCAGCCCATGAGGGCGAAGCTCGCAAACCCGATGAGGGCGAACACAACCGCCTGGATCAGCGCCAGGCGGACGAAGCTCACCGGCCTGGTGCGGAAGATCACCCAGGCGTAGCCGATGGCGGCGCCAGCCGTGAAGCGCGCCGGCGCCGGATTGGTTTCGATCGTCATCTCAGCCCTCGCCCGGGGCGTCGCCGACCGAATCCGCCGGGGCGCCGGGCGCCGCGTCCGGCCCGGCGAGCCGGTCCCCGGCGTGACGCAACGCGGCGTAGGCGCCCGCGCCGTGCCAGACCGCTTCGAACAAAACCTGAAAGAGCGTCTGCACGACAATCATCAGCCCGAGCGCCACGAGCACGCCTGGCCGGGCGACGACGTCGGCGAGAATCGAGAAGATCACCTCCGGCTCCGCATCGGGATCGACGGCGGCGAGCGCGCCGATCAGATCCGCGGCGACCAGAAGCCCGATCACCTGCTGGACCATGGTGACGACCACCCAGCCGACGATCCCAATCAGGATCAAGACCAGATAGACCAGCAGCAGCCAGGCGGTTATCCCGCCGGTGGCGGCGAAGGAGCCGAAGAACCGGAACCTGCGTTGATGCACGCTCATTGCGGGCGCGGCGGCGAACTTGATCGCCAGGATGATCCAGGCGATCAGCGCGGCGATGGCGATCAGGGCGGACACGGCTGCTCCGCCGAGCACGGCGCCGGTGTCACCCCCGCTTTCCAGCGCAATGATGTTCGGCACGAAAACGACGCCGAACAGCACCGACCAGAAGACGAGGTTGAGGAAGATGAAGGCGAGATTCACGCCGAAGAGGCGCAGCTCGTCGAGCCCGAGCCGGAACGGCACACCCGGCGCGGTTTCGTCGCGCGCCAGCAGGCGCAGCCAAGCGCCCTGCGCGACGAGAGCCGCCAGCAGGCCGAAGACGGTCAGCCAGCCGAACCCGGCGACCAGCCGCGCCACATGGGCGAGGATGTCGGCCTCTTCCGGTTCGCGCCCCCGGGCCAGCGCGCCGAAGATTTCCCCGTAGAACGGCCAGATCAACCAGAAGCCGACGCCGTAGACGATCGCATAAAGAATGAGCTGCCAGAGCGTGATCCAGACAAAAGCGCCCGGACGCCGCCCCATGGCCTTGAACGAAAAGAACGCCGCGGATGTGAAGTCGAAGGCCGGCTTGTCCATGGTCTCCCCCGAAACCCGCTTCAAGACGCCGGCAAATTAGCGCGGCGCGCGCCTCAGGTCTCGGGGTGGAGCGCCGATTTTTCGCTTTCTGTGCGATATTTAACATAGAGCGCGCACAGCGCCGTGGCGCAGGGCGCGCCCACCAGCGCCATCTTGCCGGCGCCGTAGAGGAACGCGCTCAAGAGGAAGGCGCCGGCGTTCACCGCGAGCCCGGTCTCGCCCGCCGCGCTCTGGGCCGCGGCCGGCCAGGCGCCGATCAGAGCCGCGCTCAGACTGTTGAAGCCCGCCAGGATCAGCGCGCCCGGCGCGCCGGCGAGCACCAGGGTGAGGATCATTTCGCCGGCCCGGCGCCGTCCGGAAAGCGGCCAGGCGGTGAGCACCTGCACGCGCCCCAGATCGATGGTGGCGGGATAGGCCAGCGCCAGGCGCAGGAAGAACCACAGGCTGAACAGTGCGAACACCGCGCCGAGCGCCAGCGCCACGGCCAGTTCGCCGGGCCCGTAGAGCTCGAATATGTTCACAAAGCCTTCCGGCGGCGGCGCGGCCGCGTCCACATTGATCAGCGCAAGCCCCGCCAGCATGAAGGCCAGCGCCAGGAACGCCGTTCCCAGCACCGTGAACACAAGGATCAGGACCAGGACGCAGACCCAGAGGAGCCGCGCCGCGTCCGCGGCGAAGCCCGCCTCGACGCCATCGCCATGCAGCAATGCCCGGCCCCAGGCGGCGAGCGCCGCGACGAACACGACGAAGGCCAGAACGATGGACGCAAACGCAGCCGGCGCGCCCCAGCCTCCGCCGGCCGCGGCGTGGGCGGTCGCCAGGCTCTGCATTGCAAACACGGCGGCGTAGGCGAGCGCGCCGGCGCCGACGAGGCGTGGATGGGTTAGCGGAAACCGGAAAGCGGCGTCGAGCGTGCGCAGGTCGAGGATCGTCATGGCCGCGGAAATAGCGCCGAAACCCGGTCCGGCCAAGCGGCGCGGCGCCGCGCCGCGTCTCGCTGCGAGCGGCAAAGCACCACAGGTTCGCCGTTCGCGTCAAAGAACTCCGCGCAACGCCCGGCCATGCCCGGCCGTCAAGCTGGGTTAGGCGGGTGTCACGGGCTTTTCACCCAACCATTGCAGGCTGCGGGCGCCTCAACGCTGGAGGTCGATCGGCTCCACATGATCGAGACCGCATATGCGCATATGCGTTCCTGTGGCGTCTTCGATGAAGATCTCGCAGCGCGTGCTTGAAATTCGAAGAACCTCTCCGTGGTGAGAATACCCGGATTCGTTCAGGCTATAGCGGCGCAAAAGCTCGGAGAACGCGGTTCCGGGTTCGCTTGGCCAGGCCGCGAGAAGCTGGTGATCGGCGAGGCTGGCCCTGTTTTCCGAGCCACGATCAATTATGATGACGAATTCGCCCGACGCGTCCGTCGCCGGCGGGACCGGCGTCTCGAAGCGCGCCGGGCAGCCGGGCGCCGCTTCAAGACGCTCGCTCAAATACGCAGAACGAACAAACAGATAGTCGATCCGGGGAGAAACGCCCGGCTCGCTCGCGAACGTCTCGGCGATGCGGCGCTCCGACTCCGTCAGGCCGCCGGCCGCGTCGTCTATCCGCAGCGCCGCCCAGAGATGATAGCCATAAGTCAAGCGCTCATCGGAGCACTTCAGCCCAGCCAAGCCGGCTGCATAGGCCAGGCGTGCGGCGTCGGCGCTCACGGCGCAGCGGTCGCTCTCCATAAGGCGAAACGCTTCGGCCGCGGCGTCGCGCGCCTCGACCGCGGTCCCGGAAGCCCACGCCGCACGCACTGTGTCGAGCGCCGCTTCTAAACGCCGCTCCTGTTCATGCGCGTCCGGTATCGCAAGAGCCGCGGCGAGGACGAGCGGCGCCATCACTAATCTTCCATCTCGAAAATGAAATACGTCGCCACCCTTTCGCGCACGACCAGCTCTCCGTTCACCGTCGCCGGTTCATAGCGCCAGGCGCGCACGGCGGATGCCGCCGCCTCGCCGAAAATTGCATGAGGCACCGAGAGTACGGTTTCGATGTTTTGCGGACGGCCATCGGTATCAATATCGAAACGCACCAAGGCGAGGCCGTCCAGACCGGCGTAGGCGGCGTCGATCGGATAAGTCGGCGCTTGGCGACGGATCGGGGCCGCATCGATGATGACGGCGTCACCCGGGAACGCCGCCACCCAATCTGGTTCGGCCTCCTCGACGCAATCATCGATGCAGGGCTCGTCCATGAACCCTTCCCGCGACAATCGTTGCATGAGCGCAATGCGTTCGCTTTCACTCAGTTCACCGCGCCCATATTCCGACCAGGCCCGGATCGCTCTGCCGGTATCGGACGGGACGTCGAGCTGATCGAAGAGATAGTCGGCGACCGACAACCACCACGCCGCCTCCGTTGTTTCCCGTTCAACCGTTTGCTCGATCCCGGCGTAAAAGGCGTAGAGCGCATGATCCGAGCTCAGCTCCCCGCCGGCGCGCTGATAGGCTTCAAACGCTTCGGCGCCCCGACGGCCCGCCTGGCGCCACGAACCGCGCCGCCAGCCGGCCAGCGACTGCACGCCTCGCGCGCGCGACAGTTCGAAGTCATGCGCGGGAGTTTGAGGCAGGCTTTCAACGAGGTCGCCCGCACGATCGGCGAGCGCCTCCGCCTTGCGATCATCCTGCGCCCTATAGGCGGCCTCCGCGGCAAGGCGCCAAGTCTGCGCGATCTCGATCGGTTCGCCGCCGACGTCCTCCAGCAAATCGCCTGAGCGCTCGAACGCCTCGAGGCTTTCCTCGTATCGCCCGTCGGCGTAGAGATATTGACCGGCGTTGTCGGCGAGAATGGCGAGTGTCGAGGCGTCCACTCCGCCGCGTTCCGCGGCGCGCCAGGCCCATGTCGCAGCATCAGCCGCGGCGGAGACGTCCTCGGCGTCCGCCGCCGCTTCATAGGCGCGGTAGGCCCCCACCACGTCGGCGGGCAGATCCGCCTGGGCTGACGCCGGCGCGGTGATCAAAGCCAGCACGGCCGACCCGGCCGCCAGAGACGTCAAGACTGCGTTCATTTTCATGACGTCGCCCTCCCTCGTCACGAGAATGACGAAAGCACGTGCACGGTCAAGCCGAACATACTCGCATGGGGATATTCGCAGACGCGCCCTTTGAGCCACAGGGCGCAAACGCGTATATGGAGCCCCATGACACACACCCCCATCCACATCATCGGCGGCGGCATGGCTGGCTCTGAAGCCGCCTGGCAAGCCGCTAACGCCGGCGCGAAGGTCGTGCTGCACGAAATGCGCGGCGTGCGCGGAACCGAAGCCCATCAGACCGACGGGCTCGCCGAGCTTGTCTGCTCGAATTCCTTCCGGTCCGACGATCATGAGACCAACGCCGTCGGCCTTCTGCATGAAGAGATGCGCCGGGCCGGCTCCATCGTCATGGAAAAGGCGAAGCTCGCCCAGGTGCCCGCCGGCGGCGCGCTGGCTGTGGACCGTCATATCTTCTCCGACGCGGTGACCGAGGCGATTCACGCCCACCCGAACATTACCGTCGTGCGCGAAGAGATCGCCGGCCTGCCGCCTGAGGATTGGGACAGCGTGATCATCGCCACCGGCCCCCTCACCTCGCCTGCGCTCGCCGAGGCGATCCACGGGCTCACCGGCGAAGGCGAACTGGCTTTCTTCGACGCCATCGCGCCGATCCTTTACGCCGACTCCATCGACATGGACGTCGCCTGGAAGCAGTCGCGCTACGACAAGGGCGAAACCGAAGAGGACAAGGCCGCCTACATCAACTGCCCCATGGACAGGGACCAGTACGAGGCCTTCATCGACGCGCTGATCAATTCGGAGAAGACCGAGTTCAAGGCCTGGGAGATGGACACACCGTATTTCGACGGCTGCCTGCCCATCGAGGTGATGGCCGAGCGCGGACGCGAGACCCTGCGCCACGGGCCGATGAAGCCGCGGGGCCTGACCAACGCCCACAAGCCGGATGAAAAACCCTACGCCGTCGTCCAGCTGCGCCAGGACAATGCGCTCGGCACGCTTTTCAACATGGTCGGCTTCCAGACCAAAATGAAATACGGCGTTCAGACCGACGTCTTCAAGATGATCCCGGGGCTTGAAGACGCCCGCTTCGCGCGCCTCGGCGGCATTCATCGCAACACCTTCCTCCATTCGCCGAAACTGCTCGACGGCGTCATGCGTTTGAAAGCGCGCCCGGCCCTGCGTTTCGCCGGTCAGATCACCGGCGTGGAGGGTTATGTGGAAAGCGCGGCCATGGGACTTCTGGCGGGACGGTTCGCCGCGGCTGAAAAGCTCGGCCACGCGATCACGCCTCCGCCGCCCACCACGGCGCTCGGCGCCCTCCTCACCCACATCACCACCGGACACGTGCCGGGCAAGAAAGGCGCGTTCCAGCCCATGAACGTCAATTTCGGTCTGTTCCCGGAGATCGAGGCGCCGCGCAAGGGTCCGAACGGCGAGCGCCTGCGTGGGTCTGCAAAAGCGCAGGCGAAAAAGCGCCTGATGACGGCGCGCGCCCTGGCCGACCACGACGCCTGGCTCGCCGGCGCGCCCGCCGAAGCCGCGGAATAGTGAAAGGCGCGGCCCGACTGGCGCTCGCGGCCGGGATCACGCTCTACGCCGGCGCGATCCTCGCCTGGCTTCTGGCGCCGCTTGGCTTTCCAGCCGAGATCGCCCGTCACGCCACGCCGCATCTGGCGGTGCTCGGGCTCGCCCTGACGCTCGCCGCGCTGGTCCTGTCGGGTTGGCGCACCGCGCTGGCGCCGGCCCTGCCGGCGGCGTTCTTGTGCTGGGTCTGGCTCGACACCGGCTTCGCCGCTCCGGACCCGGATGTGGGCGGGCCGACGCTCACCGTGGCGGCGTTCAACGCCCACGGTTCGCCTGAAGCGATGGCGCGCGCCGCGGCCTGGGCGCACGCCGAGGACGTGGACATCCTCGCCCTGTCAGAAGTGGAGACGGTCGACGCCGCCAGGCTGCGCGCGCTGTTCCCGGCGCTGCCGCACCTGCTCTACGACACTGAAACCGTCGACTTTCCAGGCGAAAGCTTCACCACGCGCATCGCGCTGCTGTCGGCCGCGCCCCTGACCGCCGTGGGCGACGGGGCGGAGGAGAGCGATCCCGCCTATGAGCGGCCCGCCCTGCTGGCCGAGATCGATACGCCCGCAGGTCCGCTCACCCTGGCGGTCGCCCACCCCTATCCGCCCCGCACGCCCGGCGCGGTGGAGCGGCGCCGCGCCATGTTCACCGATCTTGGCCGAACGCTGCGCGGGACGCCCCGCTTTCTCGTGCTCGGCGATCTCAACGCCTCGGTCTGGTCGCCCGATTTCACGCATCTGCCCGGCCGGCGCGCCGGCGATCCGCGCTTCATCACCACCTTCCCCACTTGGCTTCCTAGAGCATTTTCGTCTGGTTCTGACTCGGCGGGGGATTCCGTTTAGGCGCGAAGCGTGATTCATGGGGTGTCGCCTGGTTAGGGAGGGCGGCCATGAGAACGTTGAGCGAGGATTTGCGGCTTCG
>JBNPED010000002.1:0-180580 GCA_051117435.1 Oceanicaulis sp. | reverse complement strand
CGAAGCCGCAAATCCTCGCTCAACGTTCTCATGGCCGCCCTCCCTAACCAGGCGACACCCCATGAATCACGCTTCGCGCCTAAACGGAATCCCCCGCCGAGTCAGAACCAGACGAAAATGCTCTAGAGGTGCTGGTCATGGGCGGTCGGCCGATCGGACCCAGTCTTGAAAATCGTGAGTGCGTTGAGAACTGTCAGCGCTGAAATCTTGTCGCGCACTTGCGCTGGAGAGGCCTGCAGCGCCTCACCTAAGTACTGCTCGACTCGACCGGAATGACGGTTCTGGGCTGCGGTTCTCTCAAGCCGCCCCGCCGCCCTATACGAATCGCCAGGCCTCCGCCGCCGCGCGGAAGAGGGCGCGGGCCTTGTTGACGCTTTCCATGCGTTCCGATTCCGGATCGGAATCCAGCACCACGCCGCCGCCGGCCTGGACGTACATGGTCCCGTCCTTGATCACGGCGGTCCTCAGCGCGATGCACACGTCCATGTCGCCCTGTGCGCCGAAATAGCCGACCGCACCGCCATAGACGCCGCGGCGATGGGGTTCGAGTTCGTCGATGATCTCCATGGCGCGCACTTTCGGGGCGCCCGACACCGTGCCTGCGGGAAAGCCGGCCAGCAGGGCGCTCACCGCGTCCTCGCCGTCTGCGAGATCGCCTTCGACATTGGAGACCAGGTGCATGACCTGGCTGTATCGCTCGATGATCTCGCGCTCGGTGACCTTCACGCTGCCCGCTTTGGCCACCCGGCCCACGTCGTTGCGTCCCAGATCGAGCAGCATGAGGTGTTCGGACCGCTCCTTGGGATCGGCCTTGAGGTCGGCCTCCAGGGCGGCGTCGGCTTCGGGCGTCTGGCCGCGCGGACGCGTGCCGGCGATGGGGCGGATGGTGACCTTGCCGTCGCGCAGGCGCACCAGGATTTCCGGGCTCGACCCGCAGATCGCGAACCCGGGAAAATCGAAGAAGAACAGGAAGGGCGAGGGGTTCGAGCGGCGCAGCGACCGGTATAGCGCGAACGGCGCTGCGGTGAACGGCGCGGAGAAGCGCTGGCTGGGCACCACCTGGAAGATATCGCCGGCGCGGATATAGGCCTTGGCCGCGTCCACCTTGGCCCGGTACTCGGCCTCGGTCATGTTCGCCTTCGGCTCCGGCGCCGGCCAGGGCTCGGCCTCGCGCCGGGCGGGGCTCGCCGCGTCCAGACGCGCGAACACTTGCTCGACGCTGCGCCGGGCGGCGTCCACCAGAAGATCGGAGTCCATGTTCTGGGTGGGC
The DNA here is from genome assembly GCA_051117435.1 of Oceanicaulis sp. Lineage (GTDB taxonomy): Bacteria > Pseudomonadota > Alphaproteobacteria > Caulobacterales > Maricaulaceae > Oceanicaulis. The sequence goes on along the minus strand of JBNPED010000002.1, from coordinate 179,310 downwards.
CGCACAGGCGCGGCCACGGTGATCTCCTGGCGCAGCGCGTCGAAGATCACCATGGCGCGCGGCCGGATCAGCAGGCCTTCAGGCGTGCCCAGCGGATCGTGAGCGGCGGTTTCGGGAAGGCGCTCCGACCAGCGTACGGTGTCGTAGCCGAGATAGCCGAACAGGCCCGCCGCCAGCGGGGCGAGACCAGCGGGCGGATCCAGCCGGCTCGCCGCGATCAGCGCGCGCAGGGAGGCGAGGGGGCTTTCGGTCTGCGTCTCGAATGCGCCCGGCGCCATGCCGGGGGCGGCCGCGCGCGCGATCTCGGCCGTCCCGCCGCGATTGCGCCAGATCAGGTCGGGATCGAGCCCGATGGCGGAGTACCGGCCGCGATAGGCGCCGCCCTCCACGCTCTCCAGAAGGAATGTGTTGGACTGGCCCGCGGCGAGCTTGAGATAGGCCGATACCGGCGTCTCCAGATCGTCCACGCGGCGCGCGGTGATCAGCACCGGCTCGCCGCGCGCCGCGCACGCGCGGGCCGTCTCCAGATCCGGAGCGAAGTCGCGCATCGGATCAGCGCTGAAGCGGCGCCGGCTCGGCCCGGCCCAGGGCCTGATCGATCAGCAGCGGGTCGCGGCGAATCTCGTAGGCGGACAGGACCGCGCTTTCCAGCGCCGCCGCGAGATCGTCGCTCAGCTCGCCGGTGATCGCGGCGCGCCGTTCCGGCGCCACCGGATCGCCGCCCGGCGCGATCACGTCCTCCACCACCGCCACGGCCCGCGTGCGTTGGTCGCCGGCGCGCGCTTCGAAGGGCTCGCCTTCGACCGCGTTGAACGCCGCGCCGACAAGCTGGCGGTTGAACGGTCCGGCGGTTTCGCCGCGGCCCAGCGTCGCCATTTCCACCTGCGCCCCGGCGCCGATGGACCGGGCGATGTCGGCGAGGTCCTCGCCGGCGCGGGCGCGGTCCAGCGCGTCCTCAACCAAGGCCGTAAGCGCGTCGTCCACCTGGCGGGCTCGCCAGAACGTGCTCGCCTGCTCGCGGACCTCGTCGACGCGCGGCAGACGCGATTCCTCGATCGCATCGACGCGCGCGACGAAATAGCCGTTCTCGCTGTAATTCGTAACGTCGCCGGCGAAGCCCGGCGTCAGCGTGAACACGGCCTCCAGAATTTCCGGCGCGTCCATCAAGGTCACCGCCGGCTCGCCTTCAAGGCTGGTCCCCTGGCGGGTGAGGAAATCGAAACGCTCCACCGGCAGTTCGGCGGTGCGGCCCGCCTCCTCCAGCGTGGCGCCGGCGGCGCGCGCCTCCTCGAACACGCCCAGCGCGTCGAGCATGTCGGCCTCGGCCTGGTCGCCGGCCAGGAAGCGTTCAAGCTCCGGGCGGGTCTCTTCAAAGCTGGGGACCACGGGATCGTCCGCGGCGCTGACGCGCACCACGCGCCAGCCGAGCCGGCTCTGAACCGCCGCGGCCTCGCCCTCTTGCAGAGCGAACACCCGCTCCGCCACGTCAGCGTCGGGCACCTGAAAGGCCTCCACCGCGTCGAACGAGACCGGGTCGCCGAGACCGAGATCCTCAACGACCTCGGGCGCGAATTCCTCCCCGGCGATGCGGGCGGCGGCGGCTTGCGCGCTCGCCTCGTCGGGCGCCGGCCACTGGGTGAAGCTGCGCGTGGCGGGCGGGGCGAGCTCGCCGTTCTCGCGGCGGAATTCGTAGAGCTGGCGCAGATCGTCCTCGGAGATGTCCACGTCCTGCTGGAACATGTCCGGACGCACGCGCACCAGCGTGAAGCGGCGCCCTTCCGGGCGCGTGAACACGCCGGCGTTCTCCGCGATGAACGCTTCAAGCTGCTCATCGGTCGGATCGGCGACGTCGCCGGCGAGGCTCGGTGGAATGAGAAGCGCGCGCACGCGGCGGCGCTCCTGCTCATAGGCCCGGCGCGCCGCGGCCATGACTTGCGGCGCGCGCACGCCGCCGAGCACCGCGTCAATCAGCTGTCCACGAGTCAGTTCTTCGGCGAGCTGGGCTTCGAACAGGCGCGCGCCCGCCTGGCCGCGATAGCCGTTTTCGGCGAGCACGCTGAGATAGGCCTGATGGTCGAATGCGTTGGTGAACGGGTTGTTGAACGCCTGGATGCTCTGCAGGGCCTCGATCAGCTGGTCATCGGACAGCGACAGGCCCAGCTCGCCCGCCTTGGCGTCCAGGGCGGCCTGCGCGGTGAGCACCTGCACCATCCGCTCGCCCAAGCCCAACTCCTCGGCTTGCTCGCGGGTGAAGCGCGGGTTTTCGCGCTGGATCTGCATCATCTGGCGCTCGAACGCCTGATTCAGCTCGCGCACGCTCACGCGTTCGGGACCGACGATGACCGCCGCGGTCCCACCCGCGCGGAAAATGTCGGTGACCCCGAACAAGGCGAAGGCGGCGATCAGAAGGGCGATGATGAAGCCGCCGAAGATCGGCGAGCGGGCGGCTTTGCGGATGGCGGACAGCATGCGGGCGGATCGTCCCTTGAACGTGGCGAGAAACGGCGCGCCGGACCCTAGCCGCGCGACGCCGATGCGGCAAGCAAGGGAGGCTGCGCGTTGCCCCGTCATCGCCCGCCTGATATCGCTGCCGTTGCCTTTCCGCGCCATGTCCGTCAAACCCAAGCGTGAGCCGACCCCATGAGCCGACCTGTCCTGATCGCCGGAAACTGGAAGATGAACGGCGGGTCGGACGTGCTGGACTGGGGCGATAAGCTGGCTTCTGAACTCAGCGAGCCGCCGCGCTGCGCGGTCCTGCTCTGCCCGCCGGCGACGCTGATTCATCCGCTCTCTCAGCGCCTCCCCGAATGGGTGGCGCTGGGCGGTCAGGACTGCTCGCCCCACCCGCCGGGCGCTCGGACCGGCGACATCGCCGCCTCAATGCTCAAAGCGCTGGGCTGCACCCATGTGATCATCGGCCATAGCGAACGCCGCGCCGGCCATCACGAGACCGACGAGGTGGTGAAGGCCAAGGCGCAGGCCGCGCTCGACGCCGGCCTCACCCCGATCGTGTGCGTGGGGGAAACCCTCGCCGAGCGCGAGACCGGCCAGGCCGAACAAGTCGTCACCGGTCAGCTCGCGGCGTCCGTCCCGGACGGAGTCGACGGCGCGGACCTCGTCATCGCCTATGAGCCGGTCTGGGCGATCGGAACCGGCAAGACGGCGACCCCCGAGGACGCGCGCGCCATGCACGCCCAGATCCGCAAGGCCTGGCCCGGAGAGGGCGGGGAGCACCTGCAGATCCTCTATGGCGGCTCGGTGAAGCCGGACACCGCCGCCGATCTACTGGCCCAGGAGGGCGTCGACGGCGCACTGGTGGGCGGCGCCAGCCTGGATCCGAAGGATTTCGCCGCCGTTCTCGGCGCGGTGCGGTAAGGCGATCTTCAGACATTTTCGCCATGCTTCCTGATGGATAGACGCGGCGGACCTGCGCCATAAGCAGGCCATCGGGGATGGTGATGAGCGAGACCGAATACCGGCGCGCCAGCGTCGTGCTGTACGATCCCGTGCACGTGAACCTGCGCACCACGCGTTACGCGTTGCAGCAGCTGGGTTTTCGCGAGATCGAATCGCTCACCACGGTGCGCGATCTCAAGCGCCGCCTCGCCGACGAGGCGCCACATCTGCTGGTGGCCGAGACTTCCGACTGCGAGGCCGAGCTGTTTCGCCTGGTGCGCGCAGTGCGCGCGGGCGAGCTGTCCAACAATCCCTTCGCAGCGATCCTTCTGACCAGCTGGAAGCGCGACACCGGGGTGGTGCGCCAGGCCATCGGCTGCGGCGCGGACGACGTGATCATCCGGCCGTTCTCCACCAGCTTCGCCGAGGAGCGCATCCGCGCCCTGGTGAAGGCGCGCAAGCCGTTCGTGGTGACGAGCGATTATATCGGGCCGGACCGCCGGCGTGATCCGGATCGCTCGGACGGCGCCCCGCCGATCACCGCGCCGAACATTCTCAAGGCCGTGGTGGAGGACGACGCCGCGGCGCTGTCGAAGGCGCGCGCCTGGATCGACGAGGCCCAGCGGACCGTGGACGCTGAGCGCCTGCGCCGGCTGTGCCTGCGGGTGATCATCGGCGCGGAGGCGGCCGTGCGCGAGCTGAACGCCGGACGGGCGCCGGTCATGGATGTGGCCGAATTCTCCCGCGGCGCCAACGAGGTGCGCGCGCGTCTGGCGCGTTCGCGCTCGAACGAGGCGACGCGGGTGTCGCGCGCCCTGTGCGAGGTGGCCGCCGAGCTGACCGAACCGGCCGGGTTCACCGCGCCGAATCTCGCCCTGGCCAAGGAACTCGCCATGGCGGCCTATGTCGCCTACGCCGGCGATGACGGGATCGAACGCTCGGCGAGCGAGATCGAAAAGGCGGCCGGCGCCCTGCAAAAGCGCATGGCGGAAGCCTCGCGCAGCCGGACGCAGCACGATGGTGGCGCTTCGGGCGAGGCTGGGCTAAAACGCGCGGCCAGCTAGCGCCCCGGCCGTTCGGGGCGCCGTGATTTTCTCCGATCGAGCGCCCGCCATGTCCGCCGTCCTTCTCATCATTCAGTTCCTCGTCGCCATCGCCCTGACCGCGGTGATCTTGATGCAGCGCTCCGAAGGCGGCGCGCTCGGGATCGGCGGGGGCGGGCCGGGCGGCATGATGAGCGGTCGCGGCGCGGCGAATCTTCTCACACGCACCACCATGGTCCTGGGTGCGGTTTTCATCGCCAACTCCATCCTTCTGGCGGTGCTTTCGGGCGTGGACACGACCAACCGCTCGGTGATCGAGCGCGCGGGCGAGACGCAAACCGACGACGACCTGCCCTTCGATCTCGACCAGATCCCCGGCGACGACGCGCCGGCGCTGGACGAACCGGTGACCGACGCGCCCGATACGCCCGCCGAGCCGGCTGAGGACGGGCCGCCGGCCGAGCTTCCCAATCGCTAGCACCGACCTGTTAAAGCCCGGCCACGCCGGGCTTTTTCAGGTCGGCCTCGCGCGCGAGGCTGAACACGGCGGTGAATAAGCCTGCAGCGGCGCTTTTGCGCCGCGTGATTCTGCGCTAAGCCGTCCGCCCATGCCGCGATATATCTTCATCACCGGCGGCGTGGTCTCATCCCTTGGAAAAGGCCTCGCCTCCGCCGCGCTCGGCGCGCTTTTGCAAGCGCGCGGGTACAAGGTCCGCCTGCGTAAGCTCGACCCCTATCTCAACGTCGATCCGGGCACGATGAGCCCGTATCAGCACGGCGAGGTGTACGTCACCGACGACGGGGCGGAGACCGATCTCGATCTGGGCCATTACGAGCGCTTCACCGGCGTCTCGGCGGCCCAGAGCGACAACATCACCACCGGGCGCATCTATTCGGAGATCATCAACCGCGAACGCCGCGGCGATTATCTCGGCGCCACGGTGCAGGTCATCCCCCACGTCACCGACGCCATCAAGACCTTCGTCCTGTCCGACGCCGGCGACGTGGACTTCGTGCTGTGCGAGATCGGCGGCACGGTGGGCGACATCGAAGGCCTGCCCTTCTTCGAGGCGATCCGCCAGCTGGGCCAGGAACTCGGCCGTGACAACGCGATCTTCATCCACGTCACTCTCCTGCCCTTCATCAAGGCGGCCGGGGAGATGAAGACCAAGCCCACCCAGCACTCGGTCAAGGAGCTGCGCTCCATCGGCATCCAGCCGGACATCCTCCTGTGCCGGTGCGAAATTCCCATCGATCCGGGCGACAAACGGAAGATCGCGCTTTTCTGCAACGTGCCCGAACGCGCCGTCATCGAGGGCCGTGACGCGAGCTCGCTTTATGACGTGCCGCTGGAATACCATGCCCAGGGCTTCGACACGGTGGTGCTGGAGCGCTTCGGCCTGGACGATGCCCCCGCGCCCGACCTCTCGGTCTGGCAGGGCATCAGCCACGCCGTGCACAATCCCGATGGCGAGGTCACCATCGCGGTGGTGGGCAAGTACACCGTGCTGGTGGACGCCTATAAATCGCTCCTGGAAGCCCTCAACCATGGCGGGATCGCCAACGGGGTGAAGGTGAAGGTGCGCTGGCTCGACGCCAGCCAGTTCGAGCAGCCAGACAATTTCTCCCAGCTCGAAGACGTGCACGCCATCCTGGTACCCGGCGGCTTCGGCGAACGCGGCGCGGAAGGCAAGATCGCCGCCGCGCGCTTCGCCCGCGAGCGCAAGATCCCCTATTTCGGCATCTGTTTCGGCATGCAGATGGCGGTGATCGAAGCCGCGCGCCATCTCGCCGACGTCGAGGGCGCGAACTCCACCGAATTCGGCGAGGCCAAGGTTCCGCTCGTGGGCCTGCTCACCGAGTGGGTGAAGGACAATGAGGTGATCGAGCGCTATGAAGGCGGGGATCTGGGCGGCACCATGCGGCTGGGCGCCTACACCGCCGTGCTCAAGCCCGGCTCGCGCGTCGCCGAGGTTTACGGCGCGTCCGAGATCGAGGAGCGACACCGGCACCGTTACGAGGTCAATATCGCGTTCAAGGACAAGCTGGAAGCGGCCGGCCTCGTTTTCTCCGGCCTCTCGCCCGACGGCGTCCTGCCCGAGATCGTCGAATACCCCGACCATCCCTGGTTCATCGGCGTGCAGTTTCACCCCGAATACAAATCCCGCCCCTTCGCCCCACACCCGCTGTTCGCCAGCTTCGTCGCGGCGGCGCTGACGCAGTCGCGGTTGGTGTAAGAACGTCCGCCGCCCCATTGCCATGGCGGTGCGAAACAGGTATCACCCACCGCTCAGCCGCGCCGGGTCACCGGTCGCGCCCGTTATTCGCGTTCGATTTTTGTAGGAGAGACCCATGGCGGTCCCTAAGCGCAAGACCACCCCGTCCAAGCGCGGCATGCGCCGGGCTCACGATTCGATCGGCTCGACGGCCTATATCGAAGACAAGGACACCGGCGAGCTGCGCCGTCCGCACCATGTCGATCTGAAGACCGGCATGTATCGCGGCAAGCAGATCCTGAACGTCGAAGAAGACTAAGTTCTACCCTGCTGCACGATGAAAACAGCCCCGCGCGGGATCGCGCGGGGCTTTTCGCGTTCCGGGCGGCGGGAAGGGCCTCGCGCTAAGGCGCAGCCCCCACGAAACTCGCCACCACCTTCTTCGTCCCGGCCTTGTCGAAGGCGACGGTCAGTTTGGCGCCGTCGGTGATCTTCACGACGCCATAGCCGAATTTCTGGTGGAAGACGCGGTCGCCGGGACGCCAGCCGGAGGAGCCGCCCACCGAGCTAGCGTCGCCGCTCTCGATCAGCTGGGCCTTGCCCTCGATGACGCCGGGATCGGCGCGCCGGCCGGCGGCCTTGGAGGCCTGGAAGCGCTTCCAGCCGGGGCTTTCATAGGCCGACCGGAACGGGTCGGCGGGTTCGGCGACGCCCTCAAAGCCGGGACCGGCGTCGTAATAGCCGGTTTCCGACTTGGCTTCGCAATTCGCGGGCGGCAATTCGTCGATGAAACGGGACGGGATCACGCTCTGCCAGCGCCCGAAGATCATGCGGTTGGCGGTGAAGCTGATCACGGCGCGCTCCCGCGCGCGCGTAATGCCCACATAGGCCAGGCGCCGCTCCTCTTCGAGCGCGGCCGTGCCGCCTTCGTCCATGGAGCGCTGGGAGGGAAAGACCGTTTCTTCCCAGCCGGGCAGGAAGACGAGCGGAAACTCCAGCCCCTTGGCGGCGTGCAAGGTCATGATCGAAACCTCGTCGCCGTCTTCTGTGCGGTCGGCGTCGCTCACGAGCGCAATGTGTTCCAGGAAGGCTTCGAGCGAATCGAAGCTCCCCATGGAGCGCACGAGTTCCTTGAGGTTGTCGAGACGGCCGGCGGCTTGCGGGCTCTTGTCCTCACGCCACATGGCGGTGTAGCCGCTTTCATCGAGGATCACTTCGGCGAGTTCGTCGTGGCGGCGGTCCTTCGCCTCTTCCCGCCAGCGATCCAGATCGCGCAGGAAGGCCTGGATCCCGGAGCGCGCCTTGCCCTTGATCTCGTCGGTCTGGGTCATCAGGCGGGCGGCTTCGACCATGGGCACGCGGCTGGCGCGCGCCACGGCGGCGATTTTCTGCACGCTGGTGTCGCCGACCCCGCGCTTGGGCGTGTTGATGATCCGCTCGAACGCCAGATCGTCGGTTTCCGACCGCACCAGGCGCAGATAGGCCAGCGCGTCGCGGATTTCCGCGCGCTCGAAGAAGCGCGGCCCGCCGATCACCTTGTAGGGCAGGCCCAGCATGATGAAGCGGTCTTCGAACGCGCGCATCTGCCAGGAGGCGCGCACCAGCACCGCGATGTCGGAATGCTTTCCCTCGCGGCGCACATGGGCCTCGATCTCGTCGGCGACGAACCGTGCTTCCGCCTCGCCGTCCCAGAGGCCGGAGACCTGGACTTTCTCCCCGGCGTCGTCCTCGGTCCACAGCGTCTTGCCGAGCCGCGCCTTGTTGGCGGCGATGAGCCCTGACGCGGCGCCCAGAATATTGCCGGTGGAGCGATAATTGCGCTCCAGCCGGATCACCACCGCGCCGGGAAAATCCTGTTCGAAGCGCAGGATGTTGTCCACCTCCGCGCCGCGCCAACCATAGATGGACTGATCGTCATCGCCCACGCAGCACAAATTGTTGGACCCGCGCGCCAGCAGCCGCAGCCAGAGATACTGGGCGACGTTGGTGTCCTGATACTCGTCGACAAGCAGGTAGCGGAACTTCCTGTGGAAGTCGGCGAGGATGTCCGGATTCTCCTGGAAGATCGTAATGTTGTGCAGCAGAAGATCGCCGAAATCGCAGGCGTTCAGGACCGAGAGCCGCTCCTGATAGAGCGCGTAGAGATCGCCGGCCTTCCCGTCGGCGAAGCTCCACTTGTCCTCTTCGGGAATGCGCTTCGGGGTCAGCGCGCGGTTCTTCCAGCCGTCGATCAGCGATGCGAAATGGCGCGGCGTCCAGCGCTTGATGTCGATCCCTTCGGCTTCGAGGATCTGCTTGATCAGGCGCAGCTGATCGTCGGTGTCGAGGATCGTGAAGCTCGATTTCAGCTCCACCAGCTCGGCGTGGCGACGCAGGATCTGGGCTGCGATGGAGTGGAAGGTCCCCAGCCAGGGCAGACCCTCCACCTGCTCGCCGATGATCTTGCCCACGCGCTCCTTCATCTCGCGCGCGGCCTTGTTGGTGAAGGTCACCGCCAGGATCTGCCAGGGCTGGGCCCGGCCGGTGGCGAGGATGTGCGCCAGCCGGGTCGTCAGAACCCGGGTCTTGCCCGTCCCGGCGCCGGCGAGCACAAGCACCGGCCCGTCCACCGTCTGCACCGCCTTGGTCTGCTCGGGGTTCAGCCCCTGCAGATAGCTGGCGGCGTCGGCGCGGGGCGCGCGCGCGGCGGCTTGCTGGGACAGCGGCAGATCGGACATGCGAAAACTCGCGGCGCTTCGATTCGAAAGGAGAACGAAACTAGCACGCGGCGCCGCGAAGGGCAGGGGGTGAGGTGTGCTCGCCTGGCGCGACAAGAAGCGTCGCGTGTGATATCTTGCAAGCTATCCTAGTTGGAGGCCGTCATGAAGGCGCTGATCGGAAAGTGGGGACGTTCGGCGGCGGTTCGGCTACCGAAGCCGTTTCTCGACGCTCTGGGCGTAAAGCCGGGCGACGAGGTTGAGCTAAAGCTTGAAGGCGGCAAGGTAACCCTTGAACGTCGCTCGCGCCCTGTATTGGAGCCGCTGGATAGAGACGCTCTGTTCAAACGCATGAAGCATCAGGAGCCTCCTGAACTGGTGGAATGGGGCCCCGATGTGGGCGCCGAGATAATTAATGACTGATATCGCTCCTCGTCGAGGGGATCTCATCTGGGTCGATTTCGGTGCGCCTTCCGGGCGTGAACAGGCTGGGCGAAGACCCGCCCTGGTGGTCTCAACGAACGCGTATAACGCTTTGTCGTCGGTCCTGATCGTCTGCCCGCTTTCGACAAGCGGTAAGCCGTGGCCTTTCCATGTCGCCCTTGCAGATACAGACGACGCCAGCGGTCACGTTCTTGTCGACCAGGTCAGAGTGATCGATCCGGTTACGCGTCATGGAAAGGCGTTGGGAAAGGTCGGACCGGAGACGCTGGCGCGCGTCGATCAATTGCTCGCTGCGCTGTTCGATCTGCCGGACCCGGCGGTCGCCCCCTAACGATGCTCCTCCTCATGCCTCATCTGGAGCGCGCGGGCATAGGCGACATGGGCGTCGGCCTTGGTGATGTAGCCGGTGATGGGCTGGTCGCCGGTGCGTGAGCGGACCGGGGCGCCGTCGATCTTTTCCGCCGAGAAGAAGCCGATGACGCGGCCGAGATAGTCATCCTCGTAGACGTGCGGCTCGTCCATCTCGGCCTTGGCGTCGGATTTATCCAGCGGGGTCATGACGTCGCGCGCGCGGATCGTCTGCAGGATGACGCGGGCGTCGCCCTTGGTCAGGTCGTAGCCGTGGCGCTCCACCATCTTGTGGAAGAAGCTGCCTTTGGTGACCGAGGTGGCGATCACGGTGGCGAGCGACACCGCCACCAGAAGCGCGATCGAGGCTTCGTAATTGGCGGTGAGTTCGAACACGATGAGCGTTGTCGACAGCGGCGCGCCGAGCACCGCGCCGGAGACCGCGCCCATGCCCACCACCGCATAGAAGGCCGCGCCCGAGGTCTGCTCGCCGAACATTGTCGTGGCGATCGCGCCGAAGAGCGCGCCCAGCATGGCGCCGAGATAGAGCGAGGGCGAGAACACCCCGCCGCCGAACCGGAAGGCCAGCGTGGTGACGGTGGCGACAAGCTTGAGCGCGAGGAGGCCGGCGAGAAAGCCGACGCCGTAGCCGCCGGCCAGCGCCGTGGCGGTCGCCTCATAACCGACGCCGAGAATCTCCGGCGCTCCGGCCGCCATCAGGCCGACCAGCAAACCCCCGAAGGGCGGCAGCGCCCAGAGCGGCCAGGCGAGCTTTTTGGCTTGCTCCGCGACAAGGCGCGGCGCGTTTGCGGCGCCGGAGACGAACAGGATCGCCACCCCCGCCGCCGCCGCGCCGAGGGGAACCATGGCGGCGAAATCGAGAAGGCTTGCCGGATCTAGCTCGGGAATGGCGAAGGCGGGCTGGGCCCCGAAATGAATGCGCGAGATCACCGCCCCGGTCACGCTCGCCACCGCCACCGGGGCGATGGAGCGCAGCGCGTAATGGCCGAGGATCACCTCGAAGGCGAACAGGGCGCCGGCCACCGGCGCGTTGAAGCTCGCCGCCACCGCGCTCGCCGCGCCGCACGCCAGCATGATCCGCGCGCCCCGCGCCGGCAGGCCCAGGGGACGGGTCACGAGGCTGGCGAGCGTGGCGCCGAGATGCACCGCCGGTCCTTCGCGGCCCGCGGACACGCCGGAACCCAGCGACACTGCGGCGATGACGGCTGAAAGCAGGCCCGGCGCGGCGTCCATCTTCCCGCCGGTCACGGCGCGCGCCTCCATCACGTCGCTGACGCCCAGCGCGCGGGTCTCTTTGAGCCATCCGAGGCGCTCGCCGGCGTAAAGCAGGGCCGAGACCACCACGCCGCCGAGGATCGGCGCGGCGATGATGTGCAGGGCGGACAGATTGCGCGCCGCGCTGGCCAGGCGTTCGCTGGCGTCCTGGAACGCGATGAGCTGCACGCCTTCGATGGCCAGGCGCAGTCCGACCGCGGCGTATCCCGCAAGCAGACCGACCCCTAGCGCCGCCAGCCAGAGCGCCGGCGAGCGCCCGTCGGAGAAGCTCGCCTTCACGAAGGCCGCGGCGCGGCCCGGCCAGGCCTTGGGCCCGGCGCGGCGCACGTCCTTCGATCCCGATGCCGCGCTGTCGCTCATGGGGCGGTGATGGCCGCGCCGCGCGCCAGCGTCAAGGCGCGCCGCGGCGGGCGCGGAGTTTATTCGCGCTACCGTTCCGGGACTTGGCGCGCTAGGCTCGCGCCGTGAAACCAAGGCCGGGGGGCCGATCATGATCGAATTTGCAGCACCGGCGCCGCCGGCCGCGGCGCAAAGCGAGGCGCAGATCGAAGAGGGCGAGATCCAGAGCGCTTATACGCGCCTGGAGGCCTGCGAGGAGATCGAAGGCCCGGCGCTGGTCAATGAGCGCTGCGAGGGCTATGGCGGCTGGACGGTGTATGTCGGCGCCAGCGACCATTCGGCAGGCCTGGCGTTCTCGGAGCGCGCCCGCGACGAGCAGATGATGCAGCGGCCGGTGACCCGGGGCGCCTTTCAGAGCTTCGCCTCGACGCTGGAATGGCGGGTGCGCCGGACCGGAGAGGCGTGGGTTCCGTTCGCGACCATCCATCGCTGGACCGCGTCCACCCCGATCTATGACGAGGCCGCCGGCGACTTCACCGGCGAGATGGAGGTCCATGAACACGTGCTGGCGGTCGCCGCGCTGCGCGAGGACGGGCCCATCGGCGCCTGCCATATCGCCTATGTGGACGTCAGCGAGGTCTATGACGCCAACACCGTGGCGCGCGCCGCCGCCGATCTCGACGCCGATCTTTTCCGCTGCGGCTTTGACGATCCCGTGCGCATCGGCGCCGGCGAGGCGGTGCGGATCATGGCGCGTGCGGGCCTGGATTACTGATCGGCGTCCGCAACGGCCGGCGCGAAGACGGCGCGCAGGGACTGCAGGTCGCCGGTCCAGTTGTCCTGCGTCAGCTCGCAGTCGCTTACGGCGCCCGTGACAAGCTGTTCCAACCGGCCCGACAGGCCGAAACGCGCCTCCCACGGCTCGAGGTCGGGCAACCAACCGCGTTCGATGAGGCTCGCGGCCTCGTCCAGGAAGGTATGCGCGTAGGCGCGCCCGGCCCCGGCGCCGCAGGCGGGTGACCGGCGGTCCAGGAGCGTTTGCGATCGCGCGACCTCGTCAGAGGGCAGAAGGATGAACAGGGTCTCGTACGGCTCGCGGCCGGACGGCGCCATCGCGCTGGTCAGCCCGTGCTGCGTCGCCGTTTCGGCGCGCAGATCGTAGAGCACGAGGCGCGGCATGGGCCAGCTGCGCCATCGTCCGCGCGGCGCCGGAAGATCGATGACGAACCGGCCGTTCTCGCCGGTCCTTGCGCGCGCGGCCGAGTGCTCGTGGGCGATTTCCGCGTCCGCCACCGGCGCGCCCGTGAGGTCGTACACCGTGCCGGACACCGCGATCGTGTCCGGTGCGTGCGCGCACCCGGCGAGACCGATGGCGACTGCGAGGATCAGGGTAAGGTTCTTCATCGCAATACCTCAGGACCTCAGCTGGTATTCGGCGTCGAGACCGGTCCCGCCCGAGGCGAGGACGCGGCCCTGGTCCACCAGATGGATCATGTGCGCCAGCACCGAATGGGCTGCGGCCGGGTGCAGGCGCTTGTCCACGTCGGCGTACATGGAGGCGACCATATCCTTGATCTTGGTGCGCCCGGCCTTCAGCTCGGCGAGGATCTGGCGTTCGCGCGAGCGCCGGTGGTCGATATAGGCGTCGAGGAAGGCGCGCGTCTGCGTGATCTCGGGACCGTGGGTCGGGCGGATCACGTCGAAATCGAGCGCGCGGATGCGTTCCAGCTGGGCGATATAGTCGCCCATGGACCCGTCTGGCGGACTGACCACCGAGGTCGACCAGCCCATGACATGGTCCCCGGAGAACAGCGTGTTCTCCTCGGCGAGGGCGTAGCACACATGGTTGGAGGTGTGCCCGGGCGTATGAAGCGCCGTCAGCGTCCAGCCCGGACCCGTGAACCTGTCGCCGTCCGACACCTCGACATCGGGGCGAAAGCCATGGTCGTCGCCGGCCTCCATGCGCACCTCGCCGCCTTCGGGAACCTCCCCGGCCGGGCTCATGGCGTGCACTTGCGCGCCGTGCTTCTTCGCCAAGGCGTGGGCGAGCGGCGAGTGGTCGAGATGGTGATGGGTCACGAGCACATGGGTGACGCGTTCGCCCTTGAGCGCCGCGTCGAGGGCGGCTTCATGCTCGGCCATGGCCGGACCGGGATCGAGCACCGCCACCTCGCCGGCGCCGATGATGAACACCCCGGTGCCGGTGAAGGTGAAGGGTCCCGGATTCGGCGCGATGACCCGGCGCACGAGCGGGCTCAGCCGGTCGCAGCGCCCGTATTCGAATTCGAACTCGCGGACGAACGGAATGCTCATGATTGTCCTCCCGCGCCGGCGAGCCGGTCGGCGTAGGCCCGCAGCGCCCGCGCCAGGGCGCGCGTGGCGGCCAGCTTCTCGGCGAGGGGCAGGGCGGTGGGCGGGCCCATGTCGGTCTTGTTCACGTCCACGATCCAGATCAGCCCGTCACGGCGGTCTCTCAGCACGTCGATCCCTCCCCAGTCCAGCCCCATGGCGGTGCAGAACCGCTTGATCAGCCCGCGTTCTTCGGCGCTGAACACGTCCTGGGGCGACAGCTTGCGCACTTCGGCGTTGGAGTTGGCGAAGCGGGTGGCGAGGGGACGACGCTTCAGGAACACCACGGGGATCTCGCCGTCCACCGTGGGACAGCGCAGATCCTCCACCATGCCGTCCTCGGCGAGGGTGTCGATGAGACGTTGATAGACGAGGCCCGGCGCCGCCGCGCAGGGCGCCTGCACGACACGCCCGTCATGGGCGCCGTTGGTCTCCGACTTCGCCGCCACGGGGCCGTGAAACAATTCGGGATCGACCGCGAGCGCGCGTCCGGACACCTGCTCGAACACCTTGGAGACGTGCGATTTCGACACGTCGCGGCAGGCGGCGTTGATCACCACGAGTCCCGGACGCGAGGGCGGCGTTCCGATGGTCGCGTCCTCGAAGAAAAATCCCAGATCGGCGCGCTCGGGCGTGTCGGCGATGCGAAGACCGGCCAGACGCGCCGCCGGCGCGATCAGATACCAGGGCCGCGGACGGTCGGGTGCGAACCAGACCGACGGCCCGTCGGGGCGAGGCGCGGCGGCGCCGACGGAAAGATGAAAGCGCAGCCAGGCGATCACTTCGCCGATCACGCCGGGCTCCACCGGCACCAGCGCGCCGGTCTTCAAGACGCGCACCGATCGGCCTTCAAGGCTGAAATCCCGCCACCAGGCGCCCGCCGCCATGAGAATCGCTCCTTCGCCGACGGGCACAGGATACGGGAGCCTGCGGGACGCGCAATTCACGCGGCGTTCAGGCGCGATCACGCAATAGCGAGCGGCAAGCTTCATGCATGGCGGGCCGTGACCGTTCGAAAGGAGCCCGCCATGGGACGCGCCGTGGACATCGCCGTTTCCGTCTCGCGCCGGATGCGCATCGCGGCGCTGACGCTGATCGCCCTGTTCGCGGTGAAAGTCGCCGCCGCGGCGCTCGAAGGCGCGCCGCCCGCGCCGGCGGACCGCGCCGGAGCGGCGATCGCCGGACCCGAAACACTTGAGCGCATGGAATAAATCGCGCCTACTGCGGGCTGTTCTTGATCGACATCGCCGCCCGGCCCACAAAACCGTCATCTTCCCAACAGCGTCATCGGCTCCTTCATGCCCGCTTACATCGCCCGCCGCATTCTGGTCGCCATTCCGACGATCCTCGTGATCATCACGGTGGCGTTTTTCATGATGCGCGTGGCGCCGGGCGGTCCGTTCGACCTGGAACGGCCCATGCCCGAAGAGATTCGGCAGAACATCCTGGCCGCCTACGGCATGGATCAGCCCATCTGGAAGCAGTATCTCGACTATCTCGGCGGGCTGGTGCGCGGCGATCTCGGCCCGTCGCTGAAGTTCCGCGACAAGGACGTCGCCGACATCATCGCCGAAGGCTTTCCGGTCTCCGCGACCGTAGGGCTGCTGGCGATGTCGCTGGCGGTAGTGATCGGGACCGTGTTCGGCTCCATCGCAGCCCTGCGCCAGAACACGGCCGCCGATTACGGCGTGGTGGCTTTCGCCACCGTGGGCATCGTTATTCCGCCCTTCGTGGTCGGCCCCATCCTGGCGCTGACCATCGGCATCTATCTGGGCTGGCTGCCGTCGGGCGGGCTCGATCCACGCCACGGCATGACTCTGGACCGATTGATATTGCCGGTGATCACGCTCGCCCTGCCGCAGATCGCGATCATCTCCCGGCTCATGCGCGCCTCGATGATCGAGGTGATCCGCTCCAACTATATCCGCACCGCGAGAGCCAAGGGTCTGTCCGGGCCGGCGGTGATCATGAAACACGCGCTTAGAAGTGCGATCCTGCCGCTGGTGAGCTATCTGGGCCCGGCCTCGGCGGCCCTGCTCACCGGCTCCATCGTCATCGAGCAGGTCTTCTCCCTGCCGGGGATCGGGCGCCAGTTCGTCTTCGCCGCCCTGCAGCGCGACTACACCGTGGTGATGGGCGTCGTGATCCTTTACGCCAGCCTGATCATCTTCCTCAATCTCGTGGCCGACCTGCTGTATGCGGCGCTTAACCCGAAAGTGAAGTACGACTGATGGTCCTCACCTCCACGCCTTCGGACAAGGAGCGCATGCTCGAGGACGCCGCGATCAAGGGGCGCTCGCTCTGGGACGATGCGCGCGCGCGCCTTTTGCGCAACAAGGCGGCCGTGGCCGGGCTGATCCTGCTCGGCGTGCTGGTGGTGCTCGCCTTCATCGGCCCGCTCCTCTGGGTGCACGAGTCCAGCTTCATCTACCGCGACCGGGTCCAGATCGGCCCGACGTTTGAAAACCTGCACATCTTCGGCACCGACGCCCAGGGCCGCGATCTGTTCGCGCGGGTGCTGGTGGGCTTGCGCATGAGCTTGATGGTGGGCGTGGTGGCGACGATGGTGTCGCTCGCCATCGGCGTCTTGTGGGGCGCCACGGCCGGCTTCATCGGCGGGCGCGTGGACCAGCTGATGATGCGCATCGTCGACGTGCTCTACTCGCTGCCCTTCATCTTCTTCGTGATCATCCTGATGGTCGTGTTCGGCCGGAACATCATCTTGATCTTCGTGGCCATCGGCGCGGTGGAATGGCTGACCATGGCGCGCATCGTGCGCGGGCAGACGATCGCGCTCAAAGGCATGGAGTTCGTCGAGGCGGCGCAGGCCGCCGGCGTCAGCCAGTTCTCGATCATCCGTCGCCATATCGTGCCGAACGTGCTCGGCCCGGTCGTCGTTTACGTGACGCTGACCATCCCGGTCGTGATCCTGGCGGAGAGCTTCCTCTCCTTCCTCGGTCTCGGCGTGCAGGAGCCGCTCACATCGCTCGGCAACCTGATCTCCAACGGCGCGCGCGACATGGAGATCGCCCCGTGGACGCTGATCTTCCCGGCGCTGACCATGATGATCACGCTGTTCTGCTTCAACTTCATCGGTGACGGCCTGCGCGACGCGATCGATCCCAAGGATCGATAGCGCGCGCCGGACCAGGACTAAGGGCGACGCGATCGATCCCAAGGATCGATAGCGCGCGCCGACCCGGCGCCCGGCGATTTCACGCGAATACTTCAGTCGACGCGTTCGGCCCTGAACCGGCGCGGATGGTGGCTGAGCTCCATGAAATAGGCGCCCAGAACGCCGCTCTCGATGCGCGCCGTGAGGCCGTCGAGATCGTTGCGCCGCGGGGTGCGGACCATGCTCGGGCTGGTCTGACGCCAGACCTGGCCGTTTTCCAGCGTGATCACCAGGAGGCCGGCGCGCGTTTCGGTGACCTGCGCCACCGGCAGGCTTCTGATCTCCGACACGCCGCCGTCGCGCGCATAGACCACGACGGCGCCGTCCTCCAGCGTCTCCGTTTCCGGCTCGGCCGCGTCGGGTTCGTCCGGCGCGGCGTCGCGAGACCGGCGCGCGAACAGCGTTCCCAGCCCTGAAACGCTCGGCAAAGTCAGGCCGAAGCTTTCGCGCTCCACTTCGCGCACCTGACGGCGCTCCACGACCGCCAGCCGGCCGGTCTCCAGAGCGGCGTCGAACTCCGCCAGAGCCGCATCGAGACAGGCGAGCCGCGCATCCGCTTCGGTCTCGTCACGGCATAGAAGAAGGGCTTCCACCGCGCCGGGCTGTGCGCCGGCGTCCGGTCCGGACTGGGCGCCGGCGGCCGGGTTGGCGGCCAGCAGAAGGGCGAGGGCGAGGGGGGTGCGGATCATCATGCGGCGGGGCTCTTCATGGCGTCAGGCCTTCATTCCGGCACGGCGCGGACGGTGCGGATCGGCGAAACGCAGTGCGCCGGCCGCTCGCCGCACGCCGCGACAGCCTCGCCATAGTTGCGCAATCGCGCCGCGCCGCCAAGGCACTGCGTACCGCTCGCCAGGGCGGCCGGAACGCCCGCCATGCGTGCGGGCGTCCGGTTTTGCTTGAAACTTGGGGCGGTTCTCTAGGAGATTGTCGCTGCGATCCGCCGCTTTCGTTCATCGAACGCTCACCGAACATCGGTGAGACTGCGGGGGACGAGGGAGTTTCACCGCGCGGCGCCGCGCCGCGCACCGATTCGATCATCGCCGCCGGGCAAGCAAAACGGCGGCCGGTTCAGACCGCTCGGCCGAGGCTCGGCCCGGCCGGTATACAACAGAGGGAGCCCGCCTCCATGACTTTCACCCGACGCTTCGCCCTGGCGCTCGCCGCCGGCGCTTCGGCCTTCACGCTCGCCGCTTGCGGCGGGGGCGGGGGCGATTCCGCCGACAGCGACATCGTGGTCCTGCACCGCGGCAACGGCGCCGAACCCTTGTCGCTCGACCCGCACAAGGCCTCGGGCACTTGGGAGAACAACATTATCGGTGACATGTTCATTGGTTTGTTCACCGAGGACGTGGAAGGCGAGCCGATCCCCGGCATGGCCGAAAGCTGGGAGGTGTCGGACGACGGTCTGACCTGGACCTTCACGCTGCGCGAGGCGCAATGGTCGGACGGCGAGCCGGTGACGGCGGCCGATTTCGAGTTCGCCTTCCAGCGCATTCTCGATCCGGCGACGCTGGCGAACTACGCCTCGCTGCTCTATCCCATCGCCAACGCGCGCGCGGTCAACACCGGCGAGCTGGCGCCTGAAGAGGTGGGCGTGCGTGCGATCGACGAACGCACGCTGGAGATCGAGCTGGAGTTCCCGGCGCCGTATCTGCCAGGCCTGCTGACGCACTACACGACTTTCCCGGTTCCCATGCACGTGGTCGAAGAGCACGGCGACGCCTGGATTCAGCCTCAGAACATCGAGGTGAACGGGCCGTACAAGCTGGTGAACTGGCGGGCCAACGATTTCGTGCTGTCCGAGCGCAACCCGCTGTTCTGGGACAATGCGAACGTCTGCGTGGACGAGGTGTTCTACTATCCCACGGTGGACAACCCCGCCGCCGAGCGCCGCGTGCGCAACGGCGAGCTGGACCTGAACGTCGATTTCGCCGGCCAGAACCTGGAGTTCCTGCAGCGCGAAATCCCCGACTATGTGCGCATCCATCCCTATCTCGGCATCGTCTATTTCTCGTTCAACACGACCGAGCCGCCCTTCGACGATCCGCGGGTGCGCAATGCTCTGGGCATGGCGATCGACCGCACCTTCATCGCCGAGGAGATCCTCCAGGCCGGACAGATCCCGGCCTATTCCTTCGTGCCGCCGGGCGTGAACGACTATCCCGACACCGCGCGCATCGAATGGTTTGAGACCCCGGTCGAAGAACGCCGTGAAATGGCGCGTCAGCTGCTTGAGGAAGCCGGCTACGGCCCGGACAACCCGCTTCGGTTCGAGTACGCCCACCGGACCACGGGCGACAATCCGCGCATCGCGCCGGTCGTCCAGCAGGACTGGGAGCTGATCGCCGACTGGGTGGACGCCGAGATCGTCGGCATCGAGACCCAGATCCACTACTCCAACCTGCGCGCGGGCGACTATGAGCTCGGCGACGGCGGCTGGATCGGCGATTACAACGACGCGTACAATTTCCTGTTCCTGGCCGAAACCGGCTCCATCCCGATGAACTATTCGCGCTGGAGCAACGAGGCCTACGACCAGCTCGTCGATCAGGCCAACCGCACCCTCGACGCAGAGGAGCGCGGGCGGATGCTGGCGGAAGCCGAGCAGATGATGCTTGACGAGATGCCCTACATCCCGATCGTCTATTATGTGAACAAGGCGCTGGTGAACCCGAACGTGACCGGTTGGGAGGACAACCTCGTCCACATCCACCGCACGCGGTACATCTGCAAGGCCGATGCGGCGGACACCGCAGACGCCGGCGGCGACTCCGCGGAGGGCTGATCGGCGGTCAAACCTGGGGAGGGGCGGCTTGAACGATGATCTCGAGCAGGCCGCCCAGACCGCGGCGGAACATGCCGCCGCCGCGGCCGTGGCTGAGGGCGGGCGCTCCGCACGGACGCGCCCGTCGCGGCCGGCGGCGCTGGCGCCCGACACGCCCGAGGGGATATGCGCCAACTGCCATACGCCGCTTCAAGGGCCGGTTTGTCATAACTGCGGCCAGCTCGCCGACGAGTACCACCGCCCGGCGCGCGGCCTGGTCTTCGAGATCATCGAAGGCCTGACCGCCCTGGACGGCCGGGTGGCGCGGACCATCCCCGATCTTCTTCTGCGCCCGGGCCGCGTCACGCGCGCCTATCTCAAGGGCGCCCGGGCGCGCTTCATGCCGCCCTTTCGCCTCTACATCATCGCCTCGCTGATCTTCTTCCTCCTCGCGCCGGGCTTCGACAATCTGGTGGAGGCGATCGAGAACGGCGCCGGCGCCCTCGAAACGGTCGAACGCGAAGCGGCGATGCGAACGTTCGAAACCGAGCTCGAGGAGGCGGTCGCATCAGGCGAACTGAGCGAGGCCGAAGCCGCACAGGCGCGCCGTACGCTCTCCTTTATCGGGATTGCGGGCACGCAAGGGGAGGGCGCCGCCGCTGAAACCGCGCCTGAGGCCGAGGCGGGAGAGACCGACGGCGCGAGAGCTCCGCCTAAGTCCGGCGCCGCATCCGAAGACGCCGCAGAGCCGGACGCCCAGGATGGGCTGACGCCGGCCTTCTCCATGACGCGCGGCGACGGCACCTCGCGCGGCATCGATCTGGGGGGAGACAATGATCCCGAAGCGATCCGGCGCTATTTCTCTCCGGAGGATTTCGGCGAGCCGGCGCCGGATACGGTCTGGCCCTTGCCGCTGCGCCGCCATCTGGGCGAGCGCTTCTCCGAGGTCGCGGCCGATCCGGGCGGCTGGCTGGAGGCGGTGACCGATTGGGTCCCGCGCATCATGTTCGCCATGGTGCCGGTCTACGCCCTGTTGCTTTCCATGGTCTACGCCTGGCGGCGGCGATTCTATTTCTACGACCACCTGGTGGTGTCGCTGCATTTTCATTCCGCGCTGTTTCTGACGCTCGCGCTCTTGATGCTGGCGTCGAACCTTATCGGCGCGGGCTGGGCCTGGGTCGCCCTTGCGGTCTATTCCAATTTCTATCTGTACCGGCTCAATCGCCGGGTCTATGGGCGCGGGCGCATCTCCAGCGCGCTGCGCACGCTGACGCTGGACGCGCTCTATTTCGTCGTCCTCCTGTTCGGCTTTGTCGTGGTGCTGCTGCTCGGCGCGCTGGTCTAATCCGGCGCCGCGCCGCGTTCCGCCTCGGTGCTTTCAAGTCTCAGGCCCCGCGCTGCGAGGCGCTCGCGTTCGCGCAGCGCCGCCTGGACTTCGGGAAGGCTCAAGAGCGCGTCGAGCCGCGCGGCCGCCTCCGCGCCCTCCGCGGTGACGCCGAACAATTGCTGGAACGCCTCCAGCGGCGTGGGCTGGGCCGGGTAGCGCCGGATGCGCGCAGGTTCGTCGGCGGCGAGACCGGCGAGGTCTCGCGCCTCCTCGATGGCCGTCTGGAGCCCGCCGATCCGGTCCACCAGGCCGTGATCGAGCGCCTGCGCCCCGGTCCAGACCCGGCCGCGGGCGAGTTCCTGCACCCGGGCGAGCGGCAGATCGCGGCCCTCGGCGACCTTTTCGGTGAAGTCGGCGTAGGTGTCTTCGGTCAGGTTCAGCACGGCCGCGCGCTGGGTTTCGCTCCAGGGCGAGGCTGAGGAGAACGCCGTGGCGAACTCCCCGCCCACGAAGAGCGGTTCGATATTGACGCCGAGCCGTTCCAGCGCGCCGTCGAGGACGATCTTGCCGCCCACCACGCCGATCGAACCGGTCAGGGTGGAGGCGTTGGCGACGATCCGGTCGGCCGGCGCGGCGATGTAATAGCCGCCAGACGCGGCGACCGCCCCCATGGACACCACCACCGGCTTGCCGGCCCGGCGCGCCCGCACCACGGCGTCCCAGATCTGATCGGAGGCGATCGCAGAGCCGCCGGGGCTGTCTACGCGCAGCACGATCGCCTTCACCGACCCGTCCGCGGCGGCCGCATCGACGGCGCGCGCGAGCCGGTCCGAGCCGATCACCGCGCCGCCGCCGAATCCGGTCTCGCCTTCTCCGGTCTCGATCGCGCCTTCGCCCCCGATCAGCGCGATCACGGGGCCGGACGCCCGGCGCGGCGCGGCGCGGTAATAGTCCGCCGCCGGTACGAATCGCTGCGAGCCCGCAGCGCTTTGCGCGGCCTCGCGCGCCGCATGCACATGGCCGAGCGAGTCCAGCAGACCGGCTTCGAGCGCCTGCTCGGCGCTGTAGGGGCCGGCCTCGAGCGCGTCGCGCATGACCGTTTCGCTGAAGCCGCGATCCTGCGCGGCGCCGGCGACGGCTGTGTCGAAGAGTGAGCCGAGCCAGGACAGCGTCGCCTCGCGATGAGCCTCGGTGTAGTCGGCGCTGACGAAGGAATCGGCGGCGTTCTTGTACTCATACAGCTGGACGAACTCGGCCTGGGCGCCGGCCCGCTCGATCGCCTCGCCGAAGAACACGGTTTCGGTGGCGTAGCCGGTGGCCGAGAAGGTGGCCGTGTCCTGCAGCCAGAGCTGGTCGGCCCCGGCCACCGCCGCGTAATTCGCCACGGCCGGCCCCTCAAAGCCCTGGGCGTGGGCGATCACCGGCTTGCCTGCGGCCGAGAGCGCGTTCAGGGCGGCGCGAATCTCCTCTGCGCGGCCCGGCGACATGGAGTAGGCGTTGGCCCGCACGAACACGCCGGCGACCTGGGAATCGGTGCGCGCGCGCTCCAGCGCCAGCAACAGATCGGTGTGGGCCAGGGCGGCGGAGAAGGCGAACGGGCTGGGCGAGGGCTGGTCGAACCGCGGCTCGCGCAGATCGACCTCCAGGATGAACGCGCCCGAGGCTGGAAGCGCCCGCTGGGACGGTTCTGCGTTCTGCACCGCCGAGGCGATCAGCCCGCCGATCGCGAACACCACGAACAAGCCGAACAAAAGCGCGGCTGCAACCAACCCCGCGATCGTGCCGAAGAAACTCGACCAGAACTGTTTCATATCGTCCCCTCGCGCGCCGGCGTCTGGCGCTGTTCGACCCATCCCCACGCCATGGAAGCCTAGGACGGGGAGCGGGACGGGTCGAGCTTTGCGACGCGACTTATGGAAGGGGCGGGGGAGTCTGTCGCGCCCGCGCAACGCAAAACGCCCGCTCGAGGGAGCGGGCGTTTGACGGGCGCCGCGGTGGCGGCGCGAATGGTCGGAGTAGCAGGATTTGAACCTGCGACCCCTGCCTCCCGAAGACAGTGCTCTACCAGGCTGAGCTATACTCCGAACCGAGGCGCGGCTTATAGCGGCGCGCCCTGCGCGATGCAATCGCCAGATGGCGGTGAGATGCACATGGATTGAAGCTGCAGCCGCGCCGTTGCATCCCCCGAAAAGCCGGGCTACATACCGCGGCCCGTGACCGGCCAGCCGGTCCTGCTGGGGCGTCGCCAAGTGGTAAGGCAGCGGTTTTTGGTACCGCCATTCCCAGGTTCGAATCCTGGCGCCCCAGCCATCCTCTCGATCATTTGCTGAATTCGTTTCAAGCCGCGCTTGCAGGAACGCTGCGCCGCGGCGAACCGACGATTCGGCGCGGCCGAACCGCACGCCGTGATCCGTACCGCCGGTCATGCGTGGCGAATTTCTGTTTATAGTTAACGTGTTGGCGCCTGGCGGCTCTGCAGGTGCAGCGCTGTCGCAAAAAGGCCACCCTGGACAGGTAATAACACTCGGTGTCGGGGCTTTCGCGCCGCGTCACGCTGCATGAGCGGTTGATCGGTTCATAAACCCGGTGCTAGCGTTCAGACAAATGAAAGAGACGGCGGGCTACGCCGCGATACGAGGGGATGACGAGAAACTGCGTTATTTCCTCACATCGATTGCGCTGCGACCGGGAGCCGGCCGCGGCAGCGCGGTGCGCCGCGTTTTATTTGTTTGGGGGGCCGAAGCCGTCGCGGCGACGTTCGGCGCACCGAAGAGCGAGGGAAAAACGGAAGCGCGCGGGCAAGCCGTCCGCGCCGGCTACTGTGAGGCGAAACATGTCCAACACGATTAAAGGTATCCGCACGATGCTGGCGGCCGGGGTCACCGCGCTGGTCTTCGTCGGCGGCGCGCAAGCCCAGCTCGACACCGCGCTTCAGGTCGCGCGCCAGTCGACTCAGCAAGGCGCCCAGGCCCAGCAACAAATCGACAGCCTGGCCGATGACGCCGACAACGCGGAACGTCAGTATCTCGCTCTGCAGGAGCAGATCGAGGGTCAGCGGGTCTTCCTCGAGCAGCAGCGGGTCTTCCTTCGCTCGCAGGAAAACGAGCTTCAGGCGCTGAACAGCCAGCTGGAGCGGGTCGGCAATCTGGAGCGCGACCTGACCCCGATGCTGCTGGACATGTTCGTCCAGCTCGAAGATTTCGTGGCGCAGGACCTGCCCTTCCAGATGGACGAGCGCACCGAGCGCCTCGCGGAGATCGAAGAAGAGCTCGGCGACGCCCAGCTCCCGCCGGCCGAGAAATATCGCCGGCTTCTCAACGCTTATGAGATCGAAGCCTCCTATGGTCGCTCGCTGCGCGCCTACGCGGAAGAGGTCGAGGTCGACGGCACGCCTGTGCAGGCTGAAATCCTGCAGATCGGCCGTGCCGCTCTGATCCGTCAGGTCGGCGGCAATTACGAGATGATGACCAAGGACAATCCGGAGTGGCGCCCGGTGCCGGGCGGCATGGCTTCGAACGTGCAGCGCGCGTTCCGCATCGCCAACGAAGTGACTACGCCGGAGGTCTTCGTGGCCCCGCTGCCTGGGCCGAGCACGGCTCAATAACCGGACGAGACGGGAGAGTAGAAACCGATGAAAACGCTCATCAAATCCATTGCGGCCGTCTCGCTCGCTGCGGGGCTTCTCGCCGCGCCGGCGTTCGCCCAGGCCGATCGCCAGCCGGTGTCCTCGATTTCCCAGCTGCTCGACCGGGTGCGTGAAGACGCCCGCCAGGCCGAAGCTGAAAATCAGCGCCGGATCCAAGAATTCCGCGCCAACCGCGATCGCCAGGCCGCGCTTCTGCGCCAGGCCCAGCAGCAGCTGGCCGCGCTCGAAGCCGAAGGCGCCGCGGCGCAGGCTCAGTTTGAAGAAAACCAGACGCGCATTCAGGAGCTGGACGCCCAGCTTCGCGAAGAGCAGGGCGCGTTCGGCGAACTGTTCGGCGCCGCGCGTCAGGCCGCCGGCGATTTCGGCTCGATCATCGAATCCTCGCTGATCTCAGCTCAGTACCGCGGCCGCGCCGAGGATCTTCTGGAGCTCGCCGAGAGCCGCACGCTGCCCGAGCGCAACGAGCTTGAGCGCATCTACACCACGATGATCCAGGAAATGAACGCGCAGGCCGAGGTGGTCACCTTCAACAGCCGCGTGCTCGGCCTGAACGAAGGTCAGCCCACCGCGGTGACCCGCGTCGGTCCGTTCATCGCCATGACCGAAGGTCCGCTCTTCCTGCGCTGGGACGCCGAAGAAGCCGTCCTGACCACGCTGGAGCGCCAGCCTCCGGGCTCGCTGCTGTCGGCCGCCGGCAATCTGCTGAACGCCGAGCCGGGCGAAATCGTCGCCGGCCCGGTCGATCCCTCGCGCGGCGCGCTGCTCGACATCTACAAGAGCGTGCCCGATCTCGGCGAGCGCTTCGAGCAGGGCGGCATCGTCGCCAAGATCATCGCGGCGCTGTTCATCTTCTCCGCGCTGTTCGGTCTGTTCCGCCTGGTCATGCTTCTGCTGACGACCTCGGCGATCAACGCTCAGAAGCGCCGCTCGACCGCGTCGAAGTCCAACCCGCTGGGCCGCGTCATGCTGGCCTATGAGGAAGTGAAGAACCGCCCGATCGAGACGATCGAGCTGAAGATCGACGAAGCGATCCTGCGCGAGACGCCGAAGCTGGAGTTCGGTCTGAACTTCCTGAAGCTGGCGGCGGGCGTGGCTCCGCTTCTGGGTCTGCTCGGCACCGTGACCGGCATGATCCGGACCTTCACCCAGATCACCCTGTTCGGCACCGGCGACCCGCAGATCATGGCGGGCGGCATCTCGGAAGCCCTGGTGACCACCGTGTCCGGTCTGATCGCGGCGATTCCGCTCCTGTTCATCCACTCCTTTGCAGCCAGCTTCGCGCGCGGCGCGCAGCAGGCCCTGGAAGAGCAGGCCGCCGGCATCATCGCGCGTCACGCCGAAGAAAAATCCGCGGGCTAAAGGAACCAACCCATGGATGTTTCAGGCGCCCTAGCAGATCTCCAGCAATTCCTGGAGCGCGGCGGCCCGATCCTGAATTGGATCATGCTGCTGACCTTCGTGATGTGGGCGTTCATCCTGGAGCGACTGGCCTATTTCGGTTTCGCGCACAAAGGCGTGCGGGACCGGGCGCTGAAGGAGTGGGGGGCGCGCAGCGACCACCACTCCTGGCACGCCCTGGCCATCCGGGATCAGCTCATTTCGGAAGTTAAACAGAAGGCCTCGCAGAACGTGGAGCTCATCAAGACCCTGGTCGCGGTGGCGCCCCTGTTCGGCCTTCTTGGAACGGTGACGGGCATGGTTGCGGTGTTCGACGTGATGGCGATCTCCGGCTCCTCCGACGCGCGCGCGATGAGCGCGGGCGTGGCGCGGGCCACGATCCCCACCATGGCGGGCATGGTCGCGGCTCTGTCGGGCCTTCTGTTCTCCAATCAGATCGAGCGCATGGCGAAACGCCGGGTGCACGAGCTGAGCGACGAGCTCGAGGTGGAGTAAGTCATGCGCAGAAAGCCCCAGACCCGTAAGGACGAAGCCAATATCGACATGACGCCGATGTTGGACATCGTCTTCATCCTGCTCATCTTCTTCATCGTCACGGCGACCTTCCTGCAGGAGGAGGGGATCGACCTCACCCCGCCGCCTGACAGCGAATCGGAGACCCCGCCCGACGCGCCGACGCCGATCCTGGTGCAGCTGACCAACGAAAACCGCGTTTTCGTCAATCAGGACGCCACCAGCGCCGGCCGCGTCATGGCCGCGATCTCCCGCATTCGTGCGGAATCGCCCAATTCGCCCGTCGTGATCGAAGTGTTCGACGACGCCGAACACGGAACGCTCGTGATGATCGTCGATGAGCTTCGCGCCAACTCCATTCCGGTGTCGTTCACGCGCCCGGAAACGGACGAGTAGGCAGGGGAGAACGACATGGCTCGCCGCCAAAGCCGCGTAAATTCCGACGACGAGGAAGTCCAGCTGGACATGACGCCGATGCTCGACGTCGTGTTCATCCTTCTAATCTTCTTCATCGTCACCGCCGTGTTCGTGAAAGAGCCCGGTGCGGAGATCATCCGTCCTGAGACCGTCACCCAGGACCGGGAGCGTCCCACGATCCTGGTCGCGGTGACCTCTCAGGGTGAGATCTTCGTCGACGGCAGCGTTTACGAACAGAACCAGCTGCGCAGCGTTCTCGAGCAGCTGCAGGAGGCCAATCCTCGCGCCGAAGCGATGATCCAGGGCGACGCGGAAGCGCCGGCCGGCACCGTGCTCGACGTGCAGGAACTGCTGATCGACATGGAGATTCCCGTGCGGATCTCCACCGAAGGCGCGTAAGGGAGGAGACTTGAATGGCCAGCCTCATCCGTCTTTTGATCGGCGTTCCGATCGCCGGGGTGATCACCTTCCTGCTCTTCATGCTGATGCAGGTGCTGATCTTCACCGACGAGGTCGACCTTGACACCGATGTCGAGGATCTTCGCATCGTCATCAATGAAGAGATCGAAGAGATCGATATCCGTCAGCGCGACGTGACCCTGGACGACGTGGACGCGGTCGAACCGCCGCCTCCGCCGCCGCAGATCGAGCGGGAAGTCGCCGATCAGCCCAGCGAGGACCTGTCCACGCAGATGGGCCAGCTTCCCGAGTTCGAGACGCCGCAGCTGAACAACGACAATGTCAGCTTCGACGTGTCCGACCGCGACGCGCAGCCGATGGTGCGCATCCCGCCGCAATATCCTCCGCGGGCCGCTGAACGCGGCGTGGAGGGCAGCTGCGAGGTGACCTTCGACGTGACGCCCGACGGTACGCCGACCAACATCTCGATCCTCGACTGCGACAGTTCGCTGTTCGAGCGTTCGACGATTCGGGCGGTGGAGCGCTGGCGCTACGAGCCGAAGATCCAGGGCGGCACGGCCGTCTGGCGCCGCGGCGTGGTCACGCGCCTCGATTATGAACTGACCGAGTAGCCGCGCCAGGCGGGGCGCGCCGGCGAGCCCGGCTCGCGCCCCGCCCGCGCAGGAGAGAGACGATGACGCGATCTCAAACGTTCGATCCGAAGGCCCTTTTGCGCGGGGCGGGCGCGCTTGTCGTGGCCGCGGCGATCGGCCTGACCGTCCTGCCCGCCGCCGACGCCCAGCGTTCCCGCAACCAGGACAATGAAGAGCAGGCCACCGAGAACCGCCAGCTGACCGCGCGGGTCGGCGAGGTCGTCCTCGAGGCGCAGGAGGCCATGGACGCGGAGAGCTACCAGCAGGTGATCTCCCTGCTGAGCCCGCTCCTGAACACCGAAATGACCGCCTATGAGCGTTCGATCGTCCTGCGTCTGCGCGGCAATGCGTATTATCAGGCCGACAACACGCCGCAGGCGATCCAGGATTTCCTGGCCTCCATCAACACCGGCGCGCTCGTGCGCGACGAGATCATTACCCTGCGCACCAATATCGCGCAGCTTTACATGGTCTCCGAGCAGTATCAGCGCGGGATCGAACAGTTCCAGCTGGCGATCGACGCCGGCGCCGAACTGACGCCGCGCCTGTCCAAGCTCCTGGCGCAGGCCTATGTGCAGGCGGCCGAAGAGGGCGGCGACGCGCAACGCAACCGTTATCTGCGCGAGGGCCTCGTGCACGCCGAACGCTTCTATAACGGCGAGCCGAACAAGGCCGAGAGCGATTACAACCTGCTTCAGTATTATTATGTGAACCTGGAGCGTCCCCAGGACGAATTGCGCGTGGTCCGCGACTCGCTTCAGGCCTTCCCCGGCTCGCGCCGGTCCTGGGCGAACCTGGTGTCGCTCTATGCGCGCCTGGGCCGCGAAGAAGACGCGTTCGAAGCCAACAAGCTGATGTATCTGAACGGGTTGTTCGAGGAGGAGGAAGAACTCTTCCGCCTCGTGCAGTACTATTCGTTCTACAACAACCCGTACCGCGGCGCGACCATCCTCGAGAGGGAAATGAACGCCGGGCGCATTCCGACCAATCAGCGCTATCTGCAGTCTCTCGCCGACATGTGGCGTCAGGCCGCCGAGTTCGACCGCGCCATCCCGGTGCTTGAGCGCCTCTCCGAGCTGCTCGGCGACGGCGACACCGCGTTGAAGCTGGCCGAAGCCCACTATCAGCTCAACAATCTGCCTCAGGCCGAAGCGGCTCTGGAGACCGCGCTCGCGCGGGGCGGTCTGGACAATACCGGCCAGGCCTGGGAACTCCTAGGCAATGTGCGCTTCGACCAGGACAAGCGTCAGGAGGCGCTCGCCGCTTTCCGTCAGGCCGCGCAATTCCCGGGCAGCCGCTCCACCGCCAATCGCTGGATCGGCTTCGTGAACTCCCAGATCGAGGGCGAAGAGCGCCGGCGCATCCAGCGCATTCAGGTCCAGATCGAGGAATGCGCGCTGACCATCGACGCCGAACGCCGCCAGCTGGTGCTGATCGGTGAACGCAATGCGGACGGCACGGTGACCTTCCCCGAAGGCACCATCCCGGATCGCTGCGAACCCTGGTTCGACATGCGCACCGGCGAGCAGATCCGTGAAGCCGACATGACCGACGAGGAATTCGCTCAGGCCCAGGCCGATCGCGAAGCCCAGCGTCAGCAGGGCGAAGGCTAGCGCCTTTTCCTCCCAAGGCATCGCAAATCCCCGTCGCGCCAAGGCGCGGCGGGGTTTTTCGTGTGATCAGGCGGTTCAGCGGGCCCGGTGACGCCCAATCAGAAGGTTATCGACGTTCACGCATTCGCGTTTGACGCGTTTCGCGGTACGCTAGCATCTTGCCTCCGGCCGGCATCGGCCCAACGAGACAGGAGAGTCCCGCCATGACCGCGACATCCGCCTCCCGGACCATCGCCCGAGACGCCGGCGGGTCCGGCATGCGATGGCTTTTCGCCGGGGCCGCCGCCGGCGCCGTCACCTTCGCCCTGTTCGCGGTGATGCAGGTGCTGGTCGCGGTGGACATTCTCCGGATCGAGGAGCCGGCTGCAGGCGAGCCGATCGTGATCCATTTCGTCATTCCCGACTTCGAGCCTCGCCCGCCGATCGAGCTGCCCGACGCCGGGCCGATCGACCCGCCTCCGGCTGCGCCGGCCATCACGACGTCCAGCCAGGTTCCCTCTCAGAACCCGGTTTACCTGCCGACGCCTCCGCAGCTCGTCGGAACTGAAGCGGCCGGTCCGGTGGAGGTGATCCTGCCGCCGCCGCCGCTCGATGTTCGGGTGGCGCCGGCCTACCCGCGCCGGGAGCTGGCGCGCGGCGTCGAGGGACGCTGCACCGTGCGCTACGATATTCTCGCCTCCGGCGCGACGGCGAACATCCAGGTGCTTGAATGCGACAGCTCCGGCTTCGCGCAGGCAAGCGTGGCGGCGGTCGCGCGGTGGCGTCACGCCGCCCATCGCGGGCGGGCCCCGGACGAGGTGGTCGTGCGCGGTCACGCGACCACGCTGGATTTCACGCTGGAGCAATAGACAAAAAACGGCGCGGGGATCGCTCCCCGCGCCGTCTCGTCTTCAAGTCAGAATGCTGCGCCTATTCGGCCGCGTCTTCGCCGGCCGCGGCGGCGGCCGCCGCCGCTTCGGCGGCTTCGGCGTCTGCGAGGCCCACCGTCATCAGGGCGAAGGCGTATTCCTCGGCGCGCTCCTTGAGCGCGTCGAAGCGGCCCGAGGCGCCGCCATGGCCTGCGCCCATATTGGTCCGCATCAAGGTGAGGCCGTCATCGGTGCGCCTTGTGCGCAGGCGCGCGGCCCATTTCGCCGGCTCCCAATAGGTCACCCGCGGATCGGTGAGCCCGGCTGTGGCCATGACGTGGGGATAATCCTGCGCGCTCACCTGATCGTACGGCGAGTAGCTGAGAATATAGTCATAAGCCGCCGCGTCCTCGATCGGATTGCCCCATTCGGGCCATTCCGGCGGGGTCAGCGGCAGGCTCGGATCGCTCATGGTGGTGAGCACGTCCACGAACGGCACCGCCGCGATGGCGCCGGCGAACAGGGCCGGGTCCTGATTGATCGCCGCGCCCACCAGAAGCCCGCCGGCCGAGCCGCCATGGGCGACCAGTCGGCCCTCGCTGGTATAGCCTTCAGAGACGAGGAAGCGGCCCGCATCGACGAAGTCGTTGAAGGTGTTCTGCTTCTTGTCGAGCTTGCCGTCGAGATACCATTGATACCCCTTCGCCTGGCCGCCGCGGATATGGGCGATGGCGTAGACCATGCCGCGATCGACAAGGCTGAGGCGCGAGGTGGAGAAGCTCGCCGGAATGGTGATGCCGTACGAGCCGTAGCCGTAGAGCAGCACCGGAGCCGAGCCGTCGATCGGCGTGCCCTCGCGGTAGAGCAGGGTGACCGGCACCTCGACGCCGTCGCGCGCCGTCGCCTGCAGGCGGCGCACCACATAATCCGACGCGTCGTGGCCTGAGGGGATCTCCTGACGCTTGATCAGCGTGCGCTCTCGCGAGCCCATGTCGTAATCATAGGTCTCTTCCGGCGTCGACGGGCTCTCATAGGAGAAGCGCATCATGTCGACGGCGTATTCGTAACCGCCGTCCATGCCGAGCGCATAGGCCTCCTCGTCGAAGGCGATCTCGTGCTCGGCGCCGTCGGCGAGATTGCGCACCACGATGCGGGGCAGCGCGTTGGAGCGCTCCATGCGCACGAGCCAGTTCTCAAAGCCCATGAGCCCGTTGACCAGCACGCCGGGGCGATGGTCGATCAGATCGGACCAGTTCTCCCGGCGCGGATCGGCGAGAGGGGCTTCCATGATCTTGAAGTCCACCGCGCCGCCGGCGTTGGTGCGCACATAGATCTTCCCGCCCGCTTCGGTGAGCGAGTATTCCACGCCGCTCTCGCGCTCGGAGACGAGCATCGGCTCGGCGTTCGGATCATTGGCGTCGAAGACGCGCATTTCGCTGGTGGTGTGGTCGTTGGCCGACAGGACGATCCAGGTGTCGCCGTCGGTCTTGCCCACGCCGAGGAAATAGCCGCTGTCGGCCTCCTCGTAGATCAGCTCCGGCTCGGCGTCGGTGATCTGCTGGCGATAGACGCGGCGCGGGCGGTTATTGTCGTCGCGCCAGACCCAGTACACCGTCTCGCTGTCATTGGCCCACACCATGGAGCCGTAGCCCTCGTCGGTGAGGGTGGCGACGTCTTCGCCGGTCTCCAGATCGCGGATCTTGATCTCGTAGAATTCCGATCCGGCGGTGTCGACGGCGTAGGCGAGATAGCGGTGGTTCGGGCTGTGCTCGACCGCGCCGATGTCGAAATACTCCACATCCGCGCCTTCGGCGTCGCCGTCGAAGATGATCTGCTCTTCGCCGCTGATCGCGCCGTCGGGACCGGCCGGGCGCCGGGCGAAGACCGGATACTGCCCACCTTCGCGGAAGCGGGTGTAATAGAACCAGGGCCCGTCCTTTTCAGGCGGGCTGGCGTCGTCCTCCTTGATGCGGCCGCGCATCTCGGAATAGAGCCGGTCCTCCAGCGCGGTGAGCGGCTCCATCACCGCCTCGTAATAGGCGTTCTCCGCTTCCAGATGGGCGCGGATGTCGGCCTGCAGCACGGACGGGTCGCGCATCACCTGCTGCCAGTTGTCGTCGCGCAGCCAGGCGAATTCGTCGGTGCGCGTGCGGCCGAGCTGTTCGATCTCCACCGGCCGGGCCTCGGGCGTCGGCGGCTCGAGCCCGCGCGCGCGCGCGATGAGGTCGGAGGGCGGGGCGGACGCGTCCATGGCGGTCTCCGGGGTCTGGTCCTGTGTGGCGGGCGAATCGGCCTGCTGGCAGGCGGTCAGGGCGAGCGCCGCCGCGCCCGCCAGCAAAGCCGCGCGCCGGGCGCGGGTGAGGTTCATCTGGCTCATTTCCGTCAAGCCGGCCCGGGTTCGCCGGGCCGCTCCCCTTGGTTATTTCGGCGGCGTCAGTCTTCGCCGCCGGCGGGCTGGAAGTCCAGCACCATGCCGTTGACGCAATAGCGCAAACCGGTGGGCTTGGGGCCGTCATTGAACACATGGCCCAGATGGGCGCCGCAATTGGCGCAGTGAAATTCGGTGCGCGGGACGAGAAGCTTGAAGTCGCGTTTCGTGCCGAGGGCCTGGTCGTTCGCCGGCGCCCAGAAGCTGGGCCAGCCCGAATCGCTCTCATATTTCTCCGTGCTGGTGAACTTCACCTCGCCGCACACCGCGCAGGCATAGGCGCCGTCGCGCTTCTCCGCGTTCAACGGGCTGCAGCCGGACGGTTCGGTGCCTTCGTGAAAGGCGATGCGGTCGACATCGGGGGAGAGCTTCGCGCGCAGGGCGGAGATTTCGTCTTGGGACAGGCGGGGCATGGGCGGCGGGACCTCGAAAACTGGCGGACCCTGGATATAGGCGTTCAATCAGCCCGGATCGACCCGGCGGACCTTCAAGATGGGCGTCGAGACGGCGATGACGATCAGCACGAGCAGCAGCCCCGCCATCGGAACCAGGGCGGCGGTGCGCGCCCCCACGGCGTCGACGATCAGCCCCATGGCGAAGGCGCCGGCGGGCATGCCGCCGAACAGGCCGAGCTGATAGACGCTCATCACCCGGGCCACCTGATTGGCCGGGGCGTGCTCCTGCACCACCGCGCGCGACAGGGAGATCGCCACGCCGCCGCCGAGGCCCCAGACAAAGACCAGCACGGCGAAGGCGGGCAGCGGGATCGACAGGGCGATGGCGGCGTAGGAGACCACCGTGGCCATCTGGGCGGCCATCAGCGCCTGGCCCGGCTTTTCGATCACGCCGTGGCGCGCCAGCAGCACGTTGGCGAAGAAGGCGCCAGTCCAGAAACACATCATCAGCCCGGCGAGCAGGGCGTAGCCGCCGCCATAGACGTCGCGCACCAGCACCGGAACGATGACGAAGAAGCCGCCGCCCACCACCAGGAATCCCACCGCCATCATGATCAGGGTCATGGGCAGGAGAATGCTGGAGGAGACCACGGTCGCGACGCCTTCGCGCAGGCTGGTCCAGATCGGCGCGGCGTCGCGGCGCTTGGCGTGCAGGCGCGGCAGCATGAGCGCCGCCAGCGCGCCCAGAAGCAACCCCATGCCCTGCACCGCGAACAAGGGGCCGGGGCCGAAAAAGGCGGCCAGTAAGCCCGCGCCCATCCCGGCGAGCTGGGCGGCGAACTGCACTAGGGAAGCCAGGACGACCGCGCGCTGCAGACTCAGACCGGACCGGCCCATGCGCTGGGTGACGCGGGTGACCGGATTGACCGCGCTGTCGCGCGCCGGCATCACGAAAGCGCCCGCCAGGCCCACCACGAGCGCGTAGGCGATCAGAAGTTCATAGCTCAGCTGATCACGGAACAGCAGCAGGGCGAGCCCGGCGGCCGCGCTGCAGGCCAGCACGTGAAATCCCGCCATCACCGCGCGCCGGTCCACGCGTTCGGCGAGCACCCCCGCCAGGGGAAGAATGAACAGCATGGGCGCGGTCAGCGCCGCCTGCGCCATGCCCAGCCGGTCGGGTGATTCTAGGAGCGTGTAGTTGATCACGCCGGGAAACAGAGTCGTTTGAAGACCAAACGAAAAGAACCACCCGCTCACCGCCAGCATGTAGGCGGTGAACGGCGACAGGCGCCAGGCGCGCCGCAGGCGGATCAGAAATCGATCGCCCAAGACTTCCTCCCCCGTGGGCGCCGGTTGTCCGGCGGCTCCACCCCCCTGATACGCCGCTGCGCGCACACGCGCCAGACTTTAGTGACACGCGTTCAGATTTTAATCAGGCCTTAGACCATTCCTTAACGCCGGCGGTCTAGCGTGGCGGCTTGTTGGTCACGTTTGTGAGCGCTCCGGTCCGCCATGGCTGAAGATTTCCGCCCCGCCGCCGTCCCGCCTCCGCCGCCCGCCGCCGGGCGCGCCCGCGCCCGCCTGACGCGGCGTCTGGCCGACATCGTGTGTCTGCCGGCGAGCCGGATTTCGCCCCAGGAACGCTGGATGACCGCCGACGTGCTCGACGAGCTCTTGCGCGAGGCCGATCCCGGCCTGCGCGGCAAGGTCGCCGCGCGTCTGGCCGAGCAGGCCGAAGCGCCGGCCGGTCTGTTGCGCAAGCTGGCGCTCGATGCCTTCGAAATCGCCGAGCCGATCTTGCGCTCCAGCGACGCGCTCACCGATTTCGACATGATGGAGATCGCCGCCAAGGGCGAGCGCCGTCACCGCGTCGCCCTGGCGCGGCGCGAACACGTCTCGGAGACCGTGGCCGCGGCTTTGTGCCGCTCGGAGGACGCGGAGACCGTCATCGCCGTCCTGCGAAACCCAAGCGCGCGCCTGGCGGTGCAGACCGCCGATTATCTGGTGCGCGAGGCGGCCGAGGACGAAACCATCGCCAGGCTGCTCATCAAGCGCCCGGAACTGCGCCCGGTCCAGGCCTTCGTCCTGTTCTGGGCGGCGCCGCATCCGCTGCGCCGGACGATCCTGGAGCGGTTCGCCGCGAGCCGGGCGATCCTGCAGGACGCGGCCGCCGACGTGTTTCCCCTGGCCGCGCGCGAGCCGGAGCCGGATCCGGCCGTGGCCGAGGCGCTGGCCTATATCGACCGGCGCCAGCGCGATCGGGAGGCGGCGGAGGTCTCGCCCTACGGCTCGCTGGAAGCCGTGGCGGAGCGCGCCGGCAAGGTGGGCTTCACCGAGACGCTGCGTGCTGAAGCCTGCGTGCTGTCCAACATTCAGCGCGATCTGTTCGACCGGATCGTGGACGATTTCGGCGGCGAACCCTGCGCCGTGCTGGCCAAGGCGACCGGTCTGTCGCGCTATCACCTGGAAGACCTGATCGCGGCCGATCAGAGCGCGCGCGGGCCGGTGCGCATGGAGCAGGCGGCCGCCGTCTTCGACGTGCTCTCCGTGGACAAGGCCCAGACCGTGCTGCGCTACTGGAACTGGGTGATCGCGCGCGGACGCGACTAGCGCCTTTGCAGCGAAGGCGGACGCCGGTCTAGCGCCGCCAGACCATGTGCACGTCGGGGGCCTTCTCCTCACTGCCGGCGCCGTCGGTCATCTCCGCCTCGATGAAGCCGTGCCGGGCGTAGAAGGCGCGGGCGCCGACATTCTCCTGAAACGTCCAGAGCTCCAGTTGTCGGCGGCCCTTGCGGACATGCGCCAGCAGCGCCGAACCGATCCCGCGGCGCTGAAACGCCGGGCGCAGATAGAATTGCTCGATCGATTCGCCGTTCACCGCCGCAAAGCCGGCGAGCACGCCGCCGGACCCGGCGCAGGCGATGTCGCAGGACTTGAACAGCGCGTCGCGGACAAACGCCAGATCGTCTTCCGGCGTGTGAAGTCCGGCGAGGCGGGGCAGGGCGGCGTCGAAGCTTTCGCGCAGGATCGCCGCGATCACCGGCGCTTCTTCGCGCCCCGCGCAGCGTATGTGAACGGCGTCTCGCGTCATTTGCCGCTCCCGCGTGCGGGCGGCGTTGGATTCATCGCCCGTCTTCCCTTACATGTATAACAGCTTACGACGCCGCGCGACGCGCGGGTTCACGGGAGAGGCGACATGGGTCCGCATTGGACAGGCATTCTCATCGTGGCGATCCTGCTGCTCGTCCTGTTCGGCGGGCGGGGCAAGATCTCCGCGCTCATGGGCGACATGGCCAAGGGCATCACCGCGTTCCGCAAGGGGCTGAAGGACGACGACGCCGAGAAGGCGGACACCGCCGAGGACGGCGAGAGCCGCCGCGAGGCTCTGGGAACCGGCGCCTCCAGCGAGGCGACGCCCCGCCGCGAGGACGAGCGCGCCGGGAGCTAGGCGATGAACCCGGGCATCGGCGCTCCGGAACTTCTGGTCATCGCGATCATCGCGCTGGTCGTGGTGGGTCCCAAGGATCTGCCGCTCATGGTGCGCCGTCTTGGCAAGTTCGTGGGCAAGATGCGCGGCCTCGCCCGCGAGTTCCAGCGCAGCTTCGACGAGCTTGGCCGGGAGGCGGAACTCGCCGAGCTGAAAAAGGAGGTGGAGGCTTTGAAGAAGGCCAATCCCGTCTCCGACATCCAGAAAGAGTTCCGCGAGGCCGAAGCCGAGGCGATCCGCGCCGGCGCGGAGGACCGGCCCCATCCGCGTTCCGCCAAAGACGCGCCCCTGAAGGGCGAACCGCTCAAATTCGGACCCGCCGCCGAGGCCGGGGTCGGCGATCAGGCCTCCGCGGAGACCTCTGGTGAGACTTCCGACGGGACCGAGATGACTGGACCGCGCGCCGAACCGGACGCTTCCGCCGATCCGGCAGAACCCAAGAAGAAGACCGGCTGACCATGGCGGCGGGAACCGAGGACGAAGACGAGGTGGAAGCCTCGCGCGCGCCGTTGCTGGCGCATCTCGAAGAACTGCGCGACCGGCTGATCTGGGTTCTCGGCGCGGTGGCGGTCGGCTTCGCGGTCTGCTTCGTCTACGC
Organism: Oceanicaulis sp.; assembly: GCA_051117435.1. Lineage (GTDB taxonomy): Bacteria > Pseudomonadota > Alphaproteobacteria > Caulobacterales > Maricaulaceae > Oceanicaulis. Next base: position 141,522 of record JBNPED010000002.1, on the reverse strand, counting down.
CGAGTGGATCTACAATGTCCTGCTTGTCCCGTTCGAGAACGCGGCGCGCCAGGTGAGGGGCGACGAGCTGGAGCTGCAGCTCATCTTCACCGCGCCGCTGGAATTCTTCTTCGTCAAGCTGAAGCTCGCCTTGTTCGGCGCCATCGCGCTGGCGTTTCCGATGATCGCCTATCAGGTCTGGGCCTTCGTGCGCCCGGGGCTCTACAAGAACGAGCGCCTGGCCTTCGCGCCCTTCCTGATCGCCAGCCCTGTGCTGTTCGCGGCCGGCATGGCCTTCGTGTATTATCTGATCCTGCCCTTCGTCATGAGCTTCGCGCTCGGCCAGGAACAGCTCGGCGCCGACGGGCGGGCTCAGATCCAGCTCCTCACCCGGGTGTCGGAATACCTCAATCTGGTGACCACGCTGGCGCTCGCCTTCGGCGTCAGCTTCCAGCTGCCGGTGCTGCTCTCGCTTCTGGGCAAGGCGGGGCTTCTGACCAGCATGGATCTGGTGAAGTTCTGGAAATTCGCCCTGGTGGGCATCGCCGCTTTCGCCGCTTTCGTCACCCCGCCCGATCCGATCAGCCAGGTGTTCCTCGGCGCGGCCATGTTCGGGCTTTACGGGGTGTCGATCCTGGCGGTGAAGCTGGTGGAGCCGAAAGAGACGGACGAATAAGTCCTACCGCCAGCGTTCCAGGCTCACGCCGACGCTCTCGGCGTCCTCCAGCGCGGCCAGCTTGTCGATGGACAGGGCGAGGCGCGTGATGCGCGGATCGGCGAAGCAGGCGTCGGCGATCTCCTGGGCGAGATCTTCGAGCAGATCATGGTGCTTGGACAGGGTGATGCGGCGCGCCAGCTCGGCCAGGGCGGCGTAATTCACCGCCTCGCCAAGCGTCCCGCCGGGATGAGCGGCTTCGGGCGCCACGTCGGCCTCCAGCGTCAGGCTCACAGGCTGGGTGCGGCCGTACTCGGACTCATAGACGCCCACCTCCGCCTCGAGGCGCAGGCCGCGCACGCGCACGCTCACCCGTTCTCCGGCGTGGGCGGGTTTCGCCGCCGGCTCTGCGCGCACTGCGTCGAGTTTCATCAAAGCGCCCCTATATCTCGGCTCAAGCGGGATATAAGCCCGTTCGGGCGCGGGCGAAACCGCGCGCTCTGCGATAGCGGATCTGGAGGCGGACATGGAACGAGGCGCGGCGCTGGTCACCGGAGGCGCAAAACGGGTGGGCCGGGCCTTCATCGAGGCGCTGGCGGGCGACGGGCATCCGGTGGCGATCCATTACAACACGTCATCGACCGAGGCCGAGGCGCTGGCTGAGGCGATCAATGCAGCCGGCGGGCGGGCTTGCGCGCTCGGCGCCGATCTGATGGACCCGCGCAGCGCCGAAGCGATGATCGGCCAGGCGACCGGCGCGCTGGGCCAGGTCCAGCTTCTGGTGAACTCCGCCTCGATCTTCGAGGACGACGCGCTGGAGAGCCTCACGGCCGACAGCTTCCACCGGCACATGACCGCCAACACCCTGGCGCCGGCGCTTCTGACGAAAGCCTTCGCGGCGCAGGCGGGGGCGGGCGCGATGGTGCTGAACGTGCTCGACTACAAGCTCTTCAACATCAACGCGGATTATTTCAGCTACACGCTGTCCAAGGCGGCGCTGAAGACGATGACGGAGATGCTCGCGCGCGCGCTGGCGCCGGGAGTGCGGGTGAACGGCGTCGCGCCGGGCCTCACCCTGCCGAGCCCGTACCATTCCGAAGCCGAGTTTGAGCGCCTGCACCACGACAATCCGCTGAAGCGCGGGCCCGACCCGGACGATCTGGTGCGCGCCCTGCGCTTCTTCCGCGACAGCCCGGCGGTGTCGGGTCAGATCCTGTGCGTCGACGGCGGCCAGCATTTCGATCCGCGCCTGACCAAGGACGTGTTCGGGGCGCTCTGACGCCTAGACGCCCGCCTCTTCCCGCGCGCGCTCATAGGCGTCTTCGGCGTCCAACCAGGCGTTTTCGGCCGCTTCGATCATCTCCACGCAGCGCGCGCGCTTTTTGGTGAGGTCGGCGGCCAGCGCGGGATCCTTCTCCCACAGCCCCGGCACGGCGAGGCCGGCGTCGATCTTTTCCAGAACGCCCTTCAGCCGCTCGATCTCGCGCTCCTGCTTCGCGGCTTCGGCCTTCAAGGGCTTGAGCTTCTCGCGGGCCTGGGCGGCGCTGCGGCGCTGTTCGGTCTTTTGACCGCCGGTGGGTTTGGACTTGTCCTTCGGCTTCGTCGTCCCTTGCAGAAGCTCGCGGCGATAATCGTCGAGATCGCCTTCATAGGGCCGCACCGTCCCCCCTTCGGCGATCCACAGCCGATCGACGCAGGATTCGATGAGATTGCGGTCGTGGGAGATGATGATCACCGCGCCGGAAAACGCGTTGACGGCGCTGATCAGCGCCTCGCGGCTGTCCATGTCCAGATGGTTCGTCGGCTCGTCGAGGATCAGAAGGTGCGCGCCGTCGAAGGTGATGAGGTTCATCAACAATCGCGCCTTCTCCCCGCCCGACAGCTTCTCCGCCGGCGTTTCCTGGCGGTCTGCGGGCAGGCCGAACCGGGCGAGGCGGGCGCGCCGCTCGGCCTCGGTGTTGTCCTCCATGCGTTCGAGCACATGGGCGTAGGCGGAATGCTTGGGGCTCAGCGCGTCGATCTGGTGCTGGGCGAAATGGGCGACCACGGCCTTCTTGTGCATGCCCATGCGCCCGTCTGTGACGGGCAGGGCGCCGGTCAGAAGCTTGGCGAAGGTGGACTTGCCCGCCCCGTTTCGGCCCAGCAGCCCGATCCGGTCGTCGGTGTCGATCCGGAGATTGAGCTTCGTCAGGATCGGCTTGTCTTCCGAATAGCCCGTGGCCGCCTCGTCGAAGCGCACCAGCGGATTGCCCATGCGCCGGCCGGCGTCGGGAAACTCGAACGGCGCGACCGGATCTTCGACGACCGTCGCGATGGGCTGCATCTTCTCCAGGCGCTTCACCCGGCTTTGCGCCTGCTTGGCCTTGCTGGCCTTGGCCTTGAACCGGTCGACGAAAGCCTGAAGGCGGCGCTTCTCGTCCTCCTGGCGCTCGATCAGCTTCATCTGCAGGCGCTGGCGCTCGGCGAGCTGGCGCTGGAACTGGTCGTAGCCGCCCTCCCAGACCGACAGCTTTCGATCCTTCAGATGCGCGATGGCGTGGACGCTGGCGTTCAGGAGCTCGCGGTCGTGGGAGATGATCAGCGCCGCGCCGGGAAATTTCGCCAGATGGTTTTCAAGCCAGACTGCGCCTTCCAGGTCGAGATAGTTGGTCGGCTCGTCCAGCAGCAAGAGATCGGGGTTCGCGAACAGGGTCGCGGCCATGGCGACGCGCATGCGCCAGCCGCCGGAGAACTCCGAACAGGCGCGCGCCTGGTCGGCGTTGGAGAAGCCGAGCCCGTAAAGGATCGCGCCGGCGCGCGCTTCGGCGGAATGGGCGTCGATATCGGCGAGCCGGGTCTGGACTTCAGCGATCCGGTGCGGATCGGTGGCGGTCTCGGCTTCGGCCAGCAGCGCCTCGCGCTCCTTGTCGGCTTGCAGCACATAGTCCATGACGCTGGTCGATCCGGCGGGCGCCTCCTGCTCCACCGTGCCCACGCGCGCGCCGGGCTGCACGCGCACCTCGCCGTCGTCTGGATGGATGTCGCCCAGGATGAGCCGGAACAGGGTCGATTTGCCCGTGCCGTTGCGGCCCACGAGCCCCATGCGGGTCCTGGCCGGCACGTAGAGAGTCGCGGCGTCGAAGAGAACCCGGCCTTCGATCCGGTGGGTGAGGTCGTTGACGTGAAGCATGGCGGATGCGGGTAGCACGGCTTCACACCGCCTCAAAGCGCCGGTATAAGCCGCCGCGAAATCCGCCCCATCCGCTTCTTTAAGGGACTTCAGACATGGCTCTCCAGCGCACCTTCTCGATCATCAAACCCGACGCCACCGCCCGCAACATCACCGGCAAGATCAACGCCATGATCGAAGACGCCGGCCTGCGCATCATCGCGCAGAAGCGCATCCACATGACCAAGGAGCAGGCCGAGGGCTTCTACGCGGTGCACAAGGAGCGTCCGTTCTTCGGCGATCTGGTGAACTTCATGATCTCCGGCCCCGTGGTGGTGCAGGTGCTCGAGGGCGAAGACGCCATCGCCAATTACCGCAAGGTCATGGGCGCCACGAACCCGGAGAACGCCGAGGAAGGCACGATCCGCAAGACCTTTGCGGAATCCATCGAAGCCAATTCCGTGCACGGCTCCGACGCGCCGGAGACCGCGGCCGAAGAGATCAAGTTCTTCTTCAACGACGCCGAAATCGTCGGCTAATCGCGCCCTTAAGAGTGAATGAGAAGCCCCGGCGCGAAGCCTCGCACCGGGGTTTTTTGTATGAGATCGAGCGGCGCGCCTGAAATCTCCGGGGCAGCGCCGCGCGATCGTCCGGGCGCTGCGGCGTGGTCCGAAGGCTCGCTCTAACGCCGCGCGCGCTCCACAGCCGCCTCCAGCGCCACGTCTTGCGATCCACGTACTGCGGGCAGGTCCAGCACCACGTCCGGGGTCAGGGCGTGCAGGTCCTCGCGGCCGCTGGGGCGCACGATATGAGCTTTGGGATAGCCGACCGCCCAGCCGGTATGGGGCAGGATGAACCGCTCCATGGCGCCGAGCGCGGTGGCCATGTCGGTCGTGGGCTCCCCGATCAGGGTCCCGAAACCGTAATCCTGGATCAGGGCGGCGGTGGTGACGGCGTTGGAATAGGTGCGGCGATTGACCAGCACCAGCACCTCGCCCTCGAAGCGGGGCGCGGGGCGCGGGTCGATGACGGGAAAGTCGAACAGGACCACCTCGCCGTTCTCCGCATCGGCGAACAGAGCGGCGTATTGCTCCGAGATTCCGCCGGCTCCGGCCTCGACGCGGCGCTGATTGCTGGCGGTGGTCTCCGGGCTTACGCGCAGGCGGAACTCGGAGGTGAAGGAGAACGGCTCGGTCGCAAACCAGGCCACGACCGGATCGGAAAACGAGCTGTCTCCGCCCGGATTGTCGCGCAGATCGAGGATCAGCGTCCCGGCGTCCGCAGCGATGAAGCGTTCGAAGCTGTCGTCGATGAAGGCGAGATAGCGCGCCAGCGCGTGCGGATCATAGGCCTCTTCCGGCGTCACGGCGTCGGTGTTGTAGAACGGGCCGGGACGCAGATAGGCGATCCCGGGTTCGATCATGCGGGCTTCACGGCCCTCAAGTGTAAAGCCCGGATCGGGCGACGTCGTCGCGCGCCAGACGTCAAGGCTCACCGCCTCCACGCTGATTTCGTGCCGAACGCCGCCGCGCTCGATCGTCAGATCGAAGGCCGCCGGCGCGCCGTATTCCAGCCAGACATAGAGCGGCAGGCGCCCGGCGAGCAGGCTGTAGGCGAGCTCCGGCGTCTCGGCGGGAATATTGCGGGTCAGCCGCTCCAGCCAGATCGGATTGGGCGCGCCCTCAAGCGCGAGGATCCGGTCGCCGGGCCGGACCGGCGAGCCGTCCGGCGCGGCTTCCACGATCACCTCGCCGCGATGAATGACGAAGGTCAGCGGGAACACGAGACCGGTTTCAGCGTGGGCGGGCCAGCCGGGATTGCGGTCCTCGATCCGGGCGTGACCGTGACGGGCGAGCGCGGTGAAGCGCTGCAGCTCGGCGTGCAGCACGGCCGGCGCGACTGGGGCGTCGAAGCGCGCCATGAGGTCACGATAGCGCCGCTCGAAGACCGGCTCCGGCGTCGTCTCGAACAAGTCGTAATGGGCCGAGCGCAAGCCGTCATAGAGGGCGGCGAGGTCGGCGCGCGCCTCCTGCGCGCTGATCAGCTCGTCCTGGGCGGATGCGGTGCAGGCGGCCAGGGCAAGCGTCGCGGCGGCGATCATGGCGGGTCTGAACATGGGTCCTCCTTTGGGTCCGGCGCGGTCGCGCCCCTTGCCGTTCCAGCCGATCCGCGCGTAAACCGCCATGACCGGGCGATCCTTTCGCCCTGACCTTTTCCTCCCCCAGCGCGTTCGGAGCGATCATGTCGAGGCCCTTCACCGTCGCGGACTGGACCGTCGACCCGGCGCGCAACCGGATCGAGCGGGGGGCGCAGAGTGTCGATCTGGAGCCGAAAGTCATGGACCTGCTGGTTCACCTCTCCGCACGGCCGGGCGAGGTGGTGAGCCGCGAGGCGCTCGCCGACGCGCTGTGGCCTGGCGTGACGGTGAACGAGGACGCGCTGTCGCGCACCATCTTCAAGCTTCGAAGGGCGCTGGGCGACGACGCCAAGGCGCCGCGCTATGTGGAGACCATCCCCAAGCGCGGCGTGCGCCTGATCGCGGCGGTGGGGCCGGTCGAAACGCGCGCCGACACGGAGCCTGAGCCGGCCGGCCGAGTGTCGCGCGCGGGTTGGCTGGGGATCGGCGCGGCCGCGCTCACGCTCGCTGCGGCTGGGCTCGCCCTGGCGCCGTTGCTCAGCCGGGATCGGGCGCCGGACATGACGCAGGCCGAGCCGGAAGACGGCGTCGACGCTCGTCTGCGGCGCGCGGACGCCTTCTACATGGCCTTCACCCGGGCCGACAACGAGGCGGCGATGTCGCTGTATGAGGGCGTGCTCGCGCAGGACCCGGACAACGCCGCGGCCATGGCGGGGCTCGCCAACGCGCTGACCCAGCGGATGATCCGCTTTTCAGGGCCGGGCGGGCTCGACGAGGACCGCCGCTCGCTGGGCGAGGCGCTGGCGTCGGGCTGGCTCGACACGCCCGAGGCGCAGGCCTCCATCGACCGGGCGGCGTCGCTGGCGCGCGCGGCGACGGAGGCCGATCCCGGCCATGCCCGCGCCTGGCGCGCCCTGGGTCTAGCCGAAGCCGCCCGGCGCGATTTCGAAGCCTCGCGGCGCGCCCATGAACGCGCGCTGGTGATCGAGCCCGACGATTGGGGCGCGCTGGTCAATCTCGCCGATGTGAGCCAGCTCACGGGCCGGGACGCAGACGCGCGGGCCTATCTGATCCGGGCGTTCGAGGCGATGGAGCGCGGCTATCGCGACGATCCCGTCGCCGTGGGCGCCTGGCAAAGCGAGATCGGCGTCGCCGTGGCCCGCCGCCTCGAAGCGGCGGGGCGCCCCGCCGACGCCGAACTCTGGTATCGCCGCGTCCTCGCCATCGATCCGGTGAACGCCGAAGCGGTCGCCGGCCTCGCCAACCTCCTGCGCGCCTCGGGCGACGCGGCGGGGGCGGAGGCGCTGTGCGACGCGCACCGGCGCAGAACCGGCGAGGCTTGCCCCTAATCCAGCGCCGGGGGCTTCCTCAGCGCCTTGCGCTTTGATTTGACCGCCTTCTTCTCCTTCTGGCGCTTCACCGAGGCGAGGGAGGGGCGGGTCTTCTTGCGCGGCTTGGGTTTCTTGCTCGCCTTGTCGATCAGCGCCTTCAGCCGGTCGCGCGCCAGCTGGCGATTGCGCTCGCGCGAGCGCTCGTCCTCGGCGTGGATGAGGATCACCCCGTCCTTGGTCAGCCGCGAACCGGCCAGGCGGGTGAGGCGGTGTTTGATCGCGTCGGGGAGATCGCTGCGCGCCATGTCGAAGCGCAGCTGCACGGCGGTCTCGGATTTGTTCACATGCTGGCCGCCGGGACCGGAGGCGCGGGTGAACTGCTCCTCGATCAGAGCCTCGTCAATGGTGATCTGATCATTGATGCGCATGGCCGCGCCGCCTAAGCGCCCGGATTGTAGAGCACCGCGTGCTCGCCGGCGGCGGCGGACTTGTCGATCTTCACACGCTCGGCGGTGACGCGCGCCTTACCCTCGGCGACGAGCTTCAGGCAGGCGGGATAGAGCACGTGTTCGGCCTCCAGCACGCGCGCAGCCAGCGTCTCCGCATCGTCATTGGGCAGCACCGGCACGGCGGCCTGGCCGATGATCGGGCCGTCGTCCATGTCGGCGCGCACATAGTGCACCGTGGCGCCGTGAATGCGCACGCCCTGCTCCAGCGCCCGCTCATGGGTGGAGACCCCGCGGAAGGAGGGCAGGAGGGAGGGGTGGATGTTGATCATCCGGTCCTTCCACTTGTCCACGAACCAGGGCGTCAGGATGCGCATGAAGCCGGCGAGCGCGATCATCTGGACGCCTTCGGCGCGCAGCTTCTCGTCCAGCTCCTTCTCGAACGCCTCGCGGTCTTCGCCGAACAAGGTGTGGTCGAGGAAACTCGCCTTCACCCCGGCCTTGCGCGCGCGCTCCAGACCCAGCGCGCCGGCCTTGTTGGACAACACCAGCACGATCTCGGCCGGATAGTCCTCCTGCCCGCACGCATCGAGCAGCGCCTGCAGATTCGAGCCGCGCCCGGAGACGAGCACGGCGACTTTCATCTTCGCCATATCAGACCGCTTTCAGCTCGCCGATGAGGAAGGCCTGTTCGCCGGCCTCGTTCAGGCGGGCGGCGACGCGCTCGGCCTCGCCGGCCTCCACCGCGCAGATCATGCCGATCCCGCAATTGAAGGTTCGGCGCATCTCCGCCTCCGCCACGCCGCCGGCCGCCTGAAGCCAGTCGAACACGGCCGGGCGTGAATAGCTCCCATAATCGACCTCGAAGGTCAGGTGATCGGGCAGCATGCGCGGCGTGTTCTCGGTGATCCCGCCCCCGGTGATGTGGGCGAGGCCCAGAATCGCCCCGTCCCGGATCAGCGGCAACAGGTTCTTTACATAGATGCGCGTGGGCTCCAGCAGCGCCTCGGCGAGCGCGCGGTCCGGCGCGAACGGGGCAGGGGAGTCGAACGACAACCCGGCGCGCTCGATGATGCGCCGGATCAGCGAGTATCCGTTGGAATGCGGGCCGGAACTCGCCAGGCCGATCAGCGCGTCGCCGGGCTTCATGGCGTTGGTGCGCGGCAGCAGCGTGCCGCGCTCGGCCGCACCCACGACAAAGCCGGCGAGATCGAAATCCTCGCCCGCATACATGCCGGGCATCTCCGCGGTCTCCCCGCCGATCAGGGCGCAGCCGGCCTGGCGGCAGCCCTCGGCGATTCCCGAGACCACGGCGCGGCCCTTGTCCGGATCGAGCCGGCCGGTGGCGTAATAGTCGAGGAAGAACAAGGGCTCGGCGCCCTGGGCGAGCACGTCGTTGACGCACATGGCCACCAGATCGATCCCCACCGTGTCGAGCCGGCCCGACGCGATGGCGAGCTTGAGTTTCGTGCCCACACCGTCAGTGCCGGAAATCAGCACCGGGTCCTTGAAGCCGGCGGCCTTCAGGTCGAAGGCGCCGCCGAATCCGCCCAGCGCCACGTCCGCGCCCGGGCGGCTGGTGGATTTCGCCAGCGGCTTGATGGCGTCCACGAGCGCGTCGCCGGCGTCGATGTCGACCCCGGCCGCAGCATAGGTGAGGCCTTCTGATTTCGGCGTATCGGACAAGACGGGCTCCGTTATGAACATGTCATGCTTGCTCCATAGCCAAGATCGGGCCCGCACGCGAGCCTTGCGCGGCGCCCGAGAGGGCTTCACCACAGCGCGCTCGCGCGTATAGTCTCGCGCGGACAGCCGGGCCGCACCGCCGCGCGCCATCGTGAGAGGGGACCGCCATGGGCACGCTAGCCGCCAGACGCTTCGCCGCCGCCGTTTTCGCGCTTGTGCTGGGCCTGCTCGTCGCGCCGGCCTTCGCCTCGCCCTACACCGTGTCCGGCGTCGAGATCGACGCCGAGGCCGACAGCGCCTTCGCCGCGCAGCGCAACGCGCTCGCCCGGGGCCAGACGCGCGCCGCACAGATGCTCGTCGATCGGCTCACCCTGGTCGAGGACCGGATGGAGGCGGGCCTTCCGCCCATCGATCCCGACACCGCCGCCCAGCTGATCGCCGGTCTCCAAATCGCAGACGAGCAGCGCTCGGCCACCCGCTATCGCGCCTCGGTCACCGTGGAGTTCGATCCGCGCGCGGTGCGGCGCTATCTCGGCCAGATGGAGATTCCCTTCGTGGAGAGCCAGGCCGCGCCGGTGCTCGTCGTGCCGGTGTTCGAAGGCGAACGCGGCGCGCAGATTTTCGGCGGCCCGTGGTACGAGGCCTGGCTTGAAGGCGAGTTCGGCGACGCGCTAACCCCCATGGTGGCGCTCGGCTCACGCTCGCAAATGGACGGCTCGCCGCTTGGGCGCGGCCTGATCACGCCCGGCGCGGCGCTCAGCCTCGACGCGCCGGCGCTGCGCGCCCTGGCGGAGGCGTACGGCGTGGATGCGGTCGCGGTGCTCCGAGCGCGCACCAGCGGCGGCGCGGTCCGGGCCGGGGGCGACATCGTGCGCTTTTCCGCCGGCGAAGACGGAGAAGGACCGGCCGTGGAGCCGGTCGCCAGCCAGATCGTGAACGGGTTCGAACAGGCCGCCGCGGCCATCGTCGCCGCCCGACAGGAGGCCTGGAAACGCCAGGCCGTGGTGCGCGGCGGGGAGACCGCCGAGCTCAGCGTGACGATCCTGTTCAACTCGCTGCGCGAATGGCGCGATCTTCAGAACGCCGTGGCCGGCGCCTCGCTGATCTCCAACGCCCGGCTGGACGCCCTGTCGCGCACCGGCGCGGCGATGACGATCACCCATCGCGGCGCGCGCGAGCAGCTGCGCGCCGAGCTGGCCGCGCGCGGAGCGGTGTTTTCCGAGGATCCCGACCTCGGCTGGACGGTGCGCCGGCGCTGATGGCCGCAACCCAGCTCGCGCTCGATCTCGCGCTCGCCCCCGATTATCGCGCCGAGAGCTTCGCAGTGAGCGAGGCCAACGCCGGCGCGCTGGCGCTGGTCAATCGCTGGCCGCGCTGGCGCCAGGGCCATTTGCTGCTCACCGGACCGGCGGGCAGCGGCAAGACCCATCTGGCCGCCATGTGGCGCGCGCGCTCCGGCGCCATGGCGCTGCACGCGCGCAAGCTCGGCCGGGAGCTGGCCCTGGTGGGCCGCGGCGCCAGCGTCCTCGTCGAGGACATTCATCTGGGCCTGGACGAGGACGGGCTCTTCCACCTGATCAATCGCGCAGCCGGAGACGCGGGCGTCACCGCCCTGATCACCGGAACCGGCGCGCCGGAGGATTGGGGCGTCGGCCTGCCTGATCTTCAGTCCCGGCTGACGGCCGCGGAGCGCGCGGTGCTGCACGAGCCCGACGACGCGCTGCTGCGCCAGGTCATGGAGAAGCTGTTCCGCGACCGGCGCACGCCGCTGGCGCCGGGCGTGCTCGACTATATCCTCACCCGCACGGAACGATCGGTGGATTTCGCCCGTACGCTGACGGCCTGGCTCGATCGCGAAGCGCTGGCGCGCAAAGGCCCGGTCACGCGAACCCTTGCGCGCGAAGGCCTCGCCGCACTATCAGGCGACTAGGCCGCATTCGAATCCGGGCTTCGGGAGACCGCTCATGAACGACGCCACGCCGTCGACCGTCAAAGCCGAGCGCGTCGACGTGCCCGCGCTCATGGCCTCGCCCGAGCGCTTCCTGAATCGGGAGCTGTCCTGGCTTCAATTCAACTGGCGGGTTCTGGAGGAGGCGGGCAACGCCCGTCATCCGGTGCTGGAGCGGCTGCGCTTCCTGTCGATTTCGGCCAGCAATCTGGATGAATTCTACATGGTGCGCGTGGCCGGCCTGCGCGCCCAGGTGAGAAACGGCGTCGACCGGCCGGGCATGGACGGGCTCACCCCGGCCCAGCAATTGGAGCGGATCGACGCGGCGGCGGCCGAGCTGATGACGGCGCAGCAAAGCGCCTGGCGCGAGGTGCGCGACGCGATGAAGGCGGACGGCGTCGAACTTGTCGGCGCCGACGACCTGTCGGCCAAGGAGCGCGCCTGGCTGCGTGATGATTTCCTCGCCCACACCCTGCCGGTGATCACGCCGCTGGCGATCGACCCGGCCCACCCGTTCCCGTTCATCCCCAATCTCGGCTTCGCGGTGGTGCTCAAGCTGAAGCGCGAGAGCGACGCGAAGATCATGAACGCGCTGATCCCGCTACCGGCCGGCGTGAAGCGCTTCGTGGAGATCCCCACGCGGGACACGGACGCAGACGGCCGCCCGAAGAAACGCTTCATCGCGCTGGAGACCATCCTCATCCTGTTCGTGGACGCCCTGTTTCCCGGCTATCAACTGGTGGGCAAGGGCGCCTTCCGGATCATTCGCGACAGCGATATCGAAATCGAGGAAGAAGCCGAGGATCTGGTTCGCGAGTTCGAAGCGCTCCTCAAGCAGCGCCGGCGCGGCGTGCTGGTGCGTCTGAAGATCGAAGCGTCCATGCCGGAAGAGCTGCGCCGCTTCATCATTCAGCAGCTGCACGCGGAGAAGCAGGACGTCCAGCTCGTTGACGGCATTCTGGGCCTCGCCCAGCTCTCCCAGCTCATCCCCGACGAGCGCCCGGAGCTGAAATTCACACCCTACGAGCCGCGTTTTCCAGAGCGCATCAAGGACCACGGCTCGGACGTGTTCGCCGCGATCCGCGCAAAGGACCTGATCGTCCACCATCCCTATGAAAGCTTCGACGTGGTCGTCGAGTTCGTGCGCCAGGCCGCCGTCGATCCCGACGTCATCGCGATCAAGCAGACGCTCTACCGAACCTCCAAGGACAGCCCCATCATCGCGGCGCTCATCGAGGCGGCGGAGAACGGCAAGAACGTCACCGCCCTGGTGGAGCTGAAGGCGCGCTTCGACGAAGAGGCGAACCTGAAATGGGCGCGAGATCTGGAGCGCGCCGGGGTGCAGGTCGTCTACGGCTTCATCGAGTACAAGACCCACGCGAAAATCTCGCTGGCCGTGCGCCGCGAAGGCAGCGAGCTGCGAACCTACGCCCATTTCGGCACCGGCAACTACCATCCGATAACGGCGAAGATCTACACCGACCTCTCCCTGTTCACCGCCAATCCGGCCTTCGGACGCGATGCGGGGCGGATCTTCAACTATGTCACCGGATACGCCCGGCCCCAGGGGCTGGAGAAGCTGGTGATCAGCCCGATCGGCATGCTCGAATTCATCCTGGGCAAGATCGACCGGGAGATCGCCAACGCCCAGGCCGGCAAGCCCGCGGCCGTCTGGGCGAAGATGAACTCGCTGGTCCATCCCAGGGTCATCGACAAGCTCTATGAGGCGAGCCAGGCCGGCGTGCGCTGCGAGCTGATCATTCGCGGGATCTGCTGCCTTCGCCCCGGCGTGCCGGGCCTGTCGGAGAACATCCGGGTGAAATCCATCGTCGGGCGCTTCCTGGAGCATTCGCGCATCGCCTGCTTCGCCAACGGCGCGCCGATGCCGAGCCCGAACGCGGAGATCTACATCTCTAGCGCCGACTGGATGCCGCGCAATCTGGACCGGCGCATCGAGACCCTGTGTCCGATCGAGAACCCCACCGTGCACCGCCAGGTGCTCGACCAGATCATGGTGGCCAATCTCAATGACGAGACCCAGAGCTGGTACATGAACCCGGACGGGTCCTATCTGCGGGTCGATCTGAAGGACGTGGCCGATCCGTTCGACGCTCACGCCTATTTCATGACCAATCCGAGCCTGTCGGGGCGCGGCCAGGCGCTTAAGCACGACCAGCCGCCGGCCTTTCCCTATGTCGGCAAGCGCAATTGACCCCGCCCGGCATGGCTGAGATCGAACGCCGCGACGCCGCCGTCATCGATGTGGGCTCCAACTCGGTCCGCCTGGTGCTGTTCCGCATCGAGGGCCAGGCGCTCTGGCCGGTGTTCAACGAAAAGACCATGGCCGGGCTCGGCCGCGGCGCCGGGGAGACCGGCCGGCTCAATCCCGACGGGGTCGAGGCCGCGGTGCGCACGCTGAAACGCTTCGCCGCGCTCCTGGACGCCAAGGAGATCACCGACCGCCAGGCCGTCGCCACCGCCGCGGTGCGCGACTGCGAGGACGGGCCGGATTTCGTCGCCCGCGTGCGCGAGGAGACCGGGCTGGAGATCGAAGTGCTCTCCGGCGAGGAGGAGGGGCGGCGCTCCGCGCTCGGCGTACTGGCCGGGGTGGGGGAGGCCGACGGACTCGCCGGCGATCTCGGCGGGTCGAGCCTGGAGCTGGCGCGTCTGTCCGGGCGGCGCGTGGGCGATGCGGTGACCCTGCCGCTCGGGCCCCTGGCGGTGCTGACGGATTCCGGCGACATGCGCGCCTTCCGCCCGAAGGTGGACGAGGCGCTGGAGCGAGCCGCGCCTCTGCTCGACGCTTCGGGCGAGACGTTCTACGCCGTCGGCGGAGCCTGGCGGGCCTTCGCCCATCTGGCCATGGCGCTGAACGACTATCCGCTCCGCCTTCTGCATCAGTATTCGCTGTCGGCCGCCCAGATCGCGCGCACGGCCGATTTCGCGGTGAGCCAGAGCGAGACCTCCCTCGCCAGCATCCCCGGCGTCGCGTCCAAGCGCGCCGGCATGCTGCCCTACGCCGCGCTTCTGCTTAAACGCATCGTGCGCCGCGGCGGCTTCAAGGAGGTGGTGTTCTCCGCCAACGGGCTGCGGGAAGGCGCGGTGTGCGCCGCCGACATGCGCCTGGTGACCGAGGGCGATCCGCTTCTGTCCGGGGCCGAAGCCCTGGCGCGCAACGCGGCGCCGGAACCGGCGTTCGGGCGCGTGCTCGGCGACTGGATCGATCCGGTGTTCCAAAGCGAGCCGGACTGTTTCGGGCCGCGCGATTCAGTGGTCCGCCAGGCCGCGGCGCGCCTCGCCGACATGGGCGCGCGCATGCATCCCGATCACCGCGCCGACTTAAGCTGCACCCAGACGCTCTACGCCCCGTTCGGCGGCGCCACCCATCGCGAGCGCGCCTTCCTGGCGCTCGCCGTGCACCATCGCTACGCCGGCAAGAAGCAGCGCGAAGACACCTGCCCCTCGCGCCGCCTGCTGGACGAGGCCGAAGAGGGCGCCGCGCTGAAGCTGGGCCTCGCCCTGCGCCTGGGCGCGGCGCTGTCCGGGCGCAGCGCGCGGGTGCTGCGCGCCTTCGCGCTGGAGCGCAGCCGCAGCGAGCTCGTGCTGAAGGTCAATCCCGGCGCCGAGGCGCTGGTGGTGGAGCGCGCGCGCCATCGGTTCGACCAGTTGGCCGCCGTGCTCGACCTCCAGCCGCGGGTGATCTGAAATTTTTCGAAAAACCGAGCGCAGCGGTCAAGGATGCGCTACAAGGCGCGCCAGCCGTCATCACTCTTGGGAGGTCACCATGAAGACGCT
This sequence comes from Oceanicaulis sp., assembly GCA_051117435.1. GTDB lineage: Bacteria > Pseudomonadota > Alphaproteobacteria > Caulobacterales > Maricaulaceae > Oceanicaulis. Next base: position 126,397 of record JBNPED010000002.1, on the reverse strand, counting down.
GCTTTCCACCACCGCGCTCGCCGCCCTGCTGCTCGCCGCGTGCGCGCCGGAAGCCGAAGAGGCCCCGGCCGTCGACACGATGGGCGAAGAAGAATCCGCCGCCGACACCATGATGGACGGCGAAGGCGAGGCCGGCGCCGAGATGAACGAGCCCATGCCCGAGGAGCCCGTTTCGGACGAAGAAACCGCCTCCATGGACGCGGCCGGCTCCGACATGGACGCCATCCTCGCCGACGCCCGCCGCGACGGCGACCGGGCGCGCGACGAGTTCCGCAATCCGGCCGAAACCCTCGCCTTTTTCGAGGTGGAGCCGAACCATGTGGTCGCCGAAGCGCTGCCCGGCGGCGGCTGGTACTCCCGCGTGATCCTGCCCTATGTCTCTGAAAACGGTGGGTATTACGCGATCAACTACCCCATGGCGGTGTTCGAGCAGCTGTTCTCGGGCATGAACGACGAGACCCGCGCGCGCCTGGCCGGCTGGGAGGAGAGCTTCCCGCAGCAGGCCGGCGAATGGGGCGGCGAAGTGGACGCCGCCTTCCGCTTCGGCGCCGTTCCCGCCGAGCTGGAAGGCACGGCCGACCGGGTGCTCTATATCCGCGCCCTGCATAACCTTGCCCGCACAGGGAATCTGGACGTCGCCGCCTCCGACGCCTTCGCGCTTCTGAAGCCCGGCGGCGTGCTGGGCGTGGTGCAGCACCGCGCCCCGGCCGACGAGACCGACGAACGCGCCAGCGGCGATCGCGGCTATCTGCGCGAAGCCGACGTGGTCGCGGCCATGGAGGCCGCCGGATTCGTGCTTGAAGGCTCTTCGGACATCAACGCCAATCCGAACGACACCGCCGCCCATGAGCCGGGCGTCTGGGCTCTGCCGCCGACCAACGCCGGCGACAGCGAAGGCCAGGACGTGGAGCCGCTGCAGTCTGTCGGCGAAAGCGACCGGATGACGCTGAAGTTCCGCAAGCCGGAATAAGCTTCGGTTCGAATTGAGGAAACGGGAACGCGCCGGCCCTTCAGCCGGCGCGTTTTCATGTCAGGGTGATCACGGCGTACAGCGCGTAGATCAGGCAGATGGTGACGCCCTCAAAGCCGATGCCTTTGCTCTGGCGGCGCAACAGGCCGAGGATCAGGACCGCCGTCATCAGAAGGGTTGAGGACAGCCCCATCACCGTCTTGTCGGTCATGGCGTGATAGATCGACCCTTCCAGGAACGCGGTGTCGGAGATCGCCAGGAACAGGGTGTCGAACACGTTGCCGCCGATGATCCCGCCCAGCGCCAGGGTCAGCGCGCCACGGCGCACGGCCGCGATCGTGGTGACCAGCTCGGGCAGGGAGGTGATCACTGCGGTGATCAGCGCGCCGATGGCGGCTTCGGCCAGGCCCGTGCGCTCGGCGAGCACGATGGCGCTCCGGCTCACCGCATAGCCGGCGATCCCTGTAATCAGCGCTAGCCCTGCAAAGGCGAGCCACAGCCCTGCTCCGGCGCCTTTGACGTCAGGCTCGTCGCCGCCCTCCTCGACTTCGTCGGTCTGGGTGTCCTGATCGATCTCCGGCGCCCACATGGGTTCGTTGCGCATCTTGCCGATGATGTTCAGGCCGTAGATATAGCCAGCGATCAGGATTGGCGTCGCGGGGTGGATGTGGAAGACCGTGAGGTCCGGCCCCGCCATGGCGATCAGCGGCACGGCGAGCATGGCGCACAACAGCGCCGCCTGCGCCATGCCCGAGAGCGAGGCGGCGGCGTGCTCGAGATTGGTGCGCCGATAGGTGAGGTCGGCGACGGCCAGGAACAGGGTCTGCACGGCGATCCCGCCCACGGCGTTGGAGATCGCCAGCTCGGCATAGCCTTCCCAGGCGGTCGTCACCGAGGTGATGATGCCGGGCAGCGAGGTCGCCGCACCCAGAAACACCGCACCGGTGATCGCTTCGCCCCAGCCTGTGGCGTCGGCGAGTTCGTCCGCCTTTCCGGCGAGCTTGGAGCCGGCGAGCAGGATCGCCAGCGCGCTCACCACGAGCACGCCGGCCACAAGAATGAGGGGCGTTTGATCAGAAAAGGACAAGGGCATGCGGCGTATAACGCGCGCCGGCGCCGCCCGGCTCCCATTTGCAGTCCAAACACGCTCGCCCGTGCGTTAGCGTTGGAAATCCGACATGTTCACGGAGACCGCCATGATCGATCAATTGCTCGCCTTAGGCCTCGCCGCATCCCTCCAGACCGCCGCGGAGAGCCCGTTGACCGGCCTCTGGGCGACCAGCGAGGAAGGCGGCCGCGTGCGCATCGACGCCTGCGAGGACGCGCCCGCCGCCCTGTGCGGGGAGCTGGTGGACGCCGCAGTGCTGCAGGCCGAGCCGGACCGGCGCGACATCAACAATCCCGACGACGCCCTGCGCGAGCGCCCCTTGCGCGGAGTGCACGTGATCGACGGGTTCGAGCGCGGCGAGGACGGGGAATGGACGCCCGGCGTGCTCTATGATCCCGAAGAGGGCCGTAATATCCGGCGCGGCTATATCAAGCTGATCGGCGAAGACCGGCTTGAGGTGCGCGGCTGCGTCGCCTTCATCTGCCGCACCCAGGTCTGGACCCGCGTCGAAGACGGCGCCTGAGGCGTCTCAGAGCGCGGCGCGGATCCGGTCGGCGAGGCGTTCCAGCTCGGCCGGGTCCGCCTTCTCGCCGCCCGCATGTCCCTTGATGTCCTGGCCCTCCCAGCGCGGGATGACATGGAAATGGATATGGAACACGGTCTGGCCGGCCGGGCCGCCGTTGAACTGGACCACGGTCACGCCGTCGGGAGAGAGCGCGTTTTCAACGGCTTGCGTCAGCTTCTTGACGCGTGAAATCGCTTCGCGCGCCGCCTCGTCCGACAGCTCCAGAAGATTGCGCGCCTTTTCCTTGGGCACGACCAGGCAATGGCCCTTGCTCTGCGGGAAGATGTCCATGAAGGCGAGGGCGTGTTCGTCCTCGAACACCTTCACGCACGGCGCGTCGCCGGCGAGGATCTTGGCGAAGATGTTCGCATCGTCATAGGCGCCGTGAAGGCTCATGTCGGGGCTCCGCTTGCTGGTTCAGGCGTCCTTTTTGTAAGGCGTTTCCGCCTCCATCGCCAACCGCTCCGCCTCCACGGCCGGGCGTTCCCGGCTGAGAAACTCCGCCACCGCGTCGTGCAGACCGGGGTGAACGATGTCGTGGGCGGAATACACCAGCTGCGGGCGATAGCCGCGCGCCAGCTTGTGGGCGCCCTGGGCGCCGGCCTCGACCCGTTTCAGTCCGTGCGCGAGGGCGTAGTCCACGGCCTGATGATAGCAGAGCTCGAAATGCAGGCTGTCATGGTCCTCGACACAGCCCCAATAGCGCCCGAACAGGGTTTCCGAACCGATGAAATTCAGCGCGCTCGCCACCGGGCGTCCGCCGCGTGAGGCGAGGACCAGCAGCACTTTCTCGGCCATGCGCTCATGGACCAGCCGGAAGAAGTCGCGGTTGAGATAGGGCGTTCCCCATTTGCGCGCGCCGGTGTCCTGATAGCAGGCGAAGAAGAAATCCCAGTCCGCCTCGGTGAGCGCGCTTCCGGAAAGCTGTTCTATGACAACGGCTTCCTGAGCGGTCTTACGCTCTTTTCTGAGCGCCTTGCGCTTGCGCGAACTCAGCGCGGCGAGAAAATCGTCGTAATCGCCATAGCCCGGATTGTCGAAAATGAACTGGATGTCCTGGCGGTGAAGCAGGGCCTTCGCCTTCAGTCGCTCAAGGGTTGCCGAATCCGGAAACAGGACGTGCCAGCTCGACGCGCTCAGCTCGCGCGCGGCGTGGCGGGCGGCGTCGATGAGAAGATCCGCGACGCCGGGGTCTTCGGCGAGCACGCGTCGGCCCGTGGCCGGCGTGAACGGTACGGCGGTGACGATTTTGGGATAATACCGCCCGCCCGCGCGCTCCAGCGCGTTCGCCCAGCCATGGTCGAACACGTATTCGCCGTAGGAATGGCTCTTCACATAGAGCGGCAGCGCACCGACCGGCCGGTCTTCGCCGTCCAGCGCGATCAGGTGGCGCGGCGCCCAGCCGGTCTCCTCCGTCGCGCAGCCGCTGGTCTCCAGCGCGTCGAGGAAGTCCCAGCTGAGGAACGGATCGACCGCGGCGCCCGGCGGATTGGCGAGCCGATCCCAGGCCGCGCGCTCGACCTCGGCGATGCGCTCGACCATGCGGATCGTCAGATCGGTCATCATTCTCCCGCCAGACTGCTGCGACGCGTGGGGATATAGGGTGGCGGCGCGTCCGCGTCAGGCGATCTCGACCACGGCGTCCACCTCGACCGCGGCGTTCAACGGCAGCACCGCGACGCCCACCGCCGAGCGGGCGTGACGTCCGGCCTCGCCGAAGACCTCGACCATGAGGTCGGATGCGCCGTTGACCACTTTGGGAATGTCGACGAAGGCGGGATCGGCGTTCACGAAGCCTCCCAGCTTCACGATTTGCTTCACGCGTGACAGATCGCCGCCGCAGGCTTTCTTAAGCTGGGCGATGAGGTTGATCGCGCACAGGCGCGCTGCGGCCTGGCCGGCCTCAAGGTCGAGATCCGCGCCCAGGCGTCCCGTGACAAGCCCGTCCGGACCGAGGGAAATCTGTCCGGAAACATGAACTTGGCCGCCCGACTTCTGGAACGGAACGTAGTTGGCGACCGGCGCTGCGGCTTCGGGCAGCACGATCCCGAGGTCGGCGAGCCGGGAGTCGATATCGGACATGGCGGGGCTCCTGGAACGGAAAAAGACGGCGCCGTGCTTGGCGCAAATGCGTTCTTCTGGCAAGGCGGGACGGGTTGAAGCCGACGCCGGGTGTCGGCATGTTAGCCCGGCGGGGGCGAACATGACGGATGGGCGAAGCGCATGGCGTATGACGCCGGAGCGGCGGCTGTGAACCGCGACACGAGTTTCGCCACGCGAGACCGCCGGGTCCTGCACGGCCGGCTCTTCGCGCCGCGCGATCCCGTGGCGGTCATGGTGATCAATCCCGCGACCGGATACCCCGCGCGCTTCTACCACGCCTTCGCCGAGGCCGCCGCGCTCAGCGGCTGGGCGGTGCTGACCTATGATTATCGCGGGCAGGGGGCGTCGGCGGACCGGCCGGTGAAGGACGATCCCGCCTGCATGCTGGACTGGGCGCTGGAGGACATCCCCGCCGCTGCGCGCCATATCTGCCAGCTCTATCCGCGCCGGCCCCTGGACGTGGTGGGCCATTCGGTGGGCGGGCAGTTCGCAGCCTTCACCCCGACGGATCTGCCGCTGCGCCGTCTGGCCCTGTTGTCCTCGTCGAGCGGGTATTGGGGCCGTCAGAGCGCGCCGCTGAAATACGCGGCATGGATGTTCTGGCGCGTCATCGGACCGGCGCAGCTCGCCGCCCGCGGTTACGTGCCGCGCGGCCTGTTCTGGAAAGGCGAGCCCTTGCCCGCCGGGGTCTGGCGCGACTGGCGCGATTTCGGCGTCAATCCGGCCTGTTTCCGCGATCGCCTGGCCGAACTCGGGCTGGACGGGCGCTACGCCCGCTTCACCGCGCCGATCAAGGCCTGGACGCCTGACGACGACCCCATCGCCAATCCCGCCGGGGTGCGCTGGCTCCTGGAGCGCTACGAGAACGCGCCGACCGAGATGAAGATCATCCGCCGCGAGGATCTCGGGCGCGGCCCGATCGGCCATGACGGATTGTTCCGCCGCAAGATGGCGGACGTGTTCTGGCCCCAGGTCTTCCGCTGGCTGGCCCTCGAAGATCAGCGCGCGGCCGCCGAATAGATGTACGTCCTGCACATCGCCAACAAGAACTATTCCTCCTGGTCGCTGAGGCCCTGGATCATGCTGCGCATGGCCGGGATCGCGTTCGAGGAGCGGCTGCACCCCTTCAATCCGGACGGCTCGAGCCGCGAGGCCTTTCTCGCCTTCTCGCCCACAGGGCAGGTCCCGGTTCTGGAGGAGGGCGAGCTCAAGGTCTGGGATTCGCTGGCGATTCTCGAACACCTCGCCGAGCGCCATGATGGCCTGTGGCCGCAGGATCCGGCCGCCCGCGCCTGGGCGCGCTCGGCCTCCGCGGAGATGCATTCCGGCTTCACACAATTGCGCGCCCAGTGCTCGATGAGCGTCGGTCATCGCATTCGATTGTCCAGGATCGACGCCGGGCTGCAGCGCGATCTCGACCGCCTGCGCGCGCTTTGGGAGGACGGGCTCGCCCGGTTCGGGGGGACGTTCCTGGCCTCGAACCGGTTCACCATCGTGGACGCCATGTACGCCCCGGTCGCCTGGCGTATCAACACCTACGATCCGCCTGTGGGCGAGACGGCGCGGGCGTACGCCGACCGGCTCTTGGACCTTGAGCCCATGCGCGACTGGGAGCGCGCCGCCCTCGCTGAGCGGTTTCGCGAACCCGGCCATGACCGCGAGATCGAGGCCGTCGGCGAGCTCCTGGAGGATCGCCGGGTTCAGCTCTGACGCTTGCGCTCGCCGGGCTTCAACAGCCGGCCCTTCACCACGGCGGCGTCGCCGAATTTCGCGCGCGCCGCGTCCACCGCCCGCTCCGCCTTCGCCCGTTTCAGTGCGCCGGTGTCGAGCAGATCGCCTGAATCCCCGGCCGCCGGCTCCAGCACCGAATACCCCGCGCCGATCAGCCGGTAGCGCACGCCCTCCGGTTCACGGTCCAGAAGCTCGGCCGCGTTTCGAAACAGCGTGTCGGCGAGCTGGGCGGGCTGGGCCAGGGTGCGCCGCCGGGTCAGGGTGCGGAAAGCGGCGGTCTTGATCTTCAAGGTCGCCACCCGGCCGGCCACGCCGTCCGCCTTCATCCGGTCGGAGACTTTCACGCAGAGCGGCCAGAGCCGGTCCTTCAGCGCCGCCTTGTCGGCGATGTCGTCATTGAAGGTGGTCTCCGCCGACACCGATTTGCGCGCGCGATCCGGGTTCACCGGGCGGGTGTCGATGCCCCGCGCGATCCGCGCCAGGCGCAGCCCGCCCTCGCCATAGCGCCGGGCGAGATCGGATTCGGAGCGTTTCAGCACGTCGCGCAGGGTCGAGAGCCCGTCGCCGTTCAGCTTCCTGGCGAAGACCGGGCCGACACCGTAGACCGCCGACACCTTCATGTTGGCGAGAAACTCCGGCGCCTCGCTCCGCCCGATGACGGCGAAGCCGTTGGGCTTGTCGAGATCGGAGGCGGTCTTGGCGAGGAATTTGTTGAAGCTTAGCCCCACCGAGACGGTGACGCCGACCTCGTCGTAAATGCGTCTTTGCAGGCGCAGAAGCGTGAGGGCGGGCGCCGCGCCGTGCAGCTTTTCGGTGCCGGAAAGATCAAGAAACGCCTCGTCCACGCTCAGCGGCTCCACCAGCGGGGTCACGTCCTCCATCATCGCGCGGATGCGGCGGCCTTCGGCTGAGTAGACGCCCATGCGTGGGCGGACGACCACCGCGTCGGGACACGCCTTCAGCGCCTTGAACATGGGCATGGCCGAGCGCACGCCGTAGAGCCGAGCGACGTAACACGCCGTGGAGACCACGCCGCGCCTTCCCCCGCCGATGATGACCGGCTTGTCTTCAAGGCTTGGATCGTCGCGCTTCTCGATGGCGGCGAAGAAGGCGTCGCAGTCGATATGGGCGATCGCCAGCGTGTCAAGTTCATCATGGCGAAGGATGCGCCGCGACCGGCAGGCGGGGCAGGCCGGCTCGGTGTCCGCCACCGGCGTGAGGCAGGTGCGGCAATACCCGGCGCTCATGCGCGGATTTCCGGCGGATCGAGCCAGGCCGCGCCGCGCACGCCGGAGCTGTCGCCGTGCACGTTCACGCGGACCTTCACCCGCGGCTCGTCGGTGAACAGGAAGGGCGCCATGGCCGCCTCAAGCGCCGCCGGGAGGCCTTTGAGATTGGAAAGCCCGCCTCCGAGCACGATCACTTCGGGATCGACGATATTGGCGACCGTCGCCAGGCTGCGGGCCAACCGGTCGCGGTGAAAGGCCAGGGTCTCCTGCGCCATGAGGTCGCCGGCCTCGGCCGCTTCGGCGATTTGCTTGGCGGTCATGCGTTCGCCGGTTCGCCGCTCGTGGTCTGCGGCGAGGGCGGGGCCGGAGCACCAGGCCTCGACGCAGCCCTGCAGGCCGCATTTGCAGCGCGGACCGGGCGTCTCCTCGGGCGTCGGCCGGCCGAGCGGGGTGTGGCCCCATTCCCCGGCGATACGGTCCTGGCCCTCGATGAGGCGTCCGCCGATCACCAGGCCGCCGCCCACCCCGGTGCCGATGATGACCCCGAACACGCTGCCCGCGCCGGCGCCCGCCCCGTCGACCGCCTCCGACAGCGCGAAGCAGTTGGCGTCGTTGGCGCAGACCACCGGCCGGCCCAGCGCGGCGGAGAGGTCGACATCCAGCGGGCGCCCGTTCAGCTGGGTGGAGTTGGCGTTGCGGATCAGGCCGGTGCGCGGATTGAGCGATCCGGGATGGCCGACGCCGAGATGGGGAACCGACACTCCGGCGCGGCGTTCGATCGCGTCGACCAGCGTTGCAACGGCGCGCACCTTCGGCTCATAGCCGTCCGGCGTGGCCGTGCGTTCGCGCACCAGGACCGCCCCGGCCGGGTCCAGCAGCGCCGCCTCGATCTTCGTGCCGCCCAGATCCACGCCGATTCGATGCATTGCGCCCCGCCGTTCCGCCGTTACCATGTTCATATCCTGTTCTGCGCAGCCCGGAAAAGGGGGCGACTCATCCTTGATTAACAAAACTGGGGTTTACTACGCCGTGGATGGTCAAGGGCTCACGCTAAAAGGCGGGGCCGTGGGGAAGGCGCACTCGCAATGCTGCAGGTCATGTCCAAAAAAGTTCTGATCGTTGAAGACAACGAGCTGAACATGAAGCTGTTTCGTGATCTGCTCGAGGCGCACGGATTTGAAACCGTGCAGACCAAGGAAGGGCTCAAGGCCCTCGACCTGGCGCGCGAGCACAAGCCCGATCTGATCCTCATGGACATTCAGCTGCCGGAGGTTTCCGGGCTGGACGTCACGAAATGGATCAAGAACGACGAGGCGTTGTCCTCCATCCCGGTGGTCGCGGTGACCGCCTTCGCGATGAAGGGCGATGAAGAGCGCATCCGCCAGGGCGGGTGCGAGGGCTATCTCTCAAAGCCCATCACCGTCTCCACTTTCATCGAAACGGTCCGCAAATTCATCGGGTGAGGCGAGGCTAGCCGCATGAGCGCACGCATCCTCGTCGTCGACGACATCGAAACCAACCGCCGCCTGCTCGAGGCGCGGCTTTCGGCGGAATATTTCGAGGTGCTCCAGGCCGCGGACGGGGAGGCGTGCCTGAAGGTCGCCGCCTCAGACGCGCCGGACCTCATTCTTCTGGACGTGATGATGCCGGGGCTCGACGGCTTCGAAACCTGCCGCCGGCTCAAGGCCGACCCGGCGCTGCGCCATATCCCCGTGGTCATGGTCACCGCGCTCGATCAGCGCCAGGACCGGATCCGCGGCCTGGAGGCGGGCGCGGACGAGTTCCTCACCAAGCCGGTGGACGATGTGGCGCTGTTCGCCCGCGTGCGGTCGTTGCTGCGGCTGAAGACGGTGATGGACGAGTTGCGTCTGCGCGAGAGCGATCGCGAGCCCGCCGGCGAGACCGGCGCCGCGCCTCGCGGCGGACGGATCGTCATCATGGCTCCGGACGCCGACGGCGCCGCGCGCCTGGCTGCCAAGCTGCCCGCGCCGTTCGAAACCGCCGCGCATCATGAACCCCTCGAGGCGCTGCGCGCCTGCGCCCACGCCGATCTGGTGATCGTCGATCTCTCCAGCCCGCGCTTCGACGGACTGCGCCTGTGCGCGCGGGTGCGCTCGGACGCGGCGACCCGTCAGCTGCCGATTCTGGCGGTGGTCACGGGCGACGACCGCGCCACCATGGTGCGCGCGCTGGATCTAGGTGTGAACGACGTGATCTTCCGGCCCATAGACGGCGGCGAGCTGAGTGCGCGCGCGCGCACGCTGGTGCGGCGCAAATCCTACGCCGACGCCCTGCGCGACCGGCTGGAGGAGAGCCTGGAGATGGCGGTCACCGATCCGCTGACCGGGCTCTATAACCGCCGCTACGTGGTCTCGCGCCTGCGCCAGGGGCTCGACGCGCTGGACCGCTCCGGCGAACCGGTCGCCGTGGCGCTGATCGACATCGACCATTTCAAGCGCATCAACGACACCTTCGGCCACCAGGCCGGCGACCGCGTGCTCAAGGGCTTCTCCGAGCGCCTGAGCCGGGAGCTGCGCGCCATCGACATCGCCGGGCGCTATGGCGGTGAGGAGTTTCTGGTGATCTTCGCCGGGGCGAACGCCGGCGACGCGCTGGAGGCCGCCGAGCGCGCGCGCGCGGGCATGGCGCGTGAAGCCTTCGTGATGACGGCCGGCGGCGAAAGCGCCGCCGTCACCCTGTCGGCGGGCGTCGCCGAAGCGATGCCCGGCGACGATGTGGAGGACGTGCTCGCCCGCGCCGACGCCGCGCTATACGAGGCGAAAGCGTCGGGCCGCAATCAGGTGATCGGCTGGCGCAAGCGCGCGGCCTGACCGGTCGGACACGCCTCGAAACGCAAAAAAGCCGCCCGGGACGGGGCGGCTTTTTCGTGAGGCGCTCGAAGCAGGCGGGAAGCCTACTTGATCTTGCCTTCCTTGAACTCGACGTGCTTGCGCGCGACCGGGTCGTACTTTTTCAGGACGAGCTTCTCGGTCATGGTGCGGGCGTTCTTCTTGGTCACGTAGAAATAGCCCGTGCCCGCCGTGGAGTTCAGGCGGATCTTGATGGTTGTCGGCTTCGCCATGGTCTCGCACCCGGTCAAAAAATGAGCGCGCCGGGATCGATCCCGGCGCTCGCGAGCCGCGGAACATACTCGCGCGCCGCTTTATGTCAATGCTCCCCGATGTCCTTTTCACGCCATGCGATCACGAGATACAGCGCGGCGAAGCCGGCGAAGGCGAGAAGCAGGCCGTGCGGGTCGAACCCGTCCATCACGGCGCCGGCGACGGGCGGCCCGACAAGCGATCCCACCCCGTAGGCGAAGATGAAGGCGGCGTTGGCGGTGGCGAGCTCGCCGATCTTCACCCGCTCGCCGATGAGGGCGAGCCCGACCGTGTAGAAGGCGCTGGCCAGGCCCACATAGACGAAGACCAGCGGAAACACGACCCAGGCCCGCGCTCCGGCCAGCGCGATGGCGAGCGCCAGGATCACGGCCGCGCCGGCGATGAGGCGCAGCGTCGTCAGGCGTCCCGCCGCGTCGGCGAACCGGCCGATGGGGATCTGCAGTGCGATGGCCCCAAGCGCGCCGGTGGTCACAAGAAGGCCGACCATCACTTCGGTGAAGCCCAGACGCTCGGCGTAGACTGGAAACAGCGAAAACACCCCGGTCTCCAGCGCGCCGAAGACCAGGCCCGCCAGGATCGCCGCCGGCGCCAGGCGCGCCGCGCGCAGCATGCCCGCAGGCCCGGCGTCGGCCGCGTCAGGCGGGGCGAGGCCGGGGCCTTTCAGGAGCAGGATCGGAATCGACCCGATCAGATAGATCGCCGCGCCCGCGAGCCACGGCGCTGCGCCCTCGCTGCCGAGCACCGCCAGGATCACGCCGCCCGACCCGAACCCGCCCGACAGGACCGTGGCGTAGACCGCCAGCAGGGTCGCCCGGCTTTCCGGCTTGGCGAGCTGGTTGATCCAGGTCTCGCTGGCCACGAACACCACCGTCACGGTCAGCCCGATGAGGAAGCGCAGCACGAACCACACCACGACGTCGGGTATGAAGGGAAACACCGCGATGCCCGCTCCGGTGAGCAGCGCCGAGCCGACGATGGCCGCGCGCGGCGGCACGCGGGCGAGGAGCGGCGGGATGAGCGGCGTGGCCGCGATGGTGGAGAGCGCAGCCGCCGCCGCGTTCGCGCCAACGACCGCGCCGGAGCCGGTCATGGCTTCCAGGTTGAGCGCGATGAGCGGCATCAACAAGCCGAACCCGCACCCGGCGAGCGCCGCGCACAGGATCGCCGCGGCGAGCGAGCGGGTGCGGGCGTGGGTGTCGTCTAGGAAGAAGCGGGCGATCATGGCCCGGCGCTATAGCCGGGTTTCCATGCGCTGTCCCGCCCGGAACGTCACCCGCACCGGGCGCGGCCGGCCGCCCAGGGCTGCGAGCGCCATGTCGAGAAACGGCGTCAGCGCCGGGTCGCCGAGCGCCGTCGCGGCGTTCTCCGGCGTCATCCAGACGATGCGCTCGGCCCGTCCGCGCCGCTTGATCGAGTTGGAGACCTTCGACAGGGGCGCGGCGAAGACGCGCATGTGCCGGCGGGTCTGAGCCTCTGCGGGATCGAGCGCGCGGCCGAGATAGGTGAGGGCGGCGCGTTCCGGCGCCAGGCGATGCCGGGCGAGGCGTCCCCATCCGCCGCCGGCGGGAAGGCGCTCGCCGATGAGCGCCGGACGGGCGATCAGCTGCCCGAGCTCCTCGTAAACTGCGCGCAGCGCCGCATCCTGGAAGGTGCGTGCGCGGGCTTCGGCGCAGCCGAGTCGGGTTTTGGAGATGCGCGGCGCGGGTCCGTCCGCCGCGCCGTCGCTGCGCTCCAGCCGGGCGCTAGGTGCGACCAGATCGCCGTCGCGCCGCGCCAGAGCGATGCGCCGCGAATGGGGATCAACGAGCAGCAGCACTGCGCATTCATAGGGCCTGACGCTCATACCGGATCGAGCCTCGGTCCGGCGCGGGTCACGCGGGCGCAGCGCACCATCGCCTGCTCGCCTTTGAGATGGGCGTCCAGCTCGCTGAGGACGAACCGGGTGATGATCGGGATGTCCAGCCCGTGGGCTTCGGCCAGATTCACCCAGCGCAAATCCTCCAGCTCGCCGCTGCCGGCGAGGTCGGTGGACCCGTGGACCGCCTCGATGTCGGTGGTGAAGAAGAAGGCGTCGAACCGGCGCGTGCGGCCCGGAGGGGTGATGGCGCGGGCGACGAGATCGAGCGGCTCGGCGTCGGGCTGCGCGCCGGCCTCCGCGAACGGGCGCCATTCCGGTTTCGGCCGGGCGATGTCGCCGGGGCGCGCCACCAGAAGGCCCGTCTCCTCGGCGGTTTCGCGGATCGCCGCCGCGGCGGCGGCGCGCGCCCGGCGTTCGGACAGGACCCGGCACAAGGTCTCGCGCACGGCGGTCTTGGGTTCGCCGGCGAGCGGGGCGTAGCCGTCCGACCGGTCCACGCGTCCGCCCGGGAAGACGTATTTCTGCGGCATGAAGACATGCCCGCCCGAGCGCCGACCAAGCAGAATCTCGGTGTCGCCCGAGGCGCGCTTGCGCCGAAGGATGAGGGAGGCTGCGAGTTTCGGCCTTAACGGCTTTTGTTTCTTAGCGGCGGCGTCGGCCATGGGACTTTCGCGGGCCCGAACGGCGCCGGCTGGCGCTCGGATCGCGGCGGCCGGACCGTCCCTTGGGCGGTTTTCCAGATTCGGGTGGCGTTAGAATGTCGAATACCAGCCCGCCCGTCACCGGTGTCGCCTCGATCAATCGCACCGTGACCGCCATGCCCAGCCGGTAGCGCGCGCCGGTCTGCTGGCCCACGAGCGCATGGGCGCTCTCGTCGTGCATGAAGTATTCCGAGCCCAGGCGCGAAATCGGGCACAAACCGTCGGCGCCGATTTCGTTGAGTTTCACGAAACAGCCGAAGCGGGTGACACCGGCGATGCGGCCTTCGAATTCGCCTCCCACCCGGTCCGACAGCCAGGCGGCGATGAACCGGTCGGTGGCGTCGCGCTCGGCGGCCATGGCGCGGCGCTCGTTATGGGTGGTGTCCTCGGCGATGCCGTCCAGCTCCGAGCGCTCCTGGTCGGTCTGACCGTCCGAGCCGAGATTATAGGCCCGGATGAGCGCCCGATGGACGGTGAGGTCGGCATAGCGCCGGATCGGCGAGGTGAAGTGGGCGTACTTGTCGAGATTCAGCCCGAAATGGCCGAGATTATCGGTCGAGTAGATCGCCTGCATCTGGCTTCGAAGCACCACCTCGTTGACCGTCTCGTGGTGGTCGGTGCCCTTGGCCTGGCTCAGGATCTGGTTGAAGCGGGCCGGGGTGGGGCGCTCGCCCTTGGACCATTTCAGGCCCACATTCGGCAGGAAGTCGGCGAGATTGTCGATCTTTTCCGAGCCCGGCTCGTCGTGAACGCGGTAGATCAGCGGCGTGCGCTTCTCCTCCAGCGCCTCGGCGGCGGCGACATTGGCCTGGATCATCATTTCTTCGATGAGCTTGTGGGCGTCGAAGCGCTCGCGTACGCGAACGCCGGTCACCGAGCCGTCCGGGCCGATCTCGATCTTCTTCTCCGGCGCGTCGATCTCCAGCGGTTCGCGCCGGTCGCGCGCCTTCTTCAGCGCGGCGTAGGCGGCCCAGAGCGGTTTGAGCACCTCCTCCAACAGCGTTTCCGCCTTGCCTTCGCCCTTGCCGTCGATGGCGGCCTGGGCGGCTTCGTAGGAGAGCCCCGCCGCCGAGCGCATCCAGCCGCGCACGAAGGTGTGGCCGCGCTTGTTTCCGTCCTTGTCGAAGACCATGCGCACCGCAAGGCAGGGGCGCTCTTCCCCGTCACGCAGCGAGCACAAGTCGTTGGACAATCGCTCGGGCAGCATGGGCACGACGCGGTCGGGCAGATAGACCGAGACGCCGCGATTGCGCGCGCCCTTGTCCAGCGCCGAGCAGGGCGTCACGTAGGCGGCGACGTCGGCGATCGCGACCCAGACCACCCAGCCGTTCTTGTTCTTCGGATCCTCGTCCGCATGGGCGTAGACCGCGTCGTCATGGTCGCGCGCGTCGCTCGGGTCGATGGTGATCAGCGGGAGATCGCGCAGATCCTCGCGCTTGCCGAGCTTCGCCGGCTTCATGGTGCGCGCCTGCTCGGCCTCGGCGTCTCCGAAGCCTTCGGGCACGCCGTGCTCGGCCAGTGCGATGACCGAGCCGGCGCGCGGGCTGTTGGCGTCGCCCACCACTTCTTCGATGGTGGCGGTTTTCAGCCCGTGGCGGCGCTCCTTGGAGATCACCGCGACGACGAGATCGCCGTTCTTGGCTTTCTCGGCCTCGCCGCGCGCCGGGATCAGCTCGTTCTTCGAGCGCTTGTCCACCGGCACGAGGCGCGGCTGGCCCGAGCCCTTGCGCAGCACGCAGAGGATCCGGCTCGCGGACTGGCCGAGCTTCTTGATGACGCGGGCCTCGTAATCGCCGTCCTCGTCCTGGACGAGCCGCGCCAGGATGCGGTCGCCGACGCCGGGGGGCGAGCCCTTCGCCTTGTTGTCGAAGGCGAGCCGGATCACCGGACCCTGCAGCTCCTCCTTCACCGGGCGGCACAGAAATTCGCCGTCCACGTCGCGGTCGTGGACCTCCAGCACGGTGACCGGCGGCAGGCCGGCGCGCAGCGCCCAGGCCTTCTTGTGGTTTTTCTCGATGACGCCGGCGTCTTCCAGGTCTTTCAGCGCCTGCTTCAGCCCGGCGCGCTGATCGCCTTTGAGGTCCAGCGAGCGAGCGATCTCGCGCTTGGTGAAGCGGCCTTCACCGAGCTTGATCGCTTCAAGAAGACCCTCCCTGGTGAATCCGAAAGCCTCGTAGGGATCGCTCAAGAGGTCGCCTTCTTGCTGCTCGCCTTCGGTGCAGTCTTCTTCGCCGCGGGCTTCTTCGCCGCCGCGGTCTTGTTGGCGGGGGCTTTCTTCTTCGCCGGAGCCTTTTTCTTCGCGCCGCCACCCTTGGCGGCTTTCTCCGCGATCAGCTCGACGGCCTTTTCAAGCGTGACGGTCTCCGGCTCCATGCCCTTGGGCAGGGTGGCGTTGGTCTTGCCGTGTTTGACGTAGGGCCCGTAGCGCCCGCTCATCACATTGACCGGCTCGCCATCCTCCGGGTGCTTGCCGAGCTCCTTCAAAGGCTTGGCCGCAGCCCCGCCGCGGCCGCGCGGATTGGCGCGTTTTTCCGCGATGAGGTCGATGGCCCGGTTCAGGCCCACCTCGAACACCTCCTCCACATTGGGAAGATTCGCATAGGTCTTGCCGTGCTTCACGAACGGGCCGTAGCGCCCGATGCCGGCCTCGATGGGCTCGTCGTCCTCGGGGTGCTTGCCGACATGGCGCGGCAGATCGATGAGCATGACCGCCTTTTCAAGGTCCACGTCGGCCGGGTTCCAGCCCTTGGGGATGGAGCCGCGCTTGGGCTTCTCCTCGCCCTCAACCTCCATCTCAAGATAGGGGCCGAAGCGGCCGTCTTTGAGATAGATGGTCTTGCCGGTCTCCGGGTGTTCGCCGAGCGCCCCGTCGCCGCCCGCTGCCGCAGCGGTGTCGCCGCCCCCCAGCGGGCGGGTGAATTTGCAGTCGGGATAGTTCGAACAGCCTACGAAGGCGCCGTGCTTGCCCAGGCGCAGGGACAGCTCGCCCACATGGCAGGCCGGGCAGATCTTCGGGTCCGACCCGTCTTCGCGCGGCGGATAGATCAGCGGAGCCAGCTCCACATTCATGCGCTCGATCACTTCGCCGATGCGCAGATCCTTGATGTCGTCCACGGCCGCGGAGAAATCGCGCCAGAACTCGCGCAGCAGGGTCTTCCAGTCGAGATCGCCGGCCGAGACCTTGTCGAGCTGATCCTCCAGCGAGGCGGTGAAGTCGTACTCCACATAGCGCCGGAAGAAGTTCTCCAGGAAGGAGATGACGACCCGGCCCTTGTCCTCGGGGAAGAAGCGCTTGTCCTCCATGCGCACATAGCCCCGGTCGCGCAGGACCGACAGCGTGGCGGCGTAGGTGGAGGGCCGGCCGATGCCCAGCTCTTCCAGCTTTTTCACCAGCGTCGCTTCTGTGAAGCGCGGCGGCGGGCTGGTGAAGTGCTGCTCGGCCATCACCTTCTCGGCGGAAGCGGCCGCGCCCTGATTGACGTGGGGCAGGCGGCTTTCGCCTTCGGCCTCTTCGTCGTCGCGTCCCTCCTGATAGAGGGCCAGGAAGCCGGCGAAGGTCTGCACCTGGCCGGTGGAGCGCAAGGCGAGGCTCTTGTCGGCGCTTTCCAGATCGATGGTGGTTCGGTCGAACCGCGCGCTTTCCATCTGGCTCGCCACGGCGCGCTTCCAGATCAGCTCGTAGAGCCGGGCCTGGTCGCCTTCCAGGCGCACCGAGCCGGGCATGCGCGAAAAGCTCGTCGGACGGATCGCCTCGTGGGCCTCCTGGGCGTTCTTGGCTTTCGAGGAGTATTTGCGCGGGACCTCGGGGACGAAGTCGGCGCCGTACTCGTTCTTCACCACGCCGCGGGCTTCCGCAATGGCGCCGCCGTCCATGGAGACGCCGTCGGTCCGCATATAGGTGATGAGGCCCACCGTCTCGCCGCCGATCTCCACGCCTTCATAAAGGCGCTGCGCGGTGCGCATGGTGCGCTGGGCGTCGAAGCCCAGCTTGCGCGCGGCCTCCTGCTGCAGGGTGGAGGTGGTGAAGGGCGGGGAGGGGTGGCGCTTGGCGGGCTTCGCCTCGACGCTCGCCACGGTGAAGCTGGCGGCTTTAACGGCGGCTTCGGCGGCGCGCGCGGTCGCCTCGTCGCCGATGGTCATCTTGGTGACTTTCTTGTCTTCATAGCGCGACAGGCGCGCCTTGAAGAGATCGCTCGCACCGTCCGCCTTGACCATGGCGTCCAGCGACCAGTATTCCTCCGAGACGAAGCGCTCGATCTCGCTCTCGCGCTCGGTGATCAGGCGCAGGGCGACCGACTGCACCCGGCCCGCCGAACGCGCGCCGGGCAGCTTGCGCCAGAGCACCGGAGAGAGCGTGAAGCCCACCAGATAATCCAGCGCGCGCCGGGCGAGATACGCCTCCACCAGCTCCATATCCAGCTCGCGCGGCTGGCTCATCGCCTCGCTCACCGACCGCTTGGTGATGGAGTTGAAGGCGACGCGCTGGATGCGCTTGTCCTTCAGCACCCGGCGCTTCTGCAGCGCTTCCAGCAGGTGCCAGCTGATCGCCTCGCCCTCGCGATCGGGGTCGGTGGCCAGGATCAGCGTGTCGGCGTCCTTGAGCGCATCCGCGATCGCCTTGATCCGCGGCTGGGACTTGGAATCGACCGACCATTCCATGGCGAAATCGTCGTCGGGACGCACCGAGCCGTCCTTGGCGGGCAGGTCGCGCACATGGCCGAAGCTCGCCAGCACGGTGTAGTCCGGGCCGAGATACTTGTTGATGGTCTTGGCCTTGGCGGGCGATTCGACGACGACGACATGCATGCGGGGACGACTCGATTCGTTGGGCGCCGAGCCGCTGTCATGCGGCGGGCGCGAAGAGGGCGGAAGGTGGGCGCGGCCCGCAACCCTGTCAACATGAGCGGCGGTACTTGCATCTAGACGTGTAAAGCGATATTACACCTCTCCAAGTTGTTTTCAGTCCGAGTGTGTCCCATGCCCTCAGAGCGCCACGCAGGCCGCGATCCTCTGGAAGCCATGACCGAACCGGCCCAGCCCAGCGATGCGGCGGCGTATCTCATCGAGATGCTCGCCTCCATGGCTCACTTCGCGCATATTTCGGATTTGCACAACTCCAGCGTTATGCTCGCTGCAGCATCCCGTGTGGTTGAGCAGGAATGCAGGCTGATGACGGACGGTCCGCCGAAATTCCGTGGCGATCCGCCGGTGGTGCCGTTTCCGTTCGATCAGTCGGAGTGAGTGTCGGGATAGGCCGCGTAGACCATGCCGTTCGGCGCCAGCGCGCAGCGACCGGCCAGTTCCAGTTCGATCAGTGCGGCCAGAACCGCGCGCGCCGGCGCGCGGGTGATTCGCGCCAGCTCGTCCCGGCTCACCGGCGCGGTGGTGAGC
The DNA here is from genome assembly GCA_051117435.1 of Oceanicaulis sp. Taxonomy (GTDB): domain Bacteria; phylum Pseudomonadota; class Alphaproteobacteria; order Caulobacterales; family Maricaulaceae; genus Oceanicaulis. Next base: position 107,619 of record JBNPED010000002.1, on the reverse strand, counting down.
AGGCCGGCGATCTGTTCGCGAATGCGGTCGGCCTCGTCTTCAAGCATGGCGGGGTCTTCCGGCTCGTCCTCGAAGCCGTAACCGCCGGGCTCCTCAAGCAGCGGCGGGCGCGCGTTGTTGAGCACGGCGATCACGTCCTCGGCGTTCTCCACCAGCGCCGCGCCCTCGCGCAGGAGCCGATTCGCGCCCTTGGCGCGCGGATCGAGCGGCGAGCCCGGCACCGCCATCACTTCGCGCCCCTGCTCTCCGGCGAGGCGCGCGGTGATCAGCGAGCCTGAGCGTTCGGCCGCCTCCACCACGACGACTCCTTGCGACAGGCCGGCGATCAGGCGATTGCGCTTGGGGAAGTCACGCGCCTGGGCGACATGGTCGGGCTCGGTTTCGCTGACCACCAGACCCTGCTCGGCGATGGCGCGCTGCAGATCGGCGTGCTCGGGCGGGTAGATGCGGCCGAGCCCGCCGGCGATGACGGCGATCGTGCCGGTCTCCAGCGAGGCGGCGTGCGCCGCGCCGTCAATCCCGCGCGCAAGCCCTGACACAACGGTGATTCCGCGCGCGCCGAGATCGCGCGCCAGATCTCCGGCGAAGCGGATGCCGATGGCGGACGCGTTGCGCGCGCCGACGATGGCGCAGGCGAGACGCGCATCCGGGTCGAGCGGCCCCATCACCGAAATCACCGGCGGCGGCGGGTCGAGAACCGCCAGGCCGGCTGGAAAACCCGGCTCGCAGGCGCAAATCAGTCGTCCCCCGAGCGCGTCGATCCGCTCCAGCTCCCGGCTCGCCTGGTCCCGCGAGACGGGACGAAGCGGCTTGGCGCGTCCGCCGCGCGCGGCCAGGCGCGGCAGCGCCTCGATCGCCGGCGCCGGGGCGGCGTAGCGCTCGATCAACTTGGCGAAAGTGACCGGTCCCACGCCATGGGTGCGCGCCAGCCTGAGCCAGTCCAGCTTTTCGGTCTCGCTCAGGCTTTTGCGTTTCACGTCTTCTTCGCTCCGATCATGGGCTCGGCGCCCTTCAGGAGGCGGTCGATATTGCTGCGATGGCGCCAGTATATCAGGGCGGCGAGGAAGACGGCGAGCAGGGCCGCGTCCTCGCGTCCGAACGCCAGACACAAGAACGGCGCGGCGATCGCGGAGACCAGCGCGGCGAGGCTGGAGATGCGGAACACAAGGGCCGTTCCGAGCCAGGTGGCGCAGGCCAGAAGGCCCACCGGCCAAGCCGCCGCCAGCAGAACGCCGAGAAAGGTGGCCACGCCCTTGCCGCCCTTGAACTTCAGCCAGACCGGATAGCAATGACCCAGAAACGCCGCGCCGCCGGCGACCAGCCCGGCTTCCTGCGAGATCAACCACCAGAACAGAAGACAGGCGAACCCCGCCTTGCCGCTGTCGAGGATCAAGGTGAGCAGGGCGAGGTCCTTGCGGCCGGTGCGCAGGACGTTCGTCGTGCCGATATTGCCCGATCCGATGGAGCGGATATCGCCGAGCCCTGCCATGCGCACGAGCACGAGCCCGAAGGGGATCGAGCCGAACAGATAGCCGCCCGCCGCCGCGAGCCCGAGAAGCAGTGCGTCCAAGCCGCGCCCCCTAGCCTTCAGGTTGATGAATGATCGCGCCTTCGACGATGGTGATCAAGACCTTGCCGAACAGGCGCCGGTTTTCGAACGCGCTGGAGGCGTCGCAGAACAGCCCTGCGCGCCCGTAGACGGTCGGCGCCTCGGGATCGAACACCACGAGATCGGCCGGGGCGCCCGGCTCAAGCCGGCCCTGGTCGAGGCCCAGCAAGTCCGCCGGTCCGCTCGTCACCGGGCGTAAGGCGTCGACCAGCGAGAGGCGCCCGTCCGCCGCCAGCGTGCACAGCGCCGGCAAAAGGGCCTCCAGATTGGCCGATCCGGCCTCGGCTTCGGGGAAGGGATGGGCTTTCGCTTCTCCGGTGGCCGCGCGGTGATCGGACACCACGGCGTCGATATCCCCGTCGGCCAGCGCCGCGATCAGCGCCAGCCGGTCGCTCTCCGACCGCAAGGGCGGCTCAAGCCGGAAGCGGGCGTCGAAGCCGCCGGCGTCCACCTCGTTGAACAGCAGATGCGTCACCGGCGCCGTGACGGCGAGCTCCAGACCGCGCGCCCGCGCCGCCGCGAGGGCTGAAACAGCGTCCGCAGTGGTGATCCGGTCGAAGATGAGCCGGGCGCCGGTGAGCTCGCACAGCGCCGCGCCGCGCTCGATCGCCAGGCGTTCCCCGGCGCCCGGGCGGGCAGGCAGGCCGAGGCGCATGGCGAGATCGCTTTCATGGGCGCAGGTCCCGCGCGCCAGATGCGGATCTTCGGCCCGCACGGACACCCAGGCGTCGAAGGTGGAGGCGTAGGCGAGGATGCGCCGGGCCAGCCGCGTGTCGGCGATCGCCGCGCCGCCGTCGCCGATGAGCGCGGCGCCGGCGCGCAGCATCAGGCCGATCTCGCCCATCTCGCCGTCCGCATCGACCGCCAGACCAGAGGGCAGGAGGCGTACCGGGCTCGTCAGGGCGGCGGTTTCGATGGAGGCGAAGTCTTCCGGCCTGGAAAGGCCGTCGCCGCTGTCCGGCGCCAGCACCAGCGTGCCCACGCCGCCAGCGGCGGCGGCGCGCGCCGTGGCGTCGAGCCCCGCCTTGCCGCCGGCGCCCGGCTTCGTCCAGCAGCGCAGATCGATGAGCGCGGGCGCCAGCGCGGCGCCGCGCAGATCCTGCACGCGCTCGCCGTCCTCAGCCGTCAGGTCCTCGGCGATCTCAATGATCCGCCCGTCGCGGATCCGCACATCCCCCGGTCCGTCATGGCCGGAGGCCGGATCGATCAGGCGGGCGTTGCGAAGCAGCATCATGCCCCGTCCTCCAGACCATCCTGCCCGTCCTCGTAGCGCTGGTTCGGCGCGCGTCCGGTGATCAGCTCCAGCACCGCCATGCGCACCGCGACGCCGGCTTCGACCTGTTCCAGAACCAGGGCGCGGTCGGGATCGTCCGCGAGGGCGCCGTCGATCTCAACACCGCGGTTCATGGGGCCTGGATGCATGACGAGGCAGTCCGGCGCGGCGCGCTCCAGCCGGGCGTGGTTCAGCCCGTAAAGCGCGGCGTATTCGCGGTCGGTGGGGATGAGGCCGCCGCTCATGCGCTCTTTCTGGATGCGCAGCGCCATCACCGCGTCGCAGCCCTCGATCGCCTCGTCGAGATCATGGAACACCGTCACGCCCCAGCGGTCCGCGTCGGCGGGCAGAAGCGTCGCCGGGCCGCACAGGCGCACCTCGGCGTTCAGGAGATTGAGAAGCGACACGTTCGAGCGCGCCACCCGGCTGTGCAGGATGTCGCCGACGATGGCGATCCTTTTGCCGCCGACCTCGCCCCAGCGCCGGGTCAGGGTGAAGGCGTCCAGCAGGGCTTGCGTCGGATGCTCGTGCGCGCCGTCGCCGCCATTGACCACGCTCGCGCCGGTGACCTTGGCGAAGTAATCCGCCGCGCCGGCGGACTTGTGGCGCACGACCAGCACGTCCGGGTTCATGGCGTTGAGGGTCAGCGCGGTGTCGGCGAGCGATTCGCCCTTGGCGATGCTGGCCGCGCCGGCGGCGAAATTGATCACCTCGGCGCCCAGCCGCTTGGCGGCCATCTCAAAGCTCGCCAGCGTGCGGGTGGAGTTTTCGAAAAAGAGATTGACCATGGCCAGGCCGTCGAGCGTGCGCTCATGGCCGGCCCTGTCGCGTGCGGCGTCGAAATGGGCGCCCGCCCGCTCGAAGATCATGGCGACGTCCAGCGGATTGAGCGCCCCGACGCCTAACAGGCTGGTATGCGGGAAGTCATAGGCGAACCCGGCGCGGCTCATGTCACCTCGCAGTTTGTCGGCGCGGGGCGGGGTATAGGCGCGCGCGGCGGACGCGGCAAGCTAGAGGGCGAGCGCGGCGAGGGCGGCGAGCGGCGAAACCGCCGCGCCGATCAGCACTGAAAGCGTGATCAACCCCGCGGTGAGGCCGGTTTCGATCTCGAAATCGGCCGCCACGGCGTAAACGAAGGCCGCCGCCGGCGCCGCGCCGGCGAGCGCCAGCACGAGCGCGCTCGGTCCGGAAAGGCCCGCGGCGGCAGCGAGCAGCAGAAACACCGCGGGCGCCGCGGCGCCGCGCAGGGCCGCCCCGGCGATCAACGGTGCGGTGCGGCCCTTCAGGGCGTCGAAATCAAGGCCGGCGCCCATGGCCAATAGGATCACGGCGAGCGCGCCGGCGCCGATCATCTCGACCGGGGCGAGCATTAGCTCCGCGCGCGCCAGGCCGGCGGCGTTGGCGAGCAGGCCGGCAAGGGCGGCGATGACCAGCGGATCGCGGATCACCCGGCGCGCGGCCGACGCCGGCGCTGCTCCGGCCGCCAGGGCGAAGGCGGCGACGGTGACGATCGCGCCGATTAGAACCCCGGGCGCTATGACGGCGGCCGCGAGCGAGGCGGCGTCCGGACCGGCCAGGCGCTGGGCCAGGGCGAGGGTGAGCACGAAGTTCCATTGCACCGCGACGGCGATGACCGGCGCCGCGCCCCCGCCGCGCCGGGCGAGCAACCGGGCCGCGCCGGCCCCGAGGACGAGCAGCAATACCGATCCGGCCGCCGACAGGACCGCCAGCCGGGCTGCGCCGGGCGCGCCGAAATCGGCGCCGGCGAGCACGGTGAACAGGAAGGCGGGCAGCAGCAGGCGATGGTTCAGCGCGTTCACTCCGCGCCAGAACGCGCGCGGCAGATAGCCGGACGCGCGAACGCCGAAACCGATTGCGATGACGGCGAACACGGGAAGGAAGGCGGCGGCGATCGTCGCGATCATCCGCCCGCGACCCAGATCCAGAACGGCATGGCGATGAAGGCGAGCAGCGTGGTCGCCGTCACATGGCCGGCCATGAGCCGGGCGTCGCCCCCCATCTCGCTCGCAAGCACGTAGGAGGCGGCCGCGCCCGGCGTCGCGCCGATGGCGGTGAGGATGATAAGGGCGAGCCCCTCCACCCCGAAGGCCAGACCGAGCCCGTAGAACACCAGCGGCGCCACAACAAGCTTCAGGCTGACCGACAGGCCCACCAGGGCCGGGCGCGCCTTCAACGCCGAAAAATCAAGCCCGGCGCCGATGGCCAGCAGGATCAGCGGCAGGGCGGCGCGGCCGGCCAGCGCGGCGGTGTCGGCGACGGGGCCGGTCTGAAACAGGTTCAGCGCGTTGGCCGCCGCGCCCAGAAGGCAGCCGATGATCAGCGGATTGGTGACGATCCGCGAAGTCACCCGGCCCATGTTCGGCTTTGTGTCGCTGGCCCCCCAGATGGTGAGCACCGCCACGCACATCACGTTGATGATCGGCACGGTGGGCGCGAACACCAGCGCGGTCAGCGCCGCGCCCTCCGGTCCGTAGGCGGCGGCGGTGAGCGCCAATAGCACGAACCCGTTCCACCTCACCCCGCCCTGAAACAGGCTGGTGAAGGCCGGCCCGTCGATCGGCAGCGGCTTGAAGGCCAGCGAAATCGCGCCCATGGCGATGAAGGCGAGGGTGGCGGCGATCAGGAAGGGGCCCGTCTGCGCGCCCTCGATCTCGGCGGTGGAGATGGTGGAAAACAATAAAGCCGGCAGAAGCGCCTGATAGCTCAGCCGGTTGATGCCCGGCCAGAGCGCCTCGCGCACCAGGCCTGAGCGCCGCAAGGCCCAGCCGAGCGCGATGACCCCGAAAATGGGGATGAGGGCGCCTGCGACCGCGTTCAAAGCGGTGCGTTCCCGTCGCCAGCGGGGCGCGGCGCGCCCTGCTTGATGCGCAGGAGCGCGGCCTCGAGGATCACCGAGGCCGCCTGGGCGTCCACAAAGCCCTTGCGCGCGCTCGGCTTCACGCCCGCCTCGATCAGCGCTTCGGTGGCCGCAAAGGTGGACAGGCGCTCGTCCTGATAGGCCACGGGCAGGTCGCGCAGGCGTAGGAGGTTCGTCACGAAGCTGCGCGCGCTCTGCGCCCTGCGCCCGTCCCCGCCGTCCATGTGCAATGGCAGGCCGACGATCAGCCCGGCGCACTTGCGCGCGTCATAGAGCTTCAGGAGCGCCTCGACGTCCGGCGTGAACTTCACCCGCTGGATCGTGGTGACCGGCGTCACCGTCGTGCGCGCCGCGTCGCACACGGCGATCCCCAGCGTCTTGTCGCCGGGATCGACCGCCATGAGCGGTCCTGCGGGCAAATGGGCGGGGTGGAGCATCAGCATGGGAGGGATTTACGCTTCGAAACGCAGCTTGGATAGTTGGGCGACTTGCCGGACAGTTCTCACGGCGAATTTGGTTCGTCGTCCGCAGAAATAGTCGCATCTATTTCCTCTAGAATTAGCTTGATAATATATCCTTTTCCGAAACCCGCGTTGGAATATATCTCTCCAACTTGGTCGCTGACCATTTCAAGTCGCTCATTATGATATCCTGTAAATACACCTAAAATTGACCATAACTTCTTGGCCGCATTAAAAAAGTAAACAGGAGATCCAGAAAATCCTTTATTAAAAAATCCATCAATGTAAAATCTCTGATCGCTCAAAATGGCGGATAGGCATCCAGATTTTATAAATGGAGCGATACCGCTGCCTTCGTCAGTCTTAATATCCATATGCCAGCCGTAAGGGAAACCGGGAATAAAAACGTCTTGTCCCAATATGGCGGTATCAGAGCTATTCAAAACTTTATAATTTTTGTGGATTATTCTATGGGGTGTAGCGAATGCGATTACGTCCGCTGCATGAATTATGTATTTTAATGGCAATTTCCCTTTTCCAGCGCAAGTTTCTATATCGACGACGAAATCACGAAATACCGCTGGGTCAATATCATTGGTTTGGTCGTGGAAGTTATGCTTTGCGGAAATCAGGTACTCTCGATCATTGTGTTCGATGAAGAAAGCAGTCCCTATAATTTCTTTCCCATCAACATTTCGCCGAATCCTCGCGACGCGAAAAAGAGCATTCGAAGTCAGATATTGCATGGGTAATACCGTAAAAAGTGGGCGCGAGGGGAAGGCAACACATTAAAAGTCGATTCCTTGCCCTGCCCACCCTTCGTCTTGCGCGCACCTCCGCCCGTTGGTAAGCCGCGCGCTGACGAGTTTTCTCCCATCGGAGCCCCGCCTCATGTCCGTCACCAAAGACGAAGTGCGCCGCATCGCCAAGCTGGCGCGCATCGCCGAGCCGGCCGACCGGCTCGACGCGCTCACGGCCGAACTCAACGGCATTCTCGACTGGGTCGAGCAGCTGAACGAGGTGGATGTGGACGGGGTCGAGCCGATGACCACGGCCGCCCCGACCAAGCTGCCTCTGCGCGAGGACGCGGTGACCGACGGCGGCAAGCGTGACGCGATCCTGAAGAACGCCCCGAAGGCCGAGGAAGGCTTCTTCGTGGTCCCCAAGAGCGTGGAATAGACGATGACCGAGTTTTCTTCGCTCTCGCTCACCGAAGCCCTCGACGGCCTCAAAGCCAAAAACTTCACCGCCGTTGAGCTCGCCGAAGCCACGGTGTCGGCCGCCGAAGCGGCGCAGGGCGCGCTCAACGCCTTCACCGTGATTGACGGCGCGCGCGCCGTGGACATGGCGAAAGCCTCCGACGCGAAGATCGCCAGGGGCGAGGGCGGTCTGCTGGAAGGCGCGCCCATCGCCATGAAGGATCTGTTCGCGGTCAAGGGCGTCACCACGACGGCGAGTTCGAACATTCTCGCCGGCTTCAAGCCGGAATACGAATCCACCGTCTCGCAGAAGCTGTGGGATGCCGGCGCGGTGTTCTTCGCCAAGACGAGCATGGACGAGTTCGCCATGGGCTCGTCGAACGAAACCGCCAACACCGGCCCCGTCGTGAATCCGTGGCGGGCCAAGGGCTCGGATGAAAAGCTGGTGCCCGGCGGCTCGTCCGGCGGCTCGGCGGCGGCGCTGGCGGCCGGCATCGCCTACGGCGCCACGGGCACCGACACGGGCGGTTCGATCCGCCAGCCGGCCGCGTTCACCGGGCTTGTGGGCGTGAAGCCCACCTATGGCCGCTGCTCGCGCTGGGGCGTGGTGGCGTTCGCAAGCTCGCTGGATCACCCCGGCCCGTTCGGCAAGACGGTGAAGGACACAGCCCTTCTGACCCAGGTGATGAGCGGGCACGACCCGAAGGACTCCACCTCCTATCCCGGCGGGGTCCCCAACTGGGTGGAGGCGTGCGGGAAGTCGGTGAAAGGCTTGCGCATCGGCGTGCCCAAGGAATACCGCATGGACGGCATGCCGGGCGAGATCGAGACCCTGTGGAGCCAGGGTGTGGAATGGCTCAAGGCCGCCGGCTGCGAGATCGTCGACATCTCGCTGCCCATGACCAAATACGCTCTTCCGGCCTATTACATCATCGCCCCGGCCGAAGCCTCCTCGAACCTGGCGCGCCATGACGGCATGCGCTACGGCGCGCGGGTGGAGGGCGAGGACCTCATCGACACCTATGAGAAGACGCGCGCAGCCGGGTTCGGAAACGAAGTCCAGCGCCGTATCCTCATCGGCACCTATGTCTTGAGCGCCGGGTATTACGACGCGTATTACCTCAAGGCCCTGAAAGTCCGCCGGAAAATCCTGGAGGACTTCAACCGGGCCTTCGAGAAAGTGGACGCGATCCTGACCCCCACGACCCCCAGCGCGGCGTTCGCCATCGGCTCCAAAGCCAAGGCCGATCCCATCGAAATGTATCTGAACGATATCTTCACCGTCACCGCCAACATCGCCGGCGTGCCCGCCATGAGCGTGCCGGCCGGGCTCGACGCGCAAGGCCTGCCGCTGGGCCTTCAAGTGATCACCAAGGCGCTGGACGAAGAGACCATGTTCAAGGTCGGCGCGGCCATCGAAGACGCGGCGGGCTTCAAGGCGAAGCCCGAGAAATGGTGGTAGGCGGCGCGCCTACGCGTTCGGCGCCACGGTGAAGCAGGCCTCTCCGCGCCGGGAAAGCTGATCGCAGGCGGCGCGCGCCCGCTCCGCGCTGAGGCCGGAGAAGCGGGCCCGCCATAGCCGGCGTTCGCCGCTGGCGAGCGGCTGGGCCAGCGGGCGGGCCTCGCGCAGGAGATCGGACACGCCAAGGCGCGCCACCGCGTCGAGCCGGGCGCGCGCCGCGATTTCGCTGGCGTAGGCGCCGACCTGGATCGACCAGCCCGCCGGGGTGGCGAGCGTGGCCGGGGGCGTCGCCGGAAGGGGATCGTCAAGGAAAGCGACCTGGGCGGGCGGCGCCGCGCCGGCCGCGTCGCCCTGCGCCGTCGTGCGGATGACGCCGGCGAGTTCGGCGGTGAGGATCTGCTGTTCGCGTATCGGGTTGAGGCGCGGCACGTTCAATGAGGCCAGGCGTACGCCCATGGTGCGCGCGTCGAGGGCGGCGTAGGCGGCTTCGATCAGCTCGCGGGCGTGGGCGTCGCGCGCGCCCTGGCTGGCGCCGCCCATCACCACGGCCACCAGCGGGCGCTCGCCGCGCTCGGCCGTGACCGCGATATTGAAGCCCGAGGCGCGGATATAGCCGGTCTTCAGCCCCGTCACGCCGGGCACCCGGCCCACCAGCGTGTTGTGGGTCGTGTGGGTGGTGGCGCCCCAGCGAAAGCGGGTCTCGGAGAAATAGTGGAAATACTGCGGGAAATCGCGTCGCAGCGCATAGGCGAGGCGAGCCATGTCGCGCGCGGTGGTGATCTGGGCCCGGTCCGGCAGGCCCGAGGCGTTCTCGAAATTGGTGGCGGTCAGCCCCAGCTCGGCGGCGCGCGCGGTCATGGCGTCGGCGAAGGCGGCTTCGTCGTCGGCCAGCGCCTCGGCGACCACCACCGCCACGTCGTTGGCGCTCTGGATGATCAGGGCGCGCACCGCGTTCTCCACGGTGAGGGTGGAGCCCGCCCGCACGCCCAGCTTCGAGGCCGGGCGCGAGGCCGCCTCGGCCGACACCGCAAGCTCGCTCGCCAGGGTCAGCTCGCCGCGCTCGACCGCCTCGAACAGCATGTAGAGCGTCATCATCTTGGTGAGCGAGGCGGGATGGCGCGCGGCTTCGTCGCGCACCGCGTGGAGCACCTCGCCGGTCTCCATGTCGGCCACGAACGCGGCGTAGCGCTCCTGAGCCGCCGCGGGCGCGGCGAGGAGGGCGCAGGACCAGACAAGGACCAGAAGCCGGACGATCATGGGGCGTCATGATGACGCTACGGGCTTTCCGCACCGTTAACTCAAAGCGAACGCGGGGTTTTTGTGCGCTGCACAAAAAAGGCTTGAATTCCGGGTCGTGGATGGGCATATTTGCTGCGGCTGCGAAGTGCAGCCGACTCGATGGAGTGAAGCGATGGCGACCGACGAAACGCCGAAATCCGCACCCGCCGAAGCGCCGACCGCGGCCGAGACCGCCGCCGAAGCGCCGAAGCCTGCGGAAACCAAGCCGCAAGCTCCCAAAGCAAGCCCCGCCCCGGCGCCAGAAAAAGCGCCGGTGACCAAGGCGAAGACCGCGCAGGCGAAGCCGGCCGCGAAAGCAGCCGACAAGCCGAAGCCCCGGAAGCCTTCGCCGCCGCGCAAATTCTCAGGAGAGAACGCCATGGCCGCCGCCAAAAAAGACACCGCGAAAGAAACCTTCGAAACCGTCACCGCCGCTTCCAACGAAGCGATGAAGGAAGGCTTCGAGAAATCCATCAACGCCCTGAACGAGTTCAGCGCGTTCCAGAAAGACTCCGTGGATGCGATGATCGCTTCGGCGACCGCCACCTCGAAGTCGATCGAAGAAATGAACGCCTCCGCGCTCGCCTTCGCCAAGAAATCCATGGAAGACGGCGTCGCCGCCGCGAAAACCATGGCCGGCGCGAAATCGGTGCAGGAGCTCATCGAGATCCACGCCGACTACACCAAATCCACCCTCGACGCCTATCTGTCGGAAGTGAACAAGACCACCGACCTGATGAGCGCCCTGGTGAAAGACGGCTTCAAGCCGCTCAACGACCGCATGGCCGCCGCCGTCGAGGCGATGCAGTCGGCCCGCTAAGGCGCGCGACTGTCCACAGAATTGTTTCGCGCTGCGGCGCGGAACGCCGATTCCTCCCTGACTGGCTCGGCGCCCCATGCGCCGGGCCATTTTTTTCGCCCGCTGCGCGCCGGCGCGGCTCTGATCGAACGGGGGGCGAAGCGAGGCGTTGATGTCACGGCTGCGCATTTGCGCTGCGCTCGGCCCGACGCGGGGGCTTCCCTGGGAAGGGGCGATGCATATTTAATCGGAGGTACGATTGAAGCGAGGACGGCGAAGGACACGGCGAGCGGCGAATGGCTGACCCTCGAAAGCCCGGCGATCCAGGACGCGAAAGCGGCGTCGCGGTCAAACCGCGCACCCGCACGAAGCGGCCGTCCATGTATAAGGTGCTCCTGCTCAACGACGACTACACGCCGATGGAGTTCGTCGTCGAAGTCCTGATCCGGATTTTTCACAAGAGCCAGGAGGACGCGACTCGCATCATGCTCCATGTGCACCAACATGGAGTCGGGGTGTGCGGCGTTTTCACCTACGAGGTGGCCGAGACCAAGGTCGCCCAGGTGATGGACGCGGCGCGCCGAGCCCAGCACCCTTTGCAGTGCACCATGGAAAAGGATTAGGCGCTTGCCCTCTTTCTCTCCCGCTCTCGAACGCAGCCTGCATCGCGCCCTGACGGCCGCGAACGAGCGAAAGCACGAATACGCGACGCTGGAGCACCTCCTGCTCGCGCTGTGCGAAGACGACGACGCCGGCGCGGTGATGCGCGCCTGCGACGTGGACGTCGACGAGCTTCGTGAAACGATGATCGAATATGTCGACGACGAGCTTGACGGGCTGGTGGTCGACGACGGCGAGGACGCGAAGCCGACCGCCGGCTTCCAGCGCGTCATCCAGCGCGCCGTCATCCACGTGCAGAACTCCGGCCGCGACGAGGTGACCGGCGCCAACGTGCTCGTCGCCCTGTTCGCCGAGCGCGAAAGCCACGCGGCCTATTTCCTCGCCGAGCGCGACATGACGCGCTACGATGCGGTGAACTTCATATCCCACGGCATTGCGAAAAAACCCGGCGCCGGCGAAACGCGTCCGCCCCGCGGGGCCGAGGATGAAGACGCCGAGGAAACCGTCATGGGCGGTGAGGAGAAGGACAAGGACGACGTCCTGTCCGCCTATTGCGTCGATCTGAACGCGAAGGCGCGCGAAGGCGGCGTCGATCCGCTGATCGGCCGGGCCCACGAGGTGGAGCGCTGCATCCAGGTGCTGTGCCGCCGGCGCAAGAACAATCCACTTCTCGTGGGCGATCCGGGCGTGGGCAAGACCGCCATCGCCGAGGGCCTGGCGCGCAAGATCGTCGAAAGCGAAGTGCCCGAAATCCTTGAGAACGCGGTGATCTATTCGCTCGACATGGGCGCGCTGCTCGCCGGCACGCGCTATCGCGGTGATTTCGAGGAGCGGGTCAAGCAGGTGGTCAAGGCGCTCGAAGCCCGGCCGCACGCCATTCTGTTCATTGACGAGATCCACACCGTGATCGGCGCCGGGGCGACCTCCGGCGGCGCCATGGACGCGTCGAACCTGTTGAAGCCCGCCCTGCAGGGCGGCGGCCTGCGCTGCATGGGGTCGACCACCTACAAGGAATATCGCCAGCATTTCGAAAAGGACCGCGCGCTCGCCCGGCGCTTCCAGAAGATCGACGTGGTGGAGCCGACGGTGGAGGACTCCATCAAGATCCTCCAGGGCCTGAAACCCTATTTCGAAGACTTCCACGACATCCGCTTCACCAATGAAGCGCTGAAAGCCGCGGTGGAGCTTTCCGACCGCTATCTCGGCGACCGCAAGCTGCCGGACAAGGCGATCGACGTGATCGACGAGGCGGGCGCCTCGATGCGCCTGCAGCCCTCCTCGAAGCGCAAGAAGACCATCGGCGTCAAAGAGGTCGAAGTGGTGCTGGCGAAAATGGCCCGCATCCCCCCGAAATCGGTCTCCAAATCCGACGAGGCGGTGCTGAAGGATCTCGAAGGCACGTTGAAGCGCGTGGTGTTCGGCCAGGACGACGCCATCGCCAAGCTCTCCAGCGCCATCAAGCTGGCGCGCGCGGGCCTGCGCGAGCCCAACAAGCCGATCGGCTCCTATCTGTTCTCCGGCCCCACCGGGGTGGGCAAGACCGAAGTGGCCCGCCAGCTCGCCTCGACGCTGGGCGTGGAGCTGCTGCGCTTCGACATGAGCGAATACATGGAGCGCCATACGGTGAGCCGTCTTCTGGGCGCGCCTCCGGGCTATGTGGGCTATGACCAGGGCGGCCAGCTCTCCGACGCCATCGACCAGCACCCGCACGCGGTCCTTTTGCTCGATGAAATCGAGAAGGCGCACCCGGACATCTTCAACATCCTGTTGCAGGTGATGGATAACGGCCAGATCACCGACGCCAACGGCAAGAAGATCGATTGCCGCAACATCATCCTGATCATGACCACGAACGCCGGCGCCGCCGACGCGGCCAAGGAAGCCATCGGCTTCGGCCGCGGCAAGCGGGAAGGCGAGGATCAGGCCGCCATCGAGAAGCTGTTCACGCCCGAATTCAGGAACCGCCTGGACGCCGTCATCGGCTTCGCCGGTCTGAAGTCCGACATCGTGGGCCGCGTGGTGGAGAAATTCGTCCTGCAGCTCGAAGCCCAGCTCGCCGACCGCGGCGTCACTTTCGAGCTCACCGAGGCGGCCACCAAATGGCTCGCCGAGAAGGGCTATGACGAAAACTTCGGCGCGCGTCCGCTGGGCCGCGTGATTCAGGAACACGTCAAGAAGCCGCTCGCCGAGGAGATCCTCTTCGGCCAGCTGAAGAAGGGCGGGGTCGTGAAAGTCGATGTGGACGCCGCCGACGAAACGCGCCTCGACTTCGAAATCATCCCGGCGGATCGGCTGAAGAAGCCGACCAAGCCGAAGAGTGGCAGCGGCGCGAAAAAGACCGAAGAGCCCGTGCGTTAGGATGGGTCTCTAAGGTCGAATTGAAGCGCCCCGCGGTGTGTGCCGCGGGGCGTTTTTTGGGTGCGCAGAACCGATGTCCTCCCCCGCCTGCGGGGGAGGCGTCCGCGAAGCGGACGGAGGGGGCGGCTTCAGCTGCTGATGACGGCGCAGCCCCCATCGTCATTTCGTGACACTCCCCCCCGTAAGCAGGGGGAGACATCAATCGGATATGTCGTGTGTTGCATGAATTGCGCAGCCACCCTTATCGTAAAGGTGGAGGCTTTCAATGCTGACACTCTCCGCCGCTCTGACCCTTTCCTGTTCCTCGCCGGTCGAGGTTGATGATCCGATCGCGCGCGTCGACGCCTTCGTGCGCGGCGAAACCCGGCTGGAAGAGCTCGGCGTTTTCGCGCTTGCACGCGATAATTCGCCGGCGGCGCAAGGGGCCTGGGCTCGGCTGGAGACCGGTCTCGCCTTCATGACGATGCAAGCTGGTCCGGGCGCGGGCCCCGGCTGCAAATGGTCACGCGCCGAGACGCAGATGGTGCTGGCGCGGGCGGTTGATGGGAATTGTCAGATTTCGCTGGAGCCTGAAGCGATCGTGGCGATGGAAGAGGCGCGTTTATTTATTCGGGCGGCTTATCAATCCTTATATATTCCAACCGTTGAGGGATTTTACGCAGCCTACTTCGCCCCACCAGCGGCCTACCGGCTAGGGCTGGAGCGTATGCAAACGGCCTCTGCGGACGATGTCACGACCGCTTGGTACATCAATGAGGTCGGCGCCGACTGGTGCGGCAGTCGCGATCTGGCGTTCGGGTCAATCGAATCGTGGGTTGTTGAAGGCGGAGCTTTGGCTGCCTCACCACCGCCGGAGTTTGTCCACCGGGCGATGGAGTTCCCCGAAGCCACCGCCGAGTTCCGTATCCGCGCGCAAGCCTTACTCGAAGAGCGCGAGGCCGAGTAGCCGAAGCGCAACTATTCCGCCCCTAAAAACCCCACCACCCGGGCCACCACGCGCTTATCTCTAAGCACGCCCCGGTGTCCCAGCCCGTCGAACACCTGCAGCTCAGAGCCTGGCCAGGCGGCGGCCATGCGCTCGCTGGCTTCCGGCGGGGCGATGGCGTCGTTGGCGCCGTGGCAGAACAGGGCGGGGATCGTCATGGACGGCGCGTCGGCGGTGACGGAGAGGGCGCGCGCGTCCTCGCCGAAACGGTAGGAGACCGCGTCCAGCATGAGTTCGACCGCCCGGTTCGACAGCCCCATGGCGCGGGCCTGGAAGCGGACGTTTCGCGGCAGGGCGTCAGGCGCGCCGAGCGCCACCACGCGCTGCGGGGCGAGGCTGAAGCGCGTCATTGCGATGACCGTCGCGGGAAAGCCCATGGAGTGGGCGATGACGGCGAACGGTTCGCCGAAATGATGGCGCGCCGCGGCGAGCCCGTCGGCGAAGCGGATCATGTGGGCGCGGGTCCCCGTGCTGGCGCCGTGAGCCGGTCCGTCGATCAGGGCGACGGCGAAGCCGGCCTCCATCACGGCTTGGCCCAGCGTTGAAAGGTCGGCGCTGTCGGCCTCCCAGCCATGCTGGAACACGACCAGCGGCCCGTCGCCGCCGGTCCAGGCGCGCTGGGTGCCGCACGGCGCGTCGAAATCGACGGGCGTAAGGCGCTCCAGCCAATCGCGCCCGGTGTCGCTCTGCTTCTTCGCGCGCGGCGTGACGAAGCGGGCGCCGGCGGCGCGCTTGAACGTCTCCGGCGCAAAGCGGGCGGTAAGATTGGCGGGCAGCATTTTCAGAGCGGTCACCGCGTCAGCATCCTCGTTTTAACAACCGCTCGGCCGCCGCGCTGGCCGGCAGGCGGCCTTCCGCGACGGCGCGCTCGAGCTCGGGCGCGGCGGATTTGACGGCAGGATCGGCCTTGAACGCCTCCAGCACCCGCTCCTCCACCATGGACCAGAGCCAGCGCACCTGCTGACCGGCCCGCTTCCTGTCCAGCGCGCCCGCCGCGTCGAGCGCCTTGCGATGGGCCTCGATCGTCTCCCAGAGCGTGTCGATATGGGCGCCGGTCATGGCCGAGCCGGTGAGCACGGCCGGGGTCCAGTGCGGCGAGACGGGCGCGAACAAGTGAAGCGCGGCTTCAAGATCGCGCGCCGCGCGCCGGGCGCGGGTCTCGTTCTCGCCGTCGGCCTTGTTCACGAAGAGGATTTCAGCGAGCTCCAGAAGCCCCTTCTTGATGCCCTGCAGTTCGTCCCCGGCGCCGGGGAGCATCAGCGCGACAAAGACGTCCACCATGTCGGCCACCACGGTCTCCGACTGGCCGACGCCCACCGTCTCCACGATCACCACGTCATAGCCGGCGGCTTCGCAAAGGAGCAGGCTTTCCCGGGTCTTGCGCGCCACGCCGCCCAGCGTTCCGGCGCTGGGCGACGGGCGGATAAAGGCGTTCGGATCGACGGCGAGGCGGCCCATGCGGGTCTTGTCGCCGAGGATGGAGCCGCGCGAGCGCGAGGAGGAGGGGTCGACGGCGAGCACCGCCACCTTGCGCCCGGCTTCGGTCAGGTGGCCGCCCAGCGCCTCGATCAGGGTGGACTTGCCCACCCCCGGCACGCCGGTGAGCCCGATGCGCCAGGCGCGGCCGGTGCGGTCCATCACCGCGGTCAGAAGGTCTCGCGCCGCCGCCTGATGGTCGGGCCGGGTGGATTCCACCAGGGTGATGGCGCGCGCCAGCGCGGCGCGATCGCCGGCCATGAGGCGGGAGGCGAGGTCCTCGGTCATGGCGCGGACTTCACACCGGTTTGGAAGCCGCTGGCAAGGCGGGCGGGCGCCCTTAGACGTCGGGGCCGGCGAGGAAGGCCGCGTCGTACGCGCCCGCGGGCTGAGGCCCGGATCCGGCGATGATCTCCAGCGAGACGATGAAGCGGCGTTCCTGGCCGGGGCTCAGGGAGATGCCGACCCCGACGCCGGAGCCGCGAAATCCGCCCGAGCCGACCGCGCCGCCCACCGATCCGCCCACGCGCACCGGGGAGCGGTTCTCGCCCTCCTGGTCGAAGCGCCTGTCCACCACGGTGAACCAGTCATAGCCGTTGGCCAGCGTCAGCTCGGCCGCGCGGCGCAGCGCCAGGCGCTCGACTTCGGAACGGCTCGCCGAGGGCCCGCCGGTGAAGCTCACCCGCCAGCGATCCTGCTCGATGCGCAGCTCTTCATATCCGATCCCCGAGGGCGCCGCCGCGGCGGGCCCGTAGGCGGTCGGTGTGGGCGCACAGGCCGCGAGCCCCAGAAAAAGGACGGCGGGGGCGTACAGGAAAAAGCGCGTCATCGGTCGGCTCCGGTGTCTGCGGTCGGCCTGACTATAACGCAAATGCGCCGGTTTGCGGGCGCCGCGGCGTCAGCGCCGCGCGAAGGCGGCGAAGGCGAGCCCGCCCAGAACGCCGCTCGCCGCGCCGATCAGCGGCAGCGCCATGGCGCTCGCCAGCTGACCCAGCGTCAGCGCGCCGAGATCCTGACCGCCCGCCAGGCCCTCAAGAAAGCCGCCCTCATGAATGCGGTCGAGATACACCGCCACCGCGGCGAAGCCGCAGACCGCGCCGCCGAGCAGCACGCCTAGCCCGCCCAGGCGCATGGCGGTGAAGGCGAGCCAGATCAGGAGGAAGGCGAGGGCGGCGGGGTAGGCGAACATGAGCGCGCTCAGCCAGATCGCGCCGGCCATGGGCATGAGTTCGCCTAGCGGCAGCGCCGCGCCGGCCGGGTCGGTCATGACGAAATGAACCATCATTCCAAACACGCACGCCGCCGCAGCAAAGGCGGGCGCGATGATGAATCCGGCGAACACGCCGCGCGGTGCGATCGACATGGAAAAGCCCCCTCAGCCCCTCGATTTCAAGCGCCATGATAGCCGAGCGCGTCGGGGATGGACAACGCTTTGCATACGCCATGAAAACGCCGCCGGAAGGGGCTCCCGGCGGCGTCGGTTCAAGACGGTCCGAACCCTTGCGGGCCGAACCCTAGTATTCGGTGGCGTACAGGCTGGCTTCGGCCGTGCCGCCGCCATAGACGCCCACCCAGATGTCATACTGGCCCGAGCCCGACAGGGTGATCGCCGGATTGAAGCCGTTCGTGTCGTCGGCGCAGAACCACTGGCCGTTGGGCGCATTGATCACCAGCGTGGTGTCGGTGGTCGACTCCGCGCCGATGGTGATCTGGCCGCCGCTCCACATCAGACGCACGTCCGGCGCCTGCGAGATCGAGCCCGCGCAGCCCACCGACGCGGCGTCCACGGACCCGCCGGCCACGATGTCCAGCGTGGCGGGATCCGGCGTGAAGCCGGCTTCCAGCTCGTAGGCGCCGAAGTTCGGCTCAAGCGTGACGTCTTGCGCCGACGCCGCGCCGGCGAAAGCCAGCAGCGCGACCGCGCCGCCGAGAAGCATTGTTTTCATGGTGTGTGACCCCTGAGGGAAAAATTTCCCGGCGCCAGCGTTATGCCGGGGACGCCCCGCCGCCAAGCAAATTCTTAGCGACGGCCCGGCCGAATTCAGCCGCGCCGGTTGGTTGGCCGCCGCAGACCGCTAGGATGGCGCGCATGGACCAGGATCCCGCCCTTCGCATGAAGATCGCCGCCGGCTCCGCCCTGCTGGCCATGGCCGCTCTGTTCGCCGCCACCCATGTCTGGGGCCCCGACGCAGGCGTCTGGGGGTATGTGCGCGCCTTCGCCGAAGCTGGGTTGATCGGCGGGCTCGCGGACTGGTTCGCCGTGACGGCCCTGTTCCGGCGTCCGCTGGGCCTGCCGATCCCGCACACGGCGGTGATCCCCAACAACCAGCAGCGCATCGCCGACGCGGTGGGCCGGTTCATCGCGGAGAATTTTCTCGACCCGAACCTGGTGGAATCCCGGCTCGAGGGCGCCGACGCCGGACGCCGGATCGGGGAGATGCTCGCCGATCCCGCCCAGGCGCGCGCCGTCGCGCGCGGCCTGGTGCAGGCTGCGCCCGATATTGTGGCGCTCGTCGACGACGAGGCGGTCGCAACGTTCTGGCGCGAGCAGATCGGGCGCCAGGCGAGCGGCGCCCGGGTGGGCCCGGCCATGGGCTCGGTGCTGGAGGCCTTCACCGCCGGCGACAAGCACCAGATCCTTATTGATGCGGCGCTGAACGAAGGATTTCGCCTGCTGGAGGAGAACGAAGAGCGGCTGCGCGCCGCGGTGCGCGCGCAGTCGGGCGCGCTTCTGCGCTTTACGCGCATGGACAAGCGGGTCTCCGACGCGGTGATCGCGGCGGTGGAGGAGCTGCTGCATGAAGCGGCGAACGACCGCGCCCATCCCCTGCGCCTGCGCGCCACGGAGGCGGCGCGCGGCTTCGCCGGGGCGTTGCGTGAGGACGCCGAGATGCAGGCGCGTGTGGAGCGGATCATGGCCGACACGCTCACCCATCCGGCCGTGTCCGACTTCACCGAACAGGGTTGGCGCGAAGCGAAGCAGGCGCTGCTTGACGATACCGCACGCGGTGACGACAGCCGGCTCGCGGAGGCGCTCGCGCGCGGGCTGATGTCGCTGGGCAAGGCGATCTTGAATGACGAGGTGTCCCGCGCCGCGTTCAATGCGCGTCTGACGCCGCTGCTCGTTCACCTCGCCGAACGCCATGGCGCAGAGGTGGCGCGGTTGATCTCCGAGACCATCGCCGGCTGGGACGCGGCCACGGTTGTGGAGAAGATCGAGGCGGGCGTGGGCCGGGACCTGCAGTATATCCGCCTGAACGGCACGCTGATCGGCGGCCTGATCGGGGTGGTGATCCACGCCCTTGTGACGCTCGCCTAGCCGGTTTCCTCTGCGAGATCTGCGGCGCGGAACCCGCGCAGTAGGCTTGCGCTGTCGTCGAGATCGGCGAGCTCGGTCACCAGCGCCGACAGGCGCGCATCGCCGGGACGCACGGTTTCGCTGGCCACCATGGAGAAGGCGCCGGCGTGCTCGGTGCGCGCCATGGCCGGGCCGTAGCGCGCCTCGACCCGGTCCATGGAGGCCTGATCACCCGCCAGCGCGTAGGCGATGAGGGCGCGCAGCACGTCA
The DNA here is from genome assembly GCA_051117435.1 of Oceanicaulis sp. Classification (GTDB taxonomy): domain Bacteria; phylum Pseudomonadota; class Alphaproteobacteria; order Caulobacterales; family Maricaulaceae; genus Oceanicaulis. The sequence continues at coordinate 87,652 of JBNPED010000002.1, read as the reverse complement.
TGGCTTTCGCGGGACGACAGCTCGCCCTCGCCGCGCCAGCGGTCGCCGAGCAAGGCCTCGGAGCGGCGGCCCGCCTCGCCCCAGGCGCGCTCGTCCCAGGCGATGCGGGCGCGCAGCCGGTCGGCGGTTTCGGTGCGGTCGTTGGCGATCAGCTCCAGCGCATGTTCGGTGCGCCCGACGCCGGCGAGCGCGCGCGCCTGCAACAGGCGGCGTTCCGCCACCAGCTCGCCGGGCAGGCCGGCGACGCGCGTCTGCTCGATGGCCCGCAAGGCCCGCTCGGGCCGCTCGTCCATCAGATAGATTTCAGCCAGATCGGCGGCGATGGCGGCGCGCGCCTGGGCGGTCATTGTCACCGCGCGCTCATCGACCCAGTACTGCATATAGGCGGCGGCCTGGTCGAGCAGGTCGATCTCCACCAGCCGCTCCACGACGCCGAGCACCATGCGCACCCCGTCCGGCCCCGGCGGGGTCAGATCCTGATGTTCGCGCCAGAGCGCCACCGCCGAGAGCGGGTCCATCCGGTCCGCCGCGCCGTTCAGAAACAGATCGCGAAACAGGTTGTCCATGGCGAGCCCGAGCCGGCGGGAGACCGGGCTTTCGGGAAAGCGCAGCCGCGTCGCCTCCATGGTGCGCAGCGCTTCGTCATAGCGCCCGGCGTCGGCGTAGACCTCGCCCAGCATGGCGGAGGCCTCCACCTCGGTGTCGTCGCCGCGCCATTGATAGCGCAGCGATTCCAGCATCTCGACGGCCTCGTCCGGCGCGATGCGGCCCGCCTCGCTCTCCAGGCGCAGCTTCTCCAGCTTGGAGCGCGCCTGGATGGGCGGCCAGCGATGATCGGCGAGGGCTGCATAGCCGACGATGGCGGCGTCGATATCGCCGCGCCGCGCCGCCAGTCCGGCTGCGGCGTAGGCGGCGATCGCTTCGGCTTCGGCGTCGCTCGGGCCGATTTCGACCTCGTCCAGCAAGGGCTCCACCGCGCCGATGTCTCCGGTGCGCAGCGCGCTCAGCCCGTGCCAGGCGGCGATGCGCGCGCGCCAGATCGGATCGAAGAAGAACACCTGATCGCGCCCCTCCTCGAAGCGCCGGCGGGCGAGCGCCCAATCGCGGCGCTGGGCTGCGATCAGGGCGCGCCAGGGCTGGGCGGCCGGATCGTTGACCAGCTCGGTATGGGAGAACGTCGCCTCGGCGTCTTCCAGCCGGCCCATCATGTATTCCGCCGCGCCGCGCAGGGCCGCGGCTTCGGCCGAGGTCTCCAGCGCCGGGTTCTGGGCGATCGCCTGATTGAGATAGCCGATCGCCTCGCCCGCCAGCCCCCAGCCGAGATGAAAGCGAGCCAGCGCCATCAGCGCTTCCGGGTCGAGATCGAGGGCGGCGTGCTGCAACCGGCGCTGGCCGTCCAGGAAGCTCTGCTCGCCCCGCCAGCGCTCCAGATCAAGGAAGCCGGGCGTCATCGGCCGGTCGAGGCTGGCGGCGAGCGCCGGGTCGGCGGCGCGCGACAATTGCAGGCCGCCGGGCCGCGACAGGCGCGCGCCGCCTGGTTCCAGAGCGAGGTCCAGATCGTCGGCGAACGTCTCCACCGCCACGCCGTGGACGCTGGCCAGAAGTCGGCTCTCGGCGAAGCGGCGCGGGGTGAGCAGACCGCGCTTCTCTCCGTCGGCGGTCAGCACGAGCAGCGTGTCGCCGACCAGCGGATCGGGGACTTCGACCACGTCGCGCGCTCCGTTCAGGCCGATGCGCAGCGTGGCCGGCCGATTGAAGCTGGTGTCGCGCGCCAGACGCACGGGCAGCGGCGGCTCGTCGATCATGTCCGCCAGCGTCACCGTCCAGCTGGCTCCGGCGGCGTGGACGTCGGCTTGGGTCGACAGGGGCGCGGTCAGCCGCAGCGCAGTGAAGTCCGGCCCGGAGACGGCGCGGTAGGACTGCACATGGCGGCTGCCGGCGGCCGCGATTTCTCCGGTGTTCAGCTCCGCGCCGGCCGCGAACACGATCCACAGGGCGTCGGCGCGCCGGAACACCGCCGCGCCCGGCAGATCCGCCCAGGAGAAGGTGAGAATCAGGTCTTCACCCGAGGCGCGGGCCTGAACGTCGACAACGCCGCCTTCTGGAACCGGGTCGGGCCGCGCTTCGCGGGGGGCGGGCAGGGGGAGGTCCGCAGGCTCGGTCTCAAAGCCGCGGTCGTCCGGCGGCGTTTCGGAGCGCAGGCTCTCGGCGTAGGCGGAGAGCTGATCGAGCACGCCTTCGGTTCCGCCCGAGCCGCGCGGCGCCAGATCGAGCACCACCCGGCCCGGCGTGTCCGACCAGACGCGCGCCTCCACTTCCGGCGCCAGGGCGAAGGCGAGGCTCAGTCCGTCGCTCTCCAGCCGCGTCACGGCGTCGATCAGTCTCGGCGGAGCGGCGCGCAGAGACCCCAGATCGATATCGGCGGCGCGCGCGAAGGTGAGCACCGCCCGGCCCTCGTCCTGATCGAGCGCGTATGTGACCGGTTCAGGCCAATCAAACGCGATCCGGGTGTATTCGCTCGCCTCGCCGACGCGGTAGGTCACCGGCAAGGGCGGCGGAGGCGGCGGGACATAGGCGGCGGCCGCCGCTTCGGCGTCGGCGCGCGCCGCGGCCTCGGCGAGGCGCGCACGCTCATAGGGGCTGACCACGTCGGCCTGCGCCGGCGCGCCTTCGGGCGCGAGATCGATGGCGATGATGTTGTGGGAGACCGAGACGCGCGGCTGCAGCGGGCTGTTCAACGCCAGGCGCAGCGTGCGCCCGTCAGCATCCAGCCGCGCCATGGCGATCTGGTCCGGCGCCTGCTGGCGCAGCACGGCGAGATCGGCCTCGATCGGATCGGAGAGGCGCGCGACCACCACCATGTTGGCGGCGACTTCCGCCTCGGCGGTCAGATCCCCGCCGGCGCTTTCTGGAAGGACGATGCGCAATCGCGCGGTCTCGCCGAGGCGCTCCACCTCCAGGCGTGCGGGCGCCTGGGCGGCGGCGGGACCGGCCGCAATGAGCGCGGCGATCGCCGCGCAGCCGAGCAGGAGCGCTCTAGCCTTCGCCGGCGGCCGCATGTCGGGCCTCCGTTTCGGCGAGACCGGTCTCCGGAGTGGCGCGCGCGCGCAGTCGCGAGGTCAGCGAGGCGGCGAAGCCGGGCTGCATCTCCGCGAGCACCGCGGCGAAGCGGCGCGGATTGGTGTCCTGCAGCTGGCCGGCCACCAGAAGCAGCGTCTCCGGGTCGGCGCCGTCCATGGCCTGCAGGATGCCGGCCGCGGCGTCCGGCTCCAGCTGACCGTAAGTGTTCACGATGGCGGTGATCTCGCTCTCGCGCTGGGCGTCGAGTTCGTCGAGCAGGCCCTGAATCTCGTCGCGCAGGCGATGCAGCTCGCTCAGCCGCTCGTTATAGCGGGCCTCGGCCACCTGAAGCAGCTGTTCGCGCGTATCCAGCGCTTCGGCGCGCGCGGCGAGCTCCTGGCGGCGCCGGGCGAGATCGGTCTCCAGGCTGAGCTCCGACGCGGTGGGGATGCGCTCGCGCCGCGCGGGAGGCGGCGGAGGCGGCGGGGTTTGCTCGACCTGCTCCTCGTCCTGTTCGATGGGGGCCTCGGCGGTTTCCGGCTCCGGCTCGGCCGGCGCGGCGAGGGCGCGCTCGGCGAACAGGGTCGAGGCGCCGTCGGCGAGCGACAGCGTCTTCAGCGCCAGCAGTCCGGCGAGCAGCACGGCGAGCAGGAGGAGCGGGCGCGGGCTCATCTCAGCGCAGCGCCTTCAGCGCGTCGAGTCGGGTCTTCGACGCCGCCGGCTCGGGCGCGCGCGGTTCAGCGGGGCGGGGCGAGGGGCGCTCGCGCCGCGTGCGGGCTTCGGCGCGCTCGAAGCGGGCCTCGCCCTGGTCGCTGAGGAAGCGCAGCTCGTCGCACAGGGTGCGGGCGTGCTCGACCTCGGCCTTCAGCGCCGCGCCGTGCTCCTTGGAGGCGCGGTCCAGGGCCGCGAGGCTGGCGCGCGCGCGGTCCACCGCGTCGTTGAGCGCGCCTATGGTGTCCTTCAGCCCGTCCTGGCCTTCACGAAGGGCGCGCAGGCGCCGGTCGACGCGCCAGCACATCACCGCGGCGGCGAGCAGAAGGACGCAAACGAGCGCTTCGAAGGCGAGGGAGGCGATGCTCATGAGAACCCCATCAGGCGTTTCTTCGCCGTCAGCGACAGCGGCTTGTCCAGTCGAACCCCTATGTTGTGCCCGATTCGGCCCATCCGGCCTTGTGTCAGCCGGATCGAGCCGCATCTCAGCTCCACCGCCCCGTCCGGGCCGGTGTCGAGCATCAGCGTGTCGCCGACCTTGAGATTCATCACTTCACCCAAAGGCTTGCGCATCTCGTCGAGGACGGCGCTCACCTCCATCTTGGTGGACCAGAGCTCGGTGGCGAGGTGGCTCTCCCAGATATTGTCGCGGCCGAATTTCTCGCCCATGAACTGCTGGAGCAGCATTTTGCGGATCGGCTCCAGCGTGGCGTAGGGCAGGAGCAATTCGATGCGCCCGCCGCGATCCTCCATGTCGATACGCAGCTTCACCAGGATCGCCGCGTTGGCGGGCCGCGCGATGGCGGCGAAGCGCGGATTGGTCTCCACCCTGTCGAGATCGAAATCCACATCGGTCAGCGGGGCGAACGCCGATTTGGCGTCAGCGAGCACCACTTCGATCATGCGCTGCACCAGCGTTCGCTCGATCGTGGTGTAGGGCCGGCCCTCCACGCGCATGGCCGATGTGCCGCGCCGGCCGCCGAGCAGCACGTCGACGATGGAGTAGATCAGGTTGGAGTCCACCGTCAGCAGGCCGTAATTGTCCAGCTGCTGGGCGCGGAACACCGCCAGGATGGCGGGCAGGGGGATGGAGTTCAGATAATCCCCGAACCGGATCGAGGAGATGTTGTCGAGGCTGACCTCCACATTGTCTGAGGTGAAGTTGCGCAGGCTGGTCGTCATCAGCCGGACCAGCCGGTCGAAGACGATCTCCAGCATCGGCAGGCGTTCATAGGAGACCAGCGCCGAGTTGATGATCGCCCGGATGCCGGAGCGCTCATTGGCCTCGTCGTCCGACACCGAGAAGCCGAGCAGGGAGTCGATTTCGTCCTGGTTGAGGATGCGCTCGGGCCCCGAAGAGCCCTGGTTCGGCAGGAAGGTCTCGGCCTCTCCGCCGACCATGGCTTCCCATTCGCTGGCGAGCTCGTCGCCGGCGTCGCCGTCGGTCTCCTCGCCGATGGAGTCGAAATCCGGCTGCTCGCCGGCCGAGGCCGCCTCCCATTCGGCGGCCAGCGCTTCCTGATCCACGTCGCTCAAGGCGCCTACTCCGTCAGCCCATGACCATGTTCAAGATGAGCACGTCGTCAGCGCTCTGCGGCGCGATGACGAGATTCGTCCGGCGAAGCATCTCCGCCTTCACCCGGAAATTGCCCATGGAGCCGTCCAGATCCTCCACACGCAGCGTTCGCAGAAACTCGTTGATCGTGGCGGTCAGGCGCAGCTGGACCTGCTCATTGTCCAGAAGCGCGCCCACCTGCTCCTCGGTGAACACCACCGCGAACTCCAGCACCATGGAGAGGGTGCGGCCTTCGGAGTCGGTGATGTTCACCGTCATCGAAAATTCGCGGTGCCGGGCGTTCTCGAAGAAGTTCGAGGCCGACGGCGCGGCTTCGGCCGTCTCGGCGTGCCCCTCGCCATGTTCGCCCTCGGCGACCTGCTCGGCCTCGTCGCCGCCGCCGAGTAACAACAAGGCGCCCGCCACGCCGGCGAGCAGCAGGATGACCACCGGCAGCCCGACGAACAGGATGAGCTTCTTCAGCCCGCCCTTCTTCGCTTCGCCTGCTTCGTTTTCGGCGCCGTCTTCGGGCGCGTCCTCAACGTCTTCGGCCATGGTGAGCGCCTCTCCGCTCCGGGATTCCAAGGGTTTGCGAGGCTCATTAACGAGTGGTGCGGTTAACGATCCGTTTGGAAAGCCGCCGCACAGGGAAATTTTTGCCGGCCCGGCGCCGCGCGGGCGGCAGAGTCCGGCGCCCTGCAGGCCTCTCGTACAATTAAGTAGCTGATAAAAAAGCAAATTAACCTTGGCACGCTGCTTGCTGCCGAAGCTGTGAACGCGCGTCGAGAACGGCGGCCAAGCGCTGAGCGCCTTACAAAGGAGGCGGAAGACATGGATAACGCGATGCTCGTCGGGCTGTCCCGCCAGCTCACCCTTCGCCGGGCCATGGATGTGGCCGCGAACAACATCGCCAACGCCCAGACCAACGGTTTCAAGGCCGAGCGCGTGATGCTGGAGCACGACCTGACCAGCCGCGCGCGCCATGTGGACGGGCCGGACCGGGTCGCCTTCGTCGACGAATGGGCCATGGGGCGCGATTTTCAGCAGGGCGCGCTGGAGCGCACCGGCCGGCCGCTGGACCTGGCGCTGCAGGGCGAAGGCTTCTTCATGCTGGAGACCCCGGCCGGCGAGCGGTTCACCCGCGACGGGCGCTTCACGGTCAATCCGGATGGTGAACTCACCGCCGCCGACGGCGCCCGCGTGCTGGACGATTTCGGCCAGCCGGTGCGCGTCGATCCGAACGCCGGCCCGGTGACCATCTCCGATGACGGCGTGATTTCACAAGCCGGCCTGCCGGGGCAGCGCATCGGCACGGTCCGGTTCGAACAACTCGGTCTTCTGGAAAAGGTCGGAGACAACCGCTTCGCCGCGCCCGACGACGCCGAGCGCGTCTTCGAGGCCATGCCGCAAGTGCTGCAAGGCCATGTCGAGGCCTCGAACGTGCGCCCCATCGCCGAAATCACGCGCATGATGGAGGTGAGCCGGTCCTACGCCTCGGTCACCAAGATGATCCGCGACACCGACGAACTCAGCCGCAAGGCGATCGAACGCCTCGGCCGCCCGTAACGCCATAAGGAGCCGTAAGCATGCGCGCCCTCTCCACCGCCGCCACGGGCATGGAAGCCCAGCAGATGGCCGTCGAGGTCATTTCCCACAATCTCGCCAACATGAACACGACCGCGTTCAAACGTCAGCGCGCGGAGTTTCAGGACCTGCTCTACCAGACGATCGCCCAGCCCGGCGCGAACTCCTCCGACCAGGGCACGATCCAGCCCACCGGCGTGCAGATCGGCCTCGGCGTGAACGCCGGCTCGGTCTACCGCATCACCGAGCAGGGCAGCCTGACGCAGACCGGCAACCCCTATGACGTGGGGATCGCGGGCCAGGGCTATTTCCGCGTTCAGATGCCCAATGGCGGCGAGGCCTACACCCGGTCGGGCAATTTCTCCCTGTCGCCGGAAGGTCAGATCGTCACCGCCGACGGCTACACCGTGCAGCCCGGCATCGCCGTGCCGCAGAACGCCCGCCAGGTCTCCATCGACCAGACCGGAACGGTGCAGGCGCTGCTCGACGGCCAGGCCGAGCCGGTCGATCTCGGCCAACTCGAACTGGTCGTCTTCCCGAATGAAGCCGGCCTTGAGCAGATCGGCGACAACCTGCTTCTCGAAAGCGCCGCCTCCGGCGCGCCTGCGGCCGGCATTCCGGGGCAGGAAGGGTTCGGCATCATCCGCCAGGGCTTCGTGGAGGCCTCCAATGTGGACGCCGTCACCGAAATCACCGCCCTTATCCAGGCTCAGCGGGCCTACGAGATGAACGCCCGCGTGATCACCGCCGCCGACGAAATGCTCGCCGCCAGCTCGAATCTGCGCTGAGGAGCCACGCCATGATCCGCCGCTTCCTGTTCGCCGCCGCCTGCGCCGCCGCGCTGCTCCCGGCGCTCACATCGCCCGGCCTCGCCGAGGAAACGCGCACGGTCGTGCTCAAGGAGCGGTTGGTCAGCGAGGATGCGGTCGTCACCCTGGCCGATCTGTTCGACAACGCCGGGGAGGCGGGCGGCGCCGTGCTGGCGCGGGCCGCGGCGCCGGGCGAGCAGCTGAGCCTGGAACCCTCTTACGTTCAGCGCGAAGCGGCCCGTCACGGCCTGTCCTGGTCGAACGCAGGCGGGCTGGCGCGCATCACCGTGGAGCGCGCCGCGCGCACCGTCACCGCCGAAGCGCTGGGCGCCATTGTGGAGGAGACCCTCTTCATGGAGACCGGCGAGACCCACGAGGTCTCGCTCTCGGCGACGACCCAGACTCTTTACGCCCCCACCGACACGCTCGGTGCGCCGCGCCTCGTGTCCATCGAGCATGATGCGCGCTCGGGCCTGTTCCGCGCTGAGATGGCGGCCTGGCCGGAGGGTCCGGTTCAGCGGATATCGGGGCGCGTGGTCCGAGTCATCGACGTGCCGGTGCTCGCCGCCACGCTCGCGCGGGGCGAGGTGATCGAAGAGGGTGATCTCTCCTGGACGCGGCTTCCCGCCGACCGCGTGCGCGCGGACATGCTGGTCGATCTTTCCGCCATGGTCGGTCAGGCGGCCCGGCGGCCGCTGCGCGAAGGCGCCCCGCTGCGCGCCATGGATCTGCAGGCGCCGGTCCTCATCGCGCGCGGCGAAACCGTGTCGCTTGTCTATCGCTCCGGCCCGCTGGTGCTCACCGCCCGCGCCCGCGCGCTGCAGGACGCCGCCGCGGGCGAGGTCGCCCGCTTCGTCAATCTTCAATCCAACCGCACGATCGAAGCGGTCGCCGAAGCGCCCGGGCGCGCCCGCGTCGCCGGTTCGGCCTACACCCACTGATTCAGCGCCTGCGCTGAGACCGCTCAAGGAGCACCCGCCATGCGTTCGACCCTGCTTCGCACCGCCGCGATCGCGCTGACCGCCGCCAGCCTCACCGCCTGCGCGGCCAAGGACCGGCTCTCCTATGTGGGCCAGACCCCGCCCATGAGCCCGATCCAGAACGGCGCGGCCATGACCGGGGCGGCGGGGACCGAAGGCGTCCCGGCCGGCCAGGCAGAGGCGGCCCGGCTCGCCCGGGCGCGCGCCATCGCCGAGGCGCGGGCGCGCGAGGCCAATCCCAACTCGCTCTGGCGCTCGAACTCCTCGACCTTTTTCGGCGATCCGCGCGCCGCGGAGATCGGCGACATCCTCACCGTCTCCATCGACATCTCCGACCGCGCCCAGGTCTCCAATCAGACCGCCCGGTCGCGCGCCGTGGCCGAAGACGCCAATCTGACGAACTTCTTCGGCGGGGAGGCGGCGCTGGACCAGTTCTTCAACGACGCCGTCAATCCGGCGAGCCTTGCCAATTTCGGCTCCAACTCCTCCACCCAGGGCGCGGGCAGCGTGAACCGGTCCGAGACCATCGAGATGACCGCCGCGGCGATCGTCACCGAGGTGTTGTGGAACGGCAATCTGGTGATCCACGGCCGTCAGGAGGTGCGCATCAACAATGAGGTGCGCGAGTTGCTCATCGCCGGCATCGTGCGTCCCGAGGACATCGCCGCGGACAATACGATCGACCATCAGAAGATCGCCGAGGCGCGCATCTCCTATGGCGGCCGCGGGCATATCTCCGACATGCAGCGCCCGCCCATCGGGCAGGAGCTCTATAATCTTCTGTGGCCGTTCTAGCCTGAGGGCTGGAAGCGGAGCCGAACGCTGCTATGTCGGGGCCGATGAGTTCTGCGCTTCAAATCATCCGGTCCGAGCTCGAGGGTGCGAACGTGTTCGTGGTGCGCCTGATCGGGCGCAACACGGTCAAGGCCAGCCGCGAGAACGCGGTGACGCTCGCCGAACGCATGGTGCGCGAGAACCGGTCCGGCCTGATCATGGATTATCGCCAATGCACGCTCGACCACACCCTGGCCGAGTTCGAGGAGGTGGGCCGGATCTTCGCGCAGCATTTTCCGGCCGGATTGCGCGTCGCCTATGTCTATGCGCCGGAAAATTTCATGCACGCCGCGCGGATGACGAAAATTCTGCACAAGGCGGGCTTTCCCGCGCGCGCCACAAGCGATTTCGAGGAGGCCGCCGCGTTCGCCCGGGCTGACGGCTAGGCGCGCGCCTCGGCTTCCGCGCGGATGCGCGCGATCATGCTCGCAAGACCGTTTGAGCGCTGTGGGGAGAGGTGCTCGGCGAGCCCGATCCGGCCCAGAACCGCCTTCGGATCGATCGCGAGCGCTTCATCCGGCGTGCGCCGGTCATAGAGCCGCTTCATCAGCGCCACCAGGCCCTTGACGATGTGGGCGTCGCTGTCGCCTCGCAGGGCGAGGCGCTCGCCGTCCTGGTCGATCACGACCCAGACCTGGCTGACGCAGCCCTGCACCTTGCTCGCTTCGGTGCGTTCGGCCTCGGGCAGGGGATCCATCGCCTGGCCCAGCTCGATGAGATAGCGGTAACGCTCCTCCCAATCGCCGAGAAACTCGAACTCGTCGACCAGCGCGTCGATATCGTCTTGGGTGCTCATGGCCCGCCACATAGAGGCGGGGGCGCGCGCCTGCAAGGCGCGTCAGCGTGCGTTGCGCTCGGCGGGAAGCTCTTCCAGCAGCTGGTCGAGGCTCGCCGGTGCGGCGCGTTGCTCGGCCACGCGCTCTTGATAGGCCTGTTCGGCGCGGTCCGCCGCGACATGGGCGACAAGGCCGGTGAACCGGGCGAGTTCGTTGATCACCGCGCAGGCCTGGGTTTCGCGCAGACACAGCGCCTCTGCTTCGCTGCGCGTGCGGTGCACGGTGTCGGCGGCGGGCGCGGAGAGATAGGCGTTCACGGTGCGCGCGAACGCGCCGTCTTGCGGGGCCGAAAACCCTTCAGGGGTGAAGGCCGCGACGATGGCGGTCCAGAATACGGCGTTGAAGATGAACTTCAGCATGCGCGCCTCTTTCCTGGCTCTTCCGTTCTGGAAGCAAGAATGAGGCTACGGAAAAGGCCGGGGAAACGCCAGCGCTTCCCCGGCCTTTAGTAAAGCATGTCTTAATCCTGAGCGTTCACCGTGAATCGGGAATTAAGCGTTCAGGATCAAGTGTTTCAGTTTGACACGGGACGCGTGGCTGTGAGGCATTCGGCGACGTCGAGCAGGGCGTGCTCGGCGATGCAGAAGCTGTCCTCGTACTTGAAATGGCCGGCCGCGACGCACTGGGCCATTGTCAGGCGGGCCCAGGTGATGCAGCGCTCCACGCCGGGATCGTCCAGCATGTAGTCGAGCGCGGTCATGTCGCCGGCCTCGATGGACTGCAGAGCGGCGACGGCGAGCATGCGGCCCACGCGGCGCTCGTCGGGCTCCAGCTGGGCTTCGCCCACATTGAGCGCCAGATCGGGCAGAGTGGGACCGGTGGCCGGAGCGCGGTCGGCGAAGAGCGCGCTGGCCGAACCGAGCCGCCCGGCGCCGCTCATGGCGCTCGGCTGGTCCTCGGTGAGGCGGAAATTCGTTTCCAGCCGCTCCGAAGCCGTCTCCAGAGAGGACAGGCGCGCGGCGCGGTCGGAGGCGCGCCGCGCCGCCCAGGTGGAGCTTTGCAGATCATAGGCGGCCTGGCGGTAGCGTTCGCCGACCACCTCCATATGCGCCACGTCTTCAGAGATCGCGCCGACGACGGAGTCGCTCGCCAGGTCCGCGCCCATGAAGCCGGTGACGTAGACCGGGTCGTTCATCAGGGCGGTGCGCGCTACGTCGGTTCCGTAATAATCGGCCACCGCGCGGACGGAATCGATGAATTCGGGATGCTGGGCCGCGACCAGGGCGGCGTAGGCGATCTGGGCGTCCACCAGGCGGTCGCCTTCATAGTACCGCGTCAGCGCATCCATGGTGGCGTCGAGATCCGCGCCCGAGCGCAGCTCGCGCCGGCCGGCCTGGTCGACGTCGCCGTGATAGGCGGCGTAGGTCTCGGCGTTCTCGATCAGGGGATCGTCGGGCGCAGGCGGCTCCAGGGCGAGCTGCGGCCCGGTCTGGGCGGGCTGGGCGTCGGTCTGCCCGGCGGACGCAGGCGCGTCCTGGCCGGCGGTGAGCGCGGCCGCGAAGGCGGCGGCGGCGAACCATGCAGTGGTCATGGCGTGCCTGTTCCTCTTAAAGCGTGGGGGCCGAGGGCCCTTGGGACCCGAACTCAGTCTGCCTTGGAAACCTCACCTGAACGTTTAACACAAATTCAGTAATTGTTAACGCCGACGGCGCAGCGTGCGGACGTCAAAAAGACCGTTCGAATCGGCTGGATCTCATGGCTTCGCTCACGGCCCGCATGCTTGGATTGCTTCACAACGCCGCCGGCCGTCTCGTTCATGCGGCCTGGCTGGGCGTGGTCGCCGCGCTCTGGGTGCAGACGCCGTTGCATCCCGGGGTGCTGGCGCTGGCCGCGGCGCCCGGTCTCGCCGGACTTATGTTCGCTGGGCGCGACAGGCTGCGCCGGGATCCCGCCCGCCTGGCCCTGGCGATCGCCTGGGCCCTGCCGGGGTTCGCCGCCTGCGCCGCGTTCGGCACGGCGTTCTCGGCGGCGGCGCTGGTGTTTCTCGCCGGACCCGCCGCGCTCGCCGCGTCGGGCGGCCGGCGCGATGCGCGCCTCGCCGCCGTGGTCTCGGTCAGCGCCTTCATGCTCGCCGCCCTGGCCGGCGTGTTCGGCCCGCTCGGGCCCGGCGGCGCCGTCATGGGCGACGCGCCGCTGGCCTGGGCGGCGTTTGCGGCCTTCCTTGCGCTCTCCGGCATGGTGTCGCGCGCCCGTCTCGGTGCCCGCCTCGATGCGGTTTCGCAAGCTCTGAGCGTCGCCCGCCCGGCGGCCGAAGGCTTCGCCCGCGCGCCCCAGCCGCTGCTCGCCTTGAACGCCGACGGGGAGATCCTCGCCGCCTCGCGCGCGCTGCGCCGGGTGGCGCCGGGCGCGCCGAGCCGGCTTGAGGGCCTGCCCGTCGACGGGCTGGCCTTCGACGAGAAACAACAGGCCGTGGTGCGCGCGGCCCTGGGCTCGGCCCGTCAGGGCGGCGGAGCGGACGGGGGATGCTTCACCTTCACCGTACGCGCCGCCGACGGCGCGCCGGCCGCGCTGGAGGCGCGCGCGGTGGCCACGCCGGCCGGCTTCGTCGTCTCGCTGGACCGGGCGGCGAGGGCCGGCTGCGAGGCCCCTGAAGCGGATGCGGAAGACGACGCCGAGCGCCGGCGCCTCAAGGCCGAGCGCGACGCGGCGATCGCGGCGAACCGCTCCAAGTCGGAATTCCTCGCCGCCGTGAGCCATGAGCTGCGCACGCCGCTGAACGCAATCATCGGCTTTTCCGACGTCATGAAGCAGCGCCTGTTCGGCCCGCTTCCAGCCCGCTACGCCGAGTATGGCGACCTCATCCATGAAAGCGGCGAGCATCTGCTGGAGTTGATCGGCGACGTGCTCGACATGTCCAAAATCGAGGCCGACCGCTATGAACTGGCGCTCGACGATTTCGATGCGCGCGACGTGGTGGACATCTGCACCAAGATGATGCGCCTGCGCGCCGAGGCGCAGGGCCTGGCCCTTTACTGCGAGACCGGCGACACGGCGATCCCCGTCAGCGCCGACCGCAAGGCGCTGCGTCAGATTCTGTTGAACCTGCTCTCCAACGCTGTGAAATTCACCCCCGCCGGCGGCGCGGTCGTCGCCATGGTCCGCGCCCAGGACGGCGATCTGGTTGTGGCGGTGGGCGATAGCGGCGTGGGCGTGGCCCCTGACGAACTCGACCGGCTCGGGCGCCCTTACGCCCAATCGCAATCAGGACGCGACAGCGCCGAACGCGGCACCGGTCTCGGCCTCTCGCTGGTGCGCGCGCTCGCCGAGCTTCATGGCGGGACGATGAGCGTGCAGAGCGCGCCGGGCGAAGGCACCACCGTCACCGTGCGCATGCCGGTGCTCGCCGGCGCGGTGTCCGCCGAGCCCATCGCGCCGCTGGAAGTCCATGAACGCATCCGCGCCGCCCAGGCGGCGGGCGCCGAAATCGGCGGCGAGGCGGTTCGAGCCTGATCCGGCGCGCCGGCTCTGCGATCTGTCAGCGCGAGGCCGGCGCCGGAGCGGGAGCCGGGTCCGGCTCGGGCAGGGGCAGAGCCTGAACCGCCAGCGCGGCGTTGAACATCCCGGCTTCGAACCAGACCGTATCCACCAGCTCGCCGCGCGCGCCGATCAGCTCGACGCGCACGCCCTCGCGCGGCGCCAGCGCGCGGAGCGCCTCCACGGCCCGGTCGGGAAAGGTGAAGGCGAGGGCCGCCGCGCCGTCGGCGGGGGCGAGCCGCGCGGCGGTCTCGGGGCTCAGCCGGTCACGTGACGGGATCCGACGCTGGGCGCCGGCCGCGCCGCCCCAGGCGCTGAGCGGATCGGCGTAGGGCGCAGGCAAGAGCCCTCCGGCGGTGAAATCCAGCGGCGCGGCCTGACGCGCCGGGTCGCGCAGGATCAGGACGGCGAAGGCCGGCGCGGCGCCGGTGCGCAGGGCCAAGGTCAGCACGTCTCCGGACGGCCCGGCATGAAGCCCCAGCACCGCCGGCCGCCCGTTGGCGGTTTGACGCACGCGCCAGAGCGGCGCTCCGCGCTCGCGGCGTTCGCTGATCCAGCTTTGATGCAGACCGGGAAACGCGATCTCATGGGTGGCGGCCAGCGCCGCGGCGTGGTCGCGATGGGGCTGCGCATCGGCGCGGGCGGTGTCGCAGTCCTGAGGCGGCGCGCCATGGCGCGCCTCGAACCGGTCGAGCGCGTCCGGTGGGTCTCCGGCGCGCGCGGCGTCGTCGCGGCTGCGCGCGGCGAGCGCGTCCAGCAAGGCGCGTTCGGCGGGGTTGAGCAGATCGCAGGCCGCGTCCGCCGACTGCAGCGCGACGCGCGCGGCGTAGGTCTGCACGGCGTCGCCGCCGGACTGGGGCGCGGCCTGGGCGGCGGCGAGGGCGAGGGCGATCAGAGCGGGCGTCATGCCCGCCCTTTTACTCCGGCCGCGTTGCCGTCCGGTTTACGCCGCGGCCCAAAAGCAAAAGCAGGACCGCCAGGGAGAAGGCGCCCAGCGCCAGCCATTCGTCATTGGCCCGCACCAGCCGGGACGCCCACTCGGCCGAGAAGCGCGGGGCCTGGCTTGGGCCGAAGGCGGTGACGCCGGCCTCGTCCCAGACCACCGCGCGCCCCTCCATGCCGTCCCACAGGCCGGACCGGGCGAGGCGTTTGACCGCGCGGGCGTAATCGGCGCCTTCCGGCGCGGTGATGAGTGCAAGCCGGCGCCCGTCGGCCTGGTCGAACAGGGCGGCGACGCCGGTGATCTGGGCGTTGCGCTCGTCGGCGTCTGCGTAGGCGGTGGAGCCGTAGAAGCGGCGGTCGCGCGGCGCCCGGTTGGCGGCGGCGTTCGCGGCGGCGCGCACTTCCGGCGGCGCGGAGGCGATGAGACGCGGATCGAGCCGCTCCTGGGGACCGAGCACGAGCAGATCGTGATTGAGCGGCGCGTTCGCGACATCGTCGCCGTACCAGGCGTAGAGCCAGGCCGAGCCGGAGGCGAGGGCGGCGCGCGCCACCACGGCGAGCGAGGCCATGCGCGCTTCGGGATCGTCGGCGGCGATGACCACCGCGGCGCGTCCGCCCTGATCGGCGCCGAACGGCGCGCCGCCGGCGGCCAGCGCCTCAAGCGCGCCCTGATTACGCGCGGCGGCGTGGGGGCGGTCGAGACGGGCGGCGGTGAGCGCGCTGGTCATGTCGAAACGGACCGAATGGGCCTGCATGGAGCGTGCGGCGAACAGGCGCGCCGCCGCGATCAGCGAACCGGCCCCGCCGGCGGACAGGCGCAGCTCGGACGGTCCGGTGAGATCGATCGCGGGCGCGGCTGCGCCGGGGCGAAGCTCGGCGGTGATGGTCAGTTCGGCGACGCCCGCGTCGCGCACCAGTATCGGCGCTTCGCCCATGCGCAGCGCAAGGCCTTGGGCGATGAGGGCGGCCACGGCGAGCTCGTCTTCGCCGGCCGCGGAGGTTTCGATATGCACGCGCCGGGGCGCGGCGAAATCGGCCGCCAGCGCGGACTCGATCTCATCGAGCGCGGCGTAGCCGCCGGCCGGAGCCGCCGCGACGCGCAGGCGCGACGCATCGGCGTCCAGCGCCCAGCCGTCGGCCGGCTCGCCCACAAGGCGCAGCACCAGTACGTTGGCGCCGGCGCGCAGATCGTCGGAGAACAGAGCAAAGCGCGCTTCGAACGGTTCGGAGCGCGGCTGCAGCTCCACCGCGCGCGAGCGGTTCACGAAGGCTTCGATTCGGCCTGAAGCGCGCGCGCCCGCCGGTGCGGCGGACAGCAGCAGTTCGATGTTGTCGGGGCGGGCGTTCGGCGCGATGGAGAAGGGGATGCGGATTTCACGCGTGTCGGCGTCGAGGCGCAGCGCTCCGGACACGAAGCGGGAGATGAGCGCTTCTTCGGACCGGGCTGGCCTGGAGGCGGTCTCCGCCAACGGCCGAACCTGCGCCGGATCGCTGCTCTCTTGCGAGAACGCTGTTCCGGCCGGGATGAGAACAAGCAGCATCGCGGCGATCAAGCCGCTAAGACCTTGTTGTATCGACATGGCACGCTCCCCTCGCTTAAGACATTATTAAGCAATTGATCGGCCATCAAGTCTCATGAGCGAGCTCAAAGCACGTTTTTGGATCGACGCTCTGCGCTGGCGGGCCGAGGCCGCGGGCGCGTCGGTGTATGTCGCGCGCCGCGGCGATCCGGACGCCGGAGCGGTGATCGTGACGGTCCTGACGGCCGGTCGACAGGCGCGCTTGTTCGCGCCGGTGCGCGATTTTCAAGGCGAGCGCGTCTGGTCCCAGCCTCTGGGCGCGGCCCCGGTCGGCGAGGCGGCCGCCGCCGCCTACGCCGCACGCCGCGCCGAGCGGGACCCGGACCTGTGGGTGATCGAGATCGACGATCCTGAGGGCCGAAACTTTCTGCAGGAACCGATCGAGGAGGCGTGAGATGTGCGGACGGTTCCGGCCGCCGCCGCACGCCTGATCCTGAGCGTCCGATCTCCGCCTGCGCCGCTCATGGTCTCCACCGGCTTAACGGCGTGATTGAGAAGTCTTAACGGCTGGCGTGGCAGGATGACGACGTTGGAATTGGGTCAAACCCGGACCGAGGCGATGCTGTTTCTATTCAATGACGCCGTGTTCGACTTGGGCGATCCGCGCGACACCGCGCTGGAGACGGGGATGGCGCACGGTTACGCCCAGGACACGCTCCTGACCATGCGCGTCGGCAAGGCTGTCAAGCTGGTGCGCGAGGCGGTCTTCGACGAGCCGCAGATTGCGCGCACCAATCCCGAGGTCGCCGGTTTCCTGGCGGCGCTCATCGCGTGGAAGACCGACGAGGCCAACGCCATGCTCGCCGTGGCGCCGCGGCGCATTCAGACGGCAGCTCAGGTCCAGCTGCGCCTGGCTTCGGTCTCCCTGGTCACTATCCAGCAACTGCGTGAGCTGCAGGGGGCCGGGAAGCTTTCCAGTCACGTGGCCAATCTGTCGGTCTGGTCGCAGGCGCCCGCCAGGCTGAAAGCTTAGCCCGTTCGTCGTTTTTTCGACTCTGTTCACCGCAGGACGGGTGAACCAGGCCGCGCATCGTGCTATCGCCTCGCCGCCGATCAGTTCCCCGATTGGTCGGCCTGCAGTCGGGAGCGGCGCCGCCTCAGCAACGGCGCTGCTCCTTACCTTTCGCGTTCCTATACCGTCCGGATCAGCGCCTGGTTCAAGGCGCGCTCATAATTGCGCCCGACGCGAACCTTCACCCCGCCGTGAAGGAGCAACGCCTTGGCACCGGACTCCTCGGTGGTCACGCGTTCGATCCGGCGCAAATTGACCATATGCGAGCGGTGCACGCGGAGGAACAGCCGTCGATCGAGCCGCTCCTCATATCCCGCCAGGGTCGCGCGTTGCAGCCAGGACTGTTCGCCGCAATGAATGCGCACGTAATCGCCCTCCGCCGAGATCCAGTCGATGCGCGCGGTGTCGATGCGCACCTGCCCGGTCCGGTCGCGCAGCCAGATGACGGTGTCGGAATCCGATCCACGCAGCGTGTGGACAAGCGCCTCCAACTCGTCGGCCCGGGCCTGGGCGTCGCGCGCCGCCCGCGCCTGGCGCGCCCGGCCGAGCGCCTCGTCGAGCCGGTCGGGATCGACGGGTTTAAGAAGATAGTCCACCGCCGACGCCTTGAACGCCTCGACCGCGTGCTTGTCATAGGCGGTCACGAAAATGATCTCCGGCGAATTCCGGTCGCGCAGCCGGCGCGCCAGCTCCAGCCCGTCCAGCCCGGGCATCTGGATGTCGAGCAGCACGGCGTCGACATCGTCGAGGGACGCCCGCTCCAGCGCCTGGCGGCCGTCGCCCACCGCGCCGGCGATCTCGATCCAGGCGCGACGACTGAGCAGGATCTCCAGCCGGCGGCGCGCCAGGGGTTCGTCGTCGACGATGAGAACGCGCATCAGAATGTCTCCTCTCGCTCGGCGTCGATCCGGAACGGCAGGCGCACGACCGCTTCAAAACCGCCTTCCCGCGTGGGGCCGGCGGTCAGTGTGCCATGATCGGCGTACAGGGTGCTCAGGCGGGCCTGAATGTTGCGCAATCCGACCCCGGCGCCCTCGGCCTGGCGTTCCAGCGGTCCGGGATCGGGTTTCGGACCGGTGTCCGTGACGCTGAGTTCCAGGCGGCCGTCCTCCGCGCGCCGGGCCGCGAGCCGGATCTTCACCGGCTCGATCGAGCGCGCCACGGCGTACTTGATGGCGTTCTCCAAAAGCGGTTGGAGAATCAGCATCGGCGCCCGCGCCTTCAGGCACTCGGCGGCGACGTCGATCTCCACATCGAGCCGGTCCTGAAACCGGGCCTTCTCGATTTCGAGATACAGACGCTGGGCGGCCATCTCTTCGCTGAGCGCGATCTCGTCACCGGGCGTGGCGTCCAGGGTGTGCCTCAAAAAGCGCGCCAGCTGATTGACCATCAGGTCGGCGTCCTCAGCGCGTTTGTCCATCAATAGCGAGGACACCGCGTTCAGGGTGTTGAACAGGAAATGGGGGTTGAGCTGGAAGCGCAGCATTTTCAGCTGGCTGTCCTGGGCGAACATGATCGAGCGGTAAAGCTGGCGCTCCTGCCGGCGCAGGGCGCGCATTGAGTCGAGTGCGAGATAAAACCCCGACCAGCCGAGATAGACAGGGAAGTTCAGGAACATCCAGCGGGGCGCGGCGAGGAGGAAGAAGGTGAGGTCGGCCTTGACCGGTTCACCATTGATCGTCGGGGGACCCAGCGGCAAGACCAGGTAAAACGCGCTGAAGATCGCCACCACGTAGATCGCGCACATCACCACCGAACAGCCGAGTGCGATCGCGGCGCGCAGCGGCAAGGGTTTCGTGCGTGTGGGATGGAGGACGAAATAATGCGCGGCCGTCGATGCAGCGAGCCCGGCGCTTTCGGCGAGCAGGATTCGCCAGCCGCTCAGCGGGCTGTCGCCGGCGTTGACGGTGTTGGCGATGGAGAACAGCGCCATGCCCGACCAGAAGACGGCCTGAAACGACCAGAACCAGCGCGCGTCGAGCCCGTCCCGGCCGGTGTCCACGCCCAGGACGCCGGCGCGGGCCGCTTCGAAGCGGGTGCGCTCCGGCGAGAGCGCGTCCTGGCTCGCGGTCTGGTCGAGCATGACGAACAGCCCGGCGTGGGCGACGAAGACCCAGGCGTTCAGCACCATGAGCCGCAAAAAGAATTCCAGCGGCCCCTTCTCAAGATAGGTGGGCGGCGCCAGGGGCGCGACCAGCGGAAGGGCGGCGAGGCAGTAAAGCCCCGTTGCAAAAAGGGCCAAGGCCACGGCCGCGACGATCCGCCAGACCAGCGACCGGTCCGCCAAGGCGCCGATGATGAACGCCGCCGAAGCCGAGAGCGCTGCACCGAACGCGTCGGCGGCGAGCGAGCGCCACAGCGCGTCCGGGGCGGCGCCGTCGGTCATGGCGTTGAGCACCGACATCACCGCGTAGGCGCCCCAGACGAATCCGGTCAGCACCGCGATCATCTGGATGCGACGACGCAGCCTCGGCGAGAGGCGCATCAGTCCGGTGCCGGAGGGCGCCGCGCCGTTCGGGTCGGTGTCGATCGTGTTCATCGCGCAACAATAGGCCCAAGTCGGCGCGATCAGGAAAGCCCGTGGCGCCCTGTTGGCCGCATCGGGAGCGCGGTTCATCGCAAAACCGAGCGTGTACGGCGTGCTTAGCGCCGTTCGACGCAGCCGACGGTCCGCTTGCCGCATGCCGGGCGCGGCGCGTGACGGGCGTATGACAGCTTCAGGTCAGGCCGACGGGGTTTCGTCGGCGGCTTCATGCGTCCGGGGGAGCAATCCGGCCTGAAGCTTTGCGACAACACAATATTCGGGGGACCGATATGCAAAGACGATCATTCGATCGGGCGCTCAGAGCCGCGCTGATGAGCGGCGTGGCGCTGGCCGGCCTGACGGGCGCGAGCGCGTTCGCGCAGGAGCAGGAAGGCGAAGCGGCGCAGGACAGCCGTGACACCATCACGGTGACGGGTTCGCGCATCGTGCGCCAGGACTTCACCGCCGACAGCCCGGTGGTGACGGTGCAGGGCGACGCCTTGACCGCCAATGCCGACGTGACGATCGACACGTTCTTGAACACGCTGCCCCAGGTGAACCCGGCGGGCACCACCACCTCGAACAACCCGGGCAATGGCGGCCAGGCCAACGTGGACCTGCGCGGGTTCGGCGCCAACCGGAACATCGTGCTGTTGAACGGTCGGCGCATGATGCCGTCCGCATCCAATCTTACGGTCGACCTCAACGCGATTCCCGCCGCGCTTGTCGAGCGGATCGAGGTGGTCACCGGCGGCGCGGGCGCGGTCTACGGTGCGGATGCGGTCGCAGGCGCAGTCAACATCATCCTGAAGGACGACTTCGAAGGCGTCGATCTGCGCGTCAGCTACGAGAATTCAACCGAATATTGGGACGCTGAGGAATACTCCGTCTCCGGCGTCATCGGCGGAAATTTCGACAATGACCGCGGCAATGCGGTGGTCGCGATCGAGCGCTCCGTGCGCGAGGGCATGATCAAGAGCCAGCGTCCGTTCGCGGAGCAGGCGACCTCGACCACCAGCTTCTTCCCCGAAGGGTCGCTCCTGTTCGGGTCGGCGAACGCCCCGACCGAGGCGGCCGTGGACTCGGTGTTCTCCGGATACGGCGTCGCCGCCGACCGCGTATCACGCGGCAACCGGTTCGGCTTCAACCTGGACGGCACGCTGTTCTCCGCCGGCGCGTTCAACACGCCCTCCAATGTGGAAAACTTCCGCTATCCGATCGACGGGAGCGTCAATCAGAACATCTTCCCGGACGCTTATTCTTACAACTTCGACTTCGTGAACCTGCTCACGCTGCCGCTTGAGCGCGATACCTTCATGAGTCAGGCCAATTACCGGTTCGACAATGATGTCGAAGTGTTCGGCAACGTGACGTTCAGCCAGTACAATTCCGCCCAGGCGCTGGCGCCGACGCCGATCCCCACCGTGCGGATCCGCCCCCCGGGCGAGAACAGTGCGATCGAGGCGGTCTCCCCTCTGATCGAGCCGGGCCGGTCTGTCGCGAACCAGCTGATCATCCCCGTGACCAACCCGTTCATCCCGGCCGATCTGGCCACGCTTCTGGCGAGCCGGACCGGCGACGATCCGAACCTCGTCGGCTCCGGTGCGACTGAACCGTTCCAAATGCGTCAGCGGACGCTGGCGGCGGGCTTGCGTCAGTCCAACTTCGAAAACACGGTGACGAACGTGGTCTTCGGGGCGTCCGGTCCGATCGGCGAGTCCGGTTGGCGTTGGAACGCCTATGTTTCGGAAGGCGACACCGAAATCGACCGCACGCAGGAAGGCAATATCGACACGAACAATCTCCAGACGCTGCTTGAGGCCGCCGATGGGGGCGATTCAATCTGCTCAGGCGGATTCAATCCGTTCGGCCGGCAGCCTTTGTCACAGGAGTGCATCGACTATCTCGAAGTGAGCTCCACCGCGTCGACCGAGTTCTCCCAGACGGTCGCCCAGGTCTATGTGACGGGCGACGTGTTCGAACTGCCCGCCGGTCCGGTCTCCACCGTGCTCGGCGCGGAGTATCGGGGCTTCGACTTCGCGTTCGATCCCGGTTCGGGCGGCGGTCCGATCTCCGGTTTCAACGCCCAGAACCCGAACTCGGGCACGAACAGCTTCGAGGACATCTTCACCGAGGCTTTGATCCCGCTGGCGTCGGACCATCCCTGGGCTCAGTCCCTGGAACTGACGCTCGGCTATCGCTTCTCGCGGTCGGAGTTCACCGACGGGATCTCCGGCGACACCGGCGGCAGTGAAGACAGCGCCTATAAGGCGGAGCTGAGCTGGCAGCCGGTCGACTACGCCCGCGTCCGGGCGAGTTATCAAAAGGCCGTGCGTGCGCCGAACTTCGGCGAGCTGTTCGGCGGCGGCGGCTCTGCGCCGCAATACTTCGATCCCTGCTCGGTGACGACCGAGGCCCGTAACGGCCCCGACGCCGTCGATCTTCGCGCCCTGTGCGCGGCGACCGGGGTCGCGGCCCCCGATCTGTATTCGCAAACGCCTGGCACGCAGGCTTCGATCACCACGTCGGGCAACACCGATCTCGATCCTGAGTCCGCGGACACCTACACGGTCGGTTTGGTGTTCTCGTCGCCGGTTCAAAACCAGTGGACGGAGCGCTTCCAGGGCTCGGTTGACTACTGGTACATCGATATCTCCTCGCCGATCCTGTCGCCGGGGGTGAACCAGATCATCGCGGATTGTTACAATTATTACGGCAACAACTCCGCGTATGACGCCAATTATGAGAGCTGCCAGACGATCGTACGCGGCGGCGGGGACATCTTCTTCCTCAGCGATCCGAACGATCCCGGCGGCTTGTTCCCCGGCGTCAACGGCGGCCAGCAGCAAGCCTCCGGCATCGACTTCCAGTTCAATTACGGGTTCGATCTGGACTGGATGGGCGCGCCGGACTGGGCCGGGTCGATCCAGACCCAGCTTCTGCTGACCCATCTTCTGGAGTGGAACCAGCAGGAGCTGTCCGATCTGCCGGTTCTCGACTTCGCCGGCACGGTGTCCTTCTTCGGCGAGGGGCTCGGCACCTCGTTCCCGGAATGGAAGGCGCTGTGGAACACGCGCTGGACCGTGGGCGATTTCGACATCGACGCGCGGGCCCAGTATATCAGCGGCATGGAGAACCGTGCGAGCGTGATCTTCCCGGGCGAGACCTCCTTCACCGGTACGGACTCCATCTGGTACTGGGATCTGGGGGCGACCTGGAACGTCACCGAAGGCGCGTCGCTGCGTCTGGGCGTGAACAACGTCTTCGACGAGCAGCCGCCGGAATACGCCCCCAACGTCCAGTCCGGCACCGACCCGTCGCTCTACGACGTGGTGGGCCGCCGGGTCTTCGGGCAGATCATCCTGCGCTACTAGGACCAACCACCTGAAGCAAGGCTCGCCGCGAGGGGGCCGGGGCGGGGGCGCAAGCCTCCGCCCCATTTTTTTCGCCGCACCGGACGCGCCGGCGCCGCGCCTTGCCCTTGCGGCGTCCGCGCGCTAGTCCGCACGCCTGTCATCTTGCGGAGCGGACATCCCATGACTTCTGCTGCTGACGGCGCGCAATGGGCGCGTCGGCGCACCTACGCCATCATCTCCCACCCCGACGCCGGCAAGACCACGCTGACGGAGAACCTGCTGTTCACCGCCGGCGCCATCCGCCTGGCCGGTCAGGTGCGCGCGCGCGGCGAGAACCGGCGCACGCGCTCGGACTGGATGAAGATCGAGCGCGAGCGCGGGATTTCGGTCTCCGCCTCGGTGATGACCTACGAGCATCAAGGCCTGATCTTCAACCTGCTCGACACGCCGGGCCACGAAGACTTTTCCGAAGACACCTACCGCACGCTCACCGCGGCCGACAGCGCCATCATGGTGCTGGACGCCGCCAAGGGCGTCGAACCGCGCACCTTGAAGCTCGTCGAAGTCTGCCGCCTGCGCGATATTCCGATCCTCACCTTCATCAACAAGCTCGACCGCGAGGCCATGGAGCCGCACGAGCTGTTCGACGACATTCAGGACAAGCTCGCCCTGGACGTGGCGCCCATGCAGTGGCCGGTGGGGTCCGGCAACCGTTTCAAGGGCGTCGCCGACCTCAAGCGCGACGACTTCATCGCCTATCGCCGCCCCGTCGAGGACGAGTTCCGGCCGTCCGAGCGGTTCAAGCTGGACGGAAACTCCATCGCCGGCGAACTGAGCGAAGAGGAGCTCGCCGAGGCGCGCGAAGGCGCGGAGATGGCGCGCGAACTCATGCCCGCCTTCAACGAGCAGTCCTACCGCGAAGGTCATATGACGCCGGTCTATTTCGGCTCCGCGCTGCGCCGGTTCGGGGTCCGTGAGCTGCTTGACGCGCTGGCCGAGATCGCGCCGGGACCGGAGGCCCAGCCGGCCTCGGCCGGGCCGCGCGAAACGCTGGAGCCCGCCGACAAGGAGGTCGCAGGCTTCGTCTTCAAGATCCAGGCGAACATGGACCCCAATCACCGCGACCGCGTGGCCTTCCTGCGACTCGTGTCCGGCGAGTTCAAGCGCGGCATGAAACTGAAGACCGACGGCGGCAAGCTTCTGACCGTCTCCGCGCCGGTGATGTTCTTCGCCGACGATCGGGAAGTGGCCGACGAGGCCTATGCCGGTGACGTGATCGGCGTGCCCAACCATGGCGCGCTGCGCGTCGGCGACACGCTGAGCGAAAGCGGCAAATGGAAAATCGCCGGCATTCCCAATTTCGCGCCGGAGATGCTGCGCCGGGCGCGGTTGAAGGACCCGCTCAAGGCCAAGCACCTGAAAAAGGCGCTGGAGAGCCTCGCCGAGGAAGGCGTGACACAGCTCTTCCGGCTGCAGCTGGGCGGGGATTTCGTCATCGGCGCGGTGGGCGCGCTGCAGATCGACGTCATGGCCCAGCGCGTGGCCGACGAATACGGGCTGGAGGTCACCTTCGAGCCGAGCCCGTACGACACCGCGCGCTGGATCTCCGGGCCCGAGGCCAAATTGGCCGAATTCATGGACCGGCATAAATCGGCCATGGCGGAGGATATCGACGGCGATCTCGTCTTCATGGCCAAATCGGCCTGGGAGGTGAACTACTCCCAGGAGAAATGGCCGGATCTGACCTTCTCGCGGACCAAGGAGCGGGCGTGACGGCGCAATCCAACACCGTGCTGGCCGAAGCTGAAGAGCTCTGGGCCATCGTCGTGGACGTCTGGAACACCAGCTTTCTCGGCTATAATGTCGGAGACGGGCTGGCGGCGATCCTGATCCTGATCGTGGCGTTCCTGCTGCGCGGCCTGTTCTCGCGCGTGGTCGTGAGCCGGCTGGTGACCCGGGCGGAGAAGACCGAGAGCAAGCTGGACGACAAGCTGGTGAAGGGGCTATCCGGCCCCCTCAAGCTCATACCGGTGATCATCGGCGTCTATATCGCGCTGCATTTCCTCAATCTGCATTCGGAGGACGCGCCGCTCGACGGCGGTCAGGTCACCACGAGCCTGGTGATCATCGCGCTGTTCTGGGCGTTGCGAAACGCGGTCGAACCCATCGCCTACCTCTCCAAGCCGATCCGCAACACGCTCAATCCGGTCATGGTCGACTGGATCGCGAAGTTTCTGAAGGTGCTGTTCGTCATCATCGGCGCCGCCGCGGTGCTTCAGACATGGGGCATTCCCGTCGCCCCGGTGATCGGCGGGCTGGGCCTGCTCGGCGTCGCCATCGGCCTGGGCGCCCAGGATCTGTTCAAAAACCTGATCGCCGGCCTTCTAATCCTCACCGAGAAGCGCTTCGTGCCGGGCGAATGGATCAAGGTGGACGGGGTCGTCGAAGGCGACGTGGTGCAGATCAATTTCCGCTCCACCCTGGTGCGTCAGTTCGACAAGAGCCCGGTCTACGTGCCGAACTCCCAGCTCGCCGACAATCCGGTGATCAATTTCCAGCGCATGAGCCATCGCCGGATCAAATGGATCGTCGGGGTGGAGTACAAGACCTCCAAGGAGCAGCTCCAGTACATCCGCGACAAGACCCTGCAATGGATCCTGGACCATCCCGAGTTCGCCGGACCGCCCGAGGTCGCCACCTTCATGCGGGTGGACAGCTTCGGACCCAGCTCCATCGACTTCCTGCTCTATTGCTTCACCAAGACCACCAATTGGGGCGAATGGCTGCGGCTGAAGGAAGAACTCGCTTTCGCGGTCAAGGAGATCGTGGAGGAAGGCGCCGGGACCGCATTCGCCTTCCCCTCCACCACCGTGTACATGGATGACGGCGCGGAGGTGTTCGTTCCGCCCCAGGTCCGGCGGCATGTCGGTCAGGATTTGCAGAGCCCGGCCGCGATCGCGGCCGGCGCGCGCGGCGACAGCGAAGAGGGCGACGGAGACGGCGGGCGTTGAAACCTGCAACATCGCCGATTGCCGACGCCGCGATCAGGAGTATGAAATGACGTCATTCAGCCAGGCCGCCTGGACCCGGGTCGCGCCGGTGCGCGAGGCGATTTACGCGATGCCGTTCAACGTCGAGCTCGCCGAAGGCCGGCTCGATGCGGCGCGCTTCGCCCATTACGTGGTGCAGGACAGCCTCTATCTCGCCCAATACGCCAAGGCGCTTGCGGCCGCCGGATCGAAAGCGCCCGACGGTGAAGGGCTGATGACGTTTTGCGGCGCGGCCACGGGCGCCATCGAGGTGGAGAAGGCGCTGCACGCCTCCTTCTTCGACCAGTTCGGCATCGACAAGGCGGAAGCCGCGCGCGCCGAACCGACACCGGCCTGCCTCGCCTATACAAGCTATCTTCTGTCGGTGGCCGCCATCGGGTCGTTCGGCGAGCTCGCCGCGGCGATCCTGCCGTGCTTCTGGATATACCAGGACGTGGGAACGCGCATCCACAAGACGGCCGCGCCGGACAATCCCTATCGCGCCTGGATCGACACTTACGCCGACGCGGACTTCGAAGCTGCGACCAAGGCGGTTATCGCCATCACCGACAAAGCCGCCGAGGCCGCCGGCGAGGCGGAGCGCGCGCGCATGCACGAGTCGTTTCTGCGCTGCAGCCAATTCGAGTGGATGTTCTGGGACGCCGCCTACCGCCGGGAAACCTGGCCGGTGGCGCCGTGATGCTGATCACCGACGTCATCGGCATCGCCGGCGTCGCCTGCGTGCTGGCCGCCTATTTCCTTTTGCAGATCGAGAAGGTCCGGGGCGACAGCGTCCTCTATCTGATGCTGAACCTCACCGGCGCGTGCCTGCTGATCGTCTCGTTGATGGTGACCTTCAATCTGGCGAGCTTCATCATCGAGATCTGCTGGCTGGCGATTTCGCTGTTCGGGTTGGGCAAGCTCGCCTGGCGCAAATGGGGAAGGTGTTCAACGTCTTGACGCGCGCGCCCGGCGCAGGGTGAACTTCCCCCATGAGCACCATCGACACCTTCAAAGAGCGCATCGGTCAGACCAACACGTCGGACTGGTTCACCCTTGATCAATCGCGCGTCAACGCCTTCGCCGACGTGACGCTGGACCATCAGTTCATCCATGTGGACCCGGAGCGGGCGCGGGCGGAGACGCCGTTCGGCGGGCCGATCGCGCATGGCTTTCTGACTTTGTCCATGCTCAGTCATTTCGCGGCCCAGGCTCTGCCGGCCTTCCCGGACAAGGCGATCGGCATCAATTACGGCTTCGACAAGGTGCGCTTTCTTACCCCCGTGCCCGTGGGCGCCAAGCTGCGCGGCAAATTCACGCTCGCCGACGTCACCGAGCGCAAGCCCGGCCAGTATCAGCTCACCCAGAGCGTCGAGGTCGAAATCGAGGGCCATGACGCGCCCGCGCTCGCCGCGCAATGGCTGAGCCTGGTGGTCGTGGGTTGATCGGCCCACGCCGCTCGGCACGGGGCTTGCTCCCGCCGCACCAGGGACGCGCGCCGCGTCCCGTATTGCGACGGGAGCCCCCTTATGACCGACCCTGTCCTGATCGACTGGAACGATGAAAAGCGCGCCGAATTCCGCCAGGGCGTGATGACCGCGCGCCACCGCCTGCACCTGGCGCCGGAATTCACCGACCTGGCGCTCGCCGCTTTGCTCAACCGGCATCCGCGCGCGCTCACCGATTTCTGCACCATGGGTGACGACCCGGCCGACCGCGACAGCTGGCGCGCCGGCGATCCCGGCGCCATGAGCGGACGCGATCTGCTGGAGGCGGTGCGCCAGGGCAAGCTCTGGATCAATCTGCGCGAAGCGATGAACACCGATCCGGTCTACCAGCCGCTGTTCGAGGCGCTGTTCGCACAGCTCAAGCGTCTCAATCCGGGCTACGCTCCGCTACGCGCTTATGGCGGCATCCTGATCAGCTCGCCGAAAGCCCAGGTCTTCTATCATTCCGACGTGTCGGAGACGCTGCTGCTGCATGTGAAGGGCAAGAAGCGCTTCCGGATCTATCCGCCGCGCGCGCCCTGGCTCTGCGACGAGGCGATGGAGAACATCCTGCACAAGACCCAGACCGAGGACGTGCCGTTCGATCCGGCCTGGGACGGCGACGCGGCCATGGTGGATCTCACGCCCGGCGATTTCGTCGCCTGGCCGCTGCACGCGCCGCATCGGGTGGAGAATCTCGACGGGCTGAACGTCTCGATCACCTGCGAAGTCGTCACCCGGGAGTCGGTGATGAAGAACGCCGTGCTGCACGCCAACGGCGCCCTGCGGCGCATGGGCTTCGAGCCGTCCTCCTCGAAGACCACCGGTGTGCCCGCCTACGCCAAGCTCGCCCTGTCGAAGGGCTGGAAGGCGATGGAGAAGCTGACCGGGCGGGCGTCCAGACCGCTGCCGAAGAGCGACACCACGTTCGACATCGATCTCGCCAGCGAAACCGGCTTCCGCGACCGCGCCGCCGCCTAACCTGTCGAGAAATTCAGTTGGGCGCGGCGCGCCGGCTCACTAGGCTTTCGGCTTCGGTCTTGTAACTGGAGAGCCGCCCGTGCGCTTGTTCCTCGCCGCCGCCGCGCTTCTGGCGCTGACGCCCGCGCCGTCCCTGGCGCAATTGCCCGCGGCTCTGGAGGCCGCGCTTTCGACAAACCCGCGAGAGGCGGCCCCGACCGGGCTTGATTTCCGCCTCGAGGAAGGCGGCGAAGGGATTACGGTCCGTGTCGATCTTTCCGGCGAAGACGTGCGCTATAGGCTTCTGCAGCCCTCCGAAGCGGACCTGTCCGAGACCCAGCAGGAGATGTGGGACGGGTTCCTCGACCCGGAAGAGGACGCGTTTCGCGACACGGACGATCCCGACGCCGGGGAGGGGCTGACCGGTCCGGTCAGCCTGCGCCGCATGGTCGGCGACGAAGCGCGCCATCTGCGCGACGAGGGCGGGCTGGCGATCTACGGCTTCGCCCCGCAATCCATGGCCGTCGGCGCGGACGTGGACGACGGTGAGGGAGACGCGCAAATGGACGCCATGCTGCGGCATCTGAACGGGGAGATCGCGCTCGACGCCAGCGGCCATGTCGCCTGGGTGCACCTGTTCGCGGCGGAGAGCTTCAAGCCGAACATGGCCGCG
Source organism: Oceanicaulis sp. (assembly GCA_051117435.1). GTDB lineage: Bacteria > Pseudomonadota > Alphaproteobacteria > Caulobacterales > Maricaulaceae > Oceanicaulis. The sequence continues at coordinate 58,246 of JBNPED010000002.1, read as the reverse complement.
CGCATCAACACGTTCTCCATGCGCCAGAGCTTTGTTTTCGAACCCGCCTACGCCGCCCCGCGCCTGTCCCGCCTTGAAATGGCGCTCTCCGGCTCGGCGGCGTTCCAGTCCTTCGAACAATCCATGGCCATGGAGATCTCCAACCTGGTGTTCGACGGCGGCGATGCGCAGTCCGGCGATCTTGGCGCGGCGGCGGAGTCGCCCTAGCTAGAGGGCATGGCCCTCAACCTCGTGAAACTCTGCGTCGGGGCGGACGGGATCGACGATCTGGAAGCCTGGCGCGACAAGGTGGCGCCAGGCGGCCGGCCGATGCCCCACACCACGCGCATGACGCCCAAGCGGGCGAAGGAGCTGCTGGACGGCGGCTCGCTCTATTGGGTGATCAAGCGGGTGATCCAGTGCCGCCAGACGATCCTCGAGCTTGAAGACATCACCGACGAGGCCGGGATCAAGCGCTGCACGATCAGGCTCGATCCCGAGATCATCCGAACCGCGCCGAGTCCCAAGCGACCCTTCCAGGGCTGGCGCTATCTCAAACCCGAACACGCCCCCGCCGACCTCTCCGTCCATACCGGCGGCGAGGAACTGCCCGACGATCTGCGCCGTAAGCTGATCGAGATGGGGGCGTGGTAGGGGGCGCGCCTGCGGGGAGTCGAAGAGTAAGCCGCAGCACTAGACGTCCCGATTGTCGATCAGCCGCGTCCTGCCCACGCGCACGGCGGCGAGAACGCGGGCGGGTTGATCGAGGGCGCCGTCAGGCAGGGCCGCCAGCGTCTTCGCGTAGCGCGCTTCGATGTAATCGACGTTGTCGAAGACGGCTTCGGCGGCTTTCAGCGCGTCGGCCTGGGCGGTCTTCACCGCGGCGCCGGCGCGCAGGGCGGAGGCGAACTCGGCGAGGATGATGTTGAGCTTGCCCGCCCGCGCACGCTCGTCGGGTGAGAGATAGGCGTTGCGTGAGGAGAGGGCGAGGCCGTCGGGTTCGCGCACGGTCTCGCCGGCGACGATCTCCACGCCCATGTTGAGATCGGCGACCAGGCGCCGGATCACCAGGAGCTGCTGATAGTCCTTCTCGCCGAACACCGCCTTGTCCGGCTTCACCTGGTTGAGGAGCTTCGTCACGACTGTGGCGACGCCGGCGAAAAAGTGCGGGCGCGCCGCGCTTTCCAGGCCTTCGGCCGGCCCGGTGAGGCTGATCGTCGTGGCGAAGCCTTTCGGGTACATGGCGGCCGCCGTCGGCGCGTAGACGAGGTGACAGCCGGCCTGGCTGAGCTTTTCGGCGTCGGCCTCCAGCGTGCGCGGATAGGCATCGAAATCCTCGCCCGGCGCGAACTGGGCGGGGTTGACGAACACGCTCGCCACCACCCGATCGCAAAGAGACAGCGCCTGCTGCGCCAGGGCGATATGACCGCGATGGAGCGCGCCCATGGTCGGCACGAAACCGATGGAGAGGCCCTGCGCGCGCCAAGCGCTCACTGCGGCGGCGAGCTCGGCGGGATCGAAGGCGGCGTCGAGCGGCAGGGCGGGGCGGGTCACGGTCACGGGCTCCAGTCCATAAAGCGCGCGGACGCTAGCCGGGCTTCGCACGGGCGCGCAAGCGCGCGACTCGCTGTATGAGAGCGTCATGCTGCGTTTCGCCGCCCTTCTTGCGAGCCTCGCGCTCGCCGCGTGCGCCACGGCCCCCGAGCCATCGGCGCCCCAAACGCGCGCCCAGGCGCTTGCCTCGCTGCTTCTTGCGACGGAGGCGGCCGACCCGGCGCGAATCGATGCGTCTGTTGTGGAGATGACCGCGCTGGAGGCGGCCTTGACGCGTGCGCCCGTGATCGAAGTCGCGCCGGAGCCGGCGGTCGCCGCCGCGCCCGAGCCGCTTGATCTGTCCGGCGCCCGCAGCGTGATGAGCGCGGTGCATCTCGCCAGCTATCGCCAGCGCGCCCACGCCGTCTCCGGCTGGGCCCAGATGACGCGCCGCCATGGCGAACTCGCCGACCGGACAGCGCGTCTTTCTGAAGTTGATCTTCGTGAGCGGGGCGTGTTCCTGCGCTTGAAGGCGGGGCCGTTCGACACGCCGGGCGAGGCGGAAGCGGCGTGCGATGCGGTGAAGGCGCGCGGCGACTGGTGTGCGGTCACGGACTTTTCCGGCGAGCCGTTATAAGCCGGGAGTCCTTCGCGCAACACCTCGGCGCCGGGCGCAGCGTATCTTTTATGCCGCCTTCGCCGCCCCCATATGGATGGTGTATGCCGTCATCCCGCCTCAGCTAAGGGATTCGCGCCGCCATGAGCCCGCTCGCCAGCGCCGACATCATCAAGCCCGTCAAACAGGCCGAGCGTGGATTGGGCGCGGCCCATGTCATCGTCGTGGGCAATGAGAAGGGCGGCGCGGGCAAATCCACCGTGGCCATCCATCTGGCGATCGCGCTGATGCGCATGGGCAAGGCGGTGGGGGTGATCGATCTCGACGTGCGCCAGGCGAGCCTGTCGCGCCATCTCTCCAATCGCCGCGCCTGGGCGGAGAAGCGCGGCGCCAAGTTGCCGGTGCCCGCCGAAGCGCGTCTGCCGCAATCGGCGGAGCGCAGCCTCGATGCGCGCGAGGCCGAGGAGAAGGCCGCGTTCGACGCCGCCCTGTCCGATCTGAAGGCGCGCTGCGACTATATCGTGATCGACGCGCCCGGCGGGGACACCCATTACGCCCGCCTGGCCCACGCCCGCGCGGATACGCTGATCACGCCCATCAACGACAGCTTTGTCGATTTTGCGCTGCTCGCCGACGTGGACCCGGAGACGTTCGAGGTGGGCCGGCCCAGCATCTACGCGGAAATGGTCTGGGAGTGCCGCAAGCGCAAAGCCATGACCGACCGCAAACCCATGGACTGGGTGGTGATGAGGAACCGCGTCTCCACCCTCGACGCCAAGAACAAGCGCCGCGTCGGCAAGGGCCTGCGCGCGCTGTCGGAGCGGATCGGCTTCCGGCTGGCGCCGGGCTTTTCCGAGCGCGTGATCTATCGCGAGCTGTTTCCCACCGGGCTCACGCTGATCGATCTGACCGAGAGCGGTTCGGCGATCCCCTTCTCCATGAGCCATGTGGCCGCGCGCCAGGAGCTGCGCGAGCTCTTGATCATCTTGAAACTGCCGGGCCTTGACGGGGCCCGCATTCCGTTCTGATGAGCCTCGTCTTCGCGCTTCTCGGCGTGCTGGCGCTCCTCGGGGCGCTGGCCTACGCGCTCGCACGCGCGGATTCGCGCAAGGCCGCCCAGACCGTGCGCATCCTGATCGGGGTCGGGGGGCTTCTCGTGGGCGCATTGCTGACGCTGCGAGGGCTCGCCATCGCCGGGGTGCCGATCATCACCGCCGCCCTGGGTTTTCTCGGCGTGGCGGCGCGGGGCGGGACGCGCCGTCCCGGAAGCGGCGGCGCAGGGGCGGGTTCGGCCGGGTCCGGCGCCGGGCCGCGGCGTCCAGGGGGCATGACGCGCAAGGAGGCCGCGGAGATCCTCGGCGTGCCTGAGGACGCGGACGAAACCGCCGTGCGCGCGGCCTATCGCCGGCTGATGAAGCAGGTCCATCCCGACGCCGGCGGCAATGACGCGCTCGCCGCGAAAGTGCATGAAGCGCGCGACGTCTTGCTGGGCCGTGGGCCGCGCTAGGCGGTCGCTCCGGCTTGACCGCGCCCGCCCTGGCCCTGAAGTAGGACGGTCGCCTCAAACCAGATCGAGCAAAACCCCATGAGCCTTCCCCGCCTTCTCATCCCGGCGTTCGGCCTCGTCGCGATCCTCGGCGCTCTGCTCGCCTCCGGCCGGTTCGGGGAGGGCGGGCTTCAGCTGGCCTTCGGGATCACGCTCCTCGTCACCGGCGCGCTCGGCGTGGTGAACACGATCTTCTTCACCCGCCTGAAGGCCTCGCTCGACAAGCTGGTGGAGGAGCGGCGCGGGGAGTGACTCTTGCGCGGCGCGCTGAGCTGACTATTCTCCTGTGAGGAGAACGGTGCTCATGCTTGGACCGCACCTTAAGCTTGGCCGCGATGTTTGACTGGATCATGGCGTCGGTTTTGACGGCGGTCGCCCTTGGGGTCGTCGTGTTCTATGCGATCAGCGTGCGCCGGCATGAGCGGCTGCTTGAAGAGCGCCGCCGCGATCAATCCTGAGCGGCCGCGCTAGGACCGCCGCACCAGGGCTTTCTCGCCCCAGCTCGGCCGACGGATTTCGACGCTCACAAGGCCTGGAAGCGCCGCGTCGAGGCGTTCGAACACCCAATGGGCGATGTTCTCCAGCGAAGGATTCTCCAGCCCCTCCACCTCGTTGAGCAGACGGTGGTCGAGCTGGTCTCGCAGCTTTTTCAGCTCCGTCTCGATCTCCCAGAAATCGCGCACCATGCCGCTTTCCGCCTCGCGCGCGCCGGTGAGCGTCACCGTGCCCTGAAAGGAGTGGCCGTGCAGGCGCGAAAACGGATGGTCCGCGTCCTTGTGTTCGAAATGGTGCGCGGCGTCGAAGGCGAAGTCCTTCGAGATCGTGAGGGTCAGCTCGGACATGACGGCTCGATCCGTGTTGCAAGCCGCGCCCTATACAGGCGCGCGGCGCGCTTGAGAACTCCGCAACGGCGCCGCGTCACACGCCCAGCGGCTCGTACCAGTCCTGGGGAAGGCCCGCCCGGTCGCGCGCCGGGGTGTTGAACGGACGTTTCAGATCGCCGCGGAAATACCGCTTCACCAGCTCCTGGAACCGCGCTTCCGGCTCGGCGCCGTCGGCCGCGCAGATCGTCTCGAACCAGCGCCGGCCCGCCGCCACATGGGCGACCTCTTCGGTGTAGATCACCTCCAGCGCGGCTGCGCTCGCCTGGTCGCCGGCCCCGCGCAATCGCTCAATCATCCCCGGGGTCACGTCGAGCCCGCGCGCCTCAAGCACCATGGGCGCCACGGCGAGCCGCCCGGCGAGGTCGTCGCAGGTGGCGCGCGCGGCTTCCCAGAGCCCGTCATGGGCGGGCAAGTCGCCGTAATCGCCGCCGAGCGCCGCGAGCCGCTCGCGCACCAGCAGGAAATGGCGCGCCTCGTCGTCACCCACATTGATCCAGTCGGCGATGAAGGCGCGCCGCTCGCTTTCGCTCAGACGGGCGTCGCCGCTGAACCGGGCCACCATGTCGAAGGCCAGGTCGATGGCGTTGAACTCGATATGGGCGACCGCATGCAGCAGCGCGAACCGGCCCGCCGGCGTACCCAGGCGGCGGCGCGGGACCTGACCCGGCGGCTTCAGCTCCGGACGCTCGGGCCGGGCGGGGCGGCCGGGCGCCAGCGAGCCAGCCCCGGCCGAAGGCGGCGCCAGCGCGTCCGCGCGCCAGGCCGCGGCGACCTCGCGTGCAAGAGCCGGTTTGGCGTCCCGCCCGCCCTCGGCGAGGACCCGGGCGCAGGCGTGGCGGATGTCTTCGGTTACAGCGATTTCACCGCCTCCAGCACCGCCTCCACGTGGCCGGGCACCTTCACCTTGCGCCAGACCTGCTTCACATCGCCGTCGGCGCCGATGAGGAAGGTGCAGCGTTCGATGCCCATATAGGTCTTGCCGTACATCTGCTTCTCCACCCAGGCGCCGTAGCGTTCGGTGACGTCGCCGTCGGCGTCGCTGGCGAGGATCACGTTCAGGCCATGTTTGTCGCGGAACTTGTCATGCTTGGCCACGGTGTCCTTGGAGACGCCGATGACGACCGCCCCCGCGGCTTCGAACGCGTCCGCCGCCTCGGAAAAGCCGATGGCCTCTTTCGTGCATCCCGGCGTGTCGTCCTTGGGGTAGAAGTAAAGGACCACCGCCTTGCCTTTGAAATCGCTTAGGGACACCTCCCGCCCGCCGTCGGCCGGCAGGGTGAAGCCGGGGGCCTTGCTTCCTTCGGTGACTTCGCTCATCACGGACTCCTGTTCGCTCAAGCGGCGGGACCCGCCCCGGCCGCGACGCGCAGAAAATCGTATCCAAACGCCGCCGCGTCCAGTGGCCGGCTGGGGATAAAGCGAAGTCCATGCGCCGCGCCGCCCGTCTCGCCGTCCTGTACCTGCTCGAAGCGCTCGCCGCCCTCCTGGCGCTGGCGATCTTTGCCGCCGCCGCCGTGCTGTGGCGCCTGGCCGAAGGGCCGGTGGACGCGGAAATCCTGCGCGAGCGCGCCACCGAAGGCCTGCTCGCGGCGGTGGGGGGAGATGTCGCCTCCATCGGCGCGATCCAGCTCAGCTTCGATCCAGGCGCGGGCGCGCTGGTGATCACGGCGCGCGAGGTCACCGCGGCGCGCGCCGGCGGGGAGGTGATCGTCGACGCCGACCGGGTGGAGACCGCGCTGGCGCTCGACCTTCTGCTCACCGGCAGCGCCGCGCCGGTGCGTATCGCGGTGGACGGCGGGGCCTTCGCGATGGTTCGCGGCGCCGACGGCGCGTTCCATGCCGGGCTCGGCGGGCCGGATGCCGTGCGGGCCAACACGGAAGCCGGCGGCGGCGTCGGCGCGCTCGCCGCCGGGCTCGAGGCGGAGACGGGCCTGCTCTCGCGCCTGACCGAAATCGATCTGCGCGGCGTCGATCTGCAGCTGGTCGATGCAGTGAGCGATCTGCACTGGCGCCTGCGCGACGCGCGCGCGGCGCTTTCGCTGGAGGAGGGGCGCATCACCGCCGATCTGTCCGGCGGACTGATCACGTCGGCGGGGCTGGCGCCGGTGGCGATGCGGCTGGACGCGGGCCGGGATTTGTCAAGCGTCTTCATGGATGTCCGCCTGCGCGACCTGAACCCGGCCGCGGCCGCGCCCCGGCGCGGGCCGCTGGCCCGGCTGGCCGGCCTCGACGCGCCGCTGGCGGTGGATCTGGTGATCGACGCCTCGGTGGAGAACGGTCTGCGCACGGCGTTCCTGGAGGTGACGGCCGAGCCCGGCGTCGTGCGCGCACAAGGCCGGGCGTTCGCGCTTGAGGCCTTGGATCTCAACATCAGCCTGGACGCGCAAAACGCCGTGCTCGACATCGTGCGCGCCGAAGTGCGCTCGGAATTTCTCGATCTTGATCTCTCGGGGCGGTTCTCGGACTTCTCAGACTTCCAGGACGCGCTGCCCGGGCGCGCGGATTTCGCCCTGGAGGTCGGCGCGGGGCGGGTCGATCTCACTCCCATGTTTCCAGAGCCGCTGGTCTGGGAGGGCGTCTCCGCGCAAGGCGCGGCGGACCGCGCGGCGCCGCGCATCGTCTTCGACCGGCTGGAGGCGGCGCTGCCGGGGGTGCGCGCTGATTTCACCGGCGCTCTGGGCGGCGGCCCGACCGAGGCGGGCTGGCGTCCGTCCATCGCGCTGTCCGGGCCCATCGAGGGCGTGCTGACCAAAGCCGACGTGCTGCGCCACTGGCCCACCGATTTCGCCCTCGGCGCGCGTGACTGGGTGCGCGACAGCATTCTGGCCGGCGAGCTTTACGAAGCCCGCCTCGAACTCGACATCCCGCCCGAGGCCCTTGCACGCCGGGCGCTGGAGGACGAGCATCTGAGCCTGGCGTTCCGATATCGCCAGGCCGACGTGCGCTATGTCTCCACCATGACGCCGCTGACGGGCCTGTCCGGGACGGCCGTGCTGCGCGGGGATTCGCTCAGCCTTGACGGATCGGACGCCGCCATCGGCGCGCTCGCCATCGACGAGATCTTCGTGGAGATCCCCCGCTTCACGCCGAAGGGCGCCACGGCGCGGTTCGGCGGGGCCGGGCGCGGCGCCGTGCCCGACGTGCTGGGCCTGATCGACGAGCCGCCCTTGTCGATCGCCACCAATTACGGGCTGGATCCCGAGGCGTTCGGCGGGCGCGGCGAGATGCGCTTTGAGCTCGGCCGTCCCATGCTGCGCCATGTGCCGCCGGAAGATGTCGGCTATCAGGTCTCCGGCCGCTTCACCGACGTCACCGCCGCGGCCGGGTTCGGCGATCTGGAGCTCACCGACGGCGAGGTGACGATCAGCGCCGACCCGGAGGGCTTCGCCGCCGACGGCGCCGCTTCGGTCGCCGGCGCGCGCGCCGAGATCAGCTGGCGCGAGACCTTCGGCCTGCCTGAAGACCAGCCCTCCAGCCTGGTGACGGTCTCCACCCTGATGAGCGCGCGCGATCTTGACCGGCTCGGCCTTCCCTTGCGGCGTTTTCTCGACGGGGCTGTGGGGGTTGAGGCGCTGGTGCGCGGGCGGGGCCTCGACTTCTCCAGCATCGACCTGGCGCTGGATCTGGAGCAGGCGGCCGTGGCCGCGCCCGCCGATCTGTGGGGCAAGCCCGCCGGAGAGCCGGCCATGGCGCGCTTCGCCAGCCGGCTGAGCGATGACGGCGTGGTCGATCTGCAGACGCTGGAGCTGAGCGGGGAGGGGATGCGTCTGCGCGCCAGCGCGCGCCTGGCGGCCGACGGACGGCTGCTCGCCGCCGAAGCCGACCGCATCGTCATCGACGGCCGCATGGACCTGAGCGCCACCGCTGAGCGCCCCGACGGGCCGGACGGGCCGCTGCATCTGCGCTTGGCCGGCGAATTTCTGGACGCCGGCGAGCTGTTCGATCTCGGCGGGGCCGGCGAGGGCGGGTTCGTCACCGCGCCCTTGCGCCTGGAGGCCGCGATCGCCCGCGTGCTGGTGCGGGAGGTGGCGTTCACCGGGGTCGGCCTCACCGCCGATCTGGGTCCGGAGGGATTGAACGAAGCGAGCTTCGCCGCGCGCACGCGCGGCGGCGGAGTGGATTTCCGCCTGGCTGAGAATCCGAATGCGGCGGACGGCTCTCGCCTCATGCGCCTGACCTCGGGCGATGCGGGCGAGCTGCTCGCCGCCTTCGCCGGCTATGACAACGCCAGCGGCGGCGCGCTCGCCCTGGAGGCCTCCGTCCCGCCGGCGGGCGTCGAGGCCGCCACCGAGGGCGCGCTGTCGGTCACCGATTTCACCTTGGAGCGCATGCCGCTGCTCGCCCGCGTGCTCGCGGCCGGTTCCCTCGAGGGCCTGGCCGGGCTTCTGAGCGGCCAGGGCGGGATCGAGTTCGACAGCCTGGAGACCGCCTTTGTCTGGCGCGGCGGTCAGCTGGAGATGCGCGGCGCGCGCGTCGCCGGTCCCGCGCTCGGCGCGACCTGGGCGGGGTTGGTGGACTTCCCCGGTCAGGAGTTGAGCATTGACGGGGTCATCGTGCCCTCCTACGGCGCGAACACCGTGCTCGGCGCCGTGCCGGTGCTCGGCGAGCTGCTCACCTCGCGCCGCGGCGAGGGGGTGTTCGGCGTGACCTTCTCAGCCGCCGGGCCGTTCGACGCCGCGCGCGTGGTGGCCAATCCGCTTTCCGCCCTGGCGCCGGGCGTCTTGCGCCGCATCTTTGAAGGGGCGAGCACCGAGCGCCGGCTCGACGCCCTGGAGGCTGCGCGCGAGGCCGAAGCCGACGCGCCGCCGCCCGAACCCGCCCCGGAGCCCGATCCTCAGCGCGAGCCTCAACCATGAAGATCATCGGCCTGATGAGCGGCACCTCGCTGGACGGGGTGGACGCCGCCTTGCTCGACACCGACGGCGAGACCGTCACCGGCTTCGGTCCGGGCTTCGAGACGCCGTACACCCCCGCCGAACGCGCCGTGCTTCAGGCCGCCGTCGACGCCGCGCTCGCCTGGCGGTTCGCAGGGCCGGAGCCCACAGTCTTCGAAGACGCCGTTCGCGTGCTCACCGACACCCATGCGCGCGCCGTCGAAGCGGTGTGCGCCAAAGCCGGCCTTGCGCCCGCCGACCTCGATCTGGTCGGCTTTCACGGCCAGACCGTCATCCACGTCCCGCCCTCCGCCGGCGCGAACGGGCGCACGCTCCAGCTGGGCGACGGCGCGGCGCTGAGCGAACGGCTGGGCTGCCGCGTCGCCTATGATTTCCGCTCCGCCGACATGGCGGCCGGCGGGCAGGGGGCCCCGCTGGCGCCCATCTATCACGCCGTGCTCAGCCAAAGCACCGGGCTGGAACGCCCGCTGGGCGTCCTGAACATCGGGGGTGTGGCGAACCTCACCCTGATCGGCTCGGACGGATCGCTCACCGCCTTCGACACCGGGCCGGGCAACGGGCTCATCGACGCCTGGGTGGCGGAGAAGACCGGCGCCCATTTCGACGACAACGGCGCCCTGTCGGCCAAGGGTCGGGTGCTGGATGCGGGGCTCGAAGAGCTTCTGGCGCATCCCCATTTTTCGCTGAAGGGCCCGAAATCGCTGGACCGCTGGGATTTCACGCTGGACGCGGCGCGCAATCTCGCGGTCGAGGACGGCGCCGCGACGCTCGCCGAATTCACCGCCCGCTCAATCGCGCTGGGCGTCGAGGCCTGTCCGGAACGCCCTGAGCGCCTCATCGTTTGCGGCGGCGGACGCAAGAACGCCGACCTCCTCGACCGCATTTCGCGCGCCTGCGCCCTTCCCGTGGTCCCTGCCGAACACGTGGGCTGGCGCGGCGACCTCATCGAAGCCGAAGCCTTCGCGGTGCTGGCCGCAAGAACCCTGCGCGGCCTGCCCATCAGCTTTCCGGGGACGACGGGGGTGGGCGAGGCGATGGGCGGGGGCAAGGTGGCGGGCTGAGCGTCGCGCCCGTCCGCTCTTGCCTCCATTCGCGCGAACCCGCATCATCTTCTGCGTTCACCGGCGCCAAAGCCTCTCGTGTCACGAGAGCGCAGGCCCGACCCGCAGCTGGAGCGCGGCCATGCGCGCAAGCGTCATCACCACGGGGCTGCTGGCCCTTGGCGGCTGCGGAACCATGCAGCCCTTTCCGTTTCCCGGTTTGGGTTTCGGGGGCCGCACGCCGGACGGCGAGCCGGTGGGGGATGGGGTCACCGCTGTGCGCTCGCTCTTTCCAGATCCGGTCGATCCCATGGAGCGCACCTGGGATGTGGTGGAGAGCAACACCGCCGTCACCTGGATCACCGACGACACAGTGAGGATCGAGGCGCGCGGCCTGGCGCTGACCGGCGCGGAGACGCCAGAGACTTTTGGGTCGCTGCGCCTGCTCGCCCGCGCCGCGGCGGATGGCGCCGCGCGCGGCCATGAGCGCTTCAAGATCGTGCATTTGCGCGGCCGCAACTATGCCAGCGCCGGCAATCTCTTCGGCGGGATGGCGTTCGACGCCGGGCGCACCACCCATATCGGCGGCTACGAAGACCTCGTCGCCAGCCGCTATGAACGCGACTGGTCCGCCGCCCCGCGCGCCTGGGCGCACCCCGGTCTCACCGCCGTGGTGGTCTACACGAACGACGCGCCGACGCGCCGGCGGCCGCTGTTTGATGTGGAGGCGGTGTACCGGAACCTCGTGGTGGATGGGGTGATGGAATGAGGGGGTGGGAGCAGGCTCGGGAAAGGCGTCTCACATGGGACGTTCGTGGAACATTTCCTAGTTTTTCTTTACGTGCAGGTGTCAGTGTCTTCTCAATCTTAGCGGCCCTCGGTTGTTCGAATGTTTCTGAGTATCAATCAATTTATAGAAATATAGAAAGGCAATACCATAGCCAATCCGGGACTGGTGCGAAAGAAATCGCTGTAGAAGATATTATAGCCCCGGGTTCCACGAAAGTATGTTTCCATCGCTACTATAGCGACGACCTGATGGGGCTTTGGCAAAGGATAATTCCAAGCTTTAAAGAAACGAATGGATTTCATTTTATAAGTGTTGAGAGCATGAACTCAAGAAAGCTCTTCAGGGTTCATGACCAAAACCTGTACTTTCAGATCGAGTTTGGTGAGAACGATGTGCAGTGTGTGAGGGCGCGGGATAACGTGTGTGTCGCGCCTTGGCAGGGGTTCGAAAACTACACATACGATGACGAAAAAGCGCCATTTAAATTCATCCTGGATTTATCTGACGGGAGTTGTAGATCTTGACTCATCCCACGCAAACCTTCGGCATACCTATCAATCTTCTTCGTGCGCGACTCCTGTTCAACGCGTCCGTTAATGCGGCAAGTGTGTATAGGCCGGCGATAGCGCGCTATATTCCAAATACCAATCATGTAATCCGCCCCTATGCAGTGCAGAACGTAAATGAAAATAAATGAAAACCGGGGACACACCTGAAAACCGGGGACACACACCTGAAAACCGGGGACACACACCTATTTCCGCCCAGGAAAACCTGGGACACACCTATTTCCGCCCAGTCTAATCGCGCTTAGGGGGATTACTTCTCGGTCACTCGCCTGATAGGCACAATTCATGGCGCGCAGGGCTCGCATTGTTTTGCCGGGGCATCCCCATCACGTGACGCAGCGGGGAAACCGGCGTCAGCAGACCTTCTTTTGCGAGACGGACTACGCGCTGTACCGGGATCTGGCCGCTGAGGCGTTTGAAGCGCACGCGATCAGGTGTTGGGCGTGGTGCCTGATGCCCAATCACGTCCATCTCGTGCTGGAGCCCTCGTGCGAGGGCGGCCTCGCCGCGGCGCTGAAGCAGGCACATCAGCGCTACACCCGCAAGATCAACGCACGCGAGGGCTGGACTGGCTTTCTGTGGCAGGGGCGCTTCGCTTCCTGCGCCATGGATGAGGGCCATGCGCTGGCCGCGGTGCGCTATGTGGAGCTCAACCCGGTGCGCGCCGGACTGGCCCGCCGGGCGCAGGACTGGCCGTGGTCGAGTGCGCGCTTTCACCATGGCGGGACCCCTGACGGCCTGACGCAGCGAACGGCGTTTCTCGACCGGATCGCGGACTGGGACGCCTATCTCGCCGCGGGCCTGAGCCCGGCTGAAGAGGCGCGCCTGGGTCAATTCATCCAGACCGGCCTGCCGCTGGGCGCGCCGGACTGGATCGCCGCCATGGAGGCGCGCACGGGCGCGCGGCTCACCCCGAAGAGGCCGGGGCGGCCGAAGGCGGCGCGGGAATAGGTGTGTGTCCCCGGTTTGAAGTGCGGGAATGTCCCCGGTTTGAGCGGTTTGCGCCCAGCTCCAGCATTGAACTGTCTGCGCCGCCCCCTCCGTCCGCTTCGCGGACACCTCCCCCGCAAGCGGGGGAGGACACCTGAGCCGATAGCGCAGAGCACTCACCGCGGCGGCGCAGCCGCCGCAAGCGCGACTGCGCGCCCGCAGCGAGCATGGCTTGCCCATGCGCAGCGAGGACCGACCGAGCGGAGCGAGGGAGGACAGGAAAAAGTTCCCCTACCGCCGCGACCCCGCCGGCTGTTCTCGGCGCTCCACCTCCACTTCCGGCAAACGCCGGTCGAGATATTTCACAACCGAGGCTTCCAGCGGTTCGAGATGCTGGCTGAACAGATGGCCGGCGCCGGGGATGATGTCGGTCTCGATCTGGATGCCCTTCTGGGTGCGCACCTTGCTCATGGCGCGCTGCATCTCGTCATGGGGCACGATGGCGTCGGCGTCGCCGTGGGCGATGAGCCCCGAGGCCGGACACGGCGCCAGGAAGGTGAAGTCGTACATGTTCGTGGGCGGCGCCACCGCGACGAAGCCGGCGATCTCCGGGCGGCGCATGAGCAGCTGCATGGCGATCCAGGCGCCGAAGCTGTGGCCCGCCACCCAGCAATAGCCGGCGTTGGGATTGTGCGCCTGGGCCCAGTCCAGCGCCGTGGCCGCATCGGACAATTCCCCCAGCCCCTGGTCATAGGTCCCCTGGCTGCGCCCGACGCCGCGGAAATTGAAGCGCAGCACGGAGAAGTCCCGCTCCTTGAACTCGTCGTAGAGCATCTGGGAGACCGGGGTCTCCATGTGTCCGCCGCCCTTGGGATGGGCGTGGAGCACCAGAGCCACAGGCGCGCCCGGGGTTTTTGACGGGCTGTACTTGCCTTCAAGGCGGCCGGCCGGGCCGGGGATGATCACGTCAGGCATAAGGGTCAATCACACGCGGTTTGAGGGTTTGTCCGACTCCTGCGCTCGGGCTTTACGGGAGGGCCCTTGCGAGGTTAGAGATAAATCGCACGCCGAATTCTTGACCGGGCTGCAGGGAGATCTATCTGCTGTCCATGCAACGCCGGCCGCCGAAGCGAACGGGCCTTCTAGCACAGGCCTCATGCAAAGAGCGAGCGGCGGGATGCGCCTTCAGGAACGGGGAGGGAGAATAACCCGATGAAGCTGAGCACCAAGGGACGTTACGCCGTGATGGCCATGGCCGATCTGGCCCGCTCCAGCAAGGAGCGGCCGGCGCCGCTGGGCGACATCGCCTCGCGTCAGGAGATCTCGCTGTCCTATCTTGAGCAGCTTTTCGCCAAGCTGCGCCGCGCCGGCATCGTGAAATCCGTGCGCGGTCCCGGCGGCGGTTATCGCCTGGCGCGCGCGGCGCGCGACACGCGCATCGCCGACATCATGCTGGCGGTCGAAGAGCCCGTCGACGTGACGCGCTGCCAGCATAAGCCGGCCGGCTGCATGGAAGGCGGGGCGCGCTGCATCACCCATGATCTGTGGGACGAGCTGGGCCGCCACATCCATCTCTTCCTCAACGGCGTGACGCTGGAGGACGTGATCGAGCGCCGCGTGCTCGGCCTGTCCTCGACCCGTTTTGATGACACGCCCGCCCTGGAGCAGGCCGCGGAGTGAGGCTTTCGTGAGTGTCTATCTCGACCATAACGCCAGCGCGCCGGTGCGCCCGGAGGCGGCCGCAGCCGTGGCCGTGGCTTTGGCGGAAGGCGGCAATCCGTCGTCTGTCCACGGCCCCGGTCGGGCTGCGCGCGCACGGGTGGAGCGGTCGAGAGCGGTGATCGCGAAGTCGATCTGCGCGCGGGGCGAGGACCTCGTCTTCACCTCCGGCGGGACCGAAGCGAACAATCTGGCGGTTCACGCCGCCAGGCTGCTGGGCGCGCAGCGCATCGTGATCAGCGCGATCGAGCATGATGCGGTGCGCGCGGCAGCCAAGGCGTCCGGTCTGCCGGTGACGGTCTGGCCCGTGACCGGCGATGGGCGCGCAGATCTGGACTGGCTGAAGGCCGATCTCGGCTTGGCGCGCGAGAAGGCGCTTTACTGCCTGATGGCGGCCAATAACGAGACCGGAGTGATCCAGCCGGTGGCCGCTGCCGGAACGATGATCGCGGAGGCGGGCCATCTGTTCCATGTGGATGCGGTGCAGATGACCGGCGGCGGACGGTTCGATTTCGCAGGCTCGCTCGCAACCTTCGCGGCGCTGTCTTCGCACAAGGCGGGCGGGGCGCAAGGCGTGGGCGCTCTGGCGGTCTCCTGCGAGGCGCAACTGGGCGCGCTGATCACCGGCGGCGGTCAGGAAAAGGGGCGCCGGGGCGGTACTGAAAATGTCGCCGGGATCGCCGGGTTCGCCGCGGCCGTGGAGGCGAGCTGCGCCGATCCGGGCGAGGCCGAGCGCATCGCGGCGATGCGTGATCGATGCGAATCGCTCATCACGGCGCGCGCGCCGGAGGTGACGGTCTGGGGCGGACGCGTTGAAAGGCTGCCCGGCACGCTGTGTCTGTCCGCGCCGGGCTGGGCGAGCGAGATCCAGGTCATCGCTATGGATCTCAATGGGTTCGCCGTGAGCGCAGGCAGCGCCTGCAGCTCCGGCAAGGTGAAAAAGAGCCAGGTCCTCGAAGCCATGGGCGCCCCCGCCGAAGATGCGGCGAGCGCGCTGCGCGTGAGCTTTGGCTGGACCAATACGATGGACGAGGCCGAGGCGTTCGCGAACGCCTGGCTCAATGAATACGCCCGCGTGCGGCCCCGCGCCGCCGCGGTCAGTGCTTGAGAGGTGCGGCCATGCCCGCTGTGAAAGAAACCATCGAAGACGTCCGCCAGCTTGAGGCGGACAAGTACAAGTACGGCTTCTCCACCGAGATCGAGCAGGAGTACGCGCCCAAGGGTCTTTCCGAAGAGACCGTGCGCTTCATCTCGGCGAAGAAGAACGAGCCGCAATGGCTCTTGGACTGGCGCCTGGAAGCGTTTGCGCGCTGGAAGCAGATGAAGGAGCCGAACTGGGCGAAGATCGGCTATCCGCCGATCGATTATCAGGACGCGATCTATTACGCGGCCCCCAAGGACGCGGCGAAGTACAAGAGCCTGGACGAGGTGCCGCAAGAGCTTCTGGACACCTATAAAAAGCTCGGCATCCCCTTGAAGGAGGCCGAAGTGCTGCTCGGCGTGGAAGGTGCGGTGGAGACCGCCGCTGAAGCACGCGAGAAGCCGCGCGTGGCTGTGGACGCGGTGTTCGACTCCGTGTCGGTGGCCACCACCTTCAAGGAAGAGCTTAAAAAAGCCGGCGTGATCTTCATGTCGATTTCCGAGGCGGTGCAGGAGCACCCCGAGCTGGTGCGCAAATATCTCGGCTCCGTCGTGCCGCCCACGGACAATTTCTTCGCGACGCTCAACAGCGCGGTCTATTCAGACGGCTCCTTCGTCTACATCCCCAAGGGGGTGCGCTGCCCCATGGAGCTGAGCACGTATTTCCGCATGAACGCGGAAGGCACCGGCCAGTTTGAGCGCACGCTGATCATCGCGGACGAGGGCGGCTACTGCTCGTATCTCGAAGGCTGCACCGCGCCCATGCGCGATGAAAACCAGCTTCACGCCGCGGTGGTGGAGCTGGTGGCCCTGGACGACGCGGAAATCAAATACTCCACGGTGCAGAACTGGTGGCCAGGCGACGCCGACGGCAAGGGCGGGGTGTACAACTTCGTCACCAAGCGCGCCGACTGCCGGGGCCGGAATTCGAAGGTCAGCTGGACCCAGGTCGAGACCGGCTCTGCGATCACCTGGAAATATCCAAGCTGCGTGCTGCGCGGCGACAACTCCCAGGGCGAGTTCTACTCCATCGCGGTCACGAACGGGCGCCAGCAGGCCGACACCGGCACCAAGATGATCCATCTTGGCAAGAACACGAAGAGCCGCGTGATCTCCAAGGGCATCTCGGCGGGGCGCTCCGACCAGACCTATCGCGGCCTGGTTTCGGTGAACCGCAAGGCGACCGGATCGCGCAACTTCACCCAGTGCGACTCCCTGCTGATCGGCGATCAGTGCGGCGCCCACACCGTGCCCTATATCGAAGCGAAAACCCCGAAAGCGACGCTGGAGCACGAGGCGACGACCTCGAAACTCTCAGAAGAACAGCTCTTCTACGCCCGCCAGCGCGGGCTGGATGAAGAGACGGCCGTGGCGCTGCTGGTCAACGGATTCTGCCGCGACGTGCTGCAGAAGCTGCCCATGGAGTTCGCCGTGGAGGCCCAGGCGCTCCTGAAGGTGAGCCTTGAGGGGAGCGTGGGGTAACTGATGCTAGGCCGTTGGATTGATAAGTGGGCCCGTGGTCGCCACCGCAGAGAAATTGAGAATTGGGTGGATGCGCTTCGAGGCAGCGACGATGAGGAACTTGGAGCATTGGTGGCTCAGGCTGCCGACTACCGTCACCACTTCCTTGAGCAGGGTGTTGACGTGCTTCGCCCCGCGTACGAGATCGAACGCGACCCGCTATTGATTATGAAGCTCAGTAGACAGGTCGAGCAGCTTCAAAGAATGGGTAAACAGGCGGCCGCGCCTGGCCTAATGATCTGGGTCCATAGCTTCAGAGCGATGCAGACGCCTGAAATTCGCTTTCTAGGACGCGAGATGTGGCGGCATTTAGCACGTGGTCACCCGTTTACTGAGCGGGCTGCTTATGACTTGGCCGATATGACCGGGATCGAATTGCGGATCGACGATTTCGATCAGTTCCCGGTCGGCCTTGAGCCGACGACCGGGGCTCAGCCATGACCAACCGCTACTGGTTCGCGCGCCGCCGCGCCGACAGCGCTGGCGAGTCCGCCCTGATCGGCGATTTCCGGCCCATCAGCTGGGAAGGCTGGGCGTGCATCGCGATGTTTGCGGCGCTGACGCTGGTGGGTGCGCTTTTGTGGGCGGAGACCGCCGCGCAAGGCTTGCCGCGCGGCTGGCTGGGCTTTGCGTTTCTGACGATCATCGGGGCCGGGATCCTCTTCATTGCCGTGGGCGCGAAGGGCGATCCGAAGCACACGGCCGCCGATTACAAGACGGGCCGCGTCAAGAATAACGGGAATGGGACTGAAAATGCTTGAGATTTCAAATCTGCGCGCACGTGTCGAGGACGAAGACGGCGAAGGCAAGGAGATCCTGAAAGGGGTGTCTTTTAAAGCGCCGGCCGGCGAGGTTCACGCCATCATGGGGCCGAACGGCTCCGGTAAATCGACCCTGTCCTACGTGCTGTCGGGCCGTGACGGCTATGAGGTCACCGACGGCGGTGCGACGCTGAATGGCGAAGACCTGCTGGAGATGGCGCCCGAAGAGCGGGCGGCGAAGGGCGTGTTCCTGTCCTTCCAGTATCCCGTCGAAATCCCCGGCGTGCCCACGCTCACCTTCGTCAGGGAGGCGCTGAACGCCCAGCGGCGCGCCCGCGGAGAAGACGAGATGAAGGCGCCCGACTTCATGAAGCTCGCGCGTGAGAACGCGTCCAAGCTTTCCATCGACAACGACATGCTGAAGCGGCCGGTGAATGTCGGCTTCTCCGGCGGCGAGAAGAAGCGCATGGAGATTTTCCAGGCGCTGATGCTGCAGCCCAAACTCCTCATCCTGGACGAGACCGATTCAGGGCTTGATATCGACGCGCTCAAAGTGGTGGCCGAGGGCGTGAATGCCCTGCGCAGCCCCGACCGCACCATGCTGGTGATCACTCACTATCAGCGCCTGCTGGACTATCTCAAACCCGACGTGGTGCACGTGATCAGCGCGGGCAAGATCGCCGCCACCGGGGGGCCGGATCTGGCGCACGAGCTGGAAAAAGAGGGCTATGACAAATACGTGGAGGCCGCCGCGTAAATGACCGCTCTTACGCTTTCAGACTTCGAGACCGTTCTCGCCGACGCCCTGCCGGCCGGCGAAATCCGTGATGCGCTCACCGGCCGTGGCCTGCCGCATCGCCGGGTGGAGGAGTGGAAATGGTCGGACCTGCGCACCGTTCTGGCGCGCTTTGACTCCACGCGTGTTCCGCTGGTGCTGGAGGGTACGCGTCATCCTGACTTCGAGGCGAAGCCCGCCTCGACCCACCTGATGGCGCAGCTCGCTGCGGCGCTGGGCGGCGAGCCCCAGGGCTTCACGCTGGCCGACGGCGAGACCCTGCGTCTTGATTTCGCCGCCCAGCCCGGTGCGGCCCATCAGGTGCTCGAGGTGCGTGTGCCTGAAGGCGTCACCGCGACGCTGCAGGAGATTTACACCGCCAGCCAGGGCGCATTCGCCAATATCGCCGTGTCGATCACGGTGGAGCCCGGGGCCGTGCTGCACCGGATCATCGAGCAGGATCGCGCGCCCGGCGCGGTGCTGGTGGTCACCAGCGAGATTGACCTTCAGGCGGATGGCGCCATGAACCAGACGACGCTGGGCTTCGGCGCCAGGCTGGTACGGCTGGAAACCCATGTGACCCATGCCGGCGAGGGCGCGAAGCTGCGCCTGGACGGCGCCTATGTGGTGGGCGAGGGCCTGCATCTCGATCAGACCTCGCTTGTCCGCCACACCGGGCCGGGGGGCGAGACCGACGAATTGTTCAAGGGCGCGGCGCGCTCCGGGACCGGCGTCTTCCAGGGCAAGATTCATGTGGAGCAGGCCGCCCAAAAGACCGACGCCCAGATGCAGCATCGCGGCATGCTGCTGGACGACAAGGGCGAGATCGACGCCAAGCCCGAGCTTGAAATCTACGCCGACGACGTGGTCTGCGCCCACGGCAATGCGCTGGGCGCCATCGACGAGGACGCCCTGTTCTACATGCGCCAGCGCGGGCTTCCCGAAGTCACGGCGCGCGCGCTTCTGACCGAGAGCTTCCTCGCCGAACCGCTGGAGCGCATCGCCGACGAAACCCTGCGCGAGACGCTGCTTGAGCGCCTGCGCGCCCGCCTGCAGGAGGTCTCATGACCGCGCTGGCCAAGCCTGTCGCCGCCTTTGACGCCGAAGCGCTGCGGGCGCAATTCCCGATTCTGAAGCGTGAGGTGAACGGCCGGCCGCTCGTGTATCTCGACAACGCCGCCTCGGCGCAGAAGCCCGAAGCCGTGATCGAGGCGGTGGCGGATGTGTGGCGGCATTCCTACGCCAATGTTCACCGCGGCCTGCACACGCTCGCCAACGAGGCGACGGAGGCTTTTGAAGCCACGCGCGGCAAGGTGGCCGATCTTCTGGGCGCGAAAAGCCGCGAACAGATCGTCTTCACCAAGGGCGCGACCGAGGCCATCAACCTGATCGCCGACAGCTTCGGCGCGACGCTGGAGGAGGGTGACGAAATCATCCTCTCCCAGATGGAGCACCATTCCAACATCGTGCCCTGGCACTTCCTTCGCGAGCGCAAGGGCGTGGTGATCAAATGGATCCCGGTGGACGAGGACGGCGCCTTGGATCTCGACGTCTACGCCAAGCTGTTCACAGAGCGCACCAAATTCGTCAGCCTTGTGCACATGTCCAACGTGCTCGGCACGGTGAACCCCGCGTCTGAGCTCACCCGCATCGCCCATGAGCACGGCGCGGCGATCCTGTTCGACGGGACGCAGGCCACCGTGCACATGCCCGTCGACGTCTCCGAGATTGGCTGTGATTTCTACGTCTTCACCGGCCACAAGCTCTACGGCCCCAACGGCGCCGGCGTGCTGTACGCATCCGGCGACTGGCTGGAGCGCCTGCGGCCCTATCAGGGCGGCGGGGAGATGATCGCGGAGGTGAGCGAAGACGGCGTCGTCTACGCCGACGTGCCGCACAAGTTCGAGGCCGGCACGCCCGCCATCGCCGACGTGATCGGGCTGGGCGCGGCCATCGACTGGGTGAACGGGCTCGACCGCACCGCCGTTCTGGAGCATGAGCGCGCGCTTCTTGACCGCGCCGAAGCGCAGCTGTCCCAGATCGACGGGCTGCGCCTGTTCGGCCGCACCCAGGACAAGGGCGCCATCGCCAGCTTCGTGATCGACGGGGCCCATCCCCACGATCTCGCGCAGCTCATGGACAAGTACGGCGTCGCGGTTCGGGCGGGTCATCATTGCGCCCACCCCCTCATGAAGCGCTACGGCGTGCCGGGCACGGTGCGCGCCAGCTTCGCCGCCTACAACACCGAGGCCGAGGTCGACGCCATGATAGAGGCGTTGCACAAGGCCAAGAGCTTTCTCATCTAGGGGGCTATGATGGACGATATCAAAACCGAGCGCCGAGAGCGCGACATGATCAATCTGAACGCGCCGGCGGCGTCCGCCGAGCCGCAGGTCGAAGCCGTCGATCCGCCCGCCGGCGCCGAACCGGATCTGCCGCCCGAAGAGATCGAGCGCATCACCAATGACGTGATCGCGGCTCTGAAGACCGTGCACGATCCCGAAATCCCCTCCGATATCTACGAGCTGGGCCTGATCTATCAGGTGGATCTTGAAGCCGAGGGCGTTTTGAAGGTGGAGATGACTCTCACCGCGCCGGGCTGTCCGGTGGCCGGTGAAATGCCCGGCTGGGTCAAGGACGCCTGCGAGACCGTCGAGGGCGTCGATCGCGCCGACGTGACGCTGACCTTCGACCCGCCCTGGACGCCGGACCGCATGAGCGACGAAGCCAAGCTCATGCTCAACATGCTTTAATGAACGGAGCGTCTTCCATGCGCGAACGTCCCAAAGCCGTCACCCTGTCCGACGCCGCCGCCGAGCGCGTGAAATCGCTCATGGCCAAGGCAGAGAAGGGCTATCTGCGCGTCGGCGTGAAGAACGGCGGGTGCGCCGGCATGGAATACGTCATGGACTATGTCGCCGAGCCCGATCCGCTGGACGAAC
The DNA here is from genome assembly GCA_051117435.1 of Oceanicaulis sp. Lineage (GTDB taxonomy): Bacteria > Pseudomonadota > Alphaproteobacteria > Caulobacterales > Maricaulaceae > Oceanicaulis. The sequence continues at coordinate 36,606 of JBNPED010000002.1, read as the reverse complement.
GGGTGGAGGACAAGGGCGTGGGGATCGTGGTGGATTCCAAATCTTTGCTGTTCTTGCTGGGCTCACAGCTCGATTACGAAGTCACCCCGCTGCACGCCAAGTTCGTCTTCAGAAACCCCAACGAAACCGACGCTTGCGGGTGCGGGGAGAGCGTGACGCTGACCCCGGCCAAGCTCGACGGATAGCCCCCCTCAGGGCCGGTAGCGCACGCCGGGCGCCTCCTTCATGCGCAGCTTGGCGGCGAGATCGGCGAATTCGGTGAGCACGCTGCGCGTCTCGGCGGGGTCGATGATCTCCTCGATCCAGTAGCGCTCGGCGGTTTTGAACGGTGAGGCGAGGCTCTTCATCGACATGGACAGCTCCGCCTTCATGGCCTCCGGGTCCTCGGCCTTTTCAAGCTGGGCCTTGAACGCCGCCTCCACCCCGCCCTCCAGCGGCAACGAGCCCCAGTCCCCGCTCGGCCAGGCGTAGCGATAGCGGAAGCGGGTATGGTCCATCATCGCCGCGCCCGCGACGCCATAGGCCTTGCGGATCAGGATCGTGCACCAGGGAATGCTCGCCTGATAGATCGCCGACAGGGCGCGCGCGCCGTGCCTGATGGTTCCCGCGCGCTCGGCGCGCGTGCCGATGACGAAGCCCGGCACGTCGACGAAATGCACCACCGGCAGCCGGAAGGTTTCCGCCAGATCGACGAAGCGGGTGATCTTCTGCGCCGCCTCCGCCGTCCAGCCCCCGCCATAGACTTGCGGATTGCTCGCCAGCACCGCCACGGGCCAGCCGTCCAGGCGCGCAAACGCGGTGATCACGCTGGCGCCGAAATGGCGGCCCATCTCAAACAGCGTTCCCGCATCCAGCGTGCTCGCCAAGATTTTGCGCATGTCATAGCTGTAGCGCTTGTCGCGCGGTACGATCTCGCGCAGAGCGGCGTCGCCGCGCTTGGGATCATCACCCGTGGTGTTGCGCGCGGGCGCCTCGCCGACGCTGTCGGGCAGGTAGGAGAGAAACCATTTCGCGGCCGCCATGGCGTCGGCCTCGCTTTCATAGGCGTCGTCGGCCGCACCGGCTGCGAGCTGCAAATCCGCGCCGCCCAGCTCCTCCTTGGTGACGTGTTCGCCGATCCCGGCCACCACGGGCGGGCCGGCGATGAACATTTGCGAGAGCCCCTTCACCATGACGCAGTAATGGCTGGAGACCGCGCGCGCCGCGCCAAGGCCCGCCACCGGTCCCAGCGCCAGCGAGACGACGGGGACGCGCGTCAGGTTCGCCACTACCTGATCCCAGCCCGGATTGAAGGGGACATAGCTCGCGCCCATGTCGAGAATGGATTTGACCGAACCGCCGCCGCCCGTGCCTTCGATCAGGCGGATGAGGGGAAGCCTGAGCTCGCCGGCCATCTTCTCTGCCTCGATCTGCTTTTCGATGATCGCCGCATCCGCCGCCCCGCCGCGCACGGTGAAGTCGTCGGCCACCACGGCCACCGTTCGTCCGTCGATGGTCCCGCGTCCGAAAATGCAGTTCGCCGGCGTGAAGCCCTCCAGCGATCCGTCCTCGCCATGGTGCGGCGTTCCGGTGATCGAACCGATTTCCTTGAAGCTGCCGGCGTCCAGCAGAAGATCGATGCGTTCGCGCACATTGAGCCGGCCGGCCGCCTTCTGCCGGGCGAGCTTGTCCGGCCCGCCCATGCCGCGCGCCAGCTGCTGACGCTTGCGCAAGTGCTCGATTTCGTCTTTCCAGCTCATCCAAAGTCCGTTCGCCGCAAGAAGCCCAGAATTTGATGAGCAGTTTCCCCTTTGAGATCGCCGCCGTCGACGGTCAGGCGCGCACGGGCGTGTTGAAAACCCCGCGCGGCGACATCGCGACGCCCGCCTTCATGCCGGTAGGCACGGCCGCGACGGTGAAGGCGCTCTATCCCGATCAGGTGAAGCAGACCGGCGCGGACATCATCCTGGGCAACACCTATCACCTCATGCTGCGCCCCGGCGCCGAGCGCGTGAAGCGGCTGGGCGGCCTGCATGAGTTCATGCGCTGGGACGGGCCGATCCTCACGGACTCGGGCGGGTTTCAGGTCTGGTCGCTCGCCGGCCTGCGCCAGATGACCGAGGCGGGCGTGACCTTCAAAAGCCATCTCGACGGCTCGAAGCATGAGCTGACCCCTGAGCGCTCCATCGAGATTCAGGCGGATCTGCTGGGCGCCGACATCTCCATGCAGCTGGACGAATGCACGAACTTTCCCGCCACGAGAGACGAAGCGGCGACCTCCATGCGGATGTCGCTGCGCTGGGGCGAACGCTCCAAAGCCGCGTTCGGCGAGCGCGCAAACCAGGCGCTGTTCGGGATCGTTCAGGGCTCGACCTTTGAAGATCTGCGCCGGGAGAGCGCCGAAGGCCTCGTCGCCACCGGCTATGACGGCTATGCGGTGGGCGGGCTCGCCGTGGGCGAGGGCTTTGAGATGATGTGCGAAGTGCTCGACTTCACCACGCCGCATCTGCCGCACGAGCGCCCGCGCTATCTCATGGGGGTGGGCAAGCCCCTTGACCTTGTGGAGAGCGTGGCGCGCGGGATCGACATGTTCGATTGCGTTCTGCCCACGCGCTCAGGCCGGCACGGCCAAGCCTGGTCGGACTATGGGCCGATGAATCTGAAGAACGCCCGCTTCGCCGAGGACCCTGAACCGCTGGAGCCGGAGATCGATTGCCCGGCGAGCCGGGACTACTCCAGAGCCTATATCCACCACCTTATCCGGGCCGGCGAGTATCTCGGCTCCATGCTGCTGTCCTGGCACAATATTGCGTATTATCAGGACCTGACCCGGCGCATGCGCGCCGCGATCGCCGCGGGCGAATTCGAGGCGTTCCGCAACGCGTTTCGCGCCAAATGGGATGCGGGGCAGGGCTGATCCCGGCGGCTCAGCCGTCGCAAGCGCGAGCGGGCGTCCGCAGCGAGGATCGACCGAGCGGACGCGAGGGAGACCCGATGAAAAAGAAAAAGCGCCGGCCTTTCGGCCGGCGCCAAGCGTGGGCGCGTGCAAGGGGAGGATGCGTTGCGCCTAGGCCGGGGGAGTTGGTCTAGGGGCCCCCGACCCGAGTTCATGAAGCCTTAACGCGTCCCGTCGTCCGCGGGTTCACTGGCGTCGTCCTCAAGCGGATTGTCGCTCAGCGGGTAGTCCGACGTTTCGGCTTCGTTGAAGGATTTCATCTGATCCACTTCATCCTCGGTGTAGCGGATCTGGAGCACCTGCTCGCCTTCATAGTCGGTGAGGCGGAAATTGGAGCCGTTCAGCTCGACCTCGCGGCCGCCGATATCGAGGAAGCCGTTGGTTTCCAGGACGATGGCCGTGGGCTGGCCGCCAGTGGCGCCGCCGCGGACACGTTCGACTTCACCGATCTGCGAGCCGGTGCGCGAGTACACCGCCGTGTCGATCCAGGGATGGTCGTCGGTCCAGCGGTCGGCGTCGGCGGCGTCATCATCGCCGGCCGCGCCGTATTCGCCCTGCTGATCGGTGACGTCCTGGGACTGACCATAGTCCTGCGCGTCGCCGGTCATGTCCGGTTCGTCGGAATAGGGCGAGGAGTCCTGCTGGAATTCATTCTGGTCCTGATAGTCCAGCATCAGCGAGGTCTCGCCTTCACGCTCCTGGTTGGACCAGGTGCGATCCTCCAGAGATACCTCGCGCTCGCCCATCGTGTCGGTGACGATGATCAGCGCGATGGGTTCGGCCTCGGTTCCTTCGCCGTCCTGCTGGACGCGGCCGACCGAGCCCAGCCGGGTCTCGTCCTGAGCATAGACGTCCTGGCCGACGAGATTATTGTCTTCGGTCCAGCTTTGCTGATCCTGACCGGTCATCGCCGCAGCGTCGCGACCGTTCCTGTCCGTGCCGGGCTGACCGGCTTCGCCGCCATTGCGCATGCCTTGCTGCGTCAGCTGGTCGGCCGGGCTGTCGTCGTCCGCCCAGGCTTGACCGGACCGGCGATCGTTCGCCGTCATGTCGCCGTTGTCGGCGTCCGTGGCGTCGCCGGCCTGGCCGCCGCGATTGGCGCGGTCCATCTCAGCGGCGCCGGCGTTCATGGCTTCGGCGTCGTCGTCCGTCTCGTTCGAGGCCTGGCCATAGGACTGCTCGGAGCCGGCGGCGGCTTCGTCATCCATCAGCGTGGCGTCGTCGATATCGTCCGGCGCATCGCCGTTCTGCATGTTCACGCCGGTGTCGTTGGACGTGCCCACATCATCGCGGCCGGCGCGCACTTCGCGGTCATAACCGTCCGAGGCGTCTTCGCCGATCTCATTGCCGTATTCGCTCTGGATGTCTTCGGAGTCCTCATCGGACATCGCCGTATCGGCGTCGGTGTCCATGGGATCGCCGGTTTGTCCCGCGTTCGCGGCCATGGCCTGATCGTCCGACGCCTCCTGCCGCGCGGTGCGAGCGGCGCGTTCGGTCGCCTGGCGCGCATCGGCGCGCTGCGTTTCGCCGGTCATGGAATCGTCTTCGGTGGTGTCGGCGGCGACGCGGGTTTCCGTGTCGGCGCCCGACTGCGCCCCGGCGTCGGAGGTGGTGGTCCGGGCGGGGGTGGAGGCGACGTATTCCGGCATCATCGCGATTTCGTCATTGGTGAAATCGAGCGTGATGAGGGTGAAATTGTTCATGGCGCCGTTGGCGTCGGCCTGGCGCTCCGCATCGTCGTCGCGGCCCCAGTTCCACCAGCGACGCTCATTATCCTCGCCGCTCTCGTCTTCAGAGCCGGCGTTTTCGCCGCCCTGGCGGCTGACCGTCCAGCCGGCGGGCAGGGCGTCTTGCTTGATCACGGTCGCCTCATCGCCGAGCAGGCGGATATGGCGCATGCCCTGATCGAGAAAGCCTTCGGTGTTGAGCACCAGCGCGCGAACCTCGCCGCCGCCGCCGTCGCGCATGCGCACACGGTCGACGACGCCGACCTGCTCGCCGTCTTCGCCGTACACCGCGGCGTTGACCCAATCATGGTCGGTGTTCCAGTCATAGCTGTCCGCACCGGAGGCGGCGGTGCGCGAGCTCGTCGTCTGGGAGGCGGCGGCGTCGCCGCGCGCCTCGGTCTGCGCCTCGCCGGAACCGGCCTGGGCGATCGCCGGCGCGGTCATCAGGGCGGCTGCGGCGGCGGACATCAAGAACTTGGACATGAACGGGCTCCTTGCTGCGTTCAGATCGACACCTTCCGGCGCGGGCCAGCGGTCCACGCGGCGGTCGGCGGGAAAGGCACAAAACAGATCGTCATCTCACCGGAGTTTTTGCTCCGGTTCGGCGGTGGCGACCCCGCCTTTGCTGGCTTTGGTTTGCGGGTAACGCGGCCTTTATTTTGAGGGTTCCAGCTTTTTCGCCGTGTCATATGCAAAACGGCCCGCAGCGGAACTGCGGGCCGTTTCCTGCGCGGTGAGAGGCGGCTTAGAAATCCACCCGATAATCGCGCTGTTCGAGCTTGAGGATCACCGTGCGCTGGTCTTCGTCATACCCGCTGATGTCTTCGCCCATGATGCGGTAGCGGCTGATCACGGACTGGTCCGGGACCATTTCGTGGACGAGCAAGCTGACGACATCGCCGTCCTCGACCTCGACGTCGATGACATTGCCGGCGTCATCGCCGTCCGCCCAGTACACGTCGGCGCCGGACAGCTCTTCCATGCTCACGAGCGGCATCGGAATAAGATCGTCCTCGTCCCAGGTTTCGCCTGCGGGTTGGGCGAGGGCGGGCGCGGCCATAGCCGCGGCCGAGACGAGGGAAAGGGTCAGACGTTTCATGTCGAACCTCCTGCGGGTTGCTTATGGTGACGGCAACACGATCCCGCCGCAGCGGTTCCGATCCGCTTTCAGGAAGTCAGTCCGAGCCGGTCCGATGCGCCTCGATGAGCACGGCGCGGTCGCAGTCCAGCGCGTCGAAGGCGCCGCGCAGCCAGGCCCGGCGCTTCAGCGCCAGCTCGCGCTCGCGCCGGGCTTCGGCTTCGATCTCGCCGGACTGCGCCAGGAAGCGGACGACGGGCCGGGCGGGATTCAGCCCGACCACCGCGTCCACCGCCGCGTCCGTGGCGAGTTCGGGAATGTCCTCGGAGAGATCGCTGGCGAAGTCGCGCGCGCCGCCCTCACGATCGCGGACCGTGCCTTCCGGGCCTTCGCCCGGCGGGGGCGGGGCCTCCAGATCCGGGCCGAGCAGGGCGGTCAGGCGCACGATGTCGCGCGCCGCGCCGTCGCAGCTGATCGCCGCACTGTAGCCGCCATAGGGCGTGGCGAGGGTCCGGCGATCCTCCTCGATCACCAGCGCGCCGGGCCGCTCGCGCGCCAGACCGATCGTGTCGGCGGCCACGTCGCCGCCGTCGGGCGTGTTCGAACACCCTGCGGCGAAGGCCGCGAGCACGAAACCGGCGAGCGGAGCGAAGCGCGTGAGAAGCGAGCGGGTCATGGTGTGCACGCTAGCGCATTCGGGCGCGCCTGCAAGCAGGCTGCGCTGCGCTGCAAAAGGCCCGGATATGCGCTGTGATGCGCCTTGACCCCCGGTACGGGCGCGACTAGTTTCCGCGCCTCTCGCCGGGGCCGGTTCCGCCCGCCGATGAGAGCCGATAGCTCAGCTGGTAGAGCAACTGACTTTTAATCAGTAGGTCCAGGGTTCGAATCCCTGTCGGCTCACCAATTCTTTTTTTAAAATCAGCGCGTTATGAGCGGCCTACGGGTCGCTTTTCGTGCGTCGGATTTCGTGTCCGCAGGGTGTCCGCAGTTTTAGGGTCGGCCGGTTGAACCGGCCAAGCCCATTCGGCTTCAATCGCTCACCATGAAAATCCGACACTGACCTTGCCTGCATTTCTGCCGCCATCGCCTTGCGCATAGGCCAAACCGACATCAAAGCGGCCTTGGACGCGCGCATAGGAGACGCCAAAGGCTTGCTCATTGCCGAAGGCACCGGAGGTGAGGCCTACTCTATTTTGGCTATCTCCGCTCGGAAGCTCGATGCTTAGAGCAGAGGCAATAGCGGAAGAGCTATCAATTTCTGTTTGAATGACTTGAGATACGCCGAATTGCGATTGATTGAATGCAGAAGCGGCACCAATCCCACTATAGACAAAAGCACCAGTAAAGCCTTTTTCTCTGAGTATGACATTTGGCTCTCTACCTACAAAGTTAACAGTGCCATTCGCAGGGTCGAGAGAATATAGCATTCCATCTTGAGAAAAATAAGCAAGCCCGCTAATTGGATCGGCGATTACTCCATCAGCAAAATCACCATTTTCAAGAAGGGTATTATAGGGAAAAAACGAAACATCTTCGGTCTCGGAATTTACAAATAGTATCCCTTCATTGCCGTCAGAATCTGTGTTTTCTAATACGAAGGTCTGGGCCCATGACGGCGATGTAGCGAATGCAAAAATCGCTGAGCAAATGATGAGCACTCTCATGTTGATCTCCTCGGTTGTTGGAACGAGGTATCCTCCATGGTTGATCGCATCCGGTAAAGTCAGGTCGTCGCGCTATCAAGATTCCAATTAACCAGTTGCGCCACTGCGTCGATCTCGCTTGCCTCAAGCCCTGCCGCCTTTGCCGCTGTGATAGCCTGAAGCGTCACTGATAGGACGCGCGCGCGTCCGCCCGCGTCGAACGCTTGAAGCGGCTGCATAACGTCGAGGGTGACGGGTTCGCCAAGCTTAGCGGACGCTTCCTCAGCAATGCCCGCGGCGATCGGCTGCAACACCCATTGGGCCAGATGCCTTTGAGCTTCACGGACCAGGGGGCCTTGCGCCGCCGTGGCGAACCAGGCCGGAAGCACGCCGAACGACGCCATGATGGCCGTGCGCGCCGCCGTGAGGGTTTCGGCGGGAAGGGCGCCGCGAATGTCCGGGGTCACGTCCTGAGGCTTCCAGTCCTGGACGGGGGCGGGTCCGCCGGCGGCTGAGACGTGAACCGACTCGCGCAACATCACGCGCCCGCGCCGGCCGCGAAAGTCCCGTCCTAGCTTCTCAAGGTCCACGTCCGGCGCTTCCGGGAAGGGGACGATTTGCGAGCCGAGGGGCATTGTGTCGTATGCCTCGGCGAGCGCGCTTTCCACCGCGTGCAAAAGCCCGGCGGTGAGGGAGGCGCGCCGCAGGGGCGCGCGTCCGGTCCAGGGTGCGGCGGGGTCCGCCCCGATCCTGAAATGCAGCACCTCGCCGGCAAGCGCGGTCATGGTCACGCCGCCCCCGGTTTCGGAAATGGTGAGGCGGTAGGCGGTCGGCTCGCCGTCGCGGGTTCTCACGTCCCAATCCGAACATGGGACCAGCCGGTCCGGCTTGATAAGGAACACCGCCTCGCCGCGAAGCGCCAGGGAGCGCGCCGCGATGGCCAGGCGGCGGCTATCGAGCATGTCCGCGCCGGTCACGTCGGCGATGGCGAGCCCGTGTTCCCATAGCGAAACGCATGTTTGCACGGTCGCGGTGAGTTCACCGATCCCGCGCGAGCCGCTGATCCAGCTTTCACGGGCGGCCATGATCTCCGAGGTATAGCCGGACCCGGCGGCGCGCTCTTCGCGGCGGCGCTCGGCGCGCTTGAATATTCCGAACATGTCAGAGCCTCCGATAGGGGCGGAGAAGATCGGCCGCGCCGCTCAAGGTGAGTGCGTTCGCAAGCCAGTTGTCAGGGCGCCGGACGCTTTCGCGAAAGGCGCCGCCGAGGTCGATAGACCAGGACGAAGCGCCGGCGGGGGACGCCGCCGGATCGGCGAGGTATTCGGCGAGGCGGGCGAAGGCGCGCAGCACTGCGGCCGGCGCGGCGTTGTCGGCGCCCACAGTCGCCGTCACCTGGTGAAGTCCGCGATCGGCGGTGACGTACCCGCCGAAGGGTGAAGGCGCGAGCGTCACGGCTTCCCATGCCTCGCCGGTCCACCGCTGCACGCTCGCCTCTGAGATCGGGGTAAGAGGCGCATCCCAGAGCATTTTCGGTTCGAGCGAGTGAAAAATGAAGGTGACGGATCGCGGGGTGTAGCGGTGCGCAATCCATTGTTCGATGCGCTGCCAGATGCTCGCGCTATCGAGTGCGGCGGCTTCTGTAGACAGGCCGGCCGGCGCATCCGGGTAGGCGTCGGGGACGCCTTCAACGGTCTTGATCGGGTCAACGGTGCGAAGAAAGTCCATCGTCACACCCTCCACCGGCGGCGGTGCCGCGAAGTCAGAAGCATACCGCACGGGGGCGGCGGGGCGGCGCGCGCCATTTCGACGGCGCTTTCCTGGTAGGCGGGGCGGGTCACAAGGGACAGCTCAACCAGGATCGCTTGCAGAATGGTGCGGATTTTCGCCCGGTGCATTCCTTCGGCCGGGTTGTCCTCTTCGTCTTCCCATTGTTCCGCCTGGTCACGGGGGACCGCGCGGTCCGGGGGAAGGCGGAAGCCCGGCGAGAGGCCGGTCACAAGCCCGCTTTCAATCTGCGCAATCGCGTCCTGGGCATAGGCGGCGCGAAGGATGGCGGGTGTCAGCATGGCCACCAGTTCAAGCCCGGTCGGGGTGTCGCGGAATTGGAGCGAACCGCTGTTCTTGCTGGCGAGCGGGCGATCAAACGAATGGCCGGCGAGGAAGTGGATATCCGCCTCGCTTTCAATCGAATGCTTGAACGCCCCCGGCGCGATCCGCTCTTTTATGGGCCGGCCGGATTTGCCGCCGTCAGAGAGGACCGCGTTTGAATTGTACGGGAAGCGCCCGGACAGCCGGACGCTCCCGTCGCCGCTGCGGCGCACCTCCAGGCCGGAACCTAGAACCGCGCCGGTCTGGAGGTCGCCGCCGCTCATTACTGGATCCCCGTCAGCACTTCGCTTTGCGCAGGGCGCGCGACGGTCACGTCCGCCGTGGTCAGCGCCGTGATTTTCAGGGCGCCGCTTCCGGCCTTGGTGTACGGGTCCCGAATGAGGTCCACCGCGCCCCACAAGCCGACGAAGGCCGGCGCGATACCGCCCGCGTTCGTGGTCAGCAGGGCCGTGGTTTCCAGCGGATCGCCGGACGGTGCGGCCAGCGCGTTGCTGGTCATGGCGATGTTCGCCGCAGGGATGTTGCGGACCAGGCGGTCCCATTCGGAAACGCCGGTCCCGGTGATAAGCGCATCGTCCAGAGCCGCCCACACCTCGGCGCGGATCAGGAGGCGAACGGCGCCCGGCGAGCCCGCGGCGTTGGCGTTGATGAACCGGACCACCGCGGCGCGGAATGCGGACCAGCTCGCCGCCGCGTCGATTGCGGTTTCCGTGATGCCGTAGGTGTCCGCGCCGGCGATGACGCCGAGCGGCTGGCCATTCGCGCCGGTGCCGAGAAACACCGCCTTGTCGAGTTCGGAGCCGATCGCGCTGGCGAGGTCGCGGCGAACCGCCTGTTCAAGGGCGGGGCCGGATTGCTTCATGGCGCGGCGGGTGATTTCCACCTGGGCGCCGAGATTGTGTTCCGGCTTCAACGGGCGATCGGTCACGGCATAGACGGCCGGGCCGGCAACGTCGCCGGTTTCAGTCGCCGCCCATCCCGCGGTCACGCCGGACGTGGCGACGGGGTATTCCGTCTCGCCTTGGCCAATCGTAATCATGGAAACGCCCATGCGGCTGGCCACGCTCGCCGGGAAAAGCCGGTCGATGATCGGGGCGGTGCGGACCGGATCGGGGGTTCCGCTGGCGACGGTTTCACCGGCGCGCTGTTCAAGGGCTTCAAACGGGACGGGGACGCCCTGGAAACCCCCTTTCGAGCGGAGTTCCTGGACGATCTCGGCGGTGCGCCCTTCGAGCGGCCGGCCTTCGTCCAGGGCGAGCGCGACTTGGCGCAGCTCGAAACCGGCGAGCATGTCCGCCCATTCCTTCGCGCCGCGGGTTTCCAGCTCTTCGCCGGCCTCGCGCCGCTCTTCGTCTTCGGCGATCAAGGCCGCGCGGTAGCGGGTTTCATTCGAACGGTATTCGGAATCGAGAGTTTCAATCTCGCGGGTTTCATCGTCGGAAGGGGTGTCCTTACCAACGAGTTCGGCGAGCTTCTGGCGAATCTCGCTTTGCCGGCGGGTGATCTTCACAGAGGTCAACATGGGGAGGGGTCCTTGTCTAAGAGGTCGCGCCAGGCTTGGCGCTCCGGGGAGAGCGGCGCATGTCCGGCCTCAATCCGCGTCTTTCGCGCGTGACAGGGGCCGCACAGGCTTTGCAGGTTGGCGAGGTCGAACGCGCGCTCCGGGGCGTCCCGGACGGGTGCGATATGATCCACCTCTAACCGCCCGCGCGCGCCGCACTTCACGCAGGCGAATTTGTCTCGGCGCAACGCTTCCAAGCGAAGCGCCTTCCATCGGCGGTCACGGGTGACGGGCCGGGAGTAGTCGGCGAAGCGGCGACGGTTCAAACCCATTGCGCCACGCGAGCCCGCGCGGCGGGCCTCCCCATGCGCCGGGCGCCTTCGGCCACCGCCAGGACAGACGCGCTCACCGCGTCGATCCGGCCTGTGGATCGGGCCTTCGCCAGTTTGAGATTGTTCGCCGGGTCCCTAAGACACACCGCGTCCGCGAACGCCGAGCGCAAGAGCAGGGAGGGGCGCGAGCGGACCTTGCCGTCATAGGCGGCGCGGCGGAAGCGGTCGCAGTCCTCACCGCCGTCTCTGAATCCCATGCCGCGCCAGACAATCGGGACCCGCACGCCGGCGCGGTCCAGGGCTTCGCCAAACTCCGCTTGCTTGAAACGGTCCGCGACCACCGCCGCGATCCGCTCGCCGCCGATTTGCTCCATCAGCATGGCGAGCCATGCGGCCGGCGGGACGGTGCGGTCGCCGAGGGTGTTCAGCTCGCCGCGCTCGCGCATTTCCACATAGCGGTTGCCTACCCCGTCCGCCGCGCCACGCTCGCCAAGGGCCGGGTTAGAGGGGAATGTGCCGAGGGCTTCGAGCCGCCCCGAGCTTGGCCAATAGAACGCCGCAGCGGACATGCTCGCCGAGCCGCCGAGGTCGATTCCCAAAATCAGCTCGCCTTCGCGAGGCGGGAGGTCCGCCGTCTCGCACGCGAGCCATTCGTCCACGGTCAAGAGAAGGTCGCGCGTCTCGCCGCTCACCCGTTCGTTTCGATTGTAGAGCCGGAAGCTGGTCAGCGTGGAGCCGCCGCGCGCCGCCGCGCGCTTCGCCTGGGCTTCTAGCCATTCGAGAGAAGATCCGATCCCATGCGCCGCGCCGGGGTTCGCCTCGATTAGCGACTCCCGATCATCAACCGGAAGGCCGGGCGCCGGGCGGTGTTCCTGGACGAAGGTTCCGGGGTGCGGCTGGTCACACCAAACAGAGAAGGGGTGCGAGTCGTCGGCGGCGGACGTGCTGATTATCAGCGCCTTCCCGCCGCGCTTGCCGAGCCCGGACAAGAGCGCGTGTTCGAGGTCGTCGCCTTTATCGCGCTGCCAGTGTCCGCGCTCATCCATCAAGACCAGGTTCGGCGCGGAGCCGAGCGCGCTCTTACCGTCCGCCGCGATGGCGCGGAGCGAGTGTTCGGTCTTGCCGTCGTCGTAGATGATTTCGAGGCGAGGCGATTTCTTGAAGGTGAGGCGGGCCTGGTCCTCTTCAGGAAGCGAGCGAGCGAAGCCGGCGACAAATTGCCAGGCGATCGAGGCTTGATCCCGCGTCCGGGCCGCAATGAGGATTTCGCGCCGGGGCTGTTCGTCCCATTTGCCGAGCAGCGCGCCGAGCGCGACGCCCGATGAAAGCGCCGTTTTTGCGTTTCCTCTTCCTATCGAGAGAACCGCCGTGTTCACCGCCGGATCAAGCGCGCCTTTGACGAACGCCTTTTGAAACGGGGCGAGCTTCACCGGCTTCCCGGCGGCGGGACCCTCGGGGATGGCCAGGCTTTGAAGGAAGCGGACGGCTGCGGTCGAGGGCCTCATAGGGTCCTCTTTCCGGTAGCGCGAAAGATACACTCACCCCCGCGCCCCCTGTAGCCAGCGCCGAAACCGGCATTGGGACCAAATTTGAACATGCCCTCGCGCCCTCTCGCACCGTGAACACAATAGGAACATCCGTTCGAGAATGCAAGCGCGTAATGCGGTAGTGAGATACCTATACAGGGCTGAGGTCTGCGCCCGTGAAATGGTGTTTCAGAAGTCAGCCTGTCACCGTGGCGCGAGGGCGGCGCTTCGCTTCGCGCAGCCGGGGGCTACGCTACGCGCCGCCACGGGATATGGTATATAAGAGTGTCCGAATTGAAGGGACATAGAGCGGTCATTAGTGTGCGATTTAAAGGGACAGTTTGCGGTATTTGACTACCCTGTGTCCCTTAAATCCGCACACCCTGTCCCTTCAAACCGCACAGTTTGTCCCTTTAAACCGGACCGTGATTTTTCTTCAGGCTTCCAATTGAGATAATCGCGGGTCCCGTGCTGGTCGCTTCCGGCCGGGTGTGCGGTCAACCGCCATTCAGAGGCGTGCTGTATCTTCATCGAGAAGGCGCCGAGCGTCTGCCGGGCGATGAAACCGCGGTCCTCTAGCACCTTCAGCGCCTCACCGGCGGTATCCTTGTGACAGCCTGCCAGGTCGGCGGCTTGCCTCACGCTCATACCTATCTGGCCATTGTTCGAGCCGGTGAAGAATTGAGCGAGGGCCAGATATACGCATCGCTGCGCACACGTCAGGGAACGCCAGGCCGGGCTTTCGAGCATGGAGTGTTGCAGCCGGTAGAAGCGTTCGCCCTTCACCGTCCGGCCGGTGGCGTCCACATTGTTCCTGCGCTTGCGGGAGCGTCCCATTACGCCCCCCTTTTCGCTTGCGCGGATCTGATGTTCTTAATATGTTCCATTCGTCGCCTCGCACCATCCGCGACAATCCCTGAGCCCGCTGCGCACGCCCCGCGCGGCGGGCTTTTCTTATCGAACCTGACACTCATGCAGGATCGCCGAGCCGTCCGGGCCGATCGTGCGGACGTGGAATATCTGCCAGTCCCTCCCGTCGATCCGCAGCTTCCTGGACGTGTTCGGCGCTTCGTCGCCGGCGCTCACCAGGGCCTTGCGGTCGCTGGTCGCTATCGAGGTCCCGGCGCGTTCCTGGACGGTGTAGTCCACCAGGGCGGCGCGCACGGGCGCCGTCACTTCGGTGACGGTTCCGGGGTTCGAGGGCGTTCCCCCGCCGGTGACGATTTCCCAGACAAGAAGGGCGTCTGTCCCGTGCGAGGCTAGGCGGCGCGTCACGAGGGCGCGCATTCGATCATATCGCATCGCTACACCCCTTCCGGCTCGGCGCCGTCATGTTCGCCTTCTAGGTCCGATGACGGGCCGCACGCGCCGCCGCTGGTCCAGCCGAGCGACGGTTCGTCATCGTCGGAAGGCTCGCGCCCGTCATGTTCGTCTTCGAGGTCATAGACGCCGCCTGTCTCGCTTCCCCGGAAACCCCACGCGCTCGCCTTCGTCTCCGTCCATCCGAGCGAGGGTTCGAAGTCCGATTCGTCTTCGCGGTCGTCTGCCGTCCCGATCTCGCCGCGTTCGTTCCAGCCGAGCGCGGGTTCACGGTCCGCCTCGTCGCAAAGTTCGTCCGCGATCTCGGCGACACGCCGCAGCTCATCACTCGGCGGGGCCGGGCAATGGGTCGCTACCTGGTCCAGGAGAAAGCCGACGATCTCGCGCAAGGTCGCGGTGGGGCTGTTCGTATGCGCGTTCATGCGCTCGCCCTCCGCTCGCGAGAGGTCGGGTTAGGGCGGATGACGCGGCGTTCAAGCCATGCGGTCACGTCGGCGCGGCGATAGTATTTGCGCCCGCCGATCATCACGGAAGGCAGGCCGTCCGGCTCTTGCTCATAGCGCATGACGGTGCGCGGGGAGATGGCGAGTTGTTGCGCCAACACCTCACGCGTCAGGTAGTCGGAAAGAAGGTCTTGGCCGTCCATCGGGGCCTCCTGTCTGTTAAAGGACAGGTGAGAGCATGGCGTGGCGCGCGCTTGCCCCGGAGTTGCGTTCTAGCGAACGATGGCCGTTTGTTCGCTAAATATCTGGATACGATGAGATTTTTTTTCGCAGAAGCCTGACGAGAGACCGGATTGTGTGAGGAGAAACGCCGTATCTTTCAGCCCTTTCGTTCACGACTCGTTCGCGCCAGGCGGTGAGGTCTTTCAGGACGTCGATAGGCTCTTTCTGTTTCCGGTCGGATTGGTTCTCCACAAACGTGACCCACTCTGTGTCCGGGGTGTCGCGCGTTTTTTCGTGCTGAAACAAATCAATAAGCCCGTGGAGAATCGACACAGCCGCAGCGGCGTGCATCCGATCGGCTGCCGGTATTCTCGATTTCGCCGCGGCGTTTTTGTTCGGCGCTCGCTCGCCTCGGATTATCCGAGCTAGGATTGGCCGCATTTCTTCCGGTATAGGCGTATCAGATTTAAGTATTTCGCTTAACGGTTCGGGGTCGTTGAAGTCGTAGGCGTCTAGAGCGGCAATCCATTGGAAATGCTCGTTTACATGCCCCGCGTCGAATGCACCATCTGTGACCACGAACCCGTAGTTATCGACCCTCACCGTCCGCGCTCCATTGAAACCACCTCGCCGTCGCTGCCCCCGGTGATAATCGCCGCCGCGCGTTCGGCCGCGCGCCGCTGCGGATCGTCGCTAAGGTGTGCGTAGCGCGCCGTGGTGGCGGGTTGGGTGTGGCCGAGTAGGGCGCCGATCAAGGGGAGGGACAGCCCGGCGCCGGCGAGCACGCTGGCGTAGGTGTGCCGCAGATCATGGAGCCGGGCGTTCGGTTTGAGGATCTTCACCTCGCGCCCGCCGCGCCGCGCTTTAGCTTCGACAGTGAGCCCGGCGATAAGGCAAGCGTCCCGCCATGTGCGCTTTACCTCGGCGCGGTGTCCGCCGCTGCGGCCGGGGAACACATACTCGGCGCCTTCGTCCGCCGCGTCTTTCAGCTCGCCAAGCAACTGGCGCGCCGGGCCGGAGAGGGGGACGCGATGGTCTTTCTTCTGTTTCGTGGTCGCGGCCGGCTTGGTCCAGGTCCCGCCTTCAAGGTCGATTCCATCCCAGCGCATCGCCAGCACCTCGCCGCGGCGGGAGCCGGTGAGCATGAGCGTTCGGATGATGTTCGCGCCCTGTTGATCTTCGAGTGCTCCGAGGGCTTCGCTAAGCTTCCTGATTTCCGCCGCGTCGAGATAGCGTTGGCGCTTCTCTTCCTGATTTCGTTCGATCCCCTTCGCGGGATTGTCCGCACGCCAGCGCCAGCGGATCGAAAGAGCGAACATCTTCGAAAGGAGCGCAACCGTCCGGTTTGCCACATAGGGCGCGCCCGCCTTGGTGATCTTGCGGTGCAGCCCGTCCACGTCCTCATACTGGACGTTCTCGACGGGTAGGCTCTTCATCGCCGGGAGAATGTGGTTCCGCGCCAGCGCCGAGTAATCGCGCCGGGTCCCCTCGCGCAGCTTCACAAGGTGTTCATCCCTGAACCGTTCCCAAAGGTCCGCCATGCGGGGCGCGTCGCGAGCCGCCTTCGTCTCGCCTTGCGGATCGTCACCGCTATCGACGCGCACGCGCAACCGCACCGCCTCACCGCGCGCCGCCGTGGTTTTCCAGGCCGGGAATTGCCCGATCGTGTAGCGCCGCTCCCGTCCGGCCTTTGTCCGGTAGTTGAACACGAAGGCGCGGGCGCCGGCGGCGGTGACGCGCACGCCAAACCCGCGGGCTTTGTGGTCGTCGTCGTAATAAATCCGGTTGCCGGTTTCGGGCGCCGAGAGGGCGCGCACCACCGAGTCGCTGAGCCGCTGACGCATAATCAGTAAGTCCCGTGTCCGCACTATGTCCGCAAAACAGAGCGAGAACAGTGTCCAATGACGGGAATCGCGTGTCAACGCATGTCACACGGTGACACAGGAAAAGGCTTATATGATAGGATCTTATCTGAGAAACGCGTGTGCAACCAAAGGCTTGGCCTAAGCCCGTGTCCAAAGCTTTTAATCAGTAGGTCCAGGGTTCGAATCCCTGTCGGCTCACCATTCCTCGACCCCCCGCTCCCCGCTACTGCGCCGCTTCGGCGCCCTCCAGGCCGTCGCTGAGGGCGGCGCGGCGGTATTGCGTCGGCGTGACGCCGGTGATGTCGCGGAAGGCGCGGTTGAAGGGGGCGATGGAGCCGTAGCCGAGATCGAGGGCCAGCTGGAGAATCTGGCGGCGCGCATCGGCGGGGTTTTCAAGCCGGCGGCGGGCTTCCGCGATGCGGTGCTCGTTGAGGAAATTCGCAAAATTGCGATAGCCGAGCTGCTGATTGATCACCGCACGCAGGCGGTGTTCCGGCGCGCCCAGGCGTTCGGCGAGCGCGCCCACGGTCAGACCCGGCTCCTGGTACACGCCGCCGGCCATGGCCTCGCGCAGTTGCAGCGCAAGATGGCGGTCGGCGGCCTGGATCGCGGGCTCGGGCCGGTCCGGCGCCGAGACGCGGTCTTCCGGAAAGAAGTCCGGCTCCGCCGACAGCGACCACAAGGTGGCCCCGGAGGTGACGATCAGAAGAAGCGCGGCCTCCATCAGGGAGAGAAAGGGCGGTGCGGCGAAGAACAGCGACCAGATCTCGTTCGCGCACACCGCCAGCACGGTGAGGCTGATGGCGCCGGACCATACGGTCCTGAATTTCCGCCGCGGCTCGACCAGGTCGTCCTCCGCTCCAAGCGCGATGATCACGATCACGTGGATCATC
This sequence comes from Oceanicaulis sp., assembly GCA_051117435.1. Lineage (GTDB taxonomy): Bacteria > Pseudomonadota > Alphaproteobacteria > Caulobacterales > Maricaulaceae > Oceanicaulis. The sequence goes on along the minus strand of JBNPED010000002.1, from coordinate 19,009 downwards.
AAAACCACGGTGATGCTTTCGGTGATGAGATGGGCGGTGCGCGCCCAGCCTTCGCCGCCGGGCGCCGGGGCCGTCGCCGCCAAGGCGAAGACGACCAGAAAAGGGATGAGCCGCGACCACGCCCAACGCTTCTGGTCGCAAAACATCGCCAGGGCGAACCACCAGAACAGGACGCCGGTGGAGATGGCGAAGGGCTTGAGTATCGTGCATAGAAGCGGCATCGCCTCCAGCACCACCGGGGCGCTGATGAAGGCGTAACACGCCGCTGCGAAGGCGAAGAGCGCGCCGAAGCGTGCGATCGAAGACGTCGCGGCGCGATGGGCGAGCGTCGCGGCGAGGATGAGGCTCACCCCCGCCGCGCCGCCGCGCATCATCAGGTCAAGGATCGCAAGCGGCTCCACACCCGCCTCCACGCCACGATCGGGCGATCACAATGCGCCTCTTCACTGCACCGAAGCAAGGCGGGCGCGGGTCTCGACGCCTTCGAGCAAGGCGGTGAGCCGCGGCGCGTCGAGCAAGTGCACGGTCCGGGCGACCGAATCTTCGATACAGAGACGCAGGCCGAGCTCATAGGCCGCGCCGCCGCGGTTCTCCGCGCGGCAGGCGGTGCGCGCCGCCGCGTGGATGGCGGCGAGGGCGGCTTCGGCGCCGGCTTGCGTGGACAACGCGTCACGATCGATCTGCACCGTGCGGCTGGCCGGCGCGTCAGCCTGCGCCTGAACCGGCGAAACAGTGATCATTGCGGCGAAAAAGGCGGGGAGGAGAAGGCTCTTCAGGGTCATGGCGGGTCTCGCTTCTGTGAGGGTGCGCCGCGGCGAGGAAGAGCCGCGACGCCTCCGACTCTGAGCGAGATCGGTGCGCCGGTCTTATCGGCGCTGAAAACGCGCAGAGATTTTCAGACGCGATCAGCCTTTTGAAGAATCGATCAGCCGCAGCAGCGCGCCAGCGCGCACACGTCACGCGCCAATACCGCATAGCCGTCGGAGGATATGGGCTTCACCCGGTAGTCCTGGGCGCCCATGGCGAGCGCGGTTTTCCGATCGGCTTCGATCATCGAATTGGAGACGACGCAAATCTTCATCGTGTCCAGCTCCTGCCGGGCGCGCACGGCCTTGAGGACCTCGAACCCGGTCATGCCCGGCATGCGCAAATCGAGCACCATGATCTCGGGTCGCTCGCGCCTCAGTAGATCAAGAGCGTCTCGCCCGCACTCACGGTGTTCCAGAGTGGCGGTGCAATCGATCTCTTCAAGCGCGTCCTCAAGGAAGATGCGTTCGCACGGATCGTCGTCGACAAGCAGGATGGTCAGGGGAGCGGACATGGGTCCACTCAACCGGAGCGAAATTAATTTTCCGCTGCCCATATGCGGTGCGCCCGGTCAGCGCAGCCGCGCGATCTCCGACAGGAACGCCTCGCCGTAACGCTCCAGCTTGCGCGAACCGACGCCGAAGCACTGCGCCATCTCTTCGCGCGAGTCGGGCTTGTTGAGCGCCAGCTCGATGAGGGTGCGGTCGGCGAAGACGGTGTAGGCGGGCTTGCCGCTCTCCTTGGCGATCTCGAAGCGCAGCTTGCGCAGCGCCTGATAGAGGGCGCGATCGGTTTCGCTCTGCAGCGCTTCGGCGGCGTCGGAGACCGGGCGCGAGCGCGCGCTGCGGGTCCCGCGGGCCTCCTCGGGCGGGCGCAGACGGATGGGCTTGCGGCCGAACAGGATCTCCTTGCCCTTGGGCGTGATGATCCATTCCCCATGCCCGTCTATGGGCTGGTCGATGGCCCCGTGGGCGAAGAGCTGGCGGAACACGCTCATCCACTGCTCCTTCGACAGCGCCTCGCCGACCCCGAAGGTAGGCAACCGGTCATGGCCGCGGGCGAGCACTTTCTCGGTCTTCAGCCCTCGCAGCACGCTGACCAGGTGCTCCAGACCAAAGCGCTGGCCGGTGCGGGCGATGGCGCTCATGGCCTTCTGGGCGAGCTCGGCGCCGTCGATGAGCTTGGGCGGATCGTCGCACAGATCGCACTTGCCGCACGGCTCGATCTCCTCGCCGAAATAGGAGAGCAGCGTCTGACGCCGGCACTGGGGCGCTTCGCAATAGGCGATGAGCGCGGAAAGCCGGCGCAGTTCCATCTGTTTGCGCGCCTCGTCGGATTCGCTCTCCGCGATCTGGCGGCGGCGCAGGGCCGCGTCGGCGAGCGACCAGAGCATGAGCGTGTCGGCCGGTTCGCCGTCGCGCCCGGCCCGCCCGATCTCCTGATAATACGCCTCGACGCTTTTCGGCAGGGCGGCGTGGAGCACGTAGCGCACGTCCGGCTTGTCGACGCCCATGCCAAAGGCCACCGTGGCGCACATCACCACGCCGTCGCCCTTCACGAATTCATCCTGGCGCCAGGCGCGCGTCTGCGGGTCGAGCCCGGCATGGTAAGCCAGGGCGTAGATGTTCTCCGCCTGCAGCTTGTTGGCGAGGTCCTCGCAGGCCTTGCGGCTGGCGCAATATATGATGCCCGAGCGCTCCGGGCGCGCCTTCACGAAGGCGGAGATCTGCGCAAACCCGCTGCGCCGCGCGCCGGCGGCCAGATGCAGATTCGGCCGGTCGAAGCCGGCGACGAACTCGGCCGGCTCGCGGGTGAACAGGCGCTCGGCGATGTCGCGGCGTGCCGCGGCGTCCGCCGTGGCGGTGAAGCCCGCGATCTGCGGCCGCCCCGCGGCCTCGGCCAGCTCCTTGATGCGCAGATAGTCGGGACGGAAGTCGTGTCCCCACTGGCTGACGCAGTGCGCCTCGTCCACCGCGATCATGGTGAGGTTCGCTCGGCCCAGCCGCTCGGCGAGGCCGGGAACCGCGAGGCGCTCCGGGCTGACATAGAGAAGGCGCAAGCTGCCGTCGTCGAGCCGGTTCCAGGTGTGCTCGCGCTCGTCGGGAAGGTCGGCGCTGGTGAGGCTTCCCGCTTCGACGCCACTGGCCTGCAGCGCCGTGACCTGATCCCGCATCAGCGCGATGAGGGGGGAGATGACCAGCGTCAGTCCCCCGCGCACGATCGCCGGCAATTGATAGCACAGCGATTTGCCGCGCCCGGTGGGCATGACGGCGAGCACGTCGCGGCCTTCGAGCACGGCCTGGACGATCTCTTCCTGACCGGGCCGGAAATCGCGGAACCCGAACACCTGCGCCATGGCGGCGCGGGCGTCGGCGAGGCGCGGCGCTGTGGGAGAGGAATCGGAGACGGCCATGGCCTGCAGGCTAAACCGCCGGGCCGCCGGCGCAATGGGCGAGGGCGGCGCAATCGCCGCTCAGGCGACTTCCTTGGGCAGCTTGAACACCACGTCCTCGTCGGCCACGCGCACTTCCTCGATGCGCACCTTGAAGCGCCCCGCGATGGCGGCGATCAGATCCTCCACCAGCTCTTCCGGCGCGCTGGCGCCGGCGCTGATCCCGACGCGGGCGGCCCCGTCGAACCAGGCCCAGTCCACCTCCTCGGCTTTCTGGACCAGATGGGCGTCCTTCGCCCCGGCGCGCTTGGCGACTTCGACGAGGCGCACCGAGTTCGAGGAGTTGGGCGCGCCCACCACCAGCACCAGATCGGCGCTTTCCCCGATCGCCTTGACCGCCTGCTGACGATTGGTGGTGGCGTAGCAGATGTCTTCCTTGTGCGGGCTCGCCATGGCCGGAAAGCGGGCCTGCAGGGCCGCGACGATCTCTTCAGTGTCGTCCACCGAGAGCGTGGTCTGGGTGACGAAGGAGAGATTGGCCGGGTCTTTGGGCTCGAAGCTCTGCGCATCCTCCACGGTCTCAATCAGATGGATCGCGCCGTCGGGCAGCTGGCCCATGGTGCCGACGACTTCAGGATGGCCGGCATGGCCGATGAGCAGGATCTCCTTGCCGTTCTTATAGTGGCGCTGCGCCTCCACATGGACTTTGGAGACCAGCGGACAGGTGGCGTCCACATAAAGCATCTCGCGCCGGGCGGCTTCGGCGGGCACGTGCTTGGGCACGCCATGGGCGGAAAACACCACCGGCCGGTCGTCCGGGCACTCGTGAAGTTCCTTCACGAACACCGCGCCCATGGCCTTCAGGCGGTTCACCACATGCTTGTTGTGCACGATCTCGTGGCGCACATAGACCGGCGCGCCATAGCGCTCCAGCGCGCGCTCGACGATCTGGATGGCCCGGTCCACACCGGCGCAGAAGCCGCGCGGGCTGGCCAGAAGCAGGGTCAGGGCGCTGTCTTCAGACATGAAATCTCCGCTTTGCAGCGTCGCCGGGCGTTGCGGCGAGCCCGCGCGCGTAATAGACAGCCTGTACCAGACGCGCGCATTCGGGCAAGCCCGGGACGGGCGCGCCCGAGACATTCATTTGGGGATCGTTCATGCGCCTGAAAACCCTAGCCGTCTTCGCCGCCGCCCTCAGCCTTGCGGGATGCCAGTCGGTGCGCGACACGCTGAGGGAGCCCGAGCCGAACCCTGGCCCGTGCCCGAACGCCCTGGCCCTCTACGACGCCCACCGGCTGGTGGAGATCAAGGGCGAGGAGATGATCTACGAGAATGTCGGCTTCACCGGCGAAGTGCTCAACGTCGTCAGCCGCTGCCGTTACACCAACCGGGACGCCAGCCCGATCAACATGTCCGTCGGCGTACGCCTGGCGTTCGGCCGGGGCCCCGCCGCGGCGGGCGACGCGCGCACCTACGAGATGTTCGTCGCCGTGACCGGCTTCGACAGCGCGGTGATCGAGAAGCAGACCTTCCCGGTCGAAGTGCGCTTCCGCCCTGGTCAGGACCGGGTTGTCGTGGAGGAGATCTTCGATCCGGTCACGATTCCGCGCGCCGCCAACGACACGTCGGGCGTGAACTTCGAGGTCCTTGTGGGCTTCGAGCTCACCGAGGAGCAGCTGGACTTCAACCGCTCCGGCCTGCGCTTCCGCGTCGACGCCGGTCAGGACTGATCCGTCTCCACCATCAGCGCGGCTTGCCTTGAGGGCCGCGCCCTCCAAGGGCCGCTCGCCATGACGTCTCTCATCGCCGCGCTGTCGAAATCCGTCTGCGACGCCTTCGCCGCCGAAGGCCTGCCCGCCGATCTCGGCGTGGTCAACGAAAGCGGCCGGCCCGATCTCGCGCCCTATCAGTGCAACGGCGCCATGGCGGCGGCGAAGATCGCCAAGGCCAATCCGCGCGCTGTCGCCGAGCGGGTCGCGGCGCGGCTAAAGGAGAGCGATCCCGATCTCGCCGTGGAGATCGCCGGGCCGGGATTTCTGAACCTCACCCCAGGCGCCGCGGCCTATGAGCGCCGCGCCGAAGCCCTCTCTGAAGACCCGAGGACCGGGGCCGGGCGGGCCGCGTCGGCGATGACGATCATGCTCGATTTCGGCGGGCCGAACGTCGCCAAGCCCATGCATGTGGGCCATCTGCGCTCGGCGGTGATCGGCGACTGCCTGCAGCGGCTGCTGAGATTCCGCGGCCACAAGACGATATCCGACGTCCATCTGGGCGATTGGGGCCTGCAGATGGGTCATCTCGTCACCGAGCTGGAGGACGAGCAGCCCGATCTTCCCTATTTCGACGCCGATTTCACCGGCCCTTACCCGGACGAGAGCCCGGTGACGATCGAGGATCTCTCAAGGCTCTATCCGCAGGCTTCGGCCAAGGCCAAGGAAGACCCCGAGCGTAACGCCCGCTCCCAGAAGGCGACGGCGGAGCTGCAGGCGGGCCGGCCCGGCTACCGGGCGCTTCTGACCCACTTCATCGCCGTGTCCATCAAGGCGCTGAAGGCCGATTACGAGGCGCTGGGCGTCACGTTCGACCTGTGGAAGGGCGAAAGCGACGTCAACGACCTAATCCCCGCCATGGTGGAGGATTTCAAGGCGCGCGGCGTGGCCGAACAGAGCGAAGGCGCCTGGATCGTGCGCGTCGCCGAAGAGAGCGACAAGAAGGAGCTGGCGCCGCTGATCCTGGTCTCGCGCACCGGGGCCTCGCTTTACGCCACCACCGATCTCGCCACCATCCTGGACCGGCGCAAGGAATACGATCCCGACCTCGTCCTCTACGTCGTGGATCTGGCGCAAAGCGATCATTTCGAACAGGTTTTCCGCGCCGCAGTAAAGGCGGGCCTCGCAGAGCCCGGCGGGCTGGAGCACGTGAAGTTCGGCACCGTGAACGGCACGGACGGCAAGCGTCTGCGCACAAGGGCCGGCGGCACGTTCAAGCTTGCCGACCTGATCGGCGAGGCGTTCGAGCGCGCCAGGGCGCGCCTTGAAGAGGCCGGGCTGGGCGCGGAGCTGACGCCGGAGGAGTTTGACCGGGTGGCGCGCGCGGTGGCGAACGCCGCGATCAAGTTCTCCGACCTCTCCAATGGGCGGACCACGAACTATATCTTCGATCTGGATCGCTTCGTCAGCTTCGAGGGCAAGACCGGACCTTACCTTCTGTATCAGGCCGTTCGGGTCAAATCGCTGATGCGCAAGGCGAAGGAGAAGGGTTTCGAGGCGGGGCCGGTGCATGTCACCGACTTGGCCGAGGAGGCCCTGATCCGCCGGCTCGATGGGTTCAAAGCGGCGCTGGAGCGGGCCGAACACGGCCGCGCGCCGCATATCCTGTGCGACCACGCCTACACGCTCGCCCAGGCCTTCTCGGCCTTCTACGCGGCCTGCCCGATCCTGCCGGCCGAAGAGGCGGATATCCGCGCTTCCCGCCTGACGCTGGCCGAGACCACGCTGAAACAGCTGGAACTCGTTCTGGGCCTCATCGGCATGGACGTGCCGGAGCGGATGTAGCGCTGCGGGCGGCGTTCAGCGTACATTGACTCGAATCCTGTCATCGCTAGTTTTGTGCGCTCGCGAAGGAGCGCCGTGAGGCGGGCTTTTGCAAGGCATACATGACGGCCCCCTTGCGGGAGAGACCGGCCGAAGACGCCGGCGCCGAAGGCGCAACCGCCCCGGAAACGCTCAGGCGACAGGACCGCAAGACACAAGGCCGACGCTGGAAAGCGAGCGCGTCACAGATGGGGCGCGTTCCACCGAAGGAGCAATGCGGCGCGTCGGGGTTCCGATGCAGGCTGCGGGAATCTCTCAGGTTTTCGAGACAGCGGGGGCGCGGGTGGTGCTTTGCGAAACGCAAGGCGCCCAATGCGCAACCGCGCGAGGACTTTGAAGGAATTCCAGATGGCCGAGACGCTGCTTCACCGCACCCCGCTTTACGATCTCCATGTCGAGCTCGGCGCCAAGATGGTGCCGTTCGCCGGTTATGAAATGCCGGTCCAGTACGAGGGCGCCGGGGTGATGGCCGAGCACAACCACACCCGCACGCAGGCCGGCCTGTTCGACGTCTCCCACATGGGCCAGGCGCGCGTCACCGGCGATGCGGGCGCGCTGGAGGACCTGATCACGGCGGACCTCAACACGCTCGGGCCCAATCAACAGAAATACACGCTGCTCCTCAACGAGAACGGCGGGATCATGGACGATCTCATGGTCTCGCGCCCGGAGGAGGACTTCCTCTTCATCGTCGTGAACGCGGCCACCAAGGGCGGCGATTTCGCCTATATGCGCGACCATTTCGGGCGCCGCGCCGAGCTGATCGAGCTGGACGACCGCGCGCTGCTGGCGCTGCAGGGCCCGAAGGCCGTCGCCGTGATGGAGGCGTTCTGCCCCGGCGCGTGCGAGCTGAAATTCATGCAGGCCGCGCGCCTTGATCTCGCCGGTCACGACGTCATCATTTCGCGCTCCGGCTATACCGGCGAAGACGGCTTCGAGATTTCGGTCCTGAACGTCGAAGCCGAGGCGCTCGCCCGCACGCTCCTGGGCGACAGCCGTGTGAAATTCATCGGCCTCGGCGCGCGGGATTCGCTGCGTCTTGAAGCGGGGCTCTGCCTTTACGGCCATGACATGGATGACACCATTACGCCGGTGGAGGCCTCGCTCACCTGGGCGATCGCAAAATCCCGGCGCGAGCGCGGCGATTTCCCCGGCGCCCGGCGCATCCTGAAACAGATCGAGGACGGCGCGGAGAAAAAGCGCGTCGGCATTGTCCTGAACGACCGCGCCCCGGCGCGCGAAGGGACCGAAATCCAGCACGAAGGCGAGACCGTCGGCGTCATCACCTCGGGCGGGTTCGGACCCACCGTGGGCGGCCCCATCGCCATGGGCTATGTGCGCGCCGACCTCGCCAAGCCCGGCACGGCGCTCGACCTCATGGTGCGCGGCAAGGCGCGCGCCGCCGAAGTGGTCAAGACGCCGTTTTCGCAGCACCGCTTCTTCCGCGGCTGATCTTTCACCACCGTTGTATTTTGGGGAGCATAAAAATGAGCCAGACCCGCTACACCAAGGACCATGAATGGGTGCGCCTGGACGGCCAGAACGCCGTCATGGGCATCACGTCCTACGCCGCAGAGCAGCTGGGCGATGTCGTCTTTGTCGAGCTCCCGGAGATCGGCAAAGAGGTCAAGCAGGGCGACGAGCTCGCCGTTGTGGAGAGCGTGAAGGCCGCCTCGGAAGTCTACGCCCCGATTTCCGGCAAGGTGATCGCGGTCAACGACGCGCTGGAAGGCGAGCCGGGCAAGGTCAACGAGGCGCCTGATTCCGAAGGCTGGTTCGTCAAGCTGGCTGTTTCTGACGCCACCGAGCTGGACAAGCTCATGGATGAGAGCGCCTACAAGGCGCACACCGGCTAGGGCCGAAGCCCATGCACCCCAACCGGGCCTTCGCCGCCGACCAGGAGACCGCGCTGCGCCTCGTGCAGGCGCGGCCCTTCGCCGCGGTGACGGCCTGGACCGGGGAGGGGCTGGTGACCGTGCAGACCCCGCTGATCCCCGTTTTCGGGCAGGGCGGGGCGCTGAGCGGGTTTGAGGGACACCTGGCGCGGGCGAACCGGTTTTACGCCGCGCTGCAGGATCGCGGATCGGTTCATGCGACGGCTGTGTTTTTCGGCCCCGACGCCTATGTCTCGCCGTCGTATTACCCCTCGAAGGCTCTGACCGGCCGGGTCGTGCCGACGTGGAACTACCTTACCGCCGAGGCGGAAGGGGAACTTCAGATCCACGACGATCCGGGGATCGTCAGGGCGATCCTCGACCGGCAGGCGGCGGCGTTCGAGGCCGGACTCGCCAGCGTGAACGAGGCCTGGCGGGTTGCGGACGCGCCGCAGGACTATATCACGCCGATGATGCGGGCGATCGCGGGGGTCAGCCTTCGCGTGACGCGCTTCGAGGCGACCAAGAAACTCGGTCAGAACAAGACCGGGGCGGACTTTAAAGGGGTGCTCGAGGCGCTGGCCGCGCGCGAGGATCCCGGAGCGCGCGGCGTCGCCGCGCTGATGACCGAGCTGGAGAGAGGCTGAAACGCCGATGCGCTATCTTCCTTTGACGCCTGAGGATCGCAAGTCGATGCTCGAAACGGTGGGGGTCGCCTCCATCGACGATCTGTTCACCGATGTGCCGCAGGCCGCGCGCCTTGAGGGCCCGGTGGACCTGCCGCCCAAGGCCACCGAGCTGGCGGTGGAGCGCGCCTTCACGCGCATGGCCAAGAAGAACCTCTCGGCCGGCGAAGCGCCGTTCTTCGTGGGGGCGGGCGCCTACAAGCACCATGTGCCGGCCACGGTGGACCACCTGATCCAGCGCTCCGAATACCTGACGAGCTATACGCCGTATCAGCCGGAAATCAGCCAGGGCACGCTGCAGACCCTGTTCGAGTTCCAGACCCAGGTGGCGGCGCTGACCGGCATGGAAGTCGCCAACGCCTCCATGTATGACGGCTCCACCGCCTGCGCCGAGGCCGTGCTCATGGCGAGCCGGGTGACCAAGCGCAAGAAGGCGGTGATGAGCGGCAATCTGCACCCGCATTACGCCGCCTCCACCCATACGCTCGCCAAATACATGGACATCGAGACGGTGAGCCAGGCCGCAAACCCGGGCGCGCTCGACGACATCGCCGCAGCGATCGACGAGGAGACCGCCTGCGTCGTGGTGCAGAACCCGGACGTGTTCGGCCAGGTCCACGATCTCGAACCGCTCGCCAAAGCCGCCCATGACAAGGGCGCGCTGCTTATCGCCGTGTTCACCGAAGTGGTCTCGCTGGGCCTTGTGAAGAGCCCCGGCGCCATGGGCGCGGACATCGTGGTGGGCGAGGGCGCCTCGCTGGGCGCCGGGCTGCAGTTCGGCGGGCCCTATGTGGGCCTGTTCGCCTGCCGCGGCGACCGCAACTTCCTGCGCAACATGCCGGGGCGCCTGGCCGGTGAAACGGTCGACGCCGACGGCCGGCGCGGCTTCGTGCTGACGCTGTCCACGCGCGAACAGCATATCCGCCGCGACAAGGCGACCTCGAACATCTGCACCAATTCCGGCCTGATCGCGCTCGCCTGGACGATCCACATGACGCTGCTGGGCCAGTCGGGCTTCACCAAGCTTGCGCGCCTGAACCATGAGCGCGCCTGTGAGCTGGCCGACCGGCTCGAAGCCCTGCCGGGCGTGGAGCTGGTCACCAGCGCCTTCTTTAACGAGTTCACGATCCGGGTGAAGGGCGACGCCGCGAAGATCGTCGACCAACTCGCCGACATGGGCGTGCTCGCCGGCGTTCCGGCCAGCCGCCTCTATCCGGGCAAGGGCCATGACGATCTCCTGATCGTCGCGGCCACCGAAACCAACACGCCTGAAGACTTCGACGCGCTCGAAGCCGCGCTGAAAGAGGTGCTGTAACCATGGCGATGAACACTCAAGGCCGTCCGTCCAAGCCGCTGCACGTCTTTGACGCGGGCGCCTATACCGACACCTTCTCCGGCTCGCGCGGCCTCGATCAGGCCGAGCCGCTGATCTTCGAGCGCGGTCATTTCGACAATTGCGGCGTCGATCTGGAAGAGCCCAAGGGGACCAAGACCCGCCTGAACGGTCTCGACCGGACCGGCGAGCTGGGCTTGCCCGGCCTCTCCGAGCCCGAAGCCATGCGCCATTATGTGCGGCTGAGCCGGAAGAACTACGCCATCGATCTCGGGCTCTATCCCTTGGGCTCGTGCACGATGAAGCACAATCCGCGCCTGAACGAAAAGCTGGCGCGGCTTCCCGGCTTCATCGACATCCACCCGCTGCAGCCGCAATCCACCGTACAGGGCGCGTTCGAGCTAATCGGCGAACTCGCCCACTGGTTGATGACGCTCACCAACACGCCGTGCGTGGCGATGAGCCCGAAGGCCGGCGCCCATGGCGAGCTGTGCGGCATGATGGCGATCCGCGCCGCGCTCGACGCGCGCGGCGAAACGAAACGGCGCCGCGTCCTGGTGCCCGAAAGCGCCCACGGCACGAACCCGGCGACCGCCGTGCAATGCGGCTTCACCGTGGACGAGATCCCGGCGAACGAGGGCGGGCGCGTGGACATGGAGGCCTTCAAGGCCAAGCTCGGCGACGATGTCGCGGGCATCATGCTCACCAACCCGAACACGTGCGGCCTGTTCGAGCGCGACATCAAGGAGATCGCCGACCTCATCCATGAGGCGGGCGGGTATTTCTACTGCGACGGCGCGAACTTCAACGCCATCGTCGGCCGGGTGCGCCCGGGCGATCTCGGCATCGACGCCATGCATATCAACCTGCACAAGACCTTCTCCACCCCCCATGGCGGCGGCGGTCCGGGCTCGGGCCCCACGGTCTTCTCCGAAGCCCTCGCGCCGTATGCGCCGGTGCCCTACGTGGTGAAGGAGAACGACACCTGGCGCATGGTGGAGCATGAGGCCGACGCCGAGGGCGAACCCTTCGGCCGCATGGTCGCCTTCCACGGAAACATGGGCATGTTCACCCGCGCCCTGTCCTACATGATGAGCCACGGCTCGGACGGTCTCAAACAGGCCGCCGAAGACGCGGTGCTGAACGCGAACTACATCCTGGCGCGCCTCAAGCACGTTATGACCCCGGCGTTTGAGGGCACGTGCATGCATGAAGCCCTGTTCGACGACCGCTTCCTGAAGGACACCGGCGTCTCCACGCTCGACTTCGCCAAGGCGATGATCGACGAGGGCTATCACCCCATGACCATGTACTTCCCGCTGGTGGTCCATGGCGCGATGCTGATCGAGCCGACCGAGACCGAGAGCAAGGGCGGGCTCGACCGCTTCTGCGATACGCTGGAGGGCCTCGCCACGGCTGCGAAGAACGGCGAGACCGAGCGATTCACCGCCGCGCCGCGCTTCGCCCCGGCCAAGCGCCTGGACGAAACCCAGGCGGCGCGCAATCCGGTGCTGCGCTGGACCCCGGCTGAAGCGACGCCGCAAGCGGCGGAGTGATCACCAGATCTTCGTCGCTTCGCGCGGCGTGTCGGCGATCGGGCGGGCGGCCGGGATGATCCGGTCGCCCGCTTTGCGTGTCAGGCCCAGCATCGGCTTTTCGAACAGATGATGCATGGAGGCGGCCGAGGCGAAGCACACCGCCGCGCCGACGATCCAGAAGCCGAGCGCGCTCACCGCGCCGCCGTCGGGGAAGAGCCGGCCCCAGACCCGCACCAGGGCCGCGATGATCGGCAGGTGCACCAGATAAAGCGCGTACGACCAGTCCCCCGCCAGCACCAGCGGGGCGGGCGCGCGGCGGCGTCCGTCGATGTCGAGGCAGGCGACGCCATAGACCAGCAGCGCGCAGGGCGCGCCGTAGGCGAGGACCCGCATCCAGCCCGCCGGCATGCTCTCATGGCCGGTCCAGCTGATGCTGGCCGTCACCGCCACCCACCAGATCAGGCCGGCCGCGATCACCGGCGCGGCGAACCGGCGCCGCCCGCTGGTGACCAGCAGCCCGACCACGCAGCCCAGGATGAACTCGGCGGTGAGCGGATGCGTGATCACCAGCGTCAGCGGCGATGCGGCGTAGGGCTGGGCCAGCACGACGAGCAATAACCAGCCCGCCAGCAGAAACGGCAGAAACCGCCGCGGCGCCAGCAGCATGGCGGCGAACACCAGGTAGAAATACATCTCATGGATCAGCGTCCAGCCCACCGGGACGATGGGGGGATGGCTGTCCGGCCAGAGCAGGAAGGAGGTGACGAAATTGAGCTCGCCGAAATCGCGCTGCAGCATGCCGGCGAAGGCGAGATAGCCCGCCAGCGTCGCCAGTGTCGCAAGCCAGTAGGCCGGATAGATGCGCGTCACCCGCGCATAGAGAAACCGGCCGATGAACGGGGTGAGGCCGTGCGCCGCGTGGCGCGTGACATAGACCATCACGAAGCCGGACAGCACGAAGAACAGATCGACCCCGGACACCCCGGCGCTGACCCAGAGCGGAATGACCTGCGAGGACAGGAAGCGGTCTTCGTGCTGGGACAGGTGCGCGATCAGGACGAGCGCAGCTGCGATCGCACGAAGGACCTGTATCCATTCAAGTTTCACGGCCATGGCGCTCCTCCGGCCGCGACCTTAGCCGAAGCCGTCCGCGCCGGTCCATAGGCGCGCCAGGGGTGTCGGCCGGATGTCACAATCGTCCGGAATCGGCGCATTTAAGCAGAGAAACACAGCGCGGGGCCCCGGTTTGCCTTGAAGTCGGCCCATGCGATCTAGACATTAGGGTCGCTCGCCGGTTTTCGGCGGGGTCTGCGAGGAGCGAAGACGGTGGCGATGAACGAACCGTTCGGCGGTTGGGGCGGAAAGCAGGTGAGCGGCGTCATCCAGGCCGTCGTGCGCGCGGTCGCCGTGGCGCTCGGGCTCTTCCTGCTGGCGCTCGCCGTGCCGCTGTTTTTCCTGCCGATCCCGCTCGGCCTGCCGCTGGCGCTCTTCGCGCTGCTTCTGCTGGCGGGCACGTCGAAGACCGCCCATCGCATCATCACCGATTGGCTCAAGCGCCACCCGGGCGTGTGGAACCGGGTGCGCCACATCTTCGATCGCTTTCACAAGGATGAGCGCTAGGTCTTCACGCGCGATCACAAGGCTGTCAGGGCGCTTATCCTTGCGCCGGGACCGGCGTATACCCTGGGCGTTCATCCAACAGGAGGCCTGGTCCTTGATCCGCGTTCTGAGCTGTCTCGCCGTTCTGCTCGCCGCCATGGCGAACACCGCCGTCGCTCAATACGGCGGCGAGGGGCCGATGGTCGACGCCTCCATCGTCGCCGACAAGCGTGCGGTGGCGCCCGGCGAGACGGTCCATATCGCGCTGCATCAGGACATCACCGAGGGCTGGCACACCTACTGGCGTAATCCCGGCGATTCCGGAGAGCAGACCCGGCTGATGCTCGACCTGCCTCAGGGATGGAGCGCCGGCGAGATCATCTGGCCGGCGCCGAAGGCCTACCCGCTCGGTCCGCTCACCAATTACGGCTATTCCGATGAGGTGACGCTGGCGGTTCCGGTGACCGTGCCCGCCGACGCCGCGCCGGGCCGCGTGGAGATCCCGGCCGAGGCGACCTGGCTTGTCTGTGAAGACATCTGCATCCCCGAAGACGCCAACCTGACATTCTCCCTGGAGGTGGGCGAGCCGCAGGCCGACAGGCGCGGCGCCCGGCTTATCGAGGCGGCGATGGCGGCTGCGCCGCACCCGGCGCCGGCGGGCTTCCAGGCGGCCGTGAGCGAGGGCCCTGAAGGGCTTTTCTTCACCTTCGCCGGCGAGGCGCTGAACGATGCGACGGGCGAGGCGGCGCTGTTTCCTTACGTATCCGGGCTGATCGACCATGCCGCCGAGCAGGCGGTCGCCGCCGGGCCGGGTGCGCTGCGCATCGATGTCGAGGGCGGGTATCTCGCCCGCGGCGGCGTCGACGGGCCTCAGACCCTGCTCTTGAGCTATCAGGACGCTGAAGGCGACCGTGTCGTCTGGGAGGTGACCGCGGATGTGGGCGCGCCGGTCAACGCGCTCGCCGCCGGGGGGGCGGGGCTCACTACGCCGCCGGCCGGCGCAGGATCGGAGGCGCCCCAGCCGAGCCCAGGCCTGGCGCAGGCCGCCCTGTTCGCCATTCTCGGCGGGCTGATCTTGAACCTGATGCCGTGCGTCTTTCCGATCCTGTCGATGAAGGCGCTCACCATCGTGGAGAAGCGCGGCGCGGCGCGCGGCGAGGCGCGCGTGCTGGGCCTGGTCTTCGCGGCCGGCGTGATCGGGACGTTTCTGGCGCTCGGCGCCCTGTTGCTGGCGCTCAGGGTCGCAGGCCTTCCCGATCTCTGGGGCGTCCAGCTCCAGATCCCCGGCGTCGTGGCGGGGTTGGCGCTTCTCATGTTCCTCATCGGCCTGAACTTCCTGGGCGTGTTCGAGGTCGGGACCAGCCTTCAGACCGTGGGCGCCGGCGTGCGCGACAGCGGACGGCGCGGCGCATTCCTCACCGGTGTGCTGGCGGTGTTCGTCGCAGCGCCATGCCTGGCGCCGTTCATGACTGGCGCGCTCGCCTTCGCGCTCGCCCAGCCGGTCCACGCCTCGCTGATCGTGTTCGCCTTCCTGGGCGTGGGGCTCGCCCTGCCGTTCGTCATCGTCAGCTTCGCGCCGGGCCTTCTGGGCTTTCTGCCGAAGCCGGGGCCGTGGATGGTGCGCTTCCGCCAGGTTCTGGCCTTTCCCATGTTCGCCACGGCGATCTGGCTCGTCTGGGTGCTGGCGGCCCAAGTGGGCGCGGACGGCGTCCTCTGGGGGCTCGCCGCCTTCCTCGCGGCCGGCTTCGCGGCCTGGGCGTTCTCCATGCGCGGCGTGACGGCCCGGATCGCGGCGGCCGCCGGGGTTCTGCTGGCGGTCGGAGCCGTGTTCGCGGCGGCGCGTCTTGAGCCGGCCGAGATCGGTGCGCCGTCCGGCGGCGCCTGGGCGCAATGGAGCCCCGAGGCCGTGGAGGAGGCGCGTGCGGCGGGCCGTCCGGTGTTCGTGGACTTCACCGCCGCCTGGTGCGTCACCTGCCAGGTCAACAAGCTCGGCGCGCTATCGGAAGGTCCGGTGAAATCCGCCTTCGCCGCGTCCGACATGGCGCTCCTGCGCGCCGATTTCACCAATCGCGACCCGGTCATCGCCGCCGAACTCGCCCGCCACGGCGCGCCCGGCGTGCCGCTCTATCTCGTCTATCCCGCCGACGGAGGCGCGCCTGAAGTGCTTCCGCCCCTGCTCACCGGAAATCTTGTGATCCAGGCCGTGGGCCGCGCCGTAGAATAAGCGGCCCATTTTTTCAGTCGGAGCTTTCGCCATGACCTTGACGCGACGCAACCTGACCACGCTCGGCGGCGTCTTCGCCGCCTCCGCCCTGACGCTCGCCGCCTTCGCCCTTGAAGCGCGCGCCGACGCCGTGCCCGGAGAGGCCGCGCCGGCCTTCACCGGCCTCACCGCGGCGGGCGAGACCATCTCCCTGTCCGACTTCGCCGGTCAGACCGTGGTGCTGGAATGGACCAATCACGGCTGCCCCTACGTGGTGCGCCATTACGGTGGAAACATGCAGGCCCTGCAGACCGCGGCGGCCGAAGACGGCGTGGTGTGGATCCAGGTGATCAGCTCCGCGCCCGGCGAACAGGGTCATGTGGACGCCGCCACGGCCCTCTCGCTGAACGAGGAGCGCGGCGCCGCGCCGGCCCACACCATCCTCGACCCCGAAGGCGTGATCGGCCGCGCTTACGATGCCCGCACGACCCCGCACATGTATGTCATCGACGGCGCGGGCGTGCTGCAATACGCCGGCGGCATCGACGATCAGCCGCGCCCGCGCGAGGGCGATCCGGCGCCGATCCCCTACGTGACCCAGGCGCTGGACGCCGTCGCTGAAGGCCGTATGCCCGATCCCGCGGCGACCATGCCCTACGGCTGCTCGGTCAAATACGGCTAAGGGCTTCCAAGCGCTCGCAAAGCTCGCCACTCTGGCGGCGCGTTGATCCCGCGCCGCCGGAGTTTTTCATGCCCGACCTTATCGTCCGTGTTCTATCGCGCCGTCTGAAACGGCCCTTCGTCATCTCCACCGGCGCGCGCACGGTTCAGCCGGCCGTGCAGGTGATCCTGCGCGAGGACGGCGCGGAGGGGATCGGGGAGGCGTCCGGCGTCTCCTATCTCGGCGAAACCGCGGAAGGCCTCGCGGCGCAGATCGAGGCGGTCCGGCCGGCGCTGGAGGCTGGCGTCGACCGTGAGGCCCTGCTCGACCTGCTGCCGCCCGGCGGAGCGCGATTCGCCGTCGACAGCGCGCTCTGGGATCTTGAGGCGCGCATGACCGGCGTCCCCGTCGCCGACCGCATCGCGCGCGCGGAGATCCGGCCGCTGGTCACCGCCTTCACCATCAGCCTGGATGCGCCGGAGGCCATGGAGGCGGCCGCGCGCGAGGCGGCGGGGCTGAAGCTGTTGAAGGTGAAGCTGGGAAGGAGCGACGGCCTCGACGCCGAACGCGCCCGGGCCGTGCGCCGCGGCGCGCCGGACGCCACCTTGATCGCCGACGCCAATGCGGGCTGGACCATGGACAATCTCGAACGCGACGCCGAAGCCCTGTTCGAAGCCGGCTTCGCGCTGCTCGAGCAGCCGCTGCCGGCTGATCAGGATGCGGCGCTCGAAGGGTTCGACAGTCCGCTGCCCCTGTGCGGGGACGAGAGCGTGCAGAGCCTCGCCGATATCGACCGCGCGGCGGCGCGCTATGACGTCATCAACATCAAGCTCGACAAGTGCGGGGGGCTCACCCACGCCCTGGAAATGCGCGACCGGCTGGCCGCGCTGAAGCGGGAGATGTTCGTCGGCTGCATGATTTGCGGCGCCCGGGCGATCGCGCCTGCGTTTCTCCTGGCTCAGGATGCGGCCTACGCCGATCTTGACGGTCCGCTCTGGCTGGCCGAAGACGAGTGTCGGCTGGACCTCGACGAGCGGGGCCGGCTGTCTCCGCCGCCGGCGGGGTTTTGGGGCGAGGCTTGATGACTTCTTTGCACGCGATCGACGCGCCGTATCTCCTGTTCCTCGGCGAGGCCGGATCGGCCGCCCACGATGTGGGCGCGAAGACGGCCGAGGGGGTTTATTTCTGGCGCCCGGAGCGGTGCGTGGGGCAGAACCGGCTCGCCGGCTCCAATCTCGATCTGGGCTTGCCGGACATGACTCCGGAGGCGGCCGCCCGCGCCGGGGCGAAGACGATGATCGTCGGTGTCGCCAATCGCGGCGGCCGCATTTCGCCCTCCTGGACGCCGACGCTGAAGGCGGCGCTGGAGGCCGGCCTGGATCTCGCCAGCGGCCTGCACGACCGGCTGAGCGCGCGGCCCGACCTCGCCGAGCTCGCCGACTCCCTGGGCCGCAAGCTTCATGACGTGCGCCATTGGTCCGGCCCGCCCTTGCCGGTGGGCGACGGTGTGCGGCGCGCCGGCAAGCGCGTGCTGATCATCGGGACCGACTGCGCGGTGGGCAAGAACTACACCGCGCTGGCGCTCGAAGCGGAGCTCAAGCGCCGGAGCGTGAACGCCACGTTCCGCGCCACCGGCCAGACGGGCGTGCTGATCTCCGGGGCGGGGATCGCCATCGACGCGGTCCCGGCCGATTTCGTGTCCGGCGCGGTGGAGATGCTGTGTCCGGAAAACGAGCCCGACCACTGGGATGTGATCGAAGGACAGGCGAGCGTGCTGCATCCCAGCTTCGCCGCGGTGACCGTGGGGCTGGTCCACGGCGCCCAGCCCGACGCCATGATCGTCGCCCACGAGGCCGAACGCACCGAGATGCGGGGCCTGCCCGGCCGTGAAACGCCGAGCCTGGTGGAGACCATCCAGGCCCATCTGTCCGTGGCGCGCGTGACCAATCCGGGCTGCCGCGCGGTGGGCGTGAGCCTGAACACGCGCCGGCTCGACGAAGACCGCGCGCGTGCGGCGATCCGCGCGGCCGCGGTTCAGACCGGCCTGCCGGCCACCGACCCGATCCGCTTCGGCGCAGGGCCGCTGGCCGATGCGCTTCTCGGGATCAAGGCGCCGGCCTGACGCGCGTCGCGCACCGGTGCGCACGAAAAAGGCGCGCCCCCGATGGGCGCGCCTTTCCATGTCGAGAGGCCGAAGGCTAGAGCGTCATCCTGACTGATTGAATCGGATTGGGGATTCCCATGGAGACCGAACTCTGATTCAGACTGTCTGCCGGGAGAGGAGGCCGGCGGACATGTCCAAGGCGTTATCTGTCGATCTTCG
>JBNPED010000020.1:7500-45455 GCA_051117435.1 Oceanicaulis sp. | reverse complement strand
CTCATGGCGGGCGGCCGCCCGCCATGGTCTACTGGCGCACGCGCCAACCCAATCAACCCGATCAGCAGGAGCTCAAAGTAGCTTAAAAACCGCCGGAAACTGTCCAACGATCGGGGAGTAGCTCATTGGGCGTTCTCCACCAGAACGCCCAACGTCCGCCCGAAGTGACTGACGATCGCCTCGGCGCGTGATGCGTTGAACCGTTACGCTATCGTAACGATTGCTGAGACTGCGGCGGCAGACTTCAGGAGGGCGCCCGCCCGAGGTTGTCTCAAAAAGGCGGGCGCCCTCCTTTCTTCAAAAAGGTGCTCAGGAAGCACCTTTCGCCGGCCGATCATGTGCCGCTCATGTGCCACGGAGCCGCCGTCAACGGATGGGAACAAGCGGCGGAACAGATGGGAACGCGTGTTAGAACAATGCGCTAACAAGTATGGCACATGAAGGCACATGAACCGCTGTCAAGGCAAAAATAAAGCCCGCCGAAGCGGGCCTAATATCCTGATCTATCAGGGTTTTTAATGGCGCGCCGGGGAAGATTCGAACTCCCGACCCCCAGATTCGTAGTCTGGTGCTCTATCCAGCTGAGCTACCGGCGCCTGCCGTCTCGCGGGGCGGGGCCCCGTCGAGAGGCGCGGAACCTAGCGGCAGGTCCGCGCCTTGGCAAGCGCCTCGAAACGCCCATTTGCAGCCGCGCGGCGGCCCAGCGCGCATCGCGTCCCGTCATCGCTGGCGGCGCGCCGCGTGGACCCCGCGCGCCACGGCGCGCGACAGCGTGTCGGCGCCCAGCGCGCCGAGCACCGACAAGGCGATCGGGCGCGGGTCGGCCAGCGGTTTGTCCCCTGCGGAAAGGGCGAACACCACGTCGCCGTCCAGCGGCGCGTGGACCGGGCGGATGGCGCGCGCCAGTCCGTCCTGGGCCATGACGGCGAAGCGGCGCGCTTCGTCGCGGGTGAGGGCCGCGTCGGTGGCGACCACGGCCAGCGTGGTCTGGGTGCGCCCCTGCGCCGCGCCGGGATTGAATTTCGCCGCGCCCCAGTCCGCCGGTTCGAAGCCGGTTTCGGAGTCGGGCCGGGCGCCGCCGAACTCGCCCCCCTGTTCGAACGGCCAGGCCCAATAGACATCGTCCTGGCCGGGCAGGGTGACCGAGCCGAAGCAGTTCACCGCCACATAGGCGGCGACAGTGACGCCTTCTGCGGTGCGCCAGCTCGCCGAGCCGATGGCGCCGGGATGGGCGCCGGCCGCCGCGCCGTAGCCGGCGCCCGCGCGCCCGATGC
Organism: Oceanicaulis sp.; assembly: GCA_051117435.1. GTDB lineage: Bacteria > Pseudomonadota > Alphaproteobacteria > Caulobacterales > Maricaulaceae > Oceanicaulis. The sequence goes on along the minus strand of JBNPED010000020.1, from coordinate 44,181 downwards.
GAACCGGCCGTCCGCGCCGGGCGTCCTCCAGCGCGGCGAAGCCCAGCGCGCGATAGGGCGGCTCGCGTCCCCACTCCTTGTCGCCGCCGTTGGCGAGATCGAAAAGACAGGCCGCCGGAACGATGGGGGAGACCGGCACGCCCGGCGTCTCGAAGAGCTCATATCCGGTGCGCGTTTCGCCCAGCGCCGCGCACACCGCGTCGGCGGCGGCGAGCCCGTAGACCGAGCCGCCGGAAAGCACGATCGCGTTAACGGTCTCCACCAGCCCGCCCGGGTTCATCACGTCGGTCTCGCGCGTGCAGGCGCCGCCGCCGCGCACGTCCACGGCCGCGACGGCAGGGGTGTCGCACAGGATGACGCTGGTTCCGGTGCGCGCGTCCGCGTCCTCGGCGGCGCCGACCGTCAATCCGGCGATGTCGGTGAGATCGTTGCGGCTGGCCGGTCCGGCCATGGCGGGGCTCCCTGAAGCAAGGCGCGCCGCGGCGGGCGCGAGACGGGTTGAGGCGCGGCGGCCAAATTATGCTTGGCGCGACTCGCTCCGGCCGTGTCCCGACACCTTAGCGCAAGCGCGCTGCAGCGCCATCGCGGGTGTCCTGGCGCCGCGGCCTTGCCGCGGCGTGCGGTGCGGGCGATGCTGGCGGCTTCATAAACAGCGTTCACGGACGACCCCATGCTGTCTCGCCTCGCCGCCGGCTCCGCCCTCGCCCTCTTGCTCGCCGCCTGCGGCCCGCAGGAGGAGCGCGACATCGTGGTGGAGGGCGCGGGCGCCGAGGGCGGGGAGGGCGTCGATCTTTCCGACCGCGCCGCGTTCGGGGGCATGGTGGCGGCGGCCAATCCCGACGCGGTGGAGGCGGGGCTCGCAATCCTGCGCCAGGGCGGGAACGCGGTGGACGCGGCGATCGCGGTCCAGACCACCCTATCCCTGGTCGAGCCGCAAAGTTCCGGGATCGGCGGAGGCGCCTTCATGGTGCGCTATGACGCCGCCACCGGGGACGTCACCGTCTATGACGGGCGCGAGACCGCCCCGGCTGCGGCGGGAGAGGATCTGTTCCTGGACGCCGAGGGCGAGCCGCTGGGCTTCGTGGAGGCGTGGCGCTCCGGCCTGTCCACGGGCGCGCCGGGGGTCATCGCCATGCTCGCGCTCGCCCATGAACAGCACGGCGCGCTGGACTGGTCGGAGAGTTTTCAGCCGGCGATCGCCCTGGCGCGCGACGGGTTTGAAGTGGCGCCGCGCCTGAACACGATCGCCGGACGCATGGCGTCCTTCTCCGACATCGAGGAGACGGGGCCGGCCGCCACCTATCTGTTCGACGCCGCCGGCGCGCCCTGGCCGGTGGGGCATGTGCTGACCAACCCGGCCTACGCCGCCACGCTGGAGCAGATCGCCGCGGACTGGCGCAGCTTTTACGAAGGCCCGATCGCCGAAGCGATCGTCGCGGCGGTGAATGAGGCGCCGCGCCCCGGCCTTCTGTCGCTGGAGGACCTGGCCGGCTATGAGCCGCGCCGGCATGAACCGGTATGCGGCGCCTATCGCGGCTATGAGGTGTGTTCCGCGCCGCCGCCGTCGTCCGGCGGGGTGGCGATCAATGCGATCCTGGGAATTCTCGAGCGCTTCGCCATGGCCGAGCACGGACCGGACACGGCCGACGGCTGGGCGCTGTTCATCGAGGCGAGCCGGCTCGCCTACGCCGACCGCGACCGCTATGTGGGCGATCCCGATTTCGCCGACGTGCCGGTGGAGGGTCTGATCGACCCGGTCTATCTTTCCGAGCGCGCGGGCCTGATCGAGATGACCGAAGCGATCGAGACGGCCGAGGCCGGGGTTCCGCCCGGCGCCGCGCCGCAGCCCGAAGACGCCACCGAAGACGCGCCTGGCACCAGCCATTTCGTCATCGTCGATGCACAAGGCGACGTGGTCTCCATGACCGCCAGCGTGGAGAGCCCGTTCGGCTCCGGGCGCATGGCGGGGGGGTTCTTCCTGAACAATCAGCTCACCGATTTCAGCTTCACGCCGCGCGGGCCGGACGGCGCGTTGCTGGTCAATGCGGTGGAGCCCGGCAAGCGGCCGCGTTCGTCCATGAGCCCGACCATCGTGCTCGATCCCGACGGGGCGTTCCATCTGGCCACCGGCAGCCCGGGCGGCAATTCCATCATCGCCTACACCGCCAAGAGCCTCGTCGCCATGCTGGACTGGGGCCTTGATCCTCAGGCGGCGGTGGCGCTGCCCAACGTGGTCGCGCGCGGCGACGTGGTGCGCATCGAGGAGGGGTTCGATCCGGCCGTCCTCGCCGAGCTGCGCGCCCGCGGCTTTCAGATCGAAGGCGGGCGCGGGGAGAATTCCGGCCTCCACGTGGTGCGCGTCGCCGAAGACGGGACCCTGGAAGGCGCGGCCGATCCGCGCCGGGACGGGATCGCCGCGACGCCGTAACCGGCGAGGTGATGAAAAACCCATGGGGCGAACCGCCGGCCGCCTTCCGCGTTGAGGGAGCGGCGTGGTAGGCTTGCGCCCATGATTGGAGACGCCATGAACGCCTTTGACCGTGACTTCACCGGGGAAGCCCATCTCGAGTATGGCGACGCCGACTATCTGATCCTGAAGCCGGGCGCCTACGTGACGTGCGCTGTGACGGCTGAGCGGATCCAGATCCACGCCCTGAAATACTGGAGCGCCGAGCTGCAGGAGGCGTATGTGGACGCTTACGCCGCCACCAAGCGCTGGCTGGCTCTCAACGGCGGCCCCGCCGGGGCGCCGGAACCGGGGGTGCGCTGATGCTGGGACTGGTCTTCGCGCTCGCACTGTCCGCCGCGCTGCAAGACGCGGCCGAGCCCGGCTCAGACGCCGTGGCCGAGCTGATCACCGACATCAACGCGGCTGCACAAACCGGGCCGATCCGCTGCGCCGGAGACCACCGCCAGGGCGCGGCTCTGATCTGCCGCACCGCGCCGGGGGCGCGGGTGACTCTCGGCGACGTCTCGGTCACCGCGGGCGAAGAGGGGTGGGTGGTGCTCGGCCATGACCGCGACGCCGACCCGGAAACCATGCTGACGGTGGAGGGCGAGGGTTCGGTCTGGGAAACCATGATCGCGGTCGAACAGCGCGAATACGACATCCAGCGCATCGAAGGCGTCCCGCAGGAATACGTCTCCCCGCCGCCCGAAACGCTGGAGCGCATCCGCGCGGAGGGCCGGGTGAAGGCGGCCGCCTACACCTCCATGTCCGAAACGCCCGGCTTCGCCGAGGGATTCGTCATGCCCATCGAGGGCGGGACCATCACCGGGGTGTACGGCTCGCAGCGCTATTACAACGGCGAGCCGCGCCGGCCCCATTACGGCATCGACATCGCCGCGGCCGGCGGGACCGCGGTGACCGCGCCGGCCTCCGGCGTGGTGACGCTGGCCGACGACGACATGTATTTCGAAGGCGGGCTGATCTTCATCGATCACGGCCAGGGCTTCACCAGCGCCTTCCTGCACCTGTCCGAAGTCGACGTCGAAGTCGGCGACACGGTGGCCCAGGGCGAGCGCATCGGCGCGGTCGGCTCGGGCGGCCGCTCCACCGGCGCCCATCTCGACTGGCGCATCAAATGGCGCGGCCGCTATATCGACCCGGCCGAAGCGGTGGGCGTTCAGGCGGACGAGCTGCGGTAAAGGCTCTTCTCGAACCGGCGGTGCACCCAGAACCATTGCTCCGGGGCGCGCAGGATCTGGCCCTCGATGAACCGGTTGACCCGGGTGACGAGCTCGAGGATCGCCGCCGCGTCGGTTCCCTCAGGCTTTTCGAGGGGCTCGTAGACCGTCACCTTGAAGCGGGTGCGGTCCTTGCGCACGATCCCCATGGGCACCAGCGGGCAGTCATAGCGCAGCGCCATGCGCGCAGGCCCTGAGGCCGTCATGGCGTCGCGGCCGAAGAACGGCGCGGCGATCCCGTCATTCATCTTCTGATCGTTCATCAGCGCCACCGAGGCGCCGCTCTTCAGCGCCGCCATCAGCTCCTTGGCGCCGCTGGACCCCTTGGGCGCGAAGATGTTCACGCCATAGGCCTTGCGCTGCTCGATGATCGCCCGGTCGATGGCCGGATTGTTGGCGTGGCGATAAGTGATGCGGCAGTTCTTCATGCGGTGCACGATCACCGCGGCCATCACCTCCCAGTTGGCGAAATGGCCGCCCACCAGAACCGCCGGCTGACCGGCGCGGTCGAGTTCGTCGAGAATCTCCGCGCCCTCAAGCTCGATGTCGCCGTTCGCGCCGGAGAAATCAAAGCGGTGGGTGTTGGGAAACTCGCCCAGCAGCCGGCCGAAATTGTCCCACATGGCGTCGAGAAGCTGGTCGAGCTCGCGGTCATGGGCGTCGGGAAAGGCCACGCGCATATTGGTGCGCGCCACGGTCTGCACGGTGGCGAGCGGCCCGGCCCGGCGCATGAGCGCCGCGCCGAAATCGCTGGCGCGCTCAAGCCCCATCGACCGGAACAGGCCCTGATAGGCGTTCCAGCCGGCGGTCTCGGCGGCGAAGGCGAGGCGCTGGGAGAAGCGGGTCATGGCGCTGGGCCAGGCTGTGGAGGGGCGGTCATCTCCAACAGCTACCCGCCGCGCCGGTGGGCGTCCACCGCATCCTGTATCAGCGCCTCCAGCCGGGCCGGCTCGGCGAAGCGGGCGCGCACCGGCCAGGCGGCCACCGCCGTGCCGACGCCGCCCGGCAGGCGCACCCAATCCTTCTCCGTGGTGATCAGCCTGGCGCCGTGGGCGCTGGCGAGATCGGCGAGCTGGTCCAGTTCGGCGCGGGTGTAAGCGTGGTGGTCGGGAAAGCTGGCGGTGTCGGCGAGCTCGCCGCCCGCGGCCGCCAGGGCGTCGAAGAATTTCTGCGGCCGCCCGATGCCGGCGAACGCCAGCAGCGGACCGGCCGGCGGCGCGGCCTCGGGCGCCAGCCAGGCCTTCAGCACCGGGATCTCGAGCGTGTCGAGGCGCAGGCGCGCATAATCCGGTTCGAACTCGCGCGAGGGGCCCATGACGATCACCGCGTCGGCGCGCGCAAGGCCGGCCTCCACCGGCTCGCGCAAGGGCCCGGCCGGAAACACGGTTCCCGCGCCCCAGCCCGCCACGGCGTCCACGACCACGAGCGACCGGGTCTTTTCAAGTTTCGGGTTCTGGTGGCCGTCGTCCATGACGATGAGATCAGCGCCCTCGCGGGCGGCGAGCCGGGCGCCTTCCACACGTCCCGCATCGATATAGGCGGGCGCGGCCCGCGCGATCAGCAGCGGCTCGTCGCCCACCTCCCGCGCGCCATGGCGGCGCGGATCGACCTTCAACGGCCCCTTCAGCGATCCGCCCCAGCCGCGGCTGAGCCCGGCCGGTTCGAGACCGAGGCCGCGCGCGGTCTCGATCACCGCGATGGCCACCGGGGTCTTTCCGGTCCCGCCCAGCGTCAGATTGCCGACGCAGATCACCGGCGCGGGCGCGGGGGCCGGGATTGTGCGGGCGATGCGGCGCGCCGTGGCGGCGGCGTAGAGCGCGCCAAGCGGGCTCAAGAGCGCCCGCGTCAGCCGCGCCGAGGAGCGCGGGGCGTCCGCATCCCAGAAGGCGGGCGGCCTCATCGCTTGCGCTCCAACAACCCGGTGAGCGCCTCCAGCGTCGCGGCGAGCGCGCCGCCGGACAGGGTCGCCAGAGCGCGCCGCGCCGCAAGCGCGGTGGGCCCTTCGCCGGCCCACACGCGCATCACCGCGCGCGCGGTCTCGGCGGCGTTGGAGCAGATGGTGCGCGCCATTTCCGCGTCATAGGCGGCGAACACGTCGTCGAAACTGGCGGTGAAGGGGCCAGTGATCACAGCCGCGCCGGCGCGCGTGGCCTCCACCGGATTGTGTCCGCCTATTCCGTCGATATAGCTGCCGCATACGACGGCGGCCGGCGCCAGCGCGAACCACAAGCCCATTTCGCCAAGCGTATCGGCGAGCCAGACCTGGTTTTCCGGCCCCGGAACCGCGCCGGCCGAGCGCAGGGCGCGCGTCAGCCCGGCGTTCTGCAGGACGGCCTCGGCCTCGCCGGCGCGCTCGGGATGGCGCGGCGCCAGAATCATCAGGGCGTCGGGGCGCTCCTTGAGAATCTGGCGATGGGCCTCGACGAGGATCGCCTCCTCGCCGGAGTGCGTGCTTGCCGCGACGAAGACCGGGCGGCCGGCGATCGCAGTGCGGGCCTCGGCGAGCGCGGCCGGATCGGGATCGGGAACGCCGGTCTCCAGCTTCAGATTGCCGAGTTTCGCCACCGGGCGGCCGGCAAGCGCGCTGAGGCCGGCCGCCGTTCGCGCATCGGCGGCGCCGATCCAGTCGAATTTCGACAGCAGGGCGCGGGCGCTGCCCGGCCAGCGCCGCCAGCCCTTGAGCGATGTCTCGTTCAGACGGGCGTTGACGAGAGCCATCCCGGCGCCGGCGCGGTCCGCCGCGTCGATCAGGTTCGGCCACAGCTCGCTTTCCAGAAACACCGCCAGGTCCGGGCGCCAATGGCTGATGAAGCGCCGCGCCCAGTCCGGTCGGTCGACGGGGGGGAACTGGTGCGTCACCCGAGGCGCGCCGCGCCGCGCCACAAGAGCCGCAGAGGTCCGCGTGCCTGAAGTGATCAGAAACGACGCCTCGGGCCGGATTTCGCCCAGCGCTTCAGCCAGGGAGAGCGCGATCATGCTCTCGCCCACGCTCGCGGCGTGCAGCCAGACCAGCGTCCCGCCCGGACGATCGAGCCCGGCTTCGCCGCGCCGCTCGCCGAGGCGCTCCGGATCCTCCTTGCCTGCGCGCGCCCTGCGTTCGAGCAGAGGCCCGGCCAGCGGACCGGCGAGCCCGGTGGCGAACCGGTAAAGGGCGAGGCCGGGGGCGCTCATGGGACCGGTGTCCGTTCCGCCGGCCTCACCGCTTCCTTGCGGCACAGCGCGTCGGCTTGTTCGGTGAGGGCGTTGAGCCGGCGCTCCAGCTCCAGGGCGAGTTCCGCGATCCGAGCGGCGTCGGCGTCGGCGGGGATCTCCATCGGCTCGCCATAGGCGATCACGCCTCTGCCGAACGGCAGGGGGACCATGGCCCGGTCCCAGCTGTTCATGACGCGCGCGTGGGACATGGACCAGGCGACGGGCACGCAGGGCGCTCCGGCCGCGCGCGCCAGCTTGATCGCGCCCGATCCCGCCCGCATGCGCGGGCCGCGCGGACCGTCAGGCGTGATGCACATGACCCGGCCTTCGGTGACATGGCGCAGCATCTCGCGAAACGCCGACAGACCGCCCTTCTGCTTGGCCTTTTTCTCATTGCGCGAGGAGCCGCGCACCGCCTTGACCCCGAACCAGGCGGCGTAGCGCGCGATGGCGTCGCCCTCGCGCGAGCGCGAGATCAGCACGGTGGGCGGCTGGGCGTGCTTTGGCCAGAGCGCCACGGACATGATCAGCCGACCGTGCCAGATGCAGCCCACGACGCCGCGCTCCGAGCGCCAGACCGGCTCCACATGCTCCACGCCCAGCCGTGTCCAGCGGGTGGTCGCCCGGCAAAACGCGACATAGCCGGCCAGAACGGCGGCGATGGCGGCCTGCACCGGCGCGGATTGGAGAATGCGTTTCACCATGATCGCCCCGTGCTTCGCCGCCGCAGGCCGGTTCGTCAAGCGCCGGGCGCCCGCAGGGCGCAGGCCCACGCATTGCGCCGGAGGGCGGGGCGGCTTACTTCAGCGGCCCATGAGCATCAATCTGGACGATCCGGCCGAGTACAAGCGCGCCATGCAGGGGCTGATGTGGGGCGATCACGGCGTCCTGCGCGTGCGCTTTTCCAACATGCACCGTGTCGGCGGGGAGATGTGGCGCGGCAATCAGCCGAGCCCGGCGCGCCTGAAACGCCTGCGGGATCAGGGTTTCAAGACCATTCTGAACCTTCGCGGTCCGCAGCCGGGCCGCCCCTATTACGATCTTGAGCATCACGCCTGCAAGGCGCTGGGCCTCGACATCATCGACCTGCCCTGGGGCTCGCGCGAAGCGCCGTTCGTGGAGCGCATAGAGCGGCTGATCGAGGTCTTCGAGACCATCGAGTATCCCGCCTACATGCACTGCAAGTCCGGCGCGGACCGGGCCGGGATCGTGGCCGTGCTCTACAAGCTGCTGCATGAGCAGGCTCCGTTCGAGGAGGCGGTGCAGCAGCTCTCCTTGCGATACGGCCATATCAAGCACGGCAAGACCGGCATGCTCGACCATTTCTTTGAACTCTATCGGGCGCGCAATGCGCGTGAGCCCATCGAATTCCTGGACTGGGTGCGCACCGAGTACGACCGGGAGGCCTGCAGCGCCGGCTTCATGGCCAACTGGTGGGGCTCCGCGCTCACCGAGAAGGTGCTGCGCCGCGAATAGGCGGACGCAACGCCCCGGCGTGCGCAACGCTTCGGTAACGCCCTTGGGTGAATATGCTCATCCAGGAGTATGGAGCGAAACCCCATGAGCGCCATTGAAGCGATCCGCGTCGTCGATGATGTGCTCGTCATGGTGCTTGGCGGCGTGCGCGGGCAGGCCGAAGCCGAATGCGGGTTCGCCGCGTTCAAGGCGCGGCTGGACCGGTCCGGCGTGCGCAATGTGCTTTTCGACACGCGGCTCGCCAAGAACGCCGACAAGCCGGAACAGCTGATGATGCGCGCGCGCACCTTCGGCGCGGCCACGCCGCCGTGCCGCGTCGCCATATTGGCGCGCGCGCTGGACGGCGAGTTCGCGCGGATCTACCGCCGGGCGCTCGCGGACACCGGGCATGAGGCGCAGATCTTCACCGAGGTGAGCGAGGCGCGCGCCTGGTTGTCGACGCAGGTCGAAGCCGACAGCCTCTATCTCGCCTGACTGGAACGCGGCTTGCAGCGCGGCCCTCCCGATCTGGAGGACCGCCATGCACGTCTCCGCTCATATCCGCGCCCTGCAAAGCCGGTTTCCCGCGCTTGTGGACGCCAAGGCCGGCGCCCAGCGCTTCATGCGCCGCGCGCTGCGTACGCCGTTCGAGGCCGATTTCCGCTTCCTCGCCCATTGGGCGCCCGCGCCCGGCGAAGTGTTCGTCGACATCGGCGCCAATCGCGGCCAGAGCATCGACGCGATCCGGCTGTATCATCCTGACGCACTGATCCACGCCTTCGAACCCAACCCGCATCTGGCGCTGGCTCTGGCGCGGCTGTTCGAGGACGATCCCGCCCTGGCGGTCTATCGCTGCGGCCTCGGCGCGCGCGAGGAGACCCGTCGGCTGTTCATCCCGGTCTATCGCGGCTTCGTCTATGACGGGCTGGCGAGCTTTGACGAAGCCGAATGCCGCGGCTGGCTCAATGAAGAAACCGTGGCCGGGTTCGCGCCCGCCCAGCTGGAGATCATGGCCTGCGAGGCGAAGGCCTTTCCGCTCGATCAGCTCGCCCTGCCGGCCGGCTTCGTGAAGCTGGACGTGCAGGGGTTCGAACGCGCCGTGCTGGAAGGCGGAACGCAGACCCTGAAATCGGCCTACCCCATCGTGATGATGGAGAATAATGCGGACGCCGACGCCTTCCTGACGCAGGATCTCGGCTGGACGCGCGCGGCCTTCGCCGGAAAGGGCTTGCGGGCGAACGCCTGGGGCGATCTGAACACTTTCTATGTCGCGCCGGCCCGCGAGGCGGAGCTGCGCGCGAAAGGGCTGTGGGTCTAATCGCGCAGCTGCAACCGGCTCAGCTCGGCGTAGAGCCCGCCTTCGGCCATGAGCGCTTCGTGCGTGCCGTGCTCGGCGACGCGGCCGTCCTTCAGCACGTAGATCCGATCGGCCTTGCGCACGGTGGAGAGCCGGTGGGCGATCACCAGCGTCGTGCGCCCTTCGCTCAAACGCTCAAGCGCCGCCTGGACCCGCGCCTCTGAGGCGGCGTCGAGCGCGCTCGTGGCTTCGTCCAGAAGCAGGATCGGCGCGTCCTTCAAGATGGCGCGGGCGATGGCGACGCGCTGGCGCTGGCCGCCTGAGAGATTGGAGCCTTTCGGGCCGGCCGGGCTGTCATAGCCCTTGTCCAGCGCGAGAATGAACTCATGGGCGTCGGCCGCCCTGGCCGCCGCCTCGATCTCCTCCGGCGAGGCGTCCAGCCGGCCGAGCGCGATATTGTTGGCGATGGTGTCGTCGAACAGGGTGACGTCCTGGCTGACCAGCGCCATGGAGCCGCGCACCGAGGCGAGGGTGGCCTTGGCGATGTCCTGCCCGTCGATCGTCACCGCCCCCGATTGCGGGTCGTAAAGCCGGGCCACCAGATTGAGGATGGTGGTCTTGCCCGATCCGGAGGGGCCGACCAGCGCGACGGTCTCGCCCGGCGCGGCTTCGATGGTCACCTCGGTGAGCGCGCTGCGCTCCCCGCCATATCCGAAGGTGACGCCGCGCGCGGCGAGGGCGCCTTTCTTCAGCTTCAGCGGCTTGGCGTTCTCCGCTTCGGTGAGATCGGGCTGCTCGTCCAGAAGGCGGAACACCCGGTCGAGCACGGCGAACCCCTCCTGCAGGACGCCCGCCAGCGAGGCGAGGGCGCGCGCAGCCGGGCTGAGCACCAGAAGCGTGACGATGAAGCCGAGCAGATCGGAAAGGTCGGTCGCGCCCTGAACCGCGCGCCAGCCGGCCACGCCGAACACGATGGCGAGGGCGATCCCGCCGGCGATCTCCATCACCGGTTCGATCCGCGCGCGCTGGGCGACCATGGAGAGCACCAGGCGGAAGCGCTCCAGAAAGCGCGATTTCGCCCGGTCCCGCGCCCAGGGCTCCAGGGAGAAGGATTTCACCATGCGCGCGCCGGAGAAGCTCTCTTCGAGAAAGCTCGACACGTCGCCCATCTGGGTCTGGACCGCGTCGGCGCGCTTGCGGATCGCCTTGCCGATCTTCAACACCGGCTGGCCGGCGAGCGGCAGCACCACCAGGACGACCAGGGTGAGCACCCAGTCGAGATACAGCATCACCGCAAGGCAGCCCGCCACGGTGAGCGTGTCGCGCATCAGATTGTTCGCCGCGCGGATCAGACCCTCGCGCAGCATGGTGATGTCGTTGGTGAAGCGGGAGATGATCGAGCCCACCGGCTCGCGGGCGATGCGCGCGAAATCGGCGGTGATGAGCCGGTCGAACATCGCCGTCTGCAGATCGCGCATCACCGACAAGGCGAGCCGGTTGGTGGCGAGGGTCTGGAAATAGAGGCTCACCGAACGGGTGACCACGACGCCCAGGATCAGCGCCGGGGCGATCCACAGGATTGACGGGTCGCGCCCCTCCAGCAGCTGCGAGGCGCGCTGCACCACGAGCCCGTAGGCCGACGCCGCGCCCGCGGTGATCGCGGAAAGCAGGAGCGCCCAGCCGATCAGGCCGAGCCGCTTGGACAGCCAGCCTTTCCACAGCCGGCGCGCCAGGGCGCGCGAGCGGGACGGGTCCGGCGCCGGTTCCAGAGCCGGCGCGGCCGCCTCCTGCGGCGCGGGGTCGGCGGTCTCGCTCAAAGCGTCAGCCCTGCGGGCCGCCCTCGGCCGGGTCGAGCAGCTTGTGGGCGTGGATGATGAAATAGCGCATGTGCGCATTGTCCACGGTCTGCTGCGCCGCGGACCGCCAGGCGGTCTTCGCCGAGGCGTAGTCCGGATAGGCGCCGACGAACTCGACCTTGTCCAGGTCTTTGAATTCATGGGCGTTCGGCCCGATATCCTTCAGCTCGCCGCCGATGACGATATGAAGCAGCTGACGGTCGTCGCTCATCGATCCTCTCCCTTGTTAAGCCGTTCTATTAGCAAGGCGTGCAGCGCCGGACCAGCCGCCAGGGGCGCCGGCTGGCGCGGCGGATCGCCGTTGAAGACCAGGGGAGCGCCGGCGCGGTCGGTGATCCTGGCGCCGGCCTCGGTCAGGATGAGGGCGCCGGCGGCCAGATCCCAGTCCCACTTGCCGCGCACGGCCACCACCGCGTCATAGGCGCCTTGCGCGCACAGGGCCAGGCGCAGGGCGGCGGAATTGACGGTTTCGGCGTCCGCGCCGAGCGCGCGCAAATCGGTCAGGCGGCCGGGGTCGCCGAGAATTCTCGCGCCGGAAATCGACGTGCGAACCGCGTGTTTGATGCTCAACCCGTTCATCCGCGCGCCGCCGCCCTCCACCGCGTCCCAGAGCCGGTCGCCGGAGGGATCGTAGAGCGCCGCCGCGATCGGGCGCCCCGCCTCGATCACCGCCACCGAGACCACGAATTCGGGCCGGTTCTTCAAAAAGGCGCGCGTGCCGTCGATGGGATCGACGACGAAGCTGCGGCGGGCGGAGAGCCGCGAGCGGTCGTCGGCGGTCTCCTCCGACAGCCAGCCATAGTCGGGACGGGCGGGCTTCAGCCGCTCCTGCAGCAGGGCGTCGGCGGCCAGATCGGCCTCGCTGACCGGATCGCCTTTCGCCTTCTCCCAGTGCTTCAGGCCGCGTTTGCGGAAGTCCAGGGCGAGCCGGCCCGCCTCGCGCGCGGCGGCCGCGACGAGATCGCGGTCGGCCTCAGCGCCCGCCAACCGAGAGCCCCTCCACCAGGACGCTGGGCGAATTGACCGCGTGTTCAAGCTCCAGATCGGCGCCGGGGACGAGCCGGGCGAACACATCCTTAAGATTGCCCGCCACGGTCACCTCGCTCACCGGTCCGGCGCGCTTTCCACCGGCGATCCGGAAGCCGGCCACCCCCACCGACCAGTCGCCGGTGTTGGCGTTCAGCGAAGGGCCGAACATCTCGGTCACCAGAAGCCCCTCGCCGGCCTCGGCGAGGAGGTCGTCATAGGACGCCTCGCCGGGCTGCAGGTGCACGTTGGCCGCCGAGACGCCGGGCGGACCGCCCAGGCGGCGCGCGGCGTGGCCGGTGAGCTCCATGTTCAGCTGGCGCGCGCTGGCGGCGTTCATCATGAAGGTGGTGAGCACGCCGTCCTCGACCAGGGCGCGCGGCTTGCAGGCGACGCCTTCCCCGTCGGCGCCGCGCGCGCCGAAGCTCCAGTCGCGCAGCGGATCCTCGATGATGTCGATTCCGTCCGCGAAGATCCGCTCGCCCAGGCTGTCGCGCAGAAAGCTGGTGCCGCGCGCGATGGCGGGGCCGGAAATGGCGCTCAGGAGCGATCCGATGAAGGTCGTCGCCACGCGGGTGTCGAACACCACGGCCATCTTGCCGGAGGCGAGCTTCTCCCCGCCCAGACGGGCCGCGGCGCGTTCGCCGGCGCTGGTTCCGAGCGCCTCCGGCGTCTTCAGGCTGGAGAGCCGGCGCGCGGAATGGGAGTCGTAGTCGCGCTCCATGCCCTTGGCGTCCTTCGCGATCGCCGCGACTCCAAGGCCGCAGCGCGAGCCGCGCCGGGCGCGTTCGAAGCCGTTGGAGGTGACGAAGGCCGACCCGCCCGCCCCGATGCTGGCCCCGGAGGAGGCGACCATGGCGACGCCGGGCACTTTCAGCGCCGCAGCCTCCATGGCGAGGGCGGCTTGTTCAAGCTCCGACTCGCCGATATCGGCGGCCTCGAAGAGCTGGATGTCGGGCAGGGTCCTGGCCAGCCGCTCCGGCTCGACCAGCCCGCAATAGGGGTCTTCGGGCGCGGCCTTGGCCATGGCGACCGCGCGCTCCACCGCCATGGCGAGCCCGGCTTCGGACAGGTCGGAGAAGGCGACCCCGGCCTGGCGCTTGCCGATGATCACCCGCAGGCCCGCATCGCGGCTTTCCGAGCGCTCGACAGTCTCCAGCGCGCCCTCGCGCACGCCGGCCTCCATGGAGCGGCTTTCGCTGATGGCGGCCTCGCACTGATCGGCGCCGGCCTTGCGGGCGCGTTCGACCAATGTGTGGGCCAGATCGAGCAGCGCGCCGGTGTCCGGCGCGCCCAGAGCGTGAGACGGGGCGGGGGCGTGAGTGGTGTCGGTCATGCCCCGCTCATAACGCCTTGCGCGCCGGTCCGGCAATCATTGCGGGCCGATTAAATCAGGGCGTGCGCGACGAGGCCGAGGCCCAGAGCGAGATAGACCAGCAGGGTCAGGCTCATGCCGGCGATCCGGCCGAAGCTCGGTCCTGCGCTGGTCAACAGCCCGAAGATGAAGAGCACCCGGCCGGCCGTCAGCATGATCCCGAGCACGTGGATCGCCAGGGCCGGGGCGCCCAGATGGGCCGCGACCACCAGGCCCAGAAGCGCGCCGGGAAGCCATTCGGCCGAGTTGCCGAAGGCGCGGCAGGCCTGGCGCAGCGCACCTTCCCCCTCGCCGAGGCTGGTCTGACTGGCGCGGCGATGCCGGCTCACATTGAGACCGGCGAACAGCAGAATGAGCAGGTTGAGGCCGATATAAAGGCCTGCGGCGGTGATGTCGGGCGCGGCGAAATCGTTCATGGAACCCCCTCCCCGGGGCGATCGAAAATGATCAGGCGTCCTCGGCCGGCGGCAGGCTCGCGGCTTTGCGGATCGCGTCGGCGAGCACGGCCGGCGCCTCGGCGCCGGACACCGCGAAGCGGCCGTTGAAAATGAAGCAGGGCACGCCCTGAACGCCGAGCGAGCGGTAGAAGCGCTCTTCGGTGAGCACCGCGCCGGCGTCGCGGTCGGTGTTCAAGAGATCGGCGACGATGGCCGGGTCCATGCCCTCCGCCTCGGCGATCTCGGTCAGCACGGCCGTATCGCCGATATCGCGGCGCTCTTCGAAGAACGCCTTGTGGATCGCGTCCAGCACCGCTTCGCCTGCGCCCTGGCCTTGCGCCCAGCGCACCAGGCGATGGGCGTCCAGCGTGTTGGGGCGCACCGGTATGTCGTCGAAATTGAAGACGATCCCGACGTCCGGGCCGGCCGCTTCCAGATGGGCGCGCATGGCCTTGAAGCGGTCCGACGGCCCGCCGCCGAACTTCGCTTTCATGTAGTCGGCGTAAGCGACACCCGCCTTCGGGACGGCTGCGTCCAGCTGGAAGGGGCGCAGGATCGTCTCGGTCTCGATCTCGGGAACGAGCGCGCGCGCCTGCGCCCAATAGCGCAGGCCCAGCCAGCACCAGGGGCAGACAGGATCGGAGACGAGATCGACGGAGACTGGAGCCATGGCGGTGAAGCTAGACCGAGCCTTGAGTCGATGAAAGCGCCTCAGGTGTGGCGTGCGGCTTCAGGGCTGAGTTCGCGGCTGTCGTCGCGGGTGAGGATGCGCGCCGCGGCGAGGTCGCCGGTGACGTTCACGCTGGTGCGCGCCATGTCGAGAAACCGGTCGACGCCCAGGACGAAGACCAGGCCCTGGGGCGGAATGCCGAACGTGGCGATCAGGCCGGACAGGATGGCGATGGACACGCCCGGCGCGCCCGGCGCCCCGATGGAGGCGGCCACCAGGGTGAGCACCATGAAGGCGGTCTCGCCGGGGCTTAGGGCCACGCCCGCGATCTGGGCCACGAACACCACCGCGGCGCCCTGATACAGCGCCGTGCCCGCCATGTTCACCGTGGCGGCCAGCGGGATGACGAAACTCGCCACCGAGGAGGGCGCGCGCAGCTTCTCCACCGCCGTCTGGATGGAGAGCGGGATGACGGCCGCTGAAGACGAGGTGGAGAAGGCGAGCAGCTGGGCCTCGCCCACCGCCTTCTGGAAGCGCAGGGGCGACATGCGGCCGAGCATCGCGACCAGGGCGAAATAGATCACCAACAGCCCCGCCAGCCCGGCGAGCACCACGCCCACATAGGCGCCCAGCGCCACCAGCGACTGCGCGCCGAGGCGGGCGAGAAGCTGGGCGGTGAGGCCGAACACCGCGTAGGGCGTGAGATACATCGCCCATTTCACCACGGTCATGGAGACCTCCAGCATCGCCTCCAGCACCTTGATGAGGGGATCGAGCTTGGCCTTGTTGGGCGAGGCGACATAGGCGACCCCGAGAAAGATCGCGAAGACGACGACGGCCAGCATTTCATTGGCCGCCGCGCTCGCCAGCGGGTTCTCCGGCACCAGATCGGCGATCAGGCGCGGCGCCTGGACGGCCATGTCGGCGAACGGGTCTTCCGAGGCGCGCGCCCGGCCGGCGTCGACCAACGTGTCCGGCGCCGGGCCGCCCTGCACGAGCCGGCCCGGCTTCAGCCAGAGGGCCAGCCCGGCGCCGAGCGCGGCCGCGGCCGTCGTGGTCAGCGCAACGAAGCCGGCGAGCCGGCCGCCCACACGGCGCAGCTTGACCGGATCGGAGGCCCCCGCCGCGAGGCCGAGAATGATGGAGCACGCCACCAGCGGCATCAGCACCATCTTGATGAGCGCCAGGAAGATGGAGCCGGGCAGGGCGAGCCATTCGCCCAGCGTGTCGGCGACGGCGCGGTTCACCAGATCCATGTCCGGGCTGAGCGCCAGGCCCGCCGCGACGCCCAGGACCAGACCCGCGAGCACCTGCGCCCACAGCCGGGCGCGCATCCAGGCGTCGACCCGGTCGGCGAGCTGGCGATAGTGAATGCGTTTCGGCGCGGCGTCGGTCATGGGCGCGACGCTAACTGCGCCGCGTGACGATTTGAACCGCGGCCGGCGCTAGGCGCTCATGTCGAGCAGCGCGCCCACAGCGTTGTCGGCGGCGCGGATCGAGGTGGCGGCGAGCGCGGCTTCCTGATTGGCGCGGATCATGTCGATCCGGGCCTTCACGATGGAGGCGTCGAAAGAGGAGGCGCGGCCGCCGGGTCCGGCGGGTGGTGGGGGGGGCGACGGGCTGTCCGGCGGCCGCGCGAGGAGCTGTAGCGTCTTGGGGGGACGCGGCAGGGATGGTCGATGCGCGAACGCGGGCGATCTGGGCTGCGGCCCCCTCAAGGCGCGCCGCAGCGGCCTGGAAAGCCTGAAGTCCGGATACGTGGACCGCGTTCATGTCCGCGACCATGCCTTCGGTCCGGCGATTTTGCGAGCCGATTTGATAACTTGGGTGAAGGAAGGCTTAAGCCTGAGCCGGCGCAATTCCCCCTCCGCTGGTCAGGGGGGATCTGAGCGCGGCGTCCTCGACCGTGCGGTTCAGACGTCATCGGCGGCGAGCCGGGTGAGGGCGGTGTAGACGATCTCCGCGTCCTCTTCGCCGAGGCGGTCGGCGAGGTCTGCATTGAAGCCGCGCAAGGTTCGATCGGCGCGTTCGGCGGCCTGGCGTCCGGCTTCGGTGAGGTCCACCAGCGCGCCGCGGCGGTCGCCGGCGTCCTTGCGCTTGATGACCAGGCCGGCTTTCTCCATGCGTCCCACGAGCCCGGTCACGGCCGGCGCGCCCAGCGCCAGGGTTTCGCCGATGGCGCCCATGCGCCGCTCGCCGCGGCGCAGGAGCAGGAACAGCACGGCGGCCTGGCTGGCGCTCACCCCGGCCTCGGCGGCCAGGCGCGATTCCGCCTCCCGGTGCAGGCGCCGGGCGGCGATCTCGATGAGCAGGTAAAGCCGCCGATCGACGGCGCGAACGCGTGCCATGGTTCAGCTGTGCAACGATTCGTTCACAGGCGAAAGAAACGCGGGATCGGCGCCGCGCCTTGCCGAGCCGGGCGCGCGGCTGTAGCGAAGGCGGTGATTTGTCCGTTCAATCCGGTTGGCCCATTCCCATCATGACCGAAACCCAAGCCGCCCTGTCCCATATCAAGGTGCTGGACCTGTCCCGCGTGCTCGCCGGACCCTGGTGCACGCAAATCCTCGCCGATCTCGGCGCGGAGGTGATCAAGGTTGAGAATCCCGACGGCGGAGACGACACGCGCAGCTGGGGCCCGCCCTTCGTGAAGGCCGAGGACGGCGCGGATGCGGACGCGGCCTATTATCTGTGCGCCAACCGGAACAAGCGATCCATCGCGATCAATCTGCGCACCGACGAGGGCGTGGCGATCTTGCGCGAGCTCGCGGCGCAGAGCGACGTGGTGATCGAGAACTACAAGACCGGCGGGCTGAAGAAGTACGGGCTCGACTATGAAAGCGTGAAGGCGCTACGCGCCGACGTGGTCTATTGCTCGATCACCGGCTTCGGCCAGACCGGGCCGCTAAGCGCCCAGCCGGGCTACGACTTCCTGATCCAGGCCATGGGCGGGCTGATGAGCGTGACCGGCGAGGACCGCCCGATGAAGGTGGGCGTGCCTGCGGTCGATCTGTTCACCGGCGTCTATGCGGCCGGCGCGATCATGGCCGCGCTGATCGCGCGGGACAAAGGCCTTGGCGGCCAGCATGTGGACATGGCCCTGTTCGACGTGCAGGCGGCGATGCTGGCCAATCAGGCGGCGAACTATTTCGTCTCCGGCAAGACGCCGGGGCGGGGCGGCAACGCGCATCCCAACATCGTGCCGTATCAGGATTTCCCCACGGCGGACGGACGCATCGCGGTGGCGGTGGGTAATGACCGCCAGTTCGCCGCCTTCGCCGGCGCGCTCGGCCGGTCGGACTGGGCGTCCGACCCGCGTTTCGCCCGGAACGCCGCGCGCGTGGCCCATCGCGAGGTTATGGTCGCCGAGATCACGCTGGAGCTGTCGAAAGAAACCAGCGCGCACTGGGCCGCGGCGCTGGAGGCGGCCGGGGTGCCCAACGGGCCGATTCAGAGCGTGGGCGAGGTGTTCGACCACCCGCAGGCGCGCGCCCGCGCGCTGTCCTTCACCCTGCCGATGAGCGGGGCGGGACAGGCGCCCATGGTTGCAAATCCCATGCGATTGTCGGCGACGCCGCCGCGGTATCGGTCCGGGCCGCCGCGCCTGGCCGAGCACACCGGCGAGGTGTTGCAGGAACGCCTCGGTTACAATGAAAACCAAATCGAAACCCTTCGGCGGGCCGGTATTTTAACCTGAACGGCGCGCGGACCGGTCCGCTTGCGGTGGCGCTCATGGATCAAATCGGATATTGCTGCGTTTGGAACGTCGTGTCCGGCGAAGACACCGCCTGCATCAAGGCGTCCATTAATTGCTCACACGAAGGGCGAACGCCCGGAGGGGGATTAGGAATGAAGAAACGGCTTCTCACGGCCGCCGCCGTCGGAACCGTTCTCGCCGCACCGTCCATGGCGGTCGCGGATGAAGGATGGTACCTCAGCGGCGCGCTCGGCTATGGCGCTCCCGGAGATTCGGATTTCTCCGGCAGCCTGAACGGCGAAGTGCAAGGCGAAAGCGATCTGCGCGAAAAGCTGGCGCTCGGTTACGAGTGGGCCAGCGGCTGGCGCATCGAGGGCGAAGTCGCCCACCGCTACAACGACACCGGCGCCGTCGGCAATTTCGAGGACAGCTACTCGAAATTCCAAGTGTGGTCCGGCATGCTGAACGTGATCTATGATTTCAATCAAGGATCTTGGTTCGAGCCCTATATCGGCGCCGGCCTGGGCTGGGTCGATTCCGAGGTGTCCGCCGCCGGTTGGCAGACCGGCACGCGTCCGATCGGCGCGACCGGCCCGAGCGACCCGCTCTACTCGATCGTCAACGACAGCGACCCTGCGCTGGGCTATCAAGCCTTCGCCGGCATCGGCTGGGGTCTGACGCGCAATCTGACGCTCGACACCGAGTATCGTTATTTCAGCTACGACGACACCGACTACTCCCCGAGCCTGCAGGTGGGCCGCATGGCCGGCCACGAGGCGTGGCTGGGTCTGCGGTATCTGTTCGCGGCTCCGCCGCCCCCGCCGCCCCCGCCCCCGCCCCCGCCGCCGCCTCCGCCGCCGCCTCCGCCGCCGCCTCCGCCCCCGCCGCCGCCTCCGGCTGCGACGTGCGAAGACATCGGCTTCGTGGTGTACTTCGAGTGGGATCGTTCGAACCTCACCGATCAGGCTCGCGCCGCCATCAACGCGGCCGTGAACCAGGCCCGCGATTGCGGCGTCGCCTCGGTCGAGATCGAAGGCCACACCGACCGTTCGGGTTCGGCCGCCTACAACGTGGGCCTGTCGAACCGCCGCGCCGCTGCGGTGCGTGACGAAATGGTCCGCCTGGGCGTTCCGGGCACGGCCATCTCGACGGAAGGCTTCGGCGAGCGTCAGACGGCTGTCGACACGCCGGACGGCGTGCGTGAGCCGCTGAACCGTCGCTCGGAAGTGATGATCGACCTCAACTAGGTCGCTCTGATCTCAAGAGACCGGACTGAAGGGACGGCCCGGCGTGGAGACACGCCGGGCCGTTTCCTTTTGCCCTTCGGTTCACAGCCGGGCGGGTTGCGGCCCGGGTTGACCCGGATCGCGCCGCGCTTCAAGAAGTCGCCTATTCCCGTTTTCACGGTGCGGATGTTCGCGTCATCGCGCCCGCGCCGCCTCGCATGAAGGACCCGCGCCCATGAGCAAGCCGGAAACCCCGTATCGCAAGCGCGCCCTCGGCCAGCGCCCGCTGAGCCCGGAAACCCTGATGATGAGCTATGGCTTCGACGCCAAGCTGTCGGAAGGCTCCATCAAGCCGCCCATCTTCCAGACCTCAACCTTCGCCTTCGCCACGGCGGAGGAGGGCGCGGCCTTCTTCCGGGTGATGGGCGGGCGCGCCCAGGCCGGCGATCCGGCACAGGCGGGTCTGCTGTACTCGCGCTTCAACAACCCGAACATGGAGGTGCTCGAAGACCGCCTCACCCTGTTCGACGGGTCGGAAGACGCGCTGGTCTTTTCCTCCGGCATGGGCGCGATCTCCACCGTGATCATGGGTCACTGCCATTCCGGCGACGTGGTGCTGCAGTCCACCCCGCTCTATGGCGGCACCGAGACGCTGATCCGCGCCATCCTTCCCCAGTACGGCATCGCCAGCCACGACTTCTTCGCCGGCGCGCGCGAGGAGGAGATCCGCAAGGAGATCGAGGAGGCCCGCAAGAAGGGCCCGATCGCCATGATCTACACCGAGACGCCGACCAACCCCACGAACGAGGTCGTCGATCTCCAGCTGATGAAAAAACTCGCCGACGAGATTGAGGCCGAACAGGGCCGCCGGCCGGTCGTGGTGGTGGACAACACCATTCTCGGTCCCATCGGCCAGACCCCGCTCCAGCACGGCGCAGACATCGCGGTCTACTCGCTCACCAAATATATCGGCGGGCACTCCGACCTGATCGGCGGCGCGGCCATGGGCTCGCAGGCCATGCTGGCGCCGGTGAGGAAGCTGCGCTCGGGCATGGGCACCAATCTCGATCCGAATACGTGCTGGATGCTGGCGCGGTCCCTTGAAACCGTGAAGCTGCGCATGGAGGCGGCGTTCAACGGCGCGAAGACCGTCGCGGAGTTCCTCAAGGGCCATCCGAAGGTGGAGAAGGTCCGCTATCTCGGCTTCCTGGAGCCGGGCTCGCGCGATTATGAAGTCCATCACCGCCAGGCCGGCGAGGGGTGTTACGGCTCCACCTTCGCCTTCGACGTCGCGGGCGGCCAGGAGGCGGCCTTCCGCATGCTGAACCAGCTCAAAGTGCTCAAGCTCGCGGTGAGCCTCGGCGGCACCGAAACGCTGATCTGCCATCCCGGCTCGACGACGCACGCCGCCGTCGCGCCCGAACTGCAGGAGCGCTGCGGCTTCACGCCGGGCCTGGTGCGCGTCTCGGTGGGCATCGAGAATCCGGACGATCTCATCGCCGATCTCGATCAGGCGCTGGAACACGCCTAAACGCCTCGCAAATCTGGAGTTTTCATGAGCGAGCTGAGCCTCGACACGGAAGAACGCAAGATTCTCGACTGGGTGGACGGCCGGGCCGACCACATGATCGAGACGGTGAAGACCTGGTCGCGCATCAATTCCGGCAGCCGCAATGCGGACGGGCTGGAGGAGATGCGCAAGGTCCTCTCAGACGCGTTCGCAGAGCTTGAGGGCGAGGTGAGCGCGGTGGAGCTTCAACCCTCCACCACCGTCGAGCTCGACGGCGAGGTGCGGGAGGTCCCCTACACCCCGTCCATGAAGGTCTCCAGACGCCCCGACGCGCCGGTGCGCATCGTGCTCACCGGCCATCACGACACGGTGTTCCCGAAGGGCTGCGGGTTCGAGGACTGGCGTCTCACCGACGACGACACGATCAACGGGCCGGGCGTCGCCGACATGAAGGGCGGCCTTCTGGTGATGCTCCACGGGCTTCTGGCGCTGGAGCGCAGCCCGTGGCGCGACCAGATCGGCTATGACGTGCTCGTCAGCCCCGACGAGGAGATCGGGTCGCTGGGCTCCGGCCCGGTCCTCGCCGGCCTCGGCGCGAAAGCCCATGTGGGCATGACCTATGAGCCTGCGCTCGCCGACGGTTCGCTCGCCGGCGCGCGCAAGGGCTCGGGGAATTTCTCGCTGCGGTGCCTGGGCAAGGCCGCTCACGCAGGCCGCGAACACCATCTTGGCCGCAACGCCATCGTCGCCGCCGCCGATTTCGCGCGCCGGCTCGACGCGTTGAACGGCGCGCGCGAGCACGTCACCTTCAATGTCTCGCGCATTGACGGGGGCGGCGCGCCGAACGTCGTACCGGATCTGGGGATCTGCCGCTTCAATTGCCGTGTGAAGACCGAAGATGACGCGGTCTGGGCCAAGGCCGAGATTGAGAAACTCGTGCAGGCCGCAAACGCGCGCGACGGGATCACCGCCGATCTCCATGGCGGGTTCACCCGCCCGCCCAAACCCATGAGCCCGCCCAATCTGCGCATGTTCGAATGGACGCGCGCGGCCGGTTCGGCGATCGGGCTCGACATCCGCTGGAACGACACCGGCGGAGTGTGCGAAGGTAATAATCTGTGGGCTTCGGGCTGTCCCAACGTGGATACGTTGGGGGTGCGCGGCGCCGACATCCATTCCGACCGCGAGATCGCGAAGCTCTCAAGCTTCGCCGAGCGCGCCCGGTTGTCCGCGGTGATGTTGATGGCGTTCGCCCGTGGACGCTTCGACGCCGCCGAAGCCCGCGCGCTCGCCCGGTCCTAAGGGAGACGATGATGCTGGTGGTGAGAGCGGCCCGGGCGGCCGACCATGACGCGTTCGTGGAACTGGCGGCTGCGGCCGGTCCCGGCTTCACCTCGCTGGCGCTGGAATCCGAGGCGCTGAACGAGAAGCTGGTGAAATCCGAGCAGGCCTTCGACGGCCGGCTCACCGACCCATCCGATTGCGCCTACCAGCTGATGCTGGAGGATTCAGAGACCGGCCAGGTGCTCGGCACCAGCGCGGTCAAGGCCATGGTCGGGGTGAAGAAGCCGTATTTCGACTTCAAGATCTTCACCTTCGCCCAGGCCTCCAAGGAGGCTGACCGGCGCTTCGACATGGATGCGATGCTGCTGGTGAACGATTTCGCCGGCTCCACCGAAGTGGGCTCGCTCTTCGTGCGCGACGGGCTGCGCGGCACCGGCGCCGGGCGGCTCACCGCTCAATCGCGCTACATGCTGGTGGGATCGGACCGGGCCCGGTTCGGCCGACGCATTCTCTCCGAACTTCGCGGCGTCGTGGACGAGCACGGCGATTCCATCTTCTTCGAACACGTCACCCGGCCGTTCTTCCGCATGACGTTCGAGGAGGCCGACCGGCTGTCGGCGGCCACCGACAATCAGTTCATCCTCGATCTGATGCCGAACCATCTCGTCTATCTCGACCTTCTGCCCAAGGGCGTGCGCGAGGTGATCGGCCAGACCCATCCCCACGGCGCGGGCGCGTTGAAGCTCCTTCAAGGCGAGGGCTTCCGCTATGAGCGTTATGTGGACATATTCGACGGCGGCCCGCTCGTGTCTTGCGGCATGGACGAGGTGGCCACCCTGCGTGACAGCCGGCTGATGACGGTCGCCGGCGAAAGCGCAGGCGAGCGCATGCGCGCGCTGGTCTCCAACGATCGGCTCGCCGATTTCCGGTGCGTGCACGCCGAGGTGTCTCTCGGCGGCGCGCGGCTGGCGCTCGATGAGGAAGCCCGGCGTGCGCTCGACGTCACGTCAGGTGAGACCGTCCGGATTTGGACCAGGGACTAAGGTCATGACCAATTCGGCATTCATCGCCGGCGCCTGGCGCGCCGGCGCGGGAGAGGTGTTCGCCTCCTTCGATCCCGCTTCCAACGACACGATCTGGGAAGGCGCTGCCTCGAGCCCCAATGATGTGCGCGAGGCCTTCGCCGCCGCGCGCGGCGCGTTTGCAGGCTGGGCCCTCGCCGGCTTTGAAAAGCGCAGGGCGATCGCGGAGGCCTATGGCGAGCTTGTGAAAAGCCGTCAGGACCAGATCGGCGAGCTGATCGCGCGCGAGACCGGCAAGCCGCTCTGGGAGGCCAGGGGCGAGGCCGGCGCCATGGCCGCCAAGGTCGCCGTCTCCATCAAGGCCTATGAGGACCGCACCGGGCGCACCCGCACCGAAACCGAGTTCGGCGAGCAGGTGCTCGACCACAAGCCGCTCGGCGTGATGTTCGTTCTCGGCCCGTACAATTTCCCCGGCCATCTGCCCAACGGCCATATCATTCCCGCGCTGCTCGCGGGCAATACGCTGGTGTTCAAACCCTCCGAGCTCACCCCGGCCGTCGGCCAGCTCATGGTCACTCTGTGGGAGCAGGCGGGCCTTCCCGCCGGGGTGCTGAACCTGGTTCAGGGCGCGCGCGAAACCGGAGCGACGGCGTTGGGCGACAAGGATCTCGACGGCGTCCTGTTCACCGGCAGCTGGACCACCGGATCCATGATACACAAGATGTTCGCCGGACGCACCGGGGTTCAGCTGGCGCTGGAGATGGGCGGCAACAACCCGCTCGTGGTCTGGGGCGCCGAGGACGCCGAGGCCGCGGCGCGCGTGGCGGTGCTTTCAAGCTATATCACCGCGGGTCAGCGTTGTTCCTGCGCGCGGCGCCTGATCGTGCCGGCCGGAAAGGACGGCGATGCGGTGATGGAGGCGATCGCCGCAGCGATCCCGAAACTGCCGATCGGTCCCTGGACCCAGTCGCCGGAGCCCTTCATGGGCCCGCTGATCAGCGCGCGCGCCGCGCAGGGCGTGATCGCCGCGCAGCAGAATTTGCTGAAGCTCGGCGCGAAAGCCGTCGTTGCGGCCGCCCAGCACGAGGCTGGCGAAGCTTTTGTCAGCCCGGGTCTTCTGACGGTGGACGGCGTGGATACGCCGGACGAGGAGGTGTTCGGGCCGCTGCTGCAGGTGCGCCGGGCGCAGAACTTTGAAGACGCGCTGAAAGAGGCCAACAACACCGCTTATGGCCTGTCCGCCGGACTCGTCAGCGATGACGATGATCTCTGGAAACAGTTCTGGGCGGGCAGCCGCGCGGGCATCGTGAACCGCAACCGGCCCACCACGGGCGCCGCGTCCACCATGCCCTTCGGCGGGCCGGGCCAGTCGGGCAATCTTCGCCCCAGCGCCTATTACGCGGCGGATTACTGCGCCTATCCGGTGGCGACGCAGGCGTCTCCCAAGGCGACGCGCATGGCTGTGAAGGGTCTCGACTGATGAGCGCGGTGGAAGCCAATTTCGACGGGCTCGTCGGACCGACTCATAATTACGGCGGCCTGGCGCCCGGCAATCTTGCAAGCGCCAATAATCAGGGCTCGGTCTCAAGCCCGCGCGCGGGGGTGCTGGAAGGCCTCGCCAAGGCGAAATCGCTCGCCGACGCCGGGCTCGTCCAGGGTCTGCTGCCGCCCCAGGAGCGGCCCTATGTGCAGGGGCTGAAGGCGCTGGGCTTCACAGGGCGCACCGACGGGGAGATCTGGGAGCGCGCCTACAAGGCCGAGCCGGCGCTGGCGCTGAACATGCTGTCTGCAAGCTCCATGTGGGCGGCGAACGCGGCGACCGTGAGCCCGAGCGCGGACACCAAAGACGGCCGGCTGCACTTCACGCCGGCGAACCTGCTCACCGCCATGCACCGCTCCATCGAGGGCTTCCAGACGAAGCGGGCGCTGTCGCGCATCTTCGCCGACGAGAGCTTGTTCGCGGTCCATGACGAGCTGCCCCATCAGTCGAGCTTCGCCGACGAGGGCGCGGCCAACCATGTGCGGCTTTGCGCCGAGCATGGCGGGCCGGGCGTGGAGATCTTCGTCCACGGCCGCGACGCCTTCGAGACCTGGCAGGCGAAATTCCCCGCCCGTCAGACCCTGCAGGCCTGCGAAGCGATCGCGCGCCGGCATGGGCTCGATGACAAGCGGACCGTCCACATCCGCCAGTCGCAGCACGCCATCGAGGCGGGCGCCTTTCATAACGACGTGGTGTGCGTGGGGACCGGGCCGGTCCTGTTCTTCCACGAACACGCGTTCGAGGACAAGGACGCCGCGCTCGACGCCATCCGCAAAGCGGCCGACGGCTTGTTTGAGCCGGCCTTCGTGGAAGTGCCCGAAGCCGAGGTGCCGCTGGGAGACGCCATCACCTCCTACATCTTCAATTCGCAGCTTCTGATCTGGCCGAATGCGGACCGGCAGGTGCTTCTGGCGCCGCAGGAGACGCAGGAGACGGCGAGCACCAACGCCTATTGCGAGCGCATGGTTAAGGGCAACGGCCCGATCGGCGAGGTGAAGTTCGCCGCAGTGCGCCAGTCCATGCGCAATGGCGGCGGACCGGCCTGCCTGCGGCTGCGGGTCGTTCTGACCGAAGCCGAGCGCAAGATAGTCAATCCCGGCGCCTGGATGGAAAAGGCCAAGCACGACACGCTCGCGGCCTGGGCGAAGAAACACTATCGCGAGGAGCTGGGCCCGGACGAGCTCGGCGACCCGGCGCTGGTCGAGGAAAGCCGCGCCGCGCTGGACGAGCTGACTCAGATCATGCAGCTGGGCTCGGACTTCTATCCGTTCCAGCGCGCAGGCTGATCGTCGCCTAAGCCGCGCACAGGAGGTCGACCAGGATCTGCTCGGCCTCCACGGCGCGGGCGTCCTGCAAGGCCCAGGCCCGGCCGCCGGTCGGCGTCGCATGGCTGAACGCGGCGGCGCGCGACAGGCCGGCGGCTCGGCAGGTCAGATCGGCGGCCTCCTGACCGCATCGCAAGCCGGCCGCGTCGAGGCAGGCCGAGATGGGGTGATCGCCGAGCTCGGGCTCTGGAAAGAACACCGCGCCGAGCCCGCGCACGCCGCCGGTGATCCCGCCCGACGCGTAGGCGCCCGGCTCGGGCGGGCCGAACCCGTCCACCACCGAGACCGGGCCGATGGCCGAGAGCCTGTCGTCCATGTTGTGCAGCCGTAAATCGTTGGAATCGCGGCTGAGCTCGACGCAGGCGCCAAGAAATTCGGTGTGCCGGCACAGCCTCCAGCTGCCGGAATGCACCTTGATCGAGCGCGCGCGGTCGTTGAATCCCTCGGTGCGCAGATCGGCGCGCGCACGCACCAGGGTCAGGGAGTCGCCCGTGTAATCGCGTCCCGCGTACAAGGTGACGCCCTGCTGCGGGTCGGGGGGCGGACGGTGCAGGGCGCGCACCGAGGAGATGCGGTCGTTGAACGCCCAGCCGCGCAAATCGCGCATGTCCGCCTCGATCACCTGGCAAGAGCCGCGATGCTGCGCCTCGACGCACACCTCCCAGCGCCCGCCGTTCAGCCGGATCGAACTCGCCATGGCCGCGGCGCCGACACGGGCGAGATCCGGCGCGTCGCCGTCCAGCATGACGAAGCGGCCTCGAAAATCCGGGTCGTCATAGAGGATGAGCACCGGCGCTTCGGCCGGGGCCTGCATGGCGGCGGCGGGCGCAGCGGTCCCGGCGGCGAGCACCAGGGCGAGGAGACAGGCGAATCGCATGGGCTGTGGTCCGGCGCGCAAGACAAAGGGCGCGTCCAGCCTACACCAGACGCGCCCCGTTTTGCAGCCGGATCAGGCGATCAATAGCCTTGCGCGGCGCCGTCCTTGCGCATTTCGCTGGCGCCGAACAGAACGCCGGTCTCGGGATCGCGGCGGATCGCCTGATAGCCGCCGAATCCGCCGTCGCCGTCCCGCACCACATGGCCGAGGGCTTCGAGCGCCTCGCGCACCGCCTGGGGCACGCCGCTCTCCACCAGCACCACGCCCTTGCCGCCGGCCGGGGTCAGCGGATCGGTGGGCTCGGTGGAGCCGTCATGGCGCCAGCGCGCCGCATCGCCGGCCTCCTGCACGTTCATGCCGAAATCGACGATGTTGGTGACGATCTGCACATGGCCTTGCGGCTGCATGGCCCCGCCCATCAGGCCGAAGCTCAGATACGCTTCGCCGTCCTTGGTGACCATGGCCGGGATGATGGTGTGGAAGGGGCGCTTGCCCGGCGCGTAGACATTGGCGTGGTCGGGATCGAGGCTGAACATCTCGCCGCGATTCTGCAACATGAAGCCGAGCCCGTCGGGCACCAGCCCCGAACCCATGCCGCGATAATTCGACTGGATGAGGCTGACCATCATCCCGTTTCCGTCCGCGACGGTGAGATAGGTGGTGTCGCCCTCTTCAAGGATCGCCGGATCGCCGTGGGGCACGCTCTCCATGGCCGCGTCCATGGAGATGAGCGCGCGGCGCTCCTCGGCGTAGTCCTCGCTGATCAGCGCCTCGACCGGGATGTCGGCGAAATCCGGATCGGCGTAGAAGCGCGCCCGGTCCTCGAACGACAGGCGCTTGGCCTCGATCATCACATGGAGCGCCTCGGGGCTCATGAAGCCCATGGAGGCGAGGTCGTAGGCTTCGAGCACCTGCAGCATCTGCAGCGCGGCGATGCCCTGGCCCTGGGGCGGCAGCTCCCAGACGTCGTAGCCGCGATAGTTCACGCTGACCGGATCGATCCATTGCGAGCTGTGGGCGGCGAAATCCTCATAGCGCAGATAGCCGCCGATGCGGCGCATATAGGCGTCCATGGTCCGGGCGATCTCGCCCTCGTAGAACGCGTCCCGGCCTCCCTCGGCGAGCTGGCGGAAGGTCTCGGCGAGGTCCGGATTGCGGAAGATCTCGCCCTCGCGCGGCGCATCGCCGTCCTCGGTGTAATAGGTGGCGCGGGCGTTATCGAACTCCACCAGTTCGTCCGAGCGCCGCTCGAAAACCGCCATGTTGCGATCCCAGTAATACGCGATGGTCTCCGTCACCGGGAAGCCGTTCTCGGCATAGGAGATCGCAGGCGCGAGGATCTGATCCATCCCCATGGAGCCGAATCGCTCGTGCATGGCGAACCAGCCGTCCACCGTGCCGGGGACCGAGACCGGTAACGGGCCGAGCGGCGGGATCGAGCCGTCCTCACCGACGATCTCGACGAGCTCATCGTAAGAGAGGTTCTGCGGCGAGGCGCCGGCGGCGTTCAGGCCGTAGACCTGCTGGGTTTCCGGATCCCAGATGATGACGAAGAGATCGCCGCCGATGCCGTTGCCCACCGGCTCCATCAGGCCGATGGCCGCGTTCGCCGCGATCGCCGCGTCCACCGCGTTCCCGCCGGCCTTCAGGATGTCGAGCGCGACCTGGGAGGCGAGGGGATGGGCGGTGGCCGCCATGCCGCCGGTCCCGATCACGGGAGAGCGCGTGGCGAAATGATCGCCGCTCACCCGGTCGCCGGGATAGCGGGTCTGCGCCTCGGCCGGCGCGCCGAATTCGGAAAACGCCATGAGGCCGGCGGCTCCTGCGATAAGAGTTCTGGTGAAGGCGGACATGGTCTCTCCCCTGCTTGGCGTGCGCATCTGACGGCGCGCTCTGGACGCGGGAAGTAGATAGGCCCGGGCGGGGCGAATCAAGGTGGAGGTCAGTCTGCGCTCGCGCTCACGCCCGGTCCAGCAAACCCGATTCCCGTCCCCCGCCTTGGGCCGGGCGCAGATCGTCGCGATAGCGCTTTGCGTTGCCCACATAATGATCCGCGCTGGCTTTCAGCATTTCGTCGACGCCGTCTGCGATCTGTTTGACCACCTTGCCGGGCGAGCCCATCACCACCGAGCCGTCGGGGATTTCCTTGCCTTCGGTGACGAGGGCGTGCGCGCCGATGATGCAGTTCCTCCCGATCTTCGCCCCGTTGAGGATCGTCGCGCCGATGCCGATCAGCGAATAATCGCCCACCGTGCAGCCGTGCAGCATGGCGTTGTGGCCGACGGTCACGCCTTTTCCCAGCACCAGGGGAAAGCCCATGTCGGTGTGCATCACCGTGCCGTCCTGGACATTGGAGTCCTCGCCGATGGTGATCAGCTCGTTGTCGCCGCGAATCGTCGCGCCGAACCAGACCGAGGCGTTCTTCTCCAGTTTCACTTTTCCGATCACCGCCGCGGACGGAGCCACCCAGGCGCCCTCGGGATGAAGCTCTGGTTCGTCGTCTTTCAGGGCGTAAAGGGTCATGATTTCAATGCTCTCCCTTGATTCGAGCGGTTTCGACTGTGGCGCCTTGGCTGCAGGTTTGTGACGGACTGGCAAAGGCGTGGATCATAATTCGTTCACCGTCGTAGGATCAGACTGTGAGTGCGATTCGCGATCAACCCGCCGCGATCGGATTCGCTGCGCGAAAGCGCACTGGAGCGAGCTGTAGGAGACAGGCCATGCCTGTTGCGCCGCCAAATCCGGGACTGGTTCCGCCGCCTTGCGCGCCGGACCGGCCGGAGTCCCGCCGCTTCTTCGAACTCGACTCCCCATCCACCCCTGCGCATCCGCGTCAGGGGTTTTTTCTTGTCTTCTGGAGGGCCTGACATGGGCAAGCGTGCAACCAAGCGCCGCCAAGCCGGATCGTTCAACGCCGAAGCCTACGAGGAGGAGAAGGTCCGGGCGCTGTTCCCGGGAACCAGCTGGACCCCCGACGACAAGGACCCCATGCGCGACCAGAGCTACGTGAAGAACGTGAAGCCGCGCTCGAAGAATCAGGCCGTCCTGATGGAGGCCATCGACACCTATAACCTCGTCATGGCTTTAGGCCCGGCCGGCACCGGCAAGACCTATCTGGCCGTCGCCAAGGGCGTCGAGGCGCTCGAAGCCGGCCAGGTGGGCCGCATCGTGCTCTCGCGGCCCGCGGTGGAGGCCGGCGAATCCATCGGCTTCCTGCCCGGCGCCATGGAGGAAAAGCTCGCCCCCTATCTGCGCCCGCTCTACGACGCGCTCGCCGACCGGCTTTCGCCGAAGCGTCTGAAAGCGCTGATGGCGGAAGGTCTGATCGAGATCGCGCCCATCGGATACATGCGCGGGCGCACGCTGAACAACGCCTTCGTGGTGGTCGACGAGGCGCAGAACTGCACCTACGCCCAGCTGAAGATGCTGCTGACGCGCCTGGGGTGGAACTCCACCATGGTGGTCACCGGCGACCCGGCCCAGACCGACTTGCTGCCCGAGCTTTCGGGGCTGAAGACCATCGCCGACAAGCTTGAGTCGGTTGATGATATCGGCGTGGTGCACCTGAAGTCCGAAGACATTGTCCGCCACCCGCTGGTGGCGAGCATGCTGGGGGTTTTGTAGGCGGCCATGCACCGGCGTCCCTCCCCGTCACGGGGAGGGAAAGGGCCGGCGAATTCCAGCGCTGAAACATTGATGTCTCATCGCCGCACTAGGCTCTCGCAAACCAGCCGATTCGGGAGCGCCTCGCCATGATCACCGCCCTTCTCGCCGCCGCGCTCGCCGGTCAACCGGCCACGCCTGCGAGCGATCCTGACGCCTTCGTCCTTGCGATCATCGATGTGGAGACGACGGGGCTTGAGCCCGGCCACCATGAAATGATCGATATCGGAGCGGTCTATACCGATGTGGACGGCGGCGAGCTGGGGCGCTTCTTCATCCGCATGAGGCCCGACCACCCCGAGCGCGCCGGAGAGATCGCACGCGGGATCAACGGCTTCGATGAGGCGCGCTGGGAATCGCTGGGCGCAGTGGACGAAGCCGAGGCGGCTGCGGCGTTTCTCGCCTTCCACGACGAGATGACGGACGGACGCACGGCGCTGTTCACGGCCTACAACGCGTATTTCGACCGAGGTTTCATCGACGCCTGGCTCAAGGAGGAAGGCCATGCGGGGTTCCGCGCGCTCTTCTCCCACTATCTGGTCGATCTGCCGTCCCTGGCGTGGGGGCGGGGTTACCGCCATCAGGTCCACGCGCAGATCGCAGCCGAAATCGGCATCGCGCCGGAAACCGACGATCCGCTGCAGCACACCGGGGAGTCGGGCGCGGCGTGGAATCTGAAGTTTTACCGGGCGCTGATCGCGGCGGAGGCGCCGGAATAGGGTTTGATGTCCTCCCCCGTAAACGGGGGGAGGCATCATGCGGCTTCTACTCCCCCGGCGTCCGGCTCGAGAAGGTCGCCGCATTGCCCACCGCCGTCGCTGAGCCGGTCAGCGCGTTGACGAAGCCGGTATGGCTGGCGTTGACGCCCGCGCTCACCGGGCCGGAATTGACCTGATTGATGCTGGCGCCCAGCGAGACCGGGCATTCCGAACAGATATAGGCGCTCTGGGCGTTGCCGATGGCGCTGGCCGAAAGGGCTGCGCCCGCCCCGCCGACGCCCGATCCGCCGATGCCGCCGGTGAAGTTCACCTGCGCCGTCACCGCTCCGGAATTGGTCTGGGCGACGCCGGAATAGGCGTCCGCGCCGATATTCGACACCAGCGAGGCATTGCCCACCGCGTTCGCCGAGCCGGCGATCAGCCCGTTTGCGAAATCAGCGATATTGAGCGTGGTCGTGGCGCGCACCGGACCGGAATTGGTTTGGGCGCCTTGGGCGTGCGCATAGCCGTAATCATTGACGATGGTCACCGTATTGCCCGCGGCGCTGGACGCGGCGACGCCGCCGAAATCGGCGTTGCGTACGTCCGCGCTCGTCACCGCCTCCACCGTCCCGCTCTGGGACTGGTCGAGATCGGCGATCGGATCGCCTTCATAGCCGCCGGCGGTGAGGGAGTTGCCCGCGGCCTGGGCGCCTTGAGCGAAGGTTTCGATCTCCGCGTCCGCGGCGTCCAGCACGGCGCCCGCGATCACGTCGGCCCCGCTCGACTGGCGGAGCTGAAGCTCATGGGCGCCCGCGCCGGTGACCTGCACCGCGTTTGCGGCCGCGCTCGCGCCCTGCACAGTGTGGCCGGCATAGCTTGCGATGCGCAGGGCGGACAGGCCCGAAACGCGCGCGCCCGCGGCGGCGGATTGATCAAGGTCAAGATCGACGTTCGCGTCCGCGCCGATGGTCAGGGCGTTGCCTTGCGCGCTCGCGTTCGAGGTGACGTAGGACCAGGCGTTCTCCACGTCGACGCTGGAGACGGCGTCCACCGATCCGGTCAGGGACTGCGACCCGGACACGCCGGTCCGGTTCGTCACCTGTCCGGTGGCCGAATTCGCCTGCGCCAGCGCGGTGGACACGGCGACCTCCACATCGTCGGCCGCCTGCACGTCCTGACCCTGGATCGGCCCGGAGCTCTGCTGGTCCAGCTCGACCCTATCGGTAGGTTCCGCGAAGCTGGCTGCGGATATCAGAGTCGCGGCGCTCGTGCCCGCGATCAACGCTCGTGCGAGCCTGGACATAGGGAGCCTCCGAAGGGGCGTAAGCGGTTTGCAGCTGGACCCCGCCGGTGACGGTCGAGCCGCCGATGGGATCGTCGAAGGCGCAGGTCTGTTCGGGGGCGACCCCGTAGAGCTGCGCGGAGATTTCAAGAACGGCGCGCTCGATGACCGAGCGCACGGCGAGCTGGACCGGTTCGAGGGAGCGCCCGCCGGCGGACACGTCCACCACCGCATCGCCGAAGAAGGCGAAGACGCCGGCGCTGAGCTCGCGGCCGATGATCTGCTTCTGGTAGCTGACCACGTCGACCACTTCGAGCGTGCGCGAATCGATGAGGCGCAGATCAAGACCCACATTCATCACGTACATGCGCCGCGAGAAGACGCCGCTGGGATCGGAATCCACGCTGTCGCCGGCGAACAGATCCTGGCCGTTGGAGCGGATATTGGCGTTCAGCTCGGTGATGCCGCCCACCAGATAATAGTCCGAGCCGGGGATCGAGCCGGCGTAGATCTGGCGGAAGCCCTCCTCCTCGGCCTGGTCGCCGATGAGCTGGTTGTTGGCGTAGCGCAGCTCCAGCTCGGCCACCGACGTATCAAAACGCTCCACCAGCCGGGCGCCGGCCTTGGCGAAGGCGCTCATGGCCATCAGCGCGGCGCCCTGGGTGACGCGCGTGCCGCCCTCGGGCGCGATCTGGCCGGTATAGTCGGCGATGCGGCCCACCGCGACGCGCGGCGCGGCGTAGCCGGACCGGCGCGCATGGTTGGACATGCACACCAGCGCCTCGGAATAGGGCGTCGGGTTCGCGGTCACCGGCGCGCCGCCGGTGGGGGTCGCGTAAAGCCCGTCCGAACCCGGGTTCGAGGTGGCGCACGCGGTCACCGCCAGGGCGGAAACCGCAGCGCCGATCAGGGACTTAATCCTGCGCATCGTCAGCCTCCGTCGCCGCCTGACCGTTGGCGTTCGCCCCGGCGTTGGCGGTCACGTCGCCGTTATTGACCTGATTGCTGTTGACCACGACCGTGTTGTAATTGCCGTTCACCACCACGTTCAGCTGATTGCCGATGGCGCTGGCGTTCGCGCTGGCCCACGGGCTGAAGGACCCGCCGCCTTCAACCCCGGCGCCGGCCTGGATCTGGCCGTAGGCGGAAGCCTGGGCCGAGACGCCGACCCCGGTCTGGATGATGCCGTTGATGACCACTCGATTGCCCGCCCGGGTGCGCGCGCCGGCATAGGGTTGCGTCTCCTGTCCGGGAGCCTGGCCGTAGGGGCGGGACCAGTCGGAGGGATGGCTGGCCTGGGCCGTCGCGGCGCCGGAAAGGGCGGTCGCGGCGGTCAGAACGGCGGCGAGGGTCGTTAAGGGGGCGGTCATACTGTGTCCTCTTTGAAGACGCTTCAGACCGGACGGGTGCAACGCGCGTGCCAGCGCCCTAGGTTAGAGCGTCGAACCGGCGCGAAAGGACGACACGTGAGCGACGACCCCGAGCAAACTCCGCGCCGCGATCCGCTCGGCCTCAGCGCCGGACCGGGCGGGCGCACGCCCATGTTCAACATGCTGGCGCCTGTGATCGTGTTGCTCGCCGGGCTGATGATCGCCGTCCAGCTGAGCGAGAGCTGGACCATGGCCAGCGGCGGGGGCGCGCTGCACGGCCTGGTGCTCTGGGCGGGCACGGTGCGCACCGGGGGGGTGCTGGACGAATTGCCGCCCGCGCCGGTGTTCGGCCTTTCGCCGTATCTCCTGCATGTGTTCGTGCATTTCGGCTGGCTGCATCTGTTGATGAATCTCGGCGCGCTGCTGGCGTTCGGACCGGCCGCGGCGCGGCCCTTCGGGCGCGGATGGAAAAGCGCGCCGGGCTTTTTGATCTTCTTCTTCGCCTGCGCGATCGGCGGCGCGTTGGCCACGGTGGTGGTCAATGCGGGAACGCCGAGCGTGATGGCGGGCGCCTCCACCGCGCTCTCCGGCGTCATCGCCGGCGCCGGCTTCGCCGCCGGCGGGCGCGGGGTGATGACCCGGATCGCCTTGCCCTGGCTGGTGATCAATCTGGCGCTGGCGGGGATCGACCTGTTCTTTCCCCAGCCCATCTCCTGGGAGGGCCATCTGGGCGGGCTGATCACCGGATTCGCGGTCTATCCGCTGTTCGTGCGCTGGTTCGCCTGGCGCTGAGGCGGCCTGTCAGAACAGCCGGTCGTAGCGGGCCTCGCCGTCGATCTCGAGGCCCTTGATCACGGCCGATCCGTCCGGGCCCACCGATGCGATCAGGCGCAGCCGGTCCTCGTTGCGCATCGCCTCGAGCGCCAGCGCCTGATCGCGCGGGGCGTAATAGCGCTCCAGATTATAGCGCACGCGCAGCTGGTCGCGCTCGGTTCCGGGGATCGGCTCATAGCTGAAGCCGGGCGAGCCGTCCTCCAGCGGGACCGGCTCTTCGTAATCCTGCTCGGTGAAAACATGCTCCACCCGGCCCTGGATGAAGGGCGCGGCGGGGGGCTCATGGAAAGCGCCCACGGGCTGCATCGAACCGGTCTCGCCAGGCTCCAGCGCCACGTAAACCGCGTCCCCGCGCGCCCAGCCGGTCTGCGGACCGTCGAGGGTTGCGGTGTCGAGCCGGTGCAGCGGCGTCTCCAGGATCACGTAATGGCCAAGCAGGAGATCGCGCGGGTCAACCGGCGCCATGTCGAGATAGATCTCCGCCCCGCCCGCGCGGCGCTGGGCGTGGTGGACGACGAGCCCGGCGAGCACGGCGCTCATCAGGGCGGCGACGGCGAGAAGACGCAGGATCATGACCGGACCTCCCCGTCCGCGGCGAGGCGGCGCGAGACGCGGGTGACGAGGATGGAGACGCCGAACAGGATCAGCCCGCCGACGAGGAAGAAGACCGCGGTGTTCAACAGATCGCCGAACAGGCGCCCGTAGACATAGAGCGTCTGGGCGGTGAACAGCACCACGCCGATGGCGCCCACCGCGCCGCGTCCGGCCTGCGCGCCGGCGAACACCAGGGCGGTGGCGAGCGCGTAAATCGCCGCCCCGGCGGCGAGCTCCAGCGCGAAGGCCGCGCCGTCGCCCGCGGCCGTAAAGACGAGGGGCAGGGCGAAGGCGGCCGCGCCGGCCAGGATATAGGCTGCGCTGGAGGCCGGGCCGGCGGCCCGGGTCGCCAGGCGGAACAGGCTCACCGCGACGACCACCAGGAGCGGCGGTCCGGCGAGCATGTAATAAAGCGCGCCCGCCGGTGCGCCGTCGTCGGCGAAGACCGGGCTTTGCAGGCTGAAGCCGGCGATGAGCGCGAACGCCGCGAACCAGGCCGACAGGATGCCCGCGCCCGTGACGCTGCGGTCGCGCAGCGCGGCGAAAACGAGGGCGGCCGCGCCCGCGATCAGGGCGTAGATCGCGTTGCGGTGCAGGAGATCGAGGCGGGGGTCTGTGGTCTCGTACACGGTCCAGCCGGTCCAGATGATGGCGGCGACGGCCAGAAGGTGGACCGTGACCTTCGACTGCAGCCGGATCGCGGCGGCGAGCGTCACGACCCAGACCGGGAGATAGCCCCAGACCGCGCCGGGGCTGAGCGGATT
>JBNPED010000020.1:0-2500 GCA_051117435.1 Oceanicaulis sp. | reverse complement strand
TTGAAAAAGACGGGGATGACGTGTGGCTAGGGGTGAAAGGCCAATCAAACTCGGAAATAGCTGGTTCTCCGCGAAATCTATTTAGGTAGAGCGTCACGTATCACCCTCGGGGGTAGAGCACTGGATGGGCTAGGGGGCCTCACCGGCTTACCAAACCTAACCAAACTCCGAATACCGAGGAGTGCGAGCGTGGCAGACACACTGCGGGTGCTAAGGTCCGTAGTGGAGAGGGAAACAGCCCTGACCGCCAGCTAAGGTCCCCAAGTCAACACTAAGTGGGAAACGATGTGGGAGTGCTTAGACAACCAGGAGGTTGGCTTAGAAGCAGCCATCCTTTAAAGAAAGCGTAACAGCTCACTGGTCAAGCGCTCCTGCGCGGAAAATGTAACGGGGCTTAAGTGTTGCACCGAAGCTGCGGACTCGAAAGAGTGGTAGCGGAGCGTTCTGTAGGCCTGTGAAGGGAGATCGTGAGGTCTCCTGGAGGTATCAGAAGTGAGAATGCTGACATGAGTAGCGATAAAGAGTGTGAGAGACACTCTCGCCGAAAGTCCAAGGGTTCCTGCGCAATGCTAATCAGCGCAGGGTAAGCCGGCCCCTAAGGCGAGGCCGAAAGGCGTAGTCGATGGGAACCAGGTTAATATTCCTGGGCCAGCGGAAAGTGACGGGTTCTGGCAATCGTCAATCCTTACTGGATTGGTTTGGCGATGAAGGCGCCCCTGGAAATAGCTTCCGCATTAGACCGTACCCGAAACCGACACAGGTGGACTGGTAGAGCATACCAAGGCGCTTGAGAGAACTCTGCTGAAGGAACTCGGCAAATTGCTCCCGTAAGTTCGCGAGAAGGGAGCCCGGCGCTGCGCAAGCAGTGTCCGGGGGCACAGACCAGGGGGTGGCGACTGTTTACTAAAAACACAGGGCTCTGCGAAGTCGCAAGACGACGTATAGGGTCTGACGCCTGCCCGGTGCCGGAAGGTTAAAAGGAGGTGTGCAAGCACCGAATTGAAGCCCCGGTAAACGGCGGCCGTAACTATAACGGTCCTAAGGTAGCGAAATTCCTTGTCGGGTAAGTTCCGACCTGCACGAATGGCGTAACGACTTCCCCACTGTCTCCAGCAGAGACTCAGCGAAATTGAATTCTCCGTGAAGATGCGGAGTTCCCGCGGTCAGACGGAAAGACCCCGTGCACCTTTACTACAACTTCGCAGTGGCGTTAGTGGCGATATGTGTAGGATAGGCGGGAGGCTTTGAAACCAGGGCGCCAGTCTTGGTGGAGCCATCCTTGAAATACCGCCCTTATCCTCATTGACGTCTAACCGCAGCCCGTGAACCCGGGCTCGGGACCCTGCGTGGTGGGTAGTTTGACTGGGGCGGTCGCCTCCCAAAGAGTAACGGAGGCGCGCGAAGGTTGGCTCAGAGCGGTCGGAAATCGCTCGTTGAGTGCAATGGCATAAGCCAGCCTGACTGTGAGACTGACAGGTCGAACAGAGTCGAAAGACGGCCATAGTGATCCGGTGGTCCCGCGTGGAAGGGCCATCGCTCAACGGATAAAAGGTACGCCGGGGATAACAGGCTGATGATGCCCAAGAGTCCATATCGACGGCATTGTTTGGCACCTCGATGTCGGCTCATCGCATCCTGGGGCTGGAGCAGGTCCCAAGGGTTTGGCTGTTCGCCAATTAAAGCGGTACGTGAGCTGGGTTTAGAACGTCGTGAGACAGTTCGGTCCCTATCTGCCGTGGGTGTCGGATACTTGAGAGGAGCTGTCCCTAGTACGAGAGGACCGGGATGGACGCACCTCTGGTGGACCTGTTGTTGCGCCAGCAGCATTGCAGGGTAGCTAAGTGCGGAAGGGATAACCGCTGAAAGCATCTAAGCGGGAAGCCCCCCTCAAAACCAGGTATCCCTTGAGAGCCGTGGAAGACCACCACGTTGATAGGCTGGAAGTGGAAGCGCAGCAATGTGTGGAGCGGACCAGTACTAATTGCTCGATCGGCTTGATCTTACGATGCTCATGTATGGCGATCGCTTCGTCCGTACTGTTGAGCCCTTAAGTCAGAATGTCTCTACGAAACACGCTTCGAACGCGCCGAGCGGGTGGTTATGGCGAGGGTTCCGCACCCGTTCCCATTCCGAACACGGCCGTTAAGCCCCTCAGCGCCGATGGTACTATGTCTTAAGGCATGGGAGAGTAGGTCGCCGCCCGCTCCGCACGTTCGAAGCCTTATCCTCCGTTCGCTTTCGTCAGCTTGGCCAGCCCCGGTTTCGGCCGGGGCTTTGGTGTTTCTGGACACCGGCCGGGCTTGAGATCCCGGGTCCGATGCATCGGTCCGGTCAGAGTTGATGCGGGGTGGAGCAGCCCGGTAGCTCGTCAGGCTCATAACCTGAAGGTCGTAGGTTCAAATCCTACCCCCGCACCCAAAGATGAGAGCCCCGGCGCGACCCAGCGCCGGGGTTTTTCATGTCCGAGCTGGCTCTGAATTTTTCGTGCCGAGTTCGAAGC
>JBNPED010000015.1:0-188956 GCA_051117435.1 Oceanicaulis sp. | reverse complement strand
CTCATGGCGGGCGGCCGCCCGCCATGGTCTACTGGCGCACGCGCCAACCCAATCAACCCGATCAGCAGGAGCTCAAAGTAGCTTAAAAACCGCCGGAAACTGTCCAACGATCGGGGAGTAGCTCATCTCATGGTCTTTTGAAATGCCGCTGAGTGAGCGAGCATCATTAAACTGACGCGCTTTCCAGACAATTTCACCTAAGAAATTTCTTTGTCCAAAAATATTGTCGAGAACTATTCGGAGGCGGTGCTCTTCGTTTTCATCGATTGAAACCGCAATCACGCCATCCTCGCGCAAAAACTCTCGCAAGAGCCGGAGGCGCGGATACATCATGCACAGCCATTTATCATGACGGGACAGGTCTTCGGATTCCTTGCCGACCACCTCGCCCAGCCATTTGCGGATTTCAGGACTGTTGACGTTGTCGTTATAGACCCAGCCCTCGTTTCCGGTGTTGTAGGGCGGATCGATATAGATGCACTTCACCTTGCCCGCGTAGTACGGCAAGAGCGCGCGAAGCGCCTGCAGGTTATCGCCCTGGACCAGAAGGTTTCCCGCATCCGGGTCGCCAGCCGATAATTCGCTGTCGCAATGGATAAGTCGGTAGGGCACTTCGCGGTGATGGTTCACCACGGCTTGCTTGCCAATCCAATCCAGCGTCGGCATGCGCGCCGCCCTCCCCGTTGATGGTCTTTGAAAGACTTGTGGCGGGAATCGCCGCCCCGTTCAATCAAGAGGGGCGGCGGGGCTCAATACGGAAACGCGCCCGGCCATCGTCGCCGCACATAGTCGAAAAAGGCTTGATCGGCCGCGTACAGCTCTTCGCAATAGCGCTCATAGGTGCGCCAGTGCATGCCCTTCGGCTTGCGCGGTATCATCTCCACGCCGGGCGAGCCGCCCAGGCGCTTTCGTATCTTGTTCGCCCGCGTCTGGAGGCGGTCATGGTCTTTTTCGCGCTGGGTACGATACGCGAGCCGGTGACAGGTGCGACAGCGATAGCGCCCGCCGCTCCCGTACAGCTTCATCACCCGCCGGGTGCATCCGGGGCAGAGCCAGAACGGCCGGCGCCCGCCAAAGCGGCAGGGCGTCCACTCCACCGCTACGTCCTCGCGCACCCGGTAGGGCTCGCCGTCAAAGCGCGGCGTGACGGTGTAGGCGAGGGTCACGCCCGCATCCTCGCCGTGCCCCCAGACGCCTATCGAGCATTCGTGCCCATGGGACCAGCGCCACGTCCAGGTCCGGTTGCTCCCGTCCGAGAAATTGCCGGAGCGGCGCACTCGGTTCACGTCTAGGTCCGGAATCTCATTTTCAAGCGGGCGGCCCGTACTGTTCCAGCCCCCAGACCCATATCCGCCCATGCCATGCCCTCCGAACTTTTGGCGAAATCGCTAGGCAAGTTAGCATTTAAATCTTGCGCTGGCGCCGGTCTAATCTCAGGGCGCGCTTTACCTTGCACCCACTATCCCGCAACGTATCCGCCTACGCTTGGGGCGGGGGAAGCCATGGATATTCCTGTATCGATAGATCTAAACGAGCTGGGCGAGCTGTCTTCCGTCCCCTGGTTCATTTTGGTGTTGCTCGCGCTTTTGACCTACTCGCTAAACGAGCGGGCGCGCCGTAACGCCCAGCGCGATGAAGCCCGGCTTCGCTTCCTTGAAGCCCAGCTTCGCGACCTTTACGGACCGCTCTACGCCATCACGAAGGCGAATGAGCTGGTCTATCGGAAATTCCGTGAACATAACCCGGACGTGATCCACGAAATCGTTTCGACCGGGAGCGCGACCGGCGAGGCGGCGGAGACCTGGAGGCGCTGGAACGCGAACGTTTTCCAGCCTGCGAATCTGCGCATGCGCGACATCATCGAACGAAACGCCCACCTGTTCACGTCCGCACAAATGCCCGAGCACGTCGTAAAATTCCTCGCTCACGTTGAAAACTATCAAGCGGTTATTCAAGACATGGAAGCGGGAGACCGGATTTTTGGGGACGAACTCATTCCTTATCCGGAGAATTTCGCAACGCATATCGAAAGCCAGTACGCCTTAGTTTCGCGCATTCATGGCGACCTTGTGAGCGGGCGCGGCGGATTGGGCTTGAACCGCACCAAATCTCTTCGCCAAGCCGGCCAGTAAAGAAAGCCCGCGCCCGCAATGCCCCGGCTGGGCTTGCAATGCGGCCCAAACCTACCCGCTCCCGCCCCAGCGCCGGAAGAACCTAGAGGGGTGGGGCTCCCAAATTTCACTTGCGCTCGCGACAATCGAGGAGCTTAAGCTGCCATTGGGTTGGCGAGGATGGAATATGAGACTTCCCATCGTGCTTACCGCATTGGTATTGAGTGGCTGCGCATCTGCTGACCTGGGCATTGCCTACGGACCGGCGAGCGTTGCGGCGTTCACGGCGCGGGCAGAAGAACAGCCGTTCGAAGTCGCACTCGGTCGCGTCGAAACATCCTTGCGGTCGGCGACGCAAATGCAATGCCGCATGATGTTAATTGACGTTTTCCCGAGCGAGATTATCGCCTCTCGCCTTGAACATGCGCTTCGCGAGAGCGGGACATATAATCACCGCGCGAGCGTGGAAATACGCGCTGACCTGCTCTCAGCCGAACTCGTTTCCATTGGTGAAAGCTATGTCGCGTTGGAGGTCCATGTTTCCTCTACGGTTTCCGATGGATACTCGGTTAGGGCGGTTCGCCCCTATGAGAATGCTGTACTCGCTGTACGCGCCTGCGAGAACGCGGAGCGCGCTATTTATCTTGCGGCGGATGACATTGTTCGGGCTATTGCAGAGCACCCGCGGTTCTCCGAACTCCATTCTGGCTAAGGGCAGCATCGGACTTAAAGTTAATTAGCTCGTCCGGGGCGTCGCGTCGCTGCGCTGCGCCAAGGCTCCACGCCGCGCCGCCCCTCGCGCTGGAGCGTGTCACCGGCTTGCGCCGCGCTGCGCTCGGCACGCGCCTAACTATAGGCGGGTCGAACCGGCGCGCCCCTGCTCCGAAGTCCCAGCGCGTCCGGCCTTGCCCTGTCTAATCTTTCCGACCTCGCCCGCGCGGTTTTCGACGTGCGCCGCGCTCCGCAGATTTTGCGCCCCGTATGCCGCAATTGTTGCGCCGTTCACCAGGATGGGGAGAGAGGGTGAACCACAAATTTTGCGCCGTTGAATTTTTCTTCGGTTGCCATTGCTCATAGCGCTGGGGCTCCGCCTTTCTCACTTCGGTTGGATAACAGGCGAGCGAGACAACACGCCCGCGCGCGCCCTTCGGTCCGGTGAACGCGCCGCGCCGTTCCAGAACAAGCCAGCCGCGCTCCAGGCAGGCTTTCACCACGGCGCGGGCGGTGTTCTCCGAACAGCCGAGCATGGCGGCTACGTCTGCGTCCGATAGCTGAAACGCGTTCAGCTTGTCTGGCCGGTACGCGGCGAGGACATGGCAGACCAAATCGCGCCCCCGGCTGCATAGGGTCCGCCACGATGCGAGGCGATACCAGCTCGCGTAGATCCGGGCGTGCGGAGGCTCGCGGCTTGGCCAGCCGTTTTTGGAAATCGACATGTCAGATTACGGCAGGCGCTGGGGGCGAGCGCAAAGCCCGCCCCACCGATGCGCCTACTTGCCGCCTCCCTCGCCGGACGGCGCGAGCGCGCGAATAGAGACGATTTCATGCAGGACATAGCGTGCATGCGTCCCCGCGAAGGGCGGCCCGTGGCGTTCATGCCGTGTCTCGATATTGAAGCCGCGTCGCTTCAGATTGAAGACATAGGCCGACCAGCGCGGACCGGGCGTATCGATGGGCGTTACGCCCCTCGGTCCGGCTTCGGCCAGCTTCACCAGCGCCCAGGCGTCTCGGCCGGTAAATTGAACGCCGGGCCGCCTCGGCTCGCGCGGAAAGGTGGCGAGGATAGTTTTTGTCATGCCCTAATCCTCCCCTTTCAAGCCCGCGAGCGAGGCGTAGAGCCTCACGGTCTCAGCGGGGCGGAAGGGCATGCGCGAGCGAATGAAGCGCTCGGCACAAGAGAGGCGGCGGGTGTCATCTCGCCGCGCCGCAAACCGGAAAAGCGGCAGGTCGAAATGATTGCGCACAGCGGCGCCCTGGCGTAGCTTCGCCATGGTAGTTCTCCTTTGATATTTGGGGAAAAACGAAGCCCCGGCGCTGGGGGTCGAAATCCGCGCCGGGGCTTTTCGTATTCAGGAAGGGCTGGCTTCGCCTGCGCCCTCTAGAAGCGCGTCTAGCGCATCGCGACGGACCAAACGACGCGCGCCGATTTTCAAGCTTTTAAGAGAGCCGTCAGCGAGCAATCGATAGACCTGCGAGCGTGACACGCCGAGGTATTGCGCGGCCTCCATTACCGAGAACGCACGAGCTTCGATGGTTTGGGACATAGAAGGGTCTCCGGCAGCCAAACGAGAAAAACCCCGCTCGGCGAAACCGGGCGGGGCAGGTCTGGCCTATCCAAAGCGGGCTGCGCGCCCCGGACGGTTCCAGAAATTTTGGATGTTCGGGGTTCGCGCGCGACCTTGTGCGCAACGCAAAAAAGCCGCCAGAATTGGCGACTTATCATTGTAAACCAGGTGCTTAGACTAACCGAGCTCTGGGCACATTAACCCGTCGCGCTCGATGGGAGCTATCCGCAGCCGGGCGCGGCACTAATGCTCGCCTCTTGCCGCTTGGTATTGCGCCGCAACATACGGCGCAATGACCCTTACGG
This sequence comes from Oceanicaulis sp., assembly GCA_051117435.1. Lineage (GTDB taxonomy): Bacteria > Pseudomonadota > Alphaproteobacteria > Caulobacterales > Maricaulaceae > Oceanicaulis. Next base: position 184,255 of record JBNPED010000015.1, on the reverse strand, counting down.
CCCCCATACGGGGGCAGTTCAGGGCCCAGCTATCGACGCAAGCGCCAGCCGGGGTCGCCGCTAGGCAAGCAGGCAACACCTCTCGGGCGCAGAAAACCTAATTACCTTGCTGACCACATAAACGAGATTCGCATGGAGTTTCAAGAGGTGCATTCCACCTCACGCTATACCAGCAAATCTTGCGGGAGGGTGCTACTGACCCGCTCACGATTCCCATGTTAACCGCAGACGCATTCCAGCTACGTTTTTCGTAACCGTTTGGCTAGGATTCGCCGCGCGTTTTAGGGCGTGGAGCCCACGGAACAGACGCAAAATCTCATTTCAGGAATGTGCGCATACTTGCAGATTCGAAGGCGGTTTCAAGGCGTGTCGCTGCGACGCAACGCCACTACCACGTTATCATGTTTCGAAGCGGCGCAGTGAGATTCCCAAGCCTCCATCATCCGCCGCCGCTTCTCCAGTGCATCGCCGCGCCGATAGGCACGCTCCACGGCATCGCCCACCGCATGCGCCAACGCCGCCTCGGCAAGCTCGCGCGGGAAGGTGCTCGCCTCGCCCGCCCAATCGCGGAAGCTGGAGCGGAAGCCGTGAACGCTTGCCTTGCTCGCCGGTATCTTCATGCGCCGCAGGACGGCCGCAAGCGACATATCCGACAGCGCCTTGCCCTTGGTTCCGGGAAATACCAGCGCGTCCGGCTCGCCGCCCGTTAGCGGCTTGATGGCCTCCAGGATGGTGACGGCTTCGACCGTGAGCGGTACGCGATGCGCCTTACCCGCCTTCATCCGCTCGGCGGGAATGGTCCAGACCTGTTTTTGGAGATCCATTTCAGACCAGCGCGCGCCGCGCACCTCGCCGGACCGCGCCGCCGTGAGTATCAGGAACTCCAGCGCGCGCGCCGAAACGCCTTCGCGTTTTTTAAGGGCTCCGTAAAATTCCGGCATCTCGGCATAGGGCATCGCCGGGTGATGGCCGCGCGTGAGCTTCTGGCGCGCCGGTAGCAGGTTCGCCAGATGGCCTTTCCAGCGCGCCGGATTCTCGCCGTCGCGGTATCCCTTCGCCTTCGCCGCGTCGAGAACGCGTTCAATACGCCCGCGAAGCCGGGAGGCGGTTTCCGGCTTGTCGCTCCAGATCGGTTTGAGTACGCCCAGCACGTCCTCGGTTTCGATCCGGTCCACGCTGATATGCGCCAGCGCCGCCGCATCGTTTTCCAGCGTCGCTTTCCATTGCTCGCGGTGTTTGGGATTGCGCCATTGCGGCGCGAGGGTCGCCACCACGTCCGCAGCGAACGCCCCGAACTCAGGAATGGCCGTAGAGGCGCGTTTCGCCGCGATAGGATTCACCCCCTCCGCAACCTTTTCCCGCGCGTCTGCGGCCCGTTCACGCGCCTTGGCGAGCGAAACAGCCCGCGCCGAACCCAGGCCCATTTCCTTTAGCTTGCCGCGCCAGCGAAACAGGAACACCCAGCGCCGCGCGCCGCCCGGTCCCACGCTGAGGTAAAGCCCGCCCCCGTCGCCATGGCGCCCAGGCTTCGCATCCTCGCGCATCAGCGCCGCAACGGTGCGCGCGCTCATCTTGTTCAGCATCCGGCTTCCGGCCATCGCGCCCCGCTTCTGGGGACCGCGCCCTAACGCCTGCCCCAACATCTGCCCCAACAATGAAGCGCGATTATGGGGTACGCGCTGGGATGTGTCGAGACAGAGAAGCGCGGAAATACCTTTGTTTGCTTGGCTTTTTTAGACGTGCGGGAAAATCCAGAAACACCGGTTATACGGACTCCCTCTCCGCCATTTCTACGACTGGATTCGATATCGCCGGATAGCCGCACCGGCGCGGCCGGCGTCGCAGGCGGCCTTGAGCCGCCTCCCCTGCGGCGCGGTGCGGCGAGCGGCCGGATCGTGGACCGTCCGCAGTCTGAATCGACACGGTCGGACGGGACCCTCCGTCACCAAGCTGTTATGCCGAAGTCTTATCGTTCCGGCCTGCAGCCGGGTCTTCCCACCCGAGCCAGGTTTCACGCCAGGGAGAGCGCCATGAAGACCACGCCGCACCACGGGCTCAGCTTCGACGACTGGGATGAGAAGAATTTCCCGCGGCCGGAGCGCTGCGGCTTCGACGCGGTGGTGGACCGCGCCATCTCCCGCCGTGGATTCCTTGGCGGCGTGCTCGCCTTCGGCTCCGGCGCCGCGGTGATGGGCGGGAGCGTTCTTAAGGGCTCGACCGCGCTCGCCCAGGAGGCCGTGCGCTTCCCGTTTGAGCCGATCGCGCCGCAGACCGACGGGACCGTCCACGTCCCGGCCGGCTACCGCTGGGACGTGCTTGTCCGCTGGGGCGACCCGCTTTTCTCCGACGCGCCCGCCTTCGATCCGCAGACCGGCATCCCGACCGAGGGCTCCGACCGGGTGTTCGGCGAGAACACCGACGGGATGGAGCTGTTCCGGATCGACGGACGCGAGATCCTCGTGGTCAACAGCGAGTACACCAATAACGACGTCAACCTCGCGGCCGGCGCCGGCGTCGAGACCGATCAGCAGGAGGAGCGGATCGTTCCGGCCTCGGCCGGCGACGTCCTGCGCCTGCAGAACTTCCAGGGCGTTTCGGTGATGGAGATCGCCGAGGGCGAAACCGGCTGGGAGGTGGTGATCGACAGTCCCTATAACCGCCGCATCACCCACAATACGCCGATGACCTTCGACGGCCCCGCCGCCGGACATGCGCTGCTGCAGACCGAGGACGACGACACCGGGATGCGCGCCCTCGGAACGCTCAACAATTGCGGCTCCGGCAAGACGCTCTGGGGCACGTATCTGACCTGCGAGGAGAACTTCAACGGCTATTTCGGCTCGAGCGAAGTCCGGCGCGACCAGAAGCCGATCGAGATCGACGAGGGCTATCGCCGCTACGGCATCTCCGCCGAGGGCTGGGGCTATAATTACCACATGTTCGACCCGCGGTTCGACACGGCCCAGCAGCACAACGAGCCGCACCGGCATGGCTATGTGGTCGAGATAGACCCGGCGAACCCCGGCTCGACGCCCGTCAAGCACACCGCGCTCGGCCGCTTCAAGCACGAGAACGCGGAGATGGTGCAGGCCGGCGACGGCCGCGTGGTGGTCTATATGGGCGACGATGAGCGCGGCGAGTTCATCTATCGCTGGGTCTCGAACGCCCCCTACGAGGAGGGCGGCGACACCTCCACGCTGCTGACCGACGGCCAGCTCTACGTCGCGCGCTTCGACGACGACATGACCGGCGCGTGGATCGCCCTGACCCCGGAGGCGACCGGCATGGATCGCGCGCGCATCGCGGTCTTCACCCGGATCGCAGCTTCGCGCGTCGGCGCCACCACCATGGACCGTCCCGAGTGGATCGCCGCCCACCCGAACGCCGTCGAAGGCTATTGCTGTCTGACCAACAACTCGCGCCGCGGGACGACGACCGATCTCGGCGAGCTTCGCACCAATGCGGGCGGCGACCCGATGGCGCTTAACGGCCCGAACCCGCGCGAGGCCAATCAGTACGGCCAGATCGTCCGCTGGCGCCCGCACGACGAGGATCACGGCTCTGACACCTTCGACTGGGATCTCTACGTCATGGCCGGCAACCCGACCGTCGATCAGAGCCTCGACAACGCCTATCCCGGCTCCGGCAACATCAATGAAGGCAATCTCTTCAACTCGCCCGACGGCATGGCGATCGACACCACCGGCCTGATCTGGATCCAGACCGACGGCGACGACTCCAATGAGGGCGTCTTTGAAGGCATGGGCAACAACCAGATGCTCGCGGGCGACCCGGTGACCGGCGAGATCCGCCGGTTCCTGACCGGCCCCAAGGGGTGCGAGGTCACCGGCCTGTGCTGGTCGACGGACCGGCGGACCATGTTCGTGGGCGTCCAGCATCCTGGCCGACCGTTCCCGGACGGGCCGGAGAGCCTGCCGCGCTCGGCCATCATCGCCATTCGGCGCGAGGACGGCGGCGCCGTCGGCTGATACTGCTTGCGCGGCGAAGACCCGGGCGCCGGCGCACAGAGCGTTCGGCCCCGTCCTCGCCGGCGTGCGTCAGGCCCCTCCCGCGCACACCGCGTCGCGCGCGGCGTTCGCGCGGTCCACATAGTCGGTGATGATCCCGTCCGCGCCGAGCGTGAGCAGGTGCTCCATCTCGGCCTGGTCGTTGATGGTCCAGTACTGGACGCGGATATTGCGCGCCATCGCCGCGTCGAGAACGCGGGGATGGGTGAGGTCGAGGCCGGCGGCCTCCACCGGCAGCTGGAAGGCGACGGCGGGCGTGTCGACCCAGCGCGACAGGCCCAGCCGGGCGGCGATGACGAAATTGCGCACCTCGTCGGACGGCGCCGACGTCGCCACGCCGGGGCAGGCGGCGCGGAAGCGCGCCATGGCGTCGTCATGGAAGGAGCCCACGAGCACGCGGGTCTCCGCGCCGGCGTCCGTGATCACCCGGCACATGGCCTCGGCGGCTTCGGGCGTGTCGTTCTTGATCTCGGCGATCCAGCGCGCCTCCGGGAAGGCGGCGAGCGCCTCGTCAAGGCGGGGGATGGTGACGCCGCGCCCGGTGTAGTCGGTCTCTCCGATCACCCAGCCGGCCCCGGCGTCGGCGGTCTCGATATCGGCCCAGTCATAGTCGGCGATGAGCCCGGTCTGGTCGGTGGTGCGGTCCAGCGTGTCGTCATGGCGCAGGATCAGCACCCCGTCGCGGGTCTGCTGGACATCCACCTCCAGAACGTCGGCGCCCATGGTCGAGGCGCGCTCCAGTGCGAGCAGGGTGTTGGGCGGGGCGTGGCCCAGCCCGCCGCCATGGGCGATCGTCTCGGCGCACACGCGCGGCGCGTCCTCCATATAGGCATGGCGGGCGGGCGCAGGCGCCGGCCAGAGATAGAGCACGGCGGCGCCGGCGGCGATCAGGCCGGCGAGGACGAGAAGGACGCGGATCATTGGACGGTCTCCGTCGCCGGCGCGCATTCGGCGCCACGGCGCACCGGATTGCAGCGCGCGGGCGCGTCGCCGGGCAGGCGGACGGCGAAGTCGCTCCAGTCAAGGCGCGGCGTGGGATAATCGGTGGAGATGTACTGGGCGCCCGAGGCGAAGGCGGCCTCGCGCTTTGCGGTGTCGTTGGTGCGCGCCTCCACGGTGTCGGCGTCGGCGCGCGTGCGCACCAGGAACCCCGCCTCCACCGCCGCGCGGATACGCGCGCCCTGCCCGATCGGATCGTTCAAGGTGAAATAGGCGGCGTGCTCGGCGTCTTCGGAGAGCGAGTTCACGAAAGCCACCCGGCCCTCCAGCGAGGGCGCGCCCTGGAGATAGGTGGTGACGTTCGCCGCGCCGGTGTCGAGGGCGAAGACGAGCTTGCCGCGCGCGGCCTGCAGCGCCGGCCAGCCGCCGGCGAGCACCGCTTCGCGCAGGGTGGCCGACTCGCCGCGCACATCGTCGGGGGTGATCATCTCTTCGGTCGCGACGACGGAGCGGATCTCCGCCTCCATGGCGGCGAAGGCCTCCGGCGTGAAATCGAGCGCGGACGTGGAGCCGGGCACGGGGATCGAACCGGTCTTCAGATTAAGGAGGATGAGGATCGGGGCATGTTCCGGATTGGCGTCCGACCAGGCCTCCACCGCCTCCAGGCAAGTGATGAATTGCGGGCAATGGGACCACACGTCGATGTCCTGGGTGTGGAAGGTCTTGAAGCCCGGCGCCTGAAGGGGCGCGGAGTCGAAGGCGCGCGCGCCCTCCGCGCCGATCGTGGCGCGCGGCAGGATCGGGTCGGCGTAGCGCCCGCCGTCGGGATCGTAGAACAGATCGAGCTCCAGCTGGCGCATCCCCATGTTCAGTTGCTCGGCGAGCGGGGCGTGGGCGTAGTCGAGCCCGGCGGCGGCCTCGGGGTTCATCGCCGCGATCATGGCCAGTTCGGGCGCCGGGATCGCGATCTTGTAGCTGTTATGGGTGCCCACCGCCTGAAGGTCGGCGAGCGTGAGATCGGCGCGCTCCACCGCGCACGGCCCTTCCAGCGCCGTGGCCGAGCAGGACCCGGCGTCCTGCGCCTGCGCGGCGGCGAGCGAAAAGGCGGCGAAAATCAAAGGCGTCATGGCGCATTCCCCCGGTCGGACTTCATCGCGGCGGACGCTAGCGGCGTTTCATGACAATTCCGACCGTTGCCGAAACGCCGCAACACCCTGATGTCACAAAACTTTGCATGGCGCGGCGCGGGAGCGCGGATATGGACTTCGCCCAATCGGGCGGCGCGCGGGCGCGCCCGCCGGGGTGTTATCGGAGGGGTCCCATGTTCAAGTTCACCGTCAGCGCCGCGGCGCTGCTCGCCGGGCTGGCCGCCGCGCCGGCGCTGGCTCAAAGCGAAACCGATCGCGACGAACCCGTCGCCGTCGACACCATCGTCATTCGCGGCGAGAAGGTCGATCAGGATCTTCAGGAGACCGTGACCTCGGTCGGCGTCGTCACCGGCGACCAGCTGGAGCTCGACGGCATTGCTAGCCTGGGCGACGCGTTCGACTATATCGCCAACGTCAACCGCAACAATTCCGAAGGCGGGTTCTCGATCCGCGGCATTCCCTTCGACAACCTTCTGGGCGCCGGCTCCGCGCCGCTGGCCCAGATCTATGTGGACGGGGTGACGCTGGGCGATCAGACCACCCGCTTCAACGCCGACACCATCTGGGACGTGGATCAGGTCGAGGTGCTGCGCGGCGCCCAGTCCACGGTGCAGGGCCGCAACGCGCTGGCCGGCGCCATCATCATCAACACCGCCGATCCCAGCTATGACTTCGAAGGCCGGGCGCGCGCCCAGCACCTGACCACCGACGAGTCCGACATGGCCTATATCCTGTCGGCCGCCTATGGCGGGCCGATCGTCGCCGATACGCTGGCCTTCCGCGTGGCGGTGGAGCGCCGCGAGAGCGACGGCTTCGTGGACAATGCAGTGACCGGCGAGGACGGCGCGGACTTCAACGATCAATGGCAGGCGCGCGTGAAGCTCCTGTTCGAGCCGACCGACACGCTCTCGAGCCAGATCACCGTGAACTACAGCCAGGCGAAAGTGGCCGACGCGCTGTCCGACCGCCGTCGCGTGGGGCCGAACGGGTTCGTCAGTCTGACTGACGTGGTCCCCGGAAATGAAGATCTGCGCCTGACCTATGTGAACGCGCCGGACTTCAATCAGAACACCAATCTGTCCTACGCCTGGCGCAACACCTGGGACATCAGCGACGCGTTCACCCTGACCTCGCTGACCACCTATTCGGACGCGGAAAACGACGAGCGGCTGGACACCGACGGGACCAATGTCGATCCCGCGACCTATCCTCAGACGCCGGTGACGCTGAACAATCCGTTCAACATCCCCACCATTCCGAGCGGCCAGTACACCTACGCGCCCGAAGGCACGCAGCTGGAAGAGCAGAGCATCTTCACCCAGGAATTCACCTTGGCCTATGACGAGGGCGGGAGGTTCCGCGGGCTCGCCGGCGCCTATTACGTGGACAGCCAGGAGGAGGAGTACAACTTCACCCCCGGCATCCAGCCCGGCATCCTCGCCGTGGTCGAGGGCGCATCGCGTCCGGGCATCGAAGCTGCGCTGCGCGCCCAGCTCGGCCCGCTGCGCGGGATCCCCGCGCCGGGCAACCCGGTGGCCGGCATCCCGGCGGGTCCGGCGGGCGATCCCTTCTTCGACGCCTTCATCGCCGGCGCCACGGACGCCAGCACCGCGGCGGTGCTCGCCAACTACACCGATATCGGCGCCTTCATCGCAATGACCAGCGAGCCGCTGGACGTTCAGAACTACGCCTTCTACGCGCGCGGCGAGTACGACGTGACCGACCGGCTCACCGTCGGTTTCGGCCTGCGCTACGACCATGAAGAGCAGGTGGAGGGCCTCACGCTCTCCGGCGATCCGCTGGGCCTGCCGAACCCGGCCGCGCCGGCGCTTCCCGCCGGCTTCCCCGCGGCGCTGATCCCGGTTGTCCAGGGGACGATCGCGGCGGTGAACGCGACGTTCGACGCCTCGCTGCTGGAGGCGAACACTTCGGCGAGCCAGAGCTTCTCCGCCTGGCTGCCTTCGGGCTTCGTGTCCTATGACATCGACGAGGACCGCACGGTGATCTTCTCGGTGCGCCGCGGCTACCGCGCCGGCGGGTCGGATCTGAACATTCCGCGCCAGTTCGTCTCCCAGTTCGATCCTGAATACACCACCAATTACGAGCTCGCCCTGCGCTCATTCTGGCTGGATCGTCGGCTTCGGGTGAACGCCAACGCCTTCTACACCGACTGGACCGACCAGCAGGTGGTGGTCTCGCTTTCCACGCTGCAGCAGGACGAGGTGGGCTTCAATGTGGGCTCCTCCACGCTCTACGGGTTCGAGATCGACACCTCGCTGCAGATCGACCGCAACTGGTCGCTCGACGCCTCGCTGGGTCATGTGAAGACCGAGTTCGAGGACTTCGACGCCGCGCTGGCCGCGGTGCTGATCGACGCCCAGGGCGAAACCGCGCCGATCGATCTCGAGCAGACCCTGGCCGCGTTCGAGAACAATTCCTTCAGCTTCGCCCCGGAATGGACCGGCTCGGCGCGCCTCGCCTATGAGGGTGATCGCGGCTGGTACGGCGTGCTCGGCGTGACGTATGAAGGCGAGAGCTTCGTCAACAACTCCAACTCCGGCGCCGCGACCTTCCTGAACAACGATGCGCGCACCCTGGTGAACCTCACCCTGGGCAAGCGCGTGCTGAACGATCAGGTGACGGTCAGCGTCCTCGCCCGCAACCTGTTCGACGAGACCTATGTGGCCTCGGGCGGAAACGAGCGCGTCCGTCTCGGAGCGCCGCGCCAGTTCGGCGTGCGCGTGGCGGCCGACTTCTAGGCCGCAGTCGGAACACGGCGCAGCGCGCTACAAAAAGGCCGGCCCGGAACTCCGGGCCGGCCGTTTTTCTGCCGTTCCAAGAGCGCGTGAGAGCCCGGAGGGGCGCCGGAGCGCGCCGTACCGGATCAACGCGGCGCCATCACCATGATCATCTGGCGGCCTTCGAGCTTGGGCTCGAGCTCCACCTTGGCGATCTCGCCGAAGTCCTGCTTGACGCGGTTCATGACGTCCATGCCGCGATCCTGGTGGGCCATCTCGCGGCCGCGGAAACGCAGGGTGACCTTGACCTTGTCGCCATCCTCGAAGAACCGGGTCATCGCCTTGGTCTTGACCTGGTAGTCGTGGACGTCGATGTTCGGACGCATCTTGATTTCCTTGACGTCCTGGGTCTTCTGCTTCTTGCGGGCCTCGGCCTTCTTTTTCTGCTCCTGATATTTCAGCTTGCCGTAATCGATGATCTTGCAGACCGGCGGATTGGCGTTCGGACTGACCTCCACAAGGTCGAGCCCGGCCTCCTGGGCGGCCTCCAGCGCGGCGTCGACGGGCATTTCGCCCTGCTTCTCGCCGGCTTCATCGATGAGCAGCACTCTGGGAGCGCGAATTTCGCGGTTGATGCGCGGGCCTTCCTTTTTCGGCGGCGGCGCGGCGTGCGGACGTCGGGCTATGCGTCTTCTCCTTTGAACGCGGACGGGAAATCGCGAACGCGCAATTTATCAAATCCGTTGCGCGCTGGCGAGCGAATATGCCGATCAGGCTTGGGAAATCAAGGTGGTCAGGCGGCGCGGGCGTCGCCGTCGAACCCGCCGGCGCAGCGCATGGCCTGAACCGCCTCCGGCGCGCTGATCTGCGCCAGGGTCGGCGCATGCATCAGAATGGTGGGCTGGGCGCCGCGCGGGGCGGTCTCCACGGGCGGCGTTTCGCCAGGATGGAACAGCACGGCGGGCGATCCGGCCGCCACCAGCAGGTGGAGCAAGGGCACATCCTCGCCGAACGCGCACTGGGCCTGGCGGCCGAGCCCGGCGAGCTGGACCAGATTGGCGCGCCCCGTCAGGTCGCGCGAGCCGGGCGTCACATGGGCGACATAGCGGCCGAGCTCGCGCGTGGACGGCCCGCCCACGATCACCGGCTCGACGCCTTTTTCGATCAGCTGATGGGCCAGTGAGGCCCAGCGCTCCTTCGGCCAGCGCGTCGGCGGCGGGCTGTCGTCGCCGGCCGGCGCGAACAGGGCGTAGCGCCCCTGCAGGCCGAAATAGGCCGGATCCAGCGTGCGCGAGCGGCGCGCCACGAAGTCGACCCAGTCCAGCTCCGGCGGCGGCGCCTCGCCCAGGCGATAGGCGGCGTTATCGTACAGTCCGGCCGCGCCCAGGCGCGAGGCGGCCAGATCGAGCGGATGACCGGCCGCTTTCGGATCGGGATAAAGATCGATCCATTTCGCCTTGGAGAAGCGCGCGGCGCGCTTGATCTTCTTGCCGGCGTCGCCCGAGCCGAGATCGTAGATCCGGTCGAAGCGCGAATTGCGCGCCGACTTCATGCGCTCGAAGAACCCCTGCCCCGCGGCCTGATGCAGGGTCGGCTCCACCGCGTTGAAATAGGGGCAGTGTTTCAGGAGGCTCTCGAAATCCTCGCCGGTGAGCAGGGTGATGCGCGCCGTGCGATGGTGCTCTCGGATGCGTCTGGCGGGCGCGAGCATGCGCACCATGTCGGCCAGATCGCCGTCGTGGATCACCAGGATCTGCTCTTTGTCTTCCTGCCCGAACATGGCGCTACTCTAAAAGCTCCCGATAGACCCGCAAGGTGGACTCTTGCAGGTGCGCGGCGGAAAACCGCGCGATGATGCGTTCGCGCCCCGCTCGCGCCAGGTCGGCGCGCGCGGCGGCGTCCAGAGACAACGCCTCAAGCACGCAGGCGCGCCAATCGGCGGCGTCGCCCGGCGCGGCGCGCCAGCCGGTCTCGCCGTGGGCGACCGCCTCGCGCGCGCCGCCATGGTCGGCGGCGATCACCGGCGCGCCCATGGCCTGGGCCTCCGCGGCGGTGCGCCCGAACGCCTCCGGCTCCAAAGACGGGCAGACCACCAGATCGGCCGCCCTGTACACGGCGGGCATGTCCGTTTCATGGCCGGGCAGCACCAGCGTCAAACCGGCGGTGCGCGCGGCCGTCTCCAGCTCCGTGCGATACTCCAGCCGGCCCTGGGCGTCGCCGGGACAGACCAGGCGCACCGGCTTCGGCGTTGCGAGGCCCGACAACACGTGGATGAAAAAAGCCTGACCCTTCCATCGCGTCAGCCGGCCCGGCAGCACCACCAGGAACTCGCCCTCGCCAGCCCCCCAGCGGGATTTCAGCGCCACGACCCGCGCGTCCACCACCGCCTGCGGATCGAAGCGGCGAAGATCGACGCCGCGCGCGATGACGCGCAGGCGCGCTTCGGGCACGCCGTGCTCGGCGCGCACATGGTCGGCGATGAACTGCGAATTGGCGATCACCCGGTCGCCCGCCGCCATCACCGAGTTATACCAGCGTTTCAGGCCCGATCGCGCCGTATAGGTGCCGTGATAAGTGGTGACGAAGGGTTTTCCGGTGCGCCGCGCGGCCCATTTCGCGCTCCAGGCCGGCGCGCGCGAGCGGGCGTGCACCAGATCGATCTTTTCCGCCTTGATCAGCCGGGCGAGCCGGCCGGCGTTGCGCCAGATCGAGACCGGGTTCTTGGTCTTCATGTCCAGGCGGACGAGTTCGCCGCCCGCGGCTTCAAGCTCGCCCTCAAGGCGCCCGCCCCGGCTCGCAACGATGCAGCGCCCGCCGGCCGCGGTCACGGCCTCGGCGATCTCGATCGTGGTGCGCTCCGCGCCGCCGGCGTCGAGTTCGGGAATGACCTGGAGTATGTTCACGCGCCCTCTCTCGCCCCGCCCGCCTCGCGGGCCGGGGCCGTCTCATAACCGGAGCGGCCCCGACGCGCCAACCGGAAAGGCCTGTCATGACCGATTTCAGAACGCTCGATCGCGGCGACGGTCATCACCTGGCTTACGTGCGCCATGACGGCGCGGGGCCGGGGGTGATGTTTCTCGGCGGCTTCGCCTCGGACATGACCGGGACCAAGGCGATGCATCTCGACGCATGGGTGCGCAAGACCGGGCGGGCCTTCCTGCGCTTCGACTATTTCGGCCATGGCGCGTCGTCAGGCGCGTTCGAGGACGCCACGATCACGCGCTGGCGCGCCGACACGCTGGCCGCGCTCGATCAGCTCACCGAAGGCCCGCAGATCCTGGTGGGCTCGTCCATGGGCGGCTGGATGGCGCTGCTGGCGGCGCTGGCGCGTCCCGAGCGGGTGCGCGCGCTGGTGCTGATCGCCCCGGCGCCGGACTTTACTGAAAAACTCATGTGGGCGGGCCTGCCTTTCCATGTGAAGCAGGCGATCGAGGCCGAGGGATGCTGGGAGCAAGCTTCTCCCTATGGCGGAACCACGGTGATCACCCGGCGCCTGATCGAGGACGGCGCGCACTGGTCGATCCTCGACGGCGAAATCGCCGTCGACGCGCCGGTGCGCATTCTCCATGGACGGCGCGATGCGGACGTCCCCTGGGCCCACGCCGTGCGCCTGTTGGAGGCGCTCGCCGGAGACGACGTCACGCTGCACCTGTCGAAAGCGGGCGATCACCGGCTGTCCACCGACGCGGATCTGGCGCGCCTGATCGAGACCATCGAACGCTTAGGCTAGCCGCCGGCCTGAAGGATCGCGGCCAGGCCCTCGCGCCAGCTGCGATAGGCGGGCCGCCAGCCCAGCACCGCTTTGGCGCGGGCGTTGGAGACGCGCCGGCGTTCCGCGAAGAAACTTGCCTGCATCGCGCTCGCCTTGCCCGGATCGAACGGGAGGATACGCGGCGGCGGCGCGCCCAGCAGCTCGGCCGCGCCGCACATCACCTCCACCTGGCTCGACGGGTGGTCGTCGGCGAGATTGAAGGCGCCGGTCGCCTGCGGCCGCGCCAGCGCGCGCTCCAGCGCGGACGCGATATCGTCCACATGCACGCGCGAGAAAACCTGGCCCGGCTTGTCGAACACCGCCGTCTCGCCGGCGCGGATCTTGTCCAGCGCGCTGCGCCCGGGCCCGTAAATGCCCGAGAGCCGGAACAGGCGGGCGCCGCGCGCCGACCAGACCGCTTCGGCCTCGGCGCGGCGCAGGCTGCGGGCCTGGCCCGGCGCGAGCGCGTCGCGCTCGAACGCCCAGCCCCCGTTCCGGTCGCCATAGACGCCGGTGGTGGAGAGATATCCGAGCCAGGTCCGGGTGACATCCAGCGGCGCGAAGGCCGGGGCGAACGGATCGCCGTCCGCTCCCGGCGCGGCGCTGAGCAGGATCGCATCGGCCCGGCGCGCCGCCGCGCGCAGCGTTTCGGCGCCGTGGGGATCGGCCGGGTCGGCGTGAACCGGTTCATACCCGGCCGCGGCGATCCGCTCCGCCGAAGCGGCGCTGCGCGTGCTGGCCGCGACGCGCCAGCCCTCGCCCGCCAGCCGGGCGGCTGTGGCTTCGGCGACATAGCCGAAGCCTGCAAAGAACACGGTTCCGGTCTCGGCCATGGCGTTATGCTCCGCTCTTGCCTAGGCTTAGCCCAACACACAGCGCCGAGGGAACCGCGCCATGACCGTCACCGTGAAATGCTGCGCCGCCGGCGTTCTTCTCAGCCTTCTGACCGCGCCGGCCTTAGCCCAGGATCCGCTGGAGCCGCAGGCCCGCCATCAGGCCTGCATCGACGCGATCGCGGTGGACGCCGAGGCGGCCTTCGAGGAGGCGCTCGCCTGGCGCCATCAGGCCGGCGGCTGGCCGTCGGAACATTGCGTGTCGCTGGCGCTGATCGCGCTCGGCCGTGAGGAAGACGGCGCCGGGCGCCTGCGCGCCGCGGCCGAAGGGGCGATCTCCGCCACCGACGCCAGCCGGGCGATCATGTTCGGCCAGGCCGGCGACGCCTATCTGGAGGCCGGTTTGAGCGAACAGGCGCTGGCGGCGTTCTCGCGCGGGATCGATTTCGCGCCGGCCGATTCCGGCCTGCGCCGCGGCCGCGCGGAAGCCGCGCTGAAGCTGGACGATCCCGAAGCGGCCGAGGCCTACGCCGGCGAGGCGGTGTCGGCCGATCCCACCGACGCCGAAGCGCTGCGCCTGCGCGGCGAAGCGCGGCTGAGCCTGGGCGATCTGGACGGGGCGGAAGCCGACATGCGCGCCGCGCGCGCCCTGGCGCCGGAGGATATCGACATCCTGCTCCTGCGCGGCCGCATCAACGAGGCGCGCCGCCTGGACCCGGTGATCGCGCTGGACTAGCCGGCTGGCGGCAGCCGGGCCGTCCGGCTGCTAACATACAGAAAAGCTTCATATTTCGGCGCGCACGCTCTTGCCGTGGCCAAGCCTTGAGGTCAAGCTTTTTCCTCAAAGGCTGCAATGCAGGAGCAGGAGAATGCGAACGGATCCCGATTTTCTGACCGCCCTGAGGGGCGCCCGGCTGACCACGGCGGAGGTGTTCTATCACCTGCCCGATCATCCCGGCCTGATCCAGACCTTCCTCTGGCAGACCTACGATCAGGCGCCGGACTTTCCCCGGTTGATGCGATTTCTGGATTTCTGGCGCCGGGAGATCGAGGCGGTGATCCATTCGGTCCGCGTCGCCCATTGCGAACTCGTCAAGCCGGCCGAATGGCGCGGCGCGGACGTAGAGCTGCGGCTGAACTAGGGCGCAAGACCCGCCCCGCAGCGGCGGCGCGCCTGAACGTCCAGCGCCACCAGCTTGGCGGCCAGGGCGCCGAGATCGCCCGCCTCAAGGCCCGAGGTCTGCAGGCGCTCGGGCCGCGGGCTCAGCTCGCCGGCGAGCGAGAGGAAAGCGAATTCCGCCTCGCTCAAATCGGCGCGTGACAGGCGCACCAGGCAGCGGCAGCCATAGCTCGACCCGCCGCGAATCCGGCAATCGGCCTCCACGCGCTGATCAGGCGTGTCGCGCGGCAGATCATAGACGGCGGGATCGGGGCGTGAACCGCTCCAGTCGAATTGCGGCCCGGAGCGGAAACCGCCGGCCCCGGCGGGCGCGCGCGCGGTGTTGATCACGATGCGCTCGCCCGACGCCGGCGCCGAAGACGACCGGTCGAACTCGCCGAACTCGTCATAGAGCGAGCCTTCATTGATGGTGATCGCCCCGCGCCGGCCGGCGCGGTCATCGTCCCGTCCGCCGCCGCCGGTCATTGAAAACCCCGACAGCCCGCCGCCGAACATCGACCAGGCCAGCACCGCCGCGGCGGCGAACAGCGCCAGCGCGGCGGCCAGCACGAAGGAGCGCGTCGCCATGTCCATGTTCATTGCAACCGCCCTCCGTCCCCGCGCAGCGCCTTACCCTTCCAATCGAGCCCGACCTTAACCATACTCATGGATGGGAGGCTTGTCACAACGGAGACGGTCGCATGATCCGAGTTTTCGCCGCCATCGGCGCCGCCGCAACACTGGCGGCCTGCGCCGCGGGCCCCACCCCGTACCAGAGCGCCCAGTCCGGCGCCTACGGGTATAACGAGCAGGCGATCGAGTCCGATCGCTATCTGGTCAGCTTCAACGGCAACTCGCTGACGGACCGGGAGACGGTGGAGACCTTTCTGCTCTACCGCGCCGCCGAACTGACGCTGGAGCGCGGCTACGACCATTTCACCATGGTGCGCCGCGACACCGACGTGGACCGCCGCTTCGTGGGCACGCCGGATCCGTTTTCGGCGCGCTATTCGCCCTACGGGTTCCACTATCGCTATTTCCATCCGCGCTATGGCTGGTACGGCTGGCGCGATCCGTTCTGGGACGATGTGAACGTGCGCGAGGTCTCGCGCTACGAAGCCCAGGCCGAAATCGTTCTGGGCCGCGGCCCGGCGCCGAACGATCCCGCCGCCTTCGAAGCGCGCGAAGTGATCGCCAATCTCGGTCCGCGCGTCGTCAGGCCCGAAGTCGGCTGAGGCGCCTATCCGAACAGAAAGAACCCGCCGGTTCGCGCCGGCGGGTTCTTCATGCGCCGCCGGCGCGGAAATGATCAAACACGGCCACGACGCCGAGTGCGATGAAGATCAGCCCCGAAATGAGCTTCAAGGGGATGCGCTCCAGATGCGCCCCGGCGAGCTGACCTAGAAAAACGGCGATGGCGGTGGAGGCGACGAGCGCCAGGCTGGCGGCGGTAAATATTTTTATGGCCCGCGATGGATCGCCCGCCGCGAACGCAGCCGACGCGATCTGCGTCTTGTCGCCAAGCTCGGCGAGAAACACGGCCAAAAACACGGCGAGAAAGGACATGTGGCGAAGCTCCTGCGCTGAAACCTGCGCCGTCCTAGCAAGCCGCGCCCCGCCCGACGAGCGCCAGTTAATTTAGAACCTGTAACCTGTGTGATGCGTTTCAGCGTGTGCGGGCGGGCGCGAGGCGTTTCATTGCGCGCCGCCCTCCCTTAACATCCGCGCGCCAGGTAAGGGCACATTCATTTAAGGGGACATTTGATGGACGCCGGACAAGAAACCCTCACAGTGCTCGATGAGCGCTTCGACGATCTGTTGCGACGCTGGACCGAAGCGCAATCGGAAGAGGGCGTGCAGCGCACCGACGTCTTTTCCAAGAAGGAAGTGCGTGAACAGTCCACACGCCTGTTGAAGGCGTTCTGCGATGCGGCCAAGGGCGGCGACATGGCCGAGCCCGACGTCTCGGCGGAGAACTGGGCGCCGCTGCGCGAGGCCTTGAGCGAGGTCAGCGAAGAGCGCACCGAGCGCGGCGTCACGCCGACCCAAATGGCGAATTTCATCAATGCGCTGAAGATCCCGCTGTTCGAATTCCTCACCGAACGCATCGACGATTCGAAGGCGCTCGCCGCCGAGCTCATCGTCGCGGCGCGCGCCGTAGACGCGTTCGCGCTCTACACGACCGAAGCCTTCATCGAACAGCGCGAGCGCATCATCGAGCGCCAGCGCGCGGAAATGATCGAGCTGTCCTCGCCGGTGGTCGAGCTGTGGAAGGGCATTCTCGCCATCCCGCTGATCGGCGCGCTGGATTCCGCGCGCGCCCAGGAGGTGATGGAGAACCTTCTCGAAGCCATCGTCGAGCACAAGGCCGAGATCGTCATCGTCGACATCACCGGCGTGCGCACCGTGGACACCCAGGTCGCCCAGCACCTGTTGCGCACCGCCGCGGCGGTCCGGTTGATGGGCGCGGAATGCATCATCAGCGGCATCAGCCCCCTGATCGCCCAGACCATGGTCCAGCTCGGCGTCGACGTGGGCGAAGTGCTCACCCGCTCCAGCATCCGCGACGCGCTGATCCACGGCTTCAACCGGCTGGGTTATGACGTGCAGACCCTGGACCGCGGCGCCGACCGAGGCCGCCGTGTCTGACGCCGCCTCCATGTTCAAGGTCGGCGGCGTCCTTCTGGTGGCGATTCAGGAGGACATCGACGACACCGACATCATCGACCTGCAGGAGCGCCTGTCGAACGCGGTCGATGACGAAGACGTCAACGGCGTGGTGATCGACATCTCCGCACTGGAGATCGTCGACACCTTTGTGGGCCGGGTGCTCGGTCAGCTGGCGAAGATCGCGCATCTATTGTCCAGCAGGACCTATGTGGTGGGCATGCGTCCCGCCGTGGCGATGACGCTGGTGGAGCTGGGCATGACCTTGCCGGAAATGCGCACCGCGCTGGACGTGGACCAGGCCATGCGGCGGATACGGGAGGCTCGGTGAGCTTCATCCCGGACGCGGCGCAGCATGTGGAGACCGTCCAGATTCGTACAGACCGCGACGTGGCGCGCGCCCGACGGGCCGCCTCCAAGGCCATGGACGCCATCGGCGCGAAGTCCGTCTACAAGGCGCGCTTCGTCACCGCGGTGAGCGAGATCGCCCGCAACGCCTTCGTTCACGCCGGAGGCGGGCGGCTCGCCGTGCACCGTGACGCGCAGGCGGTCTATGTGATCTGCGCCGACGACGGGTCGGGCATCGCCGATGTGGATGCGGCGCTGGAGGACGGCTACTCCACTTCGAACAGCCTCGGCAAAGGCCTGGGCGGCGCCAAGCGGCTCGCGAAGCGTTTCGAGATCGAGACTGGCGACACGGGGACGATCGTGCGGATGGCGAGCGCATGAGCGAACTGGTGAAGATCGAGGACCCGAGCGGGGTCAGCGAAGCGCGCCGCCTGACGCGCGCCCGCGCGCTCGCGCTGGGCCTGGATCACGACACGGTGGAGCGCGCCGTGCTGGTGGCGAGCGAGGCGGCGACCAATCTGCATCGCCACGCCCAGAACGGCCGGTTCAGCCCCACGGTTTCTCTGGCCGGCGATCTGGTGCTCCTGTCCATCGACGACGGGCCGGGCATGGAGAATCCCGACCGCATGCGCCAGGACGGCGTGTCCAGCGGGAGCTCCCTGGGGGTCGGGCTGGGCGCCATGGAGCGGCTGTCCGACCAGTTCGAGCTCTGGTCCGCGCCCGGCCGGGGCACGGCCGCGATCAGCGTGTTCAAGGTCCCCGGCGCGACGCCGGTCCCGGGCGGGCTGGAGATGGAGGGCTTGCGCGTCAACGCCCCGCGCCAGACCGTGTGCGGTGACGTGTTCGCCTGGCGCCGGACCGGGCGCGGCGTCCAGCTCTTGCTGTGCGACGGGTTCGGGCACGGCGCTGCGGCGGCGCGCGACGCCGATCGGATCCGGGACGGGTTCCTGGCCGCCGACGGCGAGGCCGCGCAGATCCTCGAGGCGCTGTGTCACGTGCCGGAGGTCGAGCGCGGCGCGGTGGCCATGGTGACCGATCTATCGTTCGAAGATCAGCAGATCACCGCGGCCGGGGTCGGCAATATCTCCGGCGTCGTCATGAGCCGTGAGGACACGCGGCGCATCGTCAGCCGGGAAGGCAGCATCGGCCGGCGCTGCGTCGTGCGGCCGGAGACGTATGAGCTGCCGCACGGCGCCATGTTGATCCTGCACAGCGACGGTCTGAAGACCTTCCGGCGCGCCGAAGGCCACGCCCATCTGTTCTACCGCTCGAGCCTTCTGGCCGCCGCGGTCATCCTGCGCGAGGCCTTGCGCGGCCGGGACGACGCGTCGATCATCGTGGCGCGGGCCCGGGAGACGCGCGATGGCTAAGGCCCATCCCCTCACAACGATCCGTGTGTCGCAGATGGGCGACGTGGTGCGCGTGCGCCAGACCACGAAAACCGCCGGCGAAGCGCTGGGCATGGAGAAATGGACGGTGACGCGCGTGGTCACCAGCGCACTGGAGCTCGCCCGCAACGCGGTCGAGCACGGGCGGGGCGGCCGCGTCATCCTGGAGCTGGCCGACGGGCCGGAGGATCGCCGCCTGGTGATCCGCGCCGTCGATCAGGGACCGGGCGTGCCTCACGCGGTGATCCGATCCGCCTTCGCCGACACCCAGGCGGTCAGCAGCCGTCCCAGCGGCGGCGGGAACGGGCTGCGCGGCGTGGTGCGGCTCGCCGACTCCACCGCCATCGACGCCGATGGCGGCGGCACTTGCGTCACGGTCACCTTCCTGATCGAGGACCCGCGCGACACCGCCGCCCTGATCCAGGCGGTGGGCGACGGGCTGGTCTCCGCCGACAAGACCGACCGGGAAGCCGCGCTGGCGGAACAGAATCGCGAACTGCTCGAAGCGCTGGAGCAGCGCGATCTGATGCTGCGCGAGTTTCACCACCGCACCCAGAACAATCTGGCGATGATCACCTCCATGGTGCGCCTGCGCGCGCACGCCTCGAAATCGGAAGAGGTGCGCGGCGCGCTCGGCGACATCGCCAGCCGCATCGCGGCGATCCGCGACGTCTACGCCCGGCTTCAGCACTCGCGCGAGCTGGACCGGCTGCACGTCAACCCGCTGATCCGCGAACTGCTGGAAAAGACCGCCGAGGCGGTTTCGGCCGGCAAGACCATCGCGGTGGAGGTGCTGGGCCCCGACCTCTATCTGGAGGCGTCCCAGGCGATCGACGTGGCGCTTCTGATCAACGAGCTGCTCACCAACGCCGCCAAGCACGCCTTCGAGGATCAGCCCGAACCCCGGCTCACCGTCTCGATCATCGACGATGACGGCTATTTCACCCTCACCGTCCGCGATAATGGGCGCGGCCTCGCCAACGGGAACAGCGAACCCCAACGCTCCGACGCGCTCGGCTGGAAAGTCGTGCGCAGCGTCGCCGCGAAATTCGACGGCCGCGTCACCGTCAACAGCGACGAAGGCCTGGCCGTCACCGTCCATCTGCGCAAGATCGGGCGGGCCGAGGCGGAGGGGGAGGCGTAGACGCCCCAAAAAAATCCCGGACGCCGCGCGCCCGGGATTTTTCACGTTAGGCGTAGGAGCACCCCTATTTCGGGGGCATGCGCGCGCCGGCGTCGAGGCGGACGCATTCGGCGTTGATATAGTCGTTCTTCGCCATGAACGCGACGAGGTCGGCGTACTCGGCCGGCGTGCCGAAGCGCTGCGGGAATTGCAGATGGCTGGCGAGATTGGTCTTCACCTCCGGCGGCATCTGTTCGTAGATCGGCGTCTCGAAGAAGCCCGGCAGGATGGTGTTCACGCGCACGCCTTCGCGGGCGAGATCGCGGGCCATGGGCAGCGTCATGCCGTAAATCCCGCCCTTGGAGGCTGAATAGGCGACCTGGCCGATCTGGCCGTCCTGGGCGGCGACCGAGGCGGTGTTGACGATGAGGCCGCGCCCGCTTTCGTCAGGCTCCAGCTCCAGCATGCCGGCCGCGGCGATGGCGGCGCAGTTGAAACTGCCGATCAGGTTCACGCTGACCACGAGCGCGAACTTGTCGAGCTGGTGCATGACGATGTCGCCGGAGGACGAGCGGCGCGCGGTCTTTTCCGCCCAGCCGATGCCGGCGCAATTGACCAGCACGCGCTCCTGGCCGTGGGCCTTGCGGGCGTGTTCGAAACCCGCCTTGACGCTTTCGGGATCGGCCACGTTCACCTTGGCGAAACTCCCGCCGATCTCCGAAGCGACTTTCCGGCCGCGTTCTTCGTTGAGGTCGAACAGGGTGACTTTCGCGCCTTCTTCGGCGAGGCGGCGGGCGCTGCCCTCGCCCAGACCCGAGGCGCCGCCGGTGACGACCGCTGCGATACCCGAAAGCTTCATGATGCTCCTCCAGCTTCTATGCGGCGCGGCAAGCGCCGGTCGGCGGCAGACATAGCCGGTGGGGACGGGCGTGAAAAGGCGGGCCGGCTCCGCCCTAAACCTTCCCCGCGGCCTTGAGCTGGTTGTGCATTTCGCCGAGCGCCGGAGCGATGTCGCGATAGGCAAGGCCCAGCGCGCGCTTGGACTTCGAATTGTCGGCGCAGAACGCCCAGCCCATGTTTCGGCTGACCATCTTGCGGGTGAGCATGGGATTGAGCATCGGCCCGACGAGCCAGACCATGAACTTTGGAAGCTCGCGGGTGGGAAACGGCCCCTCGCCCACCTGATCGCGCAGCATCCGGCCCATCTCCAGAAAGCTGGTGTTCACCGCGCTCACGATATGGCGGCCCTCGGCCCCGGCGATGAAGGCGGCGCGCACATGGGCCTCGGCCACGTCGCGCACGTCCACCGCGCCGATCTCATAGGGCGGGGCGCCGGTCTTCATCGTCCCGTCGGAGAGCTGGCGCACCACCGCGAAGCTTTCCGATGTGGGCTTTTCGTTCAGGCTGGGCCCAAGGATGAAGCTGGGATTGACCACCACCAGCCGCCAGCGCGCCTGGGCGCCTGCAAACTCCCAGGCGGCCCGCTCGGCGGCGGTCTTGGAGTAGGAATAGGCCTGATGCTCGACGCTGGAGCTGGTGTTCCAGACGTCCTCGGTGAGGCACTGTCCCGGCGCTTCGGAAACATCCCGGTTGTCGCCGTAGATCGCCGCGCAGGAGCTGGTCAGCACGACGCGTTCGACGCTGTCGGCCTTATCGGCGGCGGCGAGCACGGTCATCGTGCCGTTCACCGCCGGGTCCACCAGATCGGCTTGCGGATCCTTGATCTTGCTGGTGAAGGGCGAGGCGGTGTGGAAGATTACCCGGCAGCCTTGCGCCGCTTCGTCGAAGCTCCCGGGCTGGTTCAGATCGGCGGCGAAATAGCGGATCGCGCCGGGGCTCTCCTCCGCCATGCGGTCGAGATGGGCGCGCTTGCCGGCGTTGTCGGGATCGCGCACCGCGGCGTGCACGGTATAGCCCAGCTCCAAAAGCCGCTTGACCAGCCAGCCCGCCACGAACCCGGTGGCCCCGGTAACGAGGACGGGCTTGGTGGTGTCGTGACTCATTTCGGCCATGGCGGCGCTCCTCTGCTTGCCGATGTGCATGGGAGCATGCATGGCGGAGAAGGGAAAGGCTCGCCGCCGCGCGCCACCGGCCCGCAGCCGCTCGCATTCCCCTTCCCGCGCCGCCGCGCTAGCTTCGGCGCCGAACCCCTCATTCGGGAGCCGTCATGGCCGCCTCCGGTCCGGAAATCGAACGTCTGATCCAGCTCCTGGCCAAGCTGCCGGGGCTCGGGCCCCGCTCGGCGCGGCGCGCGGCGCTGCAGCTGTTCCAGAAACGCGAAGCGGTGATGATCCCGCTCGCCGAAGCGCTCAGCGAAGCGGCGGCGAAGATCTCGGCCTGCTCGCAATGCCATAATCTCGACGTCACCGATCCCTGCGCCCTCTGCCGCGATCCGCGCCGCGACGACGCCGTGATCTGCGTGGTGGAGACGGTGGGCGATCTGTGGGCGCTGGAGCGCTCGGCGGCGTTTCGCGGGCGCTATCACGTGCTCGGCGGCGTACTCTCCGCGCTGGACGGGGTCGGCCCGGAGGAGCTCAACGTGGCGGGCCTCATCGACCGCGCGCGCCGCGACGAGACCAAGGAGGTCATCCTCGCGCTCAACGCCACGGTGGACGGTCAGACCACGGCGCATTTCCTCGCCGACAAGCTCGCCGGCGCCGGGGTCGACGTGACGAGCCTGGCGCGCGGCGTGCCGGTGGGCGGTGAGCTGGATTATCTCGACGACGGCACGCTGTCGGCCGCCTTCCGGAGCCGGCGGCCGGCGTAAGTTCGCTTGCGCCCGGGCCGGCTTGGGCTTAAGACGAGCGCTACATTATAACACTCCCCGAAAGAGGGCCCTGCGTGACCCCCATCGCCGCCGCCTTGCTGTTCGGTTTCCTGGCCGCCCTCGTGGCCGGGCTGGCGCTGGTGCTGGTGCGCACCGCGGCCGGGTTCACCCGGGCGAACGCGCCGCTGCTCGCCGCGTTCGCAGGCGGGATCGTCATCACCATGGCGCTGGTCAAGCTCCTGCCCGAGGCGCTGCACCTGTCCGAACGCGCGCCCTGGCTGGTGCTGGCGGGATTCGCCTTCGGCTTCGTGCTGCACGCCGTGGCCGGCGCGGCCGGGCACGGCAAGCCCGAGGGGGCGGTGCGCCGGGCGAGCGTGGCGGCGGTCATGGCCATCGCACTGCATTCGGCGCTGGACGGGCTGGTCTATGCGGTGAGCTTCCAGGTCGATCCTGTGATCGGCTTCAGCGCCGCCAGCGGGCTCGTCCTTCATGAATTTCCCGAGGCGCTGATCTGCTTCGTCCTGCTGCAGCGCGCCGGCGTCGCAAACCGCGCCGCGCTGATCGGCGCGTTCCTGGCCTCCGGCGCGACGACGTTCGCCGCCGCCGGGATCGCCGGCAACTATACGAGCGCGCTCGACTCCGAAACTCTCGGCGCCCTGTTCGCCGTCGTCGCCGGCCTGCTCCTGCACACCGGCGCGGCGCACCTGCTTCACGAGGCCGGCGAGGCCGGGCCGGTCAAGGGCGGCGCGGCGGTGTTCGCCGGAGCGGGCGTGGCGGCGGCCATGACCCTTGTTCACGCGCCGCACGTTCACCCGGAACACGCCCACGCCCAGCGCCCCGATTTCGCCGCACCCGCCGGCCATTCTGGCGACCACACCCATTAGGAGGCCTCCATGACCCTGCGCCATGTTCTCTCCACCGCCGCGCTCTGCGCTTTGTCGGCCGCGTCCGCATCCGCTCAGGAGAGCGGGATGCGTCAGCTCGGCGCCCATGTTCACGGCGCCGCCGAACTCATCGCCGCGGCCGATCCCGACGGTCTTGTGGTCGCCGAACTCTACAGCGCGGCCTGGAATCTCTACGGCTTCGAAAGCGCCGCTGCGAGCGAGGCCCAACGCGAAACCGTCGCCGCCGTCGCCGCCCGCCTCGTCGAGCCGGGCCTCGTCGCGTTTCCGGAGGCCGCCGGCTGCGTCCTCACCGAAACCACGGTGATGGGCGGACCGTCCATGGGCGCGGACCATGGCCATGGTGATCATGACCATAAGCACGACGACCATGGTCACGATCACGACGACCACGGCGATCACGAGCATGAGCACGAGCACGAGCACGAGCACGATCATGATCACGCCCATGACGACCACGGGCACGACCACGGCGATCAGGATCACGCCCATGATCATGGCGACGGGCACACCCATTCCGACGTGGTGGTGAACTGGACCTTCCAGTGCGAGACGCCCGCCGCGCTCGCCCCGATCGACCTCGCCGGCCTGTTCACCGCCTTCGACCGGCTGGAGCGCGTCGAACTCCAGTATCTCGACGCCGACGGAGCGGCGGCCGGACAGCTGACGCCGGCCGCGCCGCGGCTCGGGCTGGACTAGGCTTCGCCGCACATCCGGGCGGGTTCGCCGCATCGCCGTCTTGAATGCGCCGCGTTGCGTGCGCATCTTCTCGGCCATGATGAAACAGCTTCTCCCCGCTCTCATGCTCGCCGCCGCCGCGCCACTGGCCGGCGCGCCCGCGCTCGCCCAGTCCGGCCCGTCGAGCCAGGAATTCCTGGACCTGACCTGGGCCGACCTGCTGCCGGAAGGCGAGGCCCAGCGCATCGCCGAGCTGCAGCAGATGCAGGCGGTGGCTTCGGGCATGGATCATTTCGGCGTCGAGCGCATGCCGCAGATTCAGACCTTCAACACGGTCGACGCGCTGAACGGTGAGCGGGTGCGCATCGGCGGCTATGTGCTGCCGTTCGACTTCAATGGCGGGGAGATTTCGCGCTTCCTGCTGGTGCCGTATGTGGGCGCGTGCATCCACGTTCCGCCTCCGCCGCCCAATCAGCTGGTCTATGTGACCACGAACGAACCCATCGAGATCGACGGGCTGTGGGATCCGGTCTTCGCGGAAGGGATTTTGCGAACCACGCGGCAGGACAACGAGCTTGGCGACACCGCCTACACGCTGGAGCTCGACCAGCTGCGCCCCTACGAGCCCTGATCCGCGCCGCGGCGGTGAACGCCAGCTGAACGACCTGAACGCAAAGCCGCCCCACACGGGGCGGCTTTTTCATTTTCACGAACCAATCCGGCCCTATCGCCCCGGCATAAAGACACCCGTGGCGGCGAGACCTCCCGCTCCCGCCGCGGTCTGCACCACCGGTGTTCGAAGATCGGCCCCGCGCCTCCCAAGCCGGTCGATTTTCAGCACCGCGGCCGGGCCGGAGCGCCAGTTCTCCTCCCCCCGAGCGCTTCGGCCCGGTTCGCAGACCCTTCACCGATCACATCCGGCGCGGGGCCGGATGGGCTGGGGAGGCGCGACGCGCGTGACTAGCACGCGCCTTGCGATCTCCGGTCCGGGGCTCGTCCCGCTTGTGTCAGCGCGGCACACAAATCGTCAGAGGGGGGCGATGGAGGCCGGCGCGACCACGGGACGGGTCCCACCCGCGCCCGGCTCGGAAGGGGCGAGCCGGGCGCATCTTTTTTCTGACGCTCAGGTCCGTCCGGACCTTCACTCCTCGCTGCGCGGGGGCTCGGCCCCGCTCGCTGCGGACGGCCGGTCGGCCTTGCGGCGGCTGACGCCGCCGGTTTTCTGATGCTCAGGTCCGTCCGGACCTTCACTCCTCGCTGCGCGGGGGCGTCGCCCCGCTCGCTGCGGACGGCCGGTCGGCCTTGCGGCGGCTGACGCCGCCGGTTTTCTGATGCTCAGGTCCGTCCGGACCTTCACTCCTCGCTGCGCGGGGGCTCGGCCCCGCTCGCTGCGGACGGCCGGTCGGCCTTGCGGCGGCTGCGCCGCCGGTTTTCTGATGCTCAGGCCCGTCCGGACCTTCGCTCCTCGCTGCGCGGGGGCTCGGCCCCGCTCGCTGCGGACGGCCGGTCGGCCTTGCGGCGGCTGACGCCGCCGGGGCCGCGCCTCATCATTTACAACCACACGCTCGCGCACCTCCCCCCGAACCCGCAGGGTTCGCAAGCGCGACCGCGCGCCCGCAGCGAGCATGGCTCGCCCATGCGCAGCGAGGACCCGACCGAACGGACGTGAGGGAGGACCTGAAAAGTCGAACCCGCAGGGTTCGCAAGCGCGACCGCGCGCCCGCAGCGTCAGTGAGGGAGGACAAGTCAGAAAGGCTTCACGCTGGCGAAGAAGCAGGTCGCTGAAATCAGGATCCAGTACAGATAGGCCACCGACCGGCCGATATTGATCGAGCGGTTGAGCGCGGTCTCCACCGGCGCGTTGGGACCTTCGGCGAGGATGCGGAACTTGGCCTGCCATTCATGCATGATCAGGCGCAGGATCACGCCGATGATCAGCGCCAGGCCGTAGGTCAGCACCTTGGCGGCGTACCAATAGCTGCCCTCGCCCACCGTGAACGGCCCCCAGCCGGCGAAGGAGGTGAGCGCGGTGATGATGAGGGTCGGGATCAGGAGATAGCGCGACCAGTCCTCGATCCCTGACAGCACATGCCAGATCGGCTTGCCGCGCGTCATGAAGGCGCCCCAGGTCACGCCCATCCACGCCGCCCAGACGATCCACATGGCCACCAGCCACATCCCGCCCAGCGGCTGCACGCCCCACAGATAGCCCATGTGCAGGCCCAGCGGCAGAAGCGTGATGATGCCCGTGCGCGCCAGGATGTCGATGCGGTAGGCGGTGTCCATATGGCGCATGCGCTCGTCGAAGGAGAGGCGGGGGTTCACCACCTTGTAGCTGGTCTGGAACACGCCCCACTCGCCGCCGAGCCAGTACACCATCGCCAGGATGTGCAGCCAGCGCAGGATCTCCAGCTCGTACTGAACGATGAACTCGGCCATGAACGCCCTCCCCGTCACGCCGGCTCCTCAGCCGGTCGTCTCCCGTCTTCACCCAAATGATATATCATTTATATCGGGACCGGAGGCAAGCCGGGTGCGGCGTTTCAGCCGGTCTTCGACAGGGCGAGATCGCGCGTCAGCCGCAGCTCGGGATCGGCGGTGTTCTCCAGCACGAACTGATCGACGCTCACCGACAGGCCCAGCGCCTTGATCGCCGCGGCCTGCGCCTCCCATTGCCCGCCCGTCGGCCAGGCGCATCCCGTCGAGCGGAAGGCCGAGACCAGAAGCGGCAGATGCCCGGTAAGGCAGGCATAGGCCTCGAACGGCCGGGTGACCGCCTCGGGGACCTGGATCGGGGAGACGGGCACGCCGTCGTAGATATCGCCGCGATCCTCGGTGGCGTTCATGATGGCGTAGTCGCGGTTCGACAGAAGCGTCGCCCACACCGTCACCGAACCGCCCTCATGGGGGGTCAGGGTCGCCGGAACCGAGCCGTAGACCGCGATGCGGTTGGCGTAGGCGACCACATGGCCGGGGATGTCGATCTGGATCACCGGGATCAGCACGTCGGCCAGGTGGTCCCGGAACTTCCGCCTGAGCTGGGCCGGCGCGGCGTTCGATCCCACCGCGGCCACGGCGTGATAGCGGCCGTCCTCAAGGGCGGCGAGCCGTTCAGCCCCGGCCGCGTCCTTCAGCGCGACTTCCCCGCCGGGCCTGGCGATCGTCCAGTCTGCGAACGCCCCTTCGGTGCGCAGAAGCGGCCAGGTCGCGCCGTCCAGGAACACGAAGGGCGTCTGGGGGCGTGGGAAGGGATAGGAAAGCGCCCATTGCAGGTGAAGCGTGTCGGTGTCGATCATGGACGCCTCCATCGATTATCTCGTGGATTCCCGGCAAAGCCGCGCTTTGCGCGGCGCGGAGCCGGGACCTCGGGACGGGACTTCAGGTGCGTCAGGCGCGCACGCCCGCCCGCTCCTCCACCCAGTCGGCGAGCAGCGCGGACACGTCGACGCCGGAGAACCGGCGCAGTTCCTGGATTCCGGTGGGCGAGGTGACGTTGATCTCGGTGAGGTAGCGCCCGATCACGTCGATGCCCACGAAGACAAGGCCGCGGCGCTTCAGCTCCGGACCGATGATGCGGCAGATCTCCAGATCGCGCTCGGTGAGCGTCGACTCCACCGCCTTGCCGCCCACATGCATGTTGGCGCGCACCTCGCCCTCGGCCGGGACGCGGTTGATCGCGCCCACCGGCTCGCCGTCCACCAGGATCACGCGTTTATCGCCGTTCCTGACGTCAGGGACGAAAGCCTGGGCCATGAGGGGATCGCGGCTGACCTGCTGGAACAGCTCCACCAGGGAGGCGAGGTTCTCCGCCGTCTCGCGGATGCGGAACACGCCGGCCCCGCCATTGCCGAACAGCGGCTTGACGACGATGTCGCGGTCATGGCGCTCGAAGAAGGCGCGGATCTCCTTTTCCTCGCTGGTGATCAGCGTGGGCGGCATCACGTCCTTGAAATGGGTGACGAACAGCTTTTCCGGCGCGTCGCGCACATGGCGCGGATCGTTGACCACGAGAACCTCGGGCTGGAGATGCTCCAGAATATGGGTCGAGGTGATGTAGCTCATGTCGAAAGGCGGGTCCTGCCTGAGGAAGACCACGTCCACCCCATGCAGATCCAGCGTTTCGGGCGCGCTCAGCGACACATGCTCGCCCTGCACCCGCTGCATCTGCGTGACGCGCTGCGCTTTGGCGCGCACCTTGCCGTCCTCGAACACCAGGCGCCGGGGCTCATAGACCCAGATTTCATGGCCGCGCCCGAAACATTCCAGCGCAATGTCGAAGGTGGAGTCCGCATTCACGTTGACATGCGTGATCGGGTCCATCTGGAAGGCGATTTTGAGCATGGGAGTCCTTTCGCGCCGGCGGGCGGCCTAGAGGTAGGCCCCTGGGCGAAAGAAGGGAAGACGCTAGGCCCCGTCGTCGAATATCTCCTCGATCCTGAGCCCGAAGGTGCGCGCGATCTTGAAGGCGAGCGGCAGGGAGGGATCGTATTTTCCGGTCTCGATGGAGATCACCGTCTGGCGCGACACGTCCAACCGCTCGGCCAGGGCGGCCTGGCTCCAGCCCCGCTCGGCGCGCAATTCCCGGATCGCGTTCTTCATGTGTAGCGGCGAGCCACGATGATCAGCGCGGCGTAATAGCCGAGCCCGAAGGCCGGGCCGACGAACACGATCATCGGCGCGCCGATCGGGAAGACGTGCGCGGCGAGCCCGAGCAGGGTCGCGCCCGCCGTCGTGACGCCGCCGGCAAGCGCCAGCGCGCCGATATGGATGCGCCGCTGCATTTCATCGAGCGCCTTGAGGAGCTGAAAATACTCATAAGAACCGGCGCCAAGCGCGAGGGCGAGCGCGGTGAACAAGGCGGTGTTCACCGGCCCGCCCGCTTGATCCAGATCGATCGCAAGCATGGCCGCGACCACAACCAGCCCGGACAAGCTGGTGCGCCAGGCATAGCGCCGCCGGGCGGCCGGCGGCGCCGTTGCGGATTCAGGCAACAGATTCACACCGCGCGCCCGCCGGTAAGCCGGCGCCAGATCGCCTTGCGGCTCTCGAACGCCTTCCAGCCCAGAAGCCCGGCCCCGACCCAGAAGAACGCCTCGGTCGCCAGCGCCGCGGTCAGCGCCGCCGCGATGCGCCAGGCGCGATCGAGATCCAGAAGAAACGTCGCGGCGAGAAAGCTCCAGGCGGCGACGACGCCGAGCAGCAGCACGCCGACCAGTGCGCGGCGAATGAATGCGGATTGTGTCATGGACGACTCCTTTGCTCCGATCCGGCCCCGTTTGTAAAGGGACCTTGACCCTATGGAGCAAAGGACGCTTTACGTCAAGCACCCTTTACCTCGCAGCTGGAGCAAGGCGGCGCCCGACGATAGTATGGGCGATCTCAGCCGAGGCTGGCGCGGCCGGTGAGCAGCGCGGCGGGGATCGGGCTGAGGCGATCAAGCGCGCTGATCAGGCAGCGCTCCACCAGGCCGGTCGGCATTCTCAGCACGGCCGCAGCCTCGCCGGGCTCGAACTCCTCCACGGCCACCAGGCCCAGCACCGCGCGTTCGATGAAGGGCAGGGCGCAGGCGGCCGCGGCCAGAGCGGCGTCGGTGCGCGGCGCCGCGCGGGCGATGGAGGCGAGCGCCGGTTGCACGGCGAGGCTGTCGACCGCCAGCTGACCGGTGAGCGCCCGGAACAGCATCAGCCGGTACATCGTCCCGCCCGATCCGGCCGGCCGCGCGTCGGCCAGCATGGCGAGCACGGCGGCGTCGGCCGAGCGCGGCTCGCCGGTCATGAGCCTGGCGTACCGGCGCAAGCCCGGAACAAGGGCGTGTATTCGATAACGCGTCATGGTCGCACCTCCCAAGGTGGTCCATGAACGATGCCGGGCGGAGTGCGGCGGCGCGTTAACAATTGTTACGCCTGAACCGTCTTTTGCAGTAGCCCGCCTCAGGCGGCTTCGCCGCCGGCGTGAAGATAGGCGGGGTCGTAGCCGCACAGCGCCGCGGCCGCGGCGGGATCGCTCAGCGTGATGCAGCCTTGCTGGATGGACACCACGCCCGCTCGCGACAGCGCGGCGAGGCTGCGCGAGACATGGACGGGCGACAGGCCCAGCGCGTCGGCGAGGGTCTCGCGGTTCAACGGATAGGCCAGCCGCCACGGCGTCGGCGCGCCGCCGAGACGTTGGCGCTCGCACATCTCCACCAGCAAATGCACCACCCGCTCGCGCGCCTTGCGCCGGCCCAGGCGGACCACGTGTTCGCGCATCATGGAATCGTCCTGCACCTTGCCCAGGAGGAACGCCTTGGCCAGCGCTTCATGGCTGGCGATCAGGGCCTCGAATTGCGCGGCCGGACATTCGGCGACCTGAAGATCGGTCAGGGCGATGATGTGATGGTCGTGCTCGGCGCCGACGATGGCCTGCAGATCGCAGACATCTCCTGGCATGAGAATGGCGAGGATCTGACGCTGGCCGTCGTGAAGGATCCGGCAGCGCACCGCCCAACCGTCCTCGACGCAGAACAGATGCCGGTTCGCTTCGTCGCACCGGCGCACCACCGCGCCGCGCTCGAACCGGCGGCGGCGCAGGCGCAAGCCCGCGAGCGCGTCGCGGTCTTCAGCCGACAATTCCGCGGCCCTTTCCAAGCGCTCGATCAGCGCCTTCATGCCAAGCCTCCAATGCGAATAAGGACATTCTGAAAACGCGCAAGCGGACCGGCTGTTCACTTATTTCCTGTGGCGAGCCCTGAAACTGGTTGGCGTGCGCGGCAGCCCCGCTACGCGCCCTCGACCGGTGAACACTGTTCGTTTATCCTAAGTCCCGGAGCCGAAGGGTGGACCAACATCCGGGCCGGTCAGGGAGGACAGGACACATGGCGCTCATCACACGAGTCATGGCGGCGATCGCCGTTTTTGCGATCTGCGCCTGCGCGGCCGAAGAGGCGCGCGATACGACCGGCTTCGACCGGGAGTACCAGCACACGCTGACGACCGCGCTTCTGGACGCTCAGCCGGGCGACGTGATCGAAATTCCCGCCGGAACCTTCCTCATCGAGCGCGGGCTGTCGCTCACCGTCGACAACGTCACCATTCGCGGCCAGGGCATGGACGCGACGATCCTGTCCTTCGCCGAACAGCGCCAGGGCGCGGAGGGTCTGCTGGTCTCCGGAGCGGATGATTTCACCATCGAAAACCTCGCCATCGAGGACACGGTGGGCGACGCGCTGAAGATCACCGACGGCGACAATGTCGTCATTCGCGGCGTGCGCGTGGAGTGGACGAATGGTCCGTCCATCGAGAACGGCGCCTACGGGCTGTATCCGGTCCAGTCCACCGATGTGCTGATCGAGGATTCGGTGGCGATCGGCGCTTCGGACGCCGGCATTTACGTGGGCCAGTCCGACCGCATCGTGGTGCGCAACAACCGCGCCGAATACAACGTGGCCGGCATCGAGATCGAGAACTCCAACCACGCCGACGTCTACGGCAATGTCGCCACCAACAACACCGGCGGGATTCTGGTGTTCAACATGCCGCATCTGCCTCGGCCCGGAGCCGGCACGCGCGTGTACGACAACGACGTCTTCGAGAACAACACCGGCAATTTCGGACATGCAGGCACGCCGGTGGCGAGCGTTCCGGCGGGTACGGGGATCCTGGTCAACTCCAATGACGACGTGCAGATTTTCAATAACCGCCTGCGCGACAACCGCACGGGCCACGTCATCATCTCCAGCTTCTATTCCTCCGGCTTCGAAAACCTCAGCCTGGCCGAGGACTTCAACCCCTATCCCGAAGGGATCTGGGTTTATGACAACACGTATGAAGGCGGCGGCGGCAATCCGGACGCGCTGATGCTCCAGGCCGCGCGCGTGGCGCTGTTCGGGCCCATGGGCGCTCTGCCGCCGGTGATCTGGGACGGCTATACCGACGCGGCCTACGCCGAGGGCCTGCCCGAGGACAAGCGCATCTGCGTGAACGACGCCGAAGTGGTCTGGGTGCATGATCCGCGTGGCGTCGAGGAGCCGCGCCACGGGACTGAACCGTTCGACTGCACGCTCGCCCCGCTCGCGCCGGTGACGCTGGAGCTTTAGATGCGCCTCGGCTTATCGATCCTCACCGCCGCGGCGCTGCTGCTGGCGGCGTGCGACGCGTCGTCCGACAGCCCCGGCGCGTCCAGCCCCTCGGAGTCCGGCCCCGCCCCGGCGCCGCCCACCCCGCGATATATCGATGCGGGCCGCCCCGATCTCCTGTCCGACTGGGGTCAGCTGGCGGCCGGCGGGGGCGTGCTGGTGCTCGGCGCCGGGGTCACGCCCTATGACCTGAACACCGCGCTGTTCTCCGATTATGCGCTGAAGCTGCGCACCGTCTGGACGCCCGAGGGCGCCGGGCCGGCCGTCTATGACGAGCGAGAGGCGTTCGCCTTCCCGGTGGGCGCGGTGATCACCAAGACCTTCTATTATCCGCGCGCCGGCGGGGTCGACGCGGTGAGCGCGGACGGCGTCGCCATGCAGCATTTCGACGGCCGGGCGCTGGACCTGACTTCGGTGCGCCTGATCGAAACCCGAGTCCTGGTGCGCCGCGAGGCCGGCTGGGAGGCGCTGCCCTATGTCTGGAACGAAGACCAGAGCGAGGCGCGTCTGGCGCGCGCCGGGGCGTTCGTCGATCTGACCCTCGTGTCCGACGCGCAGGGCGCGCGGCCGCTGGATTATCTGGTGCCCGACGTCAATCAGTGCGCCAATTGCCATGTCACCGACACGAGCGACGGGCGCGGCCTGCGCCCGATCGGCCCGAAGGCGCGCCATCTCAACGGCCCGTTCGACTATGCCGACGGGACGGACAACCAGATCGCCCGCTGGAGCGCGACCGGCCTGCTCGCCGGCGCCCCGGCGCCCGAGGCCGCGCCCGCGACGCCGGCCTGGTCCGGCGACATCCCCGCGAGTCTTGCAGCGCTGGACGCCGCGGCGCGCGGCTATATCGACGTCAACTGCGCCCATTGCCATTCGCGCACTGGGCAGGCGGACACGTCCGGGCTCTATCTGGAGCCCTGGGAGCCGGTCTCGGCGAATTTCGGCGTCTGCAAACCGCCCATCGCCGCCGGGCGCGGCACGGGAAACCGGCTCTACGGCATCGTGCCCGGCGATGCGGACGCCTCGATCTTCGTCCACCGCATGGAGAGCGACCGGCCCGACATCATGATGCCGGAGCTGGGCCGGGCGGTCGCCCATGAGGAAGGCGTGGCGCTGGTGGCCGCCTGGATCGACGCCATGGCGGGAGGTTGCGGTTAAGCAAAACGGCGCCAAGCGCCTTGGCGGACAGGGCCGGTGCGGGCACACTCGCGCCACTCCCCGCCCAGCGGACCGTCTAAGAGGACCTCCATGAACGCCCGCACCTTCCGCCTGCCCGCGCTCGCCGTCATCGCCGCCGCCGCCCTGTCGGCCTGCGCCACCACCGAGCCGGCTCCGATCGCCTGCCGCGACGCAACCGAGGCCGAGCGCGCCCTTTTCGGCGCCATGGTCGCCCATGACGAGGCGCGCGTCGCCGATCTCATGGCGGCCGGTCCCGACGCGGCGCGCGTGCGAAATCTGGATCCCGCAATCGAAGCGCAGGTGTTCGGCCACCGCATGGGCGACCGGTCGGTGCGCACCGTGCTGATGCAGCCCCCGCTCTGCCTGTGGGACGAAACGGTCTCGGAGACCGAGCGCTACACCTATGTCTTCCCGGCCGGCCGGTTCGAAAGCCTGCAGAACGAGACGATCCCGGGCGCCGAGCTGGGCCGTCCCGCGATCGATCATGCCCGCTGCACCTTCGTTCAGCAGAACGGCGCCTGGGTGCTGGAAGACGCCTGCCTTGGCACCTTCGCCCCGGCCACGCCCGCGAGCTGACGCCGGCCAAGCCCAGCGCGACGGCGCCGGCCGCGCAACGCCGCGCGGCCGGCGCGCGTTTGTTTCCTTGAAGACTCAAGCATTTCAAGGAGGCTGTTTCATGCGCACCGGATCCGATCAGATCACCTGGGTCGCCGTGTTCGACGGCGGCAAGGCGCTCGTGTTCAAGAACAAGGGCTTCGACGACGCCGTCGATCTCGAGCTTCTCGGCCGGTTCGACAACGACAACCCGCCCGACCGCGAACAGACCACCGACAAGCCCGGCCGCTTTCAGGACGCGGGCTCCGGCTCCAAGGGCGCGGGCGTGGACGCCGACGCCGCCCATGGCCGCTCCGGCGTGCAGCAGACCGACCGGCATGAGCTGGAGAAGATGCGCTTCACCGACCGGCTCATGGAGCGCCTCGCCCATGACGCGGAGGAGCAGCGCTTCGACAAGCTGGTGATGATCGCCGCCGACAAGACGCTCGGCGAAGCGCGCGAACACTATACCGACCGGCTGGAGAAGCGGATCATCATCGAGGAAGCCAAGGACGTGGTGAACGAGCCCGCCGACGATCTTGAAAAGCGCGTCCAGAAGCTTCTGACCGAACACGCCGCCCAGACGCCGGCGAAAAGCCATATGGGGCTGAGCGGCCCAGAGAGCTGAGCCGGCCCGGCGCCGCCCTCACCGGCAATAAGTCCAGCGGCCCATGTCCATGTGAAAATGGTCCGCATGGGCGGCGTCGCCCTCCGGGCCGATCACGCCGCGGAACAGGCCGCAGGCACCGGCGTGCACCTCGCGCAGGAACGCCGCTTCGTCGGCCTCGCCGGTCCAGCCCTCGCGCACGGAGATGACGCGGCCGTCCTCCAGCACGAAGCCGGCGACGTCCACTGCATTGGCCTTGCCATGCTCGCTCAGCCGCGCGCCGGGGCGGCGGTTCACCGTGCGGCAGCTGTAAATTCCGTATTGGCGGATCTCCGCCACGTCCTGGCCGAAATGCGCCTGGGCGGCCGGCGCCACGACGCGCCGCTCCCAGAGATAGAGCTTGGCCGCCAGCGGGCAGCGCATGACCATGGGCTGGGGCGCCGACCAGAGATGCGCGCTGCGCTCCAGCACCACAGCCTCCTCATAGCCGCAGCCGTTCGCCGCCGAGAGCGGCTGGGCCGGGCGCACCCGGGCGGCGCTTTGCGTCAGCGCGTCGAGACAGGCCGGATAGGCGTTCAGCGCCAGCATCTTCGCCCGGTCCAGCGGCGCGGGCGGATCGTCCAGGCGCAGCGCCGTCCAAGCCTTGTAGCGGTCCGGCAGCGCGTCCAGCGCGCGCAGCCCCGTTAGGCCGGCCAGGCACAGACCCGCCGTCACGGCCAGGGCCGCGGCGGCTTCGATCATGCGCGTGCGCGCCGCTGTGGTGCGGTCGTCCATGGTTATAACAGATAGAACCGAACGCGGCGCCGGGGCGCCTCCCGCAGGGCGATTTCAAGGCGCGCGGCCGCGCTAAGCCGGCTCTTGCCCTTCGCGCCGGTTTTTGGTGCTCTGCCCCGGAAGCGAAATTCCCGTGGAGCGTTATAATGTTACGTCTTATCCTGATGAGCGCGGCGGCCGGTCTGACCCTCGCCGCCTGCGGTCCGCAACAGACCGACGAAACGGTGGACGACGCCGCGCCCGCCTCCGCCGACACCGGGGAGACCGAGGCGCTGGCGTCCGGCGCCGAGGACACGCCCACCCAGACCGTGGACGACGCACCCGGCGCGCGCTTCAGCGAGGACGGGACGCGAATCGCCTACACCGTGCCGGAGGACGAGTGGCCCCATCACGCCGAGACCAGCACGCAGATTACGGCGGAGGACTTCGCCTATCGCATCGCCACCCTCTCCGACGATCGCTTCGGCGGGCGCGGCCCGGCCAGCGACAAGGGCGAACCGGCCGCCGACTGGATCGCCACGGAGATGGAGCGCGCCGGGCTGCAGCCGGCGGGCGTTGACGGGAGCTGGTTCCAGCCGGTGCCGCTCATCGAATCCACGCTGCAGGAGGATCAATCGAGCTACGAGATCACCGTGAACGGCGAGCCAATGGGGCTGCAGGTGGGCGCGGACGTGACCTACTGGTCGCAAAATCCGGTGGAGAGCGTCAGCCTCGAGCCCAGCGATCTGGTGTTCGTGGGATACGGGATCGTCGCGCCGGAATATGGCTGGAACGACTATGAAGGCGTCGATGTCGAGGGCAAGACCGTGGTCATGCTCATCAACGATCCCGGCTACGCCGATCCGGATGCCGGAATCTTCAACGGCGAGGCGATGACCTATTACGGGCGCTGGACCTACAAGTTCGAAGAAGCGGCCCGCCAGGGCGCCGAAGGCGCCATCATCGTCCACCAGACCGAGCCGGCGAGCTATGGCTGGGGCACGGTGCGCTCCAGCTGGTCGGGCCCGCAATTCATCCTGGCCACCGGCGCCACCAACGATTTCGTCGACGTGCAGTCCTGGATTCAGGAAAGCACGGCGGAAACCCTGTTCGAGGCGGTCGGCCTGTCCTTTTCGGAGCTCGCCGAACAGGCCGCCTCGCCGGACTTCCAGGCCGTGGAGATGGAGGGCGCGCAGCTGTCGGCGAGCCTCGTCAACGTGCTGCGCGAACTGTCTTCGCGCAATGTGGCCGGCAGGGTGGAAGGGTCTGAGCGCCCCGACGAATACGTGCTGTTCATGGCCCATTGGGACCATATCGGCGAGCGGCTGAACTTCGCCGGCGAGGACCAGATCTATAACGGCGCGGTGGACAACGCCTCGGGCACGGCCGCCATCCTGGAGCTCGCCCAGGCCTTCGCTAACGCG
Organism: Oceanicaulis sp.; assembly: GCA_051117435.1. GTDB lineage: Bacteria > Pseudomonadota > Alphaproteobacteria > Caulobacterales > Maricaulaceae > Oceanicaulis. The sequence continues at coordinate 147,119 of JBNPED010000015.1, read as the reverse complement.
GAGATCTCGCCGGAACGCTCGGTGATCTTCGTCGCCGTCACCGCTGAGGAGCAGGGCCTGCTCGGCAGCGAATACTACGCCCAGGAGCCGCTGGTCCCGCTGGACCAGACCGTCGCCGGGTTCAATTTCGACGGCATGCTGCCCATCGGCCCCACCGAGGACATCGTGGTGATCGGCCGCGGATCGAGCGAGCTGGAGGACATCCTGGAGGCCCAGGCGAACGAGATCGGCATGAGCCTCACGCCCGATCCGAACCCGGAGGCGGGATACTATTACCGCTCCGACCACGTGACCCTGGCCCGGCGCGGCGTGCCGATGCTTTATGCGGATTCAGGCTCCATCCACGCCGAACGTGGCGCGGAATACGGCGCCCAGGTGGAGGCCGGCTACCGCGCCGAGCGCTACCACAAGCCCACTGACGAATATGAAGGCGAATGGGACATGCGCGGCTTCGTGCAGTCCACGCGGCTGATGTACGACGTGGCCCGTCAGGTCACCGATTCCGAAGACTGGCCGAATTGGTACGAGGACAACGAGTTCCGCTCGGTCCGCGACGCCATGATGAACGAGAGCGAGTAGGGCGAAGGGCCGGGGCGCCCGTGCGCTCCGGCCCGCCCGTTCAGATCTCCGGGTCCTCGATCAAGCCGGCCAGCGCCTCGGTCACGGCTTCGGGGCGGATTTCGCTGATCAGGGCGAGCGCCTCGGGCGGGGTGATCGCCTTGCGGACCCGGCCCTGCTCGGCCGAGGGCGCGACGACGGTGCGCGCGCGCCGCGACCAGGGCCCGTATTCCTCGGGCCGGGTATGGCCGAACAGGCCGAGCACCTTGGCCCCGCTCGCGGCGGCGAGGTGCATCAGCCCGCTGTCATTGCCGGCGAACACGCCGCAGGCCCGGATCACCGCGCCGGTCTCCGCGACGCCCAGGCGGCCGGTGGCGTCGAGGCCCGCCTCGCCCAGGGCCTCGGCGAGCGGGGCGGTGACGGCCTCCTCGCCCGGCGCGCCCAGCAGCACGAAGGGCACGTTTTCGCCCAGGCGAGCCTTAAGCCCGGCCTGGACCTCGGCCCAGCGCGCCGCCGGCCAGATCTTCCACGGCCAGCCGGCGGTGGGCCCGATCGCCACCGCGCGCGCTCCGTTGAGCGCCTCTGCGATCCAGGCCGGCGGCTCGGGCCAGGCGAGACCGGTGAGATCGGGCGCGTACGGCCCCCCGCCGATGACGGCGGAATGGGCCTCCACCACATGATCCCCGGTGGCGGCGCGCCGCTTGTCATGGCGATAGAACGCGCCGCGGCGCAGGGCGTAACCGGTGAGCGAGCCGCGCAGATCGCACACCGCCGCCCAGCGCTCGCCTCGCGCGCGCGCCCACAGCGCGCGCCAATGGCCGGCGCGCGGGGCTTTCTTCATGACCCAATAGGCGTCCACCAAAGGGTGGCGCTCGAACAGATCGCGCGCGGCCGCGCCTCCGGCGACCACCATGCGCGCGCCATGGCGTTCGGCGAGCGCGGCGACGAGGCCGGAGGCGAGGATGGAATCGCCCAGACGATCTGGAACGATGAGGAGGACGCGGCCGCCGCCGCTCATCGCCAATGCTCTGAGATCCAGCGCGCCGGGGCGATGGTCTTGTAATGCTTCTTCCAGATCGGCGCCGGCCAGCGGCCCTCGGCGGCCTCCTCCGGGTCCGGCTTGCCGTGGAAGACCACCACGCTGGCGCTTTCAGGCAGCGGCGCCGGCGTCCAGATGCGCTGCGGCCAGGCGGGCAAGAGGCTTTCCTTGAAGCTCACCACCCAGTCGGCCGGCCAATAGGCCTGCAGACCGCCGCGCCCGGTCTCGGAGAGATACTGGGAGATGAATTCCTGCTCGATATTATAGTCGCGGATCACCCCGGCCGGGTCTTCGGCGTAGCGATCATAAATGTAACTCATGGCGCCCACGGGAAAGCGGAACACCGAAGTGTTGCCGATGCCCTCGCCCGCCTTGGTCCAGTTCTCGATCACCACATAGCGGCCGGGCTCGTGGTCGAAGAAGCGGTCCAGCGGTCCGGTCACCACCACGTCGAGATCGAAAAACAGCGCGTCGCGCCCCATGAGATCGGCGTCCAGCGCCCCCGACCACAGGCTAAGCTTACGCCAGGGCGTCCAGATATGGGAGGCGGGCTGATCGGGAAACGGCGGGAGCGGTCGGATGTCGACGCCGGCGTCGATGCCTGTGGGATCGTCGGTGAAGCACACCAGCTGGACCGGCTGCTCCATATTGCGCGTCACCATGGCTAAAAGCCGGTTGACGTAGATCGCGGGATAGCGTGCGCCCCACTTCATGCACAGGACCAGCTGAGCGGACATGCGACCTTCCTCGCCGCGCGCCGGGCCGGTCCCCGCGCGCAAGGCCACAGGGCATACCCCGTGTCCCCCGTCCGTTCAATATCGCCCCTGCGGCCTTGCCAGGACAGGGCGCACACCCCCATCTAGCGACCATGAGCGAGTTTCTGACCCCCCTGCCCGAGCGGGCCGTCATCGCCGTGACCGGCGCGGACGCCCGCAGCTTTCTGCAGCGCGTGATCACCAAAGGCCCGGACGGCGCGGCGCCCGAGCGCGCCTTGTTCTCCGCCCTGCTCACCCCGCAAGGCAAGGTGCTCGCGGACTTCATCCTGTTCGACGACGGCGCAGGCGGGCTGCTCTTCGACGTCCCGGCGAGCGAGGCGGAGAGCCTTGTGAAGCGGTTCACCCTCTACCGGCTGCGTTCGAAAGCCGAGATCGTTTTGCGCGACGACCTTTCCGTGGCGGCGGCCCGCGGCGAGGGCGAGGCGGAGCTGAAGACCGTCGCCCTGGCCGCCTCCGCCGATCCGCGCGCGCCTGCGCTGGGGCTGCGCGCCGTGGTTCCGGCGGGCGGTCCGGACTCCGACCTCCAGGCCTATCACGCCGCACGCATCGCGGCGGGCGTGCCGGAGTTTGGCGCCGATTACGGAGCGGGCGAGGTGTTCTCCACCGATGTCAATCACGATCGACTGAACGGGATCGACTATAAGAAGGGCTGCTTTGTGGGCCAGGAAGTGGCCAGCCGCATGCACCGCAAAGGCGGGGTGCGGAAGCGCACGCTGCGCCTGGAATTCGACGGCGACGCGCCGGCGCCGGGAGCCGAGCTCCTGGCGGGCGAGACGCCGCTGGGCGCGGTGACGTCCAGCACCGGACCTCACGCCCTGGCGCTGATCCGCACCGACCGCGCGTCGAAGGCGCTCGAAGCCGGCGATGCGATCACGGCAGGCGGACGAGCCGCGCGCCTTTTGGACGATCCAGAAGCCGCCTTGAAAACGTAAAACCGTTCAAGACAGCTGCGCACCATCTCGTCGGGGATTGCGCGTTCCAGGCCCCTCTTGCAGGTTTTAGCTCTATCCAAGGGGGGTGCGATGACGGTCCATGACGCTCAGGACCAGATCGAGCGAACCATCGATCTCGCCGCGCCCCCGGGCCGGGTCTGGCGCGCCCTCGCCGACCGGGCGGAGTTCGAAGCGTGGTTCCAAGTCCGGCTCGACACTGATTTCGCCGTTGGCGAGACGACGACCGGAACGATGACCTCTCCCGGCGCAAAGGACGTGGCATGGGAGTCCGTCACCGAGACCATGGACCGCGAGCGTCTGCTCGCCTTTTCCTGGCCCCCTTCGGCGGTCGACCCCGATACGCACTATGACCGCGCGGCGAGGATTCGCGTCGAATTCCGGTTAGCGCCGACCGCGTTCGGGACCCGACTCACAATCAGAGAAACCGGATTCCGGAATTTTCCGGAGTCGAAGCGCCGGGAAATCCTGCAGTCCTGCGCTGAGGGTTGGGAGCTGCAGGCCGGCAGGATAAAGGCGCACGTTGAACGGTGATCCAGGCGGGCTCTTCTGGAGCCTTGTGAATGATCCGCAAGCCGAGGCGATTGCGTGACGCTTCGCCCATGGCCTCGGCGGCTCAAAGCGCCTAAATGAGCGCCATGACCGACACCCCCTATTCCGCCGATCTCGCCGATCCGATCCCGCTGGCGCGCAAGCTGATCCAGGCGCCCTCGGTGACGCCCGCCGATGAGGGCGCGCTCGACACGCTGCAGGCCGCGCTGGAGAGCCTGGGCTTTACCTGCGAGCGCTTTCAGTTCGACGAGGTGGATAATCTCTACGCCCGGCTGGGTTCGGCGAAGCCCGTCTTCTGCTTCGCCGGTCACACCGACGTGGTGCCGCCCGGACCGGAGGCGGAATGGACCGAGCCGCCGTTCGAGGGCGCGGTGAAAGACGGCGTGCTGTGGGGGCGCGGCGCCTCGGACATGAAGGGCGCGGTGGCCGCCATGGTGGCGGGATGCGCGTCGTATCTTCAGGCGAACGACGCGCCGAAGGGCTCCATCACGTTTCTGATCACGGGTGACGAGGAAGGCCCGGGCGTCAACGGCACCAAGAAGCTCCTCCAGGCGATCACGGAAAAGGGCGAGACGCTCGACCATTGCCTGGTGGGCGAGCCGACCAATCCGCATGTGCTGGGCGAGACGATCAAGGTGGGGCGCAGGGGCTCGCTGAACGGCGTGATCACGGTGAAGGGGCGTCAGGGCCATGTAGCCTATCCCCATCAGGCCGAGAACCCGATCCCGGTGCTGTTGGATCTGTTAAGACGGCTCACCGCGCGCACGCTGGACGAGGGCGCGCCGCATTTCCAGGCCTCCAATCTGGAGGTCACCACGATCGACGTGGGCAATTCCGCCCATAACGTCATCCCCGGAGAGGCGCGCGCCAAGTTCAATATCCGCTTCAACACCCGCCATAAGGGCGAAGAGCTCAAGCGCTGGATCGAGGACGAAGCCAAGGCGGCCGGCTTCGGGTTCGCGGGCAAGATCGAGCTCGATCTGAAAGTGACGGGCGAGGCCTTCCTGACGCAAAGCGGCCCGTTCACCGATCTTCTCAAGGCCGCCGTCACAGAGGTGACGGGGCGCGAGCCTGCGCTGACCACCGGGGGCGGCACCTCGGATGCGCGCTTCATCAAGGATTACTGCCCGGTGGCCGAATTCGGCCTGGTGGGCGAGACCATGCACCAGATCGACGAACGCGTGCCGGCCGGAGATGTGACCACGCTGGCCAGGGTCTATGACCGCGTTCTCACCCGGTATTTCGAGGTGTTCGGCGCGTGAGCGAGCCCGCCCCGCCCCGGCGATCGCTGCTGAGCGAAGCCCGGCTCGGCGTGCGCGGCGTGTTCGCCCTGCTCGCCTTCCGCAAGAACTGGCGCGCCTATTTCGATCCCAGCGCGGCGGGCGCCCTTCGCTCCTTCATCGGCGTGGTCCTGGCGTTTCCCGCCTTCTGGTTCATGATCTCGGCCGCCAATCACTTCATCGCGGAGAATCCGGGCGCGGGCGAAGCCGCCGATCCGGTCACCGTCGCAGAGCGCCTTCTGATCTGGGTGCGGTTCTGGGTTCTGTTTCCCGTCACGGCGTGGATCGTCTGCGCACTGATGGACTTGCGGGGCGGCTTCTACGCCTGGCTCACCGTGCACAACTGGACGGTCTTCGTGCTGGTCCATATCCAGGCGCTGATCTGGGCGCTGCATTTGGCCGGCCTCGGCGATCCGGAGAGCCTGGGCGCGCTGCTGACCCTGTATGCGCTCGCCCGGCTCTTCGTGCATTGGCGTGTGGCGCAAGGGTCGCTCGGCCTGCCGCCGGGCCTCTCCGCAGCGGCGGCCGGCGTTCCCCTGATCGCCGATCTGGTCGTGGCGAGCGCGCTGATCTAGGCGCGGCGAGAGTCCCGCATCGCCTAGCCCGCCGCCAGCGCGGCGAGCCGGGCGTAAACGCCCTGGGCTTCGGCAAGCTCGTCATGGCCGCCCTGTTCCACGATCCGGCCCTGGTCGAACACCAGAATCCGGTCCGCGTCGCGAATGGTCGACAGACGGTGGGCGATGACGATGGCGGTCTTGCCCGCCGTCACTTCTTCCATGGCCGCCTGCACCTCGCGCTCGGTCTCGTTGTCGAGCGAGCTGGTGGCCTCGTCGAAGATCAGGATCGGCGCATCGGCGAGGATGGCGCGGGCGATGGCCACGCGCTGGCGTTCCCCGCCGGACAGCTTCACCCCGCGCTCGCCCACCAGCGTGTCGTAACCGGCCGGAAGCCGCTCGATGAAGGCGTGGGCGCGCGCCCGTTTCGCCGCCGCGACGATCTCGTCCAGCGTCGCGCCCGGCCTTGCATAGGCGATGTTCTCCGCGATGGTGCGGTGGAACAGGGCCGGGTCCTGGGGCACCAGGGCGATATGAGCGCGCAGGCTCGCCTGAGTGACGGACCGCACGTCCTGACCGTCGATCCGGATGGCGCCGGAATCCACGTCGTAGAGACGCTGGACCAGCTTCACGAAGGTGGACTTGCCCGAGCCGGTCGGCCCGACCAGCGCCACCTTCTCCCCGGCCGGAATGGTGAGGGTGAAGTCGTCATAGAGCGGCCGGTCCTGACCGCCATAGGTGAAGCGCACCTGGTCGAAGACGATCTCGCCGGCCTTCGGCGCGAACTCCGCGGCGTCCGGCGCGTCGGCGACCTGCGCGGCGGTCCTGGCGTAGAGGGCGATGTCCTGGATCTCGTCCAGTCCGCGCTGGACGTTCTGCACCTCTTCGCCGAAGCGGCGCATGTATCCGGCCATCATCAGGAAGGCGGTGATGGCGAAGGTGACGTCGCCGGCCGTGGCGGTTCCTTGCGTCCATTGGTGGACCAGCATGCCGGCCAGGCCCGCCTGCAAAGCGAGCACGGCGACCATCTGAACAAGCCATGTGTTCACGAAGCGCGTCCAGGTCTTCTTGGTCTCGCGCCGCCACACCCAGGCGAGATCGTGGAAACGCTGATCCTCGCGCGCTTCCGCGCCGAAGCTCTTGACCGTGGCCACGCCGGACACCGCGTCGGCGATGGCGCCGCCGAGCTCGGAATCGCGCGCGTTGGAGATGATGTTCTGCGGGCGGATATAGAAGGTCGCCAACAGCACCGAGGCGGTGATGAAGATCGCCATCACGGTGAGCGCGTACAGGCCGACCCACAGCCAGTTGAACGCCATGTACACCGACAGGCCCAGCATCACGAAGACGCTGGGAACAAGCCCGAACCAGAGCGTGGCGGTGATGGTGTCGTAGGCCCACATGCCGCGGGTGATCTTGCGCACGACCGAGCCGGCGAAGGTGTTGGCGTGCCAGTCCGCGGAGAAGCGCTGCACCTTGGCGAAACTCTCCGTGGTCATGTCGGCCATGTTGGCGCTGGAGAACGGGATCTCCACACGCACCATGAACTGGCGCGCGACGTTCACGGTGAGCGCGAGGCCCAGGAACGCCGCGAGCGCGATCCAGTGCGCCTCGCCGTCCCGGTCGGCGTTCGGACCGGAAATGGCGTCGATCAGCGCGCCGGCGGCCACCGGCACGAAGATATCGGCGAGCGTCGCCACGCCGGTGAACGCCACGATGAAGCAGAACGAGACCGGCCGGCGGCGCCATTGCCGGGCGAGGAAGGCGAGAACCTGGAGATTGGACAGGACACGGGCGCGGCCTTCGCCGTGCGCGTCGTCGTCGTCGAAGTCGGACATGTGAGAACCCGTGGAGCGGCGCCGCACGGAGCGGCGCGATATCTGAGCAAGTGCGGATCAGGCGAGGATCATGCGCGGTCGCCCTCACGCCGATATCGGCGGCCGGGTCGGTCGGCGCGGCGCTCGCCGCCTTCAAATCTGAAGGCCGCCGCGGTCTAGCTCAGCTCTGTAGACACGGGTCGAAATCTCCTGTGCACGGCGGTGCCCAGCCGCCGGGGAGGCGGTGGTTAACCCATATCCAAAGGAGGGGAAAGAGCGGGCGGCGTTCCGCCGGCGCGGCGGCCAGCACCTGTGGCCAATAGGTCACGGGCCCTAGCCGCGTTCCGGCGTGCACCGAGCGGGCGCGTCCTCGGCGTCGTCGCGGCTCTCCTCGTCCTGATCCACGCAAGGATGGACATCGACCTCCAGCTCGTGGGTCGGGATGTATTCGCGGTCGCCGTCGTCGCGGTCGATCTCAAGCTCGGCTTCAGCCTCCTCGGCGCCCTCGAGATCGATTTCGGCCTCGGCTTCCAGCTCGATCGAACCGTCCAGCGGTTCGGCGCTCACGCGCTCGTCCTGCGTCTCGAAGCGCTCGAACCTGATGTCGGCGGTGCGGAAATCGTCGGCGTCCACGCCGTCGTCCACGGTGCGGGCGTAGGCGTCGGCGGCGGCGTCCAGGCCGCTCGCCAGGGCCGCGCCGGCGGCGGCCACATGGTCGCCGGCCGCCTCCAGCGCGGCGCGGCGGTCGGGGCGGTGCTCGTGCCATTCGGCGCGCACCTGCGCCTTCACGGCCATCACCGCTTCGCCGGTTTCCTCGGCCAGCACGGCGCGCTCGTCATCGCCGCTCTCCCAGCCTTCCTCGATCGCCTCGCCGGCGCTTTGCGCCGCGTCGGCGGCTTCGCGCGCGGCGCGTTCGGCGTCGTCCTCGCCGGCTTCGCCGCAGGCGGCGAGCACGAGAGCGGGCAGGCTTGCATATATCGTATGCCGGAGCGCGAAACGCATGACGGCTCTTTCCTTTGCTTAGCGATATAACGCGCAAGGCCGGGCGGCTGTTGCCGTTCAGTGTGGCGCCGGAACGGCGCCGGGTTTGCGGCGCGCGATTTCGCCCCGAGAGGTTTCGCCCTGAAAACCGTGACGCCCGCCGCAGGATCGCCATAAGCTGATGCCAGCAAAAGGCGTGAAGGACGCCACAAGGAGCGGCTCTTGGATCGTCTGCGCCCCGTCTACGTCACCGGAACCGGAGCGGTCCTCCCCGGCCCGCCCGTCGGATCGGAGGCCATGGAGGCGTATCTGGGCCGGATCGGCGGCGAACCCTCGCGCCTGGGCCCGCGCGTGCTGCGCTGGAACGGCATAAGGACCCGGCATTACGCGCTGACCCCGGAGGGCGACCCCACCCACACCAACGCCGGCATGAGCGCCGAGGCGGTGCGCAAGGCCGCCGACGCCGCCGGGGCGAGCCTCGCCCGTCTCGAGCATCTGGCCACCGCCACGACCCAGGGCGATCTGCTGGCGCCCGGCCACGGCGCCCAGGTGCACGCGGAGCTGGGCTGCGGGCCGTTGGAGCTCGCCAGCTTCCAGTCGGTGTGCGGGTCCGCGATCATGGCGGCGAAATCCGCCTGGCAGGCGGTGCGCACCGGTGAAGCCGAGGCCGCGTCGGCGTGCGCCGGGGAACACGCCTCGCGCTGGTTCCGGCCGCATTTCTACGAAGGCACGGCGCTGATCGACGCCAAGGGCCGGCTGGCGCTGGAGGCGGAGTACCTGCGCTGGACACTGTCGGACGGGGCGGGCGCGATCTGGCTGGCGCCGGAACCTTCGCGGACCGGCGTGTCGCTGCGCGTCGACTGGATCGACATCGTCTCGCTGGCCGACCGGTTCGATCCGTGCATGTGGGCGGGCGGGACCCTCGCCGAGCGCCACGACCTGTCGCGCGCCTGGCCGTTTCTGGGCCCCGAGGCCGCGTTCAAGGCCGGCGCGATCGCCTTGCAGCAGGATTTCGACCTTTTGAAGATCGTGATCCGCGCCTGGATCGGCGTGTATCTGCAAAAGGTCGACGCCGGCCGCATCCGCCCGGAGGCGGTCGACCATCTCCTGCTTCACTACTCGGCGCGCTCGCTGCGTGAGGAGATCGTCCGGCTGCTCACCGACACCGGCGCCATGATCGACGAGGCGCGCTGGTTCAACAATCTCGCCACCGCCGGAAACACCGGCTCGGCTTCGATCTGGATCATGCTCGACGCCTTTCTGCGCGAGCGCGCGCCGAAGCCCGGCGAGACCGTGCTCGGCGTCGTACCGGAAAGCGGGCGCGGGCTGGTGGGCTTCATGCACATGACCGCCGTCGGCCTCAAGGGAGACACGCCATGACCCTTCACACCCGGCCGCCGCAGGCCGCCGCGCCCGAGCGCGTCCAATCCGTGCTGCGCAAGCTCGCCATCGCCTGGACCGCATTCGAGGCGCGCCTTGAAACCACCGAGATCATCCGGCGGCTCAATCGCGGCCGGCTGACGGTGGAGGATTACCGCGCCTTCCTGATCAATCTGCGCCAGCAGGTGGTGGAGGGCGCGTGCTGGATCTCGCGCGCCGCCTCCAATATCGGCGAGGCGCATTTCGAGCTGCGCTCCACCCTGATCGGTCACGCCGCCACCGAGCATCGCGACTACAAGCTCTTGGAGCGCGATTTCGTCGCCGCGGGCGGGCGGCTGGAGGACATCGTCGCGGCGCCGAAGAATATCGGCTCCGAAGCCCTGTCGGCCTGGATGTATCATGAGGCCTCCAAGCCGGACCCGTTCGCGCTTCTGGGCGCCATGTGGATCATCGAAGGGCTGGGGTCCCAGAAGGCCTCCGATTGGGGGCGGGCGGTGAGACGCCGGCTCGACCTGCCCGACGAGGCGGTGCGCTTCCTGCTCTATCACGGCGAGAACGACGCCGATCACATGGAGGAGTTCAAGGCGATGCTCGCCATGATACCACTGGACGACGCGCTGGAGGCGCGCCTGGTGCGCTGCGCCGAAGTGACGGGACGGCTCTATGCGCTGCAGCTGGAGGAGATCGATCTTGCCTGACCAGCTGGGAAAATCCTTCGACCCGGCGAGCTACGACCCGCACGATCCCGATCCCTGGCTGGCCCTTTATCTGGACACCAGCCTGCCCGTCGCCGACAGCGCCAAGGCGGCGCTGTTAACGGGCCAGGACAGTTATTCGCGGCGTTTTCTCCTGCCGTTCCTGCGTCCGTTCGTGTTCGTCTTCTTCGTCCTGGTTCACGTGCTGCGCCGGATCTTCCTGCGCTGGCCGAACCTGCCGGGGCCGCTTCACGGACTCATCTGCTGGGGGCTGAAGACCTTCGCCACGCCGGAAACCAACACGCTGATCCTGCGCCATTTCCATATCGGCACGGAGATCCTGGCCTTCATCAAGGCCAACGCCGGTCCGGTGGAGATTGAAAGCCGCCCCTTGCGCCCGCGCACGCTGGAGGATCTGAAGGACAATGTGTTCCTGCAGCACGATCTCAACATCTATAATTTCATCATCGAGCTGAACCGGTCCCTGCGTGCGCAAGCGCGCGATCTTGCGCCGCCGCAGACGCTCGACCTGTCCATGATCACCGACGGGGAGTTCGATCTCGCGCCCCTGCCTGACGGCCGGCTGAATTTCGTCGACGTGCAGACCGCGATCGAGCTCTACACCCCGCTCTACGCCCTGTTCCTGCCGAAGAACGATTTCGTGCGCGCGGCCAATTCGCTGCAGCTGGACGAGACCATCGCCATCTATATCGCGAAGATCCTGGGGACCGACTACCATCTCAGCTTCATCAAGAACGGCCATCCCATGGTGCCGCTCTCCACCTTCGAGGCCGGCCACCGGCTGATGTTGCACGGGCTGGATGCGGAGGGGATCCATGGCTGGCTGCGCGTGCTGAAACGCCGCCAGGCCGAAGGGTTGCCCCTGGACCCGGCGGCGCCGCCGTCCGGTTCGGAGAGTCTGAAATAAGTCCCTAGGCCGCCTGGACGTTGGAGACCGCTTCTTCAAGCTCGGAGAAGCTGGGCTGGAACTCGCTCGGCACGTTGCCGCGGCCGATCTCCACGCTGATCTGGGCGGCGTTGCCGTGCAGATGGGCCACCAGCACCGCCTGGATGATCTTGTAGAAGATCGCCTCTTCCTCGTAGATCTGGTTGAGACGCGTGGCGAACGGCCCCACGAAGCCGTAGGCGATGAACACGCCGAGGAAGGTGCCCACCAGCGCGCCGCCGATCATCTTGCCGAGATATTCGGGCGGCTGGGTGATCGCGCCCATGGTCTTGATGATACCCAGCACCGCGGCGACGATGCCCAGAGCGGGCAGGCCGTCGGCCATGGTCTGAAGCGCGTGGGCGGGGCCGGCCGCCTCGTGATGGTGTTTCTCCATCTGCTTTTCCATGGCGTCCTCGACCTGGTGGGGATCCTCCAGGTTCATGGTCATCATGCGCAGCGTGTCGCAGATGAAGTCGGTCGCGAAATGGTCTTTCAGGATCTTCGGGTAGGCCGAAAAGATGGAGCTCTCATGCGGCTTCTCAATATGGCTTTCCAGCGCGATGACGCCCTTGGTCTTCATCGTCTTGGTGAGCTGGAACAAGAGGGTGAGCAGGTCGATGTAATCCTGGCGCTTCCATTTCGACCCGGAGATCAGCTTGGCGAAATCGCCCAGCGTCTTCATGATCGTCTTCATGGAGTTGCCGATCAGGAACGCGCCCACCGCCGCGCCCATGATCATCATCAGCTCGAAGGGCAGAGCCTTGATGATGATCGTGAAATTGCCGCCGGCGAGCACGAACCCGCCGAACACCATGCCGAACACGACCAGCACGCCGAGAATCTGAAACATATCCCACCACCTGTTCTAGGCGACACGCCCCCGGCGGGTTCTCCCGCTCTCATCGTCCAGGGCGCGTCCGATTTCGGGACGGTTATAGGCATGGGATGCTTAAGGCTGGGTTTGCGGGGCGTTAGAACTTGATTCAGGGCTGGCCGGCCGACCGGGCGAGCGCTGCGGCGCGGCCCGGCAGAGGTTCGGGCCGCTCGCGGGCCAGCGCCTCGTCCATGGCGGCGAGGCTTTCCAGGCGCTCGTTGAACTTTGAATGGAGCTGGTCGATCGTCAGCCCGGCGCCGGTGTTGACGATCACCTCCCCGCCGTGGGTCGAGGTCCAGCCGCCCAGGGTCTGGACCGATGTGGTCGCCCGGTCGCCCAGCTCGCCCTTGGCCGCGCTCAGAGCCACGTTGGAGACCAGATCGAACAATGGCGCGTCCGCATCGATGTCGCAGGCGTCCTCGGCCACCTGGTTCCAATCCGCCGGCGGGGCGCGCTCTCCGGCGGCCGAAGCCTCAAGTTCCTCGTTGAGATAGCCGAGCACGACGGTGGAGTAGCAGAACAGGCGCAGATCGAAATCGAGGATGGCGAACATCGCCCCGACCTTCGCCCCGGGCACGCGATAGGGCGAGAGCAACCCGCTGGAGACCGCGCCGCTGACCGCCAGGCCCGAGCGCAATTCGTCGAACTGCGCGATGATGGCGTCGACGCGCGCGCCCTTGGCGGCCGGCTCGAAGAGCCGCGCCGAGACCCGCCCGTCCGGCTCCACCAGCCAGCCGGCGCGCCCGTCCGGGCGCGCCGCCAGCGTCCGCTGCGAGCCCCGCAGGGCGCGCAGCGTTTCAGCCGGCCAGGCGACGGGAAGCGGCGTGCGCGGACCGACGATCCGGCGCTCGGTCTGAAGCAGGGCGCGGTTCACGCTCGTCCCGCCCAGAAGCGCCGCTTCGCCCGCAGCCAGCGCCAGGCCGGCGCGCGCCCCGCCGACCGCGCTCAAACCGCCGTCCGACAGAAGATCGAGGGTGGTGACGCGCGCGAGCGTCTCGCCCCTCGGCTCGGGGAACGCGCTGATGAGAAGCGCCAGGGGCGCGGCGCCCGTGAGCGGCGTCTCCGCGCCCTGTTCGGCGTAGCCCGCAAGCCGGCTCGCCGCCGCCATCACGGCGTGATCGGGCCCAGGCGGGAACGGCGCGTCCGGACGGTCGAGCCCCAGTTCGAAGGCGAAGCGCTGGTCGGCGAGATAGCGCCGCAGAAGCGCGGGCGCGGCGATGCGCGCGCCGGTGACGTGGAGGACATGCTCCGCCATCAAGGCCCAAGCCGTCTCTTCTTCGCCCAGTGCGACGAGCGGGCGCGCCTCGCCCAACGCCGCGCCCCCGCGCGTCAGGCCGAGCTCGATGCGCGGTTCACCCACGGCGCGCTCCGGCGTGGCGTACGCGGCCTCGGCGGTTCCGTCCCAGGCCGCGAACGATAGCGCCAAAGCACGCCTCACGCCGGGCGCGCCTTCGCGCGCGACATAGCTGATCTTCAGCTGCGAGCCCGAGCGGGCGGCCAGCGCGCGGCCGAGCGCTTCGGCGTCCGCTTCCTCGTCGGGCAGACTCACCACCTGGTCGGCGACCCCTTCAAACCGTGCGGCGGTGAGGTGCGGCGCCGCGACGATCAGGCGGACAGCCTCGTGGTCGACCGCCTGCGCCAGATCGGCGAGCCCGGCCGCCCCGATCTCCCCGTCGGTGAACACCACCACGTCGATCGGCCCGGCGGAGGGATCGGCGACCAGGCGCACTGCGCCGGCGAGATCGTCGCCGGGGCGGATCACCAGCCCGGTTTCGAAATCATCCACAGCGTCCTGAGGCTCAAAGAAGATGGCGCCGCGCCGGGTCAGCACCGGCTCGCCGGACGCCGCGGCGCTGGCGACCTGCTGCGGACGCGCCGTGCGGGCGATCAGCGCGCGGCCGGCCGCACCGGCGGTGAAGATCCGCCCGTGCGCGATCATCGAGGGCGACACATCGATTACGACCGCGACATGGCGCGGCGGCTGCGCAAGCGCTTCGACCCGTGCGGCCACGGCCGCGCCCTCTTCGCTCAGGCGGATATGAGCGGCGCGCCAGACGGCGTCGCGCGGCGCGTCGGTGCGAACGGTCAAGGCGACTTCCGGAAAGGCGGACAGATCGACGTCGACGATCTCCGCCTCGTTGATGTCCGGCGGGTCCGACCCGCCGTCGTCGCCGGCGGGCTCAAAGTGCGGCGCCGGGCGTCCGCCCGGCGTGAACGGCGCGCCCGCCAGGCCCTGTCCGGCCTGGGTGATCACCGGCCGCCACAGCGCCACGCGCCCCGGCTCGGGCGGACCGGAATAAAACGCCTCAAGGCCGGAGGCCGGCGCAAAGCTGATCACGCTCTCCTCCGGCCCGTCCGGCGTGACCTCCAGGACCCGGCGCCGATCTCCATCCGCCGTCACAAGGTCCAGATGGGCGGTGACCGGCGTCAAGGCGGCGAGCGTCGTCTCTTCGGCCTGCGCCGGCGGCGGCGTGTCGAACACGGGGTCCAGCGTCGACCAGCCGGTCTCGCCGCCATACGCCACCAATATTCGCCGGTCGGGGCGCGGGCCCGGACGCGGGCCGGCGATCTCCACCGCCGCCGAGAGGGCCGCATGCGCCGCCTCGACCTCGTCGCGCAAGGCCGAGAGTCGCGCCTGCGCCCGCTCCACGCCGGCGCGCCGTTCCGCCGCCTCGTCCACGCCGAGCCGGGCGAGCAGCGCATCGAGGGCCGGCGAGGGCCGGGCCGGCGCGGCGATAAGGCGCGGCGGGGGCGCCTGCGGCCAGGGCGCGGTCAGGAAGTGCGTCTCGAACCCTTGCGCCTGCAAGAGCGCGGCGAGCAGCGCAGCCTTGTCCTCGGCGTTGGCGCCGCGCGTGATCAGCACGCTCCCTTCGCCCTGCAGCCGGCCGGAATAGTCCTGCAAGGCCACGCCCGTGCGCAGGAAGTCGGCGGCGGCTTCGGGCGTCGCGAGCGTGCGCGCCGCCGTCTCGATCTCCAGCCCGGGCCAGGAGGCCTCGGTCTCCGCCGCGCGCAGGAGCGCCAGCAGATCACGTTGTTCGGGCGTTCCAGGATCGTTTCGCGGCCAGACGAACGCCAGCAGCGCCAGGAGGACGGCGACGATCCCGGCGCCGGCGATCAGCAACGGACGGCGGGCGGGGCTCATCCTTCAGCCCCCAGATCCAGGCGCACATAGCCGCCATCGACGAAGTATTCGTGCCGGACCCGGCAGGGCGCCACGTCGAGCGTCGAATGCATGCGGGTCAGGCCGATGCGCGGCCGCCCCTCGGGGTCATAGTCCAGAACGAGGGCGTGGACCCGGTCCTGGCGCTCGCCTTCCTGCGGGCAGACGCCGCGCAGGCGGGTGGGAAAGCGCAGATTGGCGTAAAGCTCCATCGCCTCGGCGTCCGGTCCGATCCGGCCGAAAGCGGACGGGTCGCCGAACCGGAATCCCCAGACGCGAAACCGCGCATCATTATAGGGCACGTGCATGAAGCGCAGGGCGAAATCGCCCGTGCGCACGTCATGGGAGGCGATGAACTGGACGCCGTCGCTTTCCCAGACGCCGCCCAGATCGAGAAATCTCAGCCCGCACGCGTCGTCGACCGTCAAGGGCGGGGCTTCACCGCCATAGCCTGGATAATCCGGCGCCGGGACGTCCAGGGTCAGTCGCGCGGCCGGACCGTGACGTCCGAACCGGCACGGATCGGGCGCGCCTTCACTTGCGGCCGGCTCGCCGTCCGACGCAGCCGGCTCCGGCTGCCCCCCGAGCAGGGCGGCCAGAACGCCCAACAGCGCAGAGACCGAAACCGCCATGGTCCGCTCCTCCCCGCGCCAAGGTTAATACGGATATTCACATCGAGGCAAACGAGCGGGCGTGGACGCCTTTATGGTTTGGGCGTATCCCACCGTGCGTGACCCCGCCTTACGATCCCTCCTCACCCTCTTCGCCTGAAGTGCGCCGGCGCGCCTTCCGGCTGCTGTTCGTGTGTCTGATGGCCACGGCGGTGGGCAATTCCATGCTGTTCGCCATTCTGCCGCCGCTGGCGCGCGAGCTGGAGGTGGCGGAGGTATGGGTTGGGGCGATCTACACTGTCTCCGCGCTGTTGTTCTTGACCATGAGCCCGGTCTGGGGCGCCCTGTCGGACCGCTATGGCCGCCGGCCGCTGATCACGCTGGGACTGACGGCGTTCTCCTTCTCCAGCCTGGTCTTCGCGATCGGCGCCTGGGCGGGGCAGACCGGGCTGTTGCCGCCCATGGCGGCGATCTTCGCAATGGCGCTGGCGCGCTGCCTGTTCGGCGGGCTCGGCTCGGCGACCAATCCGTCAGCCCAAGCCTATGTGGCCGACCGCACCGCGCCGCACGAGCGCACTGAAGCTCTGGCGGGCCTCACCGCCGCCTTCGGGCTCGGCAGCGTGATCGGCCCGGCGCTCGCCGCGGCGTTTTCAGAGCGCATCGGCATCGCCGCCTTCATGGCCGTGGTCGCAGCCCTGGTGGGCCTCGCCGCCTTGAGCGTGCGCGCCTTTCTTCCCGAGAACACCCCGCCGAAACGCCAGGGCCGGCCGATCAATCCGCTGGTGCAGTTCAAGTTCGCCGCCGATCCGCGCCTGACCGCCTTCATGCTCTATGGCTGCGCGCTCTGGCTGTCGCAGGCGGCCAGCCTGCAGGCCTTGTCGTTCTATGTGATGGACCGGCTGAACAAGAGCCCGGCCGAAGGCCTGGAGCTCGCCGGCGTGGCGTTGACCGCCGGGGCCGCGGGGTTGGTCTTCGCCCAGATGGTGGTGATCCCGGCGCTGAAGACCAGCCCGCGCGTGCTGATGGCTTTGGGCGCCGGGCTGGTGATTCTGGGCAATGTGGAGATGGTTTTCGCCTCGAACTACGCCGCCATCGTGATTGGCTATATCGCCAATTGCTTCGGTTTCGGCCTCGCCCGCTCCGGCTTCACCGCCGGCGCTTCGCTCGCCGTGAGCCCTGAGGAACAGGGCCGCGCGGCCGGCCTCACCACCGCCACGGCCGGGCTCGGCTTCCTGATCGCGCCGGCGACCGGGCTGTGGCTCTATCAGACCGTGATGCCGTCTGCGCCCTTTCAGCTCAACGCCGTGCTGGCGCTCGTAGGCCTGCTCCTGGCGCTGCTCCACCCGCGCGTGCGCGCGGCGGCCTCGACGCTGAACCGGGACGAGGACGGGCCGGTGGTATGAGCCCCGCGCCTCAGTCCTCCGCCTGCGGCGGCACGCCGATCACCTGCTCGTAGGCTTCCGCGCCGGCGTAGCCGTCCGGTTCCAAATCTTTCGACTGCTGGAAGGCGCGCAGCGCCGAGCGGGTGTTGGGGCCCACCACACCGTCAATGCCTTGCGTATCGAAACCCAGCGCGGTGAGCGCGGCCTGCAGGTCTCTCGCATGGGTGCGGTTGAGGGGCGGATTGGCTTCCGGCCAGCCGCCGGGCAGATCGCCGGAGCCTTCCAGCGCCTTGGCGAGATAGCTGACGCCGAGGGCGTAGCTCGTGGAGTTGTTGTAGCGCAGGATGGTGTCGAAGTTCGGATAGGCGATGAAGGCCGGCCCGGCGCCGCCGGCGGGCATCAGGATGCGCGCCTCCAGGTCCTGCGGGCCGTCGAACTCGCCGTCCGTGGCGATGACGCCGCGCGAGGACCAGTCCGACACGCTGCGCCGGGTGCGCTCGCTCCAGGCGTCATAGTCGAATTCATCCGGCAGGGTGACCTGCTCGACCACCGGCTCGTCACGATCCCAGCCTGCGCGCGCCAGTAGATTGGCCGCGGAGGCGAGCGCGTCGGCCTCGCTCTCCCAGATATTGCGCCGGCCGTCGCCGTCGAAATCCACCGCGCGCTCGATATAGGTGGTGGGGATGAACTGGGTCTGGCCCATGGCGCCGGCCCAGCTGCCCTCCAGCTGCTCACGCGTGGCGTAGCCCCGGTCGATCATCTGGGCGACGGCTTTGAGCTGGTTCTCGGCGAAATCGCGGCGGCGCCCGTCCCAGGCGAGCGTGGCGAGCGAGCGCACGATGTCGAAATCGCCCTGGATGACGCCATAGGCGCTCTCCAGCCCCCAGATTCCAGTGAGGATGTCTTTATCGACGCCGAACTCGTCCTCGATCTCCTGCAGGGTCTGGGTGACGCGCCCCTGCGCCGCGCGGCCCTGGCTGATTCGGGTCTCGCTGACCGCGCCTTGCAGATATTCCCAGACCGGACGCACGAACTCGGGCTGGTAGGCGTCGCGCTCCAGCACCACCGGATCGGGCTCCAGCCCGTCCAGCATCGAGGCGATGATCTCCGCGCTGACGCCCTCGTCCTCAAGATCGGAGCGAAACCCGGAAAGCCAGCGATCGAAGCCGTCGGACTGGGCGGCGGTGACGCCGCGTTCGGCCGCGCCGGCTTCGCTCGCCCCGGTTTCACCAGCCTCGGCCGGCGGGGGGAAGCTTGCGCTCACGCATCCCGCGCTCGCCAGCATGAGAGCCGAAAGACCGGCGTTCCGCATCAGGGTGGATATCATCGACCGCCTCGTTCAGTTTGCGCCCCGCTTCGCACCGTAACGCGCTCCCCCCGCCTCGGGGAGTAGGATCGAGCGCAGTTTTTTCAGGCGGAGTTCAGCGCGCCCGCGTTGACTTTTGCCCGGCGCCCCGGTAGATCGCCCGCTCTTGACCGTTTCGGCCCCGATCCGTCGGGGCTTTTTAGATTGCTAGGGCGACGACGATGAAAGTGCGCAGCTCCATCCGTTCTCTCAAGAACCGTCACCGCGACTGCCAGGTCGTGCGCCGCCGCGGCCGCGTGTACGTGATCAACAAGAAAGACCCGCGCTTCAAAGCCCGCGCCGGCTAGTTTCAGGCCTTTTCAGCAAAAGTGGGAACCGGTTTTGCGGTTCGAAAAGGCCCCTGAGAATAATTCCATGGCGCGTGTCCGCGCGGTCCTGTGGGATCTCGGCCATACGCTGGTCGACTGGGATCCCGCCCGCGTCTATCGCGAGCTTTTACCGGACGAAGACGCCGTCGAGGCTTTCATCGGCGGCGTTTGCACGATGGCCTGGCATCAGCGCCATGACGCCGGCGTGCCCATGGCGGAAAACCGCAAGGCGCTGATCGAAGCCCATCCCGACAAGGCCGAGCTGATCACGGCCTGGGACGCCCGCTGGGCGGACATGTTCGACGGCTGGGTGGACGGGATGGAGGCGATCGTCGAGGCGCTGGAAAGCGCCGGGGTCGCCCAGTACGCCCTCACCAATCTGCCGGCCGAGAAATGGCCGCACATCCTGTCCACCTATCCGGCGATCGCGCGGTTCGACGCCCATGTGGTCTCCGGCCGCGAAGGCGTCATCAAGCCCGATCCGGAGATCTACGAGATCACCAAGGCCCGCATCGCCCACGTGCCGCAGGACGTTGTCTTCATCGACGACCGCCCCGACAATATCGAAGCGGCCAAGGTCGCCGGCTTCCAGGGCGTGGTGTTCGAGAACGCGGGCCAGGTTCGCCGCGAACTGAGCGCGCGGGGCTTGCCGGTTTAGGCTCCACCGACTGACGCCGCGCTTGCCCACGCCGGTGTGCGCTCTATCCTGCGCCCCATGAGCCTGATCGCCCTCATTCTCGCCGTGCAGCCGCCGGTGATCGACCTGCCCGGCGCGGCCGCGCCGGAGACCGATCGCGCGCGCGCGCAATATCAGGATCCTGAGGCCCGGCTTGAGGACCGGCTGGAGCTGCTCGCCTCCGCACCGAGCGAGGAGCGCGCCAAAAGCCTGGCGGGCGAAGTCCGCTCCCTCTGGCGCCAGCGCGCCGGGCCGTCGGCCGATCTGCTGCTGCAACGCGCGGAGACGGCGCTCGAAGCCGGCGATCTGTCCACGGCGGAGACCGCCTATTTCCATCTCCGCCTGCTTGAGCCGGACTATGCCGAGGGCTGGGTGGCCAGCGCCGAACTGGCCGCGCGCCAGGCCGACTGGACCTTCGCGCTCGAGGCGCTGAACACGGCGGTGAGTCTCGATGCGAACCGGTTCGACGCCTGGGCGTTGCTGGGCCGCGCCCTGGAGACCGCCGACGCGCGGGAGGCGGCGCTGCAAGCCTATGAAGAGGCGCTCGAACGCCACCCCTTCCATCCCGTGGCGCGCCCGGCCGCGGCGCGTCTGCAGCGCGAACTCGCCGGCCGCGCGCTTTAAGCGGTTTCAATCCGCCGGGGCCCGCCGCCCGTATAGACAGCAGGTTTCAAGGGATCGCCGATGAAGATGGGTTATGTTCTGCTCGCGGCGTTCGCCGCGCTCCTTCTCGTCGTGCTCGGCGCCTGCGCGTCCGGCGCGGGCAAGTCCGGCGACATCGCCGAGCGCTTCCCGCCCGAAGGGGATTTCGTCACGGTCGACGGCGTGCGCCTGCACCACAAGATCACCGGCCCGCAGGGCGCGCCGGAGGTTCTCGTTCTCCATGGCGCATCGAGCAATCTGGAAGAGCCGATGCTGGCGCTCGCCGACGATCTGTCGGCCTATCGCGTCGTCTGGCTGGACCGGCCCGGCCTCGGCTGGAGCGAACGGCCCGAGGGCGGCGGCGACTGGACGCCCGCCCGCGAAGCCGACCTCATCGCCGCCTTCCTCGCCGAGATCGGCATGGAGGAGGCGACGGTGATCGGCCATAGCTGGGGCGCCGCGATCACCCTGCGCCTGATGATGGATCATCCCGGGCGCACCCACGGCGCGGTGCTGATCGCTCCGGCGATCCGGGCCAATGTGGGCGATGCGGCGTTCTATAACGAGCTCACCACCTGGCCGGTGATCGGGACGATCGTCACGCGCGCCGTGGTGCCGCTGGTGGGGCCGGGCAGCCTGGAGGACGGGGTTGAGAGCGCCTTCGAGCCCGAGCCCGTGCCGGAGAACTATATCGAGAACGCCGAGATCCCGTTGATCCTGCGACCCGGTCCGTGGCGGGCGAACGCCGCCGACATGGCGCGCGTGAATGAGAGCCTGGAGGCGCAGGAGGACCGATACGGCGAGATCACTCAACCGGTGATCCTGATGGCCGGGCCGGACGACACGGTGGTGTTCACCGACCGCCACGCGGTCCCAGTCGCCGAAACCCTGCCGAACGGCGAGCTGCGTCTGATCGACGGGGCGGGCCATAACCTGCACCATTGGCATGGCGAGGCGGTCGCCAGGGCGGTGGGCGACGTGATCTCGCGCGCCGGATAAATGTGCAAAAGGCGCCCCGCCCGCAGGGGCGCGCGCTTGCCCTCGTGCGGCGCGCTCGCATAATCGGGCGAACCCGTTTCAAGACCGCTCAGCGCCCATCCGGGCTGCAGTAAAGGACGTTCCATGGCCGATTTCGCCGCCGCCGCCACGCCTGAGAAAGACGAGTCCGACGCCATCGGCGCGGCCGCCCGCGAACAGCTCAAACAGTTCGTGGCCCGCATCGAGCGGCTGGAGGAGGAAAAGGCGAGCCTGGCCGCCGACATCAAGGAAGTGTACGCCGAGGCCAAGAGCTTCGGCTATGACACCAAGGTGCTCCGGAAGGTCATCTCGATCCGCAAGCAGGACCGCCATGAGCGCGAGGAGCAGGAAGCGCTCCTGGAGCTCTATCTCGGCGCGGTGGGCGAGTAGCGCCCTTGGCGCGCGAGGTCGACGAGAAGGCCACCCGCAAGGCCATGGCCCGCATCCGCCGGGCCAAGGCCGCCGTGGAGCGCGCCATCGTTAAGGCCGAGGCCGACGATCCCGACGCCGCCAAGGCCGCCCAGGCCGAACTCACGGACTGGGAGACCGAGTTCATGACCTCGGTCGAGCAGCGCCTGTCCACCTATGGCTCGGCCTTCGCCGATCCCACCCTGGGCGAGGATGGCGAGGCGCTGTCCATGCGCCAGATCGCCAAGCTGAAAGAGATTGAGAAGAAGGCCAAGGGCAAAGGCCCGAGGGGCTTCAAGCAAGCCACCTCCTTCAAGTCCAAAGGCTCCGGATTCAAGCGCAAGGGCGCGCCGATGCGCTCCAACACGCGCGACGTCAACGACGATCTCGAGGACGACGATCAAGCCCAAGTGGCGCAGGACGCGCTTGGCGCTCTTGAGGAGGACGGCCGTATCCGCCGCGGGCTGACCCTTGTCGAGGGCGACCGCGATGAAGACGGCCCCAAGGAGGGCGGCGTCCCGAGGCTGCGCGTGATTGACGGCGGACGCGGCGATGACGCCTGACCCGGCGCAGCGGCCGGCGATGACTCCCGACCAAGCCGCCTTCTGGGCCCGGTTTCGCGCGGCCACCGGCGAGACCGCAGAGGGGCCGTGCTTCATCGACGCCTTCGGCGACAGTCCGGAACTCATGGACGAGCTTCTGGGCTTCGTGCTGTCGGGGCGCAAGCGCGCCACCGCCAGCCTTGCGCGCTGGCATGACGATGAGACCCGGCCGAAACCCGGCGATCTCGCCCTGATCCTCGATGGCCGGGGCGCGCCGGCCTGCGTCATCCGCACCATCGCCGTGCGCATCGGGCCGGTGCACAGCGTCACGGACGAGGACGCGTTCGAAGAGGGCGAGAACGAGGCCACGCGCGCGCGCTGGCTGGCCGACCACCGCGCGTTCTGGCGCCGCGAGGCCGAGCGCGAGGGGTTTGACTATTCCGACGATCTCGACGTGTTGTTCGAGCGCTTTGAGCTGGTCTGGGCGCCCTAGGCCTTCACGATCCGGGCGATATAGAAACCGTCGAGCCCACCTTCCCCGCGCCAGAGATCGGGACGGGTGCGCACCGCGCCCTTCTCGATCGCCCGCTCAAGGCCCGGCAGCTCCTCGGGACGGACCGGGTCGAGGCGCGCCTCTGCGGTGCGCGTCAGAAAGGCCGCGATCTGATCTTCGCCCTCTTCGCGCTCCAGCGAACAGGTGCAATAGACCAGGCGTCCGCCCGATTTGAGCATGGCGAAGGCCGCGTCGAGCATCTGAGACTGGATCGCCTGCAGAGACTGGACATCGCCCGGCTGCTTGGCGAAGGCCGCGTCGGGGCGCCGCCGCAGCGTGCCTGTGGCGGTGCACGGCGCGTCCAGCAGCACCGCGTCCAGCGGCGCCTCCGGGCGCCAGGTCAGAGCGTCGGCCGCGATGATCTCGGCCGTCAGCCCGGTGCGCGCCAGATTCTCCTCTACGCGCTTCAGCCGCTTGGCCGAGGCGTCCACGGCGAGGGTCGCCGCGCCGGCGGCGGCGATCTGAAGCGTCTTGCCGCCCGGCGCCGCGCAGAGATCGGCGACGGTCTCGCCGGGCTGCGGCGCCAGGAGCTTCACCGGCAACGCCGCGGCGGCGTCCTGAACCCACCAGTCGCCGGCGTCATAGCCGGGCAGGCCCTCCACCGCGCCGATCTCGTCGCGGCGCACGGTCCC
This sequence comes from Oceanicaulis sp., assembly GCA_051117435.1. Classification (GTDB taxonomy): domain Bacteria; phylum Pseudomonadota; class Alphaproteobacteria; order Caulobacterales; family Maricaulaceae; genus Oceanicaulis. Next base: position 123,417 of record JBNPED010000015.1, on the reverse strand, counting down.
GGTGGAGAGCACGCGCCCGCCGATCGTTTCGGCGAGGCCGGCGAGATCGACGCCGGGCTTCGCGGTCAGGTCCAGCGGCGGCGGGCCGGAGCGGGCCTTGGCCATCTCGCGCGCGGTCTTCTCGCCATAGGCCGCGATCCAGCGCTCGGCCCACCAATCGGGCAGATCGTTCAGCGGATCGGCGGTGGCGAAGACATGCCGGCCATCATCGCCGCCCACCTTGCGCAACACGGCGTTGGCGAGGTTTTTAAACCGCACGGTCTCCTCGTCCTGCGCCATCAGCGAAACCCAGGCGTCCACGGCGGCGTGGGCCGGCGTATCGAGAATGAGTTGCTCGGCCGCGCCGAGGCGCAGAATGAGCCGCGCCTTCAGCGCCTTGGCCGGCAGCGGATTGGAGAGGAATTGCGCCAGCGCCGCGTCCAGCGCATGGGGGCGGCGCACGCCCGCCGACGCGATGGCGCGCGCGAACGCCCGGTCGCGCGCCTCCAGGCGCTTCCACTCGGGCCGGCCGGCGAGGCCGGCGTCCAGCGGCGTGCCCTTGGCGATGACGCCCATGACGGCGGCGAGCGCCGCAGCGCGCGGTCCGAGATTCTTGGTCGAGTGTTTGGGGCGGGAGCGGGGCGGGCGGGGCGCATCGGTCATGGCGAGGCGCTTAGCATGGCCGCGCGCCAAGGGCGAGCGGAGGGCGCAAGCGGCCGGCGGGGGCCTCCAGACCTGAGCGCCCCGCCCCGCATCGTCTCGTAGGCGATACCGCTTAGCGCGGCTTCATGGAGTCGGGCACCGCCGCGGTCAGGGCGGAAAGCACCAGGGCGATGATGATCCGGGCGATCACCGTGAAGAAGAGAAGCAGGATCGCGCCCTCCTCGATCAGGAGATCGAGCCAGACCCGGTACTGCACCGGAATGTCGGGCTGAACCACCACCGCCTCGACCTCCTTGGCGCGCTGGACGAGCCAGTTCAGGCCCTCAGGGTAGAGCACCCCCAGCGCGATGAGCATCACATAGGACAGAACGAAGGACAGGAAGATGGTGAACGTGGCGTTGGCGGTGCGCCCGAGAACTCGGCCCAGCATGGAGACATCCTTGTGGCTCGCCCCGGCCCCCTCGACCGGCGCGTTAAAGCGAGCTTAACACCGGCTCGCCTCGCTGTAACGCCTACTCGACCCGGGTGATCCGCGCCGGCGCGCCGTCCGGCGTCCAGGCCCGGCTTTCATAGCGCTGGCCCACGGCCACGTCGCGCCAGGGCATGCAGATCTCGTATTCGCGATCCCGCGGCGGGCGCACGATGACGCACAAGGTCCGGCCGTCATACTGCCAGGCGCCGGTGGCGCCGCGGCTGTCCTCATAGCGGCCGCCGCGGCGGAACTGGGCGGTGTAGCGGCCCTCGCGGGTCTCCACGGCGTAGACCCGGCCTTCCGGTCCCAGCGCCTGCGCGCCGGCCGGCGCGCCCGCCAGCAGCGCGGCCAGCGTCAGCAGCGCCGCGGCCGCAAATCCGCTGAAGTGTCTCATCATGGCGCAGCCTCCCCGCGGTCATCCTCACGATGTCGGGCGGTGACGCAAGCCCGGCGCCGGTCAGGCCCCGTCCTCGCCCTCCGGTCCGAGATCGTCGCGCCAGTCGGGATCATGGCGCGAGATCATCAGCACCGCCGCCGCCACGAAGCCCGGCCAGGACAGATCGCCGTCCCCGTCTTCGAACAGGCGCCGCGACAGGCGCAGATATTCGCGTTCGCTGGCGCGCGGCACGATGCGCTCCTCGCCCTTCTTGGTCAGACGCACGGCGAAGTTCCGGTCGTGCTTGAGCGGAAGGCGGATCGCCGTGTTCGCCCGCGCCCAGACCGCGGCCTCCTCGATCAGGCGCTCCACGGCCGTGTTGTCGCCGGGCGGGCCGAACACCGCGTCGAGCGGGGTGTCGGCCGCCTGGGCCTTGGTGATCAGCGGCAGGCCCGGCCCGTTCAGATCACCGGCGTAGAGCGTGCCGGCGTCGAAGGCCGACCAATAGGCCGAAAAGCGGCGCTGGGTTGAGGCGAGCGCCAGGCCTTCCTCGCCGATCTGCACGCCATAGGCGCCGGTGCCCACGAAGACCGGCCGGCGCGCCAGGCGCGAGGAGCGCGGCGCGTTCGCCGCCGCCCCGCGGCGCACCGCGCTCATGAAGAACACGAACGCGCCCACCGCCGCGCCGACGGCCGCAAGGCCGAGCACCGGGGAGACGGCGTCCAGCGGCAGCGGCATGAGCCCGGCTGCAGCACCTGGATTGCCCGCGCCGAGCCCCAGGAGGAGCGTGAGCAGCAAGAACAGGATCGCCACCACCAGGCGCAGCCGCCAGCCCTTGCCGGCTTCAGGCCCGGCGAAGTCGGGTTCGAATTCAAGGTCTTCCGGACGCAAGCGCACCTGCCCCGTGCGACGTTTCTGGAACGCAGAGTCGCGCGGACCTTCGCCGGGCGCGCCGGCGAACAGACCGGGCGCTTCGGGGCCCGTCGAGCTGATGGTGTCGGTCATCGCTGCGCCCCTCAGCCGCGAAACATCCTAACGAGAGGTTACCGGCCGCCGGTGGCGGCGGCAACGGTGAAACAGGCCGGCTTCGCGTCTGCAACGCCGCTGCGCCGCGCTGCGTTGCGCCGGCGCCGCGCCTTTTCCGGGATTCAGACCGGCAGGCTGACCCGCGCCCGCAATCCGCCCATTGGAGAGTCTTCGAGACGCAGTTCGCCGCCGTGGGCGCGCACCGTATCGCGGGCGATCGCCAGACCCAGCCCCACGCCGGTGCGGTTGGCGTTGCGGCTTTCATCAAGCCGGTTGAACGGGCGGAACGCCTCCTCGCGCGCCTCGGCGGGAATGCCCGGCCCGTCATCGTCGATACAGATGTCGGCGCGCTGTCCGTTCATCCGGGCGGTGAGCATGACCGTCTGCGCATGGGAGGCGGCGTTGTGCACCAGATTGGCGAGCGCGCGCTTCAGCGCGTTCTCCCGGCCATGGATCACCAGCCCGTCGGCGAGGTCGAGCTGAAGATCGACGCCGTTGCGCGCGGCGTCGTCGGCGAGCGTTTCGCACAGCAAGACCAGATCGACCGGCGCCGGCTCCTCGCCGGCCTGGCCGCGGGCGAAGGCGAGATATTCTTCGAGCGCGGCCTCCATCTCGGCGAGATCGCGGCGCGCGGCCTCGCGCTCTTCGCTTTCCGGCATCAGGGCGAGCTGCAGACGCAGCCTTGTGAGCGGGGTTCTCAGATCGTGACTGACCCCGGCGAGCAATTGCGTGCGCTGCTCCATATGGCGCTTCAGTCGGGCGCGCATGTCCATGAAGGCGAGCGCGGCCTGGCGCACCTCGCGCGCGCCGGCGGGCTTGAACCGTTCCAGATCCTGGCCCCGCCCGAAGGCTTCGGCGGCCTCGGCCAGCTGGCGGATCGGCTTGACCTGATTGCGGATGAACAGCACCGCGACGGCCGTCAACAGAAGGCTCGCGCCGAACAGCCAGATGACGAAGATGTGCCCGGTCGTGGCGAACACGCGGTCGCGCACGGCGATGAAGCGCAGCACGTCGCCCTCCACGGCCACGCGGATATCCACGTATTCGGGATAGCGCGTGGTGTCGAACCAGAAGGCGTTGTCGAGCCGGGTGGCGAGCGCGCGGCGCAGCGTGCGGTCCAGCACCCGGAAAAACGCCGATCGCCGGCTCACCGGCAGCGCCTCCTCCTCGCGCAGATCGACGCTGAGCCCCGTGGTCTCGAAGGCGGTCGCCGCGATCTCGTCGAACCCGGCGGGCCCGGCGCGCTCGTAAAGCGCGACCACCATGGCCACGTCGCCGGCGACGCTTTCCGACAGGCGCGCGGTGGTGGTCTGCCAGTGCTGCTCGAAGAAGGCCCAGGTTACCGCCACCTGCATCAGCGCCACGGGCAGGACGATGATCAGGAGCGAGCGCTGGAACAGGCCGGTGGGCAGATAGCGCTTGATCCCCAGCCGCATGGCTCAGCCCCGCGCGCCGGCGGTCACCGGCTCGGCCACCAGCTTGTACCCTTCGCCGCGCACCGTCTGAACCCAGATCGGGGCCTTGGGGTCGGCCTCCAGCTTGCGGCGCAGGCGGGTGATCTGCACGTCCACCGCCCGTTCCCCGGCGCCCTGGGCGGCGCGGTCGGACAGGGTCAGGCGGGAAACCGGCTCGCCGGGCTGCATGGCCAGGGCGGTGAGCAGCGCCGCCTCGCCCCCGGTCAGGCGCACCGGCGCGCCGTCGCGCGTCAGCTGGCCGGTGGCGAGCGTGTAGGTCCAGGGCCCGAAGACGACCTCCCTGGGGCCTTTGCGCCGCGGCTGGACCCGGCGCAGGATCGCTTCGGCGCGCAGGACCAGCTCTTCGGGTTCGAACGGCTTGGCGAGGTAATCGTCGGCGCCCAGGCTCAGCCCCTTGATCCGGTCCTCCGGCTCGCCGCGCGCGGTCAGAAGCAGGATCGGCGTATCAGAGCTCTCGCGTACGGTTTCGGTGACCTTGAACCCGTCCACGCCCGGCATCATCACGTCGAGGATCACCAGATCGAAGCGCATCTGGGCGAGCAGGGCGAGCGCCTTCTCCCCGTCCGGCGCGGCGGACACGCGCAGACCCCGCGCGCGCAGAAACCGGGTGAGCAGCTCGCGAATACGATCATCGTCGTCGACGACAAGGAGATGGGGGGCGCGGTCAGGCATGGCGGCAATATCGGGGGTTTTGCAGGGGATGCCAATGCGGAGGGTGGCGCCCCGTCCCGCATGCGGGGAAGGTGATCCCGAAGGGACCGGAGGGGGACTCCGGCGGCCCGCCGCCGTGCAGCCCCTCGTCACGTCGTGGCGCCCCACTGCAAGCGGGGGGGAATCCATCCTTAATCCCCTTCGAACGCCACCAGGCTCGCGGCTTTAACGCCCATGGCCTCCAGACGCTTCGCGCCGCCGAGGTCTGGAAGGTCGATCACGAAGCTGGCGCCGATCACCTCTGCGCCGGCGTTGCGGAGCAGGAGAATGGCGGCCTCGGCCGTGCCGCCGGTGGCGATGAGGTCGTCGACGAGGAGGACGCGTTCGCCGGGCTTCACCGCGTCGGCGTGGATCTCCACCTCGTCGACGCCGTATTCCAGCTCATAAGCCTGCGAGAGCGTATTGTGGGGCAGCTTGCCCTTCTTGCGGACCGGCACGAACCCCACCGAGAGCTGGTGAGCCACCGCACCGCCCAGGATGAAGCCGCGCGCCTCGATGCCGGCCACCTTGTCGATCTTCGCGCCGGCATGGGGATAGACCAGGGCGTCCACCGCCGCGCGAAACGCCCCGGCGTCGCCCAGTAGCGTGGTGACGTCGCGGAACATGATCCCCGGCTTGGGATAATCGGGAATGGTCCGGATCGCCTGCCTGATATGCTGCACGCCGCCCTCCTGAAGTTAATGGCGGCGCGAGCATCATGAGGCGGCGCGGAGCCGTCAAGACCGGCCGCCCGGCTCCAGCTCGGCGTTCAGCACCGCGCCGAAGCAAACGATGAAGGCGCTGATCCACATCCACAGCATCAGCACCGCCACCGAGCCCAGCGCTCCGAACGTGGCGTTATAATCGGCGAAATTCGCCGTGTAGATGGAGAAGCCAATGCTGGCGAGGATCCAGAGAAGGGTGGCGACCAGAGCGCCGGGGGCGAGGAGCTTCCAGCCCGGCTTCATCTCGCGGTCCGGCGCCCAGCGATAAAGCGCGCTCAAGGCCAGGGCGAACAGGGCCACCGCCACCAGCCAGCGCGCCGCCTCGATCGCGGCTTCGGCGAAGGCGCCGAGCGAGATCGCCGAAAGCAGAGCCGGCAGCGCGCCCACGAGGATCAAGGTGGCGATCGCATACAAGATCCCGCCCACGGTGAAGGCCAGCGCGAAAAGGTTCGACTTGATGAAATTGCGCTCGTCGTCCTCGGCGTAGGAGATGTTCATCGCCGCGATCAGGGCGCGCGCGCCCTTGGCCGCGCTCCAGAAGGCGAGGGTCAGCGCCACCAGCGCGCCGAGCCCGAGCCCGGCGCTGGAGCCGCCGGCGATGCGTTCGAGCTGTCCGGAGATCACCTCCCAGGCGGCCGGCGGCATCATCTCGCCGAAGCGGGAAAGCTGGGTCTGGATGGCGTCGGGATCGGCGATCAGCCCCCACACCATGATCGCCGCGCCCAGGGCCGGGAAGATCGCGAGAAAGCCGAAAAACGCCACGCCGCCGGCGATGAAGGAGAGATTGTCGTTCGCGGCGTCGCCCGCGGCGCGCTTCGCGGCGGCGACATAGCGGTTGGAGGTGACGGCGGACAGCATGGACGGGCTCGATTGCGGCTTCGCACCGTTAAGCGTGCAGGATAGGTGAGGGGTTCCGTGGCGCTCGTCCGGGGCCTGCCGGCCCGTTCGCCGCCTTCAATCGACCCACCGGGTCGATTGATCCGCTTCGCGGACCGGCGCTCACCCCTCCGACGGCGGCTCCACATTGAGCGCCTGGGCCACCAGCACGGCCTGGGTGCGGTTGATCACGTCGAGCTTTCTGAAGATGGCGGTGACATGGGCTTTCACCGTGGCTTCGGTGATGCTCATGTCATAGGCGATCTGCTTGTTCAGCCGGCCGCTCGCGAGGCCTTGCAGCACGCGCATCTGGGCCGGGGTGAGCCGGGCGAGCTTGGCGGCGGCTTCGGCGGCTTCTTCGGCTTCGAGGCTGCCGGCCTCGGCCGGGACCCAGACCTCGCCGTCCAGAACCGCGGCGAGCGCCTCGCACAAGACCTCCATGCCGGCGGTCTTCGGAATGAAGCCGGACGCGCCGAACTCCAGCGCGCGCGCCGCGACGCCGGGCGCCTGGCTGGCGGAGATCACGACGACGGGCGTCGCCGGGTGATCCTTGCGGATCTCGGCGAGCCCGATGAAGCCCGAGCTGTCGGCCATGTGCAGATCGAGGCAGACGAGTTCGGCCCCGCCGGCCGCCAGCGCGGCGCGGGTCTCCTCCAGCGAGCTCGTTTCGGTCACCGCGCGTCCCGGCGCGGCCTTCGCCACGGCGGCCGCGAGGGCGGCGCGGAACAGCGGGTGGTCGTCGGCCAGAATGATCCGGGTTTCGCTCAAGGCCTGCGCCTCCCCGCGCTTGATCCGTACACGTTAGCCGGTCCAACTGATTGCGTCGTCTCACCAAAAAGTCGCATGCCGAATCGCCGGTTTTGCGACCAAGGGCGAATATCCCCGGCCGCCCCGCCTCCCGATACTCCCGCCATACGCCGAAAAGGCCCGGCCGTACGAAGCGCGGCCCGTCATCCAGGGAGGAGACTGCGATGAAGACCATCACGACCGCCGCGAAACTCGCACTCGCGGCCAGCGTGTCGGCGCTGGCGCTGAGCCCCGGGGCGCACGCCCAGTCCAGCGAGGAGCTGGAGGCGCGCCTGGCGCAGCTGGAAGCCATGGTCGCAGAGTTGCGCACCGAGCTCGACGCCGCGCGCAGCGTGGAGGCCGAGACCGAGGACCGCATCGTCCGTCTGGAGGCGCGCGAGCCCGCCCCGGTCACCGCAGCCGCGAGCCCGGCCGGAAGCGGCTTCATGGCGGGATCGACCCGGGTCACCTATGGCGGTTTCATCGATGTGGACGCCCATGTCACCGATCTGTCCGACGGCGACATCGCACCGACCTCGATCGCGCGCGATTTCTATATTCCCGGCGCCACGCCGGTGGGCGGGACCGGCGATTCCGAGCCCGACACGGATTTCACCGCGCAAGGCTCGCGCTTCTTCTTCGCCACCGAAACGCCCTCAGAGATGGGCGCGGTGACCAGCCGGATCGAGTTCGACTTCCTGGGCTCGCCCGGCGGTGATGAACGGGTGTCGAACTCCTATAATCCGCGCGTGCGCACAGCCTGGGCCCAGCTTGGCAACTGGCGCGTCGGCCAGGACTGGTCGACCTTCCAGAACACCGCCGCCATTCCCGAGAGCGCCAGCTTCCTGGTCGCTTCGGACGGCATGGTCTTCGTGCGCCAGGCCCAGATTCGCTACACCAACGGCGACGTCCAGCTGGCGCTGGAGAACGGCGACACCACCGTCACGCCCTTCGGCGGCGGAGCGCGCCTGGACATGGGCGACGGCGCCCTGCCCGATCTGGTCGCGCGCTATAATATCGGCGGCGAAGGGCGCAACATCGCGCTCGCCGCCATCGCCCGGCGGCTCTCCGCGGAAGGGGCCGGCGTCGACGGCGACGCCTTCGGCTGGGGCCTCTCGACGCAGGGCCGCGTCGCGCTCACCGACAGCTCCGATCTGCGCTTTTCGCTCACCGCCGGGGAAGGGGTCGGCCGGTATTTCGGGCTGAACGCGGTGAACGGCGCGGTCGCCACGGCCACCGGCGATCTCGAACCCATCCCGGTGATCGGCGGCCTTGTGGCCTGGCGCCAGGAGTTCGGCGGCGGACGGCGCTTCAATATCGGCGTCTCCGCGCTTGAGGCCGACAACGATGTCGCGCTCACCGGCCTTTCGGCCACCCGATCGGTCCGCTCCGCCTTCGGCGCGCTGATGGTCCCGCTGGCGCCCGGCGTGACGCTGGGAGCCGAACTGATGATCGGTGAACGGGTGCTGGAGAACGACACCTCCGGCACGATCACCCGCGCCACGGTCTCGACCAAGTACGCCTTCTGATCCCGCGCGCCCCGCGCAACCCGAGGAGACTCCCCATGGACGGTTCAGCCCCCCAAAACGCTTCCGCGGCCCCGGCGCTGGTTCCGGTGCCCGAGGACTACGCCGCGCGCGCCTCGGTGACCGCCGAGCGCTACGCCAGCCTCTACAAGCAATCGATCGAGGACCCCGACAGCTTCTGGCGGATGCAGCTGTCGCGCCTGGACTGGATGAAGACGCCCACGACAATCTCGGACGTCGATTGGGACCCGGACAAGCTCTCGATCAAATGGTTCGAGGACGGGGTCTTGAACGTTTCCGCCAACTGCATCGACCGCTGGCTGCCCGAGCGCGCCAATGACGCGGCGATCATCTGGGAAGGCGACAATCCGGGCTTTCACCATTCCATCACCTACGCCCAGCTGCACAATCATGTCTGCCGCTTCGCCAACGAGCTGAAGAAGATCGGTGTGAGGAAGGGCGACCGCGTCACCCTCTACATGCCGATGATCCCCGAAGCCATGTACGCCATGCTCGCCTGCGCCCGGATCGGCGCGGTGCACACCGTGGTGTTCGGCGGCTTCAGCCCCGAGGCGCTGGCCGGCCGGATCACCGATTGCGGCTCGGAGTTCATCGTCACCGCCGACCAGGGCGTGCGCGCGGGCAAGGCGATCCCGCTCAAATCCAATGTCGACAAGGCGCTGGACATCGCCGAGGGCGTACGCGCGGTCCTGTGCGTGCGCCATACCGGGGCCAGCGTGCCCTGGGTGGAGGGGCGCGACTTCTGGCACCACGATCTCGCCCTCGAGGTCGACGCGAAATGCGAGCCGGAACCGATGAACGCGGAGGACCCGCTCTTCATCCTCTACACCTCGGGCTCCACGGGAAAGCCCAAGGGCGTGATGCACACCACGGGCGGGTATCTGTTATGGACTGCGCTCACCTTCGACTCGATCTTCGACGTGCAGCGCGGCGAGGTGTTCTGGTGCACCGCCGACATCGGCTGGGTGACCGGGCACACCTATCTCACCTACGGCCCGCTGGCGAACGGGGTCACCACGCTGATGTTCGAGGGCGTGCCCACCTGGCCCTCGCCCGACCGGTTCTGGCGGATCTGCGCCAAGCACAAAGTGAACGTCTTCTACACCGCGCCGACAGCCCTGCGCTCCGTCATGCGCGAGGGCGAGGCCTGGGTGGAGAAGCATGATCTCTCATCCCTGCGCCTGCTCGGCACGGTGGGCGAGCCGATCAATCCCGAAGCCTGGGCCTGGTATCATCGCGTGGTCGGCAAAGGCCGCCTGCCCATCGTCGACACCTGGTGGCAGACCGAGACCGGCGCCTGCCTGATGACGCCGCTGCCCGGCGCGCACGCCCTGAAACCCGGCGCGGCGAGCTTTCCCATGTTCGGGATCGAGCCGGCGCTGGTGGACAATGAAGGCAATCGCCTGCCGGATGAGGGCGCGGCGGAAGGCAATCTGGTGATCCTCGGCTCCTGGCCCGGCCAGATGCGCACCGTCTATGGCGACCATAAGCGCTTCGCGGAGACTTATTTCTCCACCTATCGCGGGCTTTATTTCACCGGCGACGGCGCGCGGCGCGACGCGGACGGGTACTGGTGGATCACCGGCCGGGTGGACGACGTCTTGAACGTCTCCGGCCACCGCCTGGGCACAGCCGAGATTGAAAGCGCTCTGGTCTCCCACCCGCTCGTCGCCGAGGCGGCCGTCGTGGGCTACCCCCACGACATCAAGGGCCAGGGCGTCTATTGCTACGTGACGCTCAACGCCGGGCTCGAACCCACCGAGGATACGGCCAAGGCGCTGAAACTCCACGTGCGTTCGGAGATCGGCCCGGTGGCGAGCCCGGACCTCATCCAGTTCGCCCCCGGCCTGCCGAAAACGCGCTCGGGCAAGATCATGCGGCGCATCCTGCGCAAGATCGCCGAAAACCAGTTCGACTCCCTCGGCGACACCTCCACCCTGGCCGATCCCGGCGTGGTGGTGGATCTGATCGACGGGCGCATGAACCGGTAGCGCTTCCTCGCCGCGCCGCCCGCCCGTGAGCCGGGCGGCGCGGTCCTGGCCGGCGCGGCGACGCGCCGGCCGTCCTTTCACGCTTGAGCGCGTGAGGGGTTGCCAAACCCCCGCCCTCTCCGTCATCCTGATTTGTGAACGCCGTTCACATCTGCCGCAGACAGGTGGCGCGGCGCGGCGGGCCGGCGCGCCTGCACTGAAGTCCGGGCGCGCGAGGCCCTCCGCATCTGACGTGGAGGAGAGCCATGACCGCGTTGCGCGATCTATACCCGATGCCGGACATCGACGCCCATTGGCACGTGCCCAACGAGTTCGAGGCCGTGTTCGACTGGCGCTTCGACGAGGGGCGCACCACGCTCATGCACCTCTACCAGAAGGGCAAGGACATGCAGTGGGATGCGCTGGAGCGCATCGACTGGGAGCTCGATCTCGACCCCGAAAACCCCATGCAGATGCCCGACGAGGCCGTGCCGATCTTCGGCTCTGACGTGTGGAAGAAGATGACCGCGAAGGAGCGCGCCGAGCTGCGCCGCCACACCCAGTCCTGGAACATCTCCCAGTTCCTCCAGGGCGAGCAGGCCGCGCTTCTGGCGGCCTCGAAGATCGTGCAGTCGGTGCCTGATCTTGATTCCAAGTTTTACGCCGCCACCCAGGTGATGGACGAAGCCCGTCATGTGGAGGCCTATAAAAAGCTCCTGGGCAAGTTCGGCGTCGCCTATCCCATGACCGATCCCTTGCAGGTGCTGGTCAATCAGGCCCTGTCCGACAGCCGCTGGGACGTGACATATCTCGCCATGCAGGTGGTCATCGAGGGCCTGGCGCTGGCCGCCTTCGGCACCATTCGCGACATCGCCCAGAACCCGCTGGCGCGCATGGTCAACGCCTATGTGATGGAGGATGAAAGCCGGCACGTCGCCTTCGGCCGTGTCAGCCTCCGCGATTATTACCCGCAGCTCACTCAAGCCGAGCGCGACGAGCGCGAGGACTTCCTGGTGGAGGCCTGCTATCTCATGCGCGACCGCATGACCCGCGGCAATATCGTCTACGACACGCTGGGCCTGCCCGCCGAGGAGTGCGACGAGTTCGCACAGCAGTCGGAGATCGTGCAGCTCTACCGCACCATGCTGTTCCAGCGCATCGTGCCGATCGTGAAGGATATCGGGCTGTGGGGCCCGAAAATCCGAAAGTGCTACGAAGACATGGGCGTGATGCACTACGCCGAGCTCGACCCCCAGGCGCTGCAGGACGACGACGAGCGCGTGGCCCGCGAGATCGACGCCAACAAGGCGCGCAAGGATTATATCGCCGCGGTGGCGGCCCATGGCGCGGGCGCCCCGGCGGCCGGGCATGCGGAGTAAAGTCCGCAAGCAGCTTTCGGCTCGCTCCCCTCGCGAGACCGCATCTCGCCCCGCCTGGATCACCCCGGCGGGGCGTTCTTTTGCCGGCGGCGGCGTGTCTTGGTCAGCCGCCCTCGCGAGGCCGGCTGGTGAGCGTGTGGGTGACGTTTTCGCCGTTCCGCTCGAGCTCGAAAATGAGCGTGCGCTGGGTGCTCGTGTCGAAAAAGGCGGCGAAAGCGGAGCGATTGGTGGAGTTTGGCTCGACGCCGTTGATCGCCACGACACGATCATCAAGCTCCAGGCGGCCGTCCGCAGGTCCGCCGGTGCGGATCGCCGTCACCCGCAGTCCGCGGTCGGCGAAGCTGAGCTGCAGGCCCAGCCCATAGAGCGGCGCCGACTCGGACTGCGAGGCTTGAAGCGCGACAGGCGCGGCTTCGGCGTCGAACCACCAGGCGTATCTGCGCATGGCGTGAAGCCCGATGACGGCGTCGATCGCCTCGCCCAGTTCGGGATCGGCGATGAAGTCCAATTGCGGAAAAACGGCCTCGGCGCTGCGGGCGGCGGGCAATTCGAGTTCATAAATCTCGGGCGAATTTTCAATCGTCCGCCAGGGACGCTCGGTCGCGCAGGCCTCAGCCTCGATAAGGCGCGCCATGAGCGCCGGAGCCATCCGGGATGCGGCCCGAGACGGGTCGAGCCGCGCGGTGAACTGGTGACCGCAGGCCTCCAGCTTGAGACGTCCAAGCCGGCCGCCCTTAAGAGCGACTGCGTCAGGGGGCGGCGCGCCGGTGCTAATCGCGCCCGCGTCAAAGTCCAGAACCGTCGGCCCGAAGCCTGAAGGACCGATCACCGCATGGTCGATATAGCGGGGTTCGATCGCAATCACCGCCATGCCATCGGCGCAATGGTGCACGCACAGCCGCTCGGCGCCGGTCTGGATTTGAACAGAGCGTCCGTCTCGCCGCACGCGCCGGGCTCGCGAGAGTTCGACCCCAAGCGCCCGGGCCGCGTCCGGCGTGGCGATAAGGCCTTCAAGGTCGAGCTTGAGCCGGGCCTCCAGTTCACCGGACGGGCCGGAAACCGTGAGGACCGCAGCCTCATTCTTGAGGGTCACAGGGCTCGCCGCCGGGTCGAGCGACACGGCGGCGAGCAGGATCGCCGGGATAATCAAAGCGAACACGGCTCGTCTATCTCCGGCATAGGGCGAGCCTAGCTGTTGCTGATCGTCCAGCCGTCATCTGAGATCGTGAAGGTGAAGTTTTCAAGCACCCACTCCACCGCAGCGCCGATCGCCGAGGCCACCGTGCTGATCGCCTCGCCGAGAGATTCCCAGAAACCGTGACGTGACCCCCGACTTTCATCCAGCCGAAGCGAGAGTCCGGGGTTGATTTGATCCTTCGTGGATCGGGGTTGCAAGAGGCCGGGGCGCGGAGCCTTGGCGTAGCGCAGCGCCCCGGCCGGCGGTGGAGAGCTGGCGACGGTATTCGGCAGGCGTCATCCAGCTGAGCTGTGAGTGGGGTCGTTCCTCGTTGTAGTCGCGCCGCCAGCCGCTCAGGGCAGCTCGTGCGTGCGGCAGGGAGTGGAACAGGGTCTCATTGAGAAGCTCGTCCCGGAGCCTGCCGTTGAAGCTTTCCACGAAGCCGTTCTGCATTGGCTTACCCGGTGCGATGTAGTGCCAGCCAACACCGGATCGGTCGGCCCAGGACAGGATGGCGTTCGAGGTGAACTCGGTCCCATTGTCGCTGACGATCGTGCTCGGCTTGCCTCGCTCTGCGATGAGGGCGTCCAGCTCGCGGGCGACACGTAGCCCTGATAGCGAGGTGTCGGCGATCAGGCACAGGTTCTCCCGCGTGCAGTCATCGACCACCGCCAGCATCCTGAACCGACGCCCGTCAGTCAGCTGGTCTGACACGAAGTCCAGGCTCCACCGCTCGTTCGGCCGCACCGGCGTCTCTATAGGCCGCCGTGTTCCAAGCGCCCTTTTCCGCCCACCGCGCTTGCGCACCATGAGCTTCTCTTCGCGATAGATCCGCTGGACCCGCTTGCGATTGACCTCGTGGCCTTCGCGGCGGAGCAGCACGTGGAGCCGGCGATAGCCGAACCGGCGACGCTCCTGGGCGAGCGCCTTCAGACGGTCGCGCAGTTCACCGTCGTCGGCACGCTTGGGCGCATACCGGATCGAAGTCCGGTCGGTCCCGATCACGCGGCACGCCCGCCGCTCGCTCATCTCGAAGACCGTCCGCAGATGCGCCACGGCTTCGCGTCGAACCGCGGGCGTCACCACTTTTTTCCCAAGAGGTCTTTCAGCGCCGTGTTGTCCAGCATCGCATCGGCGAGCAGCCGCTTCAGCCTGCTGTTCTCGTCTTCGAGCGCCTTCAGCCGCTTGGCCTCAGACACGCCCATCCCGGCGAACTTGGCCTTCCACTTGTAGAACGTGGCCGTGCTCACCCCGTGACGCCGGCAGACCTCCGCCGTCGGCGTCCCTGCCTCCTGCTCGCGCAGGATCGCAATAATCTGCTCTTCGCTAAATCGTGACCGCTTCATCGTTCGTCCCTTCCTTGGGCCGAACTCTACCCTTCCGTGGAGGAATTTCAGGGGGTCACGTCAACCGCCGCCGCACACAAAGGCGATTTCGGCCGGGGTCAGTTCACGAACGCCATCCATGGTCGTCTTCTCCAAAGGTTGACCCGCTGATTGCAGGCTCAAAACCCTGCTACTCTCAGGTTGCATTTGCAAGATAAATTTAAGCCTATGCAACCTGTAAGCGCAGAGATGAGGGCGCTGTCTGAAGGGCACCTGAAAATTCAGAGGTTTGGCGCTCGCTGTCGGCGCGCTCTTTCGCCGGGGAGGTGCAGAAAGAAAAGGCGGCCCGGCGTAAGCCGGACCGCCCTTCCTTCAGGCTGGACTGCGCTACGGAGTCTTAGAACTCGTAGCGCACGCCGACGCGAACTTCCCAGAGCGAGGCGTCGCCAACCACCGGCGCGGAGTTGCGCGGGTTGAAGTTGGAGTACTGCAGCTGGCTCCGGTCGCCGCTGAGACGGGCGTCCACGACGCTCACGCGGCGCGGGAAGGAGGCTTCGCGAAGGATGCCCCACTCGTCGTTCAGCAGGTTCGTGAAGTTGTCGATCACGATGAACGCGTTGGTGCGGTGACCTTGCAGAAGACCCGGGAACTCCTGCTCGATGCGCAGGTCGGCCTTGGTCCACCAGCCGCCGTTGAACGCGTTGCGGGGCGCGAAGCCGCCAGCGTAGGCGTTCAGGCCGGTGCTCTCCAGGTAGTCGAAGAACGCCGCCGTATCGGCACCCAGACCGCTCAGATCCACGTTCGGGTCAGACGCGCCGGTCGGCACGTAGAGCAGGTAGGGGTCGCCCGTCAGGAACAGGTCGAACGTACCGGACAGGTGGTTACCCGAGCGGCTGTTCATCGTGTAGCTGAACGGACGGCCTTCCGACGCGACCGCGAAGAGGCTGAAGCGCGTGAAGTAGTCCTCGAACAGCCAGTCCGTTTCGTAATTCGCCAGGAACGTGAAGCGGTTCTCGATATTGTAGTTCGAGGTGGCCACGGCCGGGTCGTTGGGGTCGACGAACGCACGCGTGGTGAAGTTCGAGAACGCCACCGACGAGGTCATCGGGTTCACGTCTTCCGCGTCGTTGTACGCGTAGCCGAAGGTCCAATCGAGACCGAAGTCGTATTCCTTCCGCACCGCGACGGCGATGGAGATGGTTTCCGGCTGCTCGTCCGAATTGGTCAGCTCCAGCGTGCCGGGATCGAGATCACCGGTGCCGGCGACATTGGTCCCTTTCTCATAGAGCGGGAACAGACCGCCCAGCGCCCACTCCGATTCCGGACGCAGGACCAGGTCGCGGCGCACGATCGTGGCCGGGTTCTGGTCGCGGGCGTACAGGAAGTCGAGGTCGATCGTGTAGCCGCCGCCGAGGAAGTTGTTCAGCGGGATGTCCAGATCGTAGGTGGCGCCGAGCGCGAGCTTCCATTCGCCCGGGATTTCGAAGTCCGGATCCAGGCTGTTCATCTCGAAGCCAGGCGAGCCGTTGCCCGCGCGGATGGCGTCGACCAGCTCGGTCGGCACGCCGGTCGCGACGGTGCCGCCGCCGCCGAAGGACACTGTCGGATCGAACAGGGTGAGGCTCGGCAAAGCGCCGGTCTCAAGATAGTCGTCGATCTCGTCGGCGTCGAAGCCCAGACCCGTGAGCAGAGCACCGTAGTACTCGGACTCGTCGGCTTCCAGCTTGCTCACGAAGTCGGTCGAGAAGTTGTTCGACAGCCAAACGTTCGGGTTGCCGCCCGAGTAGAGGCCGAAGCCGCCGCGGACGCGCAGATTGTCGGCCGCATCCCACTGGAAGCCGACGCGCGGCTGCAGCAGGCCTTCGCCGTCAAGCATTTCGGCGTTGGTGTAGCCGTAGTTCGCGACGAATTCCGGGTTTTCGGTCGGACGGTCGTCGGACGTGTAATAGTCGTACCGCAGACCGAAGGTCACCGTCAGGGCGTCGCTGACGCTCCACTCGTCCTGAACATAGGCGGTGTCGATGTTGAACGCGAACGAAGCCGCGGCGTCGTTCGGGTCCAGGCTGCCCGGCGAGTTGCCGTAGTCGATGGCGTTCGGGATGCCCAGCTCGAACATGTCGATACCCGAGCGGATCAGGTTGCCCGACCCGTCGAACACGTTGCTGAAGCGGTAGGTGCCGACCGAGTGCTGGACGAACAGGTTGAACACGTCGGTGGTTTCACGCTCGTAGCCGAACGAGATCGAGTGATCGTTCCAGTCGTAGATGCCGCGCAGGATCAGGTTGAAGACGTCGTAGTTCAGCTCGTTCGACTGGCGGCTGTCGTCCTGGCCCCAGTAGATCGTGTTGTCGTCGTCTTCCTCGATGATGAACTCGGCCAGACCGCGGTCCTGGCTGAGCGAGTTCTGGATGTTCTCCAGCTCGAGATAGTTGACGCGCACTTCGGTGGAGAAGTTGTCGGTCCAGTTGGAGAACAGCGAGACGGTGTAGGCGTCCAGAATGGCGCCGCGCTCACGCAGGTGGGTGTCGTATTCGAACTCGTCGGCGTCGGTGTCAGAACCCACGATGTTCAGGCCGTCGTTCCAGTTGTACGTGGCGGACAGGCGGTGATCGGTGTTGATCTCCCAGTCCAGCTTCACGAACAGCTTCTCGTCGGTGCTGGGATTGGAGGAGCTCAGCCCGCCGATATCGGTGCCGTACAGCGTCTGCGCGATGTTCTGGATACGGTTGAACTCGGCTTCGGTGAAGCCGGACATCTCGTTCAGCGCGCCGGAGCCGACGAAGCCGTTTTCGTAGAGGTTCGCGCCTTCCAGTTCTTCGTAAGCGACGAAGAAGAAGAGGCGGTCACGGATGATCGGGCCGCCGAGATTGAAGCCCCAGCGCTCTTCGGTGTAGTCGCCCAGCGTCACCGGCGAGCCCTCGCGCGAATCGCCGCGCAGGTCGTTGCTGGTGTAGTCGTAGAACGCGCCGCCGAAGAACTCGTTGGCGCCCGACTTGGTCACGGCGTTGATGTTACAGGCCGAGAACCCGCCGTACTGCACGTCGAACGGGGCCAGCTCGACGGCCACCTGCTCGATGGCGTCGTAGGAGAAGGGCTGACGCTCGGTCGGGAAGCCGTTCGAGTTCAGGCCGAACGCGTCGTTCAGGCGAACGCCGTCGACGGTCAGCGAGTTGAAGCGCGAGTTGGCGCCGGCGCACTGAATGCCGTCGACGAAGGCTTCGTCGACGTAGATGCGCGGGTCGATGCGAACCACGTCGGTCAGCGTCCGGTTGATGGCCGGAGCGTTTTCAAGCACTTCCTGCGAGAACACGGCGCTCGGGCCGAACGCGGTCTCGACCGACCGAACGGCCTGGCCGGTGACGACGATCACGTCCGCCGTCGCGGCGCCCGATTCCATCGTGAGCGACAGCGAGTTGGTCTGGCCGAGGCGGACGTTCAGGCCTTCGGCGCGCGCCGGGGCGAAGCCGTCGGCGGTGACCGCCACCGTGTAGGGGCCGCCGACGCGCAGATTGCGCGCGTTGAACGAACCGTCGGGGCCGGTGACCGCGGTGCTGACCGAGCCGGTCGGCGTGTGGATCACGGTGACCGAAGCGCCGGACACCGGAGCGCCGGACTGGCTCACGATCTGACCGCTGATCGCGCCGGTGGTTTCCTGAGCGTGAACCGCCGCGGCCGGCGCTGCGGCCAGGAGCGCGGCGAGGGAGGCGCCGTAGCTGAGTTTCTTGAAGATCGCCATGGTAGGTCTCTTACCCCTAATCGACCGGAGGAAAGCACGACGGCCCCACGCCGCCGCGTCGTAGGGGGCGCGCTTAATCCCGGCCGCTGACGGTTCGGTGACGGGTGTGTGACCGAAATATTACACTCCAGCTCGAAGCAAGTCCGCACCCGGAGAATTGGGGATTCGAGAGATTTCTTTATAAATTGGAAGATGCCCGCCGCCGCAGATAATTTCACCACGAAGAATCGCGGATTCCGGCCGTGGATAGCCGGTTCCTCGAAATCAGCGCCGTGCTGTCCGGATGGCGGTGAGTGTGGCGACGCCGCCACACATTTCGGCGCCGGATTCGCGGCCTGTCCGGGTCTGGTTCGCACAAGAAAAAGGCGGCCCGAATCCGGACCGCCTTCTCCTTCGGCGTGAGGTTCAAGGCGTGCGCCTAGAACTCGTACTTGGCTCCGAAAAGGATCTGCCAGGTCGAGGCGCTGGAGACGCGGGTCTCCGGAGTCGCCGGGCTGAAGCTTTCGTAGATGTACTGGTTGGCCGCCGCGTCGTAGCCGGCGTTCACGATGCCGCGGGCTTGCGGGAAGCTCGCCTGACGCAGGATGCCCCACTCGTCGTTCAGGAAGTTGCCGAGATTTTCGACGACCATGTAGACCGAGGAGCGGTGACCTTCGAGAAGGCCGGGCAGTTCCTGCTCGAGACGGAGGTCGAACTTGGTCCACCAGCTGCCTTCGAAGGCGTTGCGCCCGGCGATTTCGCCGCGCGGCAGGCCGTTCGCGTCGACATACGCGAAGAAGGCGTCGGTGTCGAAGGTCGGGGCGAACTGCACCAGCGGGTCGGTCGGGCCTGTCGGCACGTAGACCAGGTGGCGGAAGTCCACCGCGTCGCCGAAAATGTCGCCGTCGTCATTGGTGAAGACGAACGAGTACGGACGCGACTGGCTCATCTGACCGAACAGGGTGGCCCGGGTGGTCAGATCGCCGAAGAACTCGCGCTCATACTTCAGGCGCAGGGTGAAGCGGTGCGGGATCTCGTAGTTCGAGGTCGCCGCGCCGGGATTGTTGGGGTCCGACACTGCGATGTTGGCGTAGTTGGAGAACGCCACCGAGCTGGTCATCGGGTTGGAGTCTTCGGAGTCCACGAAGGCGTACGCAAAGGTGTAGGCCAAGCCGTTGTCGAACTCCTGGCTGGCCGCGATCGACAGGACGTCCTGCTTGCCGCCGCCGAAATTGGTCAGGATGAAGTCGTTGTTGAAACCGCGGCTCGAGCAGGCGGCCGAGGCCGGATCAACGGCGCAGTCGGGATCGCTGCGGTCGATGCGGCGATAGATCGGCCGGCCGTCCGGCGCGGTGTCGATCTGCTCCAGCGTGGCGTCGATGATGCCAGCCGCGTCGCGGGTTTCAGAGCGCAGATAGTCGCCGACGATGGTGAATTCGCCCAGCATCGGCAGGTAGGGCAGCTCGCCGTCCCAAGTGAAGCCCAGAGCGAATTTCCATTCCGACGGGATCTCGAAATCGGGGTCGATCGCGTTGGTGGCGGAGTTCGCCGTGCCCGTGGCCACGCCGTCGAACAGCGATTGCGGGATGCCCCAGATCGGACGGCCGAGCCCGCCTTCGTCTTCCACGAAGTTCAGGGTGAACAGATTGGTGCCGCCGGTTTCGCGCAGGACGCGCTCGACCTGGGTGATGCCGTTGTTGGAGTAGTTGTTCGAAATCCAGACGTTCGGATTGCCGCCCGAGTACAGACCGAAGCCTGCGCGCAGCGACAGGGCGTCCGTGGCGTCCCACACCGCGGCGAAACGCGGCTGGAGCAGGCCGCGGCCGTCCAGGTTTTCGGCGTTGGAGAAGCCGTTGCGGGCGATGAAGTTCTGGTTCTCCACCGGCGTGTCGTCGCTGGTGTAGAAGTCGTAGCGCAGACCCGCCGTGATCGTCACGTTGTCGATCCCGGTCCAGTCGGTCTGGGCGAACAGCGTGTTGATGTCATAGGAGAACTCCGCCGCGGCGTCGTTCGGATTGTTCGACGGGGCGGCGTTCTCGTAGATCACCCGCTCGACGATGCCATTGCGGAAATCGGCGATCGAGTTGAAGCGCCACTCACCTTCGGTTTCCTGAACGAACAGGTTGAAGATGTCGTAGGTCAGGCGCTCGCCGCCGAAGGTGATCAGATGGTCGTTCCACTGATAGCGGCCGAGGGCGCGCATGTTCAGCGTGGTGTAGTTCAGCTGGTTGGAGTGACGGGAGTCGTCGGCGCCGAGATAGATGATGTTGGCGCCGTCGCGGATCTGGACTTCGCCGAAATCGGTGCCGTTCACCGAACGCTGGGTGAAGTCGACGTCGGTGTAGGTGACGCGCACTTCGGTGGAGAAGGCGTCCGACCAGTCGGAGAACAGCTGGCCGGAATAGGAGGCCAGTTCCGAACCCCGGTTGTAGAGGTGGTTGAAGTATTCGAACTCGTCGTCGTCGCCGTCGGATTCGGTGAGGTTCAGGCCTTCGGACTGGTTGTAGGTGAAGGCCAGACGGTGATTATTGTTGATCTCCCAGTCGAGGCGCACCAGCAGGCTTTCGTCTTCGAACGGCGCCGGAGAAGGAATGCCGCCCGGATCGTAGTCGTAAACGGTCTGCGCGATCTCACGAATCTCTTCGAACTCAGCGAGGGTGAAGCCGGCCACTTCGGTGGCGAAGCCCGAACCTTCCGGCCCGCGATCGAACAGGTCCTGGCCTTCGAACTTCTCGTAGGCGGCGAAGAAGAACAGCCGGTCACGGATGATCGGGCCGCCGAAGGTCACGCCGTAGCGCTTCTGGTCGTAGCTGGCCACGTCGAACGGCGCGCCTTCCAGGGAGTCCCCCTGCAGCGAGCTGTCGGTGTAGTCGTAGAACACGCCACCAAAGAACTCGTTCTCGCCAGACTTGGTCACCGCGTTGATGTTACAGGCGGTGAAGCCGCCGTACTGCACGTCGAACGGCGCGAGCTCCACGGCGACCTGCTCGATGGCGTCGAAGGAGAACGGCATGCGCTGGGTCGGGTAGCCGTTGGAGTTCAGGCCGAACCCGTCATTGAGCGGCAGACCGTCGACGGTCAGCGAGTTGTAGCGCGGGTTCGCGCCGGCGCACTGGATCGAATTGTTGAACGACTCGTCCACATAGATGCGCGGATCCAGACGGAGCACGTCGCTGAGGTCGCGGTTGATCGCCGGAGCGCCTTGGATGTCGGCGAGGTCGAAGGTGGCGGCCGGGCCGGCGGCCACGTCGACCGCCTGGATGGCCGAGCCGGTCACGACGATGACGTCGGTGACTGCGGACGCTTCAAGCGCGCGGTTCAGGCGGAAGGTCTCGCCCAGCGTCAGGGAGACGCCCTCGACGCGCTGCGGCTGGTAGCCGTTCGCCGAGATGGTGACGATGTAGGGGCCGCCCACGCGCAGGCCGGACGCGGTGAACGCGCCGGCGGCGTTGGTGGTCGTCGCCGACACCGAGCCGGAGGGCTGGTGCACGATCGTGACGCTGGCGCCGGAAATCGGGGCGCGGGAGACGTCCGTGATTTCACCGCGCAGAGCGGAGGTGGTCGCCTGGGCGTGAACCGCGGCGAGCGGCGCCGCGGCGGCGAGCACGGCGATGGACGCGCCGAACGCAAGCTTCTTCATCATGGCCATGAGTGATCCCCTGGAAGTCAGCCGAAAGTGATGGACCCGCCCCGGGCGGGCGCCGTCGGCATGGCTGCTAGGGCCGGACGCCTACAGTTCGGTGACGCCGACATAGCGGTTTTGTGACTGTCAAGCGTTCGTGAAGGACCGCGACGGCCGGTTTATTCGGGATTCACAAGACTTCGGCGGCGCTGGACGTAGAAAGCGGTTTCTTTATCAAGAAGAGTCGCCCGCCTATCGTTTCGAACTCGAAATTTCGTGCTCGAAGCATCGTCTTGACGGTCGCGGAACGATTGTGACCGCGAAGACACGCCGCGCTCTCAGGCTTTGACAAGACCGCCGCCGGCGCGCCACAAGGCGCGACATGAACGACGCCGCCCCCGCCCGATCTCTCGACCGGATCCTGACGCCGCGCCTGGCGGCCGGGGTCGTTCTCGGACTGTTGATCCTGCGCCTGGCCGCAATGATCGCCGACCCCAACAGCCTGTACGCCGACGAGACCCAGTACTGGCTATGGTCGCGCGATCTGGACTGGGGGTATTTCTCCAAGCCGCCGCTCATCGCCTGGGTCATCGCATCGACCACCGCGGTGTTCGGAAACGCCGACTGGGCGGTGCGCCTGGCCGCGCCCTTCCTGCATGCGGCGACGGCCGGGTTCGTCGGGCTCGCTGCGGCGCGATTGTTCGAGGCGCGCACCGGCGTCCTCGCCGCGATCCTGTGGGCGGTGATGCCGGGCGTCTGGCTGTCGAGCCAGGTCATCTCCACCGACGCGGTCCTGATGACCGGCTGGTCGGCGGGGCTCTATTGCCTGGTCCGGCTGCGCGAAGGGCCCAGCTGGCCCCATGCGGTCGGGCTCGGCGTCGCGCTCGGCTGGGCGTTCCTGGCGAAATACGCGGCGATCTATTTCCTCGTCGGCGCCGGGCTTGCGGCGCTGATGGACGCCCCGGTGCGCCGGGCGCTTCTATCTCTGCAGGGGCTGGCGGCCGGGGCGATCGCGCTGTCGCTTCTGTCGGGCAATCTCGCCTGGAACGCATCCAATGATTTCGCCACGGTCTCCCACACCGCCGCCAACGCCAACTGGGGCGGTTCGCTGTTCAATCTGGAGGATCTGACCGATTTCGTGCTCGGTCAGTTCGGTGTGTTCGGACCGGTGACGTTCGCGCTGCTCCTCATCGCCATCGTCGAGGTTTGCCGCACCAGCGCGCGCGGCTGGGACCAGGCGCGCCCGCGCATGATGCTGGTCCTGTTCACCGCGCCGCCGATCCTCATCGTCTCGATTCAGGCCTTCATCAGCCGCGCCCACGCCAACTGGGCGGTGTCGGCCTATGCGGCGGGGACGATCCTGCTCGCCTGGTTCGTGCTGACAGGGCCGCGCTGGCGGCGCATGGCGCTGGGCGTGGGGCTGGCGATCCACGTGATCGCGGGGCTGGGCTTCCTGGCCGCGGCCTCCTCGATCACGCTTTCAGACGCGGTCGGCCTGTCGAACGCCTATAAGCGTGTGCGAGAGTGGCCGCAGACCGCCGACCGGCTGGAGCAGGCCGCCGATGCGACCGGCGCCGCCGCCCTCG
Organism: Oceanicaulis sp.; assembly: GCA_051117435.1. Taxonomy (GTDB): domain Bacteria; phylum Pseudomonadota; class Alphaproteobacteria; order Caulobacterales; family Maricaulaceae; genus Oceanicaulis. The sequence continues at coordinate 100,028 of JBNPED010000015.1, read as the reverse complement.
CCTTCGACAACCGCAATGATTTCCACCAGATGCAGCGCTATGGCGATTTCGACGCGCCGCTTTACATGTGGATGCGCTACGCCGGCGCGCAGAATTTCGCCGAAGCCGAATGGCCGCTCACCGAAAGCGTCGAGGGACCGGTGCTCGTGGTGTCGGAGCGGCCGGGGGAAATCCCCCTCATGGCGCGCGATTTTGAGCGGTTCGGCCCGGCCGGCGAGATCCGGATCGCGCTCGGCGGCGGGCGCGAGCGGGTCTATAATCTCTTCCTCGCAGAGGGCTATGCGCCGCTGCCGCGCGACGCCGCGTACGAGGCCCGGGTGGAGCGCTGGCGCGAGACCTACGGCGCGCCGGACAGCGCGTCCTCGCCCCAGACCTGACGCAGGCGCTGGTCGCGGCGGCAGCCGAACCGATAGCGCTGATACCGGATCGGATTCTTCTCGGCGTAATCCTGGTGGCTGGCTTCGGCGGGCCAGAACGTGTCCAGCGGCTCGATCTCCACGGCGACGGAGCGTTCGAACCGGGCCTCAATCTCGGCGAGGCTGGCGCGGGCGGCCTCGGCCTGGGCCTCGCTCGCGGGGAAGATGAAGGGCGCATAGCTGGCGCCGCGATCGCAGAACTGACCGGCGCCGTCGAACGGATCGACATTGACCCAGTAATGGTCGAGCAGGGCCTCGTAGCTCACCTGCTCGGGATCGTAGATCACCCGCGCCGCCTCGGCGTGGCCGGTCTCGCCGCGGACGACTTCGTAATAGCCGGGATTCGCCTCGCTTCCGCCGGCGAAGCCGGAGACCACCTCCACCACGCCGTCGAGCTTCTCGAAATCGGCCTCCGTGCACCAGAAACAGCCCGAGGCGAACACGGCCTGAGCCAGACCGTCCGGCAGGGCCGCGTCCGGTCCGGCCGGTTCGACGAAATCGCCGGCCTCCTGGGCGCAGGCGGAGGCGGCGAAGGCGCAGGCGGCGAGCGTGGCGGTGAGGGCGAGGCGCATGGCGATCTCCAGTCAGGGCTTACCCCAAACATTGGCGCGCGCACGCCGCCCGCCAAGTCACGAGACTGCGAGCCGGGCGTGAGCGAGGCCGATTGCGCTCCCCACCGGCGTTAAGCTTTGTTAAGTTCGCCGCCGCACGTCCCGGGGGGAGTTCATGCGCTTCATACTCGCCGTCATCGTCCTCGCCGCGGCCCTCGCGGCGCCGGCCGGCGCCCAGACCCGCGTCTGGTCCGCGCCCTGGAGCGATGCGGAGATCGCCGAGCTGGGCGACGCGCTCAGCGAGGCCTGGACCCATGGGCTCGACCCGGCCGATTACGCCGACCCCGCCGAACTCGCCAGCCTGCCGCGCGGCCGGGCGCGGGATGAACGCGCCCGCGCCGCCTGGTTCGCCTACGCCGAAGATCTCGCCTTCGGCCGCGTCGATCCGCGTGATCTTGACGAGGACTGGACCGCCCCGGTGCGCGATCGGGATCTGATGGTCTGGTATGCGCGCGCCCGCGACGGTCTGGGCCTTTATCAGGCCCTTGAAGCCTTGGCGCCCCAGCACCCCGATTATCAGGCGCTGCGCGCCGCGCTGATCGCGCTCGCCGTCACACCGGAAGCGCCGGGGCTCGTGGGCCCGGGACCCGCACTAGCGCGCGGCGACCGGGGCGCGCGCGTGGACGCGCTGCGCAGCCGGCTGCATGAGCTTGGGCTGCTCGCCGATCCGGGCAGACCGGGCGCGGCGTTCGACGCGGCGCTGGAAAGCGCCCTGATGCGGTTTCAGACCCAGCGCAATCTCGCCGCCGACGGGCGGGCCGGCGCGGCCACCATCGCCGAGCTGGACGCCGGCGCGGACCGGAGGGTCGATCAGCTGCGCGCCAATCTGGAGCGCTGGCGCTGGCTGCCGGCCGATCTCGGCGCGCGCCATATCCGGGTGAACATCGCCGATTACCGGCTGGAGGCCTGGGCGCACGGGCGCGTGGAGCGCGTGCATGAAACCCAGATCGGCACGACCTACGCCTCCACGCCGGTGTTTTCGGAAAACATGAGCATCGTGGAGATCCATCCCTGGTGGCTGACGCCCGGCGGGCTGGGCTCGCGCTGGGTTGAGACCTTCCGGCGCAATCCCGCCTACGCCTATTCGCAAGGCTTCCACCTGGTCGATCTGGACACGGGAGAACGGGTCAACGCCTACACGGTGAACTGGTCCGGGCGCCGCTTCCGCGTCATCCAGGAGCCGGGTCCGAACAACTCCATGGGGGAGGTGAAATTCCTCTTCCCCAACCGGCACAATGTCTACATTCACGACACCCCGCACCGTGAGGTGTTCGCCTTGTCGCGCCGCGACGATTCCTCAGGCTGCGTGCGCGTGCGCGACCCGCGCGAGCTGGCGATCTGGGTGCTGGAAGGCGAAGGCTGGAGCGCCGCGCAGGTGCGCGAGGCGTTCGCCGGCGGCCGGACCGTGCGGGTGCGCATGGAGAACGAGATCCCGGTCCACATCCTCTATTTCACTGCGGTCACGGACTCCCTCGGCCGCGTGCGCTTCGTCCTCGATGTCTATGAGCGCGACCAGCGCCTGATCGACGCCCTGAACGGGATCATGCCGGAGCGTGGCGAGGCCGGCGCGGGCGCGCTCTAGGATGTCATCCCCCGCTTGCGGGGGGAGGTGTCCTGAAGCATAGCGAAAGGACGGAAGGGGGCGACCCCGGCCGCCGATGGCGGCCGCCCCCCTCGGCCCTTCGGGCCACTCCCCCCGTCAACGGGGGGGGGACATAAGTCCCCCAAACCATCCGTTTGCAAACCCGCCGTCGCGCCGCTACACGCATGGGCCTTGAATTATTCAGCTCAAGGCCCGCCGCCATGCGTCATTTCCTCTCCACCGAAGACTGGTCCCGGTCAGACCTGCAGGCGATGATCGATCGCGCGCGCCAGTTTCGCGACAGCCCCGAGGGCGACGCCCTGAAGGGCAAGTCGGTGGCGCTCTTGTTCTTCAATCCCAGCCTGCGCACCCGCTCCAGCTTCGATATCGGCGTCGATCAGCTCGGCGGGCACGCCGTGGTGCTGGACGCGCGCGGCCAGACCTGGCCGGTGGAGTTCGAGGACGGCGCGGTGATGGACGGCGAGCCGGAAGAGCATGTGAAGGAGGCCGCGCGCGTCCTGTCGCGCTATGTCGACCTGATCGCCATCCGCTGCTTTCCGAAATTCCAGGACTGGAAAGCCGAGCGCGAGGACCCGCTGATCTCCGCCTACGCCCGGCACGCCACCGTGCCGGTGATCAATATGGAGACCATCGTCCACCCCTGTCAGGAGCTCGCCCATATGATGGCGCTCCAGGATCGGATCGGGGATGTGCGCGGCAAGGATTATTTGCTGACCTGGGTGCCGCATCCCAAGCCTTTGAACACCGCCGTGGCGAACTCCTCGGTGCTGATCGCCTCGAAATTCGGGATGAATGTCCGCCTTCTCATCCCGGACGAGGTCTATCGCCTGGACGAGCGCTATATGAGCGCCGCCACGCGCTTCTGCGCCGAAGCCGGGGCGACCTTCTCGGTTCACACCGATATCGAGGAGGCCTATTCCGGCGTCCACGCGGTCTACGCCAAGAGCTGGGGCGCCCTGCCCTTCTACGGAAACTGGGGCGGAGAGACCGCCTATCGGGCCAAGGGCGCGGGCTTCATGGTGGACGAGGCGAAGATGGCGCTCACTGATGATGCGGTGGTCAGCCACTGCCTGCCCATGCGCCGCAATGTGAAGATCGCCGACGCCGTGGTGGATTCCGGCGCGTTCCTGGGGATCGAGGAGGCGGAGAACCGGCTCCACGTGCAGAAGGCGATCATGGAGCGCCTTGTGAAGGACGCCGCATGACCGACGCGCCGACGCCTGAAAAAGCGCCCGAGCGCGCGCCGGTGCGCGCCGCCATCGTGCAGCTCCTCTCCAATATGCGCGACGGCAAGGAGATCCGCGAATACCTCAACCGGTTCTCGCGCCTGGATCAGGAGCGCTTCGCCGTCGTGAAGGTGGGCGGAGCGATCATCGAGGAGGAGCTGCACGCGCTCGCCGCCGCCCTCGCCTTCCTGCAATCGGTGGGCCTGGCGCCCGTCGTGGTGCATGGCGGCGGGCCCCAGCTCAACACGGCGCTCGAGGCCGCGGGCTTTCCCGAACAGCGCCGCGACGGGCTCAGGATCACCCCGGACGCCGCCATGGGCGTGGTGCGCGACACGCTGACCGCCACCAATCTGAAACTCGTTCAGGCCGTGCGCGATGCGGGCGGACGCGCCGCGGCGGTGCCGTCCGGCGTGTTCGAAGCGGAAATGATCGATCCTGAAGGCCTTGGCCGGGTGGGAGAGCCCACACGGGTGCGCCTGGATCAGGTGGCCGCCGCGGCCCGCGCCGGCCAGGCGCCGATCCTGGGCTGCCTTGGAGACACCGCCGACGGCAAGCTGGTGAACGTCAACGCCGACAGCGCGGTGCGCGCGCTCGTTCACGCGCTTCAGCCCTACAAGATCGTTTTCCTGACCGGAACCGGCGCGCTTCTGGACGCGAACGGCCAGCCCATCAGCGCCATCAATCTCGCCACCGATCAGGACGAGCTGTTCGCCGCCGACTGGGTGTCCGGCGGGATGCGGCTGAAGCTTCTGGAGATCAAGCGCCTGCTGGACGATCTGCCGCTGTCGAGTTCGGTCTCGATCACGCGGCCCGATCAGCTGGCCAAGGAGCTGTTCACCCACGCCGGCGCCGGCACGCTGGTGCGCCGCGGCGAGCGCATGCTGGAGATCGAGCGGCTGGACGATCTCGACCGCGACAAGACCGCGGCGCTGATCAAGGCGAGCTTCGGGCGCGCGCCGGTCGCCGATTATTTCGACAGGCTCGCGTTCGACCGCGCCTTCGTGACGGAGAACTACCGCGCCGCCGCGATCACCGCGCGGCTCGGCGACACGGTCTATCTCGACAAGTTCGCCGTGCTGGACGAAGCGCGCGGCGAAGGTCTCGGCGGGGCGGTGTGGAAGCGGCTGGTCGCCTACGCGCCCCGGCTCTACTGGCGGTCAAGGAGCGATAATCCGGTCAACGAGTTTTACTTCAGCGCCTGCCACGGCGCGGTGAAGACGGGCCGCTGGACCGTGTTCCAGCGCGGCGAGGACGACCTGTCGCGCCTGCCGGTCATGGTGGCGCGCATTGCGGGCCTGCCCCCGACCCTGGAGGAGGCGTGATGAAACGCATCGGGCTCGTCGGCGCACGCGGGCATACCGGCCGGGAGCTGATCGCGATCCTGGGTCGGCGCAGCGACATGACCCTGGACTTCGCCGTGTCACGGGCCATGGCCGGCGAGCCGGTGACGACGCTGGCGGCCGGCGGACCGTCCGCCCTTCTGTTCGAGGCTCTGAGCCCCGAGGAGATCGCTGCGCGCGGCGCCGACGCCGTGATCCTGGCCATGCCCAACGGCGAGGCGGCGGCCTATGTGGCCGCCCTGGACGCCGCGGCGCCGGACACCGTGATCGTCGATCTGTCGGCCGATTACCGCTTCGACGAGTCCTGGGTCTACGGCCTTCCCGAGCTTTACGGGCGCAAAGCGCTCGCCGGCGCGACGCGCATCTCCAATCCGGGCTGCTACGCCACGGCCGGCCAGCTCTGCGTTTATCCGGTGAGAAAGAAGCTGAAGGGCGCCGCCCATCTGTTCGGCGTTTCAGGCTATTCCGGCGCCGGCACCTCGCCGAGCCGGAAGAACGACACCGCGGCGCTGAAGAACAATCTCATGCCCTATGCGCTGGCCGGGCATCTCCATGAAAAGGAGATGAGCCGGCATCTGGGCAAGGAGGTCCGGTTCAGCCCCCATGTGGCCGAGTTCTTCCGCGGGCTTACGGTCACCGCCCAGCTGGAGTTCAAGAAACCCATGGCCGAGGACGCGCTGCGCGCGGCCTTCCACAAGGCCTATGACGGCGAGGCGTTGATCCGCATTTCCCAGGCCATACCCGAGATCACCGACGGCGCGAACACGCCGGGCGCGGTGGTGGGCGGCTTCGCGGTGACGGAGGACGGCGCGCGCGCCGTCATGGTGTGCGCGCTCGACAACCTCTTGAAGGGCGCGGCGGTGCAGGCGGTGCAGAATCTGGCGCTCGCCCTCGGGCTGAACGAGCTGGACGGGGTGACGGGCTAGACGCGTGATCAGTAAGACAATCTAGAGCCCGGTCTCGTACTGGATCGCCGCCGTGACCTGTCGGTGCAGGGCATGTGGATCGAGCGCGGCGTCCAGCGCGGCCTGGTCCGGCGCCTTGGCGATCGCCTCCATGCGCAGGCCGCGCCAGAGCTTCAGCAAGAACCCGCCATGGTCGTCCGGCTCCCAGTTATAGCGCGGCGCCGGCCGGGCGAGGCTGTCCAGAAGACCGGGGTCGGACGGATCGGGGCCGGCGGCCGGCGGGCCGGGATGGTTTGCGAGATGGTCGGCGATCGCCGCAAGGGCGGCGGCGCGGTCCTCGCCCCAGCGCTGGACCTCGACCGTCTCGGCCAGATGGTCGAGCCGGGAGAGGTGGGCGCAGAGCGGATCGCGGTCCATCGCGCTGATCAGGATCGGGACGTGGGTGCGGTCCGGGCCGATCTCGCCTTCGCGTTTGAACGCCGCGCGATAGGGGGCGGGATAGGTGTCCCAGGCGGTGAGCCAGTCGCGCAAACGCCGCAGCCGGATGGCCATGGGGGTCGGCGGCAGGTTCATGCGCGCGTCGAGCCGGGGCGTGTTCCAGGGGAAGAAGATCAGCTGCTCGTCCAGGCGCGCCCAGATGCGCGCCAGATGAGAGCCGTCCCAGACCGGCGCGTACACCGTGCAATAGCGCGCCAAAAGGTCGGACCGCTCCTCCTGCGTCCAGACCGCGTAGCCGTCGAGCGCCAGGGCAGCGACCCGGTCGGGGGCGAGCAGCGCGGCCTCCATGGCCGTGCCCGCCCCGGTATGAAACCCGTAAAGCCCGGCGCGCGCGACACCCAGCGCCTCCATGAACGACAAGACATGGCGGGCATAGTCGACGGCGGCGGGATCGTCCTGCGCCAGCGCAGCGGAGAGGCCGTTTCCGGGGGTGTCGAGGCCGATCACGTCGAACCGGCCGGCGAGCGCGGCGGCGACGGCGTTGAGCGCCGAGGCGCTCTCTGGACTGCCGTGCAGGAGGATCACCACCGGCGCGCCCCGCCGGCCGGCGCGCCGGTAATGCACTGGCCGGCCGTCCACCAGAACTGCGCCGCGCGCGCCCCAGGCGTGATCGGCCGCCGTCACAGCGCGATCAGCGCCTTGCCGCGATTTTTCCCGTCCATCAGGCGTTCGAACGCGGCCGGCGCCGCCTCCAGCCCCTCGGCGACGTCATGGGCGAGCCGGATGCGCCCTTCGCGCACCAGCGGCGCGGTCTCGGCGGCGAACGCGTCCCAGCGGTCGTAGAAATCATACACCACAAGGCCGTGAAGGCCGGCGCGCGTACCGATCACGGCGCCGAAGTTGATCCCCGGCGCCGGCGTTCCCGTCTGATAATGCGCTGCGAGGCCGCACAGCACCGCGCGGCCATAGGGCTTCATCATCGTCAGGGCGAGATTGAGGATGTCGGAGGAGACGTTCTCGAAATGCACGTCCAGCCCGCCGGGCAGGGCCTCGCGCACTCGCTCCTTCCAGCCGTCCTGCTTGTAATCGATACAGGCGTCGAAGCGATAAGTCTCAGTGACGAGGCGGCACTTCTCCGGTCCGCCGGCGATCCCGACGACGCGCGCGGCGCCATGGGCGCGAGCGATCTGACCGGCGGTTCCGCCCACCGCGCCGGCCGCCGCATCGATGAGCACGGCCTCGCCCTCGTCCACCTTGGCGAGCTGCGTGATCCCGGCCCAGGCGGTGAGGCCGGGCATGCCGAGCGCGGAGAGATGCAGGGACGGTTCGATCCCGTCAGTGTCAATGCGGCGCGCCGCGCCGGCGGGAACCGCCGCATACTCGCGCCAGCCCGCCTCCATGAGATGGACCGGATCGCCCTGTTTGAAGTGATCGGCCCGGCTTTCGGCGACTACGCCCACGCCATGGCCGGGGATCGCCTCCACCCCCGGCGTCGGGGCCGGCTCGCCCATGTGCCGCCCTCTGAGCCGCGCCCCCACATAGGGGTCCATGGAGACATGGGAGAGCTTCACCAAGACCCCGCCTTCGGGGCATTCGGGGGTCGGCGCGTCGATCAGCTCGAAATCCGCCGCGCGGGGCTTGTCCGTAAGGGCGTGCTTGAGAACGATCTGGCGCATTGATCAGCCTTTCTGCGCTGGAGCGATGTCTATCCAAGCGCTGGCGAGAGGACCGGACAAGGGGCCGGACGGGTTTCCCTCCACCGAAGGGGAGAGAGGGCCGCGGTCGCCGACCCGTCCAGCTGGATTGCTGACCTTGAGCTCCGCTGGCGTATGCGGCGCTAAAGCTCCACCACCTCCACCAGCAACCCGTCCGGGCCTTGCAGCATACCCGCGCGCTTGCCGTTATAGGGCGCTTCGGAGCGGTTGACCGGCTCGCTGACCCAGCCCTGAATCTTGTCGAACTCGGGATGGGAGAACGTGCCGAGCGCGGCGCCCGGCGGCAGCATGCCGTCATGTTGGGGGCGCGGCGTTGCGGCCTCAGGGTATTGATCGAGTTCCAGAAACACGTCCCGGCCATGAATGCCGGTGGAGATGGTGTGCAGCTCGCTCCTCGGCGTGCCGTAGGCGTCGGCGAGCATGTGGTATTCGATGTCCATCACCCGGCCGGTTTCAAAGCCCAGGGTCTCGTCGAACCATTTCAGGCTGGCGTGCATGTCGGAACACCCGATCACCAGGATGAACAACCGGTCGATGGGCGCCTCGGCGCGCGGCAGGTCATAGGCCGGCAGATCGTCGCGGATCTGGGTGAGATAGCAGATCTCGCCGTCCGGACCCTTGACCTGCATCGGGTAAATGGCTGGCAGGCCTTCGATTTCGCGCGGCGGGCCGATGACTTCGAAGGGTGAGTCCTTGACCCGTTCATGGGCGGCGAGCACGTCCTGGACGCAGATCTCTATGGCCGCCCAGCCATAGCTCACAAGCGGTTTATAGCCGTCCACCTTCGGCTGCTCGATCAGGCGCAGATAGATCTCCGCGCCGCTGGCCGGCGCCATGACGCAATAGCGCGCGCCCTCCGCCTTCGGGGCGTGCAGGAAGGCGGCCAGATCGACGTCGATTCTCCCTTGATGCACAGTCGTGTAGTCGAGATAATCGCGATAGCGGGCCTCGGCGGCGTCGAGATCGGCCACGCTCAATGTGGCGGCGCGCAAAAGCTTCATGGAAACTCCCCAAACCATGGTTCGGCGGACGGCTCGTCCGCCGGCTCTCGAAATGGTATACCATTTTAACGGCCTGGCGAGGCAAGACCTGCGACCGATATTCCTGACCGGGAGATTAGCGTGAAAACAGCTGTTTTGGTGTCGAACCTGTTCATCTCCGGCGTCGCCGCAGAGGCGCCGCCTGTGACCGCGCCGGACACGCTCACAGGCCCTGAAATCGTCGCCATGGCCCATGACGCGGCCGGCGGCGAGCCGTGGGTGAACCCGACAAGCCTCTACATGGAGGGTTACGGCCTCTTCTGGCGGGGCTCTGAAGACTTCGTGCGCTACGAGCCCTACCGGATGTGGCGCGTCTATCCCCAGGTGAAGGGCGACGCCCACGCCGCCGACGGGCGCGTGCGCATCGAGGCGTTCGCCGATGGCGAAACGGTGTTCCAGATCGCGTTCGACGGGATGACCACCTACGACCAGAACGGCCCCACCGGCGAGAGCGCCGACTCCGATCGCTGGGCGTCGAATTTCGGCTATGGCGTCATCCGCCACGCGCTGGACGAGGGGTATACGGTCGATCGGCTCCCCGACGATTATGTGGACGGCGCGCCGGCCTACACGGTCATGGTGAACGACCCGGCCGGCGGGGAGACCCTGTTCAATATCCGCCAGGATGATTTCGCCGTCGTGCGCGTCGGGTTCGACACCCCGCGCGGCTGGCATGAGCGGATCTATTCCGACTTCTACACCAATGAAGACGGAGGGTGGGTGCAGCCTGGGCGCATCCGGCTGTTCTACAACGGCGTGAAGGCCAACGAGATCTACTGGACGGCCTTCACCACCGAGGAAGATTTCGACGACGATTTGTTCCGGCTTCCGGACTGATCGAGTGCGGCGGGGCGGCGAAACTCATAGGCCGGTCCGCCGGGGACCAGGAAGGCGTAGCTTCCGTCCTCGAGGATCCCCGCCTCGCGATAGCTCACCCGGTCCGGCGCGATCTCCACGCGCGCCTCGATCCCCATGGTGCGCCCGGACCGCGCGGTGATGACGCAGTCGTCGGCCGAGACCTCCAGCACATGGCCGTCCCAGGCCGGGTTGCGGGCCTGAAGCGTGCAGCCCTCGGGATAGGCGATGAGATCGTCCGCGGTCAGATCGGCGAAGGCGCCGGGCTCCGCGCCGCGCCCGGCATAGGGCTCGGGATCGGCGAAGGTGTAGAAGTCCATGCCCGACAGCGCGCCGCCTTCGGCCTCCCGGAACGCCCAGATGCGTTGCCGACTGATCTCGCCGTCCGCGGCCCCGGAGCGCCATTCCAGATAGAGGACATGCGCGCCGATCGCCGGCGCCTCGACGGGGTGAAACTCCGCATGCTGCAGATCAATCCAGTCATAGGGACGGCCGGGCGCGGGCGGTCGTTTCAGGTCTTCCGGCGCGAAGGCGTATTGGTCCGCGTTCGACCAGGCGCCCGCCAGCAGCGCGACCGCGTCGCCGCCGCCGTCGCGCCGCGCCGGCTTCGCCGCTTCGCCGACCCGATCCACCGGATTATAGAAGATCTCGCCTTCGTCCGGGCCGGCCGCGTCGTCCTGCATCGCGGCGCAGCCGGAAAGGGCGAGGCCGGATATGAGGCAGAGTGCGCGCGCGATCAAACCGCTCATACCCCGGCCCTTTCCATGATCTCGATGGCGGCGCGTTCGCCGGATTCCATGGCCGCCTCCATTCCGGTGTGAAGATCGCCGGTGTGCTCTCCGGCGAAATGCAGCCGCCCGGCCGGCGCGGCCATGACGCCGGCAAAGCGCTGCGCCTCGCCCGGGCGCCAATGCATATAGGCGCCGCCGGCCAGACGATTGGACGGCGTCCAGCGCTGCACATGGGCGACGCGCAGCTTGCCGGCGCTCGCCGGCCGGATGCGCGCCAGCGTGTCGAGCGCCATGGCCTGCAGCGCGTCGGGCGGCGCCTGTTCGGCGTTGAGCGCGCCGAACCCGTCCAGCCAGACCGTCAGCATGCCGGTGGGCGTTCCGTCGGCGGACCGCCCGGCGAAGACGCGCTCCACCTCGGTGTCGGTCCACATTTCCGGCGGCAGGCCGTCCGCCTCCCAGAACGGCTCGGTGGCTTCAAGATGCAGCTGCACGATCGGGGTGTAGGCGAGCGTGTCGATGGCCAGGCGCTGATCAGGCGTCACCGGCGCATCCACCGACAGATCGCGCAGCACGGTGAAGGGCAGCGAGGAGATCGCGAAATCGGCGCGCAGCTCCTCGCCGGTTTCAAGGCGCACCAGGGCGCCGGCGGCGTCGGCTTCGAAGCCCAGCACCGGCGCTTTCAGCCGGACCTCGCGCGTCAGCCGGCCGGCCATGGCCTCGGGCAGGCGCTGGGAGCCGCCGGCGATCCCCTGCGGCGCGCCCATGGCCCGCTCCTGGGCGTAGAGCGCCAGGGTGCGGAACAGGTTCAGCATGGAATAGGTGTCGAGATCGGTCCCGTTCAGGCTGGTGTCGATGAGGCGCAGCGCTTCGGCGTTGGCGCCTTGCTCCATCAGCCAGCGGCGCGCGGAGACATCGTGCTCGGCCGCCTGCGGATCGCGCCAGGCGTAGATGTCCCGGAACGGATTATTGCGCGCGGCCAGCATGAACAGGAGCGTGTTCGGCGTCATCGCCCGCCAGGGTTCGGGGAGGCGGTTGGCTTCAGATCCCGCCCAGTCCTGCGCGCGGATCAATTCGCCGCGCACGCTGAACACGTCTCCGAACCGGCTCGGCGGAAAATCTTCAAAGCCGATGCCGGATTCCCCGGCGCGGGCGCGGATGCGGGCGTATCCCGCGCCGACCTGCTGACCGCCGGCTTCCGGCGCGCCGGGGAGATGATCGAGCGTGATCATGCGCCCGCCCACGCGGTCGGCGGCCTCCAGCACCAGAACGTCGAGCCCGGCCTCCTGCAAGGTGAGCGCGGCGTGCAGGCCGGACAGGCCCGCCCCGGCGATGATGACGTCGGCGTCCTTGCCCGCCCGATCGGCGCGCGGCCCGCAGCCGGCGATCGCGAACGCCCCCGCGCCTGCGGCCAGCGAAAGCGCGTTTCTGCGCGTGACCCTCATGCCTCGCCCTTTCCCAACTGGTCGGCGGTACGCCAAGTTTCCTGATCGGACGCCTTGCTTTCAAGGCCGATCCGAAATGTTATACCAACTGAACACCACAGAACGCGCCCACGTCAAAGGCGCGCCGGGGGAGAGGCGTCCATGCGCCGCAGACAGTTTCTAGGCTACGCGGCCGGCGCCGCGTCCGTTCCCGCGCTCGCCGCCTGCGGCCGCGATACGCAGGACGGCGAGCTTTACGGCAGGGCCGTGGCCCAGGCGCCGCCGCGCACGCCTTGGGACGCGCAATGGCGCAATTTCGAATCCAATATCGCGCAGAACCCGACGCTGAACTTCGACTATTTCACCAAAGCCGAGCTTGGCGATGAAGAGCGCATGCTCTTCGATTTAAGGCGCGGGCGCGCCCATGTGGGCGGGATGAGCCTGCAGGGCCTGTCCAGCTCCATCCCCGAGCTGACCATCGCCATGGCGCCCTATCTGTTCGACAGCCGCGAAGAGGTGGACTTCGTCTATGACGAACACCTGTTCGACATCGTCGACGAGCTGGCCCGCGCGCAGAATCTGCGCCTGCTGCAATGGGTGGAGGTGGGCTGGACCCATGTCTTCGCCGACCGGCCCTTGACCCATCCAGGCAGGGCGGCGGGGCTGAAGATGCGCACCAGCCCCAACGCCGCGGCGCGCTTCTTCTGCGAAGCCGCCGGCATGGACGCGATCCCGCTGGGGATCACCGACACGGTGCCGGCGCTGCAGACGGGCCTGGTCCAGGGCGGTTTGTCGAGCGCGGTGTTCCATTTCTTCGCCACGCTGGAGCTCGCGACGCATTTCACGCTGACCTATCATTCCTACGACACCGGCGCGATCGTGCTGAACAAGGACTGGTACGACAGCGCCACCCCCGCCCAGAAGCAGACCATCGACACCGCCTGGGGCAGCCCGGCCGAGGCGCGCGCCGGGGTGCGCGTGCTCGACGACGTGGTGCTCGCCTGGATGCGCGAAGGCGTGCAGCGCGACCGTGAAGGAAACGTGGTCCGCCCCCTGGTGACCACCAGCGGCGAGCCGATCCAGGTCCATGACCTCACAGACGATGAACGCGCCGCCTGGAAAGCCGAGACCGTCAACGTGGTCGATCGGCTGGTGGACACGATCGGCGGGCGCGCGGCCGACGTCTACGAGGCGATCCTGGCGGGCAAGGCGGCGTTCGCCCGGCGTCAGGCGGGCGGGGAGGCGGGCTCTTGAGCGCCGTCCTCGTCCTTATCGGCCGGGCCGAGCGCTGGATCACCATCGCGGCCTTCGCCCTGATGGCGGTCGCGCTCATGGCCGACGTGATCAGCCGGCGCTTGTTCATGACCGGGCTGATCGGCGCCACCGAAGTGGCGGTGATCGGCATGGTGGCCGTGGCCATGTTCGGGATCGGCGTGGCCACCGACGAAGGCGGGCATCTGCGCCCGCGCCTGTTCGACGCGCTGATCCCGAAAGCCGCAGACGCGGCGCTGAACCGGTTGGCGAGCCTGGTGACAAGCCTGTTCTTCGCGGTGTTCGCGGGCCTCGCCTTCTTCATGGTCGCGCAAAGCGTCGCGCTCGGCGACCGCACGGAGATCCTGCGCGCGCCGGTCTGGATGCTGCAGGCGATGATCTTCCTCGCCTTCGCCACCAACGCGGTACGCTTCTTCATCTACGCGCTTCGGCCCGATCTGAAGCCGGCGGAGGATCTGGAGGAGGCCGCAGCCGGCGCATCCGACGGCGATCCCCATGATCCCAAGACCTCCGACGGGGAGCCGCGCTGATGGAGATGTGGCTGCTCGTCGGACTGATCGTCCTTCTCATGGTGCTGCGCCAGCCGGTGCTGGTCCTGCTGGGATGCGCGGCGCTGTTCGTCTACTCGGTCTGGTCGGACGGACGGCCGGAATACGCCGTCTACGATGTCTGGTTCGCGGTGAACCAGGAGGTGCTCCTGGCCATCCCGCTCTTCGTGCTGGCCGGCGCGATCATGAGCAAGGGCACGATCGCGGAGCGGATCATCGATTTGATGCGCGAATTCACCCGGCCCATCCCCGGCGGGTTGGCGCTGGCGGCGGTGATGTCCTGCGCCGGGTTCGCGGCGATCTCCGGCTCGGCGGCGGTGACCCTGCTGGCGGTCGGCGGCATCATGTACAAGGCGCTAATCGAGGCGGACTACTCGAAGAGCTTCGCCATCGGCATGCTGTGTTCGGGCGGGGTTCTGGGGATCATCATCCCGCCCTCCATCCCGCTCATCCTCTACGGCTACATCACCCAGGTCTCCATCGCCCAGCTCTTCATCGCCGGCATCGGTCCGGCCTTGGTGCTGGTGGCGATCTTCGCGGCCTACGCCTTCATCCTGAATTTCAGGCGCCGCGAAGGCGCCTGGCGGGTGTCCGGCTTCGTGCGGGCGCTGCGCCGCTCGGTCTTCGCCCTGCCGATCCCGATCATCATCCTGGGCGGCATTTACGGCGGGATCTTCACCGTGACCGAAGCGGCCGCCGTGGCCGTGGTGGTGGCGGTGATCGTGGAGGTGCTGCTCCATCGCGACCTCTCCATGGCCGACCTCAAGGACGTGACGGTGGAGAGTTCGAAGCTCTTGGGCTCGCTCTATCCGGTGCTCGCTTTCGCGTTCTCGCTCAACGTCTTCCTCACCGCCGAGGGCGTGCCCCAGGCGCTGGTCGCCGAGCTCAACGACGTGATCGACGGCAAGGTGGAGTTCATGCTGCTGGCCAACGCACTCTTGCTGGTGGTCGGCATGGTGATCGACGTCGGCTCGGCCACCCTGGTGCTCGCCCCGCTCCTGCAGCCGCTCGCCGAAGCCCAGGGCGTCGACCCCGTGCATTTCGGCATCATCATGATCGTCAATCTGGGGATCGGCTATCTCACCCCGCCGCTGGGCCTCAACCTCATCGTGGCCATGGCGGCGTTCAAGGAGAGCTTCTGGACGGTGACCAAGGCGGTGCTGCCCTTCATCGGTCTGATGATCGTGGGGCTGATGGTGATCGCCTTCGTGCCCGAGATCGCGCTCATGTTCATTGCGGGGCGGTGAGGGCGGCGCGCACGTCGGCGAGCGCCTCGGGCTTCCCGATCCAGGCGAGCGCGGCTTCAAGCGTCTCCACGCGCTGATGCAAAAGCGGCCGCAGCGGCTCGTGAAAGAACGCCGCCCAGGTCTCCATCGTCGCCCAGACCGCATCATTGGCCCCGACCGCCGCGCTGCGCACGCTGGCGACCGGTTCGGCCGGCAGGCTGGCGCGGCGCTGGGTGGCCAGCAGGATGAGCCGCTCGATCGGCACGTCCAGTCGTTCGGACTGCGCAAAGTCCATCAGCACGTCGTATTGCGCGGGAAAGCGCCCATCCCGGACGCCGGCGATGAGGTCGGCGACGAAATCCGCTCCGGCGATGACCGGGAAGCGGACCAGATTCAGCTCGTACGCGTGCAGGACGATGACCATTGCGCCTGTTTCTTTTTTCGGCGACGGTTCGCATAAGCGGTATTCAGACCCTCCGCCAGCGTGAAAACGCATGGCCGCATTGCGCGACGTTTTTCCGGCCGCTCCACTTGTGTGCCCTATCCGCAACACCTACCTGATCCACTGGACCAGGGCGGTCTCCCTCGCGTGCTTCCAAGAAGGCGCATCGGGCCGCCCGTCTCGCTGACCCTCAGGAGACGGATAGAAGGCATGAACATCGAGAAATTCACCGACCGGGCGCGCACCGTATTGCAGGCCGCTCAAGGTCTTGCGCTGAAGAAGAAGCACCAGCATTTCACCCCCGAACACCTCTTGAAGGCGCTGCTCGACGATGAGAGCGGGCTCGCCGGCAATCTCATCCAGGCCGCCGGCGGGCGGCCCGACGCGGCGGCGGACTTCACCGCGCGCGCCGTGGAGGCGCTGCCGAAGGTGGAGGGCTCCGGCCAGCTCTACCTGGCGCCGAAAACCGCCGAAATCTTCTCCACCGCTGAAGAGGCCGCGAAGAAAGCCGGCGACCAGTTCGTCACCGCCGAGCGCCTCTTACAGGCGCTGAGCGTCGTCAAGGGCTCCAAGGCCGAAGAGGCGCTCAAACAGGCGGGCGTCACGCCGCAGGCCTTGAACACGGCCATCAATGATCTCAGACAGGGCCGCACCGCCGACAGCCAGTCGGCCGAGGACGGCTATGAGGCGCTGAAGAAATACGCCCGCGACCTCACAGAGGTGGCGCGGTCCGGCAAGCTCGACCCTGTGATCGGCCGGGATGAGGAGATCCGCCGCGCCGTGCAGGTGCTCTCGCGGCGCACCAAGAACAATCCCGTCCTCATCGGCGAGCCGGGCGTGGGCAAGACCGCCATTGCAGAAGGCCTGGCGCTGAGGATCGTCGACGGCGACGTGCCGGAAAGCCTGAAGGGCAAGCGCCTGCTCGCGCTCGATATGGGCGCGCTGATCGCCGGGGCGAAATATCGCGGCGAGTTCGAGGAGCGGCTGAAATCGGTGCTGTCCGAGGTGGAGAGCGCCGGAGGCAACATCATCCTCTTCATCGACGAGATGCACACGCTTGTGGGCGCCGGCAAAACCGACGGCGCCATGGATGCGTCGAACCTCCTCAAGCCGGCTCTGGCGCGCGGAGAGCTGCACTGCATCGGCGCCACGACGCTGGATGAATACAGAAAGCACGTGGAGAAGGATGCGGCGCTCGCCCGGCGTTTCCAGCCGGTCTTCGTGGACGAGCCGACGGTGGAGGACACGGTCTCCATCCTGCGCGGCCTTAAGGAGAAGTACGAGGTTCACCACGGCGTGCGCATCGCCGACGGCGCGATCGTCGCCGCGGCCACCCTGTCGAACCGCTACATCACCGACCGCTTCCTGCCCGACAAGGCGATCGACCTGATGGACGAGGCGGCGGCGCGGCTGCGCATGCAGGTGGATTCCAAGCCGGAAGAACTCGACGAGCTCGACCGGCGGATCATCCAGCTGAAGATCGAAGCCGAGGCGCTGAAGAAAGAAGGCGACGAGGCGTCCAAGACCCGGCTCACCTCGCTCAACAAGGAACTCGCCGAGCTGGAGAGCCGCTCGGCCGAACTCACCGCCGCCTGGCGCGCGGAGAAGGACAAGCTCGCCTCCACCACCGAGGTGAAGGAGCAGCTGGACCGGCTGCGCGCCGAGCTGGCCGACGCCGAACGCCGGGGCGATCTCGCCCGCGCCTCGGAGCTCAAATACGGCCAGATCCCCGAGCTGGAAAAGCGCCTGCGCGAGGCCGAAGAGGCCGCCGACGGGCCGAAGACCAACGGCAAGGCCGCCATGGTCAAGGAGGTCGTGGACGAAGAGCAGATCGCCTCGGTGGTCAGCCGCTGGACCGGCGTGCCGGTGGACAAGATGCTCGAGGGCGAGCGCGAGAAGCTCCTGAAGATGGAGGACGGGCTGCGCGCGCGCGTCGTCGGTCAGGACGACGCGCTGGAGGCGGTGTCCGACGCCGTGCGCCGCAGCCGCGCCGGGCTCAAAGACCCCTACCGGCCCATCGGCTCCTTCCTGTTTCTCGGCCCCACGGGCGTCGGCAAGACCGAGCTGACCAAGGCTCTGGCGGAGTTCCTGTTCGACGACGAGACCGCCGTGACCCGCCTCGACATGTCGGAGTACATGGAGAAGCACTCCTTCAGCCGCATGATCGGCGCGCCGCCGGGCTATGTGGGCTATGACGAAGGCGGAGCGCTGACCGAGAGCGTGCGCCGGCGGCCCTATCAGGTCGTCCTGTTCGACGAGGTGGAGAAAGCCCACCCGGACGTCTTCAACGTGCTCCTTCAGGTGCTCGACGACGGCCGTCTCACCGACGGTCAGGGCCGTACGGTGGATTTCAGGAACACCATCCTGATCATGACCTCCAATCTGGGCTCGGAGTTCCTCCTGTCCGGCGATGTGGAGGCGGCGCGCGACGATGTCATGGGCGTGGTGCGCGCGAGCTTCCGGCCGGAGTTCCTGAACCGGATCGACGAGATCATCCTGTTCAAGCGCCTGGAGGAACAGCACATGGGCGCAATCGTCGACATCCAGCTGAAGCGCCTCGAAGCGCTCCTGAAGGATCGGCGCATGGAGATCGAACTGGACGACGCGGCCCGCACCTGGCTCGCGGAAAAGGGCTACGACCCCGCCTACGGCGCACGGCCCTTGAAGCGTGTCATCCAGAAGGAGCTGCAGGACCCGCTCGCCCGGCTGATCCTGGAAGGTGCGCTGGAAGACGGCGCGAGCGTGAAGGTCTCGGCTGAAGCCGGCGCCCTCACCGTCAACGGCCGCGCGGTCAGCCGCAACGCCAAGCCGCCGCGCGAGGCGGTGATCCAGTAGGCGCCGCCGCCTCCGTATCGCCATCCCCGCGCAAACGGGGGCCCGGTCCGACCCTGGAGCCGGGTCCCTGCTTTCGCGGGAATGACGAGGGAGGTGAAGGCCTAAACCGCCAGCTCGAAATGCGGCCGTCCGTCGGACGTGCGCGCGCCGGAGACGCCTTGAGCGTCCACCACGCCGCTCACCCGCTTTCTTAAATTGGAGAAGCTGTCGAACGTCACCACGTCGACGGCCTCTTCAAGATCAAGCGTGATCTGATAGCGCGCCCCGCCGGCGAGCTTTTTCACCGCGAGGATTTCGCCTGAGAACGCCTGGCCCAGATAGCGTCCGCTCACCCTGGCGCCGACCGCGTACGGCTCCGGCGCGCGATTACCCGCCGCGGCGTGCAGCGTGTTCCAGTCGCGACAGCCGTGCCGGCGAGCGATCAGCTCCAGGGACTCTGAGTGGGTGACGAAATCGCCGTCGGCCGCGAGCGCGGCGCGCAGGCGCCTGGCCTGAGATTTCAGTGTCTGAATGTCGTAGGTCATGTCATGCCTTCCTGTTCGAAGGCGGCCGTTTCGGCGGGGTCCGCATTGCCGCCGCGCCGCCTTGAAACAAGGATGCACGACTTCAGTCCTCAAGGAGCGCTTCACCTTCGGATCAGAAACCCTGCGGACGGCGGGCGCGCTCCGGCCCGGCCGTTCGCATACGCCCGCGCTCCGCGCAGGTCAATGAAATCCGGCGCTTCAGCGCCTGGCGCGCGGATGGGTGGCGGCGTGGACACGGTGCAGCGCCGCCCCGTCCACTTCGGCGTAGATCTGGGTGGTCGACAGCGAGGCGTGGCCCAGCAAATCCTGGATGCTGCGCAGATCGCCGCCATGGGCGAGCAGATGGGTGGCGAAGGAATGGCGCAAAGCGTGCGGCGTGGCGCTGGCCGGAAGGCCGAGCCGGGCGCGCAGGGTCTGCATCATGGCCTGGACCTGGCGCGGGCTGAGCGCGCCGCCGCGCTTGGCGCGGAACAGCGGCGCATCGGGCGCCGGATCGAACGGGCACAGTTCGACATAGCGGACGACCGCCTCGCTCACCGCCGGCAGGACCGGGACGATGCGGGTCTTGCCGCCCTTGCCCGCGATGCGCAGCGGGCTCGGCAGGGGCGTGTCGCGGCCGGTGAGCGAGAGCGCCTCGGAAATACGCAGGCCGCAGCCATAGAGCAGAGACAGCACCGCGGTGTCGCGCGCGGCGATCCAGGGCTCCGCCCCCTCGCCCGCATCGGCGATCAGGGCCTTCGCCGCGGTTTCGCTCACCGGGCGCGGCATGCGCCGGGCCGCCTTGGGCGCTTCGACCAGGCCAAGCGCGGCGTTCTCCAACCCCCAGCGCTTGCGCGCATAGGCGAAGAAGCTGCGGATGGCGGAGAGCTGACGCTGCAGGGTGCGTGCGCCCGCACCCGCCCGGCGGCGCTCGGCCAGGAAGGCGCGCCAGTCGGCGGCGGCCAGCGTCTCCAGATCGCTCAGGAGCACGAGCTTGCCCAGATGGCCGCTCAAGAACTCGAAGAGCTGGTCGAGATCGCGGCCATAGGCCTCCAGCGTGCGCGCGCTTTTCCGCGATCCCTGGAGATGATCCAGGAAGGCCGCGCGCGCCGCGCCGGGGGTCGGAGCGCTTGGCCTCACCCCTTCAGCCATGGCGCGATCCGCCGCTCCAGCGCGCGGGCGAAGAAATGCAGCAAATCCGCCGCCATGTCCGGCGTGAAGGCCCGCCCGTCGCGCGCGCCCAGGCACAGAACGCCGGGCCGCCCGCCGATATCGAGCCGGGCCAGGGCTTCGGAGCGCACGCCCGGCCCCATCGGCCCGTACAGCGCGTCGGCGAACCGGGTGTCCACCGGACCGAGCCGGTCGGCCTTGTCGCCCAGAAGCGCGTCCACCAACTCCGGCGCGCAGCCCTGGATCGCGGCGCCGGCTTTCAGCGGCGCGTGGCCTTCGATGAAGACCCGCAAAATATCCACGCCCAGCGCCCCGGCCGCGCGCCCGGAAAGCTTCCGGTCGAGCGCAGCGAGGCTGTCGGCCTCCATCACCGCCAGCACCGCCCCATGGACCTGGGCCTGGACCGCGAGATTGGCCTTGGCGAGCGCGATCAGAGCCTCGTTCGCCGCCTTGGCCCGGGCGAGCTCGCGCTCCAGCTTGGCGCGCGCGCGCTGGCCGAGATCAACCACGTCCGCGCCCGCCAGCGCGTCGCGCACGGCGGCCATAAGCGCCGGATCGCCGGTCACCAGCGCGGGATCGGCGCGCAGATGCGCGCGCAGATCCTCGACCGCGTCCGCGGAGTGATCGTCGCCGGAGTCAGGCGTGGTCGCGTCGGTCATGGGGCGGAATGTCCTTTGCGTCTGTTTCGGGATTACCGGCGCGGCTTTTCAAATGCGTTAACCCTGCCGCGCCGGCGCGCAGGTCTGCTAGGCTCGCCGGCGAAGCCGAATCCGGCGGCGGGAGTGAGCGCGTGGACTTGCTGGGACCGCGGCGCCGGGCGAGCGTCATGTTCCCCATGCCGCTGCCCGAGCCGTTCGATTACGAAATCCCCGACGGCGTGGAGGTCCGCCCCGGCGACCATGTTCTGGCGCCGCTGGGTAGCCGCGTCGCGCCGGGCGTGGTGTGGGATGTGGGCGAACATGACGGATCGCGCGCCCTGAAAGCGCTGGACGCGGTGCGCGGCGGCCCGCCGCTTCAGCAGAGCGTGCGCGACTTCATCGACTGGACCGCGCGCTATCTGGTGGAGCCGCCGGGCGTGATCCTGCGCGCGGTGCTGCGCAGCCCTGCGGCGCTGAAACCCTCGCCGACCGAGACGATCTTCCATCCCACCGGGCAGACCCTCGCCCGCCTCACGCCGGCGCGGCGCGCCGTGCTGGACGCCGCCGGGGACGGTCCGGCGAGCGCGGCCGAACTGGCGCGGCGGGCCGGCGTCATGGCATCCGTGGTCGAGGGCCTCCCCGACGCCGGGGCCCTGAAGGGCGCGGAGGGGGGGGGCGATCCCCCCCTCGCCGCCCCCGACCCGTTTCCCGACGGGGGCGCACTGAACGCCGATCAGGAGCGCGCCGCTTCGGTCCTGCGCCGCATGGTCGCCGCGGGCGGGTTTCAGGCCGCGCTGCTAGACGGGGTGACGGGGTCTGGCAAAACGGAGGTCTATTTCGAGGCCATCGCCGAGCTTTTAAAGCGCGAGCCGGACGCCCAGGTGCTGGTCCTGCTGCCGGAAATCGCGCTGACCCAGGCGGTGACCCGGCGCTTCGAGACCCGGTTCGGCGCGCCGCCCGCCCTGTGGCATTCCTCGTTGCCGGACAAGGAGCGCCGCCGAGTCTGGCGCGAGGCGGCGTCGGGCCGGGCGCGGATCGTCGCCGGGGCGCGCTCCTCCATCTTCCTGCCGCTGCCGAATTTGCGCCTCATCATCGTCGATGAGGAGCACGACCCCACTTACAAGCAGGACGACAATCTCACCTACAACGCCCGCGACCTCGCCGTGGCGCGCGCCAAGCTCGCCGGCGCGGCGACGGTGCTCGCCAGCGCCACGCCCTCCATGGAGACGCTGGTGAACGCCGAGGCCGGGCGCTATGTCCACGTGGTGCTCCCCGGCCGGGCCGGCGGCGCGGTGCTGCCCGAAATCGAGCTCCTCGACCTGCGCCAGCACCCGCCTGAGCGCGGCGAATGGCTGTCGCGCCCGCTGATCGAGGCCGCCGAGGCGACGCTGGCGCGCGGCGAGCAGGTGCTGCTCTATCTCAACCGGCGCGGCTTCGCGCCGCTGGTGCTGTGCAAATCCTGCGGGCACAAGATGAAGAGCCCGGAGGCCGATCGCTGGCTGGTGGAGCACCGCTATACCGGCCGGCTGGTCTGCCATGTCACGGGCTTTTCCATGCCCAAGCCCAAACGCTGCCCGGTTTGCGGCGAGGAGGACACCCTCATCGGCGTCGGTCCCGGCGTGGAGCGCGTCGCCGAGGAGGCTGCGCGGCGCTTTCCTGAAGCTCGCGTGGAGGTGTTCTCCTCCGACACCGCCCAGTCCGGCGACGATGTCCGGTCTCTGGTCTCCCGCATGGAGCGCGGCGAGATTGACATTCTGGTGGGCACCCAGATCGCGGCGAAGGGCCATAACTTTCCCCACCTCACCCTTGTGGGCGTGGTGGACGCCGATCTGGGCCTCGCCGGCGGCGATCTCAGAGCTGGCGAGCGCACCTACCAGACCCTGGTCCAGGCGGCCGGCCGGGCCGGGCGCGCCGACCGGCCGGGCCGGGCGATCCTGCAAACCTGGAAACCGGACCATGAGGCGTTGCAGGCCTTGAAGAACGGCGATCGCGACGCCTTTCTGGAAGCCGAGCGCATGATGCGGGAAATGCTGAAACTCCCGCCCTATGGCCGGCTCGCCGCGATGATTTTATCCGCGCCGGACCCGCACGTGCTCGACGACGCCGCGCGCGCCATCGCCAAGGCCGCGCCGGCGGCGGAAGGGGTGGAGGTGTTCGGCCCGGCCGAACCGCCGCTGGGCGTGGTGCGCGGCCGTTGGCGGCGGCGCTTTCTCGTGCAGGCCGATCGCAAGGTGGACGTGTCGGCTTACATGCGCGCCTGGACCAGCCGCATCAAACCCCCCGCCGCGGTGCGGGTGAGCGTGGATATCGAGCCGTATTCATTCTTGTGACGCGGCGAACGCGACAGACTTTGTCAAACGCTGTAAACTTTAGCGCAAACCCTGCGCAGGAGACCGCCATGCATATCTCCCTCACCGAACGCCTGGAAGCTTGGGTCCGCGAGAAAGTGGAGAGCGGGCTGTACAACAACGCCAGCGAGGTTATCCGCGAGGCGCTGCGCGCCAAGATGCTCGCCGAAATGAACGAAGCGGAGGCGCTCGCCCGCCTCAAGGCCGAGATCGAGATCGGCTTGGAGGACATCCGCGCCGGCCGGGTGCGGAAATACTCGCTTGAGGAGCTGAAGGCGGACCGGGACGCCTATCTCAGCGGCGCGAAGGCCCATGGCTGACTGGACGCTTTCGGCGGCCGCGATTCGCGACCTTCAGGAGATCGCGTACTTCACTGGAGCAAACTGGGGCGTCTCGCAGAGCGATGCCTATCTTGAGGCTCTGTATGCGGCGATCTACAGAATGGCCGAATACCCGGAGCTTGGCGTCTCGCGCGACCCGATCGCTCCGGGATTGCGAATGGCGCCGGTACGCAGTCACCGCCTCTATTTCAGGCGCGAAGGGGCCGGCGTCGTGATCGTGCGCGTTCTCCATGGCGCACAGGATGAGGCGACGGAGCTTCGGCGCGACCCCTGACCCCCCTCAGGTCCGTTTCTTCGGCGGCCCCCAGACATGGCGCTTGTGCTCCAGCGGACCGCCCGGACGGACCGGGCGTTCAGGAAAGCCGCCCAGGCACAACGTGCGGTCATAGAGCGTGATCGCCGCGGCCACCGACAGGTTGAGGCAGAATTTCGTCGGGATCTTCACCACATGGGCGCAGCGCGCCTGCATCTCCGGCGACAGGTCGCCGCGCTCGCGCCCCAGCACATAGGCCGCCGCGCGCGGATGGCGGAAGCTGGGCAGGTCCACCGCCTCGTCGACAAGCTCCACCCCGACGAGCTGACAGCCGCGCGGCAGCGCCATCTCCTCAATCGATCCCCAGTCGTAATAGGGCACGTTCAGCGCCGTCTTCGCGGTGTCGGTCTGGAACATTTCGCGGGCCTTGTTGGCGGCGCCTACGGTGAACACGAAGCTCGCCCCGAACGCATGCCCGGTGCGCATCACCGCGCCGAGATTGCGCGCCTTTGAGACGCCCTCCACGCCGATCGCGAAATAGCCTTTCATGGCCGCAGGCTTAGGCGGGTCCGCGCTGGGCTGCAAGCCTGGACGAAAACAAGCGGGCCCGCCGCGCGGGGACATGCGCGACGGGCCCTATCCGTCCGTCTCGGGGGGAGGGGTCGGGACGGAATTTCGTTAGTGGACGCTCACCGGACGCGCGCCGTGGGAGCGGGCGGCGGCGAACGCCGCGCCGCGTTCGGAGAACACGGCCATGCGCGTGCCGTCTTCCAGGTGGACGGCGTAAAGCGTGGCGTCCTCGGGAATATGGATATCGCTGTCGGCGACCTGGTCCAGGATCTCGGCCGCGGCCACCGGACGCACATAGACCAGCGGGCTGGTCTGCGGCTGCGTCGTCTGTTCACTGGCTTGGGACATCTGTCTTTCGCCCCTTCTTGCAACTGGCGTTGATCAAGATGTGGTCGCTCGCACCGCCGCGTTCAAGACGCGCGCGATTGACCGGCGCAGGCGCGGCCCATAGCCTGCGCCACGACCTGGGGCTGCACCTCGCCGGAGACCATCATGTTCAAGAGCCTGTTCCTCGCCGCGCTGCTCGCGAGCGCCCAGCCGGAGCCCGCCGACGACCCGGTCGCGCGCGTGCAGGCGCTGCTTGAAGCCGGGGACACCGGGAGCGCGGCGTTCGAGGCGGCCGCGCGCGATCTGGAAGCCGCCGCCCGGGGCGGGAACGGCGCGGCCATGGTGGCCTTCGGCGTACTGCGCGCCCAGGAGCGGGTCGAAGGCGGCGCGCCGGCGGACTGGTTCGAACGCGCCATGGACTCCGGCGATCCGGAGGCGGCGGCGAGCGGCCGGCTCCATCTCGCCCTGGAGCGTTACCGGGCCGGAGAGGGCGCGGCGGCGCGCGCCCTGCTCGACATCGACACCCCGCTGCCCGACGCCCAGGAGCCGAGCCGGCTGGCGCTGTTGGGCCGCGATCTTCTGCTGGGGATCGGCGGGCCGGCCAATCCCGAGTACGGCCAGGCGCTGATCAACAGCGCCCTGGCGCGCGGCTATGAGGGCGCCGGCCTTATCGAGACGGCCGGGCTATATTGGAACGAGACCGGCGCTGACGGGGCGCCGCGCCACGCCGATCGCGCGCTGCGCATGTTTCAGGAGGCGGCGCGGCTAGGCTCGGCGTCGTCGGCCTGGCGTTACGCCATGCTGGCCCTGCAGACCGGCGGCGATCCCGGAGAGGCCCACCGCTACGTGGCCTGGGCCTCCGATCAGGGATTGGTGCAGGCGATGATCTCGCGTGCGGTGATGCTGGCCATCGGCCAGGGCGTAGCGCCCGACCCGGCGGCGGCCCGCGACTGGTACGCCCGCGCCGCCGCCACCGGCAGCGCCCACGCCGCGCGCGGCCTCGGCGCCATGCTGGTCACCGCCGAGGGCGGGCCGGCCGACGCCGCCCGCGGCTACGCCCTGCTTGACCTGGCCGCCGAGGGCGGCGACCCCATCGCCGTCCAGCTCCTCGAAACCCCGCCCGCCTCCGCCGCTCCGCGCCCCGCCCCCGCCACCGTCGCAGGCGCGCGTGCAAGCTATCTCCAGGAAACGGGGCTGAAGGCGGAGGATTTCAGCTAGCGGCGCCGGGGACGGCGCCGAGCTGGGCGTCGGAATCGGACTCCCGCGCAGCAAGCACCGACCAAACAGACTTTAAGAAAGACCCAGCAGGCCCGAACCCGTCAGGGTTCGCAAGGACGACCGTCCGCCCGCAGCTTTAGCGAGGACCGACCGAGCGGAGCGAGGGAGGACGGGAATGGCCCGAACCCGTGAGGGTTCGCAAGCGCGACCGCGCGCCCGCAGCTTTAGCGAGGACCGACCGAGCGGACGCGAGGGAGGACAGGAAACGCCCGAACCCGAAGGGTTCGCAAGCGCGACCGCGCGCCGGCCCCTTATGGGCCGCCGACTGAGCGGACGCGAAGGAGGACTGAGAAAAATGGTGGACTTAAGGGGACATTTCTCGAACCCCGAAGCGCTTATTGAGGCGCTTGAGGAGATGGAGGAAGTGCTCACCAGATCGGTCGGCGAAAATGATGGCGCTATCACACAGGCCTTGGAGCCTGAACCCAGCTGACGACAGCGCCTCCGGCGGATTCGCCGCAAAGATATCCGCTCCCCCTGCATCACGAGTGAAAATGCCGACTTCGTTTGCGTTCACGCGAGGTCGAACATGGCTGTCTTGCGCACTGCTGGAAATCGTCAACTGAATGCTAAGGAGGACGCGGCAGCCGCCTTTGAGCGCCTTGTCGTGCTTCTAGAGCAGAAGCGGCGGACGTTCGATTTCGCAGCGACAACTCGGATTGGCACGTGCGTTCTCGTGGGTGAAGGCGATCTGAGCTTCGCACGTGCTTTGGCTCGCGACCCGAAAAGCTGCGCTGGGAATATCATAGCGACAACCTTTGAAGCCGAGCGCAGCGTTTGTCCGGAGGGGAGGGCAAACGCCCGATCACTTAGCGATCTAGGCGCCAAGGTGTTACACGGCGTCGACGCCCGAAACCTAAATGATCGAAACTTGCCGACAATGGCGGAGCTGATCGCGTTTCAGTTCCCGAACACGGGCACGCGAAGGTCGGTCCACGGTCGTACAGATAATCATGTTCTGTTGCGCCGGTTCCTCCGGGCGGCGGCCTCGCGACTTAAGTTGAGCGGTCGTATCGCAGTCACGCTTGTAAATAGTCCGCATCATCTCGGCGCATTTGATCCGCCTTCGGCAGCGGAATGGGCGGACTGCGAAGTCGTGGAGGTGCTTCCGTTTTATCGGTCCGCCTGGTCGGGCTATGGTCACGTCAACACCAATGATGCGAGCGAGAGCGCTTTGTCGAAATACCGGTCTTGCAGCACCTGGGTCTTTAAACCGGTGAGGCGCTAGGATGGCGGACTCGGTGAGCTTACCGCCCGGCGCACGCCTCATTCGCGCCTTTGTGTCGGAGCAAGCCGCGGAGCGCCTGCTGGCGGCGATAGACGTATCGACCTGGCGCGCGGATTTGAAACGACGCGTGCAGCACTATGGCTGGCGGTACGACTATCGCGAGCGCCGTGTAACGAACGACATGCGGCTTGGCCCGCTGCCTGAATGGCTTCTTCCCGCCGCTGAAGCTGTTGGAGAAATGCCGGAGTTTGATCGGCGGCCCGATCAGGTGATCGTAAACGAGTATCTTCCTGGTCAGGGCATCTCCGCCCATGTCGATTGCGAACCGTGCTTTGGGCCGGCGGTCGCGTCGCTCAGTCTTGGAGGCGAGGTTGAAATGCTTTTCAGACGGCGCGCCCCCGGAGAGCGCCGTAGCCTCATTCTTCAGCCGGCAATGCTCCTGATCCTATCTGGTGAAGCGCGTTATGACTGGACGCACGAAATCCCGGCGCGCAAATCCGAAATGATCGGGGGAATGCGCCAGCCCAGAAAACGCCGCGTGTCGCTGACCTTTCGAACAGTGACGCTATAGGCGCATGTTTTATGGAAATGGTGGAGCCGAGGGGAATCGAACCCCTGACCTCGTCATTGCGAACGACGCGCTCTCCCAACTGAGCTACGGCCCCGAACCTTGGGAAGCGTGGAGGTACGCGCGCGCATCGGTGCTGTCAAGCTGGCGCGCTGCGCGGCGCGTACCGGTATTCCGCTTGCCCCGGAGCCGGGCTCCGACGCATGCTGGCGGGCATGGGCGAGACCTTCTCCATGCATGGATTCATGCCGCACGGCATGTGTTATCTCTGGCGTCCCGACGTGCTGTGGCTGCATGTGGGGTCCGACGCTGTGATCGCGCTGAGCTATTTCTCGATTCCCGTGGCGATGACGGTGTTTGCGGTGCGCCGCCCCGATCTGTCCTATCGCCCCGTGGTGTGGCTGTTCACCGCTTTCATCGTGTTGTGCGGGCTCACCCACGCGGTGTCGATCTGGACGGTGTGGACCCCGGATTATCTGTTCGAAGGCTATTTGAAAGCGGCCACCGCCACGGCGTCCCTGGCCACGGCGATCGCGCTCTGGCCGCTCCTGCCGCGCGCGCTGGCCCTGCCCTCCAGCGAAGATCTGCGCGCCAAAAACGAAGCGCTGAGGCTGGAGGTCGCCCGGCGCGCCGCGGCCGAGGCCGAACTCAAGGCGCTGGCCGGCGATCTGGAGCGCCGGGTTGAGCGGCGCACCGGCGAGTTGAAACGCGCCAACGCGGCGTTGAATCAGTTCGCCACCACGGCGAGCCACGATCTTCGCGCCCCGCTGCGCCATATCGGCCTGTTCGCCGAACTGCTCGCACGCGACGAAGCCGAACTCAGCGATGCCGGGCGCGACCAGGTGGCGCGCATCTCCGCATCGGCGGCCCGGCTGCAGACCCTGATCGACGGGCTGCTCACCTACGCCCGGCTGGTGAACACGCCGCCGCAAGTCGCGGCGCTGGATCTCGGCGCGGTCGCGCGCGCGGCCGTGGAGGCGCGCCGCCCGGAGATCGAGGCGGCCGGCGCGATGGTGCGCGTGGCCGACCTGCCCATGGCGCAGGCCGACGGCGTGCTCATCGAACGCGTCTTCGACAATCTCATCGCCAACGGGCTGAAATATCATTCAGGCGAGGGCGCGCCCGAAATCCGGATCGACGGCGCGCCCGCGGAGCCGGGCTTCGTCTCCATATCGGTCACCGACAACGGCCCGGGCGTTGCGGCCGAACACGCCGAGCGCATATTCGCCATGCTCTCCCGGCTCTCCAGCGACGGCGACGGCGCCGGGGTGGGCCTCGCCTTCTGCCGCACCATCGTGGAGAGCCATGGCGGAACGATCACGCTGGACCCGGCCTATCAAGACGGGGCGCGCTTCGTCTTCACCCTGCCCGCGGCCTGACGGGTGCGCCTTGCCAGGCTCGGGCGGACGCGGATAGACAGGACCGGACATCGTAACAGGAGCTGGCATGTCCTTCGGTCAGGCGCTCATCGCCTATTTCATCGTCCCGATCCTCGACCTGCTCGTCATCGTGCTGGTGGTGAACATCATCCTCAGCTGGCTGATCGCCTTCAACGTGGTGAACGCGCGCAATCAGTTCGTCGCGATGGTGTGGCGCTTCTCCAGCGCGCTCCTGGATCCGTTCCTGAACCCGATCCGGCGGGTCCTGCCCAATCTCGGCGGCATCGACCTGTCGCCGATCGTGTTTTTCCTGGTCGTTCAGTTCGTGCGCAACTGGCTGCTGCTGCAGCAGATATACCCGTTGCTCGGCTGACCTTCCCAGGCCCGCGGATTGCAGGGCCGGCGGGTCGGCGGACTGCTTGACGCGCCCGGCGCGCTGGTGCACGACGCGCGGCCATGAGCGACATTCTAAGACCGCATGAGTCCGGGGCCGTCCTGATCGACGGCAAGTCGGGCGCAGACCTCGTGGACGCGGCGGCCAAGACCGGTGCGGCCGAACTGACCGCCCTGATCGGGCGCGCACCCTGCCTCGCCGTGGTACTGGTGGGCGAAGACCCGGCGAGCCAGGTCTATGTGCGCAATAAAGTGCGCCGCACTGAAGCCGCCGGCATGATCTCGGTCGAGCACCGCCTGCCGGCCGAGACCGCCGAGGCGGATATTCTCGCCCTGGTCGCCGCGCTGAACGCCGACGATACGGTGGACGGGATTCTGGTGCAGCTGCCCCTGCCCGCCCATGTGGACGCCACGCGCGTGGTGGAATCCATCGATCCGGCCAAGGACGTGGACGGGCTCACCGCGCGCAGCGCCGGGGCGCTGGTGCAGGGCGCGCCGGGCCTGCGTCCCTGCACGCCGTCGGGCTGCGTCTGGTTGGCGCGGCGGGCGCTCGGCGACCTCACCGGCAAGTCGGTGGTGGTCATCGGCCGCTCCATCCTGGTGGGCAAGCCCGCCGCGCTGTTGTTCCTGGAGCAGAACTGCACGGTCACCCTCGCCCATTCGCGCACCGCCGAGCTGGCGAAAGTCTGCGCCGGCGCCGACATCCTGGTGCCCGCCGTGGGCCGGCCGAAGATGGTCAAGGCCGACTGGGTCAAGCCGGGCGCTGCGGTGATCGATGTCGGCATCAACCGCATCGAAGGCCCGGACGGCAAGGCGCGCCTGGTCGGCGACGCCGACTTCGACGCCCTGGTCTCGCGCGCCGGGTACATCACCCCGGTTCCCGGCGGCGTCGGCCCGATGACCATCGCCATGCTGCTGGTCAACACGGTGGTCGCCGCGGCCCGGCGCAGCGGCCGAAATATCCCCGCCGCACTTTACGAACCGCTCGGATTTTAACCTCGCCGTAAGGACCCGGGCTTAGCGTCCGAGGTCACTGCAAGAGGCGTTAAGCATGACCCGCGAAATGAGCGTCCTTCACGTCGAAGACGACTTCGCCGACGCGATGCTGTTCCAGCACGCCCTGCATGACGCCGGCGCGCTGAACGTGGAGATGGAGGTCGCGCGTACGCTGCGCGACGCGCGGCTGAAGCTCGACCGCAAGCGCTTCGACCTGATAATCGCCGATCTGCGCCTGCCGGATTCTCGCGATCCCAACGAGACGGTCTCGATGCTGGAACGCCATGCCGGCGGCTCGCCGATCCTCGTGCTCACCGGGTCGGCCGGCGTCGACGAGGAGCGTCTGAAGCCGCGCATCACGGTACTGGACAAGAACGCCTTCTTCCACAATCGCGACGACCGCAAGAGCCGGGCGCTGTTCGCCAAAGTGCTCGACGCCTCGCGCCCGGGCCGCACCCCCGCCCCGGCCGATGCGGAGCTGGACGAGGGCGACGACACGCTGATGCTGTGACGCCCTGGCGGCGCGCGTCGGCCGGTCTAGCTCTTGGCTCATGACCGGACCCTCCCTGACCTCCCTTCCCGACGGCTATCGCGCCCTGGTGTTCGGCGCCACGGGCGGCGTCGGCGCGGCCTTGTGCCGGGCGATCGCGGCCGATCCACGATGCGGTGCGCTGTACGCGGCGTCGCGCAGCGGCGCCGCGCCGGACGGCGCCGCCGGCCTGAAATTCAGCCTGGACGCGCCCTCCAGCATCGAAACGGCGGTGGCGACAGCCGCGGGCGAAACCGGGCTGCATCTGGTGATCACCGCCACCGGCGCGCTCCACGGCGAGGAGGGGCTTGAGCCGGAGAAGTCCTGGCGCCAGCTCGACGCGGCCCGGCTGGAGGCGGCCTTCCGGGTCAACACGATCCTGCCCGCGATGATCGCGCGCTCCGCTCTGGGCGCGCTTGCCGCGAGCCGCGCAACGCCTGAGAAATGCGTATTCGCCGCCCTGTCGGCGCGGGTGGGGTCGATCTCCGACAACCGGCTCGGCGGCTGGCACGGCTATCGCGCGTCCAAGGCCGCGCTGAACCAGATCATCCGCACCCTCTCGATCGAGCTGGCCCACAAGGCGCCCTCGGCGGTGTGCGCAGGCCTGCACCCCGGCACCGTGGACACCGGTTTGTCGCGTCCGTTCCAGCGCAACGTGCCGGAGGGCAAGCTGTTCAGTCCCGACTACGCCGCCGGGCGCCTCTTGAGCGTGATCGACGGGCTCGGGCCGGAGCAAAGCGGGCGGTGTTTCGATTGGGCCGGCGAGGAGATCGCGCCATGACACCGGATCTTAGCGACCCGCCGCGCGCCGTGCTCGACCTGTTGTCGCGCGCGGCCAACGAGAAGAAATCGCCCCTGCGCTGGCCGGTGCTGGCGACCCGCGGCGAGGCGTTTCCCGGCGCGCGCATGCTGGTGGTGCGCGCGTTCGACCGGCAGGCCCGCACGATCGAGCTGCACACCGACGCGCGCTCGGCCAAGATCGCCGAACTGAAGCGCGATCCGTCCTGCGCGCTCTTGTTCTTCGACAAGGCCTCCATGGTGCAGCTGCGCATCGACGCGCAGGCGGAAATCCTCATCGGAGACGCCGCCGGCGCCGCGTTCGCCCGTGCGCCGCACTCTTCCCTGGATGATTATCGCGGGCTCGCCTCCGGCGACGATCCGAACGCACCTCGCAGCGAGGACAGCGAAGACGCGCGCGCCAATTTCGCCGCTGTCCGCCTCACTCTGCAGCGCGCCGATCTGCTGGTCATCGGACGCGGCGGCCATGAGCGGCGCTTTGTGGACTTCACCGGCGCGGACCCCGTCTGGCGGCGCGCCGCGCCGTGAGACGGCGGGCGCGCGCATAACTCATGCCCTTGCACTGAAGGCCTCGCCGCGCTCTGGTCGGCGGCGTTTCAAGACCAGAGGAGACCCGCCATGGCCGGACATGTGGACCCCACCCGCGACAGCTTCGACGCCTTCAAGGCTCTGCCGCGCGAGGAGCCGGTGGAGATGCTGAACCTGATCCGGCTGCGCGAGCGGGCCGTCTACGCCGACGGCCGCGACGCCAGCGGTCTTGAAGCCTATCGGGCCTATGGCGCGGCTTCCGCGCCCATCTTCCAGCGCGTGGGCGGCAAGATCATCTGGCGCGGTCTGCCGCGCAGCGTGCTGATCGGTCCGGGCGACGAGGCGTGGGATCTCGCCTTCATCGCCGCCTATCCCAGCGCCGGCGCCTTCCTTGAGATGGTCACCGACGAGACCTATCAGACCACGGCCGTGCCCCATCGCGTGGCCGCCGTGCTCGACAGCCGCTTGATCCGCCACAAGCCGCAGGACGCCGGAACCGGGTTCGGCTAGAGCCGTTTCGGCCGATTTTGATCGGCCAATGCGGCTCTAGCCTATTGAAATCTCGCTTTTTCGAAACGCGAAACCGGTGTCCACTTTCGCTGAAAAGGCGCTAGGCGCGCCGCGCGCCCTCGCCGCGGCGCCGCGGCGCGGCCTCCAGCAGCGCCGCGCAGGTGGCGATCAAGGTCTCCCGATCCACGGGCTTGGCCACATAGCCGTCCATGCCGGCTGTGCGATAGCGCGCTTCATCCCCGGCCAGCGCGTCGGCGGTGAGCGCGATCACTGGGACGTCGCCGCCGGGCAGGGCGCGCAGGCGGGCGAGCGTCTCCACCCCGCCAAGGCCGGGCATGTGCACGTCGAGCAGCACCAGATCGAAGCGCCCGGCGGCGAACGCCTCCAGCGCCGCCGCGCCGCTATCGGCTTCCTCCACGCGCACGCCCAGCGGTTCGACGAAGCAACGCGCCACCAGGCGGTTCACCTCGTTGTCGTCCACCAGAAGCACGCGCTTGCCCGCCAGGATCTCGACGCTCGGAGCGGCGGCTTGCGGCGCGCCGGTCTCGCCCGCGGCCTGCGCCTGCACGGTGACCGTGAACACCGCGCCTTCGCCCGGCTTGGACCGTACGGCGATGTCGCCGTCCATGGCGCGGGCCAGCTCGCGCGCGATCACCAGGCCGAGCCCGGCGCCGCCATGCTTGCGCGCGGCGGAGACGTCGACCTGGCCGAACCGGCTGAACAGCCGGGCCTGATCCTCCGGCGCGATGCCGCAGCCGGTGTCGTGGACCGCGATCTCCAGGCTCCAGCGGCCCGGATCCAGCTCCAGCGCCTCCGCTTGAAGGCGCACGGCGCCGGCTTCGGTGAACTTCACCGCATTGGCGGTGAGATTGCACAGGATCTGGCGCAGTCGGACCGGATCGGCGGTGATCTGATCGGGCAGTCCGGCCGTGGCGCAGGACAGGGACAGCCCCTTGGCCTCGGCGGAGCTCTGGAACAGCGCGCACACGTCGCGCACAAGGGCGGCCGGGTCGAACGGCTCGGGCGCCAGGCGCAGCCCGCCCGCCTCGATCCGCGAGAGGTCCAGAACGTCGTTGAGGACGCACAGCAGATGGCGCCCGGAGCGGACGATGAGGTCGGCCTTGCGCGCCTGATCGGGCTCCAGCTCCTCCGACGCCAGGGCCTGGGCCAGGCCGACGACCCCGTTCAGCGGCGTGCGCAATTCATGGCTCATATTGGCCAGGAAGGCCGATTTCGCCTCGCTGGCCGCCTCGGCGGCCTTGAGCGCCTGCTTCAGCTCGCCGGCGAGGGTTTCGGCGTTGTCGGCCAGCTCGGCCACGGCGATGTATTGCGCCGCGGCGGAGACCACCGAGACCTCTTCCGGCGTCCAGCGCCGCGACCCGCCCACATGCTCGCAGCAGACCACCCCCGCCACCCGGCGCCCGGCGAGGATCGGGGCGTCCAGAAGCGCGCCGACGCCGGTGGGGACCAGATATCCCGGCCCGAACGCGGCGGTCGCGGGGTCCGCCAGCGCGTCCTCCACATTGACGATGCGGCCGGCCTCGATCGCTTCGAAATAGGCGGGATTGTCGACGCGGGCGATACGGACGCCGCGCTCATGGACGCCCGTGCGGACGTCGAAAAGCGTTTCGCACATGACCCCCGCCCCGTCCGGCTGAAGGCGCCAGACGCTGACCCGCGCGGCGCCGGCGAGCTGGGATATGCGCCGGACCGCCTCTTCAATCAGACGCTCACGGTCCCAGCCCTCCTCGAGATGGCTGCGCGCCAGGCGTTCGAGGCCGGCGTTGAAGGTGCGCGCCCGCTCCAGCGCGGCCTGCAGATCGGCCTCGGCGCGCTCGCGGCGCGCGGATTCCTCGTCGATGCGGCGCAGCAGCGGCGTCCAGCGCAGCAATCCCGCGCCGATGACCAGAAAGGCGAGCGCATAAAAGGCGTAGGCGATCGGATCGCCGACCTTATCGGCCGCGCCCGGCACGTACTCGACGAAGTCCAGCGCCGCCGCCAGCGTCAGCACGCACAGGCCCGCCACCACCAGATGCGCCCCGCGTCGGGCCCGTCCAAGCCGGCGCGTCACCGTCCACATGAGCGCGGTCATCGCCGCCGAGACCAGCAGCACCGTGAGATCGCCAAAAATGTACATGACCGTCCCCGCCGTTCAACGCGAACGCGAGCATACGGAGGCGGGAGTAAAGAATGTGTCAGTGCGGTCGCGAAGATCGACGGGGCGGACGCGAAGGAGACCAGAAAAACCGGCGGCGCCCGCAGCGTAAGCGAGGATCGACGGAGCGGACGCGAAGGAGACTGGAAGAATCCGGCGGCGCCCGCCGCCGCAAGCGCGACCGCGCGCCCGCAGCGTCAGCGAGGATAGACGGAGCGCACGCGAAGGAGACCAGAGAAATGGTGCGGGGCGAAAGACCCGTTTCGAACCGGAACGGTTCGCAAGGCGAACAGCCGCCCGCAGCTTTAGCGAGGACCGAAAGCCCGGACGGGCTTGAGGATCAGGGTAAAATGGTGCCGCTTGCGTGACTCGAACACGCGACCTACGCATTACGAATGCGTTGCTCTACCAGCTGAGCTAAAGCGGCGCTGCGGGCGGCGGGATCGCCGGGCCTCACAGGGCGCGGAACCTAGCTTCGAACGGTTCGCGCCGCAAGCGGCATGTGAAGCGGCGGAGCGCGCCCGTTCAGCGCGCCGCCGCGCCTTGCTTGAACCGGTCGATCACGTCGGCCACCGGCTGGGCGAGCGCGGTGAAGAAGGCGCTCAGATGGTCGGCCGGGCGCGCCGCGGCGGCGTCGTTGCGGATGACCAGATGGGCGTGCTCGCGGCCCGGCGCGGTCCATTCATGGTGCATGGGGCGCACCGTGCGCAGATACTGGCTGACGACCGAATGGGCCGTGCGCCCGCGCTCGTTGACGTCGCGCAACAGACGGCGGGCGAGGCGGATGTCGTCGGGCGCGTCCACGAAGACGCGCAGATCGAACACCGCGCGCACCGCCGGATCGCAGAACAGATGGATGCCCTCCACCACGATCACGTCGGCCGGCTCGATGCGCCGCGTGTCGCCGCGGCGGCGATGGATGGTGAAGTCGTAGACCGGCGCGTTCACGCCGCGGCCGGCCTTAAGCGCCGCCAGATGGTCGGCGAGCAGCGCGTGGTCGCGCGAGCCGGGATGGTCGAAATTGAACCGGGCCGGATCGAAATCCGGCTTTGCGCCGTGATCGCCGTAATAATCGTCTTCGGCCATCACGAGAGCAGACAAGGGTGCGGCCGCGCGCGCGGCGGCGCGGGCGATCTCGGTCTTGCCCGAAGCCGAGCCGCCGGTCACGCCGATGATCAGGCGTGCGGGCGCGTGTGCGTTCGTCATGGGCGGGCATATTTGCGCTCGTCGTCCTCGACGCCGGGATCGTCCGGCGCGCGGCCCGCTTCATAATAGCGCGGCTCCGGCCTGTCGCCCCCATTGGGCGCATCGGCTTCGGCCGGCGCGGGCCGGCTCGGCTCGGGCTGCTCGGGCTTCGGCGCAGCGGGTTGCGGCGAAGCGGCGGCCGCCGTCGCCGGCCTGGCGCGCGGCGGCTCCAGCAGGGCGCTTTCCGGCGCGGCGGCGGCCGGGCTTTCGAAGCGCTCATGGCGGGGATGGATCAGCTGATGATCGCGGCCCCAGGCGTGAACCATGCGCCGCCAGTCGGCGTCGGTGAAGGTAAAGGCCGCGCCGGCTTCGTCGATATCCGACCAGTCCGCCTCGCCCGGCGCATGGGCCGCGCGCGCCATCCAGCGCCGCGCGCCGCCTTCATCGCCCTCCAGCTGATCGAGCCGCGCGGCGAGCACGCAGACGCGCGCCGAAACCGGGGGCTGGGCCAGCAGCGGCGCCAGGTTGGAACGCGCCTCGTTGGCGTTGCCCTGATCGATGGCGGTGTCGGCCTTCAACACCCGGCTTTCGCGGTGATCGGGATTGAGGTCGGCGAGGCTGCGCAGGCGCTCGGCCCGCTTGGCCCTGGTGTCGGATTTTCGAAGCTCGCCATAGGCGCGCGCCAGGGCCGGATGGGGATGGCGCTTCCAGGCTTCCTCCAGAATATCGGCGGCCTTGCGATGGCGGCGCGCGCTCGCCAGCAGGCGGCCGGCGAGTTCGGCGGCCGGGGCGAAGCCCGGTGAGGCGTCGGCGGCGCGCTCGGCGAGCTTGGCGGCGGTTTCGGGATCCTCCGCCTCGATGCGGCGCGCTTCGGCGGTGAGCAGGACCGCGCGCATGCGCTTGGCCTCGCCGCCCTCCACATGGCCGCGCCGCTCGCCCTCGGTGAGGGTGGTCTCCGCCTGCGCCCAGCGGCTGTCGGCGAGCTGGTTGGCGAACAGGGCGTCGAACGCCCAGCGCGCCCCGCCGGCCCGTTCGAAGGCCTCGGAGGCGTAGGGAATGGCGCGCGCCGGCTCGCCGCGCGCCTCGGCGATGGCGGTCAGGCCGCGCTGAGCGACCAGGCGGGTCTTCGGGTCCTACAGCAACGCCCCATTATGGGTCTGTCCGCTTTCCAGATCGCCGGCCGCTTCGGCGGCGCGCGCGGCGAGCAGGCGCGACAAGGCCGGCCGGTCCAAGAGCGCTTCGGCGCGCGAGGCCTGGCGCACGGCGAGCGCGCCCTGGCCCGCCGCGGAGGCGATGAGGGCACGCTCCAGCGCGTCGAAGCCCTGCTCGCGCCGGCGGGTGCGGCGGAATTTCCTAAACGCGTCCGGCGCGCCCCAAAGCTTGGCGATGAGCCACCAGGCGAAGACCAGAATGAACGTGGCCAGAAGCAGCACGCCGGCGGCCAGCGCGAACGGCGCCTCGGCGTTCACGCCCAGGAACTGCACGGTCACCAGGCCTGGATTGAGCGTCAGAAAGACCGCGAGCACGGCGGTTACGACGCACAGGACGACGGTGAGGACGAGGCGGATCATGGACGGTCTCCGGCGGCCGCCAGGGCGGCCGATTGCTGGGTCAGCGCCTGACGCACGCGCAGCCGGTCGGCGAGCCCGGACCGCCACTCGCCCAGCGCGGCCTGGCCGGCCTCGTCCAGCGCCGCGACCGTATCGGCGGCGGCGGCGAGGTCGTCCTCGGCCAAGGCGCGGGCGATCGCGGCGGCGGGGCCGGCGTTCTCGTCGCGCGCCACGCGCAGCACGCCGAAATAGGTGCGCGCCTCGCCGGTGGCTTCGCGCAGGGCTTCAGCCGGGAAAGTGTCCTCCAGGCGGTCGGCCGTGGGCGCGCCCTCGCGCGCCACGCCGCGCAGCGCCTCCAGGCCCGGCGCCCGGGGCCAGACGCGCGCCAGCGCCTCCAGCTCGACGGCGAAGGGTTGATCGCCCGACGCCGTTTCGGACAAGGCCGCGAAGGCGAGCGCGCGCGCGGCGAGACCGGCTGGCTCTGCCGACGCGGACGACCCTGACGCCGGCCGCGCGTCCAGCGCGTCGATCCGGTCGGCCAGGCCCGCCAGACGGTTCGCCTGCGCGCTCAGGCGCTGATCGAGCTGTTCGACCTCCTGACGCAGGCCGGTCAGGGCCTCGCCGCCCGGCGCGTCGGTGCTCTGCGCAAGCGCGTCGACCCGGTCGGCGAGATCGCGCAACGGCCGCACCTCGCTCTGCAGGGCGCCCAGGGCCTCGTCCAGGGCGTCGATCCGGCCCGACAGCGCGGCGAGGCGTTGGTCGGACGGCGCCCCGTCCTCGCCCGCCCCGGCGCTCATGCCGCTCAAGGCGGCGTTGGCCTGCTGGGCCGCGGAGCGCGCGGCGTCGGCCTCGCTGCGGGCGGTCTCCACGGCCTCTTCCAGGGTCTCGAGCCGGGTGCGCACGCCGTCGAAGGCCTCGTCGAGCCGGGTCTGAAGCGCCTGTAGATCGCCCGCGCCCTCGGCGCCCGGCTGACCGCCGGCCTGCATCGCGGCCTCCAGCTCGGAGACGGTGTTCGCCAGGGCGTCGACCCGTCCGGGCAGCGCGTCGCGGGCCTGCATCACGCTCTCCAGCCGGCCGATGCGCTCCTCCAGGCCGGAGACATCCGGGCCGCCAGCCTCTTCAAGCGCCGCGATCCGGTCTTCGAGCCCGGCCGGCGCCGCGGCTCCGGGCAGCACGCGCGACAGGCCGAACCCGGCCGCGCCGCCAATCGCGGCCGCCGCGACGATGAACAGGGCGAGTTTGACCGGCCCGGCCCCCTGCGACGAGGCCTTCTCCTCGCCGGAGGCTTCGGGCGAATCGTCGGGGGCGGGCTCGAACTCGGCGTCCACCGGTTCGGCTTCGGCCTTCTCGCCGGTGTCGGGCTTGTCGGTGTCGCTCATGCCGGTCCTCGTTTGCACGCGCAGTCTATGCTGCGTCGCACGCGCTGGAAACCGGCCCGGCGACGCAGCCTTCAGCCCGGGCGCCGGGCCAGAAGCTGATCAAGCAGTTTGAAAAGCGCATCTTCATCGGGGGTTTCAGCGCTGAACACACGGCGCACCGCGACGGCGGCCAGCGGCGCGGCGGCCTTGGCGGAAATCGCCGCCACCTGGCACGCCCCGAGATCGCGCGTCAGACCGGCGTCGCCGGCCTGATTGAAGAAGCGCCGCGCCCCAAGCGGGGAATGCACGAGAATGATCGCGCCGGCCCGCAGCGCCTCGGCGGCCTCTTCGCGTAGCGGGCCGGACTCCACCGCCTCGTACATCACCTGCGCGCGCGCCGCGATCCCCCGTGCGCCGAGCGCCTCCACCAGGTCGAAGCCCTGATCGGCGCCTGTGACGTGCAGCACGGTCCCGTCCGGCGGCGCGTTCGCGATCAGCCGGGCGAGCGCGGCTCCGTCCCCGTCCGCACTGATGACGGTGTTGAAGCCCGCCGCCCGTGCAGCGGCGGCCGTGACCGCGCCTACCGCCATGACGGGAAGATCGCGCCGCTCGCTATTGGCGGCGAAGGCGCCGACCCCGTTCGGGCTGGTGAAGGCGATCGCGCCCACGCCGTCCAGCCGCGGCGCAGCGGAGCGAAACTGGACACGGGCGGTCGCCGCGTTGATCGCATTGATCCCGCGCGCCCTCAATCGCTCGATCGTGCGGGTCGCGCCGGGCTCGGCGCGGGTGACGAGGACAGGGGTCAAGTGCTTTCGGCCACGGCGCGCGCCAGCGCCTCGCCGCCGGCCTGTTTCACCTCGAGCCCCAGCGCGCGCCCGATCCGGGCCGCTTCGGCCGGGTCGGCGCTTCCCATCCGGTCGCGGGTTTCGCGCGCCCAGCGCTGCAGGCCGTCGGGCGACAGCGCCTCGCCGCGCAGATGCAGGGTCTCGCCCTCCAGCACCGCATAGGCCGCGATCGGCGTGCGGCAGGACCCGTCGAGCGCGGCCAGGAACCCGCGCTCGGCCGCGGCGCAGACATGGCTGGCGGCATGGTCGAGCGCCTTCAGGATCTCGCGCGCCTCGTCGTCGTCGGAGCGGATCTCCACGCCCACGCATCCCTGCGCCGGCGCGGGCAGGACGCTGTGCGGATCCAGCGGCGCGCGCTCGGCCTCCGCCCGGCCCAGACGGCGCAGGCCGGCGCGGGCGAGGAAGGTGGCGTCCACCTCGCCGGAGCGCAGCTTCTCAAGCCGGGTGTCCACATTGCCGCGCAGGAGCACGACTTTCAGATCGGGGCGCAGGGCCAGCGCCTGGGCTTGCCGGCGGATCGAGGCGGTGCCCAGCACCGCACCTTGCGGCAAATCCTCGATGCGGCTTGTCCCGTCGCGGGTCAGCAGCACGTCGCGCGGATCCTCGCGCTGGAGGATCGCGGCGATCTCCAGCCCGTCAGGCAGCCTTGTGGGCACGTCCTTCATGGAATGCACCGCGAAGCGCGCCTCGCCGGCGAGCAGCGCGGTCTCCAATTCCTTGGTGAACAAGCCCTTGCCGCCGGCCTCCAGAAGCGCGCGGTCGGTGATCTTGTCGCCGGTGGTCTTCATGCCGAGGATCGGGAAGGCGTCCTTCTCCGCGCCCGACGCTGCGGCGAGGCGGGCCTGCACGTCCAGCGACTGGGCCATGGCGAGCGGAGAGGTGCGCGTGGCGATCGCCATGGGCGCCGAGGGCTGGGGCAAGGTGCGGGCTCCTACTTCAATGCACGGATTGTCAGCGCGCCGGACGGGCGCTAACGACTGATCATGGCGTTATCCCATGCTGACCAAAAGCCGCAACCCGTGCAATCGCCGCAGAGATTGACCGTGCTGGGCCTTGAATCCAGCTGCGACGACACCGCAGCGGCTGTGGTGCGCCTGGAGCCGGACGGCTCGGCGCGCATCCTCGCCGAAGCGGTGGTCGGCCAGAACGCGGCCCACGCGCCCTTCGGCGGCGTGGTGCCGGAGATCGCCGCGCGCGCCCATGCCGAGCGCATCGACCATCTCGCCCGCCAGGTCCTGAGCGAGGCCGCACTCGCGCCCGAGGATCTGGACGGGGTGGCGGCGACGGCCGGTCCCGGCCTCATCGGCGGGGTGATGGCGGCGCTCATGACCGCCAAGGGGATCGCGCTGGGCGCGGGCAAGCCGCTCATGGCGGTCAATCACCTGGAAGGCCACGCCCTGTCGCCGCGCCTGACGCGCAAGCTGGCCTTTCCCTATCTGCTGCTGCTCGTCTCCGGCGGGCACACCCAGCTGGTGCTGGTGGAAGGCGTCGGGCGGATGACGCGGCTGGGGTCCACCATCGACGATGCGGCGGGCGAAGCCTTCGACAAGACCGCGAAGGTGATGGGGCTCGGCTTTCCCGGCGGTCCGGCGGTGGAGCGTTTCGCGGCCGCGAGCCGCAACCCGAACCGGTTCGAGCTGCCGCGCATGCTGGCGCGCGACAAATCCTGCAATTTCTCCTTCGCGGGGCTGAAGACCGCGGCGCGCCGGGCCTGGGACGGGCTTGATCAGTGCACGGACGAAGACCGCGCCGACCTCGCCGCTGCGGTGCAGAACGCCATCGCACGCCATCTCGCCGAACGCGCCGGCCGCGCCATGGATCAGGTCGCGGGCCGGCTGGGCGACGCCAAGGTGCTGGTCGTCGCCGGCGGCGTGGCGGCCAACGGCGCGGTGCGCGAGGCCTTGCGCGAAGCCGCAGAGTCGCGCGGCTTCGAACGGGTTGCGCCGCCGATGAAATACTGCACCGATAACGCGGCGATGATCGCGCTCGCCGGCGCCGAACGCCTTGCGCTGGGTCTGGTCGACGGGCTGGATGCGCCCGCGCGCGCCCGGTGGCCGCTGGATCTGGAGGCCGCCAGCGCCGATCCGGCGAGCGGGGCGGGCCGCAAGGGGCCGAAGGCTTAGAGAAAGGAACCGCCGATGCAGTCCATCGCCGTCATCGGCGCCGGCGCCTGGGGCACGGCGCTCGCGCAGACCGCAGCCGCAGCCGGCCGCGACGTGACCTTGTGGGCGCGCGAGGCCGAGGTCGCATACGCGATCAACAGCCGGCGCGAGAATCCGGTCTTCCTCAAAGGCGTCGCCCTCAACGCGCGCATCCGCGCGGTCCAGGACCTTCCCGAGACCGCCGGATGCGAGGCCGCGCTTCTGGTCACGCCCGCCCAGCATGCGCGCAAGACGCTGGAAGCCCTCGCCCCGTCCCTGCCGGACGGCTTTCCCGTGGTGCTGTGCGCCAAGGGGTTCGAGCAGGGCAGCCTCGCCCTGATGACCGAGGTGCTGCGCGACGCCGCGCCCCAGGCGCGCGCCGCGGTGCTCTCCGGGCCGAGCTTCGCCGTCGACGTGGCCAAGGGCCTGCCCACCGCGGTGACGCTCGCCTGCGAGGACGCGGATCTGGGCGAGCAGCTCATGACCGCTGTCGGCTCGCCGGGCTTCCGCCCCTATCTGAGCGACGATCTGATCGGCGCCGAGGCCGGCGGGGCGGTGAAGAACGTGCTCGCCATCGCCGCCGGGATCGTGGAGGGCAAGGGGCTCGGCAAATCCGCCCACGCCGCCCTGATCGCGCGCGGCTTCGCGGAGATGACCCGGCTGGGCGAGGCGCTGGGGGGGCGGCGCGAGACGCTGGCCGGCCTGTGCGGGCTCGGCGATCTGGTGCTCACCTGCTCCTCGCCGCAATCGCGCAACATGTCCTGCGGGCTGGCGCTGGGCCGCGGCGAGGTGCTGGAGGACATCATGGCGGCGCGCAACGCCGTGACCGAAGGCGTCGCCACTGCGCCGGCCCTGGTGGCTCTGGCCAAACGTGAAGGCGTCGACATGCCCATCTGCCAGGCCGTGGATGCGGTGCTGTCCGGCGGGCTCTCAGTGGACGGCGCCATCGAGGCCCTGCTCTCCCGCCCGTTCAAACCGGAAACGCTTTAGCTGTCGCGCAATCCATCCGAAAACCGGTTCCCACTTTTAAGATCGCGCGTAAAGGAAACGCCCATGCTGTTCGCCGTCACCTGCACCGACCGGACCGGAGCGCTCGAGACCCGGCTCGCCAACCGGGAGGCGCACCTGGCCTGGGCCGGCTCCGCGGACTCTCCGGTGAAGATGGGCGGGCCGCTTCTGGACCGCGAGGGCAAGCCGGCCGGCTCGCTGCTCATCATTGAGGCTGAAGACGAGGCGGATCTGCGCGAGATCCTCAAGGACGACCCCTACGCCGCCGCGGATCTGTTCGCCGACGTGTTCTGGATGCCGTTCAAATGGACGCTGAAGGCGCCGGAAGGGTTGGAATGAGCGCGCCGTCCGGCATGCCCGAGCCGGGCGTGGTCCTCGCCGCGCTCGACGATCTGCCCGATCCCGGCGCGAAGCCGAGCGATTATGCGGCCCTGCCGATCCTGGTGGTGCGCGCCGGGGAAACCGTGCGCGCCTATGTGAACGTGTGCCCGCACCAGGGCCGGCCGCTCTCCCTGCCTTCGGGCAAGACGCTGGTGAGCGAAGGCCGCTATGTGGTCTGCCCGTTTCATGGGGCGAGCTTCGAGCTTTCCTCCGGGGCATGCGCGGGCGGCCCGGCCGGCAAGGCCGGGCTCAAACCCGTTCCCGTCACCGTGACCGAAGACGGCCGCGTGGTCGCGGCCTAGCCTTCGCTCGCTTCGGCCTGGGAGGCGTCCAGGATCGCCTGCGCCTCGGTCATGGCGTCGCGCAGCGCCACGGTCGCCTCGCGATTCGCCTGCACGATGCAGAACCGGCCGTCGCGGGCGCGAAAGGCGCCGGTCTTGCCGGCCCGGTCGACGCCGGCCTGCATGTTCAGCCGCAGGAAATCGGCCACCGCCATGTCGAGCGTCAGCCGCGAGTCTTCATCAAGGCTCGGCGTATGGATGATCGCCTCTTCGCGCACGCCGTCCAGCGCCCAGGCGGCGTGCACGCGCGCATCGGGGCCGCGCGCGGCGAAGCCGGCGTTCTCCGGCAGGTCGGCGGCGAAGCCTTCGTCGCCCGCCGCGCACGCCTCGCGCGCCAGTCGGTCGAGCCGCGTCAGGCCGTCCTCGTCGACCTCCGCGGCGGCCTGATCGGCCTGTGCTGCGTCGGCGGTCTCGGCCGCGTTGACCTCGGCGGCGTCGGATTCGCCGGCCGCGTAGGAGGATGCGTCGGGCGTGTCGGTTTCTCCGCACGCAGCGAGAAGAAGCGCGATTGCGCCGACGGTGGTGAAGCGTAAAGCCATGGGTCGAACCCCTTCCCGGTTGATGCCGACCGGCTCTTTACCGCTACACCGCAGCCCTGAAAAGAGCCGCGCGGCCGGTGTCATGGAAGGGTCATGCGAGGCCCCGCGCTCATGCGGCGAAAAACGCTTCGACCTCCTTGATCAGCGCCTCGCGGGCCGCAGCGGCGATGCGTTCGCCCTTCTCCGCGCTCGCCTGGCTCGGATCGGAGCCGATGCGCCCGTCGGGGAAGCGCTTGCGATAGTCAGCGGCGTCGCTGAACGGCCCTTCCGGCGCGATCTTCGGGCTCATCTCCACCTGTTTGGCGGCGTTCGGATAGGCGTAATAGGTCACCGAAACCTCGCTCGCCGTGGCGTGCAAGCCGTCGCCCGTGGGGAAGATCGAGCGGCACACGTCCATCACGCCGGGCAGCTCCCACCAATTGTCCTGCTTCAGCCGGTAGGGGCAGG
Source organism: Oceanicaulis sp. (assembly GCA_051117435.1). Classification (GTDB taxonomy): domain Bacteria; phylum Pseudomonadota; class Alphaproteobacteria; order Caulobacterales; family Maricaulaceae; genus Oceanicaulis. The sequence continues at coordinate 55,097 of JBNPED010000015.1, read as the reverse complement.
CCTCGCCGTCCAGCGACCAGGCCGCATAGCTCTCCGCGAAGGCCGCGCCGATCGTGGCGATATTGCCGCCATGGCCGTTGAGGAAATAGATCCGCGTAAAGCCGTGGCGGACCAGCGAATCGATCCAGTCGCCCAGCGCCGCGATCATGGTGGAGGGGCGCAAGGTCAGCGTGCCCGGAAAGCCCAGATGGTGCTGGGCGACGCCCACGCTGAAGGTCGGGCCCACCAGGAAGCCCGCCGCCTCGCCGGCCTCGCGCGCGATCACGTCCGGACAGATCGCGTCGGTGCCCAGGAGCCCGTTGGGCCCATGCTGCTCGGTGGAGCCGATGGGAATGACGATCCCCTTGGACCGTTTCAGATACGCCTCGATCTCCGGCCAGGACGCCTGGTGCAGCTGCATGCGCGCGCTCCTTCAAAAACCGACGCGAGAGGACACCAGAGCGGCGCTTTTCGCAAGCGGCCGGGGCATGGGGGCGGGCGTTGCGTTCACTGGGGAGAGGCGCCCCAGGAAAGTCAGCGGCGAGCCCGGAAACCCGCGCGTCCAGCGCGCAAGGGCGACCGCCCGCCCGCAGCGAGCGGGGCTTGCCCGCGCGCAGCGAGGATGGACAGGAAGAGATTTCCTATTTCAGCCAGCCCGCATTGACGCAGCCTTCGGCGATCTGCACCGCGTTGAGCGCCGCGCCTTTCCTGAGATTGTCGGAGACGATCCACAAGGCGAGGCCGTTCTCCACCGTGGGGTCGGTGCGGATGCGCGACACGAAGGTGGCGAATTCGCCGACACTCTCCACCGGGGTGACGAAGGCGGGATCGTCCTCGTCGGCGCGGTCAACGACCATCAGCCCGGGACTTTCGCGCAGCAGGTCACGGGCGTCGTCGGGGGAGAGCTCGCGCTCCAGCTCCAGATGGGCGGCGACGCAATGGCCCACGAAGACGGGAACCCGGGCGCAGGTGGCGAAGAGCTTGATCTTGGGATCAAGGATTTTCTTGGTCTCCACCGTCATCTTCCACTCTTCCTTGGTGGACCCGTCCTCCATGAAGACGTCGATCTTCGGGATGACGTTGAAGGCGATCTGCTTGGAGAAGGCCTCCGGCGTGACCTCGTCGTTCACATAGATGCCCTTGGTCTGGTTCCAGAGCTCGTCCATGCCCTCCTTGCCCGCGCCGGAGGTGGACTGATAGGTCGCGCAGCTCGCCCGAAGGATTTTCGCGCGCTCATGGATGGGCGCCAGCGCCACCACGGTCTGGATGGTGGAGCAATTGGGGTTGGCGATAATGTTCTTTTTCGGCCGCCTGGTGAGCTGATCGGCGTTCACCTCCGGCACCACCAGAGGCACGTCCGGGTCCATGCGCCAGGCGGAGGAATTGTCGATCACCAGGGCGCCGGCCGCGGCGATCTTGGGCGCCCATTCCTTCGACACGTCCCCGCCCGCGCTCATCAGGACGAGATCGACGGTGGAGAAATCGAACGTGTCGACATCCTTCACCTTCAGCGTCCTGTCGCCATAGGACAGCTCCCGCCCCATGGATTTGCGCGTGGCCAGCGCATGCACGGTCTCGGCGGGGAAGAGCCGTTCGGCGAGGATGGTGAGCATTTCAGCGCCGACCGCACCGGTCGCGCCCATGACGGCGATGTTGAGGGCCATGAAGGGCTCCTTGTAGAGAGGCGCGCCAATCTGGACGAGGCGCGGACAAAGAAAAAGCCCCCGGCCGGCTTCGGTCCGGGGGCTCTGAAATTCACATCAGAGATCGGACCTTAGGCGAGGCTCGGATCGAGCTTCTTGCAGGTGGCGACGAGTTCCTTCACGGCGTCCACGGAGTGGTCGAACATTTTCTGCTCGTCGTCATTCAGGTCGATCTCGACGATCTTCTCGCAGCCCTTCGCGCCGATGACGATGGGCACGCCCACATAGAGCCCGTCCACGCCGAACTGGCCGGTGAGGTGAGCCGCGGCCGGCAGGACGCGCTTCTTGTCCAGCAGGTAGGATTTCGCCATGGCCACGGCGCTTTCGGCCGGGGCGTAGAAGGCCGAGCCGTTGCCCAGGAGCTGGACGATCTCGCCGCCGCCCTTGCGGGTGCGGTCGACGATCTGGTCGATTTTTTCAGACGTGGACCAGCCTTTGGCGACCATGTCGGGAACCGGCACGCCGGCCACGGTGGAGTATCGGGTCAGCGGCACCATGGTGTCGCCATGGCCGCCCATGACGAAGGCGGTGACGTCCTCGACCGACACGCCGAACTCCTCGGCGAGGAACCAGCGGAAGCGCGCGGAGTCCAGCACGCCGGCCATGCCGACGACCTTCTCATGCGGCAGGCCGGAAAACTCGCGCAGCGCCCAGACCATGGCGTCCAGCGGGTTGGTGATGCAGATCACGAAGGCGTCCGGCGCGTGCTTGGCGATGCCCTCGCCCACGGCCTTCATGACCTTCAGATTGATTTCCAGCAGGTCGTCGCGGCTCATGCCGGGCTTGCGGGGCACGCCGGCGGTGACGATGCAGACATCGGCGCCTTCAATGGACGAATAGTCGTTCACCGAGCCGCCGGTCAGATGGGAGTCCTTGCCGAAGACCGGGCTCGCCTCGCACAGATCGAGCGCCTTGCCCTTGGCGGTGCCCTCGGCGAGATCCATCAGCACCACGTCGCCCAGCTCCTCGCGGGCGCAGATGTGAGCGAGCGTGCCGCCGATCATGCCGGCGCCGATCAGGGCGATCTTCTTGCGAGCCATGGAGAACCTCTTGGCAGAATGGAGCGCGCGCTTGAGGACGCGCTAAAAAAACTGCGCGTGGTCTAGCGCCGCAGGCGCGCCAGCGCAATCGCACGAACGGCGAAGCCTCGCCCCTGCGGCGTCAGGCCTCGCCCGTCTTGCGCTCGGCCGCGAGATAGTCGTGGCTCCTCATCTCCATCAGGCGGCTCACCGTGCGCTGGAATTCGAACGCGTAATCGCCTTCGGGGTAAAGCGCGTCGGGCTCGGCTTCAGCGCTCATGACCAGCTTGGTCTTCACCTCGTAGAGCTGGTCGATGAAGGTGGCGAAGCGTTTCGCCTGATCGCGCTTGTCGGGCGCGAGGAGCGGCGCGTCGTCGATCATCACGGTGTGGAAGGTCTCCGCGAGCTTGAAATAATCCGCCGCGCCCAGCGGCCGGTCGCAAAGCTCGGCGAAGGTCAGCCGCGCCACGCCGGCGGCCTCGCGCGGGACATGCAGCACCCGGCCCTTTATGGTGAGATCGCAGCTTTGCGGCTTCGCGCCCAGTGTCAGCTTGTCGAAGGTCTCGTCCATGGCGCGCGTCGCCTCGGGACCCAGCGGCGCGTAATAGACCGGCGCGCTTTCCAGCCGCTCCAGCCGGTAATCGCGCCCGGAATCAAGCTTCATAACGTCGAGCGTGTCGAGGATGAGGTCGATGAAGGGCTCGAAAAGCTGGCGGTTGAGGCCGTGCTTGTAAAGCTCGCTCGGGTGGCGGTTGGAGGTGGCGACCACCACCACGCCCTCGGCGAACAGCGTCTCGAACAGCCGGCCGAGGATCATGGCGTCGCCCACATCCGTGACCTGCAGCTCGTCGAAGCAAAGCAGCCGGGTCTCCCGGGCGACGGCCTTGGCGACTTTCGGGGCGGGATCGCGATCCTTGCGGTCGCGCTCGGCGGTCAGGCGAGCCTGAATCTCCTGCAGGAACTGATGAAAATGGACCCGGCGCTTCTCCGCGATCGGAGCGGCTTCGAAAAACAAATCCATCATCAGGGACTTGCCCGTGCCGACCCCGCCATAGAGGTAGAGCCCGCGCGGGCTGGGGCGCCTGCGGCCGAACAGGCCGGCCTTGCCGCCCTTCCACGGTTCGATCTCTGTCGCCAGGCGGGTCAGGCGCTCGGCGGCTTGCGCCTGGCCCTCGTCGGGCTCCAGGCGCCCGTCCGCGACGGCGGCGCGCAGCGCCTCGGCGGGGGTCACCGCAAGCCCCACGCGATCACCGCGGCCTTCAGCGCGGCGAAGGCGATGACGGCGGCGAGCACGAGCAGGGCGGGGCGTTCGACTTTACGCATGGGCCGCTGATAGCGCGCGCCAGGGCGCCGCGGCAAGGCGCGGGCGTTGCAGGCCAGCCGGGTGTGCGGCCGGTACGGTCCGGGGCGGGCGGTCGAGCAAACGGGACTCAAGGCCGAAGACCGAAATTCAGCCGGACCACCCCTCCAGCGTCTCGCGCCAGCGCTCGTCCAGCGGCTTCGGCCGGCGGCTCTCTCGGTCCACATAGACATGGACGAAGTACCCTTCTGCGATCGCCGCGTCTTCGCCCGGCCGGAAGATCGCCAGTTCGTAGCGCACCGAGCTCGTCCCGATGCGCGCCACCTTCACCCCGGCCTCGAGCGCGTCTGGAAACGCGGCCGGCGCGTGGTAGCGGCAGCCGGTCTCCACCACCAGGCCGATGGTCTCGCCGCGCTCGATTTCCAGAAGGCCGGCGCGCGCCAGGCGCCGGTTCACCGCCGTGTCGAAGAAGCCGTAATAGACCACGTTGTTCACGTGGCCGTAGACGTCATTGTCCGCCCAGCGCGTCTCGATGGGCTCGAAGACGGAGAATTGCGCGCGGGTCGCGCGGGCGCGGTCAGTCATGAGGCTCTGGGGTCCGGGCCGGCCTTCAAGATCGCTTCCGCTTCCTCCAGCAAGACCGGGAACTCGCGCTCCACCACCGCGATCAATCGCGTCGGCGTGATCGATCCGTATCCATGGGCCAGCTTCGTGCGGAGTCCTATCGCTTCACGCCAGGGAAGCTTTGGATACTCGACAGGAATTTCCGGGTCATGCTCGACCATGGCTCTCAACGCTTCGCCCGCAATCTCGCAAGATCGCTCCAGCGCTTTTCGCAGAACCACGTCTGTTTCGATCTGCGCACCATGCCGGGACACGAGATCGAGCGAAAAACGCGCCTCTTCGCACACGTCGACCAGTCGAGCGCGGAGCCGCTCGTTCATAACAGAATTTTGCGTCCCGATCGGGACACCTCCGCAAGAAGCGAGGGTTTCGCCGCTGCGCGCGTGAGAACATCGACCCGGCGCATCAATGCGCTCTCCAGGACATCCTGGAGATCGATGAGTTCTTCGAATGTGCCCGGGCCTGGTTCGACGATGAGATCGACATCGCTGTCTGGGTCAAACGCTCCCGTGGCGAACGATCCGAACACCGTCACTCCCTCCACGCCGAACATGCGAAGCCGTTCGGCCTTCTGAGTCAGCCGTTGCGCGATCTCTTCAAACGACGAAACAGGCGGGGCGAAGTGATACATGACCGCGATCTTACAAAATTTCCTCATACATCGCCACGATGGCCTCATAGGTCATCTCGCGCGGATTGTTCGGCAGGAGGCGGTCGTTGGCGGCGACGTCCTCGGCCATGGCCGGAACGTCGTTATGGCTGATCCCCAGCTGGGAGAGGCGGCGCTCGATGCCCACCGCGTCGGCGATCCGGTCCATCTCGTCGATGAGGCCGGCCGAGCCGGGCTTGAGGCCCAGATGGGCGGAGATCTCCCCGTAGAGCGCTTCGGCCGCGGCCGCGTTGTAACGCAGCACCGGCGGCAGGACGACGGCGTTTGAAAGCCCGTGGGGCACGTGGAACATGCCGCCCAGCGGATAGGCCATGGCGTGAACCCCCGCGCATGGCGAGTTCGAGAAGGCCTGGCCGGCGAGCATGGCGCCCAGAAGCATGTCGCCGCGCGCCTCACGGTCGGCGCCGTCCTCGCAGGCCCGCAGGATCGCGCCGTGCAGTTTTTTCAGCGCCGCCAGCGCCAACGCGTCGGAGACCGGATTCTTCGCCCGTCGATTGGTGAAGGCCTCGATCGCGTGAACCATGGCGTCGATGCCGGTATAGGCGGTGGGATGGCGCGGCAGGCCGAGGGTCAGGTCGGGGTCGAGGATCGCCATGTCCGCATACAGAGGATCGGCCGCGATCCCGCGCTTGGACGTGGCGCCGGTGGTGAGCACGGCGACGTTCGTCACCTCGCTGCCGGTGCCCGACGTGGTCGGCAAGAGGATCAAAGGCGGGCGCGAGGCGCGCACCTGCTGCACGCCGTACATGTCGGCGAGGTCCTGCTCGCCGGACAGCAGCACGGCGACGACCTTGGCGGTGTCCATGGGGCTGCCGCCGCCGAAGCCGATCACCGCCTCCGCGCCGAAGGCGCGCGCGGTCTCCACGCAATCGAGCACGACGCTTTCGGGCGGATCGGCGACGACCTTGTCATAGACATGGACGGCGAGCCCCGCCGCTTCGAGCCCGGCGAGCGCGCCTTCGGCGAGGCCCGCCCCCCGGACCCCGGCGTCGGTCACGAACAGCACCCGCCGCGCCCCCTTCAGGGCCGGCGCGGCGGTCTGCGCCAGGTCCGCGGCGGCCCCCGGCTGAAACAGGATTTTCGGCACGGTGGTGAAGGTGAAGGCGGTCGTCATCGTCTCTCCCCGGCGCGTCGCGCAGCCCAATGCTTTATGTCGCGTTGTCTTCAGGGCAGACTAGGCGATACATCTCGCCGCCGACAATCCGCCGCTCCGACGCGCAGGAGGCCGCCATGCATGACGACGCAAGCCGCATCGAGACCGACATCCCCGATATGGGGAACGCGTATTTCGACCCGCTGACCCAGGAGTCCGGCGAGGGCCTGACGGGTCCCGGCGGCGCGCTGCACCGCTATGCGATCCGGCCGGAAGGCCACCGGCTCTCCGACGAGGATTTCGAGGTCAAGGGCTGGCGGATCAAGCGCCAGCCGAAATACACCGAGGCCGAGCACGGGCGCTGGCGGCTATTGTTCGAAAGCCAGCGCAAGATGCTGCCGGGCCGAGCGTGTTCGGATTTCATGAAGGGGTTCGAACAGCTCGAACACCTGTTCAAGGACGGCGTCCCGCAATTCGACGACATCAACAAGATCCTGGAGCCCGCCACGGGCTGGATCGTGATCCCGGTGCCGGAGCTGATCCCGGACAATGTCTTCTTCTGGCATCTGGAGAACCGGCGCTTTCCCGCCGGCGCCTTCATCCGCGGCGGCAAGCCGAAGACCGCCAAGGTGCGCGAGGCCAACAAAGGCCGCGCGCCGGAAGAGATCGAATACTCGGCCGTGGAGGACGATCTCTTCTACCTGCAGGAGCCGGACATCTTCCACGACGTGTTCGGCCATGTGCCCATGCTCATGGACCCGTTCTTCGCCGACTACATCCAAGCCTACGGCGCCGGCGGGCGGCGCGCCATCGAGTTCAACCGGCTGAAGAATTTCGGCGCGATCTACTGGTACACGGTGGAGTTCGGCCTGATCGAGGAGGACGGCGAGCTGCGCGTCTACGGCGCCGGCATTCTCTCAAGCCCCGACGAGACCTTGTTCTCGCTCTATTCCGACAGCCCGCACCGCATCAAGATGGTGCCCGAGCGGGTCATGCGCACCGATTATGTGATCAGCGATTTCCAGGACACCTATTTCGTCATCGACTCTATCAAGGCGCTGCATGACGCCACAGCGGGCCGCGATTTCCGGCCGATCTACAAGAAGCTGCCGGCCGGCTTCACCTACGCCACGACCGCGCTGCTCGACACCGACGTGGTCGTCACCGAAGGCACGCAGGAATACAAATTCTGCGGCGGCAAAGGCAAACCGCGCGCCATGAGCCATATGCAGGCCATCCGCGACGCCCATCGGCGCTAGGGGCGTCAGCAGGGGGCGTCAGGGCGCGCCGCGGCCGGTATAGCTGATCACCACGGTGCGCTCGCCCACCTCAAGGTCGGGTTCGGCCTTGAAGATGAAGTCCTCGCCGACGCCCAGATCGACGCTGAGCGCGCCCGGCGCCCGCCATGACAGCGTGTAGTCGTCCCGACCGCCCTGCCCGATGAGAAAGACCTGGCCCTCGCGCGCGATGTCGCGCTGCGGCGCATCGGCCTCGACCAGTTCGAAATGGAAGGAATAGGCGGTGGTCGCGCCGCAATTCCTCCGCCAGACCCGCACTTCGTGCGCGCCGTCGGGCGAGGCGAGCGTGTCGAGCACAATGTTCTCGCAATCGCCGAAAATACATCCCGAAAGCGCCACGCCCGCCAGAAGCGACGCCAGGCCTGCAGTGATGATCCGCCTCATGTCCCGCCCTCCATCGGCTTATCGCCGGCGCTTTTTCACCTTGTCCTCGGCCGGCGCGAAATCGGGCACGCGGATCTTGATCTTGTGATCGGCCGGGCCTTTCGCGCCGTCTGGATACAGGCCGCGATAATAGCCTTTCTGCCATTTTTCCTCAGCCGCCGCCTCATCCCCGCTTTTCAGCCGCCCGGCGAAATCGGACCGGCTCTCGCGCCAGATCTCCATCTGTTTGAGCGCCTTGGGATCGGAATGCAGAGACTGGATCTGCGGGGTCACCCGCTCGAACAGATCACGGCGCACCGGAAAGAAATGCGCGATCGCCTCGCCGGCCTCGAAACGCACCTCGCCGGGCCGGGTGAAGCGCCAGTTCATGGTGAAGGAGTACGGGCTCCAGTCGGTCTCGATCACGCCGTTCAGCCCGACAATGCCGTCCTTCACCCCATTCACGGGACCGGAAAGCCAGAGATTCCAGCCGGGCGCGGTTCGCATCAGGAACCCCATCTCGAAGGTCAGGATGCCGGAGCCGAAATTGGCCATGGCGCTGCCCGGCCGGTGCATCGCCATGGGATCGTCGAGCTCGACCTCCACGTCCTCCACCCGCTCCCCGCCGGTCCAGCGCGCGGTGACGCCGGTGGGGGTGAACACCTCCCAGCCATGCTGATTCGCCGCCGCAAGAGGCAGGCAGCGATAGGCGAAGCTCTCCGGCGTGTCGTCCATCCATTGACGCCGGCTGTCGGCGGGGCGGACGGGCGCGGGGCGATCGGAGAGAGGATGCAGGGTGAGTTTCATGGCCGCGAGGAAACGCACCGCAGCGCGAAATGGCAAGGGCGCGCCCCCGTCTTTGCGCAGATCGCGCGGCGCGGCCCGTGCGCCGCACCGTCGGGGCGGTCCGGCGCAAACGGCTTGTGCACCGGCGGGCGGCGCGGTTCGCGTGCCCGTCATGTCCAACCCCGAATTGATGCTTCGCCTGAATCCGACGCTGAAGCTGGCGCCCCCCGCGAAGACCTATGCGCGCATGGGTCTAGCGGTGATCGACTCGGTGCTGGCGCCAGACGACGCGGAGGCGCTCGCGGAGGCGATGATCGAGGCGGACGGGTTCAGCCTCGCGGTCCGGCTCGACGGCGTTGCGCGCCGGTTCGACCTCGAAGAGATCGGCGCCATGGAGCAGGCGGAGCGCGCCGCGTTCGAGGCGCGCCTGGCCGAAGGTGCGCGCACCGTGCCCCAGCACCGGTACGAGTGCTTCGACCTCTCTCAGGCCGGGCGCGACGGACGCGCTCTGACACCGATCTTCGCCGCCGCCCTCGCCCTCGTCGAGAGCGAGGCGTTTCTGGCCCTCGCCCGGCGGGTCTGCTGGCGCGACACGATCGCCGGCGTCGAAGCCCGGCTCACCCGGTTCCAGCCCGGCCATTTCGAGACGCGCCATGACGACGACGCCCCGCGCGCGCGCCGGGTCGCCGCGTTCGCCCTGCACCTCTGCCGCGACTGGCGCGCGGATCATGGCGGGGTGCTGAATTTTTTCGGCGGCGACGAAGAAGTCCGCCGCGGCGTCACGCCGGGGTTCAACCGGCTCATCCTCTACTCCGTCCCGCGGCCGCACGCGGTGAGCATGGTCGCCCCCTTCGCCCCGCGCCCGCGCCTGGCGCTCTCGGGCTGGCTCACCGAGGGGCGCGGCGTTTAGCGCGGACGAGCCTCCCCCCGCGTGCTACGAAGCGCGGCCGCTCAGGCCGGGTCGTCGCGGACGACGAGGCGCGGCCCCGGTCCCTCGGCGCTCGCCTTGTCGTCGCGATTATAGAGCGCGCAGGCCTCCAGAGACAGGCAGCCGCAGCCGATGCAGCCGTCGAGCTTGGAGCGCAAATTCTCCAGCATGGCGATCTGTCGGGCGAGCTTGTCGTCGATCTGCGCCGCCACGCGCGACCAGTCCGCCTTCGACGGCGCCCGGTCGGCGGGCAGGCTGGCGAGCGCCGCGCCGATCTCGTCCAGGCTCAGCCCCAGCCGCTGCGCCGCGAGCACGAAGGACAGCCGCCTGAGATCGGCGCGCGCGAAGCGGCGCTGGCCGCTATCGCTGCGTTCGGGCGTGACGAGGCCCTTCTCCTCGTAGAACCGGATCGCCGACACCGACAGCCCGGTGCGCCGGGCCATTTCGCCGATGGTGAGCGTGCGTTTCGCCGATTGCAGGAGCCGCCTCCTCTGCGCTTCGAATACCCCTTGACCTCAAGTTAGCTTGAGGAATTATCCAGGAGCCTCCTTCAATGCAAGATGCGAGGCGGGATATGACGAACGCTCTTCTGGAACATGTGAACATGACCGTCACCGATCCGGACCGGACGGCGGCGATGCTGTGCGATCTGTTCGGCTGGCGCGTGCGCTGGAACGGCGGGTCGAAGGCGGGCGGGTATTCGGTCCATGTGGGCGACGAGGCGCGCTATGTGGCGCTTTACCGGCCCGCCGGCGCGGTGGAGGGCCCGGGCGACACGCTGCGCCGGACCGGCGCGGTAAATCATCTCGGCGTGCTGGTGGACGATCTTCACGCCGCCGAACGCCGCGTACTCGCCTACGGTCTTCAGACCCACAGCCACCAGACCTATGATCCCGGCAGCCGCTTCTATTTCCACGACGCAGACGGTGTGGAGTACGAGGTGGTGAGTTACCGGTGAGGGGACGCGGTTGATGACGAGCGTCGACGCGCCGGACGTGCGGCCACGCCGCCGTCGGAACCTGCCCCACCGCCCCGTCGATCCTTGCTGAGCCATTTTCGCAAGCGTCGCCGGCTGTCAAGGACGACCGGGCGACGCCCGGTCGCCGCGGAGCGGCGGCCCCGGAAGGGGCCGTCCTTGACAGCCTGCGATCGCCTTGCGTGACCTTCCAGCATGGATCGATGGGGAGGGTCTGGACACGGAGCGGCTCAGGCGCGGGTGGAAAAACCGGGGCGCCGACCGCGGCTCTTCCGGGCCCGCGGGCCCGTTCGCGCCTTGACGAGGGCTTGCCAGCCCGTTCGCCGCCTTTAACGGGTCCCCCGGACCCGTTAATCCGCTAACGCGGACCGCCGCTCACCCCCCGGACCGATTGATCGCCTGACGGCGACCGGCGCTCACCCCTCGCGAAACCGCCGCATTTGCCTTATATGAGCGCGCCATGACCGCTCACGCTCTCAAACTCGACCTTTCCGCCAAGCCGGACACCGCCGGGCCGATCGCGCTCGCCGGGATGACGCGCGCGCAGATTCGCGACGCGCTGATCGAGCACGCCGGCGTGGACGAGAAGAAGGCGAAGATGCGCGCCGACCAGCTCTGGCGCTGGATCTATCATTACGGCGTCCAGTCCTATGATGAGATGACCAACGTCTCCAAGGACCTGAGGAAGGTGCTGGAGCAGAAATTCACGCTTGCGCGCGCCGAAGTGATCGAGCGCCTGGTGAGCGTGGACGGTACGCGCAAATATCTCATCCGCTTCGCGCCGGGCGTCGAGGCCGAGACCGTCTTCATCCCCGATGTCGGCAAGTCCGGCGCGTTGTGCGTCTCAAGCCAGGTGGGCTGCACGCTGAACTGCACGTTCTGCCATACCGGCACGCAGAAACTGGTGCGCAATCTCACCGGCGCGGAGATCGCCCAGCAGGTGATGATCGCGCGCGACGATCTGGGCGAGTGGCCGACCTCGAACGAGGACCGGAAGATCACCAATATCGTCTTCATGGGCATGGGCGAGCCGCTCTATAATCTCGACCATGTCGCAGACGCCATCGACGTCATCTCCGACGGCGACGGCATCGCCATCGGCCGGCGGCGCATCACGGTGTCCACCTCCGGCGTGGTGCCGAAGATGACCGAGCTGGGGGCGCGCACCCGCGCCATGCTGGCCATCAGCCTTCACGCCACCAACGATCCCCTGCGCGACGAGCTGGTGCCGCTGAACAAGAAATACCCGATCGCCGAGCTGATGGAGGCCATCAAGGCTTATCCCGACCTCTCCAACGCCAAGCGGGTGACGTTCGAATACGTGATGCTGAAGGGGGTGAACGACTCCCCCGCCGAAGCGCGCGCCCTGGTGAACCTCTTGAAGGGCGTGCCGGCGAAGATCAATCTCATCCCGTTCAATCCCTGGCCCGGCAGCCCGTATAAGTGCTCGGACTGGGAGACGATCGAGACCTTCGCCGAGATCGTGAACCGCGCCGGCTACGCCTCGCCCATCCGCACGCCCCGTGGCCGCGACATCTTCGCGGCCTGCGGCCAGCTGAAGAGCGAAAGCGTGAAGATGCGGGCCAGCGAAAAGCGCAAGCTGGAGCGCGAGGCGGGCGCGTCCTAGCGCGTGCTTGCCTCCCGGCGCGGCCTCGGCTAACGCCTTGATCCATGGCCCAGCCGCTCGCGCTCAATCCCGATCTCGACCTGCCCGCCCTCGCGGCCGGGTTTTCCGAGCGCGGCTACGCGGCGGTGGAGTCGGTTCTGAGCCGACCCAGCGCCCGGCGCCTGCGCGACGCGGCGCGCGCGTTCGCGGGCTGGAATCTGGTCACCGTGCTCGACGGCCAGCATCGCGAGTTCGTCGGCGCGGAGATGGAGCGGCTCGATCCCGCCCGGCGCGGTCCGTTCGAGGCCCTGGTGGCGCGCGAGGCCCAGGCCGGGTTCTGTTACCTCTATGAGCGCCTGAACCTCTATGAATTCGGGCGGCGCGGCGAGCTGACCGATCCCGTTCTCAAGGCCGCCGCCGCGCTGATCGCCTCGCCGGCTTTCGTGGATCTCGGCCGTGCGCTCACCGGCGACCCGCGCATCCGCTTCGCCGATTGCCAGCTGACGCGTTACCGGCCCGGCCATTTCCTCACCGCCCATGACGACGCCGTCTCCGACAGCGACCGCAGCGCCGCCTTCGTCCTGAACCTCACCGAGGATTGGTGCGCCGATTACGGCGGGGTGCTGCACCTCTTGGACGAGACCGGCGACGTGCGCGCCGGGCTGACGCCGCGCTTCAACCGGCTCACCCTGTTCAAGGTGCCCCAGAGCCATGCGGTGAGCGTCGTGGCGCCCTATGCGCCGGGACCGCGCCTTGCGATCACCGGCTGGTTCCGCCGCGACGCGGAGCCGGCGCTTTAGGGCCCGCCCACCGGCTCATATCCGGTCATCTCCAGATAGCCGCGCCCGGAATGGCTGCCGGTGATCCGCACCGGCCCTTCCCAATAGGCGAAGCGCGTCGCCATCCAGGCCTGGTCGAACACCGCGTCGATCTCCACGTCGAGGCCGCGCGCCGGCAAGACGACGCGCCAGCGCGTGGGCACGTCGCGGCCCGCGACGGCGGAGGTCTCCAGCGGCGTCATCGCCAGCGCGCCGTCGGGAAAGGCGGTTAGCGCGCCGTCCGGTTCGATCCAGCTCGCCGAGGTGTAGACCGAGCCGTCGGTCTGGCGCAGCTGAAAGCCCATGAGCTTCGCGCCGCTGTCGAAATTCAGGCTCACCCAGTCCCAGCCGTTCTGATCCTCTGAGAGCGGCTGGCTCGACCATTCCCGGTCCAGCCAGGCCGTGCCGGTCACCGCCGTCTCGCCTTCGGGAAGATCGAGCACGCCCTCCACGGCGTAGAAGGGCTGCGAGTAATAATAACTCGCCTGCCCGGCGGCGGATTTGACGGAGTATCCCGCCTCGCCGTGGAAGACGAGCGGCCCCTGGGCCGAGAGATCGAGACGGTAGGAGAATTCCTCGCCGCGCGCGAACAGCGCCAGCGCGTCGAGCGCGTCGCCGGTTTGCGCCATGGAGCGCATCTCCCATTCGTCGATATAGGCCGTGAACGGATCGCTGTCCGTCCCAGCCTGCCCCACCCCGCCGCGCGCCAGGCGCTCGGCGTGATAATGCGCGTCCGGCGTGGTGAGCCCGGCATGGCCCATATAGAGCTGCGGCGCGGCGAAGCCCTCGCCCGCCTCCGGCGCCAGGGCGGAGCGGAACAGCGTCCATTGCACCCCGTACTCGCGCCCGTCCTCGCCGGTGAGATTGGCGGTGAGATACCACCACTCGATCCGGTATTCCGGATGGGCGAGATGATCCTGTGGGAACTGGAACTCATGGCCGCGCCGAGGAACCGCAAAGCCCTCCGCTTCAGTCCCAAGCCCGGCGAAACCCTGAGCGAACGCAGGGGCGCCGGCGAGCACGGGTAGCGCGGCGAGGAAGGCTGTCAGGATACGGATCATCTCAGCGCTCCTGGGCGAAGACGGCGAGAAACGCCCGCGGCGGCTGCGTGGAGAGCCGCCGGGCCGGCAGCGCGGCGGCGATGAGCGCGGCGACGAGCGCCAGGGCGAACAGGCGCACCCAGTCCAGCGGGAAGAGGTGCATCGGCAGACGCCAGCCGAACGCCTCCACATTGACCACCGCCAGAAGCGCCCAGGCGAGCGCCAGCCCGGCCGGAAGAGCGGCCAGGAAGGTGAGCGCCGCCAGCGCGGCGGCGCGCGCCAGCTCCAGCCTGGCGAGCGTTCTCCGGGTGATCCCCAGCGCCCAGACCGGGGCGAGCTGGGGCAGGCGCATGGAGGCGAGCGTGGTGAGGCTGGCGAACATGGCGAAGGCCGCGACCCCCAGGGTCAGCACGTTGAGCGCGCCGGTGACGGCGAAAGTGCGCTCGAACACCGAAAGCGAAAACCGTTTGATCGTCTGCTGATCGATCAGACCGCCTCGCGGCAGCTCGAATCGGGCGCGGATTTGCTCCATCAGCGCTTCAGGCTCGTCGGTTCGCGCCGCGAAGCGCAGGCGCGAGACGTCCGGATAAAGCGCGACGAGCAAATCCACGCCGATCATGATCTGGCCGCGCGGATTGCCGTAATCGGAGTACACCGCGACAATCGGCGGCGACGGCCCGCCGGGCACGGGAAACGCCTCGCCCAGGCGCAGACCCTCGCGCCGCCAGAGCTGCTCGTTGACCATGACGCCCTCGCCGGCGGCCACCGCGTCCCAGGCGCCCTGGCGCGCCGTCAGGAGCGGCCAGTTGTCGCGATAGGTCGCATGGTCGGCGACGCCGTAGATTTCGCCCGGCGCGCCTAAGAGATCGCGGCGCGTCTCCCAGACCGGCAGAACTGCGTCGGCGGCCTCTTCAAGAAAGGCGCGCAGCTCGCGCGCCTGCGCCTCGTCGCTTGCGGTGACGTAGACTTCGGCCGCCAGGCGCTGATCGAGCCAGCCGGTGAAGGTGGCGCGGAAACTGCCCACCATGGTTCCCACGCCCAGATTGGCGGCCAGTGCGAGCATCAACGCCATGAGCGCCAGCGCCAGGCTCGGCAATTGCTGGCGCGTGTCGGCGAGGAACCAGTCCGCCGCCGCCCCCGACACCACGCGCTGCAGGCCGGAGAGGATCAAAGCGAGCGCGGGCGGCAGGAGCAGGGCCGCGCCGAGCAGCAATCCGCCCAGAAGCGCGAAACCGGCGACGATCCCGTCGGCGAACTGCGGCGCGGCCAGCCCGGCGAGGATGAAGCCCAGTCCGGCGGCGGCCTGCAGGCTCAGGCGGCGCGCGGAGGCGCGGGCCCAGGCGCGCGGCCGGGCGCTGGCGAGCAAGCCCATGGAGGCGGCGCACCGCACCGATTGCGCCGTGGCCGCCAGCGCGCCGATCACCGCGATGGCGAGCCCGGAGAGTATCCAGCCGGGGCGCACCGACAAGGCGCCGCCCACATCCGCCCCGTAAAGCCCGCGCAAGGTGGCCGCCACGTCCGGCAGCAATGCGCTCGCCACCGCATAGCCGAGCACCACGCCGGCGAGCCCGGCGGCGAGCGCCAGCAGCACCGCTTCCAGCACCAGCGCGGCGACCACGGCGGTGAGGGGCGCGCCGAGCGCGCGCAAGGTCCGCAGGGCGGCGCGGCGCTGCTCGAATGCCAATCCGATGGCGGCGTAGACGATGAACAGGCCCACCGCGAAGGAGAGGAAACCGAAGGCGGTGAGGTTGAGATGGAAGCTGTTGGTCAGCCGGGCGACGTCGCCCTCGCCGTCGCCGGCCTCCACCAGCTCCGGCGCCACTGCGGACAAAGGCCTCAAGCCCTGGCGCGCCGGGTCGATGAGGATGGCGCTCACCCCGCCCTCCACCCCCAGAAGCCGCTGGGCGGTGGCGATGTCGGTGAGCAGCGCGCCCGGCTCCATCTGGCCGCTCGCCTCCACCGGCGGCAGGTCCTCCGCCCCCGCCAACGCCGCGGCGTTTTCCGGCGCTGCGAAGAGGACGCCGGGGGCGGTGATGAAGGCGAGGCCGAGCCCGCCGTCCTCCTCCCCGCCCGGTGCGCCTGCGCCGCCCGGCGCCGTCAGCGGCTCGATCCCCGTCAGCGCATAGGTCTCGCCCGCCGCCTCCAGCTCGCCTTCCAGCACAGGCGAGGCAGCCCAGCCGGCCCGGCGCAGCGAGGCGTAGGTCGAGACGGGGATCGCGCCGCCGTCCTCGGCTTCGTAACGCCTTGCCCCCGCCCCGCCCAGCGCCGCGCTCGCCGCGTCATAGCTCGCCCGCGCTTCGGCGTTGATCGCCTGGACGCTGGTCCAAAGCCCGGTCGCCAGCGCGAGACCGATGAAAAGCGTCGCGAACTGCCCGGAACGCCGGCGCCAATGGGAGACGAGGGTGAGCAGGATGCGCCAGGTCACGACAACATGCCTCGCGACAGGGTCAGCACGGTGTCCATGCGCCCGGCGAGCCTCTGGGAATGGGTCACCACCACCAGCGCCGCGCCGGTCTCCGCGGCCAGTTCGATGAGCAGATCGCTCACCGTCTCGCTGGTGGTCTCGTCGAGATTGCCCGTGGGTTCGTCGGCGAGCAGCAATTTCGGCTTCGCGCACAAGGCCCGGCCGATGGCGACGCGCTGCTGCTGACCGCCGGACAATTGCTCGGGATAGCGCGCCAGCAGCGCCGCAAGGCCCAGCCGGTCGGCCAGGCGCGCGGCCCATTCGGGGTCATGGCGCCCGGCGAGCCGCGCCTGTAGGGCCAGATTGGCCTCCACAGTGAGCGAGGGCACGAGATTGAATTGCTGGAACACCAGTCCGATCTTCGCCCGCCGCAGGCGCGCCCGGTCCTGGTCGCCGGCTTCGGTCAGGTCCTCTCCGGCGACCAGGACCCGGCCCGCATCCGGCGTATCGAGCAGGCCGAGCAGATGCAGCAGGGTGGATTTGCCCGAACCGGACTCTCCGGTGATCGCCAGGCGCGCGCCCGGCTCCACGCTCAAATCCACGCCGTCGAGCACCCGGACCGCGGTCTCGCCGGCGCCGAAGCTTTTTGTCACCTGTTCCAGCCGCGCAAGCATGAGCCGTCTCCTGTCCTCGGCGCAAAGCTAGAGGTTTCGCCGCGCGAAGAAAGCTGGAAGCGTGTTTGTTGACGGGCTGGAAACAGAGTCGTTCACGAAGAGGTGACCTGCAAATCGTGGCGCACCCGCCGGGCCGCCCCATATGGGCGTTGCGATCAGAGGCCGGCCCCAGGGTCTGGTCCTGCGAACTCAAACGAATCAAGGTCGAAGGAAAGCCGTCATGGCCCGTTATGCTTCACTTGCGATCGCGCTCGCGGTCCTGATCGGCGCCTCGCTGATGATTTTGACTGCAGGGCCTGACGCAATCTTCATAAATTAGGCCTAGCTGAACGCCCTCAACTTACCTATATCCGCCTTTCAGGCCTCAGAGTGCGTCCCCCCAGCCTGCCCGATGGGGCCTGACAAGACGCCGCCGGGCAAGCCTGTCCCCGCCCGGCGGCGTCGCTTCCTTCCGAAATGAAAAACGCCCCGCGGCCGGTCCGGCGCGGGGCGTTTTCATGTCCGGGGGCGGCGACGCCGATCCTCACCCTACCAGGGCAGATCTTCGCCGCTCACATGGAAGAAGCGGCCGTTCATGTCCGGATTGGCGCGAGCGATGAGGTCCAGCTGACCGTCGACGCACTCGCGCACGGTGAGATTTCCGTTCGGTCCGCCCATGTCGGTGCGCACCCAGCCGGGATGGAGGATCAACACCACGATCCCCTTGTCCTTCAGATCGACGCTGAGCGATTTGCCCACCGCGTTGAGCGCCGCCTTCGAGGCGCGGTAGGCGTAGCGCCCGCCCGAGCCGTTGTCGGCGATCGAGCCCATGCGGCTCGATTGCAGGGCGATCACCTTCATCTGGCTTTGCGCCACCTGGTCGGCGAACGCCTCGGCGAGCGCCAGCGGCGCCAGCGCGTTGACGCGCAGCGTGTCCATGAAGCCTTCGCTCGCGGCCTTGCCGAATTCCTGCTCCTTGGGTCCCATCACGCCGGCGTTGGCGAACAGAATGTCCAGCGGGCCGTCCACGCGCGCCTTCAACGCCTGGGCGGCGTCGAGCTTGGAGGCGTCATAGGCTTCAAGGCGCAGCCGGCCGTCGCCGGGATCGAGCGCTTTGAGATCGCTAGCGTTTTCAGGGTCGCGCACGGCGGCGGTGACGGTCCATTCGCGCGACAGAAGCTGGCGGGCATGTTCCAAGCCGATGCCGCGGTTGGCGCCGGTGATCAGGGCGTGGGGCATATGTCTCTCCGTTGTCTCGGAACGCCTTCGGGGAAGGAAATTCGAAACCTACTGCATAAAAGCGCATCCGGGCGCCGCACGGCTTGAAAGCGGCGCGCGCCGGAGTAGGCTGCGCCGCAACCCTATTTCAAATGCGGGCATGGTCAATCGGTCCGCAGCTCAAACCGGCTTGGAGTCCTGCATGAACGCCGTCGTCAGCGTCGCGTACGCCTTTGATCGTGACGCCTTCCTAAGCGCCGCCCGCACCCATTTCGAGGACAAGTTCGGCGGCCTCGGCGCGGACGCGGAGAGCTATATCCTGCAGGTCTGGGGCGACGCGCTCGCCGAGGACATGGCCACCATGACGCTGGACGACGCGGTCCGGCTCGCCGGCCAGTTCTGGGACTACGCCAGCCAGCGGCCCGCCGACAAGATGCTGGTGCGCGTGCGCTCGGGCGACGGCGCGGACGGCCGCGATCTGGGCCGCGACGTGCTGGAGATCGTGGGGCGCGACCGGCCCTTCTTGGTGGATTCGGTCATGGGCGAGATCTCCAGCCACGGTCTGGACGTGCTGGCCATGTTCCATCCGGTCGTCCAGGTGCGCCGCGACGAGGACGGGGCGCGAATCGAGACCGGCGGACGCTGCATCCCCGAATCGATGATCCAGGTCCATCTCGACGCCCTCACCGAGGAGATGCGCGCCACGCTGGAGGCCGGCGTGCGCCAGACCCTCGCCGACGTGCGCGACGCGGTGGAGGACTGGACCGACATGCGCGCCCAGATGGACGAGGCCATCGAGCATGTCTCCAAGGCCAACACGCCGTGCCCGCGCGAGGAGCTGGACGAGGCGATCAGTTTTCTCAAATGGCTGCGCGACAACCATTTCGCCTTCCTGGGCTGCCGGGTCTACCATTTCGCGGTGGAGGAGGACGGCACGCTCAAGCGCGAAGAGCCGGACGTCTATAAAGAGACCGGACGCGGCGTGCTGCGCGATCCCGACGTGAACGTGCTTAGAAAGAGCGACGAGCCGCTTCTGCTGACCCCGGCCATCGAAGCCTATATGCGCGCGCCCTCGCCGGTGATCGTGGCCAAGGCCAATCTGAAAAGCCGCGTCCATCGCCGGGTCTACATGGACTATATCGGCGTCAAGCAATACCGCGAGGATGGCGCGGTGGTCGGCGAAGTGCGCTTCGTGGGCCTGTTCACCGCCGAGGCCTATGACCAGATGGCGCGCGAAGTGCCGCTGATCCGCCGCAAGGTGCGCCGGGTCCTGGAGAAAGCCGCCAAGGCGCCGGGCTCGCATTCGGCGAAGAAGCTGCAGAACATCGTCGAGAATTATCCGCGCGACGAGCTGTTCCAGACCGACGAGCAGGACCTTCTGACGATCTCGCTGGGGATCCTGCACCTCTACGACCGGCCGCGCACCAAGCTGTTCCTGCGCCGTGACCAGTTCGACCGCTTCGTCTCCTGCCTGCTCTTCGTGCCGCGCGACCGCTACAACTCCAAGGTCCGCGCCGAGGCCGGCGAGATGATCCGGGAAGCCTTCGACGGGCGTCTGTCCGCCTTCTACCCCAATTTCGGCGACGGGCCGCTGGCGCGCGTCCATTTCATCATCGGGCTGAACCCCTTCAACCATCCCGAACCCGACACCGCGGAGCTGGAGCGGCGCATCGTCGCCCTGGCGCGCACCTGGGAGGACGATCTCCACAACGCCGCGCGCGCCAGCCAGGACCCGTCCCTGCGCCGCGCCGCCCCGCGCTATCTGGAGGGCTATTCGGCCGGCTATCGCGAACGGTTCAGCCCGGAGGAGGCGCTCGCCGACATCGCCCGCATGGAGCGCCTGACCGGCTCGGCGGTGCTGACCGCGCGCGCTTACCGGCTGGAGGGCGACGCCGAGGGCCGGGTGCGCGTCAAGCTTTACCGGCTTGAAGAACCAGTGGCTCTGTCCGCCGTCATGCCGGTGCTGGAGAATCTCGGCCTGCGCGTGCTCGCCGAGGCCGGCTACAAGGTGCGCCGCAAGACCGCCGACGGCGACGAGCGCGTCTGGGTCCACGAGTTTGAAGCCGAACTCGCCGTGGCCGGCGCCGGGGACATCGCGGAGGTGGCCGACGCGTTCGAGGACGCGCTGCTCGCCGTGCTCGACGACCGCGCGGAGAGCGACGGCTTCAACCGTCTGGTGCTGGCGATCGGCGTGACCTGGCGCGAGGCGGCCTTCCTGCGCACCTGCGCGCGCTACCGCCTGCAGACCGGCCTCGATCCCAGCCAGTCCATCCAGGAGGAGGCGTTCGCGGCCCATCCCGTCATCGCCCGCAAGCTTCTGGAAATGGCGAAAGTGCGGTTCGACCCTTCCCAGGCGCTCGATTTCGAAACGCGCGAAAGCCGCTCCGCCGAGCTGGGCAAGGAGATCCGCAGCCTGCTCGAGCAGGTGGAGAGCCTTGATCACGACCGGGTGCTGCGCCGGATCATGCGCCTCATCGAAGCGGTGCTGCGCACGAATTTCTATCAGACCGACGCGGCCGGAAATCCGAAGCCCTGGATCAGCCTGAAGATCGCCTCGAAAAAGGTGCGCGAGCTGCCCGAGCCCAAGCCCTATCGCGAAATCTTCGTCTGGAGCCCGCGCGTGGAAGGCGTGCATATCCGCTTCGGCCCGGTGGCGCGCGGGGGCTTGCGCTGGTCGGACCGGCGCGAGGATTTCCGCACCGAGGTCCTCGGTCTGGTGAAGGCTCAGCAGGTGAAGAACGCGGTGATCGTGCCGGTCGGCTCCAAGGGCGGGTTCTATCCCAAGAAGCTGCCCGACCGCTCCCAGCGCGAAGCCTTCGCCGCAGAGGGCCAGGAGGCCTACAAGGTCTTCCTGCGCGGCCTGCTCGACATCACCGACAATCTCAAGGACGACGCGGTCCTGCGCCCGGCCGACGTGGTGTGCTGGGACGATGAGGACCCCTACCTGGTCGTCGCCGCCGACAAGGGCACGGCCACCTTCTCCGACATGGCCAACGGCGTGGCGACCGAAGAGTATGATTTCTGGCTCGCCGACGCCTTCGCCTCGGGCGGTTCGGCCGGCTATGACCACAAGAAGATGGGCATCACCGCGCGCGGCGCCTGGGTCAGCGTCCAGCGCCATTTCCGCGAGATGGGCAAGGACATCCAGTCCGAGCCCTTCACCGTCATCGGCGTCGGGGACATGTCCGGCGACGTGTTCGGCAACGGCATGCTGCTCTCGCGCAAGATCAAGCTGATCGCCGCGTTCGACCATCGCGACATCTTCATCGACCCCAATCCGGCCGATCTCGAAGCCAGCTTCGAGGAGAGAAAGCGCCTGTTCTACGCCGGGCGCACCAGCTGGCAGGATTATGACAAGACGCTGATCTCCGAGGGCGGGGGAGTGTTCTCGCGCTCGGCCAAATCGATCGAGCTGACCGCGCCGATCAAGAAACTCACCGGGCTGAAATCGAAAACCGCCTCGCCGACCGAGCTTATTCAGGCGCTGTTGAAGGCCAAGGCCGAACTCATGTGGTTCGGCGGCATCGGCACCTATGTCAAAGCCTCCACCGAGCAGAATTACGAGGTGGGCGACAAGGCCAACGACGCCCTGCGCATCGATGCGAACCAGCTCGGCGCCAAGGTCGTGGGCGAAGGCGCCAATCTGGGGATGACCCAGGCCGCGCGCATCGAGTTCGCCCGAGCCGGCGGCAAGGTCAACGCCGACTTCGTCGACAATTCCGCCGGCGTCGACAGCTCCGACCATGAGGTGAACATCAAGATTCTCCTCAACCCGATGCTGCGCGAGGGCGCCATGTCGCGCACGGACCGCGACGCGCTGCTGGAGTCCATGACCGACGAGGTCGCCAGCCACGTGCTGGAGCATAATTACGACCAGACTCTCGCCCTCACCATCGCGCGCGAGCACGCCGAGGAGGATCTCGACGCCCATGAGCGGATGATGGAGCGTCTGGAAGCCAACGGCCGCCTCGACCGCAAGGTGGAGGGACTGCCCACGCCGGAGAAGATCCGCGAGCTCAAGACGCAGGGGCTCGGCCTCACCCGGCCCGAGATCGCCGTGCTGATCAGCTACGCCAAGATCGCCCTGTTCGACCATCTCACCGCGTCGAACGCGCCGGACGATCCCCATTTCAAGGACACGCTGGTCACCTACTTCCCGCACCAGCTGTCGAAATTCGCCGACGCCATGGACGGGCACAGGCTGAAGCGCGAGATCATCGCCACGCGGCTCGCCAACGACATGATCAATCTGGGCGGGCCGACCTTCCTGCACCGGGCGGTCGAGAGCACCGGAGCGGACGCCGAAGCCATCGCTCGCGCCTTCGAGGCCGGGCGGTGCATCTTCCGCTTCAAGGACTTCACCGACCGCATCAACGCGCTGGACAATGAAGTGCCCGCCGAAGTGCAGACCCGCCTGCACGACGAGGTGATCCGGCTTTTGCGCCGGCAGACCTATTGGCTGGCGCGGCGGGGCCTCGGCCAGGCGCCGGCGGAGATCGACCAGGTCATCTCCGCCTACCAGCCCGGCGTCGACGAGCTGAAGACCCTGATCAGCGACATCGCCTCGCCCTTCGACAAGGACGGCGTGGAGGCGCGCGCCAAACTGTTCATGGAGGGCGGCGCGCCGGAGGATCTGGCGCGCGACGTGGCGCGGCTGCGTCCGCTCACCTCGTCCTCCGACGTGATCGACATCGCCGCCGACAAGTCCTGGCCGCTGTCCGCGGCGGCCTGGCTCTACCACGCGGTGGGCGCCCGGTTCGGCTTCGACCGGCTGCGCGGGGCGGGCAATCAGCTCTCCTCCACCCTGCACTGGGACCGGCTCGCCATGCGCCGCCTGATCGAGGATCTCTACGCCAGCCAGCAAACCATCACCGAGGCGATGATGGGCTATGCCGGCGCGGCGGGCGGTTCGCTCGCCGAAGGGATCGAGGCGCCGGGCCGCGACTGGGCGGAGCAGCTGGTGGACAGCTGGACGAGCGCCAACAGCCATGAGGTCGACCGCGCCGACCGGGCGCTGGACGAAGTGGCCGCGACAGGAACCTGGACGCTGTCGAAAGTGGCGATCTGCTCCACCCAGCTGCGCGAACTCGCCGCCACGGCGCGCAGGGGCTGATCTGGCGGCAAGAGCCTTTCCGGTTCATCGGAACCGACCGGAAAGGCTCTAGGCCGCGCCCGCAGCCGGCTTCAGGACGGCGAGCGCTTCGGCGTGGAGGGCCGGCGTCGCGGCCGCGACGACCTGGCCGCCCTCATGGCACGGCCCGCCTGACCAGTTGCTGACCACGCCGCCCGCCCCGGTGACCACCGGGATCAGCGCGGCGGCGTCCCACGGTTTCAGCCCGCTCTCCACCACCAGATCGACCCCGCCCAGCGCCAGCGCGGCGTAGGCGTAGGCGTCGAGCCCGAAGCGGCGCACCTTCGCGCCCGCCGCCAAAGCCGACACGGCCGGCGTTTCCGCCGGGCTGAACAGGCCCGGATCAGTGGTGGAGAAGATGGCGTCCGACACGGTCTCGCAGCGCCGGGTGCGCAGCTCGGACCTTACGCCGGCGCGCTCAAGCCAGGCGCGCTCGCCGCAGACGCCGAAAAAACGCTCGCCGGTGAACGGTTGGTCGATGACGGACAGGACCGGGCCGCCGGCGCCCTGAAGCGCGATGAGGATCGTCCAGGTGGGCAGGCCGGCGATGAAGGCGCGCGTGCCGTCGATCGGATCGATGACCCAGGTCCGCCCGGAGCGCGACGGCTTGGCGGCCTGCTCCTCGCCCAGCACTCCGTCCTCGGGCCGGGCCGCGTCCAGACGCGCGCGGATCGCCGCCTCGACGCCGCGATCGGCTTCGGTCACGGGATCGAATTCCGCGCCCGGCTTGGCGTCGGCGGTCAGGCCGGTGCGGAAATAGGCCAGGGCGATCGGGCGGGCGGCCTCGGCCAGCGAGGCCGCCAGCGCCAGATCGTCATCACGCGAAGCCGGTCGGCTCACGCCGCGGTGTCGTCACGCGGCTCGGGATCCAGGGCGCGGGCGAGTTCCAGAAGCCGGCGGCGCGGGCGCTCGTTCAGCTTGTAGTACGCCCGGATCAGATCCAGCGTTTCCTTCTGCGACAGGATGTCGGGGGCGATGTGCTCGCCTTCCGGCACCGCCGAGGCGCCCATGCCTTGCAGGCCTTCGTAGAAATACTGGACCGGAACGTCGAGCGCCTCGCCGATCTCGAACAGGCGGCTGGCGCTGACGCGGTTCGCGCCGCTCTCATATTTCTGAATTTGCTGGAAGCGGATGCCCACCGCTTCGGCCAATTGTTGCTGGGTGAGGCCCAGCAAACGGCGGCGGCGGCGGATTCGCTTGCCCACGTGATGATCGATTTCGTTCGTCATGCGTGCGTCCCTGTATAAGTCTTCGCCGCAAACGCGCACGGCGTCCGGACAAATTCAATTAACGCTTTTATGAAGCGTTTAATAGCCGCATTCGCAGGCCGCGAAAACACGCTACAGATTGTGACACTCCGCTTCGGTTCTAGCAAGACGCGGGCTTCAGCGGCCTGTTCACTCCGCGGCCGCGTGCGCCTGGCCGTCGAGCTGGGTCATGGCGGCGATCCAGACCGTGATCGCGCGCTTCAGCGCGTCGAAGCCGCGCGAGCGCTCTACTTTAAGTTCGTCTAAATACAATCCACGATTTATCTCTATTTGTAAAGCCTGAACGCCGGAGGCGGGGCGGCCGTAATGTTCAGTGGTGTAGGCGCCGGCATAGGGCCGATTGCGCACCACTGCGAAGCCCTGATCGCGGAACGCCGCCTCGGCCCGGGCGATCACCGCGCGCGAGCACGAGGCGCCGTACCGGTCGCCGAGCACGATGTCGGCGCCGCGCGCGCTGGCCGAGGGCATGGAGTGGCAATCGATCAGCAGCGCTTCGCCGAACTGGGCGCGCGCCGCTTCGAGCTGGTTGGCGAGCAGGGCGTGATACGGCGCGTAATACCTGTCCAGACGGCGGCGGGCCTCGCCGGCGGGCAAGGGCGAGGCGTAGAGCGCCCGCCCGTCGGCGGCCAGGCGCGGGATCACACCGAGACCGGCCGCGGCGCGCGACCCGGCGGGCTCCGCCGAGTCCAGAGGCGGATCGAACATGGCCGGGTCAAGCTCGTTGCGCGCCCGGTTGGGGTCGACGAAGACGCGCGGGAAGCACGCTTCGACAAGCGGCGCGCCATGGCGCGGCGCGTCGGCGAACAAGGCGTCCACATAGGCGTCTTCGGACCGGCGCAGCACGGCGCGCGAAACCTGCGTCCAACCGGTCAGATCCGCCGTGTAGGCGCGCCCTGAATGCGGCGAGGCGAACACCAGCGCGCTGGTGCGCACCGGCGGGGCGCGCAGGAGGACGGGGTCGGCCCCGGAGCGGGTGGAGGCAAGGTCGCTTGTCATGGCCTCGGACAGGTGACGGTCGGCCTGGATGCGGCCCTCTGGAAGCTTAGCGGTACGTCCCGGCCGTGGAAACTGTTCCGCGCCGAGATAAGGTTTACCCGCGTTCAGCGCGTTTTTACCCTCGACGTGTAGGGTCCCCGTTGGTGGATTAAAAAAAGGGGGTGACCCATGGCCCGCATACTGCTCGCTGAAGACGATGATTCCATGCGTGATTTTCTCGGCAAGGCGCTGGAGCGCGCCGGCCATGAGGTGGTGCGCGTGGCCGACGGGGAGGACGGGCTCGACGCGCTGGGCGAGCAGCCGGGCGTCTTCGAGCTTCTGCTCACCGACATCGTCATGCCGGGCGTGGACGGGATCGAGCTGGCGCGCCGCGCCGCAGAGATCGATCCGGGCTTGAAGATCATGTTCATCACCGGCTTCGCCGCCGTGGCGCTGAACGCCGGTTCGGGCGCCCCGAAACAGGCGAAGGTGCTCTCCAAGCCCTTCCATCTGCGCGACCTCGTGGATGAAGTGGCCAAGGTGGTCGAAGCGGCGTGAGCCGCACGAAAGCGGGTGACGTCCCGGGGCCGCGGAACCGAGCTTCGACAAGAAAATTTTACAAGAAAAAGGCCGGGTAGCGAGCTACCCGGCCTTTCAGTTTCAGCGTTGCTATCCGCGACTAGAACGTGGCGGTGATGCTCGCGACATAGTTACGTCCAAGCCCGCTGGAAATCCCGATCTCAGGCCGTTCGCCTTCGTTCGTGACGTTGTTGATCGTGAATCGGGCACGAAGCCGGTCATTGAATTCGTAGCCGATATTGTAGTTCCAGATATCAGTCGACGGATTGAAGAAGTCGGCAGGCTGATCCCCCGGGTTGGTTTCGGAGATATCATCGACCGTGCTGGCGGTGTGGAACCACTGAACCACCTGGTAGAAGTCGCCGATCGTGTGGGTCAGGCTGACATTGCTGACCCATTCCGCGCTGCCGGGCTCGCCCTTCAGCTCGTTGACGTCGGCGCCGAAATTCCCGGACGCGGAGGTCTGAGATTCGACCAGGTAGAACACTTCCGCATTGAGGAAGATGTCGCCCAGCCGATCCCCGATGCCGCCGAAATCGCGTCCGAAGATGTCGCCCACATGGCCGGCGATCGGGTTCACGACATTCGCCACTTCGAAGTTGTAGCGAATGGTCGTGTTGATCGCTTCCAGTCGACGCCCACCCAGGTTGCCGTTCGCAAAGTTGGCGAAGGTCAGGGTGTACGGGGCCTGCACCGCGGAGGGCGAGCCCGGTTGAGCGATCGCCGGGACTGGGTTGCCGGTGATCGGGTTGATCGACGGCACGATAAAGTTACCCGGATTGTTCGGGTCTTCGATCGACAGGACCGTGTTCTCGCAGACCGCCACAGAGTTCACGACGGAGTTCGGGAAGTTCTCATCGTCGAAACAGAGCAGCGGCGGGAACACCAGGTCCAGCTCACCCTGCAGCTCGAACCAGATATAGTCACTGGAGATCGTGAAGTTCTCCAGGAAGCTGGGCTCGTAGGTGAAGCCTGCGATATACGTCTCAGCCTGCTCGTTCGCGAGGTTCGGGTTGCTCGCCACGGCCGCCGGCAGAGACCCGGCCGGCGGAAGCAGCGAAAGGAAGGCCGCCGCAGTGGTCCCCTGCGACGCGGCGAACGCCGCGCAGTTCGTCTGACGAGTCGCCGGACCGCCATTACCGAAGAAGCCGTTACACGCGAACCACTGAGCCGCGCCGGTGAAGCCGGTTTGCGGGGCGCCGAACAGCTCCACGACCGTCGCGGAGCGCACGGATGTGTTGTACGTACCGCGGATTTGAAGATCGTCGATCGGACGCCAGGTCAGACCCGCCGTCACGATCGAGTCCTCGGTGGTGTCCGATTCCACGCGCGAGCCGGGGTTGAGCGGATCGTCGCCTTCGCCGGAGCGCTCGACGTTACGGGCCGCCAGGGAGAGATCAAGCTCTTCCATACCGTAGGGGATCGGCGTGAAATCGCCGCCGAAGATCGGGATGAACAACTCGCCACCGATTTCCACAAACTCTAGCACGCCGCTGGCGTTCTGGCCGATCGTCGACCGGCCGGCGCCGGTCCCGAAGAATTCGTTCACCGTGAAGGTGAGCTCTTCCTCGCGATATTCGCCCTGCAGGTTGAAGCGAACCGTGCCGGCGGGCAGGTCGACCACATCGCCGCCGAGCGAGCTGGCCAGGTAAAGCTGGGTCGACTCGTTCTCGGAATTGTTCCGGCCGGTGACGTAGTCGATCGCCGCCTGGGACGCACTTCCCTCTCCGAGAAGATTGAGCGGGACGCATGCATCGATCTGCGCCTGCGTCGGGACAAGGCCTTGCGTGCCGTTGATGAACGCGAGGCGCGGGTTGCGAACGTTGATCGCCTCGGGCGCCGCGAGCGTCTGCTGACGGCAGACGACGTTGCCGGAAGCGTCCGTCACGACGTCGGTCGCAAGCGCGAACTCGATGTCGCGGAAGTCGAGCTCGCCTTCGTTGAAGGTTTTGTTATGGCCGTAAACCGCGGACACGTCCCAGAAGAAGTCGCGGTTCAGGAATTCGAAGTTACCTTCTAGCGTGTGCGAGGTCCGGAAGGTTTCCGACGTGCCGCCGCTCGTATTGGCAAGGCCGCCGGAAAGATCGTTCAGGTTCCGGCCGAGATAAATGACCCGCTGGCCGCCGATCGTCTCGAAATAGGATCCGCCGTTGGCCGCTTCGATGTTGTTGAGAACCCCGACAGCCTGGGCGCTCACGAACGGGTTCTGGTCGATGAAGATCGGAAGACCGCGCGAACCGGAGGTGTTGCCGCCGGCCTGCTGGTTGCTGCCGACCGAGTCCTGCGAGACGTTCTCGATCTCGGTGTAGAGGAAGTCGCCTTTATACCGGATATTGTTCGTGACGTCGAAGGTGAACAGGGCGTTCAGCGAGATCCGCTCCTGAGCGGAGCGCAGGTTGCCGAGTTCAGGCCAGAAGAAACCGTCTCCGCCCCGGCTGCTGTTTTGATCAGCCAGGGTCGGCGGCAGAAGGTCGCCCATGTCGAAGGCGACGAGATTGCCGTTTCCGTCAAACTGCAGAGGCACCGCGACTTGAGGCAGTATGCCGCTGGTGGCTGGGTCGGTGTTCGGAACGGTGAGATGGCTCGAAAACAGACCGAACGTGCCCACGAACGCCAGCGGGTTGATGCCCGACAGATTCGGAGACAGAGCGTACTGCCACGGCGTCAGCCCGGTGGCGGCGACGAAGTTGTTGTACGCGGCGTTGCTCGCCGCGTCGGCAAGCTTGTTCGGGAAGAAGAAGTCGCCGGTCGAGCCGCCCGACGTCACCTGGCCGAAGTTGACGATCCCGTTCATGTTGGCGAACGTGTTGACGTAGCCCGACGCGAAAACCGTGTTGGGGATTCCATCGGTCGACGTGAAGCTGAGCGGGTTGTTGAACTCCGAGAAGCCCGCCGCCTGAATGTCACGCTCGCCGCCGTTGCGTACGAGCGAGGAGTCGAAGTACTCCGCCGCAAGCGTCACGTTGAGCCGGTCGTCAAGGAAGTTGCGGCCCCAGAGCCCCGACGCGCGGTACTCCTCGCCGTCGCCGACATAGGTGATGCCGCCCTGAACGGTGATTTCAGCGCCTTCATAGTCGCGCTTGAGGATGATGTTGTTCACACCGGCCACCGCGTCGGCGCCGTACACCGCGCCGCCGGCGCCGGTCACGACTTCCACACGCTCGATGAGGCCGGGGTTGATGACGGTCAGGTCGACCTGGCTGCCGGAAATGTTGTCCGGAACGAACAGCGTCGCCTGGTTGGCGCCCACGAAACGGCGACCGTCGACCAGCGTCAGGGTCCGGTTGGAGCCCAGGCCGAGAATGTCGACGAAGGCGTTGTTGGCGCCGAACTGATCGTTCGCGCCGAACCGGGTCGAACCGGAGGTGACGGACGGCAGCTCGGTCAGCGCCTCGAGCGCGTTCGTGAAGCCGCGGACCTCGAACTGCTCCTCGCCGATGGTTGTGAGGGGCACCGGCTGCTGCGTGGTGCGCGCAATACGAGAGCCCGTGACGACGATCCGGTCACCTTCCGCGGTGCTGGTCGGCTCTTGAGTTTCAATCTCGACGAGCTCGTCCTCGTCTTCGTCTTCGTCGGCTTCCTGCGCCAGGGCGGGCGTCGCGGCGAACGCCGTCGCGGCAAAGCCAGCAAGAACCGTGGACCGCAAAAGCGATCCTTTGCCAAATTTTCTCACGATCGTTCCCCTTTGTCGTTGGATCGTTGTGCTGCGGCGCTATCGGCCGCATGCAGCGCAGAGAACCGCGCTTGGTCGCGAATATGGCTGGATCGTGACGTTTCCGTAAACCGCCACTTGCCGCATTCGAGCTGTAAACGCCCGGTTTAACAGGACGATGTTGCAGAAATGCCTCAAGAGGTCATGTGCGGATGCAACGGCGGCGCTAGCCGAGCCCAAGCCCCGCTTTAGCAGCCCCGGCGGCCCGGAAGGGGCGCAGCCCCGCCGCGCGCGCCGAGCGCAGTCAAGGCGATTGACAGCGCGGCGCGGGAAGCCCTAAGACGCCTCCCTCCAAGGCCGCTCGCGCCAGTTTCGCGCCAGTCAGGCCATCTTGAGGACGCTGAGTCCTTGAGGGCGCGTAGCTCAGTTGGTCAGAGCACTACGTTGACATCGTAGGGGTCACAAGTTCGAATCTTGTCGCGCCCACCATCTTCTTTTCTTCAAGATAATCCTCGCTGACGCTGCGGGCGCGCGGTCGCGCTTGCGGACCTTTGCGGGTCCGGGGCTCTCCTGGACAATCCTTGCTGAGGCTGCGGGCGTACTCCTTGCGGAAGCGAAGGCGCAAAAAGAAAGCCGCCGCGGAACGCCGCGGCGGCTCTGGTCGACACAGGTGCAGGCTCGCGCTCAGTAATAATGCCGGCGCGGGCGGCGATAATCGCAGGTGCTGGTGGTGAAGACGTCGCCCAGCACGCTGTCGCACTCCTCCTCGCGGTACCGGTCGCAATATCCGTCATGGCAACGGTCGCGATAGCGCGGGTGGCGGCTCGGATAGGGATGGCGATAGGGATAATGCGGTTCGTCCTGGATTTCCGTGATCGCCAGCCGGATCTCCGCCAGGCGCGCGGAAAGGCTGGAGAATTCCCGCCTCGCGTCGCGCCATTGGTCGGCGGAGTTCATGCAGGCGCTTTCGGTATAGCCCTGGTTCTGCATGCACATCTGATAGGACTGGCACGAGGACGTGGCGAAGCGGTACGCCGCGTCGAGATCGCTGGAGAAGGCGTGAATCAGCTCCACGGTCTCGGTCTGGGGGCCGTAGGGGCGCTCGGTGACGGTCTCGCGGCTCTGGATCCGGGCGCGCTCGCGGCTGTCATAATCGCGGCCGTAGCCGTAATACCCGGTGGCCACCCCGGCGCGCTCGACCTCGGTGCGCATTTCATTGCGCGCGGTGGTGAGCGAGTCGATGGAGCAGACCGCCTGGGCCGTCTCGGCGCCCTCCTCGGCCGGCGCCGGAGGCGGCGCGTAATAGCCCCGGTCATAGTACGGGTCGTCGTACCGGTCATAGGCGCTGTAGGGCGCGGCGCAGCCCGCCATCAGGAGGGCGGCGGCGATCAGGCTTGCGCGTTTCATCACGTCATCCTTCCGCATCTGGCGGGATCAATAGGGTTGGCGCGGGGCGCCGCGCTCGGGTTCAAGGCAGGCGAGATCGGCGGTGTCGAACCGGTCCACGTCGATCTCGCTGCGCCAGTCGAGATAGAAGGCGCCCTCGCCCTCGGCCGCGGCTTCGGCGAGCCGGTTGGAGATGGCGAGCCAGCGCGCATCGGCGCTGGCGTGGCGGCGGAACTCTGGATGGCGCCGCCAGCGCTCGGCCACCGGATGGCCCAGCGCCGCGGCGTCGCGCAGATAGGCGTCGGCGCGTTCGGGATTCTCCACCACGCCGCACAGCCGGTAGCTGCCCAGCACCGCGCCGGTGCCGTAGATCAGGGCGAGATTGAAATAGGCGTCCGCATCGTCGCGGCGGGCGGCCGTTTCGAACCATTCCAGCGCCAGGTCGGGATTGCGCGCCACGCCGAGCCCGGTGGCGTACATGATCCCCAGCGCGTTCT
Source organism: Oceanicaulis sp. (assembly GCA_051117435.1). Taxonomy (GTDB): domain Bacteria; phylum Pseudomonadota; class Alphaproteobacteria; order Caulobacterales; family Maricaulaceae; genus Oceanicaulis. The sequence continues at coordinate 23,131 of JBNPED010000015.1, read as the reverse complement.
GCAGATGGGGATCGCGCGCGGTCTGGGCGGCGTGACAGATGAGCAGCGTCGTCTGGCGCGGGCTCAGCGAACCGGTCTCGTCATAGCCCAGCTCGCGCTGAAAGCCGCGGGCGGCGTCGCGCGTGACCGGACCATAGCGCCCGTCCACATCGCCGGAATAATACCCAAGCGCAGCGAGCGCGGCCTGACGCAGTTTCAGGCTGATCACGTCGCCGGTCATGCCCGGCGCCCGGCGCGAGATGCGTTGCAGGCTTTCGCCGTCGGGCGAGGATTCGCATTGCACCATGTGGGCCTGCAGCCGGCGCTGGGCCATCAGCGCCGATTGCGCGCCGAAGGGCCGGCCCCAGTCGATGGAGAGATTCCAGTACTCCATGGCCCGGCGCACCGAGCTGGCCGAATAGGCGTGGCGGCGCCGATCGTCGAACCGGCCGCCGAAGACCCCGCCGTCATCGTCCACCCAGTCGGTCCCGCGCTGCAGATCGACGGTCGCCAGCTCCGCATCGCCGCGCAGCAGCCAGTAGCGCGCGCCGTCATTGTAAAGCCGCGCCGCCTGTTCGCGGGTCATGCAGCCTTCCCGGTCGGCCAGGCCGCGAATGCAGATCGGACGGTCTTCATCCTCGCGGCGCACATAGGGCCAGGGCGCCGGCGGAAAGGCGTCGCCACGGCGCGGCGGACCCCAGCCGGGCCGTCCCGGCCAACGCGTGTCATAGCCGGGCCGGTCGAACGCTCCGCGCCCATAACCGGCCGCGGCGCTCTCGCGGGTCGGCGGCGCGCCGCGCGCGGTCACCGCGATGACGTCGTTCGAGCCCGCCAGAGGCGGCGCCCCGGCCAGCGGAAAAAGATCCAGCCCGCACCGGCGCGCGGCGCGTTCGAACACGCTCATCCGGCCGTTGGGGAAGGTGGCGCGCAGCTGGGCGGCGTCGGCGTAGAGCCCGCGCCCGGCCATGGCGTGATACTGGTTCCAGTCGTCGAAGGTGAGCTGTTCGTAGACCTCGTCCACATAGCATTCACACGCGATCGAGGTGTGGGCGCGCCGGGTGTCGTTGAGGCAGGCCTCATAGACCTTCTCGCCGCGCGTTTCGATCAGATCGCACCCCGTGAAGGCGACGACGATCGTCATTACGGCCATGCCCGCGCCGAGGCGGACGGCCCGGCGCGCGGCGGCGGTGATGGAAGACAGTGCGGCCGAAGCCATGAGACCCCTCGTTAGTCGACGAGACCGGTTAACGCGGCTTTACCAAGTTTGTTCAAACCGAGTCGAAACAGCGGCGCAGCGAACCGGGCGCGCAGCCGACGGGTGGCCGACCCACCGCCGGCGCGCCTATGCTGCACGCCGGAGACAAGACGGAGCGCCCCGGACCATCGGGGCCTCTTGCGGCTGCGAGACGCCCGGATGGCGACGACGACGATTTTTCTGAAGCCCGGATCGGACCACCGGCCCTGCGAGCCCACCAACGCCGCACGCGCGCTCGCCGAAGGGCTCGCCCATCCGCCTTCGAGCCTGTTCGCCGCCTTCTACGAGCAGGTCGCGTTGTCCGGCGCGTTCGAGGACTGCAAGATGCTCGCGGACGCCGCGCCGCGCACCGCGCCGGAGGCCATCCTCGCCGCGTTCGACGCCGAGCGGCCCAGCGGTCCGGAGGCGATTCGCCGTTTCATCGAGGCGCATTTCGATCTCGATCCGCCGACTCCGCCCTTCGCCGCGCCGCCGGCCGGGCTGGGCATGGACGCCCATATCGACATGCTCTGGGGCCTTCTCACACGTGAATGCTCGAAGGGCCTCGCCCATTGTTCGCGGCTGGCTTTGCCGGCGCCGTTCATCGTGCCCGGCGGCCGGTTCACCGAGCTGTATTACTGGGACAGCTATTTCACCATGCTCGGGCTCGGCCCCGAACACGGCGCGGGAAAGCGCCGGCTGGTGGAGAATTTCGCCCATTTTCTCAATACGTTCGGCCGCATCCCCAATGGCGCGCGCAGCTATTATCTCAGCCGCTCCCAGCCGCCGGTGTTCTACAAGATGGTCGAGCTGCTCGCCCCGGAGGACCCGCCGGCCGCCTTCGCCGCCCATCTCGGCGAACTGAAGTGCGAGCACGCCTTCTGGATGGACGGCGAAGACGAGGCCGGGCCGGGCGAGGCGGTGCGCCGCGTGGCGCGACTTGGCGACGGCGCGCAATTGAACCGGTATTACGACGATCTCGACCAGCCGCGCGACGAATCCTACGGCGAGGATGTGGCGCTCTCGGCGATCTCCGCGCGGTCCGGGCCCGGCTTCTACCGCCATGTGCGCGCCGCCGCGGAGAGCGGCTGGGATTTCTCCTCGCGCTGGTTCGCCGACGGGGAGAGCCTGCACGCGATCCGCACCACCGACCTTGTACCGCCCTGCCTCAACAGCCTGCTCTACGGGCTGGAGCGGGCCATCGCCGCGGGGTGCGCGAGACACGGCGACCGCGAGGGCGTCGCGGAGTTCTCCGCCCGCGCCGAGGCGCGGGCGGACGCGATCGAGGCGCGGCTGTTCAATGCGCACACCGGGCTGTACGACGATCTGGTGATCGGCGAGGAGCGCTTCGCCGGCAATCTGTCCTGCGCGGCCTTCTATCCCCTGTTCGAGCCGGTCGCCGGCCGCGAGCGCGCCTCTTCCGTCGCGAAACGCGCCTGCGAGCTGCTTTTACGCCCGGGCGGACTGGTGGCGACGACGCGCGAGACCGGCGAGCAATGGGACAGCCCGAACGGATGGGCGCCGCTGCACTGGATCGCGGCGGCCGGGCTTGACCGGTACGGCGAGCACGCGCTGGCCGACACCGTGGCGAACCGCTTCCTGCAGACGGTGGAGACCGTGTTTCACGAGACCGGCCGGCTGATGGAGAAGTATAATGTCGTCGAACGCCTGCCCGGCGGCGGCGGCGAGTATCCGTTGCAGGACGGCTTTTCCTGGACCAACGGCGTGGTGAGCGCGCTGCTTCGCCGGCGCGCCGGACGCACGGGCCCCGGTCACTGCATCTGAAGCGTATTCAGCTCCAGCGTAACCCCGAAGCCGGCGCGCGTGCGCACCTTCACCGGCAGAAGGCGCCCGTCCTCCAGCTCGGTGAGCCAGAGCGTCAGCGGATGGCGCAGATCGGACGGGTCGGGCCGCTGCTCTTCAGTATAGCCGGAGATCGGGCGGTAGAACGCGTCGCACACCAGCGCCTCGCCGCGGAAGGCGCGCGTGCTTACCGGTTCGCGGCCGCGCGCGCGCAGGGCGAGATCATAGCGCAAGCGCCCGTCGAACACCGGCAGCACGCCCGAGCACGGTTCCTCGCCCGTCATCGCCTGGGCCAGCATCAACACCGCCGTCATCGGATCGATGGCGCCGGCCCGGTCGGCCTCGTCGGCCGGCGGATCGCCCCAGTCGGAGAAGTCCGGCGTGGCGACGGCGCGCGCCGTGCGGTCTTCGAAGCTCATATCGATGCGGCGGTGCTTGTCGCCGGTGAACTCGTCATGGGCGTAGCGCACGGGTTCGGCCCGGCCGTCGCGGATCGCACCCTCCACTTGCGACACGATGCGCACGTCGGAGAACAGCGCGGCGAGCCCGGCCGCCTCCGACACCGCGCGCGCCTCGTACGCCTGCTCGCCCAGAGCCGCGTCCAGCGCGATGCGGCCCACCGGAATGCGCCAGACGCTCGCCCGGTAATCCGCCTCGATCTCCAGCGGCGCCGAGCGCGCCACGCTTTCCTCGCCCGCGGCGGCGGCGGCCATCAACACGGCGGCGAGGGCGGCGAAGACGGCCATGAGGGTCCTTCAGGAAGCCAATAGGACGAGTATGCGCCGTTACGGGCCGGATTTGAACCAGGTGCGCCGCCCCGTCGGCCGCGCCGAGGCAGGCGATCAACGTCAAGCGGTTCGAGACCGCTCCGTCGCGCTTCGAGCGAAGGTTGAAGCTTCAGAATCTCCAGCCAGGCCAGGCGGACCGGACGATGACCGCCAAAATTATTTTATCCCTTGCCGAATTGTCCCATTCCCGGCTTGGTCGCGAGGCGCCATGATGGCGGCGGTGCGAAGCGGGCCGTCGGCGGCATGGAAGTTTTGGGGAGGTTTCGCATGGTGCGTATCGTCACCGCGTGCGCGGCGCTGGCCGCCGCGGCCCTCACCGGACAGGCGCGCGCGCAGGATTTTGCGCTGAACCCGGCCTACCAGACCCTTGATCTGAGCGCCGGCTTCAGCGGCGATCCGCGCACCGTGGCTCTGCAGGCCGGCGGCGCCAACCCGGCAGCCAACGCCGCCAGCGGCTGCGCCGGCTTCATCGCCGACGCCCCCGACGTGCGCGTGAACTATCAGGCCGGCGCCGCCTTTCCGCTGATCATTTCTGTGCAGTCCGGGGCCGACACCACGCTGGTGATCAACGCGCCCGACAGCGCCTGGCATTGCGACGACGACGGCGGGCCGGGCGTCAATCCGGCGATCCGTTTCGAGGCGCCCCTGTCCGGCCAGTACGATATCTGGGTGGGCACGTTCAGCGCGGGCGGCCTTGAAGACGCAACGCTTTTCATTTCGGAACTGTCCGGCCACTGACCAGGCGGCGGGACGATTAATACAGGGACGGGGACTCATGATCTTGAAACTCTTCACCGCGGCGGCCGGACTGGCCGCGGCGCTCACCGGCGCCGTCGAGGCGCAGGACTGGATGCGGCCGGCCTCCTTCGGCGGGACGGAACTGCGCTCGGGCTTCAGCCCGGATCCCCATGTGCGCAACCTCACCGCCGGCGGGACCATCCGCGCCGCGTCGCGCTTCAGCAATTGCAATGGCTACATCGCCGACGCCCCGGACTATTCGGTGAGCTATCAGGCCGGGTCCCTGCCTTTGATCTTCACCGCGGACTCCGACCGCGACACCACGCTGATCATCAATGATCCCAACGGCGACTGGTGGTGCGACGACGACGGCGCGGAGGCGCCCCTCAATCCGATGATCCGCTTCGACCAGCCGGCCTCCGGCCGATACGACGTGTGGGTCGGAACCTATTCCAGCGGAGCGGGCGTGCCGGCGACCCTCTTCATCTCCGAACTGGGCGAGTTCACGCGCGAAAGCGCCGGCGGCGGGCGCATCACGGCCAATACCGGCGGGTTGATCGAGGCGAACACCGGCGGGTTGATCCAGGCCAACACCGGGACCATCGGGTCGGGCGGCGCCGCGCAAGCCCCGGGCCTGCGATGGAACACCCCGCCCACCTATCAAACCCTGTCGCTGAGCGCCGGCTTCTCCAATGATCCGCGGTCGATCTCTCTGACCGCCGGCGGGACGATCGACGCGCCGGACCATGCCGGCTGCCGGGGCAATGTGGCCAGCGCCCCGGACGTGACGCTGACCTATCAGGCCGGCTCCTTCCCGCTCTATTTCAACGTGGACTCCGACACGGACACGACGCTGGTGGTGCGCGGACCCGGCGGCTCCTGGTTCTGCGACGACGACGGCGCGGAGGCGCCGTTCAATCCGCTGATCACGCTGAACAACCCGCAATCGGGCGAGTACGATATATGGGTCGGCACGTTCGGGTCCGAGCCCGCGCCGGCGACGCTGTACATCTCCGAGCTGGGCGAGCCGAACGCGTCGGCGGGCGGGTCCGGCGGCTGGTCGGGCTCCGGCGTGGACATCTCCCTCGCCCCGCGCCACGGCGCGATGAGCCTGAACGGCGGGTTCCTGCCCGATCCGGCGACCCGCCGCGTCACCGCAGGCGGATCTCTGACCGCCTCCGATGCGGTGCAGTCGGGCTGTTACGGGTCGATCACCCGAGAGCCGACGGTGGAGCTGCGCTATAGCGGCTCGGGCTCGCTCTACATCTACACGACCGGATCCACCGACACGACGCTGGCGGTGAACCGTCCGGACGGCACGTGGGTGTGCAATGACGACGGCGCTTCGGGGACGAACGCCGGTCTGGCGTTCTCCGGATCGACCGGGGGCACCTATGACATCTATGTCGGCAAGTTCGGCGGCGGCGAGGGGTCGGCGACGCTGAACGTCTCCGAGCTGGGCATGCAGCGGTAAGACCGCCGGGCGGCCGGCGCGCGACACCCGCGCCGGCCCGTCGCCCTTGAAGGGGTCCGGCCGGCGGCGCCGTTTCGCCGCCTTTCCATGACTCCATGGCTCAGCGCAGCGAAGCGCCGGGACCAGGATCGACAGGGGACACGCCATGAAGTTCACCACATTGGCCGGCGCCGCGGCGCTGGCGTTCGGCGCGGCGGGCGCCGGGTTCGCTCAGGGCGCGGACGGCCCGCCGGCCTATGGCGCGATCGCGTTCGACCGCGACGCCGCCAGCCTGCCCGTGCGCGCGGGCGGGGCGCAGAGCCTGGAAGCGCTGGGCTGCTGGGGCTACGCCACGGTGGAGCCCACCGCCGCCGTCGACATGGCCTCGCCGGGCCCGCTCTACATCGCGGCCGGATCGGACACCGACCTTACCCTGGCGGTGCGTGCGCCGGACGGGACGGTCAGCTGCGCCGACGACGAGGCCGGGGACGTCAACCCCGGCGTCGTCATCGAATCCGGCGCGGCCGGCCGGTACGAGGTCTGGATCGGCACGTTCGGCGCCGGCGAAGGCTATCCGCCCACCGTGCTCAACGTGACGCGCGACCGCTTCGACACCGCCAATCCCTATATCATCGAAGCCGACCCGGCCGCGCCGGCGGGCGCCACGCTGAGCGTGTCCACCGGCTTCCGCGACGATCCGCGCAGGCTCGCCGTCATCGCCGGCGGCGAGGCGCGCATGGCGGGGCTCGGCCCGGACTGCTACGGCCGCACCGGATCGGCGCCGGCGGCCGAACTGAATTATCGCGGCCGCGGCGGCGTCCCGCTCCATATTCTTCTGGAGGCGGAAAGCGACACCACGCTGGCGGTGATCACGCCCTCCGGCGCGGTGTTTTGCAATGACGACGCGGTGGGCCTGGACGCCGGGGTGCGCATCGAGGCGCCTGAAACCGGGCGCTATGCGATCTTCGCCGGGTTGCTGTCGGACATCGCCGGCGAAGGCGAGCCGGCCGAGCTGTCGGTGTCGGAGATCGGCTATGGCGGGATCGACCGCCGCATCGACGTGGCCGGACGCCCCGTCTTCAGCGTTCACGGCCTTTCCCAGGGCTTCGAGCCCGATCCCGCGGTCTTCGAGATCGAGGCCGGCGGCCCGATCGATCTCGCCCAGGCGATCACGGCGGACGGCGTCTGGTGCTCCGGTTACGGGACCCGCACGCCGAGCCTGCGCCTGACCTATGACGGCGAGGGCCCGCTCTACATCTCCATGGAAAGCGAGACCGACACCACGCTCGCGGTGAACGCGCCGGACGGCGCCTGGTGGTGCAATGACGACGGTTCGGACTTCCCCAATCCGCAGGTGAGCTTCGAGCCCGCCCAGGCCGGGGTGTACGACATCTACGCCGCGACCTTCTCGGCGACCGACGAACCGGTTCCCGCGACGCTTCTGATCTCGGAGATCGCCCCGCCGTCTCCGCCCGCCGCGCCCGGCCTCGACCTCAGCCTCGAGGCGCTGGCGGCGACGCTGGCGCTCGCGCCCGGGTTCGAGCCCTCCGCGGGCCGGTTCGAGGTGCAGGCCGGCGGACCGGCCGAACCGCTGGACACCGGCGGCGCCTGGTGCAGCGGCTATTACACCGAAGCGCCCAGCGTTGAACTCGATTGGGCGGGCGGTCAGATCAGCTTCGCCACCGAGGCCGATTTCGACACCACCCTGGCGGTCAATCTGCCCAACGGAGACTGGATGTGCGACGACGACGGCGGCGGCAATCTGCTCTCCTATCTCGAGATGAACGGGGAGGCCGGCGTCTACGACATCTGGGTCGGCTCTTTCTTCCATGACGAACCGGGCCCGGCCGTTCTGGTGGTCGCAGAACCGGACGGCGGCCGATAGCGCACTGCAGCGCGTCCGCATCCGCGGGCGCCTGGAGCGGCATCTGGAAGGCGGCGCTTGATCCTGAGCGCCGCCTTTTTCTTGCGGAGCCGCCATGCTGATCAGCACCCTCGCCCTCGCCCTGTCCCTGTCCGCCGCGGAACCTGCGCGCGAAAGCGAGGTGCGCGTGCCCGCCCCCGGCGCCGAACTCGCCGGAACGCTTCTGGTTCCCGACGCGCCGAAGGGCATGCTGGTCTTCATCACCGGCGCCGGTCCGCACCCGCGCGATCAGGTGATCTCCGGCGCGCCCATGTTCGGCGACCTCGCCGAAGCCCTGGCCGACGAGGGCTGGGCGAGCCTGCGCGTGGATGAGCGCGGCGTGGCCGGCTCCACCGGCGAGATCACGCCGCACGCCCTCGCCCGGGTCCAGGACGTGGTCGCCACGATCGACTTCGCCGCCGCGCAGGGCCTCGGCCCGGTGGGGCTTGTGGGCCATAGCGAAGGCGCGCTGATCGCCCCGCTCGCCGAGGCCGAACGGCCGGACGCGGTGGAGTTCCTCGTCCTGCTGGGCGCGCCGGGCGCGGCCGGCGGCGAGGTCTGGGTGGATCAGCAGATGGCCAACACCCGCGCCCATTTCGGCGACGCTGCGACGCCGGAGCGCCTCACGGCCGCCGAGACCGCCCTGCGCGCGATCGTCGCCGCCTCGACCGCCGGCGACGAGGCGGGCGTGCACGCCGCCACTGACGCCCTGTTCACCGCCTGGGAGGCGCCGCAGGAGATCTGGGAGGACGGCACGGTGGCCGGCTTCGCCGAACGCATGGCGAGCCCGGAGATGGAGGTTTTCCTGGGCCTCGATCCCCTGCCCGGCTATCGCGCCTCCGCCGATCCGCGCCTGGCGGTCTACGGCGATCTCGACACTCAGACCGCGCCCGCGCTCAACGCGCCCCTGCTGATGGAGGCCTCCGCACCGGGCCAGACCACGCTGGTGATCCTCGAAGATCAGGACCATTTCTTCCTGCGCGGCGAGGGCCTGGCGCCCGGCGAGCACGCCTTCGGCGAAATGCATCTGGCGCCGCAGCTGCCCGCGGTGATCGCGGAGTGGCTGGGGACGCAGGGCTGATGCATGGGAGCGGGGCGGCCCGCTTGCGTTTTTTGTGCGCGCGCGTATAACCCCCGCTCCACTTTTATCGGCCCACCCGGCCCACGACATGCCGGGCGGCCCTGGAACGCTGACGCGGGCGGTTCGCCGTCCGCCTCGATAAGGAGAGCGAAATGTCGAAACTGAAGACCAAATCGGGCGCGAAAAAGCGCTTCAAGGTCACGGGTACGGGCAAGGTCATGGCCGCCCAGGCCGGCAAGCGCCACGGCATGATCAAGCGCACGCCGAAGCAGATCCGCCAGAAGCGGGGCACCGACACGCTGGCCGCGCCGGACGCGAAAATCGTCAAGCGCGTCTACATGCCCTACAACCGCTAAGCGGTTGGCGTTTCTCAAGATATAAGGAGAGCGACCCATGGCCCGTGTGTCTTCCGGTCCCGCCCGTCACGCCCGCAAGAAAAAAGTCATCGACCAGGCGAAAGGCTATTACGGCCGTCGCAAGAACACCTTCCGCGTCGCCAATCAGGCGGTGGAGAAGGCCGGTCAGTACGCCTATCGCGACCGCCGCGCCAAGAAGCGCGTCTTCCGTTCGCTGTGGATCCAGCGCATCAACGCCGGGGCCCGCCTGAACGGCCTGACCTACGCCACCTTCATGAACGGCCTGAAGAAAGCCGGGATCGAGCTGGACCGCAAAGTCCTGTCCGACATCGCCATTCACGAGCCGGAGGCCTTCACCTCCCTGGCCGAGCAGGCGAAATCGGCGCTGAACGCCTAAGCGTAGTCGCGACGTATCTGACAAAGCCCGCTCCGGCCGTCCGGGGCGGGCTTTTTCATGGGCGCCCGCCCTTCGGTCACCGCCCGCGCGCCAGCGCCGCCTCCAGACGCGCGCCAAGCCCCGCCGGGCCCAGAGGCGCCGGGGCGAGGGTGTGGCGCTCCACGATGTGGATCAACGCATGGTCGGCCTCGGCCAGCGCGGCCGCGGCAGCCTCGCTGTCGAGCCCTTCCATCGTCACGATCGTTGTCGTGGCGAAGAACGGCGCCAAAAGCGGCTGCAGCTCCAGCGCATAGGAATCGCCCACGATCACCAGATCGCCCAGAAGCGCGTCCGCCGGCCCGTCCGCGGCCGTGCGCAGCAGCCAGGGCGGATCGTCCGCGCCGTGCGGGATGCGGCCCGCCGTGACGCCCGGGCGGCGGACGTCGAGGACCGGGCGCAGCGCCTCCGCCTCGCCGCCCTGCAGCGTGACGAGATCGGGCGTGTAGCCGACCGGTTCGGCGACCTCGATCGCGGCGGTCTCCCACAGGCCGGGCGCGAAGGCTTCGATCACCGCCTCGGCCATGATCGCCGCGCCGTGGGCCGACCAGTGGGTGTCTTCTCGCAGATAGAGCCCGCCCTCCCCGGCGGCGTCGGCCATGGCGTCGAACACGTCGAGGATTTGAGCACCGCGCGCTTCGACAAGACGGTCCATCAGCGCCGCGCGATTGCGCGCCTCGGCGGCCTGGCTCGCCTGCAGGTAATCGGGCAGGTGTTGCGGATAGATGCTGGGCTTGTGCGGCGCGAGGGCGAAGCGGGCGTCGATCCCGCGCGCGCTCAACACATCGAGGGCCCCCACGGCGCCCTCGAAGGCGGCCTGCTCGCGCGCGCCGTCGGTTCCGGGCAGGAGATTGGCGTTCGCGCTGGTCCGGTTCAGAAACAGCCAGCCGTCCGCGCCCGCCACTACGCGCGATCCGGCCGCGTCGGAGAAGACCAGCCGCTCGATCGCCACATTGGCCTGCCGCGCCGCGCCGCCCAGAACCAGCTTGTCGGTGAACCAGCCCGTCCAGCGCGCGCGATAGTCCGGATCGCCGAACGCCGCGAGGGCGAAGTCCGGGCGCGGCTCGGCGGCCCGGTTCAGCGCGCGCATGTCCGCCGGGCGCAGGATCGAGGCGATCAGCACCAGCCAGAGCACGGCGAAGCCGGCAAGGACGGCGGCGCGTTCAATCATGCGCAAGGTCATGGCCGGGCTCCGCATCTAGAACTGGAAATACAGGAAGGCGGTGTAGCTGCCCGACACCGCCAGGATCAGCGCATAGGCGAGGCCCGGACCGAGCACGGCGGCCCGCTGGACGAGCCCGCGCAGATCGGCGCGGTTCAGCCAGTCCCAGCCCGAGAACGCCGGCGGCAGGACGAACACCGCCGAGGCCAGAACCAGCGTCGCCAGGGCGCGCGTGTCCAGGGCGGCGAGAATCTCCGGCGACGCGGCGAAGCGCGTCACGTCGAACAGGGCGGCGTAGAAGGCCAGCGCGTCCGGCAGGCTTTCGGAGCGAAACACCACCCAGGTCATCATCACGAACAGAAGGGTCGCCGCACGGCGCACGGGCCGCCAGGCGCCCGCCGCCTCGCGCCATCCCATGACGCGCTCGATCACCAGCATCGCGCCGTGCATCAAACCCCAGAATATGAAGGTCCAGGCCGCGCCGTGCCAGAAGCCGGTCAACAGAAACACGATCCACAAATTGCGCTGGGTGACCGCCAGCGAGCCGCGCGACCCGCCCAGCGGGATGTAGACGTAATCGCGAAACCAGCTCGACAGGGTGATGTGCCAGCGCCGCCAGAATTCGGTGACGCTGCCGGCCGAATAGGGCCGTGCGAAATTCTCCGGGAACCGGAAGCCGAAAATGCGCCCGAGCCCGATCGCCATGTCGCAATAGCCGGAAAAATCGAAATAGATCTGCAGCGTATAGGCCAGCAGCGCGATCCAGGCGCCGGCCATGCCGATCTCGCCGGCGCTTCCGGAAAACCCTGCCTCGGCCACCGGCGCGAAGGCGTCGGCGATCACCACCTTCTTGATCAGGCCCCAGCAGAAGCGGAACGCGCCCTCGGTGACGTCGTCCAGACTGGTGCGGCGCTCGGTGAGCCGGTCGGCGATCGAGGCGTAGCGCACGATGGGCCCGGCGATGAGCTGAGGAAACAGCGCCACATAGAGCGCGAAATTCAGCGGATTGCGCTGCACCGGCGCGGCGCCGCGCGCCACGTCGAACACATAGCTCATGGACTGGAAGGTGAAGAAGGAGATGCCGATGGGCAGAAGAATGTCCAGCGCAGGAAGCGCGGGACCGCCGAACACGGCGAGCCCGGCGTTGAGCTGGTCGAAGGCGAAGCCGGCGTATTTGAACACCGCCAGTATGCCCACATTGACCACGGCCGTGCCGATCACGGCGAGGCGCACGCCGCGCACGTCGCCGCGCGCCCGTCCCCGCTCGGCCAGCAGGCCGAGCGCGTAGTTCAGCGCGATCGAGGCCAGCAGGATGAGCACGAAGGCGCCTGCGCCCCAGACATAGAAGAACAGGCTGGCGATCAGGAGCCAGGCGTTCTTCATGGATTTGGGCAGGGCGAAATAGCCGGCGACGGCCACGGGCAGGAAATAGAACAGGAAAAAGACCGAAGAAAAGACCAAAGGAGCCCCCGGCGTCGCGGCCCGGATCGCAGCGGCGCGCACCAACGCGTTGAAAATGGCGTGATCTCACATTAGACGGGCGGTTCCAGCCCGCCAAGTCGAGACGCTCCGCCGATGAACACCCAAGACCTCGCCCAGCTTGAACAGTCTTATCGCCAAGAGATCGACGCCGCTCAGGACCTCGCCGGCCTGGACCAGATTCGCGTCGCCGCGCTCGGCAAGAAGGGCGAGGTGAGCCTGAAAATGCGTGAGCTCGGCAAGATGACCGCCGAGGAGCGCCAGGTCATGGGCCCGGCCCTGAACGGGCTGAAGGACCGTCTGAACGAGGCGATCGAGGCGAAGAAGACCGCGCTGGAGGACGCCGCCCTCGACGCGGCGCTCAGCCGCGAAACCGTCGACGTCACGAGACCGGTTCGGCGCGAACCCGTCGGTTCGCTGCACCCGGTGAACCAGGTGATGGAGGAGCTTGCGGTGATCTTCGCCGATATGGGCTTCAAGGTCGCCGAAGGCCCCGATGTCGAGGACGACTTCCATAACTTCACGGCGCTCAACTTCCCGCCCGACCACCCGGCGCGCGACACCCACGACACCTTTTTCATGAAGGCGGGCGAGGGCGAGACGCCGAAGGTTCTGCGCACCCATACGAGCCCGGTTCAGATCCGCACCATGATGGCGGAGAAGCCGCCTATCCGCATCATCGCGCCGGGCCGGGTCTATCGCTGCGACTGGGACCAGACGCATACCCCGATGTTCCACCAGGTCGAGGGCCTCGTCATCGACACCGAGACCCATATGGGTCACCTCAAAGGCTGCCTGATGGATTTCATCAAGGCCTTTTTCGAGACTGACGACGTGGTCGCCCGCTTCCGCCCGCACCACTTCCCCTTCACCGAGCCCAGCGCGGAGATGGATGTTCGTTACGAACGCGTCGGCGACGCGATCAAGGTGGGCTCGGGCGACAAGTGGATGGAGATCCTGGGCTGCGGCATGGTGCATCCCAACGTGATCGCCGCCTGCGGCCTCGATCCGGACGAGTATCAGGGCTTCGCCTTCGGCATGGGCGTCGATCGCCTGGCCATGCTGAAATACGGCATGAACGATCTGCGCCCCTATTTCGAGCCGGACGCGCGCTGGCTCTCCCATTACGGATTCTCGCCGCTGCTGCAGGCGAACCTTGCGACGGGGCTGAGCTAGCGATGAGCGAGGGCGGGCCTTCCAGACTGCGCCTGCGCTTTGAGACCGTGGGCTCCATCGCCGCCATCGTGGTGGGCGTGGCTGCGCTGTTCGTCAGCTGGGACCAGGCCCGCGTCATGCGCGCGCAGCAACATGCGAGCGTGCTGCCGGCGATCCAGATCGACGGGTATCAGTCGCGCGATGCGCAGACCGCCTCCATCGGGCTTCGGGTGCGCAACGCCGGCGTCGGTCCGGCGATCCTCTCCTCGGTGGACCTGGCGCGCCTGGGCGAGCCCAGCGAGGATTTCGCCCCCATCGCGGTGCTTCTGCCGGAGGACTACAATATCAACTGGTCGACGATGATCGGCCGCGTGGTCGCTGCGGGCGAGACGGTGGAGGCGGTGAGCTTTCACTGGCCTGTCTCGGCGCTCGACGCGGAACAGGCCGAGGCCCTGGCGGCCGAATGGGCGAGCTGGGACGTGACGGTCTGTTACTGCTCGGTATTCGACCGGTGCTGGATTGCGGAGACCCGCGGCGTCGGCGATCGTGCGCGCGATGTGAAGTCCTGCCCCTCTCCTGATTACGACCTTTTCGAGCGCCTCGGCGCTCAACGCCTCTAAACGACGAGCTGGACCCATGAAATTCACCCTCTCCTGGCTCAAAGAGCATCTCGACACCGAGCTCGTCCTGGACGATCTGGCCGAGGCCATGACCATGGCGGGCCTGGAGATCGAGGAGATCGACAATCCGGGCGAGAAGCTTTCCGACTTCACCGTCGCCCATGTGAAGAAGGCCGAACCCCATCCCGACGCCGACCGGCTGCGCGTGTGTACGGTGGACACGAAGGACGGGGAGAAGCAGATCGTCTGCGGCGCCCCCAACGCCCGCGCCGGCATGACGGCGATCTACGCTCCGCTTGGGGCGTACATCCCGGGCCTCGATTTCGCGCTGGACAAGAAGCCCCGCAAAATCCGCGGAATCGAGAGCCACGGCATGCTGTGCTCCACCAAGGAGATCGAGGCGGGCGAGGACCATGACGGCATCGCCGACCTTGAGGGCGACTGGCCGGTGGGCACGCCCGCGGCGAAGGCGCTGGGGCTCGACGACCCCGTGATCGATTTCGAGGTGACCCCGAACCGGCCCGACTGGCTGGGCGTCCACGGCATCGCCCGCGACCTCGCCGCGGCCGGCGCCGGCGTGATGAAGACCGGGCCGATCGAGGAGATCAGGGGCGAGGGTCCGTGTTCCGTGGAAATCGCCCTGGACTGGCCGGAGGCCTGCCCGATCTTCGCCGGCCGGGTGATCCGCGGCGTGAAGAACGGCCCCTCGCCGGACTGGCTGCAGCAGCGCCTCACGGCCATCGGGCTGCGGCCGATCAACCTGTTGGCGGACGTGACGAATTACGTCTCCTACGACCGGGCGCGCCCGCTCCACGTGTATGATCGCGCAAAGATCGGCGACCGGATTACGGCGCGCGCGGGCCGCGGCGCGGCGGACCGGTTCGAGGCGCTGGACGGGCGCGAATATGAACCGCTTCAGCACCACTGCGTCATCTCCGACGACAAATCCTGCCTCGGTCTCGGCGGCGTCATGGGCGGCGAAGAATCCGGGTGTACGGACGCCACCACCGACGTCTTCATCGAAAGCGCCTGGTTCGATCCGGCCGTCACCCGCATCACCGCGCGCGAACTGGGGATCGACTCCGACGCCAAATACCGCTTCGAGCGCGGCGTCGATCCCGAAAGCGTGCTCGACGGTTTGCATCTCGCCACCGCGCTGATCCTGAAATATGGCGGCGGAACCGCAAGCGAAATCAGCGTTGTAGGTGAAGCGCCCGCGCGCGCCGCCCCGATCACTTTCGATCCGGCCCGGGTCGAACGGCTTCTCGGGCTTAAGCTTTCCGAAGACCGGATCGAGGAAATCCTTGTCTCGCTCGGCTTTGAAGTGGCGCGCGGCGCGCCCTGGACCGTGTCGGTTCCCAGCTGGCGTCGCGACTGCTCACAATCTGCTGATCTGATTGAGGAAATCGCGCGCATCGCCGGCTATGACGCGCTGCCGGTGGCGCGCTTAAAGCGGATCGAGGGCGAGCGCTTCGAAGCGCCGGCGACCGAGCTGCAGAACCGGGTGCGCGCCGCGCGCCGGGCGATCGCGCTGCGCGGCTATCAGGAAGCGATCACCTGGTCCTTCTGCCGCCATGACGAAGCCGATCTGTTCGGCGGCGCCGGGCCGGGGCTCCAGCTTGCGAATCCAATCAGCTCCGAGCTCGATGTGATGCGCCGCAGCGCGCTCATCCATCTGCTGAAATCGGTCCAGAAGAGCGCCGACCGTGGGCTTGAGGATGCGCGCTATTTCGAAGCCGGACCGATCTATCTCGACGACACGCCGAAGGGCCAGAAGACCGTGATCGCCGGCGTGCGCCGCGTGGTCGGCGGGCGCGACTGGCGCGGGACTGCGGCCCCCGACGTCTATGACGCCAAGGCCGACGCCCTCGCCGCGCTGGCGGCCGCGGGCGGACCGGCCGACACCGTCCAGATCAGCGCGGACGCCCGCGCCTGGTGGCATCCCGGCCGCTCCGGCGTTTTGCGTCTCGGCCCCAACGTGTTGGCCGAATTCGGGGAAATCCATCCCAAGGTCCTCAAGGCCCTCGATATAGACGGGCGCGTGCTGGCGTTTGAAGTCTTCCTGGAGGCCGTCTCGGCGCCGAAGAAGAAGGCGCTGAAGGCGCGTCCGGCGGTGACCATCCCGGAGCTGAACCCGGTGCGCCGCGACTTCGCCTTCCTGGCGCCGGCCGACATGCCCGCCGCCGATCTCCTCAAGGCGGTGAAGGGCGCCGACAAACAGCTGGTGGCCGACGCGATCCTGTTCGACGTCTATACCGGCAAGGGCGTGCCCGAAGGCCAGGTGTCGCTGGCGTTGGAGGTCACCCTCCAGCCCGGCGAGAAAACCCTGACCGACAAGGAGATCGACGCGGTCGCCGAAAAGATCGTCCAGGCGGGCGAGAAGGCGGGCGCGAGCTTGCGCGGGTAAGGCGCGGGAAAGCGATGTCTCCCCCCGTCTACGGGGGAGGGACCCCGTAGACGGGGGGGGCGGCGCGGCTTAGCCTCCAGGCGCCCGCCCCCTCCGGCCCAAGCCTTCAGCCCGGGCCACCTCCCCGTAAACGGGGGAGGACATCAGCGACGGAGCGCGTCTTGAAACTCGTGCCTGCGGCCTCCCGACCCGCCTTCCTCATCGAGGCCGTGCGCGCCGATCCCGTCGCCGAGGCGATCCTGTCGCGCGCCGGCGATCTCCACCTGCCCGACTGGGCGCTCGCCGCCGGGGCGGTCTATCAGAATGTCTGGAACGCGCTCACGGGCCGGCCGCCAGGCTATGGGATCAAGGATTACGACCTCGCTTATTTCGACGCCGGCGATCTGTCCTATGAGGCGGAGGACGCCGTGATCCGGGCTTGCGCTGAGGCGTTCGCCGATCTTTCAAAGCCGGTGGAGGTGCGTAATCAGGCGCGCGTCCATCTCTGGTTCGAAGATCGGTTCGGCTATCCCAAGCCGCCCTATCGCTCCACCGAGGACGCGATCGCCAATTACGCCTCGCCCGCCCACATGGCGGGGCTGCGGCGTGAGGCGGACGGCGGGCACGCTGTGCTCGCTCCACGCGGCCTCGACGCCCTGTTCGCCATGGAGATGACTCCGAGCACTCCCGACTCCTGGACGCCGGACTTCGAGGCCAAGGTGGAGCGTCTCCGGCGGCTCTGGCCGGACATGAGCGCACCGAAGCGAAAGAACTGATTTATAACGCTAATTATGCACACCGCTTGGCCGGGCCATTTCTTCCCGCTCCGGTTGGAGATCGCCCGCTTGCGGCCCGCTCGACCGGCGCGCTTTCAACCCGGAACGGGCGCCCTGGCCCCTGTGTTCGACCTGTCGGATGCGCCGGTGAGCGGCGCGTCTGGATCTGAAAGCCGATGACAGGAGGCCCCGATGGCCCGCAATGAAGGTCAATTCAAGCCGAACGATCCCGAAACCCGCAAGGTCGCGTCCAAAGGCGGCGAAGCCTCCAGCGGTTCCTTCACCGAAGGCTCCAGGGCCGCGCGTGAAGCCGGCGAGAAAGGCGGCGAGATGAGCTCCGGCTCGTTCGAAGCCGGATCCGAGCGCGCCCGCGAAGCCGGCCGCGAAGGCGGTCAAGCCAGCTCCGGCTCCTTCGAGCCGGGCAGCGAACGCGCCCGTGAAGCCGGCCAGAAAGGCGGCGAGGCGAGCTCGGGCTCCTTCTCCGAAGGGTCGCAGCGCGCCCGTGAAGCCGGCCGCAAGGGCGGCTCGCAGTAACCTGCTGCAATCGCCGGCCCCGCCCCTGCGAACCGGGGCGGGGCCTCGCGGGTTAACCCCGCAAGCAGAGAGGCGACGCCCATGGCAGAGTCCACTGAAACCCCCAATTCCGGGCGCTTCACCCCTGGTGCGGAGCGCGCTCGGGAGGCCGGCCGCAAGGGCGGGCTGAAATCCTCCGGTCGGTTCAAGCCCGGCGCGGCCGCCGCCAGCGCCGCCGGGCGTAAGGGCGGATTGAAATCGCCCGGCAAGTTCACCGCCGGGTCCGACCGCGCGCGCGAAGCCGGCCGCAAGGGCGGTCAGGCGCGCCGCAAGAAGAAGGCGGATAACGGGTCCAGCTGATCGGGCGCCTAAAGCCCGCCGCCGACGCGGTTTTTCCAATACCCCACGTCTTCGGCGTATTTGCCGACGATCTCGCTCATCACGGTGTCCAGGCGCAAGGTGTGGAAGCTGATCCACTCGCCCTGGTCGATCTCCTCGAGCGCGCGCATGGCCGTGATGAGATAGAAGGCGTAAAGGGTCACCACCAGGACGAACAAGGCCGCGAACACCCAGCCCAGCGCCAGGATGGTTTCGAACGGCGCACGCTCGGTGAACAGCCCGACCGCGATGAGCACCACGGCGAGCCCCAGAAGAAAGCCGGTGGGCACGAACACCAGGTAATAGTGCGAGTTGCGCCGGATCTGGAACACGGTGTTGCGCACATAGGTCTCCACGAAAAAGACCCTGAGCGCGATCCAGCTGATGTTGAGCATCCAGAGCTGGGCCTCTTCGGAGAGCTGCTTGGAATCGCGCTCCTGTCCCACCGTCACCGATTTCGCCTTGCCCACCGCGGTGCGGTAATGGTCGTTCACCCGCGCCAGATAGCGGGTCAGGAAGTTCGCCATTTCGCGCGCCGTGTTGCGCTGATAGGGCGAGTATTCCGCGTAATAGAGCGCCCACATGACCATGGCCGCCAGCAGGCAGCTCCCCGCCCCGACCACGAGGGAGGTGAGCTGGGCCGAGCTGACGAGCGCATCGTCGCTCAAGCCCGCAAACAGGCCCAGGCGCTGCACCAGGCCCGCGTCGTTGGCGAGGATGTTCACCAGCAGCACCGCGCCGAGAATGCAGGAGAACCAGACCGCGAGCTTGCGCACATTGTCGTTCATCAGCTTGCGGCTCTCGTTGAGCAGATAAAGCACGCCGCGATCGCTGTCGTGGAACTGCGTGGCGATGACCGCGCCCTCGATATCCTCGAACAGGGCGCGCGGATCGGCGACGATGGGAACCTTGCCGCCGAGGAAGCGCCGCGCCAGCTCGCCGTACTGGTCCGCCGTCTCGCGCGAGAGCTGTTCGGGCATGCGCATGAAGCCCACGCGCACCATCATCCATTTGAACAACACGCCCTGGCGCTGGATATAGCTCTCTTCGTGGTCGAAATCATCGCCCAGCGCCGCCTCGGTGAGCGTCTTGTGGCCGGACACCGCCGCGGCCGCCGCGGCGGCCGGCGCGGGCGCCGCCTCCTTTCCGCGGAAGAACACGCGCAGCACGGGCCGGAACGGCCAGGCGAGCGCGCGCAGCGCCCCGGCGAAGAGCTGCCAGACCCAGCGGCGCAACAGATAAGTGATCAGCGCCAGGCCGAGCCCGAGCACCAGGCCGGCGGCGAACAGCTCCATCTGCGTCGCACTCGTCATCCTCGCGCCCCTCTGCGCTGCGCCCCCTCAGGCTTTACGCCAGTTTAACGGGCATGACCGGGCGAGGCGAGGAAAATGCAAGGCGTCAGAACGGGATCCAGTTGCGCTGGCGGGAGTAGGAGAGATAGCCGACATTCGCGCCGGCTCGCAGGCCCACGCCGGAACGGATCGGCGCCAGGGTGATCTCGTCGGCGCGCTGATAGTTCACGCCGAACCCGGCGACGAAATAGGCCGTGCCTTCCACGCCGGGAAATCGCTGATACAGCCGGTCGAGATCGCGCAGCTCGTAAACCAGGGTGAAGACCCGGCTGGCGTTCGCGCCGCCGTCGAACCCGATGGACGGGCCCTGCCAGTACACCTTGTACTGCTCGCCGGAGCCTTTCAGCGTCAGATAGCCTTCGCCGTAGCGCAGCCCGACGCCGGCCGCGGCGGCCACCTCCTCGCCGGCGATATAGCCCACCGGCCGGCCCAGATCGGCGAAGACCCGCTCCAGCGCGCTCGCGGCGGCTTCAGCCGTGACGCCGAAGAAGTCGGCCGCCGCCTCCACCATTTCATCGCGCGAATAGGTGTCTATCGGCTCCTGATAGGCGCTCGGCTGGCCGTATTGCGGCGGCGGCGCGCTATTGGACGCGCAGGCGGCGAGCCCGCAGGCGGCGAACGCGGCGAGGACAGGGCGAAGGCGCATGGATTCGGCTCCGATTCGGCGGCGGACGGGCATGAAGTCTGATGAGGCTTTGCGGCGGGGATTGGGCGAAAGCGTTAACCGGTCCTTACCCCGCGCGCCGGGCGTCTCAGGACGCCGCCCGGCCCACGCTCATCGTGTTGAAGCTGACGAAGAGCGATCGCAGCCGCTCCGGCATGTCGGCGAGATAGCGCTCCTCCAGCGCCGCGGTATCGACATGGAAGGCGGACAGATCCTCGCTTCGCCGGCCGGGCAGGGCGACCTCCTGGGTCGCCATGGCCCAGCTGGGGCAGGCGCGCGCTTCTGCCGATTCCGCCATCAGGCGCACCACGCCGTGATGGCGCGGATCGCGGCGGATGGACTCGAAGACCGCGTCCACATTGTCCTGCGGCCCTTCCAGAAGCTGCATGAAATTGGCGCCGTTGAAGATCAATAGCCCGGTGACGCCGCTCGCCGCATTGCGCGCGATCGCGGTGGCGCGGATGGCCTCGAACGCGTCGCGCTCAAGGGCCGGGCTGGCGGTGCTTACATACACCAGCCGGCTTAAACTCATCATGGATGCAGAAATCCCGAAGTCTTGCGTTCAGCCTCGCCCACCTTGAATGGAGCGTATTTTCCGCCCGGCGTAAAGACCCTTCGCTGCGCTTGGCTATTTGAAGCGCGGTGAGTGAACGCATGTTTGCCTCAGGTTACACGCCGCTTCCGCCGGCCTGGCGCGGGCGCCATGACGGACAACGTGTCCGGGCGGCGCGGCGCGGCGCCGCGCACCGTTGATCCCGCTTGGCGCACAGGCGTCCCGGTGCTACCTCCCCGCCCCATGAGCACAGATCCGTCCCGCATTCGAAACTTCTCCATCGTCGCGCATATCGACCACGGCAAGTCGACGCTCGCCGACCGGCTGATTCAGGTCACCGGCGGGCTGACCGACCGTGAGATGAAGGAGCAGGTGCTCGACAATATGGAGCTCGAGCGCGAGCGCGGCATCACCATCAAGGCCCAGACCGTGCGCCTGTCCTACACCGCGAAGGACGGCCAGGATTACGTCCTGAACCTGATCGATACGCCGGGCCATGTGGACTTCGCCTACGAGGTGTCGCGATCGCTCTACGCCTGCGAGGGCGCGCTTCTGGTGGTGGACGCCGCGCAAGGGGTCGAGGCCCAGACGCTGGCGAACGTCTACCAGGCGATCGACGTCAATCTGGAGATCGTGCCGGTCCTCAACAAGATCGACCTGCCGGCCGCCGAACCCGACCGGGTGCGCGAGCAGATCGAGGACGTGATCGGCATCGAGGCCCATGACGCTCTGGAAATCAGCGCCAAGACGGGGCTCGGGATCGAGGACGTGCTCGAAGCCATCGTCGAGCGCCTGCCCGCCCCCAAATCCGGCGATCCCGACGCGCCTCTGAAAGCGCTTCTGGTGGACAGCTGGTACGACACGTATCTGGGCGTGATCTGCCTGGTGCGCATCATCGAAGGCACCCTGAAAAAGGGCCAGCGCGTGCGCATGATGGGCACGGGCGCGAGCTATCACGTGGACGGGGTGGGCGTGTTCACCCCGGCCAAGACCGACCGGCCCGAGCTCGGCCCAGGCGAGATCGGCTTCCTGAACGCCTCCATCAAGCAGGTGCGCGATACGCGGGTCGGCGACACCATCACCGAGGAGAAGCGCCCCACCGCCGAGATGCTGCCGGGCTTCAAACCCGCCGTGCCTGTGGTGTTCTGCGGCCTGTTCCCGGTGGATGCGGCGGATTTCGAGGATCTGCGCGACGCGGTGGAGCGCCTGGCGCTGAACGACGCCTCGTTCAGCTATGAGATGGAGACCAGCGCCGCGCTCGGCTTCGGCTTCCGCTGCGGCTTCCTGGGGCTCCTGCACCTGGAGGTCATCCGCGAGCGGCTGGAACGCGAATACAATGTGGACCTCATCACGACGGCGCCGTCCGTGGTCTACAAGATGCAGCTCATCGACGGCTCGGAGGTGGAGCTCCACAACCCGGCCGACATGCCCGACCCGGTGAAGATCGAGTCAATTTCAGAGCCCTGGATCAAGGCGACCATCCTGGTGCCCGATGAGTTCCTCGGCGGCGTTCTGAAGCTGTGCGAGGACCGGCGCGGCGTGCAGAAGGAGCTCACCTACGCCGGCAGCCGGGCCATGCTGGTCTACGAACTGCCGCTCAACGAGGTGGTGTTCGACTTTTACGACCGGCTGAAGTCCGTCACCAAGGGCTACGCCAGCTTCGACTATCAGTTCATCGAGTACCGCGAGGGCGATCTGGTGAAGATGAGCGTGCTGGTCAACGAGGAGCCGGTGGACGCTCTCTCCATGATCGTCCACCGCACCCGCGCGGAAATGCGCGGCCGCGGCATGTGCGAGCGGCTGAAGGACCTGATCCCGCGGCACATGTTCAAGATCCCCATCCAGGCCGCCATCGGCGGCCGCGTCATCGCCCGCGAAACCCTCGCCGCGCTCAGGAAGGACGTCACCGCCAAATGCTATGGCGGCGACGCCACCCGCAAACGCAAGCTGCTGGACAAGCAAAAGGCGGGCAAGAAGAAGATGCGCCAATATGGCAATGTGGAGATCCCGCAGGAGGCGTTCATCGCCGCGCTGAAGATGGATCAGGATTAGGGGTTACGGTCTCTCACCAACTGGATGAACTCATCGAGACTCATCAAGGCATGCTGTTGGCTCGGCGCGTATGTCGCATGCAGCCCTTCGGGCAAAATTAGCTGAAGGTCTGAGGCTGCCATCTCGTCAGTCTGGGCTGACGAAATACTAGAGCGTTTTCGTCTTATTCCGGCTCATATCCGCAGGCAGTGAAGTAGTTGGCGCATTCTGCGGGGGTGATGGCGTCGAGGGCCTGGGCGACGGCGTCATGGAGATCGGGAACAGTGCGGGCTG
>JBNPED010000006.1:0-48420 GCA_051117435.1 Oceanicaulis sp. | reverse complement strand
CTCATGGCGGGCGGCCGCCCGCCATGGTCTACTGGCGCACGCGCCAACCCAATCAACCCGATCAGCAGGAGCTCAAAGTAGCTTAAAAACCGCCGGAAACTGTCCAACGATCGGGGAGTAGCTCAGGCTGCAACGTTATAAGGTGCTTTTCAGGAATGCGCGCAGCTTCAGAGAGCACCTGTCTCCACCGGTCTTTGCAACTCGATTTCGCGCCCAGCAAGGTGAGCCGGTCAACCGGAAAATTATTGTCGTGATAACTGGCCTCTGATGGGAAGAGAAAATCTGGTCGCTTTTTTCCCTCCGTTCGCGCCCCACGCGAGAAAGAAATTTCGCCCGCTTCAAAGATCGCAGATAAATGATTTTCTAGAGCATGACCTGCGCGAGATTTTCGTCTGTTCTGAACGCTCAGTGAAAAGGAGACAAAAGCATCGACATCGACCTCCTCACCGGTGACGAACCCAGCACGTAACCGCTCACTGATTATGTGGCGCTCAAGCGTTCTAAAGAGCGCTTCTTCGCGGTTTAAATAGCGCATGAGGGCAATGTCTGCAGCTTCGCTCGCAGGGTCAAAATCCCCCTCCAACTCGCGGACGAACTTTGAGAAATCCGATGTCTTGGGAAATGCGCTGCCAAAGCGCTTCAGGATGAGATCGAGATCATCATCTTCGACACTGTCCACCCCAAGAAGATCCAGCACCCACTGCTCTGCAAACCCAAGCGCTTTGTCGTGGGTGCCGGAAACGTCATGTCCCACAAATCCGTCGATGCCGGTTGGGTCGATGTCAAATAGCCAGAATAGCTGCTGCTGGGTGGTCTCATCATCAGAGAGGATAAAAACTAAGTCGCCGCTTGGCCTCATAGCGATAAGAAGCAAAGCGCCCTCGCTGGCGATGTCCATCACCGGGTTCGACTCGAAATAAAGCCGCCACTCACTCCGGATTGGGTGGCGCTCCCGAGCATCGTACCAAGTTACGAAGGCGCTGCAGTCGAATGACTCGTCTTCGGAACCTAACCACACAAAGTGGGCGGGCCTTTGGTCGAAGCGATCAGGGCCAAGAACGCTTTTCAGGGCTACAGTGCCGTTAAACTCATGTTGATTTGATCGCGTAGCATCCGCCTCGACAGCGCGAAGCGATTTCACGACGACCTTATCGAAGTACGCTGAAAGACGTGTCATCAGGAGGCGATCTCCACGGTAGCGGCACCCGAATCCAGCCAAACAACTAGCTGGCTCAGGGCCCCATCAATAGCGCCATACTCCTTTTTTTTAAGTGCGCACTCCCAGATTGTAGCGCAACGCCACCCAGCCTTACTGAGTGCCGCTTTTTTCGCGGCGTCGCGTCTACGATTCGTGCCAATCTTCTCGCGCCAGAACGCTTCACGGGTCTTTGGCCATTTGAACAAATGACAATCGTGGCCGTGCCAGAAACAGCCATTCACGAAGATCACCGCGCTGTACTTTGGAAGCACGATATCCGGCTTTCCCGGCAGGTCCTTCACGTGGAGACGGAAACGATATCCACGCGCATGAAGTCCGCGCCGGATGAGCATTTCGGGCTTGGTGTCCTTGCCCCGGATGCCCGCCATCATTTCGCTGCGTTTGGCCTTGGAGACGACGTCAGCCATTCATGCCGGCCAGCAGAGGTCTGTCGGCTTCGCTAAATGGCATCGCCTCGATCCTAAGCGCGTGCATCAGGTAAGGCTCCACATGCCGCGCCACGGCCTCAACCGCCGGAACCACGACCGAGTTGCCGAACTGTCTGTAGGCCTGAGTATCGGAAACAGGAATCGTCCACTCGCGCCCATCTCGCTCAAAGCCCATCAATCGCGCGCACTCCGTCGGAGTCAGGCGCCGGGGCCGCCCGCCAGTTGGCTGCTTAACAAGGATCTCGGACCCGTCCTTATAATAGCGAGCCGACAGGGTGCGCGCCACGTCTTCGGGACCGCAGAGACCGAAGCCAAAGCCGTTTCCAGCGCTGCTGTGCTTCTCCTTGTACGCCTGCAGATAGCCCCAGAGGTGTTCTGTCAGCGTATATTTCGGATCGACCTCGTTGTGCGACTGGAGCACATCGCCGAGGACCGGCCACTCGTCCCCCGGAGGAATTTGGCGATCAAAACCGTCGAAGCTGAAGCCCACATCTTCCCGGAAACCAACGATGAAGATTCGCTCGCGCTTCTGCGGTACCCATGGACGCGCAGAAATAACCCGCCAATCGATCGCATAACCAAGCTCGTTTTCAAGTTTGTCGCGGATGACGGCGAACGTCTGGCCACGATCATGGCGCTCCAGATTCTTGACGTTCTCGAGAATGAAGGCGGACGGCCGATGATGCTGCAAAATTCTTAGAACGTCGAAAAACAAGTTGCCCTGATCCTCACACTTGAACCCGTGGGCACGCCCAAGTGCGTTTTTCTTGGAGACGCCCGCGATCGAAAACGGCTGGCACGGGAAGCCTGCAAGAAGAACGTCGTGTTCCGGGACCTGATCCGGGTCAGCGCTATAGGGGCGAATATCGCCGACCATCTGGTGGTAGTCGGGATCATCCCTGAAGTTCGCCTGGTAGGTCTTGCTGGCGTACTTGTCCCATTCACTGGTGAAGACACACTCTCCACCAATGGACTCAAAGCCGAGACGCAAGCCGCCGATCCCGGCGAACAGGTCTATGAAACGAAACCTCGGCTTACTGGCCCTCTCGGGCTTGCCAGCGTCCGCAAAGGATTTGAGAAGCAAAAGATCGCCATCGCGCGGGTCGCTCTCTCCGCGCTCATATCGATATGCTGTCGCTTCGGACACACCAAGAAGCTTTGCAGCCTCTTTCACGTCCAGCGGGATGCGTTCACGCAGCTGTTTGAATTTCGAATCAGGCACTTGCTTTCCCCGAGGACAATTTTTGTCAGAATGACAAATTCCGCCCTCGGGGTCCAGCGCCGATTCCCTATTTGTTCCGCCTTATCCCCGATGGGTTTGCACCACCTTCGCTAACCGCCAAACCATCCAAACCGCAGACCACACGTGACCGAGCACCGGAAGCGGGAGGATGAAGGCCAGCGCGATGCGCTTGTCGGGCTCAAGCACCCAGATCAGCACGGCGACGAAGAAGAAGCTCAAATAGAGGTCGATCAGGCTGACCACGCCCCAGGGCTCGCTGACGAGCCAGGCGATCGCTTCGCCGAGGGACTGGCCGGCGGTGAGGATCGCCCAGATGATGGCGATGAGGAGGATGAGGCCGCCGAGGGCGGAGAGGATGCGCACGAGGGTCATGGAGGCTCCGTTAGGTCGCGTTTGAGGCTCTTTACGTCGCGCGCCTGCGGCCGGTTCAGGAGCGGCTACTCCGCCACCTCGCAAGTGCGGGCCGGTTTGCGGGTCTGCTCGGGGAAACGGGCGCGCCAGATCCTTGGCGCGAGCGCGTTCAACGCCATAGGCCCGCGGCGCACCCCACCCCGACCCTCCCCTCAAGGGGAGGGAGAGGGAGGTAGCGTCATGAGGTCGACTCCTCAGAGGCGCGGTTGGCGCCATGCAGCGGCGATTCACAACCGTTCACCCGATCGGCGCCAACCCGCAGAACGACCCCACCGCCCCGTCGATCCTTGCTGAGCCATTTTCGCAAGCGTCGCAGGCTGTCAAGGACGACCGGCCATGGCCGGTCGCCGCGAAGCGGCGGGCCCCGGACTTGATCCGGGGCCCGTCCTTGACAGCCTGCGATCGCCCTGCGGGATTTTCCAGCATGGGATCGGCGGGGAGGTTTGAGCGAAGCGCTTCGACCGCTGAAGACGGCGGCCAGATGGCGATCCCCCATCCCTCCCGGCGCGGCCCGTTCGCTCGCTTCAATCGATCCGCTATCGCGGCCCGCCGGACGCTCTTTAATCCCGGTCCGCGCCGGCGACCTCCGGCGGGGCCTCTTTGGGCGTGTAGGGTGTGTCGGCGGGGTGGCGGAACAGGTCTTCGTCCAGCTCGCCCTCCCACTTGGCCACCACGGTGGCCACGGTGGCGTCGCCGGTGACGTTCAGCGCGGTGCGCGCCATGTCCATGATCCGGTCCACCGGCAGGATGAAGCCCACCACGATGGCGATCTGCTCGGGCGGCACGTTGAAGGTCTGCAGCACGATCGCCAGCAGGAACAGGCCGGCGCTGGGGATGCCCGCCGCGCCGATGGAGGCGATGGCCGCGGTGAAGGCGATCAGCACATAGTTGGTGAAGGTGAGATCGTAGCCGAAAGCCTGGGCGGTGAAGAGCGCCAGGATCCCCAGATACAGCGCCGTGCCGTCCATGTTGATGGTCGCGCCCAACGGCAGGACCGAGCCGGCGATGGATTTCTTCACGCCGAGGTTTTCGCTGGCGTTGGCGATGGTCACCGGCAGGGTCGCCGAAGAGCTGGCGGTGGAGTAGGCCACCGCGATCGCGTCCAGCATCCCGCGCACGAAATTCATCACCGGCAGGTTCAGCACGAAACGGATGATGCCGCCATAGACCAGCACTGCATGGGTGAAGAGGCCGGCGTAGACCGCGGCGATGAGAATGGCGATGGCGCGCAACGCCTCCAGCCCCTGCTCGGCCACGGTGAAGCTCACCAGCGCGAACACGCCGAAGGGCGCGACCTCCATGACCATATGGGTCACTTTCAGCACCACGTCGGCGGCCTGGGTGAAAAGATCGCCCACCATCTTGCCGGACTTGCCCGCCATCAGGATGCCGATGCCCAGAAGCACGGCGAAGAAGATCACCGCCAGCACGTCGCCGTCGGCCAGCGCCGCCACCGGGTTGTCGGGCACGATGGACAGAAGACGCGAGACCAGGCTTTCGCTTTCGGTGGACACGGGCACCGCGTCGGCGCCGCCCAGATCCACGCCCTCCCCCGGCCGGAACACCAGGCCGAAGATGATCCCGATAATGTTGGCGAAGAAGGTGGTGGCGAAATAGAGGATGATCGTCTTCACGCCGATCGAGCCCAGCTTCGCCGGATCGCCCAGCGCCACCACGCCGGCGACCAGCGTGGTCAGGATCAGCGGCACGATGAGCATGCGGATCAGCCGGATGAACAGGTCGCCCACCGGCTTCACATAGGTTTCGAGCCAGTCGGCGGCGGCCTCCATGCCCATGGCTTGCGAGGCGGCGAGTCCTGCGATCACGCCAAGGACCAGAGCCCCGAGCACGCGCTGCCACAGCGCGATCCCGAACCACCATTTCATGGACGACCCTCCCCGGCGTTTCCCGTTGTCTTGCGGCAGCCTAAGCCACGGCTTGGGGAAATCAACGCCGGGCGGCGGTGTCGATCGTCTTGAGCAGCACGATGCGCGCCATGAGCACCAGCCAGACGCCGCCGCCGATCAAGAGCCAGGGCGAAATCGCCAGCGTCGGGTCGATGCGCGACACCGCCACGACGACGCCGGCCAGCGCGGTGCGGCGCGCCACGACGCTCCAGCTCAGGTCGCGATAGCGCTCGGCCGAGCGGATCGTGCGCGCCGAAAACCAGCGCCAGGCGCGCGCCGCGCGTCCGCCGTCATGGGCGCGCCGGTCGGTCTCGGACTGGTGGAAGGTGTCGCTCATATTTCTCAGGATACGGATTTTTTTGCAGCGAGTCAAAGCCCGCACGCGCTGGCGATCCGGGGTTCCGCGGCGGAACGATAACGGCGGCGTTCGTCGTCTATCGCATCACCCGGCGCGAGGCGCCGGAAAGCACCGAGGACTACCTGCCCGTCGGCGCGGTCGTGGGCTCGGGCGAATATGTGGGTGAAGCGGTGCTGGAGGCGGCCGAGGGCGAGGATCCGGCGTAACCTGCGAAAAAGAAAACCCCGCCGGAGCTGGTCCGGCGGGGCGTCGAAGTGGGCTCAGGCGGGAGTGAACTCAGGTTTGCAGTGCGTTCTCCGCGCGCACGATGGCGGCGGCCGCGTTCACCACCGCGGCGATGCGCACGGCGGCTTGAATCTGTTCGGCCGAGAGGCCCGCCTTGCGCAGCTCGTGCTCGTGGGCGTCGATGCACATGCCGCAGCCGTTGATGGCGGAAACGGCCAGCGACCAGAGCTCGAAATCGGCCTTGTCGACGCCCGGATTGGCGATGACGTTCATGCGCAGCTTGGCGGGCAGAGTCTTGTAATCGCTCGCTTTGGCCAGGTGCACGAAGCGGTAGTACACATTGTTCATGCTCATGATCGAGGCGGCCGCCTTGGCGCCGGCGATCGCCTCGGCGCTCATCTTGTCCTCGATCTCGGCCATCAGATCGGCGAGCACCTCGCGGTCGCCCACGGCGTAGGCCGAGGCGAGGAAGCAGCCGTATTTCTTCTGGTCGTCAAGCACGGTTTCGCGCGCCAGCGACGACAGGTTCAGCTTGATGTCCTTGGCATGATCGGGAATGCGGTTCTTCAGCGCGTCGAGGCTCATCTCAGCGTCTCCATTTTCATCTTGAAGTTCGGACCGACCTTCCGAACGCACCGCCGGACGGATGTGGGGACGTGACGGCGGGCGTTTCGTGGGGGACGGCGGACGGCCGGTCCTGCGCTCGTCTCGTTCAAGGAGCCGAAGGCGGGACGGGCCGCGCGGGGCGGTCCGGCGCATCACGCCGGACCGCCCGACTGCGGATGGAGGCTTAGGCCGCGAGCGTGTCGCCGCCCACCGCGCGGTTGCACGGGCAAAGCTCGTCGGTCTGCAGCGCGTCGAGGACACGCAGCGTGTCTTCCGGGTTGCGGCCGACATTGAGGTTGTTGGCGTAGACGTGCTGAATTTCGCCATGGGGATCCACGATGAAGGTGTAGCGGTACGCCACGCCTTCGGGCGAGCGCACGCCCAGCGCGTCGGTCAGCGAGCCGGTCGGATCGGCGAACTGCCACTGGTTCAGCTTGTTCAGATCCGGGTGCTCGCGCCGCCAGGCCAGCTTGCAGAACTCGTTGTCGGTCGAGCCGGTCATGACCACGGCGTCACGGTCGGCGAATTCGTCGTTCAGCTTGGCGAAGGCGGTGATTTCGGTCGGGCACACGAAGGTGAAGTCCTTCGGGTAGAAGACGATGACCTTCCACTTGCCGGAGAAGGACTCGTGCGTGATCGGCTCGAACGCCGATTCGCCGTTTTCCTCGTGCTGATTGAAGCCCGGCTTGACGCCGACGACTTCGAATTCGGGGAGCTTGTCGCCAATACCCAGCATGTGTACGTCTCCTGATCTCTGAACCGATTTTCAGCGCCTTGAACGGCGCATTGCGACAACGCCGGAGCGCCCGATCAGGGATGCGCCGACGGTGACGTCGATGCGGTATATGCCTGCCTGCTCACCATAAAGCCAATGGATTGTTTCTTGGTCCGCCATTGGATACATCTATGGCTATGTCCAATGTCCTGCCCACGCTGCGCCAGCTGAAATTTCTGCAGGCGCTCGCCGATCACGGCTCTTTCTCCCGCGCCGCCGAGGCCAGTTTCGTCACCCAGCCGACCCTGTCGGCGGGCATCAAGGAGCTGGAAGGCGTTCTGGGCGCGACCCTGGTGGAGCGCGGCGCGCGCGGGGCGACGCTGACGCCCGCCGGCGAGGCGGCGGTGGAGCGCGCGCGCATCGTGCTCACCGAGGCCGAGGACCTGGTCCACGCCGCGCGCGCGGCCGGCGAACCGCTGGCCGGCCCGTTCCGCCTGGGCGTCATTCCGACGATCGCGCCTTTCCTTCTGCCCAGGGTGCTGCCGGCTTTGCGCCGCGAGCTTCCCAAGCTCGAACTCTTCCTGCGCGAGGACCTCACCCACCGGCTGGTGGATGCGTTGAAGGACCGCCGCCTCGACGCGGCCCTGATCGCCCTGCCCTATGAGGCGGCGGCCATCGAGAGCGAGGCGATCCTGGAGGACGAGTTCCTGTTCGCCGCATCACCGGACCATCGCCTGGCCGCGGTCGATCCGCTGACGCCGGACAAGCTGGCGGGCGAGCCCCTTCTCCTGCTCGAAGACGGCCATTGCCTGCGCGACCACGCCATCGCGGTGTGCGCGGCGAGCCGCCCCGACGAGAACGCGGCGCGGTCCGATTTCGCCGCGACGAGCCTTCATACGCTCGTGCAAATGGTGAAATCGGGCCTTGGCGCGACGCTGCTGCCGCGCCTTGCGGTGGACGCGGGCCTCGCCGACCGGCTGGACCTGGCGATCAAGCCGTTCGACCCGCCGGTGGCGGGGCGCGCCATCGGCATGGCCTGGCGCAAGGGCAGCGCCCGCGCCGAGGAGGCGCGCGCCCTGTCGGCCAAGGTGCGCAAGGCGCTGCAGAGCTAGGCGGTTGACCGCGGCGCGCCGGTGCGGTTGATCGCGCCGGACGCCCACTGCGAGAGACGATCATGACGAAGCGCGACCTGGTGGTCATCGCCGCCCTCGCCGGCGCCCACGGGGTGAAGGGCGAAGCCCGAATCAAGCCGTTCGGCGATCCGGATCTGGTCTGCGCCTACGGCCCCTTCCTGGACGAGGCCGGCGCGGTGCTGTTCACTCCGGTCAGCGCGCGGCCGGGCCCCAACGGCCTTGTCGTCGCCCGCTTCAAGGAGCGCGTGACCCGCGAGCAGCTGCTGGCGATGAAGAGCACGAAGCTCTACGTCCCGCGCGAGGCCTTGCCGGCGCTTGAAGAGGACGAGTTCTACTACGCCGACCTCGTCGGCCTTCCCGTGGAGGACCTTCAGGGCGCGCCGCTGGGCAAGGTCAAGGCGATCCAGGATTACGGCGCCGGCGACATTCTGGAAGTGGCCGGCCCGGACGGGACGCTGCTCATCCCCTTCACCCGCGATGCGGTCCCCCATGTGGACGTGAAAACGGGCAAGATCGTCGCCGATCCGCCCGAGGTGGACGAGGAAGAAGGCGGCGACGGCGCGCCGCCCTCCTAAACCCGCTTCAGCGCCTCGTCCACGACCCGTTCGGCGGTGATGCCGAAACGCTCGTAGAGCTGCGCGGCCGGGGCGCTGGCGCCGAAACCGGTCATGCCGACAAAGCCGCCCTCGCGCCCGATGAGCGCGTCCCAACCCCAGCGCGCGGCCGCTTCCACCGCGACGGCGGGGAGGTCTTTTGGCACGACCTGCTCGATATAGGCCGGGTCCTGGGCCAGGAATTGTTCAAGGCTCGGCGCGGACACGACGCGGGCGGGCACGCCCTTCTCCGCCAGCTTGTCCGCCGCCTCGACGGCCAGGCAGGTCTCCGTGCCGGTGCCGATCAGGGTGACTTTCGCCCCCTCGGCTTCGCGCAGCACATAGGCGCCGCGCTTGGTCAGGTTCGCCGATCCGTCGTCGAGGCGCAGGTGCGGGACTTTCTGGCGCGACAGGATCAGCGCGGTGGGACCGTCAGTGCGCTCCAGCGCCGCGATCCAGGCTTCGGCGGCTTCGACCGCATCGGCGGGACGGAACACGGCGAGGTTGGGGATGGCGCGCAGGGCGGCGAGATGCTCCACCGGCTGGTGGGTGGGTCCGTCTTCGCCCAGCCCGATGGAGTCGTGGGTGAAGACATAGATCACCGGCTGGTTCATCAGCGCCGACAGACGCACGGCCGGGCGGCAATAATCGGAGAACACCAGGAAAGTGCCCGAATAGGGCCGGATCCCGCCATGCAGCGCCATGCCGTTCATGGCCGCGGCCATGCCGTGCTCGCGCACGCCGTAATGCACGTAATCGCCGTCATAGGCGTCGCGGCTGACCGATTTGTGCGCCTTGGCGCGGGTATTGTTGGAGCCGGTGAGGTCCGCTGAGCCGCCCACCAGGCCCGGATAGGCTTCCCAAAAGCTCTCGATGGCCGCGCCGGAGGCGGCGCGCGTCGCCATGGCCGGCTTGTCGGCCAGCATCTGTTTCACGTGGGCTTTCAGCCCCTCGATGGCGGCATGGGGCGGTTCGCCGGAGATCTGGGCGATGAAGGCCTCCAGATGCGCACTCTGCTGCAGGCGCTGCTCCCACAGGGCGCGCGCCTCGGCGCCGCAGACCGACACGGCGCGCCAGCCCTCATAGACCGGCTGCGGGATCTCGAACGGGCCGTGCTCCCAGCCGAGCGCCTTGCGGGTTCCTTCGATCTCTTCGGCGCCCAGCGCCGCGCCGTGGGCGCCGGCGGTGCCGGCCTTGGTGGGCGCACCGAAGCCGATCTGGGTGCGGCAGGCGATGAGCACCGGCTTGTCGCTGTCGCGCGCCTTGGTCAGCGCCTCGTCGACGGCGTTCGCGTCATGGCCGTCCACTTTCATCGTGGTCCAGCCGCAGGCCTCGAACCGGGCGCAATGGTCCACCGTGTCGGACAGGTTCGTCGCGCCGTCGATGGAGATCTCGTTATCGTCCCACAGCACCACCAAGCGATTGAGCTTCAGATGGCCGGCGAGCGAGATCGCCTCCTGGCTGATCCCTTCCTGGAGATCGCCGTCCGAGGCGATGACGAAGGTGTGGTGATCGACGAGTTCGTCGCCGAAGCGCGCGTTCATCATCCGCTCGGCGAGCGCCATGCCCACCGCCGTTGAAATCCCCTGGCCCAGCGGGCCGGTGGTGGTCTCCACGCCCGGACAATGGCCGTATTCGGGATGGCCGGCCGTCTTCGAACCCAGCTGACGGAAATTCTTCAGCTCGTCCATGGTCACGCCCTCCACCCCGATGAGATGGAGGATCGAATAGATCAGCATGGAGCCGTGACCGGCCGACAGCACGAACCGGTCGCGGTCCGGCCAGTCGGGGTCCTTCGGGTCGAACTTCATGTGGCGCGTCCACAGCACCGTCGCCGCGTCGGCCATGCCCATGGGCATGCCGGGATGGCCGGAGCCCGCGCGCTCCACCGCGTCCATGGACAAGGCGCGCACGGCGTTCGCGAGGGGCTTCATCGCTTGAGGATCGAGCGGCTGGGACATGGCGGCCTCGTTGAGCGGAGATCGGGAGCGCAGGGATATAGGGATTCGTGCGCGGATGGGCGACGCGAAGCGGGCCGCGCCGGACCGGAGTCGGGTTCGCCGCCTAACTGGCCTTAAAGCCGCCCGCGATCAAGGCCGCGCTGCGCACGCTGCCCGGCTTCGCCGCGTTAAGGTCTTGATCGCGCCCTCTTCAATGCCGAGGTTACGCGCGAACCGCCGCCCCGGGACGATCATGACCGCCTTGAAGTCGGAATACCGCCTCGCCCTGGAGGCCGGCGCCCAGGCGCTCGAAGCCGCGCTGGCGGGGCTGGACGCGCACGGCGCGCTCAAGCGGGCGCTGACCGAGATCTATCCCAATGAAATCTGCGCGGTGAGCAGCTTCGGCGCGGAGAGCGCCGTGATCCTGCATCTGGTCGCCGAAATCGCGCCGGACACGCCGGTCCTGTTTCTCGACACCGGCAAGCAGTTCGACGAGACCCTGGCCTATCGCGACGCGTTGTCCGAGCGGCTGGGCCTGACGAACATCGTCACGCTGGCGCCTGATCCGCACCATCTCGCCGCCGACGATCCGGACGGGACGCTTCATGCGCGCAATTCCGATCTGTGCTGCCATATCCGCAAGACTCTGCCGCTGATCAAGGCGTTGCGGCCCTACAAGGCCTGGATTTCCGGGCGCAAACGCCACCATGGCGGCGAGCGCGCCGCCCTGCCGCGCGTGGAGATCCAGGACGGCAAGCTGAAGCTCAACCCGCTCTATGACTGGCCGCGCGAGGCGATCGAGGCGCATTTCAACGCCCATGATCTGCCCGCCCATCCGCTGGTGGCGCAAGGCTATCCCTCGATCGGCTGCCTGCCGTGCACCCGCCCGGTCGCCGATCCGGACGCCGACCCGCGCGCCGGGCGCTGGGCCGACGAAGACAAGACCGAGTGCGGCATTCATATCGGCGCGGACGGAACGATTACGCGCACCTGACGACGCGCCTTCACCCGCGGCTTCGGTCGGCGGAATCGAGCCTACACCCCGATGCGTTCGGCCACGTCTTTCGCCACATCATCCAACGGACCGTCATCGCCCGACAGGAGCGCCCGGGCGAGATCCTTGCCGAGCTCCACGCCGAACTGGTCATAGGCGTTCACCCCGTAGAGCACGGCCTCCACGAACACCTTGTGCTCGTGCAGCGCGATCAGGGCGCCGAGGCTTTCCGGATCGAGTCTGGGCAGGATGATCGTCTGGCTGGCGCGGCCGCCGGCGATGGTCTTGTGAGCGCCCAACTCGCCCTCGCCCTGACGGCCATGGGTCAGGGCCGCACCCTGGGCGGCGAGATTGGCGTTGAGGGCGCGGGCGCGTTCATCGCGGGTGAAGGCGGGGTCGGCGACCGCGATGAAGTCCGTCGGCGCCTCGTCCTGGCCCTGGTGCAGCCATTGGAAGACCGAGTGCTGCAGGTCCGAGCCGCGCCCGCCCCAGACCAGCGCTCCGGAAAAGCCCGCCGGCTGGGCGGTCCCGTCGGCGCGCACGGATTTACCCAGGGATTCCATCTCCAGCTGCTGGAGATAGGCCGGCAGGCGCTCCAGCCTGGAGGAATAGGCCGCCACGCAGCGCGAGGGGCGCCCGCGCCCGGCCCGGTTCCAGAGATCGGCGAGGCCCTTGGCGAGGGCCATATTGACCTCGACCTCGGCTGAGACCGCGTGATCGTCCATGGCGCGCGCGCCGGCGAGCAGGCGGTCATAGATGTCCGGACCGAGCGCGAGCTCCAGACTCACCCCGGCCGGGGACCAGAGCGAATACCGCCCGCCTACCCCGTCTTCGAACGGGAAGATCCGCTCCTCCGCGATCCCGAAGGCCTTCGCCTTGTCCGGCGCCGCCGTGGCCGCGGCGAAGCGCGCATCGGCGCCGGCTTCGCCCAGAGCCTCGACGAGCCAGGCGCGGGCGGTGCGCGCATTCATCAGGGTTTCCTGGGTGGTGAAGCTTTTCGACACCACCACGACCAGCGTCGTCTCCGGCTCGGCGCCCTCCAGCGCGTCGTCGAGATCGGCCGGATCGAGATTGGAGACGAAGCGCGCCTCCAGACCCGGCCGGCGGTAGGCTTTCAGCGCGTCATACACCATGCGCGGGCCGAGATCGGAGCCGCCGATACCGATGCTGACGATGCGCCGCAGCGGATGACCGGCCAGCACGTCGTCGCGCTGAAGACCGCGCGCGAAGGCGCGGGTCCGCGCGCGGGCGTCTTTCAAGCGTCCGGCGAGCGAAGCGTCGGCCAGGAGATCCGGATTTCGGCAGGCCGGATGAAGCACGGCGCGGCCCTCGGTGGGATTGGCGATCTCGCCGCGATAGAGCGCCGCGAGCCGGTCGAGAACGCGAGCGCCGCGCGCCAGATCCAACAACGCGCCCCAGGCCTTCAGGTCCAGGCGCTGGCGTCGAAGATCGAGCCCGAGGCCGGCGGCCTTGAACTGCATCGCGGCGTCCCGGCCGGTCTCGCTGAGCAGGTCGGACATGCCGGCCTGCGCCAGGCGTTCGGCATGGGAGTGGAGGTCGTCAGGCGTCATTGGAAGGCTCTTCGCGAACGGGTTTCACCGCCGCCCAGATCAACACGGTCAGCCCGCCTTCGATCCCTTCCGGTTCAAGGGCGCGCAGGGCTTCGAGCTCCAATCCGGCGCTCTGCAGCCAGGCCGTCACCTGAGCCGGGGGAAAGCCGAGATGGCGGTGGTGGTGCTCGGTGCGCAGCGCATCATTGCGATGCTCGGCGAAATCGACGATCAGGAACAGCCCGCCCGGCTTCAGCACCCGCGCGCACTCGCTCAGGGATGCGGCGGGATCGTCGAGATAGTGCAGGACCTGGTGCAGGGTGACGAGATCGGCCGAGCCGTCCTCGGCGGGCAAGGCCGTGGCGTCGGCCTGGCGCACGAAGCGGCTTGCGAGCCCGGCTTCGGACAGCTTGGCGCGCGCCACGTGGAGCATCTCGCGCGAGAGATCCACGCCCATGCCGTCCTCGGCCATGGGGCTGAACAGCTCCAGCATGCGCCCCGTGCCGGTGCCCACGTCCACATGATTGGCGAACCGCCGCGCGCCGGTGATGTCCAGAAGCGCAGCCTCCACCGCGGCTTCGGAAAAGTGCAGCGAACGGATATGCGCCCATTGCTGGGCGGCGGCCTCGAAGAACCGCTCTGCCGTCTTCGAGCGCAGACGCCGGATCTCAGCCAGACGCTGGCGGTCACGCTGGACCTGAGGATCGGCGGCGTCGGTGAATTCCTCGATCACCGCGGCCAGACGCGAGACCGCGCCGGTGCGCACGAGGCGATAGAACACCCACCCGCCCTCGGGAAAGCGCTCGCACAGCTCCGCGTCGGCCAGCAGTTTGAGATGTCGGGACACGCGCGGCTGGCTCTGTCCCAGCACCTGCATGATTTCGCTGACCGTCATTTCGCCGCGCGCCAGGAGCGAGACGATCCGCAGGCGCGTCGGCTCGGCGAGCGCCTTGAGCATGGTCAGCAGGTCCTGCTGCATCGAATCGTCCGCGGCTGTCTTCTGGCCGGCAAGGGTTAGCCGGGCTGGCCGCGAAAGTCACGCCGCAGGCCGGATCGACGAGCTTAGACGAGCTCTATGCGAACCTGAAGCCGGCCAGACAGGTCGGCGGGCTCGGCGAGGCGCAGCGCGATGGTTCGGGCGCCCGGCGCATCCTGGCGCACCCGGGCGCCGTTCGCGGCGAGTTCGACCTCGGCGCCTTCGGCGTCGGCCTCCGCGAGGGCCAAAACGGCGCCGCCCGCATCGAGCCGGATGGTGTAGCTGGCGGCGTTGCAGACGGTCCTGACGGTCAGCACGCCGTCTTCAAGGCGCGCCGCGTCGAGGCCTTCGACCGCGCAGCGATCCACCACTTCGGCGTTGAGATCCACGCGCATCTCAGCCCACGCCGGCGCGCCGGCGAAGAGAACGCCGCACGCGGCGGCGAAGACGAGGCGGGCGAGACGCAAACCACGCGCTCCAGACGGCTCGGCCGATTATGGCCGAAAGGAGGCGGCTGCATAGCATGACCTTGGCGGGCGCGCCCGCAAAAAACGCGCCGCGCGGTTAAAATCCGGTTCAATAGGGGATGAAGGTGAGCGTGATCACGTCGCGATAACGCCCGGCATAGGCTGCGCGCGCCGGTCCGGTCTCCACCGCCAGACGCCCGGCCTGCACCCCGCCTGCGGTGAAGCGTCCGCGCACCACCGCGCCGCCGGGGCCGGTGAGATCGACCGGCGCGCCCGACAGGCTGGCCTGATAGGCGATGGCGCCGAAATCCTCGCCGCGCTCATGCACGAGCCGGCCGCGATTGTCGGAGACCAGGGTCACCGAAACCGGGGCGTTGGTGCGGAAGAAGAAGTCCGAACTCGCGCGCCCGCCGCGGCTGATTTCGCCGAGATCCAGCGTCTGGACCCCCGCGGCGCTGTCGCCCTCGAAGCGCAGGGCCGGCGACACGGCGATCTCCAGCGGGAAGACGGTCTCGGTGTTTCCCGCACTGAAGCGCAGAAGTTGCTCATAGGCGCCGGCGTCCACGAATTGTGCGGCCGGCAGGCGATAAAGGCGGAAGCGGATCGTCTCGCCGCGTCCCAGAGCCCGCCGCGCCTGGTTGGTGAGGCGGAAGCGCGGCCCGTTGCGGCGCACCAGCGGATCGTTCTCCCAATCGGCTTGCAGCACCGCCGCGCCGGAGCGCAGTTCGGGATTCTGCGCCGTGCCGCCGACGATCTCGATGGTCACCGGCTTGTTCCGACACCCGTTGGGCAGATCGGGATCGGCGGCGCGCAGATCGAAACTGACGAAACTCGCCGCCGGATCGGCCGGATCATAGATCCGCCCTTCGGTGAGCACGGGAACCAGATCATAGCCCGGACACGCCTCGGCGCGCCCCGGCGCCGCGGCCAGGGCCAGCACGGCGAGCGCCAGGCTAAGGCCGGCGCGCAAGTTCGATGTCGCCAAGGCGGACATAGGCCTCCGACTCCTCGCTGATTTCGAAAGTGAAGCCGAGCCCGGCCCGGCCGTCCAGCCGCGCCTCGTAACGCCCGGGCGCCAGAC
Source organism: Oceanicaulis sp. (assembly GCA_051117435.1). Lineage (GTDB taxonomy): Bacteria > Pseudomonadota > Alphaproteobacteria > Caulobacterales > Maricaulaceae > Oceanicaulis. The sequence goes on along the minus strand of JBNPED010000006.1, from coordinate 32,574 downwards.
CGTTGAACGCGGCGCGCCCGGCCCGGTTGGTGAAGAAGCTGCGCGTCTCCCCGGTGTCCAGCGCGGTCAGTTCGCCGAGGCGCAAGGCGACCGGTTCGCCCTCATGGCGCAAGGTGGCCACCGCCGTGCGGAACGCCTCGCGGCCGACCTTGACGCGCACGCCGGTGAGCGCGCCCGGCTCCACATCGTAGGCGCCCGGCCCCAGATCGTAACCGGCGGGCAGATTGCGGGCGTCCACCTGCAGGCGCTGCACCCGATAGGGTGCAGCCAGGGACAGCACGGCGGGTCCAAGCCGGTCCGCGCGCCCCGCGGCGCGCTCGGCCGAACCGCGGCGCACCAGAATCTCGGCGTCCTTCAGCGAGGCGTGCCGCTCCACCATGGCGAAGCCGTCGCCGGGATCGACGCCGACGCCGAGCCGGCCGCCGCTGAAGGCGAGGCCGGACTGGGCGCGCACGCTGTAGGCCGTGCGCTCCGCCGCACCGGCCGAGGCTGGCCTGTGGTCCGCGTCCAGGCGCAGGGCGGCGCGCTCGGTCTCGCCGGAGACTGACACCGAGAGATCGGTCTCCTCGCCCCGGCGCACCGCCGCGGCGCGCGCCGCGCCCCAGCCCGGCCCGGCCCGGCCCGACCGGCGCACTTCGACGCGGCTTGTGTCGGTGAAGGAGTCGTAGCTCGCCGCCGCCGCGCCGCGCTCGCCCAAACTGCGGCTCAAGGTGATGAAGACGCCGGTCTCGGGATCGCGGCCGTCAAATCGGGTATGGCGCAGGCTTGCCGACACCGCCACCGCGCCGAACCGCCGGTCGAGACTCACCGCCAGGCTGGCCGCGCCGCGGTCGGCGCCGTGGCGGCCTTCCGCGAACGCCGCCACGCCGCCGGAAATCGTGTCCGTCAGGTCGAAGCGCACATCGCCCCCGGCGGTCCAGGCCAGGTCGGAAAAGCTCTCCGGATCGTCGAAACTGGCGAAATCCTCGCTCAGCGTCTCCACGCGCAGGGCGACGAAGGCGTTGCGCTCGTCGAGATATGGGCCGCCGCGGAATTCCAGCCGTGCGGCCGCACCGTCGCCGGCCGCCTGCGACCGGCTCGTGGTGACGCCGGCCTGGACCACTCCGCCCAGCGCCGCGCGCGCAGCGACCAGGCCCGCGCTCGTCACCGCTTCGCTGGCGCCGAGAGCGCCGCCGACGGTGAGCGAGGGTGTCAGGCCGCGCGCATAGCGCAGGCCGGCCACCGGCCGGTCAAGGTCGTAGCTGGTCCCGCCGTCACGCTCACGACGCGCGAATCCGGCGGTGAGCGCGGCTTCCGTCAGGCCGGGCTGGAGCAGGGAGACATCGGCCGACAGGGAAAACCGGTCCATCTCGCGCCGGCCGAACCCGTCCTCCACCACGATGGAGACGTCGTTTGAGAGATTGGCCATGGGGATGTCGGACAGCTCCACCGGCCCGGCCTCCGCGACGAAGCGATCGACCAGCACTCCGTTGACGAAAACCTCCACCGTCGAGCGGCGCTCCAGCACCAGCGAGCGCGCGCCGGTGGGTCGGATATTGCGGGACGGCTGCAGGCCCTGGCGGTCGATCTCGAACGCCGCGCCGAGCACCGAGGCCGCGCCGGTCTGGGCGCCCAGATCGACGGTCAGCTCGCCGGCCGACCAGCGGCGCGCGCGGGCCGGATCGTCCTTGAAGGCGTAGACCGGCCGGCGTTCGAACCGGCTCCCGCCGTCCGGACGGACCAGATAGCGGCCTCCGAAGTCGACGCTGATCCCGGCATAGCCGCCGATATTGGCGAAACCGTCGAGATCGAGCTCCGCGGCCGGGTCGCGGCCGTCGTCCAGGGTGTCGAAGAGGGAGAGCGCCCCGGTCACGCCGATCGCGCCGCCCTCGGCGCGAATGGCGTCCTCGCCCGGCGCGGCCCAGTCGGCCGCCAGCGAGGCCTGAAACGGCGCGCGCAGAGCGGGCGGGACGCTCACCACCACGGTGAGGGCGGCCGGGTCGAGCACGATGTCCAGGCCGAGCGCGCGAATCGATTCGACCGGGACCGGGGCCGCGCCAAGCCCCGTAAGGGCGGCCTGAGCCGTATCGGAGAGCACGCCGGTGAGCCGATCGGCCAGGTTGGCCGGCGGGACCGCGACGAGGGCGCGCACCGTGGTCTCCACCTCAAGCGCGCCGGTCCGCCTGCCGTCCACGATTACCGGAAGAGCGACCGTGAAGGACGGCTCGGCGCGCTCCGACACCTGACCCGCCGCCTGCTCCGCCCACGCCGAAGCCGCGCCCGCGCAAAGCGCGAGCACGGCCACGAGCAGAAGACAGGCTGCGTGTTTCAAGAGGCCCCCCAGCCCCGACCCTCGCCCGTCAGGCGGGCGAGTCGAGGCTCACCCGGGGCAAGCCGTCCGGCAAATTCGCCAGAGGCAGGTGGAAGATCCGCTCCGCGCGCGGCGGAATCAACGGATTTTCGATCATCTCGCCGATTTGAGCCGGGGTGAACCGCACCGACTGTCCGGCGATCTCCAGGCGCAGACCCAGCTCGCCGAGCATGGCGTAGTCGGTCCCGGAATTGGTGACGGTGAAGGCGATTCCGGTCTCGGCGCGCTCGGCGGACGCGACGCTGAGCTCGGCTTGGGCCTGCCGCGCACGGACATAGACGGCGACGCCGAAATTATAGGCGAAGACGACGCCGGTGAAGTCGGCCGACGTGACCGGCGCTTCCTGCACTTCGGCCACATAGGCTTCGCTGGCGTCGATCGACGGGTCGCCGATATAGCTGATGCGCACAGCCTGGGAGGCGCCCGGTTCGATCATCGCCAGAGGCGGAAAGACCGAGAAGGCGTCTTCGGCGGGCGTGAATTCCTGGCGCCCGTCGGCATGGACGATGCGCCGCTTCATGACGATCTCCACCGGCAGCTCGGCCTCGCGCGTATTGCGGATGGTGAGGACCGTCGAGTTGCGTCCCGCGCCCAGATCGAGGACGACGCGCATGGGCTCGACTTCATAGGCCGACGCGGCCGGGACGATCAGGCCCGCCAGGGCGAGGCCGAGACCGGCCAGGCCGGCGCGAAGGCGCGTGACGATCGGTTTCATCTCATCCCCCCGGGGTAAGTGCGGACCGGATGACCCTCCCCCGGTCCATGGAGGGCGGCGAGGCCGCCGCCCTCTACATAGCATGTTTGAAGCCTAGCGCGCCGTCAGCGTGATCGTGACCACGTCGGAGTACTGACCCGCAAACACGGTGGTGTGGGCCGCGCCGTTGGCGTTGGAGTTCGACGACCGCACGCCGTTGACGCGGAACGCGACCGAGCCGGTCTGGCCGTTCAGGAAATGACCGCTGTTGAAGTCGGCGTTGGCGGCCGAAGTCAGTTGCGTCCAGTCCATGGCCAGGCCGTGGCCGCCGCCATGCTTCATTTCATAGCGGATCTGGTTGCTATCACCGCCTTCGGTGCCGGCGCGGAACAGATAGCCGCCATTGGCCGAGGCGATGGAGCGCGAGAACCCGTTCGGCGAGTTGCAGGCGTAGGACGCGCTGCCGGCGCCTTTTTCGACCGCCGTCGTGGTGGCGGTTTCAGAGAGTTCGCCGAAGTCCACGGCGATTTCGGTGCCGGAGGCGTTGTACACGCCGCAGACGGAGCCGACTTCCGCACTCAGTTCGTAAGACAATTGACCGGTCGGAGACTTCTCCGCAAAAGCAGAACCAGCGGTGAATACAGACGCGATTGCGCCAATCAGCAGAACTTTTTTCATAACGCCCCCCTATGGGCTTGAGTTGACTTCGCGACGGTCAGCACTGTTCGCCCGCCCCGTCGTGTAGTGAATTTGGTCATTCAACGAGGCTTCAAAATGAACGAAATATGTCCATAGAAAGTATGTTTGGGCCTTTTGGCGGCCGCCCCGTTCAGATTGCGTTCAGCCCGCGAGACCGTTGCGCTCGGCTATCGCAGGCCAAGCTCCGACAACACCGAGGGAATCTGCTTCTTCAGCTTGAAGAACCCGCGCGTGGCGTGGGGATGAAAGGCCCGGTCCCAATCACGGCGCAGTTCGACGAGCCGCAATCCGGCCTCCGACACATCGCGCCGCATGGATGCGAGTCGCTCGGCGAGCGGACCGGTATGGGGCCGCTGGGTGACGATCTGGCGCGCGCCGGCCGCCCGGGCCTGGTCGATCAGGTCTTCCGGCCCTCCAATCTCCACGCCTTTCGCTGCAAAATGCGATTCGGCCCGGGCGCGGGCGTCTGCAAGCGCGCCTTGCGTGAAGCGCCGCGCCGCCTCGCCCACCGTCATCGGACTGCGCGCCTCCAGGGCGTCCAGGGCGGCGACGGCGCGCACGTCCAGCCCGCTCACGCCCCAGCTTTCGGCATGTCCGTCCTCATCATGAACGAGGATCAGCGCCGGCGCCTCGGGGTCCGGGCGGTCGGCCGGCCTGAGCGGCGCCGGATCGGGGTGGACGAGATCAAGGTCCAGCGGCCGTGCTTCGGCGGCGAGATCGGCCTCGCGCACGGCGAATCGGCCGCCGGTGAACTTTTGGATGTTCGAGGCGCGCGCAAGATAGGTCTTGCCGGGGGTCTGCAAGCCGCACACCCAGCGCCAGCTCAAGGTGTTGGACGCCGCGTCGCCGTCCATGAGATGGCGAAAAAAGAAGTCCGCGCCCAGCGCCCAGGGCAGACCCAGCGTGTACACCCAGATCGAAGCGAACCACATGCGCGCATGATTGTGCAGATAGCCGTGCTCGACCAGCTCGCGCGCCCAGGCGTCGAAGCCGTCAAGACCGGTCCGCGCGCCGACCGCCGCCTCATAGCGGGCCCGCAGCTCGCCGTCCTTTTCCAGCGCGTCGAGATCGCGGCGCAGCCCGATGCGATAGTCCGTCCAGACCGAGGGGCGCTGCTCCAGCCAGCCCTTCCAGTAGGTGCGCCAGCAGGCCTCCTGGATGAATTTCTCCGCGGCCTCCGGGCCGTGGGCGGATAGCGCCGCGCCGACCAGCTCGCGCTCCAGCACCAGACGATGGCGCACATGGGGGCTCAAGGCGGAGACGTTGGCGCGATCCTGCGGCCCCAGATCATAATTACGCCGCTCGGCGTAGGCGCGGGCCATGGAGGGCGTGAAGGCGGCGAGCCGCTCCAGGGCGGCGGCGCGCGAGGGCGCGGGCGGGAGGGGTTCGGTCCGGGTCATGGACCCGGGAGTTAGGGCGCGCTTCAGTCCTCGGCTACGCCGCCGAGCGTGAACAGCACCACTTCGAACTTCACCGAATTGGACGGCCCGAGATCGCCGGTGCGGATATTGTCACGTTCCCAATAGACGCGCAGAAGCGTGCACTCGTCGCGATAGACGATGCCGGCTTCCTGGCGGCGGTCTTCATTGCGTTCAAGATCATAGCGTCCGTCATAGAAGGCGGAGAGCGTGTCGGTGAGCACCAGCTCGCCGCTCCAGCGCAATTCCTCGCGCGAGCCTGGAACGGCGTCGTCGGAGCTGTCGAAATAGGTGAAGTCGGCGTTCAGCCGCCAGGCGTTGAAGCCGAGATCGGCCTCCAGCCGATTGATGTCGCCGGTCTCGGCGTCGATACGGCTGGTGGCCCCGGCGTAGAACGCGCCGAGTTCGACACTCACGTCCGCCACCCAGTCGGAGTCGTCCTCGAACACGCCGCTGGCCGGACCGAAGCGCTCCTCGCCGCCGTCCAGCCGGTAGCTTCGGCCCACGAACGCCTCCAGCTCATAGACGCCCAGCCGGTCGCGTACCGCGCCTTCGAAACCGGCGTCCACACGCACCCCGTCCTCGAACACGTCGAAGCCGGGCGCGCGAACCGGCGCGAACAGAAAGCTGCGGTCCAGATCGAAGCTCACCGCATCCTGAACCACGGGACGCTCGTCCGGATCGCCGCCGTTCGCCGCGATCAGCGCCGTGCGCGGCGCCAGGATCACGTCATAGCGCGAGCCCGGACGCACGAAGGGGTAGGAGACGTCCAGGCCCGCCGAGCCGCGGGCGCGCGTGAAGTTGCGCGTCACGTCCGGCCCGCCGGCGACGGCCTCGGTCTGGTGGAACACATCCGCGCGCCCGGTGGCGAACGGCTCGACGCGCACGCCGCCCGGCGCGATCACGGGCCGCGACCAGCTCGCCTGCAAGCTCACCCGGCTGTAATCGTCGCCTTCATCGCGGCGCAGATTGACCGCATTGCCCGATAGATCGAGATCGCCGAGGCCCATGGGCAGCTCGCCGTCGGCGGAGAACCGCCAATAGGGCGCCACATAGGGCAGGGCGCCATCATCGAACCCGTCGGTGAGCCGGTCGAAGGAGACCAGCGATACGTCGCTGTAATAGTAATCGCCCTTGCCGGCGACGAAGAGCTGATTGATCAGCGTGCGCGCCTGTTCGAATTCAAACAGCGACGATGTTTCTTCGGGGCGTTCGCTGTAATCGTAGCGGCGCAGATAGAGATCTTCGCTGGCCGCCTGCACGCCGAAGCCCCAGCGCCAGTCCGGCGTGATGTTGAACAGACCGTCCGCGAAGATATGGCCGCGCAGCTGTTCCGGGCCGAAGAAGCCGTCTTCGTCGAATTCCTGCTCATAGGTGAAGCTGGTCTCGACGCTGACCTGGCCGGAATAGAACCGCTTGCGGTAGTCCAGCTCCAGAAGCGGCGCCGCTTCTGTCATCACCCGCGGCGCGATGACCAGGTCTTGGTACGGGCTGATCACCCAGAGATAGGGCTGCTGATAGACCAGGCCGAGCCGGTCTGAAACATCGACGCTGGGCAGAAGCAGGCCGGATTTGCGTTCCTGGCTCGGATCAGCGTGGGCGAAGACCGGCGAATACGCCACCGGCACGCCGGCCACCTCCAGGCGCACGTCGCGATAATAGATCATGCCGTCGTCGAGATCGCGCACCACCCGGTCGGCGCGCAGGCGCCAGCTGGGCTCGCGCGAGCCGTCCTCGCAAAGATCGCAGGCGGTGTAATAGGCGTCGGTCAGCTCCACCGAGCCGTCCGGACGTCGCAACGCCGAAGCCGCGGCGGCGCGTCCGTTGTTTTCCAGAAGCGTCGCGAAGCCATAGGCGACGCCTTCGCGGATATCGTCGTCCAGCTCCACCTCGTCGGCGAGCTGAGCGGGCTGGCCGCCTTCAAAAATGCGCACGTTTCCGCGCGCGACGACGCGTCCGGTGACGGTGTTGTAGATGATCTCCTCGGCGTAGATGACGCGTGCGCCCGAGCTCAGACGAACCTCGCCGCGGGCGATGTAGACGCCTTCATTGCGGCGCTCTTCGAGCTGATCGGCTTCGATATAGACGCGATCGGCTTCAACCGTCGCCGGTCCGGCGCCGGCCTGGGCCAGCGCCGCCGGGCTCGCCGACGCCATCAGGACGGCCGCAAGAACGGATTTTCGCGCCCGTCCCGCAATCAATGACGTCACGCCGACCCCTCCGGTTTTCGCCCGCCCGCGTCAGGCGGTTTAGCCGATTGTCGAGGCCGCGTCCACGCGCGTACGAACACCCCCGCGCCGCTGACGCGGCGCGGGGGCGCCGTGCCTAGAAGCGGAAGCTCAAAGACACGTTCACATGCTCGAAATCGTATTCCGGCGCACCGCCGTCAAAGCCGTAGCGGCCCCGCAGCAGGACGTTCGGCGTGATTTCGTAACCCGCGCCGAGGCTCACCGACACCCACTCCTCGGCCGGCGCGACGCCCGTCAGGGTGTAGCTGGCGCCCGGCTGGGAGACCAACGCGGCCGAAACCGTGGGCGCGGCGTCGCCTTCGATCAGCTCCTCGCGCAACACCTCGCCGGTGAAGAAGAGCTTCTCATTGGCGTTGATCAGCATGGTCACGCCGAGGCTGGCGACCGTCTGCTCCTGGCTGCGATCGTCGATCACCGAACCGAAGCCGCCCGCGCCGGCCTCGGTATAACCGTCGATCTCCAGGTCCGCATAGCGCAGGCGCGCCACCGGGCCGATCAGGCCGACCTCGCCGAGGGGCAGGTTGAGACCGGCTTCGACCCCGGCGAAGACCTGGCTGCCGTCGGCGCCGCCCGAGGCGGAGCCGAGACCCGCGCCGGTGAAGACGGGGCGTTCGATCTCGAAGGCGTGCTCAAGATAGCCGGCATGGGCGCCGGCGTAGAAATTGCGCGCGGCGAAGCCGAGATAGCCGGCGAGCCCGTAGGTGTCGCCGTCGAACTCATGATCACCGTCGCCGCCCTCGATCCAGCCGCCGGACACGGCCACGCCGCCGACCAGAGCCTCGCCGAGCCGGGCTTCGAGGCCGGCGCTCACCTGAGCGTTGCGCACATCGCCGGTGACCGCCGGATCGATGTCGCCGGCGAAGGCGACGTCCCCGGCGACCCAGGCGCTCATATTGTCCGGCAGAACGCGCTCGGCCGGTTGCAGCAGGCCGGCCGTGGAGCCGGCGCTGGCGAGCTGGATCGGCGCATCATCCCGGCGCAGTGTCAGTCCGCCGGTCGCGCCGCCCATCTCACGGCGGGCCAAGCGCCCGCGGTCGAACAGCGTGCTGGTGAAGCTGCGCGACGCGTTGACGCCCAGCTGGTCGAGCACGAAGGTCTGACGCGGCGTCATGGAGCTCAGCGCCGCCTCCAGCGCCGAGGCGCCGCCGATGGTGTCGAGCGAGGCGATCACCGTTCCGAATTCACCCGAAGGCAGGGAGTCCGGGCTCGTGGCGCCGTCCAGCGCGTTGGCGAGCGCCAAGGCGTTGGGGTCCGAGCCGGGAATGGTGTCCGCGAAATCGGCCGCGACCGCTTCGAAGCTGACGCTGTTCGGACCGTAGACCACGTCGAAAGACAAGGTGGCGGAGTACTGCGTCATCTCGTTGGCGAACGTTCCCACGACCCCGGCGCCGGTGGTGATGCCGGTATAGGTCGACCCGCGCACCGCGATCGTGGGATCGGCGGTCACCAGGATCGTGCCGTCCAGAAGCGCCCCGCCCGTGATGGTGAGGCTGTCCATGGCGAACGGCTCGCCGCTCGGCGCCAGCACGTCGAGCTTGGTCACGCCCTGGGCCTGCTGGATGTAGTTGCCGACGATGAAGATATCCCCGCCCGGAGCAATCGTGTTCGAGCCGCCGAACGCCGCCGGATCGGAGTACGGATCGACCATGCCGCCCCGGTTCAGGAAGATGTCGGTGACAAACACGCCGCTGCCGGTCACCACGCCGAGATCATTGATCAGCAAAGGCGTGATCACAGCCGCGTCCGCGCGGACGTCGAGCGTGCCGAGGAGCACGTTCACGCCGATCAGCGAGGTCAGCTCGGCGCCGTTCTCGATCGACAGCACGGCCCCGGTGTTCATGAGGGTGAGCTGATCGATCTCCACCGGCAGGAACGAGCCGTCGCTCGCCAGGGTCGTCGTGCCGGCCCGAAGGAGGCTGACGTCGAAATACTGCGCCGGATTCTCGAACGCCGTCCCGACCACGCCGTCTGTGTTGTCAGGCACGAACCCGGTGGAGCCCGGACCTTGCAGATTGGAGGATTGCGGCAGGTTGTCGCCGAAATTGGGCGCGTCCTGCGTGGTCATGTCCCCGCCGGTCGACTGAGCGACGGAGTGTGCGACCTTGCCGGCGACGCCCTGGCCCATATCGCTGACCGCATCGAGATCGACCTGAGCCGCGATCACGTCGGCGGGCTGCGAATCAGGGGAGCCCGGAGCGCCGGTCAGCGCTTCGGCGCCTGCAGCCTCCGCGCCCGCGGTGCGCGGGGGCAGGGTCGGCGTGGGTTGGGAGTCGCCGTCCGAGACGTCGTCGCCCAGCACGTCGCCGATCTTCGGCCCGCTTGCGTAGACCCCGTCTTCAGGCCCCTCCGGCACGCCGTTCACGATGGCGCCGGTGTCGTCGATGATGAAGAAGTTCGGGTCGAGATCCTGCGTCCAGTGTTCGGGATCGAACCAGTCGCCGTCGCCTCCGACTGCGGAGACGTATTTGTATGGCGTGTTCGCGCTGATGAATTCGAAGAAGGGGAAGAGCGGGTTGTAGAAGCTGACGTCCCCGTACGTATTGCCGATGCCGAAGAAATCGAAGCCGCCTGAGAGCACGCCGATGATCAGCGGCATGTCCGCGATCTGGTCGGCGATCAGCGGCGAACCGGAATCGCCCCCGGCCGTTCCGGCTTCGTTGGGCAGAGCGTCCCCGGTGAACCAGTCGATCGACTGCACGGCGGCCAGCGTCGGACAGGAAATGTTCACCGCAGTGAACGTGCAGAGATCTTCATCCGCCTCCCGGTTCGGCCGGTCGAAGTCGGTCCAGTACATGACCTGGCTCTCGGCGAAGATTGTCTGGCTCGAGGGCGCGATGCCGGGGAAGACGCCGTCCAGGAAGTTGGCGACCGAACCGATCATACCCAGCTCGTTCTCGCCCACGAGGCGGCGGAAATCGATTCCCACATTCCCGGTCACGCCGGTGCCGAAGCCGCCATAGCCGGCCTGGATGACATGGGTGAGCTCCTGCAGCGGCGACAGCAGCATGCCCATGCTGGGCACGTCCGTGATCGGCTCGTTCAGCGCGATCATCGCAACGTCGGCCCACGGGAACGGCAGAGCGGCGTTATCGAGATTGCCGAACGGATGGATGACCACGTCCGTCGACCAGGCGACACCGCCTTCGCTGTACGTCGCGCCGGTCCCGGCGAACGTAATCAGTCCGTCGAAAGTGTCCGGCCCGAACCCCACGAGCATGGAGAAGGGCTGCGCCCCGAGCGCCTGGCCGTAGGCTTCCGAGGAGACGCCGTTCACGCAATGGGCCGCCGTCAGCACGGTGCGAGGATTGATCAGCGTGCCGGTGCAGTTAAAGGAAATCACGCCGCTGGTGTTGTTCAGCCGAAACAGTTGAACAATGGACGACCATTGATCGTCCGCATCGAAGGCGGCGTCGAGCGACGAGCCGAAATCCGGGCCCAGATCGTCGCGAACGATGAGTTCCGGCGTGGCGGCGACGGGCACGCCCACAAAGGCCTCGCCGTCATCGGCCGTGGCGATCGGCGCCAGGGCGAGTGCGAGCACACATCCGGCGGCGCCGGACAGCCAATGATTACGAAGCGTCTTCATGGTCTCAGTTCCCCGTTTTGGACCGGCGGGTCGCGCCCGCCTTATTTGTGTCTTGGCGAAATATGACCTCACCTGCGGCGTCCACGCCAGCACGCTTAGGTCGAATACCAACGCCTAATTTTATTATTTTGTCATAGTGTTGGTTTAGGCGCCACAGATCAGGCACTCGGCGAGATGGCGGCGGCGCGTGGTGGTGAACAATGTGCACGAAACCGCCGGATCGGCCAAAGCCGCGGCGAGGCCCAGAGGCGTGGCGACCCGGCCCCGCCCGGCTGATCTGGAAAGCCGGGCGCGCACGCCTTTCGCCAGAGCATAGAGATCGCCGGCCCGGCGCGGCGCGCGCAGGCCGGGCGGCGCGTCGCCGGCGGTTTCGATGGCGAACACGGCCTTGTCCGAGGCGCAGGCCCGGTCGATGCGCGCGCGCTCCGGCCCGTTCAGGAACGGATGCACCGGGGCCATGATCGCGGCGAAGCGCGGCTCGGTGATCGCGGCGTCCAGCTCCGCCCCTCGGCCCGCGGCGCCCAAATGGGCGAACGCGCCGGCGCGCCGCAGCGCGTCCAGGCGGTCGAACAAGGCCGGCGTCAGCTCCTGCGCATCCGCGCCGTGGAGAAACAGGATGTCCACGCCTGCAACACCCAACCGGCGCAGGCTGGCGACAAGGCTCGCCTCGATCGCGTCCGGGGTGAAATCGCGCCGGCGCCTGGCGAGCCCCGAGCTGAACAAGCCGGCCTTGGTGGTCAGAAACACCCGCTCGCGCCCCAGCGCGGCGACGGCCTGACCGAGCCGGCGTTCGCCTTCACCGTTTCCGTAGGCCGGCGCGGTGTCGAACACCCTCACGCCGCCGTCGAAAGCGGCGCCGATCAGGTCCACGGTTTGACTCCGCGGCACGAGCGCGGTCCCGTGCGCGCCTGAAACGCCGAAACCCAGTCTGGAGGGAGGATGCAGCATGACCCGACGCTAGGCCCCGGCGCGCCGGGCGCCTAGCCCAGTCGGGCTTCGACGAGGTCGATCGCGGCGCGAACCGCCTCATCGATCGTCATTTCGGTCGTGTCCAGTTCGACCGCGTCCTCAGCTTTCATCAAGGGCGCGTCGGCGCGGCTCGCGTCGCGCGCGTCGCGCTGGCGCAGCTGGCCAAGAATCTGGTCGAAGGTGACGTCTTCGCCGCGATTCACGAGCTCGGCCTGGCGCCGCCAGGCGCGGGTCTCCTCGCTGGCGGTGACATAGAGCTTCACGTCGGCTTCCGGCGCGATCACCGTGCCGATATCGCGTCCGTCCAGCACCGCCCCGCCGGGTTGGGCCGCGAAATTGCGCTGAACGGCGAGGAGCGCCCGGCGCACGCCGGGATGGGCGGAGACGACGCTGGCGGCTTGGCCGGCGCCGGCGGTGCGGATTTTCGATTCGTCTATCGAGGCGACTTCGAGAGTGCGCGCAGCGGCCTCGGCCGCGTCCGCGTCCTCCGGCGGCAGGCCGGCCTCGATGAGCTCGACCGCGACGGCGCGGTAGAGCGTGCCGGTGTCGAGATGCGGCAGGCCGAACCGCGCGGCCAGCGCGCGTGCGATCGTGCCCTTCCCGGACGCCAGCGGGCCGTCCACCGCGATGATCATCCGTCCAGTTTCTCCATCTCGGATTCGGAGATGTCGAAATTGGCGAACACCCGGCTCACATCGTCCAGATCCTCCAGCGCCTCCATGAGTTTCATCATGGTGGCGGCCTTGTCGCCGTCGACCTCGATCGTGTTCTGCGGGCGCCAGATGATGTTCGCGCTCTTGGCTTCGCCGAAACGCTCCTGCAGCGCGGCGGAGACCTCGGCCAGGTCCTCGCGGGCGCAATAGATCACATGCTCGGGCGCCGGCTCGCCGTCGTCGTCGACGAGATCCTCCTGCACCACGTCCTCGGCGCCGGCCTCGACGGCGGCTTCGAGCATGGCCTCCTCGTCGGCGACGTCCTGCGGGAAGCGAATCTCGCCGACTTGGTCGAACATGAAGCTCACCGAGCCGGTCTCGCCCAGATTGCCGCCGTTTTTCGAGAAGGCGGTGCGCACTTCGGCGGCGGCGCGATTCTTGTTGTCCGTGGAGGCTTCGACGATGATCCCCACGCCGGCCGGGCCGAAGCCCTCATAGCGGATGTCGAAATATTCTTCGACATCGCCGCCCGAGGCCTTGGTGATCGCGCGCTCGATATTGTCCTTGGGCATGGATTGGCCCTTGGCGTTCTGGACGGCGAGGCGCAGGCGCGGGTTCATGTCGGGGTCCGGCCCGCCCATCTTGACCGCGACCATGATCTCTTTCGAGAGCCGCGAGAACAGCTTGGCTCGGGCCTTGTCCTGACGGCCCTTGCGGTGCTGGATGTTCGCCCATTTCGAGTGGCCGGCCATGCGTCAAGACCTCCTAAGCGACGGCGGGACCCGCGCGCCGCGGTCCGGCCGCGCGCGAAGGCGGGCGTTCTAACCCAGGATCGTCCGTCGGGCAAAGGCCTCGCGCCGCGCTTTGCGCTCGGCGCGAAAGCGTGGCAATCAGGCGGTCCTCGCCGCACGCTTCGGAACGCCGCCCATGACCGTCATCGCCGTCATCCCCGCCCGCTACGGCTCGACGCGCTTCCCCGGCAAGCCGCTGCACGAGATCGCCGGCACGCCCATGGTCGAGCGCGTGCGCCGGCTCGCCGCCGCCGCGCCCTCGATCGACCGCGTGCTGGTGGCCACGGACGATGAGCGGATCAAGGCGGCCGTCGAAGCCTTTGGCGGCGAGGCGGTGATGACGCCGGAATCCTGCCGCAACGGCACCGAACGCGCCTATGAGGCGGTCAAGGGCTTCGTCGAGCCCTCGGACGTGATCGTCAATCTGCAGGGCGACGCCCCTTTGACCCCGCCCTGGGTCATCGACGCGGCGGCCAAAGCCATGGCCGCCGATCCCGATCTGGAACTGGCGACGCCGGCCGTGGCGCTGACCGAAGACGCCTACGCCAAGCTCGCCAGCGCCAAGGCGGCCGGCGAGGTCGGCGGCACCACGGTGGTGTTCGACCGGTTCATGAACGCGCTCTACTTCTCCAAGGCGATCATCCCGTTCCGGCGCGAGGACGCCGGCGTTCCGGTCCACAAGCATATCGGGCTGTACGCCTACCGGTTCAGCGCGCTTGAGCGCCTGGTGGCGCTCGAGCCGAGCCCGCTGGAGCGCACCGAGAGCCTGGAGCAGCTGCGCGCGCTGGAGAACGCAATCCCGATCCGCATCGTCCTCACCGAGTATCGCGGCCGCACGCCCTGGAGCGTGGACTCCCCGCGCGATGCGGAGATCGCCGCCGACATCATCGCGCGCGAAGGGGAGATCGTTTAACCGATGCTCCTCATCCTCGCCCGCCACGGCAACACGTTCGGTCCCGGCGACACGCCGGTCTGGGTCGGCGCCAACGAAGACCTGCCACTCGTGGAAAGCGGGCTGGAGCAGTCGCGCGAGATCGGGCGGGCCTTGCGCGCGGCCGGGATCGTGCCCGACCGCATCCTCGCCGGACCGCTGAAACGCACCCGCACAGGAGCCGCGCTCGCCGCCGAGCAGTGCGGCTTTTCCGGAGAGGTGGAGATCGACGAGCGCCTGAAGGAGATCGATTACGGCGTCTGGGGCGGCAAGTCCGACGCCGAGATCGCCGAACGCTGGGGCGCGCACGCCATCGAGGCCTGGCGGGAGCGATCGATTCCGCCGGCCGGCGCGGGCTGGTCGCCGAGCCCCTCCGCGATCGCCGCGAACGCGCGCGCCGTCTATGACGCAGTGACGCGCGAGCGCGGCGACGATCATGCGGTGCTTCTGGTCAGCTCGAACGGAATTCTGCGCTATTTCCACGCCTTGCTCGCCGGCGGCGACGCGCCGCCGGAAGAGGCCAAGGTGAAGACCGGCCATATGGGCGCGGCGCGCATCGACGGGCGCGCGGCCGAGCTGCTCTGCTGGAACCGGGCGCCGGGCGAGTTTCCCGGGGCGATGCGATGATCCGCGCCTTGCGCGTCTATGAAGGCGGCGCCTGGCGGGTGTTCACCGCCGGCGCGGCGTTCGTCATCGTGGGCGGCGGCCTCGGCGCGGCGCCCTTCGCCGCGGTGCTCGGCCTTTGTCTCCTGCCGCTGTACGCCCGGCCCGCCGCCCGCGCGTTGCGCGCGGCGCCGACGGCGCCGGCGCTGTTCGCCGCCGCGATCGGGTTTGCGGCGCTGTCGCTGACCTGGTCGGGCTATGAGCGGCCGGATCAGGCGCTGAAGCTCCTGCTTGCGACGCCCCTTTTCGTGCTGCTCCCCTTCGCCGCGCTGCAGCTCGACGACGCACGCGCGCGCCGGCTCTTCTTGTGGTTCGCCGTGGCGCTGCTCCTGGCGGGCGTATTGTTGTTCATCGAGGAGGTGTTCAATGCGCCGATCTCGATCTGGGTGAAGCTCGATCTGGAAGGCTATAGCGACCTTGATGAGGTGCGCATCCTCGCCGACCGGACGCTGGCGCGCGGCGCGGCGGGCTTCACCCTGCTCGCAGGCCCCTGCGCGCTGGGCCTGTGGCTCATCGGGACGAGTCTTGCTAAGGCCGCGGCCGGCTTCGTGGTGCTGGTCGCCTTTCTCGGCGGGCTCGCCTTTGGGGTTGAGGCCAATCTCCTGTCCTTCCTGGCCGGGTTCATCGCGCTCGGCTTCGCGCTGCGCCAGCCCGGGCGCACGCTGGCGGTGATCTGCTTCGGCGCCGCCGCAGGCGTGATCGCCGCGCCGCTCCTGTTCGCCGCGCTCCTCCACCTGACCCCGGACGCCTTCGCCGACACGCTGCCGCTGAGCTGGCGCATGCGTCTTGAGACCTGGAGCTTCTGCCTGGAGCTGATCGCCGCCTCGCCGATCATCGGTCACGGCCTCGACATCGCGCGCGTGCTCGACGACACGTACGTCATCGACGGCTTCGAGCTGCAGCGTCTGCCGCTTCATGCTCACAATTACGGCCTTTCCATCTGGATCGAGACGGGATTGGTCGGCGCGCTCCTGTTCACCGCGGCGCTCATCGCGGCCGGCCGCTACGCCTGGCGGCGCGTCACCGACCCGGCCCAAGCGGCCGGCGTCGCCCATGCGCTCGCGGCCTATCTCGCCACGGTGATGGTCGGCTCCGGCGTCTGGCAGGAATGGCTGCACGGGGTCCTGGCCCTCGCCTGCGCCCTCGCCCTGATGATCCGGCCCCGGATAGACGCCGCGCGCCCGGCGTAAAGCTTGCACCGCCGCTCGCCGGAGCGCCGCGAACACCGGCGCATGGGCGAGCGAGGCCGGCATGACGTCTCGAATTGGAGCACTGGGCGCGCTCGCGCCGTCCCGTCTGCGCACGCCGGGACCGCGCGCCTTCCTGTGGAGCGACCTGATCGCCCTCGCTCTGGCGAGCCAGGCCGGCGCCGCGCTCAATCTGGCGCTCGACCAGGCCGCCACGCGCGGCTGGGCGATCCTGGCTGTGGCGGGCGCGCTGGGTTTTGTCGCCTTCCTGCGCACCAAAGGCCATTACCGCGTGCGCCAGGCGCTCGCCGACCAGATCCGGCCGCTGATCCAGGGCGCGGTGACGGCGATCCTTCTGATCTCAACCGCCCAGCTGGCGCTGGGCGAGACCGGGCTCGACATCGGCGCGATCGCGGCCTGGCTCTGCGCGCCGGTGCTGATCCTCGCCGGCCGCTTCGCCGTGCGTGAAGCGCTGAAGGCGCGTGGGCTCTGGTTTCAGCCCGTGGTGCTGATCGCGCCGCGCGCCGCCGCCGCCGAGGGACGCGCGCTGATCGCGGGCAATGACGGCCACGGCTTGAAGGTGGCGCACACGCTGGACCTCGCCGCCTTCGACGGTCTTTGCGACGCCGAACTCGGCGCTCGGCTGGACGCGCTGAAAGGCGAAACCGTGTTCCTGACCCCCGACGCGGCCGGCCAGGACGCCGCCAGCCGCATCGCCGGACGGCTGAGCGCGCGCGGGGCGGAATTCTATTACCGCCCGGCGCTGGGCCGCATCCCCACCGAAAAGATCGACCTGCTCGACGCGCCCCCCGCCGACGGGCTGGTGATCCGCGTCTCCGACAGCCTGGCGCGGCCGCTGGCCCAGGCGTTCAAGCGCGCCTTCGACGTGGTGATATCCGCACTCGCCCTCGCCCTGCTCGCGCCGGCCCTGCTCCCCATCGCCGCGATGATCCGGCGCGACGGCGGGCCGGCCCTGTTCCGTCAGCCACGCGTGGGGCGCGCCGGCTCGGTCTTCCAGTGCCTGAAATTCCGCACCATGTCGGTGGACGCCGAAACCCGTCTTCAGGCCCTGCTGGCCGAGGATCCGGAGGCGCGCGCGCAATGGGACGCCTATCAGAAGCTGGACGACGATCCGCGCATCACGCCGGTCGGCGCGGTGCTGCGCCGCTTCAGCCTGGACGAGCTGCCCCAGCTGATCAACGTGCTCAAGGGCGAGATGAGCCTGATCGGCCCCAGACCCATGCTGCTCGAGCAGCGCACCCTCTACGGCGTCTCGCTGGACGCCTATGAGCGCATGCGCCCAGGCCTGACGGGGCTATGGCAAGTCAACGGACGCAACGCCACCACCTTCGAGGAGCGCGCCCGGCTGGACGACTGGTACGCGCGCAACTGGTCGCTCTGGCGCGACGGCGTGATCCTGTTGCGCACGGTGCGCGAACTCGTCGCCGCGGGCGGGCGTTAGACCGGGCTTTGTCAAATCGTTACGGTCCGGGCCTATATCACGGGACCGGCCCACGAACGCCAATCCGGAGCGCGCCATGCAGATCTTCCTCGACACCGCCGACATCACCGAAATCGAAGACCGGCTGGGCTCCGGCCTGATCGACGGAATCACCACCAATCCCTCCCTGATCGCCAAGTCCGGCGCCGACGTGTTCGAGCGCGTGCGCGCAATCTGCGAGGCGGTGGACGGGCCGGTCAGCGCCGAGGTGGTCGCGGTGGACTATGACGGCATGGTCGCGGAAGGCCGCAAGCTCGCCGAGATCGCGCCCAACGTGGTGATCAAGCTGCCATTGACCGAGGCGGGCCTGCGCGCCTGCAACACGTTCGCGCGCGATGGGGTGCAGACAAACGTCACCTTGTGCTTCTCCGCCAACCAGGCGCTGCTCGCGGCGAAAGCCGGGGCGAGCTATATCTCGCCGTTCGTCGGCCGCATCGAAGACGCCGGCGGGGACGGGATCGGACTGCTCTCGGCCATCCGGTCGATCTACGACCAGTACGGATACGAGACCGAAATCCTCGCCGCGAGCCTGCGCGGTCCGGCCCATGTGGAGGCCTCCGCGCTGGCGGGATGCGACGCGGCGACGATCCCGCCGAAGGTGTTCGACGCGCTCTTCAAGCACCCGCTCACCGACAAGGGGCTGGAGGCGTTCCTCGCGGACTGGAAGGCGACGGGGCGCGGCGGGCTGGTCTGAGCGACGCCTGAAACCTAACGACTCGCCGGGTGGATGATGCGCGCCCGGATCGCGCCGTCGAGCGCCTCCACGCGCGCCTTCAGGTCCGCCGGCGCGCCTTCCAGATCCGCGATCGCGTAGCCGTACTCGCCTTCGGTCTGAAGATACTGGGCGGCGACGTTGGCGCCGGCCTGTTCGGCCGCTTCGTTGAGCCGGCGCAGGAAGCCGGGGCGGTTGATGTGCGGGACGATCACGCGCACCCGCCCGTCGCCGATCGGGCCCGGCTCCACCTGCGGGAAGTTCACCGCATGGCTGGTGGCCCCCTCATAGAGGAATTTTGCGAGCTTGGTGGCGGCGTCGAGCCCGATCGCCTGCTGGGCTTCGGCGGTCGAGCCGCCGATATGGGGGGTCAGGATCACGTTCGGGCAGGAGACCAGCGGGCTTTCAAAGCGCTCGTCCTTGCTCTTGGGCTCCACCGGGAACACGTCCACCGCCGCGCCGGCGAGCCGGCCGTCCTTCAGCGCCGCCGCGAGCGCGTCCACGTCGACGAGATCGCCGCGCGCCTGGTTGATCAGATAGGCGCCCTTGCGCATCAGCCCGATCTCGCGCGCGCCGATCATGTTCTTGGTGCGCGCGGTGGAGGGCACGTGCAGCGTGACCACGTCGCATTCGGCCAGAAGCGCGTCTAGGCTCTCCATGGGCCGGGCGTTGCCATGGGCGAGCTTGGGCTCGATGTCGTAGAAATACACGTGCATGCCGAGCGCCGAGGCGATGACGGAGAGCTGGGCGCCGATATTGCCGTAACCCACGATTCCGAGCTTTTTCTTGCGCACCTCGTTGGCGCCGTCGGCGGTTTTCAGCCATTCGCCCTTGTCGATGGCGAACATCTTCTCCGGGATGCGGCGCATCAGCATGATGACGCTGGCGATGGTCAGCTCGGCCACCGAACGAGTGTTGGCGAAGGGCGCGTTAAAGACCGGCACGCCCCGGCGCGCGGCGGCGTCGAGATCGACCTGGTTGGTTCCGATGCAGAAGCACCCCACCGCCTCCAGGCGCTCGGCCGCCGCCAGCACCTCCTCGGTGATCTGGGTGCGCGAGCGGATGCCCAGCACCTGGGCTTGCGCCACATCGCCCAGCAGGGATTTCGGATCGGGCGAGCCGGACACCCGCCGCACGGCCACCGGACCCAGCGCCTGAAGCGCCTGATCGGCGTCCGGATGCACGTTCTCCAGAAGCAGGGCGTCGAACGGGGTGAGCTCGGTCATGGCGGGAATCCTCACACGGATGCTGCGGCGCACACACCATGGCGCATCGCCAAGCGAAAGCAAGCCGCGCGCAAGCGTCTGCACACTGCGGCGTGACAAAGCCGCGCGGGCCGGGGCATTGTGCGCGCACTTCGCACACAAGGATTGTCGCGGCCCTCATGGCGATACTGGTCACCGGCGCGGCCGGCTTCATCGGATTTCACGTGGCGCGCGCGCTCCTGGAGCGCGGCGACACCGTGCTGGGCGTCGATTGCCTGACCGATTACTATGACGTCTCGCTCAAGCGCGCGCGGCTCGCCGAGCTGGCGCGCCATGACGGCTTCCGGTTCGAAGAGATCGACCTGGCCGACGCCGCCCGCGTGATCACGCTGATGCGCGAGGCGCGCCCCTCCGCGATCGTGCATCTGGCCGCCCAGGCCGGCGTGCGCTACTCGCTGCGCAATCCGTTCGCCTATACCCGCTCGAACGTGGAGGGCTTCCTGTCGCTGCTGGAAGGCGCGCGCAAGCTCCAGCTGATGGGCGCGCCGCTGCGCCATTTCGTCTACGCCAGCTCCAGCTCGGTCTATGGCGAGCGCCCGGCCGAGCGCGGCTTCCGCGAAGACGATCCGGTGGACGCGCCGGTTTCGCTCTACGCCGCGACCAAGCGGGCCGACGAGCTGATGGCGCACACCTACGCCCATCTCTACGCCTTGCCGCTGACCGGCCTTCGGTTCTTCACCGTCTACGGGCCCTGGGGCCGGCCGGACATGGCGTATTTCAGCTTTGCGCAGAAAATGCGCGCCGGCGAGACGCTGCAGCTGTTCAATCACGGCCGGAATCTGCGCGATTTCACCTATATCGCCGATATCGTTCCCCAATTGCTCAAGCTGACCGACGACGCCCCGCGGCCCGG
The DNA here is from genome assembly GCA_051117435.1 of Oceanicaulis sp. Lineage (GTDB taxonomy): Bacteria > Pseudomonadota > Alphaproteobacteria > Caulobacterales > Maricaulaceae > Oceanicaulis. The sequence continues at coordinate 12,053 of JBNPED010000006.1, read as the reverse complement.
CGCGCGCATGTTCAATATCGGCGGGTCGCAGCCGGTGGATACGCTCACCCTGGTCGCCGCCCTGGAACGCGCGCTGGGGGTCAGCGCGAAGACCGAGCCGGTGGACGCCCAGCCCGGCGACGTCAGCGCAACCTGGGCCGACACCACCGCCATCGAGGCGGCCTACGGCCCGGCGCCGCACACGGCGCTTCAGGAGGGCGTCGCCCAGTTCGCCGCCTGGTTCGACGTCTGGACCGGGCACGCCGCGCCGGTGCGCGAGCGCGTGCGGTGACGGTCTATGTGGACGCCGACGCCTGTCCGGTGAAGGACGAGGTCATCCGCGTCGCCGAACGCCATAAGACCGAGGTCAAGCTGGTGTGCGACAGCGGGTTGCGCCGGCCCCAGAGCGCTTGGGCCGAGCTGGTGATCGTGCCCGAAGGCGCGGACGCGGCCGACGACTGGATCGCTGAGCGCATCGGGCCGGGCGATATCTGCATCACCGGCGACATTCCGCTGGCCGACCGCTGCCTGAAGGCCGGCGCCAAGGCGCTCGACCATCGCGGCCAGGCCTTCACCGCGAACTCCATCGGCTCCAAGCTCGCCATGCGCGATCTGATGAGCGATCTGAGGAGCGCAGGCATGGAGACCGGCGGGCCGAAAGGGTTCGCGCCGCGCGACCGGTCGGCCTTCCTCAATGCGCTGGAGCAGGCGTTTCAAGATACTAAGCGGGGACGCTAAGACCTCGCCCGGGATCTCGCCACCGCCCGGTCAGGTGCGGCAGCGCGGCAGGCGCGTTCCGGTGGTGCGGCAGACCGTATCGGCCAGCGGCACGGTTCCGGCGTTGTCCTCATGGCGGGCGACGACCTCTTCGATCGCCTCCAGCCACGCCTCGCCCACGGCCTCCATGCTCGCTTCCAGCTGATCGCACGGCATGTCGTCAAGGCTGCGGAGATCCTGAAGAAGGCCGTAGCCGCCGCGCCGGACCACCTCGCCGTAGACCTCGAGAAAGGCGCGCTGGGAGGCGTACATCTCGTCGAAGGCCTCGCGCTCGCGGGTGTTCGCCTGCTCATAATGCGTCCAGGCCGGCAGGCGGTAGGTCAGGTCGATGACCACCTCCTCGCTCTCCGCCCGGCAAAGCTCGCCGCGCATTTGCGCGTAGAATCCGTAATCGAGCCGATAGCCGAACTGTCCGAAGCGCCCGTTCGGCCCGTAGCGGTCGACATTGCGATAGAAAGCCCGGTAATTGCGGCCCGGCACCTCGAACGGCTCAACCTGCTCGCGCACGATGAGACGGCGGTCCTGATACGGATCAGCTTCATCGGCCGCCGCGGCGGCCTGGAGCGAAAGGAACACGGCTGAAACAAGCATTGCGGCCCTCCCCGGCCTTCGAGCCGAGAATAGGCGCGGCACGCCTTTGGGGCAATCTATTTCAAGCTCGCAACCTTCACGATAAGGGCGTCAGATCACCGGAACATGGCGCGCCAGGGCGCCCCCCACCCGGATCGGCTCGCAGCGCACCGCGAGCCCGGTGGAATCGTCGGTCTCCACATAGAGCCCGCAGGCGGTCGCCTCGCCGCTGGCGGTCGTAAAGCGGCCTGTGCGCATGCCGGTGACGAAGCGGTTGACCGGCTCGTCCTTTTCCATGCCGATCACACTGTCATAGTCCCCGCACATGCCGGCGTCGGTCTGATAAGCGGTGCCGCCGGGCAGGATGCGGTGATCGGCGGTGGGCACATGGGTGTGGGTGCCCACGACCAGGCTGGCCCGCGCGTCGCAGAACACGCCCATGGCGTTCTTCTCGCTGGTGGCCTCGCCGTGCATGTCCACCAGGATCGCATCGGCGACCTGCCCCAGCGGACAGGCGGTGAGCTCCTTCTCCACCGCGGCGAACGGATCCTCCAGCGCCTGCATGTAGAGACGCAAAAGCACGTTCATCACCAGGATGCGCCGCCCGTCGGGCAGATCGTAGAGCGCCGACCCGGCGCCCGGCGCGGCGCCTTCGCGGTAATTGACCGGGCGCAGAAGCCTTGGTTCGCGGGAGATATAGGACAGCGCCTCGCTCTGGTCCCAGGCGTGGTTGCCGAGGGTGAGCACGTCGGCGCCGGCGTCATAGAGCTCGTTCGCGGTGCGCTCGGTGATCCCGAACCCGCCCGCGGCGTTTTCCGCGTTGACCACCACGAAGTCCAGCGAGAGGCGCTCGCGCAGGCCGGGCAAATGCTCCGCGACCGCCTCGCGGCCCGACTTGCCGACCACGTCACCGAAAAACGCTATGCGCATGGCGCCTCCTTTCGAGGGGCCGCATATAGCGCGGGGGCTAAAGGCTGGCCATGGCGCGCCTGCGTCAGCCGACGAACGCCTTCTCCACCACGTATTCCGCGGGCCGCGCGTTGGAGCCTTCGGTGAGGCCGGCGCGCTCGCAGCGCAGCTTGCAGTCCTCGATCATCTCCATGGAACCGCAGATCATCACCCGGTCGTCGGCCGGGTTCAGCGCGGGTACGCCGAGTTCTTCGAAGATCGTTCCCTCGTCGATGAGCTGGGTGATGCGCCCGGTCCGCGCGAACTCCTCGCGGGTGACGGAGGGGTAGTAGACGAGCTTGCCGTTGGCGAATTCGCCCACCAGCGGGTCTTCGGCCACCGCTTCGACCAGTTCACGTCCGTATTCCAGCTCGGCGACCTCGCGGCATGTATGGGTGAGGATCACCTGGTCGAACTGCTCATAGGTCTCCGGATCGCGGATGATCGAGGCGAAGGGCGCGATCCCGGTGCCGGTGGACAGGAGATACAGCCGCTTGCCCGGCGTCAGCGCGTCGAGCACCAGCGTGCCCACCGGCTTGGTCCCCAACAGGATCGGATCGCCCGGCGCGATGTCGCACAGGCGCGAGGTGAGCGGGCCGTCGGGCACCTTGATGGAGAAGAATTCCAGCTCTTCGTCCCAGGACGGGCTCGCCACCGAATAGGCGCGCAGGAGCGGCTTGCCGTCCACGGTCAAACCCAGCATGACGAACTCGCCGGAGCGGAAGCGGAAGCTCTGCGGACGCGTGACCCGGAAGGCGAACAGCCGGTCGGTATAGTGGCGCACCGACACCACCTTCTGCTCGCTCACTGCGCCCATGTCCCGCTCCTCGCCTTCTTAGTCTTACGGTTCGATCGCGGATATAAAGACGTGGCGGGCCTCGCGAAACCCTTCCGGCCGGAGCGATGCTGCGGCCTATGGGCGCTGGCGCCCGCGGCGCGATCAGGCGGGATCGGCGAGCGCGTCGAACGGCACCTGAAAGGTGTGGCCGCCATAGCGCGCGAACTCCTCGACATAGCGCTCGGCGCTGATCCGGCGGATTTCGCACACGCACCAGACATCGCCGTCGGCGGTGAAATGCGGCGTGTCGAGGGTCTTCACGTGCACCTGCCCGTCGGAGGTCTCCAGCGTGTTGAGCGAGATTGTCATCGCCATTTCGCCGCGAAACACGCCGGTGGCCTCCCAGCGCTCGGTGACGTCGTCGACGGCGGGCCCGAACAGGCCGTAGATCGGCCGGCCGCGCAGATCGGCCGGCGCCAGGCCCGCCTCGGCGAGGGCGGGCGGGTTGATCTCCAGAAACACCGCGCCGGGCGCCACGAGCGAGGCCGGCCAGAGCGCGTTGCGCACCCGCGCGCGCACCACCTGATCCTGGCGCGCGGCGTCGCCGGACCGGCCAAGCTCCACCAACCGCCGCCGCAGCGCCATGCGCGGCGCGTCCAGCCCGCGCTCCCAGCGCGAGACGGCGGTCTGGTCCACGCCCAGACGCTCAGCGAGCACCGCCTGGCTCAACCCCAGCCGCCCCCTCAAGCCCCGCACATAATCGCGCCAGCGTGTCATCGCCGCACCTCCGACCCGGATTAAGGCGCTTTTAGGAGCAGCCGTCAAAGACGTGTTAACGCCGTGTTCAAAAAGGTAAACGGAAGTTTGGCATTGTGGCCCCGACATCATGAGGGGGTCACCATGAACACCGTCAGCAAAACCGCCTGGGCGGGCCTGCGCGCCGCCCTGATCCTGTCCGGCGCCGCCATGGCCGCGCCGGCCTTCGCCCAAACCGAACCGGAAGCGCCTGCGCGCGCCCAGGCGGAGAGCGACGTGATCGTGGTCACCGCCACGCGCACCGCCACGCCGATCGAACGCATCCCTGCAAAGATCGACGTCATCGACCGCGACGAGATCGAACTCAACGTGGTGGAGACCCTGGCCGACGCGCTGGCCTTCAGCCCCGGCGTGAACGCGGTGCAGTCCGGCCCCGCCGGCTCGATCACCTCCGTGTTTTCGCGCGGCTCCAACTCCAAGCACACGCTGGCCCTGTTCGACGGCATCCGGCTGAACGACGCCTCGGCGCCGAACGGCCAATACAATTTCGGTCAGGATACGCTGGCCGACGCCGAACGGGTCGAAGTGGTGCGCGGGCCGCTCAGCTCGGTCTACGGCTCCGACGCGGTGGGCGGGGTGATCAACATCATTCCGCGCCTGGGCGCCGACAAGGCGTTCGCACCGTATTTCGAAACCAGCTTCGGCGAGTTCAACACGCTGCGCGGCGTGGCCGGCGCGGCAGGAACGGCCGACCGCGTGTCGTACAATCTCACCATCGAGGCGCTGGACACCGACGGGTTCGACGAAGTGCCCTCCCGGATGAGCACCCGGACCGGCGACCCGGACGGGGCGGAGTTCACCACCGTCACCGCCATCGGCGAATACGCCGTCAACGAGCAAATCAGCGTTGAAGCCTTGGTGCGCGTCCGCGACGCCTCTAGCGAATTCGACACCTTCTCCGGCGGACCAAGCGGCTTCCAGCGCGCCGATGATCCCGATCTCGGCGTGGGCGAGGACCGCTACACGGTCTGGCGCCTCGGCGCGGGCTGGCGCTCGGCGGACGGCCGGTACGAATCCGAACTGCGCGGCGGTCAGGTGGAGAACGAACGCGAGAGCGTGAACGGCGGCGCCGTCACCGACACCGCGAAGGGCGAGCGCGATTTCGCCGAATGGCTGAACGTGTGGAGCCCGCAGGCGGCCGGGCCGCTGCTGGCGCCGTCGGTCTCGTTTGGCGCGCAGTACCAGTCCGAATCCATCGACGTGGACCCGCAATTCTCCAATCCGCTGAGCCGGGAGGAATACAGCTACGGCGCGTTCGCGCTGCTGACCGCCGGGCTGAGCGAGCATTTCGACGTGACCCTGTCGGGCCGCATCGACGATTTCGAGAATTTCGGATCGCAAACCACCTGGAACGCCGGCGCGGTCTATAATCTCGCCATGCTGCACACCCGCCTGACCGCGGCCTGGGGCACCTCGTTCAAGGCGCCGACCCTGTCGGAGCGCTTCTCCTCCTCGCCCTTCACCACGCCCAATCCGGACCTGGAGCCGGAAGAAGGCGAAACCTTCGAGTTCGGGTTCGAAACCCGCCTGCCCGCGGGCGGGCGTGAGGACTCGCTGCGCTTCGGGGCGACCTATTTCGACAGCACCATCGAGGATCTGATCGAGAACCAGTTCGATTTCGTCACCTTCACCGGCCAGAACCAGAACGTGGGCAAGGCCGATAACGAGGGTTACGAGGCGTTCATCGACTGGCGCCCGACCGACGCCCTGCGCGCCCGGGTGGACTACACCTACACCGACGCGGTCAACGCCAACACCGGCGCCCGTCTGCTGCGCCGTCCGCCGCACAGCTGGTCGGCCAGCGCCCGATGGAGCCCGATCGAGATCGCCACGCTCTCGCTGCGCTATCTCTATGTGGGCCAGCGCACCGACATCACCTATGACGATGACGGCTTCTTCATCGCGGTCGGCGAAACCATCGAGAGCTACGAAGTGGTGAACCTTTCCGGTACGCTGGACCTGGGCGATAACCTCCAGCTCTTCGGGTCGGTGAACAATCTGCTCGACGAGGAGTACGAACAGCCCGCCGCCTACGCCGGGGCGCCGCGCGGGGTCACCATCGGCCTGCGCGGCCGCTTCTGATGGCCCGGGTCATGCCGGTGAGCGCGGCCGCCGCCGCGTTCGCCGGCACCCTCCTGGCGTTCGTGGCCGGGCCGGCGATCGACTGGATCGACGATCGCGCCGCCGGAGCCGGGCCGCAGCCGCTGCGCCTGGCGGTGATCGGCGACCAGACCGGGACCGACGATCTGGACGCCGCCCATGCGATGCTCGGCCGGGCGGTGGACCGGATCAACGCCGAGGGCGGCGTCGATCTGGTGCTTCATGTGGGCGATCTCATCGAATCCGCCCTGCCGGTGGAGGACATGCGCGCTGATTTCGATCGAGCCCGCGCCCATCTCGACCGGCTGGACGCGCCGTGGATGCTCACGCCCGGCGATCATGACGTGAACCCGCCCGACTGGGAGACCGGCAGCACCGACCGCTCGCGCGAAGCCCTGTTCAAGGCCTGGCTCTCCGAGGCCGATCCGGGCGCGGCGGACGGCTTCATGCGCACGCGCCGAGTCGATGGATGGGCGGTGATCGGGCTTTACAGCCACGACACGCTTCACGCCGATCCGCGCTGGGGCGTCACCTATATGGCCGCACCGTCGCCCGCGCAGCTGGACGCGCTGGCGCGCGAGCTGGACGCGGCGCGCGACGCGGACGGGATCGTCGCCTTCATCCATCAGCCGCTCTGGTACAACGAGATCGGCTGGGCGCCGGCCCACCGCCTTTTGGCCGACGCCGGCGCGACACTGGTGATCGCGGGCCACACGCACTATCCCCAGATCGAGCCGGCGCGCGACGGGGTCACCTACATGACCGTCGGCGCGGCGGGCGGCTCCACCAAGCGCGGATCGCCGAGCGCGGGCGCGCTGCACCACGTGACGATCGTTGAACTGGGCGGCGGCGATCCGATGATCACCCTGCTGCCGTTGGACGGCGGCGCGCCGCGCCCGCCCGAACCGCGCAGCGCCATGGACCGGGTGCAGGCCGTGGACGTGATGCTCGGCTCCCTCGCCGTCCGCCCCGACCTGGCGCCGCGCCTCACAGCCGACTGCGACGCGCCGGACGGCGCCCGGCTTTCGATCCCCGATCTCGGCTCGCCCATAGACAAGCCGCTGACCTTGACCGTCTCCGCCGACCGGCTCGCCGCGCCGCGCTTCCGCGACGGCGCCTGTGTGGAGTCTTCGCAGAGCGCCTGCACGGTCGCGCCCGGCTACGGCGTGCAATCGTCAAACAATTCCTCGGTCGTCATGGCCCGGCGTCACACCGAACCGTTCTTCACCGCCGACGCGCCGAACGCGGCGCGAACGGGCTTTGAATTGACAGTGACGGCCGCCTTCGACCTTGATGGCGCGGACTACCGGCTCGAAGAGACCGTGCCGCTCGCCGCCCCCTGTCCCTGACCCTTAAGGAAGACCCGTCATGATCGCAGCGCTCGCTCTTGCGCTCTTCGCCGCAGACCCGCTGACCGCCGGCCTTCCGGAGCCGGCCGCGCCCATGAACTCCGAAACCACGCTGTCGGCCTATCTGCGCTGTCTGGATGAGGCGAACGTCACCCTGGTCAGCGGCCATCGCGGCGGGCCGGAGCCGGGCTATCCGGAGAACGCGGTCGAGACCTTCGCCCACACCCTGTCGCACGGCCCTTTCCTTCTGGAGGTGGACGTTCGCCAGACCTCCGACGGCGTGTTCGTGTTGATGCATGACGAGACGCTGGAGCGCACCACCACCGGCGAAGGCCGTGTCGATGCGACCGACTGGTCGGTGCTGCAGACCTATCAGCTGGTGGACAATGAAGGGGATGCGACCGCGTTTCGTGCGCCGAGCCTCGCCGAGGCGCTGGCCTGGGCCGAGGGCCGCGCCCTGTTGCAGCTGGACGTGAAGGCCGGCGTGGACATCGCCGAGCTTACGAAATTCGTGGCTCAGGCCGGCGCGCGCGACCGCGCCGCCGTGGTCGCCTACACCGTGGAGGACGCGCTCGCCGCAGCGGCGGCCGATTCGCAGGTGGCGGTGTCAGTGGAGATCACCAGCGCCGAGCGCCTTTCCGAACTCCTGCACGGCGGCCTGGCGAAAGACCGGCTGATGGCCTGGACCGGCGTGTCGCCGGATCCCCGGCCCGAACTCTGGGCCTATCTGGAGGCCGAAGGCGTTCCCGCCGCGTTCGGCTCGCTCTGGTATATGGACGGCGAGGTTCAGGAGACCGGCGATCCGTCGATCTACGCCGAGCTTGCGGCCGCCGGCGTGGACGTGCTCTCCAGCGATCTGCACCGGCTCGCCGCCGACACCATCGCGGCACGGCGCGACCCGGCGCCGGCCGTCGCCCGGTGCACAGCCGAACTCACCGGCCGTTAAGCCGTTTCGAACGCGAGACCGGTTTGCACCTTCGCTAAAAGGCTTAGCGCGGCTTGCGCACGTCGGGCGCGCGGGTGAGGAGATTGAGCGGGTTCCAGCTCAGCATCGCCGCGACGTCCAGGGCGCCGACGGTGCGCGCCGCCTGCGCGTCGCGGCGCTTCTCCATCAGACGGGGCCAGCCTTTAAGCGCGTCGCGCAGGGCGGTGCCGAAGAGCGTGAACTGCTTGAACCGCGCCGCGGACAGCCAGAGCAGCAGCGTCACGCCCAGATGCACCGGCGCCAGCACCGGCAGAAGCGGCGCCGGCGTGTTCTTGAAGAAGGTCCAGAACCGGTTTCGCGCGCCGTGATAGGTGGCGAAGGACGAGCGCCGGCCGGAGCTGGCGTAGCCCATATGACTCACCCGCGCCTCGCGCACCTGAATCGCTCTATGGCCGGCCAGCCGGGCGCGATAGGCGAAATCGACGTCTTCGACATAGCAGAAATAATCTTCATCGAACCCGCCCAGCGCCTCGAACACGTCGCGGCGGATGAGCGCCAGCGCGCCGCACGGACCGAACACCTCGCCCTCCGCCGGCGGATCCATCGCCCGCCCGTATCCGGCCCGATAGGGGAGGCCGGTGAAATGATAGACGTCGCCCGCCCCGTCCAGCACGCCCGGCGCGCCATGGGCGAGCTGGGTGGCGCCGAACAGGGCCGCGCCGGGATGGCGGCGCGTCGCGTCCATCAGCTGGGCGATCAGGTCGGGTTCGGGGAAGGCGTCCGGATTGAGCAGAAGCAGCCAGTCCTCCCCGACGCCCTCGGCGAGCCGGTTATTGCCCGCCGCGAAGCCGAGATTGGTCTCGCTCTCGATCAGCTCGACCCAGTCGGGCAAACCGGCGGCGTCGACGCGCGCGCCGTCCGGCGAGCCGTTTTCGAGAAGACGCACGCGCGCCGGGCGGATGGTCTGGCGCGCCAGCGCCTCGATCACGCCGGGAATTGTGTCGCGGCTCTTGTACGCGACGATCAGGACCGCGACGGAGGCGGCGGCGCTCATACCGCCTTGCGCACAGCGTCGATGACGGTCTGGAGCCGATCACCCTCCACATAGGCGTCCATGGGCAGCGAGACGACCCGCTCGGCGGCCGCGTCGGTGACCGGAAGCCCGCCCGGGACGGTCGGGAAGCGCTGATAGGGCGCCTGGTGATGGATCGGCACGGGATAATAGACCGCCGTCGGCACGCCGGCGTCGGCGAGCGATTTGCGGAAGCCTTCGCGGTCCTCGACCTCGATCGTGTACTGGGCCCAGACCGAAACCCCGCCCTCGATCACCCTGGGCGTCTTCACCGTGTCGCCGAAGCCCTCGGCGTAGGCGGTCGCCACGCAGTTACGGCCCTCGATCTCGTCGGCGAAGATCTCCAGCTTGGCCAGCAAAATCCCGGCCTGCAGCGTGTCCAGGCGGGAGTTCATGCCGATGCGGGCGTAGGCGTAGCGCTCCGCGCCCTCGCCGTGATTGCGCAACGACTTCAACAGCGCCATGAGCTCCTCGTCGCGCGTCAGCATGGCGCCGCCGTCCCCATAGCAGCCCAGAGGCTTGGCCGGATAGAAGCTGACCGTGGCGATGTCGGCCCATTCCACCGGATGCTTGCCGTTCAGCGTGCAGCCGAAGCCCTGGGCGCTGTCGGCGATGAGCTTGAGCCCTTCGGCGCGGCAGATGTCCGCGATCGCCGGATAGTCGGCGGGCTGGCCGAACAGATCGACCGCGATCACCGCTCGCGGCTTCAGGTCGGCTTGCGTCTTCGCCCAGGCGATCGCCTTCTCGAGGCTCTTCGGGTCCATGCAATAGGTGTCGGGATCGATGTCCACGAAGATCGGCGTCGCGCCGAGCCAGGGCACGACCTCGGCGGTGGAGGCGAAAGTGAAGCTCGGCACGAAGACCGCGTCGCCGGTCCGCAGCCGCCACGCCATGAGCGGCAGGGCCAGCGCGTCGGTGCCGTTGCCGCAGGTCAGCGCCGGCGCGTTCCCGAAAGCGGCGAGCTTGTCTTCGAGCTCGGAGACTTCCGGCCCGAGAATATAGCGGCCTTCCTCGATGATCTTCGCGATCGCCGGCTCGAGCCGGTCCTTGATGCGCGCACGCTGCGCGGCGAGATCGATGAACGGGATCATGGCGTCGGCTCCATCGGCGCGCCGAACCCTAGCGGCGCTGCGAAATTTTTTCAGCGCCGGATTAAGGGATGTCTGCCAATGAAGTAAATCACGAATGGTAACGGAGCGTGACGTCCCAACACACGGCGCGCGCTTGTGCGCACCGAACCCCTGCCGTATGCGGTTAAGGTAATTCAGCGCGACGGGGGGCGGGAATGGTGGTCGTCAGCTTCGAACACGCGTTCATCTTCATCAAGACGACCAAGACCGCCGGCACCTCGGTGGAGGTGGAACTCTCGCAGCGTATCGAGCCGGGTGCGATCGTCACTCCCATCATCCCCGCCGAAGCCGGACACGAGCCGCGCAATTATCTCAACGCCGCAGGTGAGATCGCCTTCTTCAATCATATGCGCGCCGACCTCGTTCGCAAGCGCCTAGGATCAGAGCGGTTTGCGTCGATGTACCGGTTCACTATCGAGCGGGAGCCGGTCGACAAGTGCCTGTCGCATTTTCACATGCTGAAAAACCGGGATGACGCGCACGGCCTGCCGCCGGAGGAGCGCGAAGCATTGACCTGGGAGCGGTATGTGGAGACCGGGACGTTTCCGATCGACACGCCGAAATACACCGACCCGGACGCGCCGGACCGGCTGCTTGTCGATCGTGTCCTTGCTTATGAAACCTTGGCGGAGGAGCTGGCCTGGGTCATGGCGGCGCGCGGACTGGGCGGGTTCGCGCTCCAGGCCCAAGCGAAATCGGATTATCGTACCCGCCAGCTCCTGACACGAGACGAGGTGACGGACGCCCAGCGCCGCGTGATCTACACGGCGTTCAAGAATACGGTGAAGGTCACGGGCCTGTACCGCGAACGCGCCGAACGAAGTCTTGGCGGCACGGCCTGAGCGTCAAATTCATTGAAACGGCATGCCCTATGATTTCTTCAAAGCATCGGTTCATCTTCTTGCACGTGCCGAAGACGGGCGGCAACGCCGTTCAGGATCGCCTACTTGGGTTCAGCGACGATCGACGGGTTGTGAACCGGCCGGATCAGGACGGCGTCGAGCGATACGGCGTCAGCGGCCCGGTCACGCCGACCAAGCACGCCACTTTCGCCGACTACGCCGAGCGGCTCGGCTCGGCTTTGTCGGACTACGCCGTCGTATTTCCCATTCGGCCACCATTCGAACGCTTGATTTCGCTTTACTATTCGCCCCGCTGGTGGACAGAGCGGGAGCCGGAGTGGGACGAGCAACGCTTTCTGGACCTGCTTCAGGAAACCCCGTCCGCGGTGTCGTTCCTGAACGTCCGGGGTCAAATGAAATGGCCCGAGCATCTGCTACGATTCTCGTCGCTGCAGCGCGATTATGGGATGATGGTTCAATCCCTGCAAATTCCCGCCCCCCTTTCGCTCCCGCGCCGAAACGCCGGGACGGTCGCCAGCTCTGAAATACAAAAAATTCTTCGCAACAAGGCGCTCAGACGTCATGTTGAGGACTTGTACTCCGATGACATGGAGTTCCTGAGTGCGGTCCGTTACGAAAACTAGAGCGGCGTCCTACCAGTCTGGATCATATCCGCAGGCGGCGAAGTAGTTGGCGCATTCGGCCGGCGTGAAGGTTTCCGATATCCGGCCGATTGTGTTCCAGAGCCCGTCCACGGTTCGCTCCGC